>NZ_ACYY01000006.1 GCF_000176015.1 Rhodobacter ferrooxidans | reverse complement strand
AGCACCGCCGCCGCCGCCCCCTGCCCCGCCCGCTGGCAAGTCCTGGCATGTGGCGGAAAAACGGCGCCACCAAGGGGCCGTTTTCGGAAACCGACCTTGCGGCACTGGCAGCCTCGGGCGGGCTGACCCGCGCCAGCCACGTCTGGACCGCCGGGCAGGATGGCTGGAAGCTGGCCGCCGACACCGACCTTGCGCGCCTGTTCGACGCCGTGCCGCCGCCACCACCCGGAGTGTAAGTCCTTGGGAAAACGGGGCGACGAACGCCGCTGGCCCTGCGAGCAGTGCGGCGCCGACCTGCGGTTCGCGCCGGGCCAGACCGAACTGGTCTGCGATCATTGCGGCCACAGCCAGTCGATCCCGCAGAACCCCTGGTCGCGGGTCAAGGCCCTGGGCGAGCTGGACCTTGCCCGCGGCCTGCGCGACGATCTGCCAGTGGCGGCGATGGAGGAGGTGCAATCCACCCCCTGCCCGTCCTGCGGCGCGCTGGTCGAGTTTCAGGGCGCCACCCATGCGATGGAATGTCCGTTCTGCGCCACGCCAGTGGCGATTGGCACCGGCAGCCACCGCCAGATCAAGCCGCAGGCGCTGATCCCCTTCGCGCTGCGCGAACCGCAAGCCCGCGCCGCGATGGTGCGCTGGCTGGGGCGGCTGTGGTTCGCCCCCAACGGGCTGGTGGAATACGCCCGCAAGGGCCGCGCACTGGCCGGGCTTTATGTGCCCTACTGGACCTTCGACGCCGACACCCAAAGCCGCTATCGCGGCCAGCGCGGCACCTATTACTACACCACCCGCACCGTCAGCGTCATGGTCAATGGCCGCCACGAGACCCGGCAGGAGCAGGTGCGCCACACCGCCTGGTCGCCGGTGTCGGGCCGGGTGGCGCGTGCCTTCGATGACGTGCTGGTGCTGGCCAGCCAGTCGCTGCCGCGCAGCTATACCGACGCGCTGGCACCCTGGGATCTGGGCGCTCTGGTGCCCTACAACCCGGATTTTCTGGCCGGTTTCACCGCCGAAGGCTATACCGTCGGGCTGGCCGATGGCCAGATGATCGCCCGCGAGGTAATGGAACAGGTGATCCGCGAGGATGCCCGCCAAGACATCGGCGGCGACGAACAGCGGGTCGAGCAGGTCGAGACCGACTATGCCGCCGAGACCTTCAAGCATGTCCTGCTGCCGATCTGGATGGCCGCCTACAAATACCGCGGCAAGACCTACCGCTTCGTGGTCAACGGCCAGACCGGCCGCGTGCAGGGCGAGCGCCCCTGGTCGGCCTGGAAGATCACCTTCACCGTGATCTTCGGCCTGATCGTGGCAGGTGGCCTCGCCTATCTTTACCAGATGCAGCAGCACTGACCCGGGCTTTCATCTGTTTTCAAATATCCCCGCCGGAGGCTCCCGGCCTTTCCGCCAGACGCTCCGCGGGGGATATTTAGGAACAGATGAAGCCGCAGGCACAGCGATGAAAGCCCGGCGGGCTTGAAGAGCGGCCGGGCATGGTTGACTCCGCCGCCGCCCCGCCCGATAGAACGGGCAACCCTGCGGAGGCTGCCGATGCCCGACCTTTCCCGTGTCCTCGACCACGCCCATATCGCCGAACTGCCGAACCCCTATTACGGCAAGGTGCGCGATTGCTACGACCTGCCCGCCGACGCCACCCACGGCCCGCGCCGCATCCTGATTTCCTCGGACCGCATCTCGGCCTTCGACCGGATTCTGGCGGCGATCCCGTGGAAGGGCCAGGTGCTGACGCAAGTGGCGCGGTTCTGGTTCGACCGGACCGCCGATATCTGCCCCAACCATGTGCTGTCCTATCCCGACCCCAACGTGGTGATCGGCGAGCATCTGACCATCCTGCCGGTGGAGATTGTGGTGCGCGGCTACCTTGCGGGCACCACCGGCACCTCGGTGCTGACGCTTTACAAGCAGGGGGCGCGGCAGATGTATGGCCATAGCCTGCCCGACGGCTTGCGCGACAATCAGGCCCTGCCCGCGCCGATCATCACCCCCACCTCGAAAGCCTTCGACGGCGGCCATGACGAGCCGCTGACCGCCACGGAAATCGTGGCGCAAGGCCTGCTGACCCAGGCGCAATGGGACGAGGTGGCCGCCGTCTCGCTGGCGCTGTTCGCCCGCGGCCAGCAGATCGCCGCCAAACGCGGGCTGATCCTCGTGGATACCAAATACGAGTTTGGAACCGACGCCGCAGGCACCATCAAGCTGGCCGATGAAATTCACACGCCGGACAGCTCGCGCTACTGGATCGCTTCGGGCTACGCCGAGGCCTTCGCCAACGGCAGCCGCCCGCCCAGCTTCGACAAGGACGTGATCCGCTCCTGGGTGGCCGCCCGCTGCGACCCCTACCACGACCCGATCCCCGAGATTCCGGCCGAGATGATCGCCGCCACAGCTCAGGTCTATATCGACGCCTATCAGGCGATCACCGGCCAGACCTTCGTGCCCGACAGCAGCGGTGCCACGCCGCTGGACCGGGTGCGGGCGAACCTCGCGCCGTATTTCACCAAGGCCTGAGCCGCGCGCAATCGCGGCGATTCCCGCAGCCGATTGCGCGCCCCCCCCGGCATCGGCTAGAAAGCCCATGCAACTAACCCGGATGGCCCCGATGATCCTCAGCTGCGGCGAAGCCCTGATCGACATGCTGCCCCGCACCAGCACCGAGGGCGAACCCGCCTTCGCGCCCTACGCCGGGGGCGCGGTGTTCAACACCGCCATCGCCCTGGGCCGCCTTGGCGCCCCGGCGGGGTTCTTCTCGGGCCTGTCCACCGACATGCTGGGCGAGATTCTGACGCAGACGCTGGAGGCCTCGAAGGTCGATACCAGCTTCTGCGCCCGCTCGCCTCGCCCCACCACCGTGGCCTTCGTGAAACTGGTGAACGGCCAGGCCACCTATGCCTTCTATGACGAGAATACCGCTGGCCGCATGCTGGCCCTGACCGACCTGCCCAACCTGCCACCTGCGGTCACCACCCTGTTCTTCGGCGGCATCTCCCTGGTCAACGACCCCGCCGCCAGCACCTATGACGCGCTGCAGGCCCGCGAGGCCCCGACCCGCGTCACCATGATCGACCCCAACATCCGCCCCGGCTTCATCACCGACCAGGGCCCCTACCGCGCCCGCATCGCGCGGATGATGGCCCGCGCCGACATCGTGAAACTCAGCGACGAAGACCTGCACTGGCTTCAAGGCGCCGGTGATCCGGTCACCCTGGCGCGGCAAATCCTTGCCACCGGCCCGCGCCTGTTGTTCCTGACCGAAGGCGCCAAAGGCGCCCGCGCCATCACCGCCACGCAAGACCGCTTTGTCGCCGCCAGCCCGGTCAAGGTGGCCGATACCGTCGGCGCCGGTGACACCTTCAACGCCGGCGTGCTGGCCGCGCTACATGCCGCAGGCGCGCTGACCAAACCCGCACTTGCTGCCCTGCCAGACGCCACGCTGGATGCCGCCCTGTCACTTGGCACCCGCGCCGCCGCCATCACCGTCAGCCGCCCCGGTGCCAACCCGCCCTGGGTCCACGAGCTTTAAATGCGCGCCCTTATCCAGCGCGTCAGCCAGGCTGCAGTGGCGGTCGATGGCCAGACCATCGGTGAAATCGGCCCCGGCCTCTTGATCCTGATCTGCGCCATGCAGGGCGATACCGAGGCGCAGGCTGACCAACTCGCCGCGAAAATCGCCAAACTGCGCATCTTCAAGGATGCCGCGGGCAAGATGAACCTGTCGCTGAAAGACACCAGCGGCGCGGCGCTGATTGTCAGCCAGTTCACCCTGGCCGCCGATACCAGCCGCGGCAACCGCCCCGGCTTTTCCACCGCCGCCGCCCCCGACCGTGGCCGCGACCTCTACACCTACTTCACCACCAGAATGCAGGCCGAAGGCATCGCCACCGCCAACGGCAGCTTCGGCGCCGACATGCGCGTGTCGCTGACCAATGACGGCCCGGTCACCATCTGGCTGGAAACCTGAACCCTTTCATCTGTTCAAAAATATCCTCGGGGGTGGGGGTCCGGGGGAGGGGCAGACAGCCCCTCCCCCGGCGCTCAGGCCCAATCCCACGGCCCGGTAAAGCTGCCCAGCACCGCCGTCACCGCCGCATCCTCGACCCCCGGCGCGCGGGTCAGCTTTGCCACCAGCCCGCGTTTCTTGTCCTCGACCACCGCCGCCACCCGCACCGGCAAACCCGCCTCGGTCAGCGCCGCGTCATAGACCCGGATGATGGCGCGGCGGCGCAGGTCGGGCTTGAACACCTTGCCCACCGCGGTTTTCGGCAACTCGTCCAGCACCTCGATATGCTTGGGCACCGCCGCGCGTTCGCGGATATGCAGCTTGGCATAGTCCATCAACTGCTCCGAAGTGACCGTCGCCCCGCCGACCAGCTCGACATAGGCGCAGGGCAATTCGCCTGCGAAAGCATCGGGTTGGCCGATGGCGCCGACGAAAGACACCGCCTCGTGGCCGATCATCGCCTCTTCGATCACCGCCGGATCAATGTTGTGGCCACCGCGGATGATCAGATCCTTGGCCCGACCGGTGATGAACAGATAGCCATCGCCGTCCATCCGCCCCAGATCGCCAGTGCGCAGAAACCGCCCCTCAGCGAACAGCCCGCGGTTCTTGTCCACCTCGGTGTAGGTCGAGCCTTCCAGCACCCCGGGGTTCGAGACGCAAATCTCGCCCACCTCATCCACCCCACATTCCCGCAGCACCTCGCCATCGCCATTGGTGTGCAGGATCCGCACCGTGGTATAGGGGAAGGGCAAGCCGACCGAGCCGATCTTCTTCACCCCGTCCGGCGGGTTGATCGACACGAGGCACGTGCATTCGGTCAGCCCGTAGCCTTCGATGATCTGCACGCCGGTGGCTTTCTCGAACCGGTTGTAAAGCTCGATCGGCAGCGCCGCGGAGCCTGAAAACACCCCGCGCAGGGTGCTGACGTCGGCGTTGATCGGCCGCTGCATCAGCGCCGCCAGCGCCGTCGGCACGGTGATCACATAGGTCGATTTCCAGCGCGCGATCAGCTTCCAGAAATTGTCGAACACACCGTCGCCGCGATAGCCCGCGGGCGTCGGCAGCACCAGATGCGCGCCAGAGGCGATCATCGACATCAGCACCGGGTAGGCCGCGAACACATGAAACAGCGGCAGCGGGCACATCACCACGTCGCTGGGCTGGAACATCAGCGTGGCACCCAGCCAGCCGTTGTAGATCATCCCCGACACCTTGTGCTGCGCCACTTTCGGCATGCCGGTGGTGCCGCCGGTGTGGAAATAGGCGGCAATCCGGTCGGTCGGGTTGTCGGTGAAACTCAGGCGCTCGGCCGAGTGTTTCTTCATCTCGACATGAAAGCACTTGGTGTTGGCGACATGGCTGACCGGGTTTTTCGGCCGGATCAGCGGCACGATCCAGCTTTTCGGCGGCGTCAGGTAGCGCACCAGATCGACCTCGACCACAGTGCGCACCGAGGGCGCGAATTTCACCGCCTCGCCCACGCGTTGCGCCAGTTCCGTTTTGGGAAAGGCCTTCAGCGTCACCACCACTTTCGCGCCGGTCTCGCGCAGGATGGCGCTGATCTGTTCGGGTTCCAGCAGCGGGTTGATCGGGTTGACGATGCCCGCCACCGCCCCGCCCAGCAGGGTGATCACGGTTTCAAGCGAGTTCGGCAGCACAAAGGCCACCACATCCTTTTCACCGACACCAAGGCTGCGGAACAGGTTGGCGGCTTGCGTCACGCGGCCATGCAATTCGGCCCAGGTCAGGGTTTTCGCCGGATCGTCGGCGCCCGACTGCAACTGGAACGACACCGCCGGGCGGTCGCCGTGGCGGTTTTTCGTCTCGGTCAGGAACTGATACATCGTCGGCGGAATACCGCGCTCGGCCCATGGGGCCGCGGCTTCAATCGCCTTCAGATCGCCCAGCGTGGCGAAACTTCCCATGGTGTCTCCTCCCCAGCCCCCGCGTTCGGCGCGGGGTATCGTTAGTGCCAAGGATGCGGAGTTTTGCCGCATGGGGCAAGGAAAACCGCGCGGATTTTCCGCAGCGTCAGAAAGGTGCGGGTATTGGGGGGGAAAAGCAGCGGGGATTTCCCCCTTGGGACGGGAACGCGGAACGCGCCGGGGGCGCTGCCCCCGGACCCCTGGGATATTTTCGCAGAGAAGAAGCCCAAGGCAGCGCGGCTAGATCAGCCCGTCGGTGAATTGCAGCTTGGCCAGATGCGCGTAAAGCCCGCCTTCGGCCACCAGCGCGTCATGGGTGCCGGTGGCGACGATGCGGCCCTGATCGAACACCACGATGCGGTCAGCGCGTTTCACCGTGGCCAGACGGTGCGCCACCACGATGGTGGTGCGGCCTTCGGACAGCCGTTCGACCGCCGCCTGCACCAGCCGCTCGCTTTCGGCATCCAGCGCCGAGGTGGCCTCGTCCAGCACCAGCACGCGGGCATCGCGCAGGATGGCGCGGGCGATGGCCACGCGCTGCTTCTGGCCGCCCGACAGCATCACGCCACGCTCGCCCACGTAGGTGTCATAGCCTTCCGGCAGTGCGGCCAGGAAATCATGCGCGGCGGCGGCGCGGGCGGCGGCCTCGATCTCGGCATCGGTGGCGTCGGGGCGGCCAAAGCGGATGTTCTCGCGCGCCGAGGCCGCAAAGATCACCGGGTCTTGCGGCACCAGCGCCATGGCGCGGCGGAAATCACCGCGGGACATCTCGCGCAGATCAATGCCGTCCAGTTTCACAGCGCCCTGTTGCGGGTCGTAGAACCGCAGCAAGAGTTGCAGGATGGTGGTCTTGCCAGCCCCCGAAGGCCCGACCAAGGCGACGGTCTCGCCGGGCATCACATGCAGATCGACCCCGTCCAGCGCCGAGACGCCGGGGCGGGCCGGGTATTGGAAATGCACGCCCTCAAAGCTGATCTCGCCACGCACCGGCCGCGGCAGGGCGCGGGGTTGCGCCGGGTCTTGCACCGGATCGACGGTGTGCAGCAGCTCCACCAGCCGCTCGGTCGCCCCGGCAGCCCGCTGAATCTCGCCCCAGATTTCCGACAGCGCCCCCACGGCGCCGGAAACCATCACCGCATAGATCAGGAACTGCACCAGTTGGCCCGGGCTCATGGTGCCATCGCGCACGTCACGCGCGCCGATCCACAGCACGCCGACAATGCCGGTGAACACCAGAAAGATCACGATCACCGTCATCAGCGCCCGCGTGCCGATACGCTTTTTCGCAGATTCGTAGGATTTTTCCGTGACATTGCCAAAGGTGGCGCGGGCGCGATCGACGTTGGTGAAGGCCTGCACCGCCTGCACCGACAGCAAGGCCTCCGAGGCATTGCCCGAAGACGCCGCGATCCAGTCCTGATTCTCGCGGCTCAGCACCCGCAAGCGGCGGCCCAGCACGATGATCGGGATCACCACGGCCGGCACGATCAGCAGCACGAGGCCGGTCAGCTTGGCCGAGGTGAACATCAGGAAGGCCATGCCGCCGACCAGCAGCAACAGGTTGCGCAGCGCCACCGATACCGAGGTGCCGATCACCGACAGGATCAGCGTGGTGTCGGTGGTCAGGCGGCTAAGAACCTCGCCAGTCAGGATGCGTTCGAAAAACGCAGGGCTCATGCCCATGACCCGATCAAACAGCGCGCGGCGGATATCGGCCACCACCCGCTCGCCCAGCCGGGTGACAAGATAGTAGCGCAGGCCGGTGCCAAGCGCCAACAGGGCGGCAATCACCAAAGCGGCGGCGAAATACTGGTCCAGCAGCGATGCATTGTCGGCGGCAAAGCCATCGACCACCCGGCGCACCGCCAGGGGAAGGATCAGGCTGATCGCCGCCGTTAGAACCAGCGCCACCAGCGCCGCGGTGGTCAGCGTCCGGTAGGGGGCCAGAAACGGCATCAGCCCGCGCAGGGCGCCGACCTTGCGCGAGGTCGGACGCTCTTCCTTGGTCTCCAGCCCGCGGGCCATGCTTCTGGACATGTGGTTTTCTGCTCCTCGGGTTCCGCGACCGGGTTTATGCGCTGACAGCCGCCCCGGCAAGCCTTGGCGTGGCGGCAGCCCCTTTCACCTTCACGTGCGCTGTGCCACTTTCGCGGCAGACCCACAGGATGCAGCCGATGACCCAGATTTTCACAACCAAGGATGGTGCGCGGCTGGCCTACCGCGACGAAGGCAGCGGCATGGCGCTGCTGTGCCTGCCCGGCCTGACCCGCACCATGGGCGATTTTGACTATCTGGCGCCGCACCTGCCGCCCTTGCGGCTGATCCGCATGGATTATCGCGGGCGCGGCGGCAGTTCCTGGACCGGGGCTGCCAGCTATACCGTGCCGCAAGAGGCGCAGGACGCGCTGGCGTTGCTGGACCTTCTGGGGGTGGGAAAGGTGGCGGTGCTGGGCACCTCGCGCGGGGGGATGATCGGCATGGTGCTTGCGGCGATGGCGCCGGGGCGGATGCTGGGGTTGTGCCTGAACGACATCGGCCCGAAGATCGAACGCGCCGGGCTGGAGCGGATTTTCGACTATGTGGGCCGCAATCCGCGGGCGAAAACCCATGCCGAACTGGCCGAGGCCTTGCCGCGCAACATGGCCGGATTTGACGGCGTGCCTGCAAGCCGCTGGCTGGAGGAAGCGCGGCTGCATTATCTGCAGACCGAGGCCGGGCTGAAGATCACCTATGACCCGGCGCTGCGCGAGGCGTTTCTGACCGGGTTTCAGGGGCCGGAAACCGACCTCTGGCCGCTGTTCGACGCCTGCGCCGGGGTGCCGCTGGCGCTGCTGCGGGGGGCCAATTCTGATCTGCTGTCGCGCGAGACGGTGGCCGAGATGCGCCGCCGCCGTCCCGACATGGCCTTTGCCGAAGTGCCGGGCCGGGCGCATATCCCGTTTCTGGACGAGCCGGAAAGCCTTGATCTGATTGCGACTTTCCTTGGGTCTCTGGCATGACCGACCTTGCGATGATCCGCGCCGCTGCCGCCCGGTTGCACGGCCATGTGCGGCGCACGCCCTTGCTGTCCTCGCCGTTTCTGGACCAGATCGCCGGGCGCCGGGTCTGGGTGAAGGCCGAATGTCTGCAACATACCGGATCGTTCAAGGCCCGCGGCGGCTGGGCGGCGGTGTCCGCACTTGCGCCGGAGGCGCTGGCGCGGGGCGTGATCGCCTATTCCTCGGGCAACCATGCGCAGGGTGTGGCGCTGGCCGCCGCCCGCCACGGCGCGCCCTGCGTCATCGTCATGCCCGCCGACGCGCCGCGCCTGAAGATCGCCAACACCCGCGCTTTGGGCGCCGAGGTGGTGCTGTATGACCGCGCCACCGAGGACCGCGATGCCATCGGCTCGGGCCTGGCCGCGGCGCGTGGCCTCAGCCTGATCAAGCCCTTCGACGACGCGCAGGTGATTGCAGGGCAAGCCACCTGCGGGCTGGAGATTGCCCAGCAGGCCACCGCCGAAGCCATTGAAAAGGCAGACGTTCTGGTGTGCTGCGGCGGTGGCGGGTTGACCGCTGGCATCGCCCTGGCGCTGGAGGGCACCGGCTTTCGCGCCCGCCCCTGCGAGCCGGAAGGCTTTGACGATACCGCCCGCAGTCTGGCCCTAGGGGTGCCGCAACGCAACGCCCGGCTGACCGGCTCGATCTGCGATGCCATCATTACGCCGGAACCCGGCAAGCTGACCTTTCCCATCCTGCGACGCCTTTGTGGCCCCGGTCTGGTGGTGAGTGACGATCAGGCCCTGCACGCCATGGCACTGGCGTTTTCCCGGCTGAAACTGGTGCTGGAGCCGGGCGGTGCCGTGGCATTGGCCGCCGCGCTATTCCTGCCCGACCAGATCAGCGGCCCGGACGTGATTGCCGTCGCCACCGGCGGCAATGTCGATGCCGCGACCTTTGCCACCGCCCTTTCCCGTTTTCCGGTGTAGCCGATGCCGCTGGCCTACCTGCCCGACCTGCGCCTGAACTACCGCATCGACGGCGCGGCCGCTGGCCCGGCGGTGGTGTTCACCCACGCGCTGGGGCTGGACCTGACGATCTGGGACGCGGTGATGCCGCTGCTGCCCGGGTCCTTGCGGCTGATCCGCTACGACCTGCGCGGCCATGGCGGATCGGACGTGCCCGCGCCGCCCTACACCATGGGCGCGCTGGTGCGTGATGCCGAGCGGTTGCTGGATCATCTGGCTGTGCGCGATTGCGTCTTTGTCGGGCTGTCGATCGGCGGGCTGGTGGCGCAGGGGCTGGCGGTGAAACGGCTCGATCAGGTGCGCGCACTGATGCTGTCCGGCACCGCCGCCCGCATCGGCATCGCCAGCCAATGGCAGGACCGCATCGCCAAGGTGCAGGCCGGCGGGATGGCGGCGATTGCCGAACCCACCATGCAACGCTGGTTCTCGCGCCGCTTCCGCGCGGCGGGGCTGGACGCCCCCTGGCGCGACCTGCTGAACCGCTGCAACCCGCAGGGCTATATCGGCTGCGCGCACGCCATCGCGGGAAGCGATTTCTACCAGACCACCGCCCGGCTGACCCTGCCGACACTGGCGCTGGCGGGGTCGGAAGACGGCTCCACCCCACCGGACCTCGTGCGCGAAACCGCCGACCTGATCCTTGGCAGCCGGTTCCAACTGCTGCGCGGTGTCGGCCACCTGCCCGGCATCGAGGCCCCCGAAGCCACCGCAGCCGCCCTGACCGGCTTTCTGGAGGCGATTGGTCATGTTTGATCACACTTTTCATAATCGAACATTTTCTGGTTTCATCTCGAGAAATCTTTGCCGGACTCCGTTCGTCAGAGCCAACTCGATTCCACGCAGATTTTCTCGATAATGGCGCAATTCCTTCTCATCTCCGGCTCCTGTCACAGCGCTTGGTGCTGGGAAGCTATCTTGCCATTTCTCAACAATTCCGCACATCAAGCCCGCGCCATCGACCTGCCCGCGCACGGTCCGGACCAGACCCCGATGGCGCAAGTGACCCTCGACCTCTACGCCCAAGCCATTGTCGCGGCGATCACCGATCCGGTCATTCTGGTCGGCCATTCGATGGCCGGCTACCCGATCACCGCCGCTGCCGAGCGTGCGCCGGAAAAGATCGCAGCACTGGTCTATCTCTGCGCCTATGTCCCCCGCTCGGGCCAGTCGCTGGCCGAAATGCGCCGCGCCTGGCCAAGCCAACCGCTGGAGGGCGCTTTCCGCGTCAGCAAGGATCGCGCAAGCTTCGCCTTCGAACCCACGAAGATCAAAGACAAATTCTACCACGACTGCCCACCCGAGGCTGTCGCCCTGGCCATGGCCAGGCTCGGCCCCGAACCCATCGCCCCGCAGGAAACCCCGATCACCCTGACCACCGCCTCGCAATCGCTGCCACGGCACTACATCCGCTGCACCCAAGACCGCGCCATCCCGCCCGCGTTTCAACAATCCATGACCGCAGGCTGGCCCGCCGCCCAGGTCACCACCCTGTCCACCGGCCATTCGCCGTTCTTCGCCGCACCGCAAGCCCTGGCGCAGCGCCTGATCGACATCGCCGCAACCCTAGGCACCCCATGAGCAAATCGCGCGAAAGCCTTGCCCTGATCTTCATCCTGATCTCGGTCTGCCTTGATACCATCGGCATCGGCATCATCTTTCCGGTGATGCCCGACCTGATCCGCGAGGTGACCGGCGGCAATCTGGCGCAAGCGGCGCTGTGGGGCGGCACCCTCGCAACTTCGTTCGCGGTGATGCAGTTCCTGTTCGGCCCGGTGATCGGCGCGCTATCAGACCGCTTTGGCCGCCGCCCTATCCTGTTGATATCCTTGGCGGTCATGTCGGTGGACTATCTGGTGATGGCGCTGGCGCCGACCATCACGCTGATCCTGATCACCCGGATCATCGGCGGCATCACCACCGCCACCTATGCCACCGCCGTGGCCTTCATCGCCGACATCACCCCGCCCGAGAAACGCGCCGCCCGCTTCGGCCTGATCGGCGCCTGCTTCGGTGTGGGCTTCGTGCTGGGGCCGTTGCTGGGTGGCGTGCTGGCCGGCATCGACACCCGCGCGCCGTTTTTCGCCGCCGCAGGCCTTGCCGGGGCGAACCTGCTGTTCGGCCTGCTGGTGCTGCCCGAAACCGTGACCGACGCCACCCGCCGCGCCTTTCAGTGGTCGCGCGCCAACCCCTTGGGCGCGCTGCGCGCCGTCAGCCGCCTGCCCGGCGTGCGCCGCACCCTGATCTGCTTTCTGATCCTCGGCATCGCCATGAACGTCTATCCGGCGATCTGGGCCTTCTGGGGCCAGGCGCGCTTTGGCTGGGATAGCAGAATGGTCGGCGTCTCGCTGGCCGTCTATGGCGTGTGTTTCGCGGCAGGTCAGGCCCTATTGGTAGGCCCCACGATCCGCCGCTTTGGCGAGCATCGGGCGGCGCATTACGGCATGTGGGTCGATATCGTCACCCTGACAGCCCTTGGCCTGGTCACCTCGCCCGCCATCGCACTGATGATCACCCCGATCACCGCATTTGGCGGCACCGTCACGCCGTCGCTGCAGGCCCTCGCCAGCCGCGCCGCCCCCGCCGATGCGCAGGGCGAGGTGCAGGGCGTGCTGGCCTCGCTGAACGCCATCGCCATGTTCACCTCGCCCCTGGTGATGACCACCACCTTCGCCGCCTTCACCGCCCCCGATGCCCCGCTCTACGCGCCCGGCGCACCCTTCCTGCTGTCGGCGGTGCTGATGCTCGTTTGCGTCACCCTGCATGTCGCCCGCCCGCGCGCCACCGCCCCTGCCACCCCCTAGCTTCTCATCTGTTCCCAAATATCCCACGGGGGTCCGGGGGTGTGAAACCCCCGGCTGCCGACCGCAGGAAGGACCGAGCAGATGCGTCTGAAAGACCTCGAGATATTCACCGTCGCCCCGCCCGCCCCCGGCTGGGGGGGCCGCTACTGGACCTTCGTGAAACTCACCACCGCCTGCGGTATCACCGGTATCGGTGAGGTCTATGCCGCCAGCGTCGGCCCCAAGGCCATGGCGGCGGTGATCGAGGATGTGTTTGCCCGCCACATGGCAAACGAACACCCGCAGAACATCGAGCTGATGTATCGCCGCGCCTATTCCGCGGGCTTCAGCCAGCGCCCCGACCCCACGGTGATGGGCGCCTTCTCGGGCCTTGAAATCGCCTGCTGGGATATAATCGGCAAGGCGCTGAACCGGCCGGTCTGGGCGCTGCTGGGCGGCAAGATGAACGACCGCATCCGCGCCTACACCTATCTTTACCCCGAGCCGGGCAAGGAAACCGCCGATTTCTGGGTGGACCCCGACGCCGCCGCCGAGGCCGCGCTGCGGTTCGTCAACATGGGCTTCACGGCGGTGAAGTTCGACCCCGCCGGCCCCTACACCCTCCGCGGCGGCCATGAACCGGCGATGTCGGATATCTCCCGCTCAATTGCCTTCTGCAAGGCAATCCGCGAGGCGGTGGGCGACCGCGCCGACCTGCTGTTCGGCACCCACGGCCAGTTCACCACCCCCGGCGCCATCCGGCTGGGCAAGGCGTTGGAACCCTACGGCCCGCTTTGGTATGAAGAACCGATCCCGCCCGACAATCTGCTGGAATTTGCCGAGGTGGCGCGGCATGTGCATGTGCCCTTGGCCACCGGCGAGCGGCTGACCACCAAGGCCGAGTTCGGCACCCTGCTGCGGGCGGGCGGCGTCAAGATCCTGCAACCAGCGCTGGGGCGCGTCGGCGGCATCTGGGAGGCGAAGAAAATCGCCGCCCTGGCCGAGGTGTTCAATGCCGAAATGGCCCCGCACCTGTATGCAGGCCCGGTGGAATGGGCCGCCAACATCCATTTCGCCACCTCGATCCCCAACCTCTTGATGGCCGAAACCATCGAGACCGGCGGCGCCTTCCATCTGCAACTGATCAAGCACACGATCAAATGGGAAGACGGCTACATCCTGCCGCCCGAAGGCCCCGGCCTTGGCATCGACTTCGACGAGGACCTGGCCCGCGCCCATCCCTATACCGGCGATCTTCTGCACCTGCAGATGCAGGAAGCGCCCTGCGATTACCGCCACGGCAACCGTTTCGAGGGCGGTGCGCCCAGCACGATGGAGCCGAAGTAGCGCCGCGCGATGTCGCGGGATAACTGGCGGTCCCAGAAGGAATCGAACCCTCAACCTGCCGATTAGAAGTCGGCTGCTCTATCCAGTTGAGCTATGGGACCGCTGATCCTGCTTGTAAGGCCAAGCCGCGGCGGGCTTCAAGGTCGATGATCGGGGGCCGAGGACAGCGGCTGCTACAGGGCGCGGGTCATGAAGATGCTGTTGGGGTCCAGCGTGTAACCCGCAAACGGCGGACATTCCTCGAAACCGGCGCTGGCGTAAAGCGCGCGGGCGGCGGCGAAGATCGGCTCGACCCCGGTTTCCAGGCTGAGGCGGCGATAGCCCAACCCCCGCGCCTCGGTCACAAGATGCGTCAGCAGCACCCGCGCCAGACCGCGGCCGCGCGCCTCGGCCACGATATGCATCGACTTGATCTCGGCGTGGCCCGCGTCGATGCGCGACAGCGCGCCCATGCCCAGAACCTCGCCCTTGTCGCGCAGGGTGTAGAAGGCCACGCCCTCGACCGCCAGCGCCGCCGGGTCCAGCACATGCACCGATTCCGCGGGCGACGAGGCCCACATCAGATCGACGTGCCGCTGCAAGAGCGGCAGCACGTCGGGTGCGAGGGGGCTGTCGCGGCGGATACCGATCATTGCGCGGGGGCCAGCATCGGTGCCAGGTCCATGCCGTTGACCAGCAGCTTGCCCGGCGTGGTGCCGTCGATCTTCCAGACCAGACCGCCACCATCGGCCGCCCGCGCCATGCCGCCGACCAGCGCCAACACCGGCATCGCCTGGGTCTTGACCTCGTCCGGCGCGGCCTGCAGGGCGGCTGTCACCTGATCCATGCCGGTCAGGGTGATGCTGGCCGCACCGGTGGGCACCCCGCCCGGCCCCGCCGACATCTTGCCCTCGTAGCGCAGATCGTAAAGCGGCGAGGCGACATTGCCCGGCGACAGCGCGATATCCACCACGCCTTCGGGCATCAGCGCGGTCAGCATCTCCTGCCCCTTGGCGTCATCCACCGGCTCGGGTTTGGCCATGTCGAAAGCGGCGATGAACAGCGCCGCGGGTGCTGCCAGATCGAACCGCGACAGGGCGACTTCAAACGCGAAATCGCGCGGCACCAGATCCTTGGCCCAGGTGGGCACCAGCGCGTCCGGCAGCGCAAGGCCAGCCACCGTGAAGCCCTCGCTGAACCGCCCGTCGCTGACAAAGCCGTTCATGTCAATCGCCACCGCCAGCTTGTCGATACCGATCCGGCCCATCGGCGTGGCCACCTCGACGGTGTTGATCGTCGAGGTGCCGTTCAGGTTTTTCCACAGCGGCATGGCCGACCCCAGAAGGGTTTTCAGCCCGGCCTGATCGGCCTGCATGGCCTCGGGCGAGGGATGCGCCACCGCCCAGGCGACCAGTTGATAGATGCCCTCGATCTGCATCGCCGTCGCCGTGGTTTCGCTGCTGATCGAACTGCCGGTGACGGTGACATCCATCATCGTGGTGTCGTCGATCCCCAACGGCTGCACGATCTTTTCGTAAAGCTTTTCAATGGTATAGCGCGCCACCAGATCGACGCCGGTCACCGCAGATGGCGTCGCCGTGGTCTCGAAATGCCCCGAGGCGAGCGTGTAGTTGACGGTCGATACCTGGCCGTCGGTCACCATGGTCTGATCCATCACCATGTCGGTCATGTCGATGCTTTGCTGGCGGAAGGTGGCCAGTTTTTCATCAAACGTGCCGCTGGACTTGATCGCGGCGATACGGCCCTTCAGGTCCAACTGCCCGGGAATCGAGACCTGAAACGTCATCGGCTGATCCTGAGTCACCCCCCAAAGCCCGTCGCCCTGATCGGTCAGAACCATCTGCTGCGGGCTGATTTCGGCGCTGAACTTGGCTGCATCGCCCTTGGTGATCAGCGGTGTGAAATCCAGCGTCACGCCGTAGCTCTCGCCCTGCGGCAGCACCGTCACCACGCCCGGGGTCTGGCCCAGATAGGTCTGGAAGGCGGCGGTCAGGCGGGCGGCACCCTCCGGCGTGGCCGGGTTGGCATGGGCTGGCAAGGCGGCCAGAACGAGGAAGGGAAACGCCCTGAGGGTCGTCTGTAACACCATGGGAACCACCTTTTGCCAAAGCCTGGACATGCCGATTTTCGGCAATCCATCACGGATGCCGGCAAAACTCAACCCTGCGGGTGGCGGTCAGTGGGTCCAGACCCCACGGCGGTTGGTGGCGAAGTTGTCGCCATAGCCACCGGGGCGGATATTGGCCTTGCGCGGTTTCGGCTGGATCGCCACTGCGTCGATGCCATGGGCGCTTGCATAGGCCTCGGCGGCCTCGCGGCTGTCGAATTGCAGCCGCACCTGGCTGTCCATATCCGTGCTGGAGGTCCAGCCCATCAGCGGATCAACCTCGCGGGCGCTATCTTGCGAAAACTCCAGCACCCAGCCCTGCGTCTTGGCGGTGCCCGACTGCATCGCGGTTCTGGCTGGCTGATAAATCCGTGCGCGCATGATCGCCCCCTTGGCAAAGCTGCCCCTTATTGGCGAAAATGCCGCTGCAAGGCAAGGCTTTCCCGGGGGAAAGGATCTGTCGGCTGGCCACGGGGAGTGTGGGTGGGGTGTGTGGTGCAACCAGCCGACAGTTAGTGCTGCTTGCCCTTGCAGATTGCCGCAACTGGCTGCCGAAAACAACCGAAAGATGCAGCTTGGAATCTCATTTTCGCTAAAATTGAATCACTTTTGCTAACACCCGCTTCAACATCGTTAACCGCAAGCTAACGCCGCCCTTGCACCAGAACAAAAACAGACCAGATTGAGGGGGAACAGGAATCACCATGCCCCATAATAACACCGACGCGCTCAGCGAACGCCCCGAAGTCCTTACCCGCCCCAAGCTGGAAGGGGGGCGGCGATTCGTGCTGGCCTCGCCGTTCCAGCCGGCGGGCGACCAGCCCACCGCGATTGCCGAACTGACGGCCGGCATTGATGCGGGCGAGCATGATCAGGTGCTGCTGGGCGCCACCGGCACCGGCAAGACCTTCACCATGGCCAAGGTGATCGAGGCGACGCAGCGCCCCGCCATCATTCTGGCCCCCAACAAGACGCTTGCCGCGCAATTATACGGGGAATTCAAGGCCTTCTTCCCCGACAATGCCGTGGAATACTTTGTTTCCTACTACGACTACTACCAGCCCGAGGCTTACGTCGCGCGGTCGGACACCTATATCGAGAAGGAATCGCAGATCAACGAACAGATCGACCGGATGCGCCACTCGGCCACCCGGGCGCTGCTGGAACGCGATGACGTGATCATCGTGGCCTCGGTGTCCTGCATCTACGGCATCGGCTCGGTCGAAACCTATTCGGCGATGACCCAGGACCTGATCGTGGGCCAGCCCTACGATCTGCGCGGCATCATGTCGGAACTGGTGGCGCAGGCGTTCCGGCGCAACGATCAGGCGTTTCAGCGCGGCAGCTTCCGGGTGCGCGGCGACAGCCTGGAGGTCTGGCCCGCCCACCTGGAAGACCGCGCCTGGCGATTCTCGTTCTTTGGCGACCAACTGGAAGCGATCACCGAGTTCGACCCGCTTACGGGGGCGAAAACCGACAGCTTCAAGCAGATCCGCATCTATGCCAACAGCCACTATGTGACGCCGCGCCCGACCATGCAGCAGGCGATCCTCGGCATCAAGAAAGAGCTGCGCCAGACGCTTGACCTGATGGTGCTGAACGGCAAGCTGCTGGAGGCGCAGCGGCTGGAACAGCGCACCTCGTTCGATCTGGAAATGCTGGAGGCGACCGGGGTCTGCAACGGCATCGAGAACTACTCGCGCTACCTGACGGGCCGCGCGCCGGGCGAACCGCCGCCGACGCTGTTCGAGTTCATCCCCGACAATGCCATTGTTTTTGCAGATGAATCCCACGTTTCGGTGCCGCAGATCGGCGGCATGTACAAAGGCGACTATCGGCGCAAGTTCACCCTGGCCGAGCATGGCTTCCGCCTGCCCTCCTGCATGGACAACCGCCCGCTGAAGTTCGAGGAATGGGACGCGATGCGCCCGCGCACCATCTTCGTTTCCGCCACCCCGGCGGCCTGGGAGCTGGAACAATCGGGCGGCACCTTTGCCGAACAGGTGATCCGCCCCACCGGCCTTCTGGACCCGGTGATCGAAATTCGCCCGGTCGAAATGCAGGTCGATGACCTGCTGGACGAGATTCGCAAGGTGGCGCTTTTGGGCCTGCGAGTGCTGGTCACTACGCTGACCAAGCGGATGGCCGAAGACCTGACCGAGTATTTCCACGAACAGGGCATCCGCATCCGCTATATGCACAGCGACATCGACACCATCGAACGCATTGAAATCCTGCGGGATTTGCGGCTGGGGGCGTTTGACGTGCTGGTGGGCATCAACCTGCTGCGCGAGGGCCTCGACATTCCGGAATGTGGTCTGGTGGCTATTCTCGATGCCGACAAGGAAGGCTTCCTGCGCTCGGAAACCAGCCTGATCCAGACCATCGGCCGCGCCGCGCGCAACTCGGATGGGCGGGCGATCATGTATGCCGACCGCATCACCGGGTCGATGGAACGCGCCATCGGCGAAACCAACCGCCGCCGCGACAAGCAGATCGCCTACAACACCGCGCATGACATCACGCCGACCACGATCCGCAAGAACGTCGAGGATGTGCTGGCTGGCCTCTGGCAGGGCGACACCGACCAGTCGCGCGTCACCGCCAAGGTGGACAAGCCGATGGTCGGCGCCAATCTGGCGGCGCATCTGGACAGCCTGCGCCTGGCGATGCGCAAGGCCGCCGAGAACCTGGAATTCGAAGAAGCCGCCCGCCTGCGCGACGAGGTGAAACGGCTGCAAGCGGTCGAGCTTGCCATCGCCGACGATCCGCTTGCCCGGCAGTCGGTGGTCGAGGAAGCGGTGGAGGAAGCCACGAAAATGGCCGGCCGCAGCACCGGCGGCCGCGCCGGGATGCGCGGCGGCAAGGCGCGGCGGCGGAAGTGACGCCTTATGTCATCGTCCTCGGCGCCGCGGTCTGGCCCGGCGGGGTGGCTTCACCGACGCTGGCGCGGCGGGCAAGCCATGCGGCGGCCCTCGCCCTGCAAACCGGCGGCACGGTCATTACCACCGGGGGCCTGGGCAAGCACCCGCCGACCGAGGCGGCGGTGGCGGCGGCGATTTGCGCGGGCCTCGGGGTGCCCGGCGACCGGATACTGACCGAGGTGCTTTCGACCACCACCTATGAAAATCTGGCCAATGCCAAACGGTTGATGCCCGCAGGTGCCACAGCGGTGATCGTCACCGATTACTACCACCTGCCCCGCGCCAGGTTGACCGCCTGGGCGCTGGGGATCAATGCCACAGGCTCGTTCCCGCGCGGCGGCCTGCGCCAGACCCCGCTGCACCGCCACCTGCGGCAGGTGCTGCGCGAGGCGCTGGCGCTGCCGGTCTATGCCGTGCGGCTGGCGCTGGGGCGGCACCCGAAGGACTAAACCTTACCGCGACACCAGCACATGGATCGAGTCGCCGCGCGACCCGTGGCCGTAGATCTCGACATAAACCGTCGCCCCGCCCTGTTGCAGGATGCGCCGCGCCGCCGGTTCCACCCCGCCGGCCATGATCATCCGCTCCATCGCCGCGCGGTTGTTGGCGTCGCCGAAGAACGGATCCCATTCATCGCCGCCCTGCGAGATGCCGAAGCGGTGATAGTTGGCGCGGTCCTGCCGCAAAATCTGCCAAGGCTGGTTCAGCCGCACACCGTTGGAATTGTAAAGATCATCCTCGCCGATATAGGCCGTATAAGAGCCGATCAATTCCTGCGCGGCCACCGGTGCGGCCAAAGCGGAAAACCCCGCAACCCCAAGAACCAAAAGCGTTTTCATCCGATTTCTCCGTGTTGAAAACCGATCCGTCAATAGACCCCGATCACCTCATACATCACCGGCTCGAACCGCGAGCACAGCCCGGCGATCACCCGGTTGCGTTCGCGCATCTCGGGGGTGCGCAGCATCGCCTGAAAATCCTCGCGCCGCTTCCATTTCGAGTAGTTGGCGATCCGGGTCTGCGCGTCGTTCATGTGCAGGCCAGCCCCCATGAAACCGGGCTGATGCCGGATGAAATCGGCATAGGCCGATTGCAGCGCCTCCATCAGGTCGGCGGCGGTGCCGGGGGTCATCTCGAAGGTGGTCAGAACGGTCTGGCCGTCGAAGGCTTTGGAAATTTCGGTCATGTGACCCTCCTTTTTTCCCACCCTGCCACAGGCGGCCGGAAAAATCACCTGGCCCCGGTGCGGTTTGCGGCAAAAGGCGGCAGCGGCTTTGCAGAACCGCCGATTGCGCCTATCCTTGCGGCCATGGACAGCGACCATGACGCCTACAAGCCTGCGCAGATCGCCGCGATGATCCGTTCGTCGGGCGTCGCCAAGGCGCGGCTGCCGCTGGGGCAGATGCTGACGCTGGCGGTGCTGGCGGGGGCGTTCATCGGCTTTGGCGGGGCGGCCTATCTGATGGTGATGACCGGCGCCGATGCGGGCCACGGCCCGACCCGGCTGCTGGGGGGAATGGCGTTCTCGCTGGGGCTGATCCTGTGCGTCGTGGGCGGGGCGGAGTTGTTCACCGGCAACGCGCTGATGGTGATGGCGGCGGTGGAGCGCCAGATCACCCTGCCCGAGCTTTGGCGCAACTGGTCGGTGGTCTATGCCGGCAACCTGATCGGCGCGCTGGGGCTGGCGGCGGCGTTCTGGGCGACCGGCCTGCTGGCGCCCGAGGTGCCGTTCGCCGCCACTGCCGCCCGGGTGGCCAGCGCCAAGGCCGCGCTTTCGCCGGTCGAGATGCTGGCACGCGGCGCCCTGTGCAACGCGCTGGTGTGCCTTGCGGTCTGGCTGACCTTCTCGGCGCGCGACACCGCGGGGAAGATTCTGGCGATCCTCTGGCCGATATCGACCTTCGTGCTGCTGGGGCTGGAACACTCCATCGCCAACATGTATCTGATTCCCGTCGGGATTCTGGCCGGAGCCGATGTCGCCACGGGTGCGGCAATCGGGAACATCTTCTGGGTGACGATCGGGAATATCATCGGCGGCGCGGGGGGCGTGGCACTCGCCTACCGCTATGCCTATCTGGGCCACAAAAAGGAATGACACGATGCCGTTGATCGAACCCAACCACCCGTTCTTCAAGCCGGTCTGGCGGCGCTGGGCCACCGGCCTCGTGCCGATCATCTGGGCGGGGTTCGAGCTGGTGTGGCTGGGCAACCCGATCTGGGCGCTGATCTTCGCGGGCTTCGGCGCTTATGCGCTTTGGGTCTTGGTGTTCAACCGCCCCGCGGACAGTTGACAAGGCCCCGCATCTCGCCGCTGTCGCCCTGCAGGGTCGAGGCGACCAGGCGGCAGCCGGTGAGTTCCTGGATCAGGTCGATCATGGTAGCGCGAATCTGCTGGTGCTCGCCGCGGCGGGCATAGCCGAGGCGGATGATCTCGACCTTCCTTTCGCGCTGGTAAACCACATAACTATGCCCGCCCCGCACAGCCTCGAACCGCTGGGCGCCGAGCATGGTCGGCGTCGGCTGCGCGCCGCAGGCCGCCAGGAGGAGAAGGGGGAGGAGGAGCCATCGCATGCCCCCACTCTGCCCGCGGCTTGGTTAAGGCGAGGTTAACGCCGTTTCCATTTCCCCTGCTCCATCGGTGAAATGTCTGCACGAACAGAGGGCAGCGCCCGAACCGCGGGGGTGAGGGGCGGCGGGCCTTGGCCCGCGAAAACGCTCCAGTGGAGCGTTTTCAGCCCCGAACGCCCCGGCACGCCTGCCGGGGCCGGGAGGCGTAAAGCGCTCGCCCCGGGGGGGGGGCGGTTCGGGCGCTGCCCGGTCGGAAGCGACCGGGCGGGAGTTGGTGTTGGGGACCGCTTGGGGTTTTCGTAGGGCGGGGTTCACCCCGCGGGAGGCGGTGTTGGTGGGGTGGAACCCCACCCTACGCTTGCTGATCAAGAAGAACTCTCGCTCAGGAAAAGATTGATGTATCTATCCTCGAAATCATCGAGCCAACGCTGATGGTCCGGTTCGTCCAGAAGTGGACGCCAAGTGTTCAAAACGTCCGACAAAGTGAGAAACCGGAATGTCTGGCCCGGGTCGGAAAGGAAATCGACATATTTTGCAACATTCGAAGCGCAACGCTTATCTAGCGGATGAAGCACTACGATTTGACTGCCAAGAAGGCCCGGTTCGCTCTGCCGGATTGATTCCACCAATAGATGATTTCGCCACACTTGGTTCCAATTGATATCTGACAGGCGGTCGTCCGTTGGATCGCGCCATACCTTCGAGCTTCTTGCGACACGTTGGTAGGCTTCAGTGTGATGATCTTTGTATCCATAAGTCTTGCGGGAAAATGGCTCTGTTAACTTGGTCTCGATGCCGGCAAGCGCCGGCTTTCCGGTTCTTGTCTTGTATCTGACAGCAACATCGAACGATGTGTTATCGGCAAGGTGCTGTGACTTCGGAGGTGCCCATTCGATGCGGACGTTCGCTTCTGACGCGCCCCCGGGTAGCAATGGGTCCATAAGGCGCGCTGCCAATTCGTGATCTTGACTCAGAGGACCGAACAGGTTGAAGGCCATTGGCTGAGACGAAAGAAGGTTACGCGTGCAGCGAAATTCTTCTACGCCCGGTCCGGTATTCATGCGTCTTAGAGCACATTGATGTATTGATTCGGTAAGGAAATTTAGTCCGCGCTTCGCGTCAACTTCGGCTAGGAGGTTTCCGTAAGGTGTCCCATTCCTATCTGTTCCCCATTCAACTTCGAGGCGAACACTTCGCCACCACGATTGATGTAAACGCATTCTTGCTGTCTGGGAGTTATCACGATGATACTGCGGCCCCAATCGGTCTAAACTCATCTGGGCCTTCCTGTGACGGCTTAACACTATTGGTTTCTAGAAATCCGCCTAAAAGGACGGGGTGGCCACCGTATTGAAGCGACCCAAGCCTGCACCTTAAGCATATGCCTAGTCACCCATCCATCTTCAGCGCCGAAATAAACGCTTCCTGCGGAATCTCCACTTTCCCGAACTGCCGCATCCGCTTTTTCCCGGCCTTCTGCTTGTCCAGCAACTTCCGTTTCCGCGTGGCGTCGCCGCCGTAGCACTTCGCCGTCACGTCCTTGCGCATCGCACTCAGGGTCTCGCGGGCAATCACCCGGCTACCAATCGCCGCCTGGATCGGGATCTTGAACATGTGGCGCGGGATCAGCTCTTTCAGCTTTTCCACCATGGCGCGGCCCCTCGCCTCGGCGCGGTCGCGGTGGACCATCATCGACAGCGCGTCCACCGGCTCCTCGTTCACCAGGATCGACATTTTCACAAGGAAATCCTCGCGGTAGCCGGAGATGGTGTAATCGAAGCTGGCATAGCCCTTGGTGACCGATTTCAGCCGGTCGTAGAAGTCGAACACCACCTCGGCCAGCGGCAGGTCATAGACCACCATGGCGCGCGATCCGGCGTAGGACAGGTCTAGCTGGATGCCGCGGCGGTCCTGGCACAGCTTCAGGATGTCGCCCAGATAGTCGTCGGGCACCATGATGGTGGCCTTGATCCGCGGTTCCTCGATATGGTCGACAAAGGTCAGGTCGGGCATGTCGGCGGGGTTGTGCAGGTCGCGCACCTCGCCATCCTTCATATACAGCTTGAACACCACCGAAGGTGCTGTGGTGATCAGGTCAAGGTCATATTCCCGCTCCAGCCGGTCGCGGATGACCTCCAGATGCAGCAGGCCAAGGAAGCCGCAGCGGAAGCCGAAGCCAAGGGCGGCGGAGGTTTCCATTTCCGAACTGAACGAGGCGTCGTTCAGCGACAGCTTTTCGATGGCATCGCGCAGCGCCTCGAAATCGGCGGCATCGACCGGGAACAACCCGCAGAACACCACCGGTTGCGCCGGTTTGAAACCGGGCAGCGGGGTTTCGCAGCCCTTGCGTTCATGGGTGATGGTGTCGCCGACGCGGGTGTCGCGCACCTGCTTGATGCTGGCGGTGAACACGCCAATCTCGCCCGGCCCCAGTTCGGCGATATCGACCATCTGCGGTTTCAGAACCGCCAGCGTGTCGATGCCGTAAACCGCATTGGTCTGCATCATGCGGATGCGGTCGCCCTTCTTCATCACGCCGTCCATGATCCGCACCATGACGACAACGCCCAGGTAGGCGTCATACCAGCTATCCACCAGCATGGCCTTCAAGGGGGCCTCGCGGTCGCCTTTCGGCGCGGGCAGCCGGGTCACGATGGCCTCCAGCACATCAGGGATTCCAAGGCCGGATTTGGCGGAAATCAGGATGGCGTCCTTGGCATCCAGCCCGATCACATCCTCGATCTGCTGCTTGATGCGCTCGGGTTCGGCGGCGGGCAGGTCGATCTTGTTCAGCACCGGCACGATCTCGTGCCCCGCGTCCAGCGCCTGATAGACGTTGGCAAGGGTTTGCGCCTCGACGCCCTGCGAGGCATCGACCACCAGCAGGCTGCCTTCGACGGCGCGCATCGAGCGGGAAACTTCATAGGCGAAATCGACGTGGCCGGGGGTGTCGATCAGGTTCAGGATATAGGTCTTGCCATCCTTGGCGGGGTATTCGATCCGCACGGTGTTGGCCTTGATGGTGATGCCACGCTCGCGCTCGATATCCATGCTGTCAAGAAGCTGGGCCTTCATGTCCCGGTCCTTGACCGTGCCGGTGGACTGGATCAACCGATCCGCCAAGGTGGATTTGCCGTGGTCGATATGCGCCACGATCGAGAAATTGCGGATGAGGTCAAGCTGGGTCATGCGGGGGATATGATCAGGAATCACTGGGCGGTCAAGCGGACTCGGGGGGTGGCGGGCAATGACTGGGCATCGGTGGCGGCCCTACCCGATCTGGTGGCCGCCTGCCCCGCTGCCACAGCCGATGGCGGCCATGGGTCCAAACGCGCGGAAATCCGCTCAACCATTGAAAAACCTTCGTCGAATCGTCATAATGGACGCAGAAAATGACCGGGTCCGCGGCGCTCCAATGGGCGTCCTACCCCCCGGCGAGAGGCAGAGCAGATGAAAAAATCACTCCTGACCGCGACAGCGGTCGTTTGTCTTGCGTCGCTTGGCGCCAGTGCGGCAATGGCCGGCCCGATCGAGCGGGCCTGTCTGAACTCGGACCGCCAAGCCGCCAACCGGGCGGTCTGCGCCTGTATCCAACAGGTGGCCGACCAGACCCTGCGCGGGGCCGACCAGCGCCGGGCGGCGAAATTCTTCTCCGACCCCGAGGCCGCGCACAAGGTCTGGCTGTCGAAATCCGCCAGCGATGATGCGTTCTGGGACCGCTACAAGAACTTTGGCGCCAGCGCCGAGGCCTATTGCGCCGGCTGATCCGGGCCTGATGCCGCCGTCCATCGAAGCGTGGCAGCCGACCACTTCCGGTCGCGGTTTTCATCTGTTCGAAAATATCCCCGCCGGAGGCTCCATGCCGCGCGGCGAGGTGATCCGTTGCCCCATCAAGAGCGGAATCGCCGCCCGCCCGACATTCCAGGCGGGCGGCGTTTGGGCTCAGTTGCTGGCGCCTTCCGCCGGGGCGGCGCCCATGGACATGCCGGCATCGGCGGCAGCGCGGGCCAGATCGACCGGCACCTCGATCTCGATCACGCCAGCCTTTTCGAAGGTCAGCGCCACCTTGATGATGTCGCCCTGTTTCAGCGGCTGCTTCAGGCCCATGAACATCACGTGATGACTGCCGCGTTTCAGCACCAGAGTGCCGCCCGCCGGCACTTCGAAGCCTTCGGGGACTTCGACCATCTGCATCACGCCATTGGCATCCTCGATATGGGTGTGCAACTGCACGACATCAGACACGTCCGAGGCGGCAGACAGCAGCCGGTCGGCGTCGGCGGTCGGATTTTCCACCACAAAGAACGCGGCCCCCGAGGCCGCCATGGCCGAGGAGGTGATGGCATAGGGGTCGGAAATGGTCAGGCCTTCCTGCGCCAGGGCAGCGGTGGTGAAGCCGGGCACGGCAAAGGCAACCGCCGCAGCGGTCAGCAGGGATTTGAGGTAGGTCATGGTATTTTCCTGTCAGTTGATTTCGGTGTGAAGGCGACGTCAGACCGACAGGGGGGACCACGGGCGCATTGCGGCGTGGAATGGTGCGCGTGCAGCCGGCGCGGCGGCGGCAGAGGGGCTGCCTCTGCGGTGACAAGCGGTACGGGCAGGCTGAAGGCGGCGGGCAGCAGAAACACCGCCACAGCCGCCAGGCAATCGGGACAGAAATGCGAGGGTGCAACCGGGTTGCCGTTGGCATCGACGGTGATCACCGCGTCGCCTGCGTCCGAACAGATGGTCAGGGATTCGGTCGGGCCGGTCTGCCCACGCGCCAGCACCATCGGCACCGATGTCAGCATCAGTGCCAGCACAAGAAACAGCCTGGGGAATACGCTGAACCCGATCATGTGCGACACTTTATCCAGCGTCGCGGGTAGTTCCAAGCGGAATCCCAGCAGGCGGGCACAGACGCAAAAGCCCCGCCGGATCGGGCGGGGCTTTGCTTGCAGAAACCTTGACGAAGGATCAGGCGGCCTGAACCTTGGAGATTTCTTTCTTGATTTTCAGAGCCTTGTCGGACAGCTCGTCATCCTTGGCCTTGGCCAGGAACGCATCCAGACCGCCGCGGTGATCGACCGAGCGCAGCGCATGCGCCGAGATGCGCAGCTTGAAGGATTGGCCCAGAACGTCGGAGATCAGCGTGACCTCGTTCAGGTTCGGCAAAAAGCGCCGACGGGATTTGTTGTTGGCATGGCTGACAGTGTTGCCAGACATCGGGCCTTTACCGCTGAGTTCGCAGACGCGCGACATGGTCGTGATCCTTGTCATTAAAAGCTGTGGGGCACCGCAAGGGGCAGTGCGCCGAATTCCATCGGGGTGATTTAGGGGCAATCGGCGGCGGCGTCAAGCGGGGAACGGCGGGTTTGCGGCGCGTGCCGGGGAGAGGGCTGTCTGCCCCCTCCCCGGACCCCTTCCCCGAGGATATTTGGACAAAGGAGAAATCAGGGAGTGCTATGGGCCAGCGCGGCCAGCATCTCGGCGGCGGCGGCGTCGGGGGTCATGCGACCTGCGGCGACGGCCTGACCGAGGTTTTCCATGCGGGCGCGGGCGGGGTCGTGGTTCAGTTCGGCCAGCAGGCCCTGGCGCACCTCTTCCGAAAACCAGTGGCGGGCCTGACCCGCGCGGCGGTTGGCCCAATGGCCGTGGTCCTGCCGCCATGCCGCAAGATTGCGGATCTCGGTCCAGGCTTCCGCAAGGCCGGTATCGGCCAGGGCCGAGACGGTCAGCGCCTTGGGAAAGCCCGGCGGGTCTTGCGGGCGGCGGCGCAGCAGGTGCAAGGCGCCGGCGTAATCGGCGCAGGTGCGCAGGGCCGCGGGTTTCAGATCGCCATCGGCCTTGTTGACAAGGATCAGGTCGGCCATCTCCATGATGCCGCGCTTGACGCCCTGCAATTCGTCGCCGCCTGCCGGGGCCAGCAGCAGCACGAAGATGTCGCACAATTCCGCCACCATGGTTTCGGACTGCCCGACCCCCACCGTCTCGATCAGCACCACATCGAACCCCGCCGCCTCGCACAGCGCCACCGCCTCGCGTGAGCGGCGGGCGACGCCGCCAAGCTGGGTCTGGCTGGGCGAGGGCCGGATGAAGGCCAGAGGGTCGCGGCTGAGGCGCTCCATCCGGGTCTTGTCGCCCAGGATCGAGCCGCCCGAGCGGGCCGAGGAGGGATCGACCGCCAGCACCGCCACCCGCAGCCCCTGTGCGGTCAGCAGCAGCCCGAGGCTTTCGATCAGCGTCGATTTGCCCACCCCCGGCGTGCCGGAAAGCCCGATGCGCAGCGCCTGCCGCCCGGCCGCCTGCACCTCGGCCAGCAGGCTGCGGGCCGCAGCCCGGTGGTCGTCGCGACGGCTTTCCACCAGGGTGATGGCACGCGCCAGCGCCCGGCGATCACCGGCGATGACAGATCGGGCCAGGTCTGAAACATCCATGCATAGGCTCCGGCGGGGTTTCGCTTATCTGCCCGGCAATGACGCGATTGTCAGCACCGGGCAGGACGGTTGGGCTTTTGTGCCCGCTCTGCCCGGGTTATGCCAGAGAAAGAGCGGCGTTCAAGCCGCTGAGCAGGTATTCACGAGGTTTGACATGGCTTCCTTCGGGTGCAGACTACGGCAGGCGTTTGGCGTTGCGGCTCTGGCTTTGGTGGCGTTTGGCCTGCCGGCACAGGCACAGGCCGAGCAGATCAGCTTTGATCTGGTGATGAAGGGCATCAAGGCGGGCAAGCTGAGCTTCGTCGGCACGCAGGATGGCACGGCCTATTCGGCGGAAGGCTCGCTGCAAAGTGCGGGCCTTGCCGCGATCATGCGCAAGGTGCGGTTTGATGCCGCGACCCGTGGCAGCATCGTCAATGGCCGCTATGTCCCTGCCTCCTATACCGAAAACGCCGATACCGGCAAACGCCAGTCGCAATCGGTGATGGCCTATGTCAACGGCAACCCGCAGGTCGCCTCGTATTCTCCCGCCCGCAAGCCGCGGGAAAAGGATGTCGATCCTGCCACCATGGGCGGCACGGTCGATCCGCTGACGGCGCTTTATGCGGCGTTGCGCGAGGTGGACAAGGGCCAGGAATGTCAGATCAACCTGCGGATGTTCGACGGGCGGCGCAGTTCGCAAGTGGCGACCTCGGCCCCCAAGGCCGTGGGCGATACCGTGGTCTGCAAGGGCGAATACCGCCGTCTGGCCGGCTTTTCCGACAAGGAGATGGCCGACAAGACGCAGTTCTTCTTCACCCTGACCTATGCGCCGACCGAAAATGGCCGGATGCGGGTGGTCGAGGTGGCGACCGACACGATCTATGGCAAAGGCCTGCTGGTCAGGCGATAAGGCTGGGGTGACCGACCCCGCCGCCATATCCGATGCCCTGCCGATCGACGCAGCCCTGCCTGCGTTGATTTCGGCGTTGCGGGAACGGCGGATGGCGGTGTTGCAGGCGCCTCCGGGGGCGGGCAAGACCACGCGGGTGCCGCTGGCGCTGCTGGAGGCGGGGCTGTGCCAAGGCCGCATCGTGATGCTGGAGCCGCGGCGGCTGGCGGCGCGGGCGGCGGCAGGGCGGCTGGCCGAGGCTTTGGGCGAGGTGGTCGGTAGCACGGTGGGCTATCGCATCCGCGGCGAGGCGAAGGTGGGCCGGGACACGCGGATCGAGGTGGTGACCGAAGGCATCCTGACAAGGATGATCCAGTCCGACCCCGGCCTTGGCGGCATCGGCGCGCTGATCTTCGACGAATTCCACGAACGCAGTCTGAACGCCGATCTGGGGCTGGCGCTGGCGCTGGAGGTGCGCGGGGCTTTGCGCGAGGATCTGGTCTTGCTGGCGATGTCGGCCACGCTGGAGGCCGCACCTGTGGCCGGGCTGATGGCGGATGCCGCGGGGGATGCGCCGGTGATCCGCAGCGAGGGCCGGGCCTGGCCGGTGGACACCCGCTGGCTGCCGCGGCCCCTTGGCCCCAAGGCGCGGCTGGAGGCAGAGGTGGCGGCGCTGGTCTGTCAGGCGCTGGAGGAAAACCCGCAAGGCGGCGTGCTGGTGTTTCTGCCGGGCGAGGCCGAAATCCGGCGGGTCGAGGCGGCGTTGAAGGGGCGGTTGCCTGCGGGTTGCGAGCTGCGCCCCTTGTTCGGGGCGATGGACTTTGCCGCCCAGCGTGCGGCCTTGGCCCCGGCCAAGGGGCGCAAGATCGTGCTGGCGACGTCGATTGCCGAAACCTCGCTGACCATCCCCGACGTGCGGGTGGTGGTGGATGCGGGCCGCGCACGGCGGGCGCGGTTCGATGCCGGGTCAGGCATGTCGCGGCTGGTCACCGAGCGGGTGACGCGGGCCGAGGCCGAGCAGCGGCGAGGCCGGGCGGGGCGGGTGGCGCCGGGGGTGTGCTATCGGCTGTGGACCCGTGGCGAGGATGGCGCGCTGGCGGCTTTTGCCCCGGCCGAGATCGAGGTGGCCGATCTGACGGGCCTCGCGCTGGAACTGGCGCTGTGGGGTGGCGATGGCGGGCTGGCCTTCCTGACGCCGCCGCATCCGGGCGTGCTGGCCGAGGCGCGGGCGCTGCTGGCGGCTTTGGGGGCCTTGGACGCCAGCGGGCGGATTACCGACCATGGCCGGGCACTGGCGGCGCTGCCGCTGCATCCGCGGCTGGGGCATATGCTGCTGCGCGCCGGTGGGGCGCAGGCGGCGACCTTGGCGGCGCTGCTGGCGGAACGCGATCCCTTGCGCGGCGCGCCTGCCGATCTGGCGCTGCGAATGGCGGCGATTGCCGATCCGTCGCGGTTCGAGGCCGACCACCCCTATGCGGTGAACCGCGGCGTGGTGGACCGCATCCGGCAAGAGGCGCGGCGGTTGGAGCGGGCGGGGCGGCCTGCGCCAGCGCAGGCCGCCCCGCCCCCTGCCCCGCTGTCCTTGGCGCAGATGGCGGCGCTGGCCTATCCCGACCGCATCGGCCTGCGCCGCAGCGGCGAGGCACCGCGCTGGGTGCTTTCGGGCGGCAAGGGCGCGGCGATGGCGGCGGGGCAGCCGCTGTCGCAAGCCCGGCTGATCGTCGCCACCGATCTGGACGGCGACCCGCGCGAGGCGCAGGTGCGCGATGCCATTGCCATCTCGGAACCCGAACTGCGGGCGCTGTTCGGCGCCGACATCCGCTGGCGCGAGGTCTGCGACTGGTCGCGGCGCGAGGGCCGGGTGGTGGCGCGGCGGCAGGAATGTCTGGGGGCACTGGTGCTGGACGACCGGCCCTGGCCCGAGGCCCCGGCAGAGGCGCGGGCGCAGGCGGCGTTGCAGGGGCTGCGGCTGATCGGCCTGCCCTGGACACCTGCGGCGCGGCGCTTGGCGGCACGGATACGGCTGTGCCGCGACGGCGGTGCCGCCCTGCCCGATGTCAGCGATGGCGCCCTGCTGGAACAGGCAGACTGGCTTTTGCCGCATCTGGTGGCCATCAGGACCGAAGCCGACCTGCGCGGGTTTGATCTGACCGAGCCGCTGCGGCAGGCCTTGGGCTGGGACAAGCTGCACCTGCTGGACCAGTTGACCCCGGCGCAGTTCGAGACCCCGCTGGGGCGACGGGTGCCGATCGACTATGACGGTGAAGCACCGGGTATCGCGCTGAAATTGCAGGAATTGTTCGGGGTGACCCAGCATCCTTGCGTCGGCCCGAACCGCCTGCCCCTGCGCATCACCCTGCTGTCGCCCGCCGGTGCGCCGGTGCAGGTGACGCAGGATTTGCCGGGGTTCTGGACCAATTCCTATGCCGAGGTGCGCCGCGACCTGCGCGGCCGCTATCCGCGCCACCCCTGGCCGGAAGACCCGCGCCTGGCCGAACCGACCACGCGGGCCAAGCCGCGCGGCACCTGATCAGGCGGCCAGCGCCTGCCTCGACGCTGCGGCCATCGCCCGCAGCCCGCCGCGCAGCCGCGCTGCCAGCAACACCTGCGCCTCGTGCGGTTTCAGCACCCGGCGGGCGGCGGGCAGCCGGGTCAGCCGATCCAGTTCCCAGGGCAGGAACACCGCCTGAAGCTCTGCCACCGCGCTATCGGGAAGCGATGCCAAAGCCATCGGGCCGGGGCGCAGGCTTTCGGCGGGCGTGCCCTCGGCCAGCAGAACGTGATGCGCGTCCAGCAACAGGTGGTGATAACTGACCCGCTGCGGGCCAGGGTCATGGCTGACGCCGGGCAGCCCCAGCAGATCCTTGGCCGACACCAGCACCTCGGCCTCGCCGAACAAGAGTTCGCAATCGACGCCCGACAGCAGCAGAAGATGCTGGCCGGAGACCGCCAGATCGCGGTCGTTGTCCAGCACGCCTGCGGCAATCCGCACCGGACAGGCGGCACCCGTGGCAATCACATTGCCGCCACCGACCCAGCGCAGCGGCTGCGCACCATCGTCCAGCGTGCAGACCAGATCGCCCGCCCGCAAGTCCTGCACCGCGCGCGGCCCCTGCGGCGTGGCAATCTGCGTGCCGGCCACGAAGCACACCGGATTGCCGTTCCAGAACGCCTGACCATAGGTGCCGTTGGTGCTGCCCGGGTCCAGCACGGCAGTGGGATAGCCCGCCAGCGCCGTGGCATTGCCCGACCCCGGCAGGATGTAGTCATTGGCGCCGCCATCGGTATATCCGGCCTGCGCCACGCCATAGCCGCCATTGGTGAACTGCACCCGGTTGTAGATGAACTCGATGTTGAAATTGCCGTTCTGCGAGGCGTCCAGCACCACCTGAAAACTGTTGGTGGTGGTGCCACTGCCGGTATAGCCGCGCACCCGCAGCCAGGTGATGGTGACCCGGCCGGTGGTGGGATCCAGATCCCAGTAGATGTTGTTGTTGCCGGTGGCCGAGCCGCCAGTGATGTCGATATCGGTCCAGAACGGCGCAATCAGCGGCGAGGTCTGGGTGGCAAGGTTCGTGGGCGTGTAGCTGGTGTTGGGGCCGGTAAAGCTGATCAAGCCGTTGGTGTTGATGTAGATCGAGGTGTAATTGGTGCCGAAATAGTTGATGCCACTCGGCCCGAACACCGAGGTGATGTTGACCGCAATCGAGCCGTCGTCATAGTTGCCCGAGGTCAGGGAATGGCCGATGAAGCTGTTCTCGCCATAGCCCGTCGGGCCGCCGAGGCCTGAATACATCGTGGCCATTCTGGCCTCCTGTCGGTTTCCAACCTGAGAACAATGCATCGACTCGGATCGTGGCGGCAGCGCGGCATGGCGGTGACGGCACGGCGGCGTCGCAAAGGTATTTTTCAGGCTGCGCACCAATTTGGCCGAACTGCGGGCATTGTTTCGCTTGGCGGGCCAATCGCGGCGGCGGCCTTGCAATCTTGCGAAACAATCTGTGCGGGCGGCGCGCGGACCGGGGGCTTTTCGCGACGATGGCGCCGACATATGCAGGGAACAGGCAACAAGGGGTGCGGGATGCAGGCGGGGCGACAGGTGGCAACACGGGGGCGCTGGGCGGTGGCGGCAATGTTCCTGACCAACGGCTTCATCATGGGCAGTTGGGCGCCGCAGATCCCGCTGCTGCTGCCGCGGCATCAGATCAGCGAGTTCACCCTGGGTTTGCTGATCCTCGGCCTTGGCCTGGGTGCAGTGGCGGCAATGGCGGTTTCGGGCGGGCTGATTGCCCGGCATGGCTCACGCCCGGTGCTGCGCGGCTTTGCCATTGCGGCTTCTGGCACGCTGCTGGCGGTGGTGCTGGCGCCGAACCTTTGGCTGCTGGCGGCCACCATGGCGGTGATGGGGGCGCTGATCGGCTGCATGGACGTGGCGATGAACGCCAACGCGGTCGAGGTCGAACGGCGGCTGGGCCGGGCGATCATGTCCTCGTCGCACGGGTTCTGGAGCCTTGGCGGTTTTGTCGGCGGCGGGGTTGGTGGCTGGATCATCGCCAGTCAGGGCGCGGTGGTGCATGCGGCCCTGGTCTCGGGGCTGGCGCTGGCGCTGGTGCTGGCGGTCGGCCCGCGGCTGGACGGCGCGCCGCCGGTGCCGCGGGTGGCGGGGACCGCGGGGCAGAAACACCGGCACTGGCCGCGCAGCTTTACCATCTATCTGATCGGCCTGATGGCCTTGGCCAGCATGGTGCCCGAAGGCGCGGTGCTGGACTGGGCGGCGCTGTATCTGGCGCGCGATCTGGGCAGTTCGGTTTCCACCTCGGGCCTCGCGTTCGCGGCCTTTGCCGGCAGCATGGCGCTGATGCGCTTTGCCGGAGACGGCCTGCGCAACCGCTTTGGCGCGGTGGTGACGCTGCGGGTGTCAGGGGCGGTGGCGGCGGCGGGGCTGCTGGGCGCGGCCTTTGCGCCGCTGGCACCGCTGGCCATCGGCTGCTTTGCCATCGCCGGGCTGGGCATCGCCAACATGGTGCCGATCACCCTGTCGGCGGCGGGCAACCTGCCCGGTCTGGGCGCCGGGGTCGGCATCTCGATCGTGACGATGATGGGTTATTCGGGGATTCTGGTGGCCCCCGCCAGCATCGGTTTCGTGGCCGAGCATATCGGCTACCGCGTCACCTATGCGACGCTGGCGCTGCTGCTGGTCGGCGTGGCGCTGCTGGCGCGGCAGGTGGCGGCGGCGGATGACCGGCAGGTGCATTAGTCAAATAACGGACGCTACCTCGGCGGTGGTGACAAGCTGCGCGAAATCGGCGCCCAGCAGCGAAAGGGTGACCCGCAGCACGGTGTCGGCGTCGATCCTGCCCCCCGAGTCCTTGGCATCATGCGCCGGAATGTCGAAACCGATCAGCGCATCACCGGGCAGGATCACCTGAAAACCAAGGTCCGATGCCGCGCGGGTGGTCGAGGTGACGCAGAACGCCGCCACCGCCCCGATCAGCACCAGCCGGTCGATGCCGCGCTTGCGCAGATGCGCGTCAAGCCCGGTGCCGGAAAACGCCGAGGAGGTGGATTTCCAGAACACCGCCTCGCCCGGCGCAGGTTGCGCACAGGGCATCGGTTCGCCATCGGGCTGACCCTTGCTGAACGGCGTGCCGGGATCGTCGTGATGCACATGGATCACCGGCAGACCACGGGCGCGGAACAGGGCCAGCAGGGCGGCGGTGTTGTCCTCGGCCTGCGGATTGGCGCGCGGGCGGCCTTCGGCGCTGCGGCGGGCCATGCCCATCTGCATGTCGATCACCAACAGGGCGGCGGTCATCCGGCGATCTCGGCCAGCACGGTGGCGGTGTCGGTGATGCGGGCAAACTCGCCGTCCAGATTGGCCAGCGTCAGCGCCAGCACGTCCGCCGGTGGCATCACCCGACCGTCGCGCAGGGTTTTCTGGAAGTTGATCAGCGCATCCGCGACCACCGTGGTGCTGAACCCGAGGTTCCCAGCCATCCGCGCCGTGCTTTCGACACAGACATTCGCCGCCCCGCCCGCCAGCACCAGCGCCGGGTTGCCCAAAGCCGCCAGCCGCTGCGCCAGATCGGTGCCGATGAAGGCCGAGGCGCCATGCTTGACCACCACCGGCTCGGCCCCCACCGGGGCTGCGCAGGGCTGCACCACAGCCCCGGGTGCAGTGGCGTGCATGGTGTCGCGCGGGTCAAGCCCGTGGTGGTGGATGTGGATCACCGGCAGCCCCGCGGCGCGGAACGCCGCCAGCAGGTCGGCAATCCGCGCTTCGGCCTCGGGGTTGGCCCAGGGGTAGCCCGCGTCACGGTCGTGAACGAAAGCCATCTGCACGTCGATCATCAGCAGCGCAGGCGACAGCGGCGCAGGTGCCATGGCTCAGCCCCCCAGAAAATCGACCTTGCCGACATCGACACCATTGGCGCGCAGGATGTTGTAGGCGGTGGTCATGTGAAAGAAGAAGTTCGGCACCGCATAGCCGTTCTGGTAATGATCGCCGGTAAAGGTCAGTTCGCGCGGGCCGGCCTTGATGTGGATGGTGCGGGCCTCGGCGCCCGTGAAGGCATCGGCGGGGATGCTGGAAAGGAAGGCCTGGGTCTTGGCCACCCGCTCGCGCAGGTCGGCAAGGGTGGTTTCGGTATCGGCAAAGCTGGGAACCTCCAGCCCCGCCAGCCGGGCGCAGGCGCCTTTGGCATGGTCGCAGGCGATGGTGACCTGACGCCAGAACGGCAGCATGTCAGCGATCAGCCGCAGGTTCGGGATGACCTCGGGCTTGAGCCTTTTCGCCTCGGCATGGGCTTCGGCCTTGTCGAGCAGTCTGGACAGCGCGGTCAGGAAATGGGTGAAGACGGGGACAGGGTTCTGCATCATCGGCCTTTTCGGATTGGGGAAGGCAGCAATTGCTTGCCTGCCAGCAAGCAGGCAAATGGCGCGGAATGCAAGCGGGTCAATGGCCGTGACGTCGGCGCACTTCGGCTATGGCGGCCTCCCAGCTTGGCCGCGCCGGACGATGGTTGGCCCCCGGCGGGGCAAGGGCGCGCGCCGCACAATGCGGGATCTGCAGGGCCGACAGGCAGGCCTGCGCCTTGGCGCCAAACCCGATCACCACCGCCCCCGGCATCAGCGCGATTTGCCGGGCCAGATAGCGGTCGGCGCAGGTGCGGTCCTTGCGACCACCGATTTCCTGCGCAACCGAACAAAGCCGCGCCTCGGTCAGCCAGACCGAACACAACTGGCTGGCAAGATCCTGCCCCGGCACGATCTGATCAATGAACCAGCGGACATTGCGGTGAAACTGGTGTTGTGCGGCGGCCATGATCCGCAAGGTCTCGGCCACGCAGGCCGACAGCATCTGCTGCGGGGTCAGCGCCGGGTCATAATGGTCCTGCGGGTAAACCCCGCCCGGTTCGGCAAAGACCATGATCGCGCGCACCTGCGCCAGATCGCCCGCAGCACCCAGAAAACCGCGCGGCACATGGCCGATTGCAGGCTGCCACACCGCCTCGGGGCAGGTGCCAAACCCGGCGCAGGGCGCAAAAGCGGGCAACAGCACGCGTTGCAATGCGGGATCGGGAAGCGGGCTCACCTAGACCCCCAGGCACCAGCGCATCACCGCCTTTTGCGCGTGCAGGCGGTTTTCGGCCTCGTCGAACACCACCGAATGGGGGCCGTCCATCACGGCGCTGGTCACCTCGTCATTGCGATGCGCGGGCAGGCAATGCATGAACAGGGCGTCGGGCTTGGCCTTGGCCATCAGCGCGTCGTTGACCTGATAGCCGCGCAACTGGTTGTGGCGGCGTTCCTTGGCGGATTCGGGGTCGTGCATGCTGACCCAAGTATCGGTGACCACCAGATCGGCTCCCTGCACGGCAAGGGCGGGGTCACGCTCGATGGCGACGCGGCTGCCCATCTGGCGGGCAAAACCGAGGGCTGGGGCTTCGGGGTCCAAGGGTTCGGGGCCGGTGAAGGTGAAATCGAAACCGAACTGGCCTGCGGCATGCAGGAAGCTGGCGCAGACGTTGTTGCCGTCGCCGGCCCAGACCACTTTTTTCCCGGCGATCGGGCCGCGGTGTTCCTCGTAGGTCATCACGTCGGCCATGATCTGGCAGGGGTGGGTGCGGTTGGTCAGGCCGTTGATCACCGGCACGGTGGCGTGTTCGGCCATCTCTAGCAGCGTCGCCTCCTCGAAGGTGCGGATCATGATCAGATCGACATAGCGGCTGAGAACCCGGGCGGTATCGGCAATGGTCTCGCCGTGGCCAAGCTGCATTTCCTTGCCCGAGAGCACCATGGTCTGCCCGCCCATCTGCCGCACGCCGACATCGAAGCTGACGCGGGTGCGGGTCGAGGGTTTTTCGAAGATCAGCGCCACCATGCGGCCCGCAAGCGGCTGGTCGTCGTCGGGCGTGCCCTTGGGGCGGCCGTTGCGGGCGGTTTTCATCGCCTGGGCCGAGTTGATCATCAGCCGCAGATCGGCGGCGGCGGTGGTGTGGATATCGAGGAAGTGTTTCATTTCCGGTTTCTTTTGCAAGGAAGCCGGGGGCGCTGCCCCCGGACCCCCGGGATATTTGGACAAAGGTGAATGGTTCAGGCGGCTTGGGTTTCCACCCGGATTGCGGCGGCGTCGAGGCGGTGCAGCGCCTCGGTGATGTCGGCGTCGGGGATGTTGAGGGCGGGCAGCAGGCGCAGGCAATTGTCGGCGGCGGGCACGGTCAGCAGGTGTTCGGCGTAGGCCGCCTGCAGCACGGCCGTGTTGGCGGCGCGGCATTTCAGGCCCAGCATCAGACCCTGGCCGCGCACCGCCTCGAACACCTCTGGGTGGCTGGCCACAAGGCTTTCAAGGCCCTGGCGGAACAGGGCGGCCTTGCGGTTGACCTCGGCCAGAAAGGCGTCGTTGGCGATCAGCCGCATCACTTCGGCCCCGACGGCACAGCCCAGCGGGTTGCCGCCGTAGGTGGAGCCATGGGTGCCCGAGGTCATGCCCGAAGCGGCGTCTTCGGTGGCCAAGAGGGCGCCCAGCGGGAAGCCGCCGCCGATGCCCTTGGCCACCATCATGATGTCGGGAGTGATGCCGGCCCATTCGTGGGCGAAGAGTTTGCCGGTGCGGCCCATGCCGCATTGCACCTCGTCGAACACCAGGAGGGCGCCGGTCTCGTCGCAGAGGTCGCGCAGGCCTTTCAGGCATTGGTCGGGAACGCTGCGGATGCCGCCCTCGCCCTGGATCGGCTCGATCATCACCGCAGCCGTTTGCCGGGTGACGGCGGCGCGCAGGGCGTCGTGGTCGCCAAACGGCAGGGCGCGGAAGCCGGGCATCAGGGGGCCGAAGCCCTTGGTCAGCTTTTCCGACCCGGCGGCGGCGATGGCGCCGGTGGAGCGGCCGTGGAAGGCGCCCTCGAAGGTCAGGATCTCGGTCCGCGGTTCGGCTTTGTCATACCAGTATTTGCGCACCATCTTGATGGCAAGCTCGGCGGCTTCGGTTCCGGAATTGGTGAAGAATACGGTGTCAGCGAAGGTGTGTTCGACCAGCAGGTCGGCCAGCACCTCTTGCTCCGGCACCCGGTAGAGGTTCGAGACGTGCCAGAGCTTGCCCGCCTGTTCGGTCAGCGCCGCCACCAGCGCCGGATGGGCATGGCCCAGGGCGTTAACCGCGATACCGGCGCCAAGATCAAGATAGCGGCTGCCGTTTTCGGCGGTCAGCCAGCAGCCCGAGCCATGGGTGAAGGCCACGGGCGCGCGGGAATAGGTGGGCAGGACGGAAGCAATCATGGCGATATCCCTGAAAGGAAGCCCAATGCGTGCCAAAGCCGCGGGGCATAGTCAACGTAAGATCGGGTGAGGGGTGCGCGGCGCGTGGCCACGCGGGATCGGTCGCTCAGGCGCGGGTGCGTCGGCGTCGGGGCAGCGCGAAGGGGTGCGAAGCGGTGATCATGGCGGCGTGGTAGCGCAACGGGCGATGCCTGTCCATGGCTTTGCAGTGGATTTTGGCCCCTTGCGCTTGTAACTGCGCCGCCCGGCCCGTAGAATGGCGCGAACTGGCGGAACGGGGCCTTTGGGCCACGGCAGCCTTATATCGGAGATCACGCATGTCCTGGACCGATGAGCGCGTCGAGACGCTCAAGAAGATGTGGGCCGAAGGCCAGTCGGCCTCGCAGATTGCCAAGGAACTGGGCGGGGTCACCCGCAATGCGGTGATCGGCAAGGTGCACCGGCTTGGCCTGTCGAACCGGGTTGGGCCGGGCGGCAAGGAAGAGGACGAGGTGGAAGTGGCCCCGGTGGAAGCTGCGCGCCCGGCGCCGGTGGAGCCGCTGCGCCCGGCCGAGCCGCGGGTGGCGCCGGAACGGCCTGCGACCCCTGCTGCTGCGGCGGCGCCCGTCGGCACTGGAGCCAGCAACGGCGCCAGCATCACGCCGATTCCGCTGCGCAAGGCGATCATCCCGGCGGGACAACCGCTGCCACCGCAACCCTCGGCCAACGAGATCAGCCCCGAGGCGCTGGCTTCGGTGCGCGAGGTGGAAAAGCGCGCCAAGAAGCTGACGCTGATGGAACTGACCGAGCGCACCTGCAAATGGCCGATCGGCGACCCTGCCACCGACGATTTCTGGTTCTGCGGCCTGCCCAGTCTGCCGGGCAAGCCTTATTGCGAGGCGCATGTCGGCGTGGCGTTCCAGCCGATGAGCGCGCGGCGCGATCGGCGGCGCTGAAACGCTGCCTTGATTTCGCAAAGGGGCGTGGCTGGGCTGCGCCCTTTTTTGTTGCCGACGCCGGGGCGCATGGCTGGGCTGTGCCTTTGGTGGGGGTGGGGGCCGGACGGGCAAGCCCGCCAAGCCTTTTGCCGGTTCAGAAGATGAAATCCGCGGCGGTCAGCGCCGCATGGTTGGCCAGCTCGATGGCAAAATCTGCCGTGCCGTCGCCGTTCACGTCGCCCGTCAGCACGCCGGTGCTCTGGTCATAGCTGACCTCGCGACCACCACTTGCGGTGAAGGCCGCAGCCCCAATGAACTGGCCGCCGGCCATGAAGGCTGCCAAGTCGATATGGTCGTCACCGGATTTGAAATCGGTGATGACATCGCTGCTGCCGGGCCGCCCGGCCTCGGCCGCGGTGTTGTAAACGAAGGTGTCGTTACCGGACCCGCCGGTCAGCAGGTCATGCCCATTGCCGCCGACCAGAACATCCCCGCCGCTACCGCCGTAAAGCCGGTCGCTGCCATTGCCGCCATACATGACATCGGCGCCTTGGCCGCCGTAGAAAGTATCGGCAATATCCGAGCCGGTGAAGGTGTCGGCTTTGTCGGTTCCATATTGGGGTAGCGTCGCCATGATTACCTCTTAAACTATGCGGTGAATGGTATGCTCGACGCCTGAACTCTTCCCGGGGTTGAATGGTCGTTGAATTGGCCATTGGTCCTGATTTTGCCGGACCGGATCAGGAATCGTTTAAAACGCAATGGAATGATTTGGTTTATTTGCCAAGCCGTCAATCGGGCATTGTGTCATTCTGATGGCAGTAGCGTGGAAACAATTTGTTTCTATCAAGGCGTTGACGGCGGTAAAGATTGATGACCGGCCTATCCGGCGGCAGTGAGCGCCGTGTCGGAAACGCCGTGTCGGAAACGCCCAAGGGGGCGCGTTTCGGGCCGAACGCGCCAAGCGCCGGGCCATGAAGAAACCGGAGTCAGTTCCCCGCGCCGTTCCCAATCAGCCCGTCCAGCGCGCGAGCGGCTTCGGATTCCAACGCCTGTTGCGCGCGGCGGCGGGCGGCGTCTTCCAGGCTTTCGCCGGGAAGCTGGTCAATGCCCAGCCGGTCAGACAGCGCGGCCTTGGCGGCGGCTTCGGCTTTCAGGCGCTCTTCTTCCAGCCGGGCTTCCAGCTTGGCCTTTTCGTCGGCCAGGCGTTGACGGGTCAGGGCTTCAAGGTCCAGCTTGAACACCGGTTTGGCCCAGGGGCCGGTGATCGCCAGCGGCACGTTGACCCCGGCGCTGCCATCGGGACGGGCCAGCACGGTGGGCTCGATCCGGTAGTCGAGCGTCCGGTTGCCGATATCAACGCGGCCTTTGCCATTGGCGGCCACCAGCGGGGCGGTCAACGCCAGGTCGTCGTTGGAAAGCACGCCATCCTTCAGCGTGTAGCTGGCGGTCACGCCGTCGAAGATGGTCCTGGCCCCCTCGCCCACGAAGTTGGGGTCCAGATTGCGCAGCATCCCCGCCAGATCAAGGCCGCGCAACTCGCCCTTGCCGAACGTCAGACTGCCATTGCCGGACAGGCTGTGGGCAATGCCATCAAGGCTGTTGCCGACGCCAAGGAATTTCAGGCCAAGATCGGCATTGGCAATCAGCCGGTCCGACCCCGCCAGATCGGCCAGCAAGGGTTGCAGCATCAGCCCCTTGGCGGTCAGATCGCCACCGACCGACAGCCCGCCGCGACCATTGACCACGAACTGCCCGGCAATGCTGCCGCCATAGGCCGCGATCTCGCGGATGTCGAACACCGCCCGCGCCCGGTCCAGCGTCAGCAGCAGCCGCGAACGGCCCAGATCCACCGTGCCAAGCGTGATCGCATCGGCAGCCAGCGCCACCTTGGCATCCAGCGCGGCAAGACCCGAGACATCAATCGGGCTGCGCGACCAGCCGGTTGCCGCCGCCCCGCCCCCCGGCGCCCCCGCCAGCGCCGCAAGGTTCAGCGCGCCGGTGCTGACCTGCGCCGACAGCTTCGGGCGCGGGCCGTCGGTGGTGAGGTCAGCATCGCCTTGCAGCACATTGCCATCCAGCGTGACAGTGCCCGCGCGCAGATGCAGACTGCCCTCGGCGGTCAGCGTCAGCGCCCCCGAAACGGCGGCATTGCGCGCGCCCAGACCCTCTGGCAGGTTGGGCCGCCCCGCCCCGGCCAGCGCCGACACCGCCGCCAGATCGGCCAGATCGGCCTGCAGCGTGCCCTCGGCCACCAGCGGGCTTGCCGCCATCTGGCCCTTGAAGCTGGCCCTGGCCACGCCGGAGGTGGCGTTCAGCGTCATCGGCACCAGTTGCCCGGCCATGAACGGACCAAAGCTTTCGATCTGCGCGGTCACGTCCAGCGGCTGGCCGTTCATCGCCGCCTTCAGGGTCAGGTCCAGCGGGCCGGTAAAGCTGGGAAAGGCCGCCTCGGCCTCGATCCCGGTCAGGTTCAGACTGCGACCGGTGCTGCGGTCGGTGTAGTGCACCGCCCCCCCCGTCACCGTGCCAAGGTCCAGCGTGAACGGCGCACCAGAGGCCGCACCCGCCCCGCCGCCCTTGCCGCCGAACTGCCAGTTGCCGCGACCGTCCTTGTCGCGCTCCAGCAGCAGCACCGGGCCTACGGCACTGATGCCGGTGATCCGCACCTCGCCGCCCAGCAGCGCGCCCATGTCCAGACGGATCGCCAAAGCCTCGGCCCGCAGCATCGGCCCGGCGTCCGACCATTCGGCGTTGGAGATGCTGACCGGGCCGGTTTCCACCCCCAGCACCGGCCAGATCGACGGGGTAACGCCGCCCTCGAACGCCAAAACCCGCCCCGTTGCCCGGCCAAACTCGCGCGCCGCCAGCAGCGCCACCTTGTCGGCGGGCAACAGCAGCAGCAACCCCGCCGCCAGCACCACCAGCACCGCCAAGGCCGCAACCAGCCGCACGATCCACCGCATGAAATTCCCTCCGGGGCGCCTGATGCGTCCAGCCTAATCCGCCCCCGAAATCGCCACAAGCGCCACCACCACCCTTGGCATCAAATCGCCGAGATCACAGACGCTTGGCCTCGTTTTCCAGGTCACGGGGCGCGCGCCGCCGGGCCACGGATCAGCACACTTCACAAGGCCAACACAGCTTTCGGCATTTGTCCCTTTTGGCGGCCCCTCATGCCGCTGCGCAGAAACCCGCCGATCCGGCCCAAAATACAACTTAAACGTGCTTTTTTGACTTGACATTATTTTTTTCACCCGGACTTGACCGGCTTCGGCTCTAAGTTACACTTGAAGGCGTGCAATTAGGCACAGCCCCCAAAAGCCCGATTTTGAAACGGGCACTTTTCAGACGCACAACAGACGCACAAAGGAAGGTATGACAATCGTGAAACGAGTGTTCAAATACGTCTTGCTGCCCGGCGCCCTGATGGCCGCACTGGCGGCCCCGGTGCTGGCCGACACCACCGTTCAGGCTTTCCTCTGGGATGCCGACCAGATGGAAAACCTGGCGACCGATCTGGCGCTGGGTGGCACTGGCGACCATTCCACCGCCAAGTTCGGCGTGGCGCTTTCCACCGACACCGTGCCCGCTGGCAAGGTGACACTGGCCGTCACCAACATGTCGGAAAACATGTTCCACGAAATGCTGATCTCGCCGGTTCCGGCCAGTGGCACCTTGCCGCTTGACCCCGCGACCGGGCGGGTGGACGAGGCGACGGGCGGCTCGCTGGGCGAAGTGGCCGAGATCGAACCCGGCGCGAAAGGCACCCTGACGGTTGACCTGACACCGGGCCAGTATGTGGTCTATTGCAACCTGCCCGGCCACTGGAATGCCGGCATGTGGTCGGTTCTGACCGTGAAGTGACGCACTGGGGGCACGGGCGACCCTGCCCCCAAGCTGTTGCCGTCCCCCAAACTGCTGCTACAGTTGGCTTTTGTCGGCGGCAAGGCGCGTCCGCTAAAGGTCCAGCGCCCCCTGCGCCGCCCCGTCCACCTCGCGCGCCGCCCGCTTGAAGCCATCGTCGCGCCGCGCCGGCAGCTTCACCGCCCGGTCGCGCAACTCCATCGCCTGTTCGATGGTGACGATCTGCAACCGCGGCACCGGCGCGAAACCCGGCAGTTCGAACTGCCCCGCCGCCGCCGCATCCTTGATCATGGGCCGCGTCGGCTCTGTCAGCGTCAGGAAGATGCCGATCTGCGCCTTTTCGCGCTCCAGCACGCCGTGAAGCTGGTTGATCATCGCCACCCCCACATTGTCGCCCGCCTTGACCGAGACGATGGCCCGCCCCTCGTGCTTGGCGCCAAAGTAGAGGTTGCCGTCGATGCCCTTGTCGGCGCCCTTTTTCGACAGGTTGCCCGGCTGCGCGGCAATCAGCGACAGCGCCCATTTCTCGAATTCGAAGTAATAATTCTTGTCCTCGCGCCCCCGCGCCGCCATGTCGCGCGCCCCGGCAAGGTCTTGCGGCACGCCATGGGTGGTGAACTGCACGCCCTCGAACGCATCGCGCAGCCGCTTTTCGATCAGCCCCACCGCCAGATGCGTCACGTCGATGCCGATCCATTGGCGCCCCAGCTTCTGCGCCGCATGCACCGTGGTGCCACAGCCGCAGAACGGGTCGAGCACCACATCACCGGGGTTGGAGGAGGCGTTGAGGATCCGCTCCAGCAGCGCCACCGGTTTCTGGGTGGGGTAGCCGAGACGTTCGTCAGCGGTGTTGCCAACTCGCAGGATATCGGTCCACAGAGAATCAGCCTGTTTTCCAGGTTTCTCGTCGAGAAAGACTTTCCTGCCATCAAGTCTTGGCGTCCCATCCTTCTTAGTCAGGATCAAGCCCGCAGCCCACCACTCTTCGCGTTGCTCCAGAGATGCACCCCAAGCGCGGCCAGACGAGGGAATTGTCCCACGCCATTCTTTCTTTCGTTCGGCAGAACCCCCGATCATCGTCAGGTCCTGCCCGGTGAAAAGCCGCCCATCCTCATCAACGCTGTAGCGTTTCAATTGCTCGGGCGAGTAGCCAATGAACTGCTTTGCCCAAGTGCTTTTATCCGACTTGGAATAAAACAGGATAGTGTCATGAACACGCGGAAAAACGTTTGATTTCACATTGTGGGCGTTGGTTCGCCGCCAAATGATCTCGTTGCGATAGTTCTCGTTCCCAAACACCGCATCCAGCAACACCTTCAGGTAATGGCTCGCGGTTGGGTCACAGTGCAGATACAGGCTGCCGGTCGGCTTCAGCACCCGGTGCAACTCGACCAGCCGCACCGCCATCATGGCAAGGTAAGCCATCATGTCGTTGTCGCCCAGAAACGACCGCATCGCCCGCAGCATGGTGCTGGCCGCCACATTGCCGCCGCGCATCACATCGCCGAACGCCTCCTCGGCGCTGTCGTTCCAGTGCCAGGTATCGTCAAACGCCTCGATCTGCGCCGCCGAGTCCGCCCCCTGCGGCCCCTTGAACAGCACGTTGTAGCTGGCGTTCGAATTGAACGGCGGGTCAAGGTAGATCAGGTCCACCGAGGCATCGCGGATGCTTTCCCGCAGCACCTTCAGGTTGTCGCCATAGTAAAGATGGTTCGCCATGCTGCCCCGCTGCTGCCCCCGCGCCTGCCCGCAACCCGACCTTCGCCGGGTCCCCGACCTTCGCCGGGCCGTGGTAAAATCCACGTTAACCGCACCCCGCCAAAGCCGCAACGCCTCTACCCCATTCACCTTTGCCCGGCGCTCCGCGCGTTCGGGCCTGAAACGCTCCACCGGAGCGTTTCCGAGACGGCCCTCACCCCCGCCGGAGGCTCTGCCCTTTCCTCCAGCCGCGCCACCCGGTATAAAGCCCGAATGTCACAAAACCCGCCCAACCTCCGCCCCGATCTGGCGCATGCCAGCGTTCCCGAAACCCGCCGGGAAGGCCAGCCGACCATCGGCATGGTCAGCCTCGGCTGCCCCAAGGCGCTGGTCGATAGCGAGCGTATCCTGACCCGGCTGCGGGCCGAGGGCTATGCGATCAGCGCCGACTATCAGGGCGCCGACGCGGTGATCGTCAACACCTGCGGCTTTCTCGACAGTGCCAAGGCCGAAAGCCTGGAGGCGATCGGCGAGGCCTTGGCGCAGAACGGCCGGGTGATCGTGACCGGCTGTCTGGGGGCGGATGCGGGCTACATCACCGGCGCGCACCCCAAGGTGCTGGCGGTTACCGGTCCGCAGCAATACGAGGCGGTGCTGGATGCCGTGCATGGCGCCGTGCCGCCGCGTCCCGACCCGTTCATCGACCTGCTGCCCGCCAGTGCCGTCAGCCTGACACCACGGCATTACAGCTATCTGAAAATCTCCGAAGGCTGCAACCACGCCTGCAAGTTCTGCATCATCCCCGACATGCGTGGGCGTCTGGTCAGCCGCCCCGCCCATGCCATTGTGCGCGAGGCGGAACGGCTGGTGGCTGCCGGGGTGCGGGAACTTCTGGTGATCAGCCAGGACACCTCGGCCTACGGGCTGGACCTGAAACACGCGACCGACAAGGGGCACCGCGCCCATATCACCGATCTGGCGCGCGATCTTGGGTCACTCGGCGCCTGGGTGCGGCTGCATTACGTCTATCCGTACCCGCATGTGCGCGACCTGATTCCGCTGATGGCCGAGGGCCTCGTGCTGCCCTACCTCGACATCCCGTTCCAGCATGCCGACCCCGGCGTGCTGAAGCGCATGGCCCGCCCCGCTGCGGCGGCGAAAACCCTGGACGAAATCGCCGCCTGGCGCAGCCTCTGCCCCGACATCACCCTGCGCTCCACCTTCATCGTCGGCTACCCCGGCGAGACCGATGCGGAGTTTCAGGTGCTGCTGGACTGGATGGACGAAGCGCAACTGGATCGCGTCGGCTGCTTCCAATTCGAAAACGTCAAGGGCGCGCGGGCCAACGCCCTGCCCGACCATGTGGCGCCCGAGGTCAAGCAGGAGCGGTGGGAGCGGTTCATGCTGAAGGCCCAGGCGATCTCCGAGGCCAAGCTGGCGGCCAAGGTCGGACGGGTGCTGCCGGTCATCGTCGATGCGGTGGACGCCGAGGGCGCCACCTGCCGCACCATGGCCGATGCGCCCGAAATCGACGGCAACCTGTTCATCGACGAGGGTTTTGAAGGGCTTACGCCCGGGGATATCGTCGAGGTCACCGTGGAAGAAGCCGGGGATTATGACCTGTGGGGGCGGCTCTAGCCCGCCTCAGCCGGAAAACCAGCGGGTGATCGCCACCCCGGCCCAGGCGGAAAACGCGGTCAGCACGCCGCCCCAGGTGGTGTCCACCGCGGTCATCATCGGGTGCCAGTCCTTCATGATCGCCAGCGAGGTGAACTCGTAGGTGCCATAGGCCATCAACCCGAGCACCAGCGCCGGGATCAGCACCGGCGCGCCGGTCTTCACCGCGGGCCAGGACACCAGATACAGCAGCCCGGCGACATAGGCGGCATAGAAGGCGGCGGCGGGGGCGGCCCGCATCGGGTCGGCCATCAGCGGGCCGATATGGCGGGTGAACAGCGGCTTCATCACCAGCGCCAGCATGATGCCGTCGAGGACGAGGAAAACGATGGTGGTGGAAATGTAGAGGATGGCGAGGGGCATGTGGATCTCCTTTTGCCAAGGACTTAGGGTGCGCGGCGGCAAAGACCAGAGCTAGGCATCGCCGCGCATCACCACCACCGCCGCCAGCGCCAGCGCCACGCCCAGCCCCTCGCGCAGGCCAAAGCTTTCGCGGAACACCAGCGTGCCTAGGGCGGCCATCAGCACCAGCGTCGCCCCCGAGTAGAACACCGCCACCGACGCCAGCGAGTGGTTGCGCATCAGCTGGAACCAGCCGAAGGCCGGCAGGCCATACAGCAGCGCGCCGACCACGAACCAGGCGGTGCGCAAGCCGTCGGGCTTGGCCGAGGCCAGCTTGATGCAGAAATCGCCGGCGATGGTGGAGAGGGTGATGATGAAAAGCAAAATCGCGTCGGGCATGGAAGGGCTCACTGGAAATGTGCAACGGAGGGTTGCGGATGGCACAAGGGGCTGTGGAAAAACGCGGGTCGGAAAATGGGCGCGGCCAATGCCGCAAGGTGATAATTGCACGGGTTTTTCGGGTTGTCTTCGGGGAAATCGGCGGGGCGGGGGTGGGAGGAGGCGCACAAGCGATCAACCGCCGATTGGGGTGAGGTGGATCAGAAAATGGTCCAGTGGACCATTTTCCCACCGAACGCCCGAGCACGCTTGCGAGGGCCGGGGGTGGGCTTGGCACGACGCCGGGGTGCAAATCTGACCGCGACCGGCACGCGGGGGTGGGGGCGATAAATCGCGCCCGCCCCCGGGGGGCGGGTCGGGCGCGGTCAGATTTGCTTTGGGCAAATCTGACGGCGTGGTTAGGAGGTTTGGAACGCGCCATACGCTTGCTGGCGCACGATGGGTATCGTCATTTCTGGCGCTTTTGTGGCGTCCATTCCCATTATAAACACCCCATCCATTGGGCGGGGTTCTCCGAAATCTATTTGAACCTCACCCGAAAAAAAACAATCCTTCGGGTATAGTATCTTTGAGAAATCGAGCGCCCATCTAAAAGTACCAGTTGAAAGATGCAACTCGGTGCCGCTTCTACCAAAACCAAATACAACAGTGTCTTCTGCAGAAGAACCAATCTCTTCACTCGACACCAAAGCAGAAGACATTCGAAAATCCTGCCTGACACCGGTTACAAAGCTATGAATTTCGATTTCTGAAATTTTCGAGAGGATTGGATTCAGCAGATAATGTGTAGGCGTGCTTACCTTTGCGATGAATGGTAGTGTCTCGCCTCTACCTAGATCTTTGAATTGAAGAGCGATGTTTGAAAGCCAATCTCCAAGTTGTCGCCGACCCACAATTTCCAACCAAAAATGAGAGAAGTCAACACCCAAGAGCTTCGATCTAGATGACAAAACTAAATTTAAGCAATCAAAACGAATAAAAAGGACTGTGATTATAACCTCGCAACCCCAACTTAAGATTTCATCGTCTGTGACAGATAGGACTGATCGCAGGATTATGCCGTGTGATTCCGCCTTCTTCAAAGCTAAATGGGTAAATCCGCTTGATGATACCCCGATCATTATATCCGGGTTTAAGCTAGCTCTTCGGCCAATAAGTTCTTCAATCCACTGCACATCCTGTGGAGACTTGTGATCCCGGCACTCGACGTGAACTAAAGCTTCATTCCGTTTATATGTAATGTCAACTTGACGAGTTCTTCCTTCACCATCTGGGTCGATAACTCGATCGTCACAAATGACGTTTGCTACGCTGTCCCGAGAAAGCGACAATATACGTCCAACTAATAACTCGAAGGACCGCGATTTTGACGTCACCCCCAAACCTCCAAAAACTCCCGCCATTCCCCCTTGCTCATACCTGAATCAACCTGCCCCACAACCTCACCCGCAAGCCTTCTCTTCAACACCGCAATCGCCTTGCCCGACAGTGTCACCCCCCCCATCCGGTAATCCTCGAACGCGGCATAGGCCAAGGGCACCCAGTCGCGCACGCAATCGGCAATCGCCTGGGCATAGACGCGGATTTCGTATTGGGCGTGCTCGTCGGCGCGCAGGCGCAGGAAGTGGAACAGGTTGTGCAGATCGACCTTCCAATACCATTGGGTATAGATATTGGCGGGCAGGTTCATCCGGGCCAGTTCGCGGGCCAGACCCAATTGGCCATTCTGGCTCAGCATCGCCTCGTAATGGTCATAGGCGCGGTTGGCGTCGGATTTCAGCATCTCCAGCACCCGGGCGGATTCGGCCCCGGTCAACACTTCGCCGCGGCCCTGGTTGTTGACCACCGATTGCGCCGCCAGATGTTCGGGGGCGGGAATGTAGAACTCGCGGTCGAGGATCGAATAGCGGGCCGAGTATTCGTTGACGTTGGCGGTGCGGTGGCGGATCCACTGGCGGGCGACGAAGACCGGCAGTTTGACGTGCAGCTTGATCTCGCACATCTCGAACGGGGTGGAGTGCCAGTGCCGCATCAGATAGCGGATCAGCCCCTCGTCGTTCTGCACATGCTTGGTGCCGGCGCCATAGGACACCCGGGCGGCCTGCACGATGGCGGCGTCGTCGCCCATGTAGTCGACCACGCGGATGAAGCCGTGGTCCAGCACCTGATGCGCCCGGTAAAGATGCGCCTCCATGCCCGGCGAGGTGGCGCGCAGGGTGGGCAGCGGGTTGGCGCGGGCGGCTTCGATCTCGGCAAGCTGGTCGGGGGAAAGCGGCATCGGGGCCTCTACATCTATGGGTGGTTTTGCCGCAGCATACGAGATGCGGCAGGATGGCGCAAAGCGGAATACACCCGCGCGACCTTTTTGCATCAAAACCGGCGGCTGCGGCGGGCCGGATTGACTTGCACGCCCGGATTGGGCAGGATTTTAGGCAAAACCAACAAACGAGCGGGCAGTATATCCATGGAATTTCGTGATCTTGCGCCGATGGCGTTGCTGTTTGCCTTGGCCGCCTGCAGCGGCAACCCGCTGAACAATGGCGGGCCGGACGGCGGTGGTGGCGGCGGCGGCGGTGGTGGTGGATCGACGGCAGAGATTCCCGAAGCGTTGCGGCGTGACGTGACCGCAGCCACCTACAATGCGGCGGCCGAAACGCTGACCGTCAACATGGATCAGCTGGATGCCTCGCCGATTTCCGGCACCTTCACCCGCGATGCCGCGGCCCGGGCGCTGGATGTGCCCGGCTATCAGGCCTACACCTTTCAGGAAGCCAGCACGCACCGGTCCTTCATCGGCCTGTTCCGCAAAAGCGGCAACGTGATTGCCGGTGCTGTCGGAGATGGCGGCCAGTTCGCCAATACCGTGGTTGGCGGCATCTATGCCCGCGATGGCGCCTATACCCGGCCGACCAGTGGCCTGGCCACCTATACCGGCACCTATGCCGGGGTGTTGAACACCGGGCTCGGGGCCAGCGGTCCGTTGGACGCCGTGGCACCACTGCGCACCCAGGGCACCGTGCAGGTCAACGCCGATTTCACCAACGACCGGCTGAACGGCGGCGTCATCAACCGCAGCATCGTCGATACCGCGACCCCGCTGCGCGACGTCTTCTTGCAGATCACCGATATCGCTGAAGACGGCACCTTTGCCGGAACCGTGCAGCAGTTCTCCAGCTCGTCGCTGAATGATGTCGGGGAATATGGCGGCATCTTCGGTGGCCGCAATGCCAATGACGTCGCCGCCGTGCTGGTGTTCCAGCCCGACCCCGACATTGCGGCGCTGGTGGAACAGGGGGCCTTCGCGATTTCCTGCGTCGATACCTTCTCGCCGCCCAATCCGAACCCGACAGGAGTTCCGTGCGCCAATTGATCCCGTCCCTGCGCGGTGCGGCGCTGGTTCTGGCGCTGGTGCCGGTGCTGGCGGCGGATCTGGGTGTGGGGGCGGTGCGGGCGGCGGATGCGGCGGAAACCCTGACGCTGAGCATTGCCGACAGTCGGGCACTTGCGGTGCAATCGCTGCAAGACGGCAAGCCCGGGCTGACGGCGGCTCTGGCGCGCGGGCTGTTGCAGCGCGATCCGGGCGATATTGACGCACTGATGCTGCTGGGCTGGGCCGAGGTGGCGCTGCAGCACCCCGATCAGGCGCGCACGGCGGCGGTGCGGGCCTTTGCGCTGGCCAAGGGCAACCCGCGCCTGCGTTTTGCCGCAGCCCGGCTGGCGGCCAAAAGCGCCTATGAGGCGGGGCAGTTGACGCGGGCCGGGTTCTGGCTGCGCCGGGCCTCTGATGCCGCCAGCTCGCCCGAAGAACAGGCCGAGGCCGTGGCGGGGTATCGCAACATCACGGCGCAGAACCGCTGGGCGAACCGCTTCAGCTTTGCCCTGGCGCCGTCGTCCAACATCAACGGCGGCAGTCAGGACCAGCGGCTGACCATCGACGGCCAGCCCACCGGCGCGCTGTTGTCGCCCGATGCGCTGGCGCTGTCGGGGCTGGAGGCGACGCTGGACGTCTCGACCAGTTACCGGATTGCTTCAGGGCCGCAGCACCTGACCAGCCTGGGCTTGCGGGCCTTTGGCGCGACCTATGCGTTAAGCGACGCGGCGCGGCGGCTGACCGAAGCCACCGGCACCAAGGGCAGCGATTTCGCCTTTGGGGCGCTGGAGGTATCGCTGCGCCAGCAGCGGCAGGCTGCGGGCAATGGCCAGTGGAATTACGGGCTGACGGCGGGCAAGACCTGGTATGGCGGCAGCCCGATGAGCCGCTATGGCCGGCTTGATCTGGCGCGCAGCTTTGCGCTGGGGGCGGCGGCGCAGGCGCAGGTGAGCGGTGCGCTGGAACAGGGCTACAGCGAGCGCGACGACAGCCGGACGCTGCTGGCCAGCCTGCAGGGGCAAGTGGTGCGGCGGCTGGCGGGGGGCGGCACGCTGGCGCTGGTGCTGGGGGTCAGCGGCACCGACAGCACCTCGCGCCGGGCCGAATACCGCAGCATCAACGCGGCCGTCAGCTATGCCCTGGGCCAGCCGGTCGGCCCGGCCGAGGTGACGCTGGGGCTGGCCGCCGCGGCACGGCACTATCCGCAAACCTTCACCGGCAGTCTGTTTGGCGATGGCCCACGGCAGGACAACCGCCTGACCGCCACGGTCGAGATGGTGCTGCCGCAGGCGGCGGTGATGGGCTTTGCCCCCAGCATCACCTTTTCCGCCGGGCACAACTGGTCGAATGTCAGCCGGTTCGAGCAGCAGGACATCGGCGTGGCCTTCGGGCTGAAATCGACGTTCTGAGCCCCTCGCCATAGCCCCCCTCGCCTTGGCGCGATTGCGTGCTAGGATAGCGGGCAAAGGGAGAAAGCCATGCAAGTCAGATATCTTCACACCATGGTCCGGGTGCTGGACCTGGAGAAATCCATCGCCTTCTACAAGCTGCTGGGGCTGGAAGAGACCCGGCGGATCGACAACGAGGGCGGGCGGTTCACGCTGGTGTTTCTGTCACCGCCCGGCCAGCCGGAATGTCCGGTGGAACTGACCTTCAACTGGGATGGCGATGCCGGCCTGCCGTCGGATTCGCGGCATTTTGGGCATCTGGCTTATGGGGTGGGCGACATCTACGCGATGTGCGCGCATCTGGCGGCCAACGGCGTGGTGATCAACCGCCCGCCGCGCGATGGCCGCATGGCCTTTGTGCGCAGCCCCGACAACATCTCGGTGGAACTGTTGCAGATCGGTGCGGCGCTGGCACCGGCCGAGCCGTGGCTCTCGATGGGCAACACCGGGCACTGGTGACCACTGCCGGGCCTCCGGCGGGGATATTTGGGAACAGATGAAACCCGTGCGGTTCAGGAAAAGCGCCAGCGGCTGAGGCTGTCTTCGCCGATCGGATGGGTTTCCAGCAGGTGCAGGCGCGGCGCGTCGGTCAGGTGGCGCAGCGCCAGCGGGCCGATGGCGGCAAGGCCCTCGGCACCCAGCAGGCTGCCCGCGCCGAACAGCGCCAGCTCATCCGCCAGCCGGTCGCGGATCAGGCTGGCGGCCAGTTGCGCCCCACCTTCGCACAGGATGCGGGTCAGGCCGAGATCGGCCAGATTGCGCAGGGCTTCGGGCAGGGCGACGTGGCCTTCGGGTGTGGCCGGGCAGAAGATCAGCCGGGCACCGGTGGCTTCCCAGGCCTGGCGGGCATCCACCGGGGCGGCTTCGGTGTGGCACAGCCAGACCGGCGCTGTCCGGGTGGTCTGGCCCAGGCGGCTTTGCGGCGAATGGCGCAACCGGCTGTCGATGACGATGCGCACCGGCTGATGGTTGGCGCCAAGGCCACGGGCGGTCAGGTCGGGGTTGTCGGCCAATGCCGTGCCAGCGCCGACCATCACCGCGTCATGGGAAAGCCGCAGCGCGTGCCCGGCGCGGCGCGACAAGGCACCGGTGATCCAGCGCGACTCGCCGGTTTCGGTGGCGATGCGGCCATCAAGGCTGGTGGCAAGTTTCAGGGTGACGAAGGGCAGGCCTTGCGTGACGCGCTTCAGAAATCCCGCATTGGCCGCCGTCGCCTCGGCTGGCAGAACCCCTTCGGTAACAGCAATCCCGGCGGCGCGCAGCAGCGCGTGGCCCTTGCCGGACACCCGCGGGTCGGGGTCGGTCAGCGCTGTGACCACCCGCGCCACCCCGGCGGCGATCAGGGCTTCGGCGCAGGGCGGGGTGTGGCCGTGATGGGCGCAGGGTTCCAGCGTCACATAGGCGGTGGCACCGCGGGCCAAGGCACCCGCCTGATGCAGCGCCATCACCTCGGCATGTGGCCGCCCGCCGGGCTGGGTATGGCCGCGCCCGACCACCCTGCCCCCGGCGACAATCACACAGCCCACCGCCGGGTTGGGCCAGGCGCGCCCAAGCCCCCGCGCGGCAAGCGCAAGGGCATGGGCCATGTGGGCGCTATCGCTCACTCTTCCGGCGCACCCGCGGGGCGCAGCTCGGAAACGAATTTGTCGAAATCGTCCGCTGCCTGGAAGTTCTTGTAAACGCTGGCAAACCGCACATAGGCCACGGTGTCGATCCGTGCGAGGCTTTCCATCACGATATCCCCGATGGTGCGCGAGGGGATGTCGGTCTCGCCCAAGGATTCCAGCCGCCGCACGATGCCCGAGATCATCTGGTCGATGCGTTCGGGATCAATCGGGCGTTTCTGCATGGCGATGCGGATGGCGCGCTCCAGCTTCGAGCGGTCGAAATCCTCGCGTTTGCCCGAGGATTTGATCACCACGAGGTCACGCAACTGCACCCGCTCGTAGGTGGTGAAGCGCCCGCCACAGGCCGGGCAGAACCGGCGGCGACGGATCGAGACGTGATCCTCGGCCGGGCGGCTGTCCTTCACCTGGGTATCAATATTGCCGCAAAATGGGCAGCGCATGGCTTCCCCCCTTCTTGTTTTCTGGTCCTGCCTCAGGTCCGGGGGTTTGCCCCCGGTATTATCACAAGGACTATAGGAAGGCCCCGAAAGGCTGCACAGAAGAAAGTTCTGCACACCGGATATGGGGGAGGACCTGTGGCGCGGCGGACTCAGGGCGCGAAGCGCGACGGCACCGACGTTCGGGAGTCTGCCGCAATAGAGTATGGAAGATCGGCCCAACGCGCGTTAGAAGGAAGATTGTTCCTGTCTGCCAGGGCCGGTTTGGCTCGGGGCCGTTGGGCACTGCGGTGCGCCGCTGTGGAAATTCGTTCGACCACCCTTCTTCAAGCAAGGCCCGCCGCGTGGACAAGCCCGTTTTCCTGTTACCCACCAGCCAGAACACCGTGCTGAACCGGCTGCTGGCGCCGTTCTTTCCGCGCTACAAGGTGCTGCTGGAACTGGAGAAACAGCCGCCGCACCTGCGCGGGACGCTGCGCAACCTGATCATGACGCAGGACCACCGGCTGTTGTTCCTGCGCAACCAGAAATGCGCCTGCACCCAGACCACGCAGATCCTTTATGCCTATGCCAACCATGGCGAGCCGCACAAAGGCAACGTCCACCGCGCCGATCGCGGTATCCTGCCCGCCCGCTACCGCTGGATGGAGATCAAGCCGTATTTCGAAGCGCATGTGCCGTATTTCTTTACCTTCGTGCGCCACCCCGAGGCGCGGGTGCGCTCGGCCTTCCGCAACTTCTTTGTCGATCAGACCAACATCGCCCGCCACAAGCACATGGGCCCGATGCGGGCGCATGGTTTCGATCCGGCGCAGGGCGAGGCGCGGAATTTCGACGTGTTTCTGGACTATATCGCCCATAGCTTCGAACTGGACCGGCTGAACACCGATACCCACTGGCGGTTGCAGACCGACAACATCGCCTTCCGCGACATCACCTATGACCACATCGGCCGGGTCGAGAATTACGAGGCCGACTTGCGGCATGTGTTTGCCCAAGCCGGTGCCGCGGATTTTCCGCTGGACGCCTTGCTGGCCCGGCGCTTCAACAGCACCGCCAGTGCCCGCGCCGACATCACGCCCGAACAGCGCCGCAAGATCGAGACGCTCTATGCCCCGGATTACGAGGCTCTCGGCTACTGACCGTTACGGCAGCACCTCGAAGCGGTCCACATCGACCATACCAAAATCCGTGATCTTCAGATGCGGGATCACCGGCAGGCACAGGAAGGCGAGTTGCAGGAACGGCTCCTCCAGCACCACGCCCAGGGATCGGGCGGCGGCGCGCAGGGCCATCAGCGCATCGCGCACCACCTCGAACGGCTCAAGGCTCATCAGCCCCGCCAGCGGCAGCGCCAGTTCCGCCAGCACCTCACCGCCGCAAGTGACCACGAAACCGCCCTCGATCTCCGCCAGCCGGTTGGCCGCCAGCGCCATATCGGCATAGTCGGCCCCGACCACCGCGATGTTGTGATGGTCGTGGCAGACCGTGGTGCCGATGGCACCGCGCTGCAGCCCGAAGCCCTGCACGAAACCGGTGGCGCGGTTGCCGTTCACCCCATGCCGCTCGATCACCGCTATCTTCACCAGATCGCGGGCGGTGTCGGGGCGCTTGTCGCCGTCCTGCGGCGCGATGTCGTAGGTCAGATGCCGGGTGATGATCTTGCCAGGCTGGATGCCGATCACCGGGGTTTCGGTGCGGTTGCCAGGGGTGCGGAAGTGCTGCGGCGCGATGCGGGCGGTTTTCACCGAATGGCGGGCCACCGGCGGAATGGTCTGGCGGGCGGCAAACGCGGCGGCATTTGCTTCGACACCGCCGGCAAAGACACGGGCGGCGTGGCAGCCGGCCAGAGTGTCGATCACCACGATATCGGCGCGTTTGCCCGGCGCGATCAGCCCGCGATCCTTCAGCCCGAAGGCTTCCGCCGCCGAAAGCGAGGCCGCACGATAGACCGCCAGCGGTTCCGCCCCCAGCGCAATCGCGGTGCGGATCATGTGGTCGATATGGCCATGCTCGGCAATGTCCAGCGGGTTGCGGTCATCGGTGCAGAACGCCAGATACGGCGCGAAACGCTCGGTCAGCAGCGGCGCCAGCGCGTGCAGGTCTTTCGAAACCGAGCCTTCGCGGATCAGCACCCGCATCCCCTTGCGCAGCTTTTCCAGCCCCTCGGCATAGGTGGTGGCCTCGTGTTCGGTGCGGATACCCGCCGCGATATAGCCGTTCAGATCACGCCCCCGCAACAGCGGGGAATGGCCGTCGATATGACGGCCGCGGAACGCCTCCAGCTTGGCCATGCAGCCTGCATCGCCCGCCAACACTCCGGGATAATTCATGAATTCCGCCAGCCCGATGACGCGCGGATGATCCATCAGCGGGATCAGGTCGCCCGCCTCCAGCCGCGCGCCGGTGGTTTCCATATGGGTCGAGGGCACACAACTGGAAAGCTGCACCCTGATGTCCATCACCGTATGGGCGCTGGCCTCAAGGAAATACCGGATGCCGGTCAGGCCCGCGACATTGGCAATCTCGTGCGGGTCGCAGATCGCGGTGGTGATGCCCAAAGGTGTCACGCAGCGGTCAAACTCGAACGGCGTGACGCAAGAGCTTTCGATATGCAGATGGGTGTCGATGAAGCCCGGCACCAGCACCTGCCCGGTGCAGTCGATCACCCGGACGCCTTCATAGGCGTCAAACACCCCCACGATGGTATCGCCGCAGATCGCCACATCGCCCGGCACCAGATCGCCGGTGATCAGATCGAACACCAAGCCGCCCCGCAACACCAGATCGGCGGGCACAAGGCCCCGGCCTTGCGCGATCAGATCGGACAGCGGTTTCCCATGCATGGCAGGCTCCTTTTCCGCGCCATCAGACCCCTTCCCGGCGGCGCCGTCCAGAGGGTTCACCCTTGCACAAGGCCCGGTTCGGTGATCCACCTGCCCCACCCCTGACCCAACCCCTGGCCAAAGGTTCCCATGCGCCCGCTGCGCGGCATCCTGCTGAAACTTGTGTCGGGGGTCCTGTTCATCGCCATGTCGGCGCTGATCAAGGCCACGGCGCAGCATGTGCCGCCGGGCGAGGCGGTGTTCTTCCGCTCGTTCTTCGCGCTGCCGGTGATCGTGGTCTGGCTGCTGCTGCGGCGCGAGCTGTCCACCGGCCTGCGGGCGCAGAACCCGATCGGCCATGTCTGGCGCGGGCTGATGGGGATCATGGCGATGGGGCTGGGCTTTGCCGGCTTAGGCTACCTGCCGCTGCCCGAGGTCACCGCCATCGGCTTTGCCGCCCCGCTGCTGACCGTGGTGTTCGCCGCGATGTTTCTGGGCGAAGAGGTGCGGGCGTTCCGCATCTCCGCCGTGGTGCTGGGGCTGGCCGGGGTGTTGATCGTGCTGGCGCCGCGGCTGAGCGTGGCAAGCGGCGGCGCTGCGGGTCAGGCCGAGGCGCTGGGGGCGGTGCTGGTGCTGGGGGGCGCGGTGTTTGCAGCCCTGGCACAGGTGTTCGTGCGCAAGCTGATCCTGACCGACCGCACGCCCACGATCGTGTTTTATTTCTCGCTGACCGGCTCGGTGCTGTCGCTGGTCACCCTGCCGTTCGGCTGGGTGCTGCCGACGCCGACCGAAGGTGCACTGCTGGTGATGGCGGGCATCCTCGGCGGCTTTGGCCAGATTTTCCTGACCTCCAGCTACCGCGAGGCCGATGCCTCGGTGGTGGCGCCGTTCGACTATGCCTCGATCCTGTTCGCGCTGGCGATCGGCTATTGGGGTTTTGGCGAGGTTCCCAGTTGGAGCATGCTGGGCGGGGCGGCGCTGGTGGTGACGGCGGGCATCCTGATCATCTGGCGCGAGCGCAAGCTGGGTCTGGCAAGGGCGCAGCAAGCCAAGGCCGTCACGCCACAGGGTTAGCTCGGCGCTTCCTTGCGGGCGCTTCTCGCTGTGATACCGGGACAAATATCTGCTGCCAAACGTCAAGGACGGCTGCGCGTGCCAAACCGCTGTCGCACCGGCCTTGGCAGGTGCAGCCGCCGCGGCCTTCGTCATGTGTCAGTTCAAGTGACGATTTCGGCAAGGACAGCGCCGTCGCGCACAAGGAAGATCGCCTCGATGCCGCGGGCGCGGGCCAAGGCCGGTCCGGCGTCCTCGCCCAGCACCAGAAGCACCGTGGCCCAGGCATCCGCCGTCATGCAATTCTCCGCCAGCACGGAAACCGAGGCCAGCCGGTTCTGTGCCGGCCCCCCCAGCCGTGGGTTCATGGAGTGCGCCAGATACCCCGCCCCCACCTGCACGAAATGCCGGTAATCGCCCGAGGTCGCCACAGCCCGGTCGGTCAACTCGATCACCCCGCGCACCGTGCGGCTGCCGCGCAAGGGTTCTTCCAATGCCACCGCCCAGGGTCGGCCGTCCGGGCGATGACCGCGCGCCACCACCTCGCCATCCAGCCCGGCCAGCACATCGGTCAGCCCAAATCCCTGCGCCACGCCTGCCAGAACATCGGCGGCGAAGCCCTTGGCGATGCCGGATAAATCCAGATCAACCGCCGCCAGTTTGCGCGCCCGCCCACCGGCCATGTCCAACTCCAGCGCCGAAGCCGTAGCCAGCCGTTGGCCGATCAGCGCCTTGATCCGCGCGGGGTCGGCGCGGCCCTGCGCCGGGCCAAAGCCCCAGGCCCGCACCAGCGCCCCCACGCCGATATCAAACACCCCATCCGAGTCCCGCCCGATCTGCAAACCCGCCGCCAGCACAACCAACAGATCGGCGGGCAGTGCCTGCCATTCTCCCACCGCGGCGGCGTTGAAGCGCATCAGATCGCTGCCCGGCTGCCAGGTGCTCATCTGCGCCTCGATCCGCGCCATGGCGGCGGCGCAGGCGTCGGTCAGCGCGCCCAGGTCCAGCCCCGCGGGTGGTGCCAGCCGCAGGGTCCAGCGCGTGCCCATGGTCGGGCCGTTCAGGGTGATCAGATCAATAGACATCTTCCAGATAGCGCCCCTCGGCCTTCAAGCCTGCCACCGAAAGCCCCAAGGGTGCAAGCGCGGCATCGACCTCGGTCGCCACAGCCTTCGCCATCGGTGATCCGCCGCAAACCAGAATCTGCGCGCCGCGCGCCACCTGTTCGCGCAGATGGTCGGCATCGGCGCGGATGCGGTCCTGCACATAGGCCTTGTCCTCGACCCGCGAGAAGGCGGTCACCAGATGCGACAGCCGCCCGTCGGACTGCCAGCCCGCCAGTTCGGTTTCATACAGGTAGTCCGACCCCGGATCGCGGGCGCCATAGTAAAGCTCCATGCCACGGCCCGCTTTGGCGCCGCGCAGAAAGCCCGCCATCGGCCCGACGCCACAACCCGCCGCCACCATGATCACCGGTTTGTGCGGCTGCGGCCGGAAATCCGGGTTGGGGCGGATGAAGGCGCGGATGCGCCCCCCCGGCTTCAGCGCGTGCAATTGCCCGGAACACAGACCGCCCGGCGCCTTGCGCACCGAGATTTGCAGCATGCCGTCGCGGCGCGACGAGGCCAGCGAGTAATAGCGCGGCAGGTCCGAGCCTTCGGGCAGGATGCCGACCAGATCGCCCGCCTCGAACCGCGGCAGTTTTGCCGCTCCGGCCGCGACAAAGCTCAGGATTGCCGCCGGAGCCTTGACCGCTTCGCCGAAATCCTGCCGCGAGATCAGTTCCAGTTCCACGGTATCGGGCTGCGCCAGCCGGTGATCCAGCACCAGCGGCAGGTTCAGCGCCTTGCCCAGATCGCGGCCCCAGGCGGCGAAATCCACCACCGACTGGCGGTCGATCCGCGCGGTTTCCAGCAGTTGCGGCCAGCCATCGGCCTGCAACGCCGCCGCCACCGTATCGGCATAACCGCAGTATTGCGCGAACATCCGGTCGCCAAAGCCCAGCACCGCCACCGGCATCGTAGGGCCGGTATTGCGCTGCAGCAGGGTCAGGAACTGCTTGGCCGACCCCGGCGCCTCGCCATCGCCATAGGTGGCGGCCAGCACCAGCAGCGCCTGCGCCTTGGGATAGGGTTTCAGATCGTTCATCGCCGCCAGATGTACCCGCCGCCCGGCGTCGATCAGCGCCGTGGCGAGGGTTGCGGCAAAGCCCCAGGTCGAGCCGCCTTCGGAGCCGACCAGGATCACCAGATCGGCCTCGCCCGCCCGCACCAGCCCCGCCACCTTCGGCCGCCCGCCACGGCGTTTCAGCCAGATCAGCGTGCCGGTGGTGGACAGCACCGGAATGGCCAGCGCGCCCAGGCCCAGCAGCAGCCCCAGCCACCAGATGCCCTGCCCGGTGTGCAAGGCCACGACCCAGGCCGACACCGCCTGCGCCGTGGTGGTGGGCAGCCAGTTCAACGCCTCGCCCGTCGCCTGATCGACGTAGCCGCTGCCATCGTTGGTCTGCAAGCCGAACACGTCCAGCGGATCGCCTGCAACCGGAAAGGTCAGCCGGTAAAGGTCGTCCAGCGGCACCGCCTGCAGCGCCGCCAGTTGCCCCACTGGCAACGCCGGGCCACCATCGACCTCAAAGGGAAAATCCGGCTCGTCGGCACTGCCGTCGGGCAGATATTCAAAGTTGTAAAGCGACATCATCGCCCCGGTCAGCGCCGACAGCGCCAGCATTGGCACCGCCAGCCGCCCCGCCGTGCCGTGCCAGCGCCGGGTCTGTGCCCCGCGCACCGGCCGGGTCAGCCGCGACCAGCCGCCCAGCGCCGCCACCAGCAGCAAAAGCCCGGTCAGCGCCATCAGTGCCATGCCGCCCGCCGCCACCCCTGCGACCGCCCGGCCGGTATCGTCCAGCAGGAAAGACCGGTGCAGCCCCTTCAGCCACAGCATGAACGGCGACGCCGTCCACGGCTGCAACTCATAGCCGTTTTCCGGGTCGATCAGGTCGGAATGATAGCCGTCCGGCCCGGTATAGGTGACGACGATCACCCCATTGGCCCGCCGGTCGATGCGCTCGATGTCGGGGTAGAAATCCACCACCCGCTCGGCCATCTGCGCCACGCTGATCCCGGCGATGGGGCGGGCATCCAGCCGCTCCATCGCCGGGTCGATCGACAGGATTGCGCCACTGACCGACAGCACGATCAGAACCAGCCCCAGCACCAGGCCGGGAATCGAATGAAGTTGGCGCAACATCAGGGGGCGTCCTTGGCCGGGTCCGGCTTACATGTCGTATTGGAAAGCGGAGACATAGCCGTTGCCGGCCACAGCCTTGCCTGCGCCGGCAGCGGTCAGATCGACCACCACGTCGGCGGGATTCTCGGCCATCTCCTCGGCAGCGGTATCCACCCGGATCTGATAGCCCGCGTCAATCAGCGCATCAGCGATATCGACGGTGACGCTCAGGCTCTGGCCCGAACCGACGCTGGCCCCGGTGATGCCGTCCACCTGCGCGCGGTCGCCGCCGGTGGCGCGCATCCAGCCGCGCAGGTGCTTGTAGTATTTGGCCTTGCCGCCGGCCATCCACAGCGAACCCTGATAGGCGCCGTCGGCGTCGGTCAGATAGATCGCCACATAAGCACCCTTGCCGCCATAGTTGGTCAGTTGCGTGGACAGCGTGACCGAGCGCGCTGCGGCGATGCCGGGGGTCAGAAAAGCCGCCGACAGCGCGGTGGCCGCGGCGACAAGGGCAAGGCGGGTGGTACGGGTCTTGGTCATCGGGAGTCTCCGTCTGTAAATGCACGTCTGCGGGAAGCTCTGCCAGACCAGCCTGACAGGTTTCTGAATCCCTTGGTATTTTCGGCCAGTCGCGGCAATATACCGCCAAAGCCGGGGCCGCGGGCTGATCTTGGGCAGGATCAGCCCGCGGCGGTTTTCCTCAGGCAATGTCGCCCGGCCCTGCGGCGCGCTTGCGGCCTGTGACCATCGAACGCGCCAGATTTTCGCGGTGCGCCAGACTGGAGGCCACCACCCCTGCCAGATGCAGCCCGACCAGCAGCAGCATCAGATTGGCCAGCACCTCGTGCACCTCCTTCAGCGCGCCGTCGCCACCGTCGCCGCCATCGCCATCATCATCGGCAAAGGCCGGGGCGACGAAGGCGGGCATCTCGGGCAGCAGGCCGATGCGGACCGGGTCGGCCATCAGCCAGCCGGTGAAGCCGGTGCCCGACAGCGTCAGCAGCATCGCCACGATCATCGCCGCCCCCGCCGGATTGTGGCCGATGTAGCGCGGCGAGGCACCGGTCAGGCTGCCACTCAGATAGCCGATCACCGCGCCGGGGCCGCGCAGGAACTGCGAGAACCGCGCATAACGCGGCCCGATCAGCCCCCAGACCAGCCGGAAGGCGATCAGCCCTGCGATGGTGTAGCCGATCCACTGGTGCAGGTCGCTGTCCTCGTCGCCGGTCAGGTAAGCGGCGGCAAAGCCGATCGCCAGCGCCCAGTGAAACGCCCGCAGCGCGATGTCCCAAACCTTGATCATCGTTCATGTCCTTGCTTTGCAGATTTTGGCCGTGACGCGCGAAGGTGGTCAGTCGGACCCTTCGGGAAGCGGCGGCACCGGTTCGCCGTGGTCGTCATGCCCTGCGCCGTGCCGACCCCGTGGCCTGCGGTCATCGTCGTGCTGCTCCAGTTCCAGCAGCTCCAGCGTCGCCGGATCAAACTCGGCCTCGATGCGCTTGCCGGTCTCGTCGCGGCCATAGACCTTGTAGCAGCCGTCGTCGGTGCGGATGCGGTCCACCTCCCAGCCCAGCGCGCGCACCTTCTCGGCCAGCACCTCGCGCGGTTGCCAGGTGGACATCGGCGCGGTGCAGTCATCCCCCGGATAGGCCGCCGTGGCCAGCAGCCCTGCCACCAGCACGCCCGCGACCAGCATCTTGCGTTTCATCATGTCACCTTTGATTCGCGATCACAGAGGCAGGCCCTGCCGATCAAGCGCGGTTTTGCGCCCGCTTCCTGACACTGTGCTGAACGAACGGCCTTGGGCAAAGCAAATCCAATCGTGTTAAGCTGGTTGTCAGGCTGCGCGTGCAGGGGCGTGGGCAAGGCGGCAATCCATCTGCCGCAGCGGAAAGGTCTGGCGATGCGTATTCTACTGGTCGAGGACGACCGCGGTCTGGGCTCCGCCGTGCGCGACCAGATCGCCGCCGAAGGCCACACGCCCGACTGGGTGGAAACCCTGGCCGACGCCACCGCCTGCACCCAGACCATCAGCTATGACCTGATCCTGCTGGACCTGATGCTGCCCGATGGCCGCGGTCTGGATTTCCTGCGCGGCTTGCGCAAGCGCGGGGCGGCGACGCCGGTGATCATCCTGACCGCCCGCGACCGCATCACCGACCGCATCGACGGGCTGAACGCCGGGGCCGACGATTATCTGGTGAAGCCCTTCGATCTGGCCGAACTTTCCGCCCGCATCGGGGCGGTGGCGCGGCGCTACTCCGGCAATCCCAACCCGCAGGTGCATCTGGCCGATCTGACCATCGACCTTGCCGCCCGCAGCATCACCAGCCCCGAAGGTCCGATTGATCTGAGCCAGCGCGAATGGATCATCTTCGAGGTGCTGTTGCAGCGCCCCGGCACCATCGTGCCGAAAGGCCAGATCGAGGAGCGGCTGTATTCCTTTGATGCCGAGGTCGAAAGCAACACCATCGAGGTTTACGTCAGCCGCCTGCGCAAGAAGCTGGGCCGCGACGTGATCGAAACCGTGCGCGGCATGGGCTACCGGCTGGGGCGGGCATGAGTGCCGCCGACCTTCCCGTGCGCAGCCTGCGCCGCGATCTGGCGCTGGGTCTGGCGCTGGGGCTGACCGTGCTGTGGCTGGCCACCATGGCGGGCGTCGGCTTCGTGTTGCAGCACGAGATCGACGAGGTGTTCGATGCCGCATTGCAAGAGGCCGCAGAACGCATCCTGCCGCTGGCAGTGACCGAACTGATCAACACCGAAGCCCCGCCCGAGCCGCGCCGGGTGTCGCCCGTCGGCTCGGCCAACGAATACATGAGCTATGTGGTGCGCGATGCCACGGGCAAGGTGATGCTGTATTCGCGCGGCGCCGATCTGGGCGATTTCAACGAGGTTCTGCCGGACGGCTTTCACTACACCGCCGAGGATCGGGTGTTTTCGGCCTCGGCGGTATCGGGCGCCTACCGGATCGAGGTGGCCGAACCGCTGCGCCACCGCCGCGACGCGATGAAACGGGTGGCGCTGATCATGCTGGCACCGCTGGCCTTGCTGCTGCCGATGGGCATGGCCGGGGTGGCGGTCTTTACCCGCCGCTCGCTTGCGCCGGTGGCGGCGCTGTCGCGCGAGGTGCGGGCGCGCGATGCCACCGGCCTGTCGCCGCTGAAGACCGAGGGGCTGCAATCGGAACTCTTGCCGATCCGCGATGCCATCGACCGGCTGATGGCGCGCTTGGCGCGCACGCTGGAGGCCGAGCGCAGTTTCACCGCCAATGCAGCCCACGAGTTGCGCACCCCGGTCGCCGCCACGTTGGCGCAGACCCAGCGGCTGATCGCGGAAGCCCCCGAAGGCCCGCTGCGCGACCGCGCCCGCAGCATCGAGGCCGAATTGCGCCGCCTGACCCGGCTTTCCGAGAAGCTCTTGCAACTGTCGCGGGCCGAAGGCGGCGGGGTGCTTGGGGATACCGCGCAGGATCTGGCGCCGATTCTGGCGCTGGTGGCCGATGATTTCCGCAGGGCTGGTCAGGCTGACCGGTTGCAACTGTCGCTGCCCGCCGAAGGGGCCGCGATGGCCCGCATCGACCCAGATGCCTTTGCCGTGCTGGCCCGCAACCTGATCGAGAACGCCCTGACCCATGGCGACCCCGCCCAGCCGGTCACGGTGACGCTGGCCCCCGACGCCAGCCTGACGGTGCGCAATGCCGGGTCGGTGGTGCCGCCCGAGGCGCTGGCCCGGCTGACCACCCGCTTTGAACGCGCCGGTGCCCGCTCTGCCGGTTCCGGCCTTGGCCTTGCCATCGTCGATGGCATCGCCCGCGGCGCCGGGGCCACCCTGACGCTTTCCGCGCCCGCCCCTGGGCAAATTGATGGTTTCGAGGCCCGGGTGACCCCGGCGCCGCAAGTATGAAGGACACGACCATGAGCCGCCTTGCCCATTCCGAAGTTCACATGGTCCACCGCATCGGCTGGCTGCGCGCCGCGGTGCTGGGGGCCAATGACGGCATCGTCTCCACCGCCTCGCTGGTGGTCGGCGTCGCCGCCGCCGGGTCGGGGCGGCCCGAGATCCTGATCGCCGGTCTGGCCGGGTTGGTCGCCGGGGCGATGTCGATGGCGGCGGGGGAATATGTTTCGGTCAGCAGCCAGACCGACGCTGAAAACGCCGATATCGAACGCGAGCGCGCCGAGATCGCCGCCCATCCCGACCACGAGTTGAAGGAGCTGTCCGACATCTACGAGGAGCGTGGGCTGGACCGGCATCTGGCGCGGCTGGTGGCCGAACAAATGATGGCGCAGGACGCGCTGGGGGCACATATGCGCGATGAATTGGGAATCTCGGAAACCGTCACCGCCCGGCCGGTGCAGGCGGCGCTGGTCTCGGCGCTGACCTTCGCCGTGGGGGCAGCCTTGCCGCTGCTGGTGGCGCTTCTGGTGCCGGTGGCGCTGGTGACGCCGCTGGTGGCGGGCGCGACCGTGGTGACGCTGGCGGCACTGGGCGCGCTGGGGGGCGGCGGCGGGGGGGGCGGGCTGGCTGCGCGGCGCCCTGCGCGTCACCTTCTGGGGGGCGTTGGCCATGGCCGCCACCGCCGGCGTCGGCGCGCTGTTCGGCGTGGTGGCCGCATAGTTCCGGCATCAAAGCCGTTGGCAACGCCGCACTATCGCCTTAAGGTTGTATCTCGTGTTTCAGGATTACCCCATGCGCCTTTCCCCGATACCGTCTGGTCCCCTGCCCTGGCGAGGCCGCCGATGATGCAGGCGCCCACCCTCTGGCCCGAGGTTTCCGTGGTGCTGCCCGCCCGTGACGAGGCGGCCAGCATCACCGCCCTGTTGCGCGACATCGACCGCGCGCTGGCGGGCATGGCGCACGAGATCATCGTGGTCGATGACGGCTCGCGCGATGGCACGGCGGAACTGGTGCTGGCAGCCTCGGCCGAGCTGCCGCAACTGCGGCTGATCCGCCATGCCCGCGGTCAGGGCCAGTCGGCGGCGCTGCACAACGGCGTGCGGGCGGCGCGCGGGCGCATCGTGGCGACGCTGGACGCCGACGGCCAGAACCCGCCCGCGGCCTTGCCACGGCTGATCGCGCCGCTGCTGGCCGAGGGCAGCAATCTGGGGCTGGTGCAGGGCTGCTGCCAGAACACCGCCAAAGCCGCCCGGCCGCCGCTGAAGGGCGATTGCCACTGCACGCTGCGGGCGTTTCCGCGCGCCACCTACACGCGGCTGACCTATTTCCATCACCTGCACCGCTTTCTGGCGCTGGAGGTGCGGCGGCGCGGGCAAGCGGTGCTGCTGGTCGAGGTGGCCCGCAGCCATCGCGGTGGCGGGCGGTCGAAATACTCCGGCCTGCATCACGCGCTGATCGGCGGCATCCATCTTTTCGGCGCCACCTGGCTGCTGCCGCGTTCGCCTGTCGCCCCCGGCCAGGAGGTCACGCCGCCACCGCAAGCCTGACGGCGCGTTGCGCTGGCGCATGGCCGCAGCGGCGGGAATCGGCTACCATTGGCGTATGAAAGCCGCAGTCCAGCCCCGATCAGCGGTGTTGCGCACCGAAGCGATCACCAAGGTCTATCGCAGCGGCACCGTCGAGGTGCAGGCGTTGCGCGGCATCGACCTGACCTTGCTGGAAACCGAAATGGTGGTGCTGCTGGGCGCCTCGGGTTCCGGCAAATCGACGCTGTTGAACATCATCGGCGGGCTGGATCAGCCAACCTCGGGCCGGGTGTTCTTTCGTGACGAGGAACTGACCCGGCTGTCCGACAAGGCGCTGACCGCCTTTCGCCGCGACCATGTGGGCTTCGTGTTCCAGTTCTACAATCTGGTGCCGTCGCTGACCGCGCTGGAAAACGTGGCGCTGGTGACCGAGATTGCCCAACGCCCGATGCGCCCGGAAGACGCGCTGGACCGGGTGGGGCTGGCGCACAGGATGCACCATTTCCCGGCGGAACTGTCGGGCGGCGAGCAGCAGCGGGTGGCCATCGCCCGCGCCATCGCCAAGCAGCCCGATATCCTTTTGTGCGACGAACCGACCGGCGCCTTGGACAGCGCCACCGGCCGCACCGTGCTGGAGGCGCTGGTGCAGGTGAACGCCGATCTGGGCACCGCCACCGTGCTGATCACCCATAACGCCGCCATCCGCACCATCGCGCATCGGGTGATTTCGATGGCCGATGGCGCGATTGTCCGCGACGAGGTCAACGCCACCCGGCAAGCGCCGTCGGAGGTGACGTGGTGAGCGCGCTGAACCGCAAGCTGTTGCACGACCTTGTGCGGATCTGGGCGCAGACCCTTGCCATCGCCGGGGTGTTGGGTTGCGGCATCATGGTGCTGGTGATGGGCACCGGCGTGCAACGCTCGCTGACCGAAACCCGCGCCGCCTATTACGAGCGCAACCGCTTTGCCGAGGTGTTCGTGCAGGCCACCCGCGCCCCCCGCAGCCTGCTGCCCGAGATTGCGGCGCTGGAGGGCGTGGCGCTGGCCGAAGTGCGGGTGGTGCTTTCCGCGGTGCTGGATCTGGACGGCATGGCCGAACCTGCCACCGCCCGCATCCTTTCCCTGCCCGCCTCGGGCAACCCGGTGCTGAACGTGCCGCTGCTGCGGTCTGGCCGGATGCCGGACCCGTTGCACGCAGATGAAGTGGTGGTGGCCGAAGCCTTTGCCATGGCCAACGCCTTGCACCCCGGTGATCGCTTTCGCGCGGTGATCGAGGGCCAAAGCCGCGAGCTGGTGATCACCGGCACCGTGATCTCGCCCGAGTTCATCTACACCATCGCCCCCGCCTCGATGATGCCCGATGACAAGCATTTCGCGCTGATCTGGATGGGGGAAACCGCCGCTGCCGCCGCCGCCGATCTGGGTGGCGCGTTCAACGACCTCAGCTTGACGCTGGGGCGCGGTGCCAATGAAAAATCGGTGATCGCGGCGCTGGACCGGCTGCTGGCCCCCTATGGCGGCACTGGCGCTTATGGCCGCGACCGGCAAAGCTCGCATGCCTTTCTGGACAACGAGCTTGCGCAACTGGCGGCGATTGCCAAATACCTGCCGCCGGTGTTTCTGGTGATCTCGGCCTTTCTGGTCAACATGGTGCTGGGGCGGCTGATCGCGCTGGACCGACCGCAGATCGGGCTTTTGAAGGCCGTGGGCTATTCCACCGGCGCGATTGCCGCGCATTACCTGAAACTTAGCATCGGCATCGGTCTGGTGGGGGTGGCGGTCGGTTGGGGCGTCGGCTGGTGGCTGGGCGCGGGCATGACCCGGATGTATGCCGATTTCTTCCGCTTTCCCTTCCTGATCTATGTGCCGGGGGTCGGGTCTTTCGTGATCTCGGGCCTTCTGGGGCTGGCCACGGTGCTGCTGGGGGCGTTGCGGGCGGTGCTGGCCTCGGCCCGGCTGGCGCCTGCGGTGGCGATGGCGCCGCCCGCCCCGCCGGCCTTTCGCCGTGGCTGGGTGGACTGGCTGGGCGATGCGCTGCACTTGCGCAACCTGACGATGATGATCCTGCGTTCGGTCAGCCATTGGCCGGGGCGGGCGATGGTGACGCTGTTCGGGGTGGCGGCTTCGGTGTCGGTGCTGGTGGCCTCGTTCTTCATCCTGGATGTGATGGCGGTGCTGATGACCGACATCTTCGAGCATACCAACCGGCAGCAGGCGACGCTGATGCTGTCGCGCGCGCAGGGCGAGGAGGCGGTGCTTGCCGCCGCCGCCCTGCCCGGGGTGCGGCGGGCGGAAGGCGCCTTCGTGCTGCCGGTGCGGGTGGGGCATGGCACGGTATCGCGGCTGCTGGCCTTGCAGGCACGGGCTGCGGATACGCAACTGACCCGTATTCTGGATACCCAGGGCCGCCCGTTCGATCTGCCGCAGCGGGGTCTGGCGATCCCGGAATCGCTGGCCGACGTGCTGGGGGTGCGGCCCGGCGATACGGTGACGGTGGAACTGCTGGCCCCGCCGCGCGAGACCTGGGTGGTGCCGGTCACGGCACTGGTGCGGCAAAGCATGGGGCAGGATGTGCATATGGCGGCGCCGGCGCTGTTCGCGCTGATGCGCAGCCCGCCGCAGGTCAACGCCATCCACCTGATGATCGCGCCCGAGGCGCTGCCCGGCCTGCGCGCGGCGGTCAAGACCACGCCCGCGATCGGCGGCATGGTGGAATGGACCGATATCCGCCGCCAGTTCGACGTCACGATGAACGAAAACCTGGTGCGGATGGTGGTGATCTACACCGCTTTGGGCATGCTGATCACCGTCGGCGTGGTCTATAATGCCGCCCGCATCCAGTTGGCCGAACGGGCGCATGAATTGGCCAGCCTGCGGGTGCTGGGCTTTACCCGCCGCGAGGTGGGATATGTGCTGGTGGGCGAGTTGATGCTGCTTTCGGTGCTGGCGGTGCCGGTGGGCTGGGCCTTGGGCTACGGTTTTGCCGCCCTGATGGTGGCGGCGTTTTCCAGCGAGATGGTGTCGATGCCGCTGGTGATCAGCCGCGCCACCTATGCCTATGCGACGCTGGTGGTGCTGGGCACGGCGCTGGCGGCGGCGCTGCTGGTGCGGCGCAGGCTGGATCACACCGATCTGGTCAGCGCCTTGAAACAAAGGGAATAACGCGATGGTTGCGGGCAAGCGGATCGGCATCGGAGCGGCGGGCGTGGTGGCACTGGCGGCACTGGTCTGGGCCTTGCTGCCCGACCCGGTGGCGGTCGATCTGGTGGCGATCACCGTGGCGCCGATGGAGGTGACGGTGGCCGCCGAGGGCACGACGCGGGTGCGCGACCCCTGGACCGTCACCGCGCCGCTGACCGGCACGGTGGCGCGATCACCGGTGCAGGTGGGCGATGCGGTGCGGGCAGCGGAAACCGTGGTGGCGGTGATCGAACCGGCGCAACCGGCGTTTCTGGATGCGCGAAGCCGCCGTCAGGCCGAGATCGCGGTGACCGAGGCGCAGGCGGCGGTGCGGCTGGCGGAAGTCAACCTGAACCGCGCCAGCGCCGACCACAGCTATGCCGTGGGCCAGCTTGCCCGCAACCGCACGCTGGCCGCCCGCGGCATCATCTCGCAACGGCTGCTGGAAGACAGCGCGCAGGCCGAAGCCACCGCCTCGGCGGCGCTGACATCGGCGGAGTATGAGGTGCAGTTGCACCGCGCCACGCTGGCGCGCACCGAGGCGCAGTTGCAGGGCCCGGAAGCCGGGGCCGATGCCGCCGATGATGCCTGCTGCCTGCGGCTGACCGCGCCGCTGAACGGCACGGTGTTGCAGATCGAGGCGCTGGATGCGCGGCTGGTGCAGGCGGGCAGCCCCTTGCTGACCATCGGTGATCTGGCCGATCTGGGGATCGAGACCGACCTTCTGTCCTCGGATGCGGTGAAGGTTTCGGTGGGGGCCGAAGCGCATGTCGAACGCTGGGGCGGCGCGGGGGTGATTGCCGCCAAGGTGCGCCGCATTGATCCGGCGGGGTTCACGCGGGTCTCGGCTTTGGGCATCGAGGAGCAGCGGGTGAAGGTTCTGCTGGACATCCTGACCCCGCCCGAGGCGCGGGCAGGCCTGGGCGACCGCTTCCGGGTGTTCGTGCGCATCGTGGTCTGGTCCGACGACGCGGTGTTGCAGGTGCCGCAAAGTGCGCTGTTCCGCGATCAGGGCGGCTGGGCGGTGTTCCGCGCCGTTGCGGGCAAGGCGGTGCTGACGAAGGTTGAGATCGGCCAGCAGCGCGATGACGTGGCGCAGGTGATCGCAGGGCTGGAAGCGGGCGCGCAGGTGGTGGCCTATCCCGGCAGCGGCGTTGTGGACGGGGCCAGCATAGCGGAACGCAGCACCGATTAAGGGTTCTGACGCTCCAACCGCACTTGCAGCAGCACCGGCTGGCCGTCGTTCTGCGCATTGATGGCGAAATCCAGCGCCTGATCCTGTTGCCGCAACTCCACCGTGCCGAAATCGGCGGTGCCCAGCGTCAGCACGGCCCCGTCGATCACGCCGCTCATCTGCTCGGGCAAGCCCCGCGGCGGATCGAAGCGGTTCTTCGCCTGCACCGCCCCATCTGCGGCCTCGGTCAGTTCCAGCGAGAAGCTGTCGGCACCTTCCGAGGTGGCACAGCGGCCGATCACCAGAATGTTCAGGTTGATGGCGGTGCGAATCTCGACCTTGCAGCCCAGCCGCTGCGCCGCCGCCCCCGCCTTGGTCAGCGTGCCCGCACCGCGCCATTGGCCGGCGAGGTCTGGCAGGTGCAGCGTGGGGGCCGCAGCGGCAGGCAGCGCAAGGCCAAGGGCCAGAACGAACGGCAGGATAGATTTCATCGCAAACTCCATCGCATGATCCCCGGCAGCAGCAGCAGGCTGGACACGCAGACCAGCGTCAGCGCCAGCACCACCAGCGTGCCGAACACCGTCACACTGGGGGTAACACTGAACGCCACCACACAAAAGCCGCCCAGCAGCAGCACGGTGGTGGTCAGGATCGGCGGTGCGGCCTCGGCCAGCGCGATATGGATGCGCTCGGCGACGCTGCCCGAGGCCAGCCGGTAGTGGTTCAGCACGTGGATGCCGTTGTCCACCGCCAGACCAAAGGCCACCGTGGTCGCCACCGCCGAGGTCAGCGTCACCTCCTGCCCCGACAGATACAGCCAGCCATCGACGCAGAGGATCGGGATGACGTTGGGCAGCAGCGCCACCAACGCCAGCCTTGGTGAGCGTTGGCTGGCCCAGATCACCAGCGTGATCAGCAGAATCTCCAGATAAAACCCCCATTGCAGCTTGGTGATCAGCTTGGGCACCGCCTGCACCAGCATCAGGCTGTAGCCGTTGATCTGCACCTTGTCGGCCAGCCCGGCGGCGGCAAAGGTGGCGGTCAGATCGGCTGCCGTGCTGACCAGCCGCGCGCCGCTGTCATCGGCGGTCAGCGACAGCGGCAAGTCGTAGGCCAGTTGATCTTCGGCCACAAAGCGGCGCAACACCGCGGCATCGGGGGCCTTTTGCGCCCAAAGCTGCAAGGCGGCGGTCACGTCGTCGCTGCTGTGGTAAAGGATGCCCGCCACCTGCCCCAGCAGCCGGCGGTCGGCATCCGAAAGCCCCGGCTGACCATCGGCATCGGCCACCACGACCTGCAGGCTGTCGCTGGCCAGCCCCAGCCGCTCCAGATCGCGCAGGGTCTGAATGACCGGGGCCTCGGGGGCGATATGCTCGGACAGGCTGTAGCCGGTGGGAATGACATTCTCGACCCAGATCAGGCCCGCCATCAGCAGCGCCACCCCCAGCACCACCTGCCGCGGATAGCCCGCGACCTTCTGGGCAAGCCGGCGCAACGGGCCGAACTTCGGCAGCCGCGCGCCCAGCCGGTGCTGCGTCCCGCCCACCAGACTGAACAGCAACGGCAGCATCAGCACCTCGGCACTGAAGGTCAGCAGCATCCCCATGCTGCCCGAGATCGCCAGATTGTGCAGCGCCGGGGCCTGCACCACCAAGAGGCACAGAAAGCCGACCGAGGTGCTCATGTTGGTCATGAACACCGCCGGAAAGATCTGCGACAGCGCCTTGCGGGCGGCGGCGTCGGGGGGCGCGCCCTGCGCCTGCGCCTCGGCCTGTGCGGCCACGGCGCCGGTGTAAAGATGGATGCAGTCGGAAAACGCCAGCACGATCAGCACGATCGGCACCAGCGCCATGAACTGATCAATCGGCAGATCGCGCCAGCCCAGCCAGCCAAGGAACCACAGCGTTCCGGTCAGGGGTGGTGCGCCGCAGATCAGCACCGCCCGCCACGACCCCAGCAGCCAGAAGCTGATCGCCAGGCACAGCACAACCGAAGCCGGGATCAGCCAGACCTGATCCTGCACCAGACCCGAGGCGGCGGTGCGGCTCATCTCGTTCAGCCCGGCGGGGCGCAATTGCAGGCCGTTGTCCAAGCCCTTGGCAATGGCCAGAATTTCCGCCACCAGTGCGGGGTTGTCGGCCGCAGGTTCCGGCATCACCAGCACCAGCGTGGCGGACAGGTCGGCCGAGATCATCTGCCCCGCCATCGCTTGCCCGGCCCGCAAGCCTGCCAGCCGGTCCGCCGGTTCCAGCGCCAGCGCCGCGGGCGTCGCAAGCCAGGCAACCCCCGAATCGTCGCTGGCAGGCAGCGCCAGGATGCTCAGCGTCGCCGCCACCCCCGGCGTCAGGTTCAGCTCTATCAGCAGATCCTGCAGCGCGTCCAATTGCCCCGGCGCCGCCAGCGACCCGGCATCCGAGGTCACCACGAACACCTCATCGCGCGAGAACGGCACGAAACGGCGTTCCAGATCGCGCCAGGCGGTGAAGGCGGGCGAATTGCCGTCCAGCAACGCATCCATGTCCACCCGCGCCCGCACCCCCTGCGCCTGCCAGGCCGCCAGCGGGATCAGCAGCGCCAGCACCAGCGCCACCAGCCAGCGGTGCGCCAGCAAGCCCGCCAGCAGCGCCTGCGGTGAAAATCGCCTCATGTCGCGTCTCCGAAGCCAAAGCCATGCCGGACCGCGGCAGCAGAAATCGTGTCGATCTGCGCCATCCGCACCTCGCCCAGGGCAAAGCTGCCCGGGTGATGCTCCAGCCCCAGCAGGGCGGTTTCGGCCATGCAGGCGTAAAGCTGGTTCGGCGGCAGTCCGAACAGGGCCAGATCACAGGCGTTGCCCGGGGGCAAGGCAATCCGCCCGCCCTCGATCACCAGGGCATCGGGGCGACGGGCGGCCAGATCGGGGGAAACATCGCCCGGCACCGACAGATCGACCACCACCACCGGGCCGGGGCCAAGGCTGTCGGCAAACAGGATGGGCGTGCTGGTGTTGGTGGCGGTGACGATGACGTTGCAGGCGCGCAGTGGCCCCAGGCTTTCGGCCAGTTCGATCTTCGGCGCCGCCCGCCCGGCCGCTGCGGCATCTGCCCGCAAGGTCGCGGCCATCGCCTGCAACCGCGGCAGGCTGCCCGCGCGCCCCACCAGCACCATGTCGTCAAGCTGCACCGCCAGCCGCCGCAAGTAACTGCTGCCGATATTGCCCGCAGCCCCCACCACCCCCAGCCGCAGCGCCTGCCCCGGCAGATGCCGCGCAATCGCCGCCTGCACCGCCGCCACCCCGGCGGCGATGGTCAGCGCATTGCCGGTGGTCAGCCCGACATTGCTGTGCAGCCGGGTGCCATTGCGGCTGACAATCGACAGGAACCCGCCTAGCCCGGCGGTGCGGCAGCCCGACGCCTCGGCCATCTCCAGCGCCTGCTGCATCTGGTTCAGTATCGGCGCGGTGCGGCCCTGCCGCATGGCGGTTTCGATCATCAAACTGGTGGCGAGCAGCGTCAGGAGATGCATTTCCACCGCCGCCCCGCTGGCCGAGACCAGCTTTTGCACCGCCGAAAGCGTCGGCGGCACGATCGGCGCCAGCCGCGCCACCAGCGCCTCGCAGGCCGCATCCGACAGCCGCGCCCAGGAGGCATCCCAACGCCGCAGCGACGCCGGATCGGCGAAATGCGAAAGAAACGCCACGCGCGGGGTGTCGGGGTCGGCTATGGCCGGTTGCAGCGGGGCCGGGGCGGGCCAGGAAATGCTGCACTCCAGCCACTCGTTGCGCTGCAGCAAATGGCTGGCCAGATAAGCGCCGTCACCATGCTGCAACGCAGCAAAAGCGCCGTCCAGCGCCGCGATCAGCCGGTCAATCTCGGCTTCGGTGACGTAGGCCGCGGGTTGCAGCCGCAAGGTATCGGGCGCCGACAGGCTGGTGGCGACGCGGATGCCGTGGCGCAGCAAAAGATGCGAGCAAACCAGTTGTCCCAGCCCCTGATGCTGACTTGCCTGCCCGATCAGCCCCGGCTTGGCCGAAAGATCGGCCAGTTGCACCGCCTGCATCAGCCCGACACCCCGGATATCCGCCACCACATCGGGGTGCCGAGCTTGCAGCATCTCCAGTTTGCTGCGCAGCATTTCCCCGGCCCGCTGCACCCGGCCCGCGGTCTCGCCCTGCCCCAGCCGCAACGCCGCCAGCGCCACCATGGACGACGGCGCGTCCTCACCGAAGGTCGAGCTTTGCACGATGCCGAAGCCATCGACATAGCGTTCGCTGCGGATCAGCAGCGCCGAGATTTTAGCCAGCCCGCCACCCAGGCTTTTGCCGAACAGGTGGTAGTCACCCAGCACCGGCGCCGCCGACAGCCCGCCGCAGCGCCAGAAACCGCATTGGATTTCGTCGAAGACCAGCGGGAAGCCGTTTTCATCGGCAAGCCGGCGCATCTCTTGCAGGAAAGCGGCGTCCAGCGGCCAGACCCCGCCCTCGCCCTGCACCGGCTCGGCAAAGATCGCCGTCACCTGCGACAGCGGGCCATCGGCGGTCTGCAAGGTTTCCTCGGCCAGCATCGCCCGCAGCGCGTCGGGGTCGTTGCGCGGCAGCAGCCGCACCCGGAACGCCCCGGCTTTGATCGGCGCCAGCCGGAAATCGGAAAGCGCCAGCGCCCCCAGTGTCTTGCCGTGATAGCTGCCCTCGACCGCCAGGAACACCGGGCGCACCTGCGCCGCCGCCGGATGGCCATGCAGGCGGCGGCGCTGCTCGGCCCAGGCGTGCTTCAGCGCCGCCTCCACCACCTCGGCGCCGGTGCTGGCCAGAAGCGTGGTAAAGGCCTGCGTGCCGCCGCCCAGTTCCACCGCCAGCCCCCGCGCCAAAGCCTCGCCCGCCGCCGGATGCGCGCCTTGCGCATGGGTCGGGTGCTGGGCGGTCAAGCCCTGTTGCAGCACCGCCACCAGCGAAGGATGGTTGTGGCCGAACAGGCAAGAGCCATAACCGGCTACGAAATCAATCACTTCGCGGTGCTGACCGTCGATGCGGCCCCAAAGCCTTGTGCCCAGGGCCCGGTCATATACCGCGTCCAGCTTCAAGGCCGACAGCCGGGCGGCAATGTCGGGGCGCAGCTGTGGCGGGCCGTCGGTCGCAGGTTCCGGCATTTGCGGCAGCAGGGTTTCGGGCCGGTCTGCGAGCGGCAGGGGATTGAGGCCCGGGTCGGCAGCGGGTTCGGCTGCGGGCGCTGCGATTGCGCCGGGGCCAGCGGTTTCCGCCGCCGCCAGCAGCAGTGCTGCCAGATCGTTCAGCGTGGTGGCAGCACCAATGGCATCCATCGGAAAGCGCAGGCCAAGGTCTTCCTCGACGCTCATGCCGAACTCCAAGCCGGCCAGACTGTCGAACCCCAAAGCCTCCAGCGGCGCCTCCAGCGCCAGCGTTTCAACCCCCTGCCCCATCACCCGCGCCAGCCGTTGCGCCAGCGCCTGCGCCAGCGCCGGGACGCGGGCGGCGGGGTCCAGCGCCATCACCTCGGCCAACAGCGGCGCGTGGCGAGCACGCGGTTTGGCGGCACCGTAAAGGCCGCGGCAGATCGCAAGACTGGCCAGCGGCGTTGACTCTCCGGCGGCAAACCGCGCCACCACCACCGGCCCCGGCAGCGCCATCGCCTTCAAAACCTGCGCCAATCCGTCCTCGGGCAGCAGCGGGCGCAGGCCAAGCCGGGTCATCCGCGCCAGTGTGGCATCGTCCTGCAAGGCCATGCCGGACTGCCACGGCCCCAGCACCAGCGCCTGCCCGGCCAAGCCCTGCGCCTGCCGCCGCGCGCAAATCGCCGCCATCGCCGCATTGGCCGCGGCATAGGCCATCTGCCCCGGCGAGCCCAGCAGGCTGGCCACCGAACCAAGGCAGACAAAGCTGTCCAGCGTCAGCCCCTGGGTCGCCGCCTCCAGCGCCAGCGCGCCGCCGACCTTGGGTGCCCAGACCTTGGCAATCGCCGCGGGCGTCACCTCGGCCAGCAGCGCGTCGGCCAGCACGCCCGCCGCGTGCAGCACATGGCGGACCTGCAGCCCGGCCTCGTCGGCCTGCGCGATCACCGCCCGCAGCGCCGCAGCATCACTCACATCGACCGCCGCACAGATCACCGTCGCGCCACCCGCCCGCAGCGCCGCGATCTGCGCCTTTGCCGCGGCAGAGGGCGCCGAGCGGCCCAGCAGCACGAACCCCCGCACCCCATGCGCCGCCAGGTGCTGCACCAGCCCCAGCCCGATGGCGCCAAAGCCGCCGCTGACCAGCGCCGCGGCAATGCCCCCTGGTGCTGCTATCGGCGCCGGGCCAACCGTCAGCACCACCTTGCCAATGTTGCGGGCCTGCGCCATGTGCTGAAAGGCTTCGGCGGCATTCTCCAGCGCGAAATCGCTGTGCGGCAAGGCATGCAACCGGCCATCGGCAAAGGCCGCCAGCACCGCCCGCAACAGCCGCTGCCCCTCGGCCGGGCGCAGCGCGAACAGCAGTTCCATGTCCAGCGCGTGCAGGCTGACCGAGGCGTGAAAGCCGCGCATCGGCAGCGGGCTGTCCTCGACGATATCGCGCTTGCCGATCTCGATGAAGCGCCCGAACGGCGCCAGCAGGCCAAGACTGGCCGGGATCGCCGCCCCTGAAAGCGAGTTCAGCACGATATCGACGCCACGGCCTTGGGTGGCCGCCCGCACCGTTTCGACAAAGCTCAGATCGCGCGAATTGCCGACCGCCAGCACACCAAGGCCCCGCAGAAACGCCTGCTTTTCGGCACTGGCGGTGGCGATCACCTGCGCGCCAAAGGCATGGGCGATCTGCACCGCTGCCAGCCCGACCCCACCGGCTGCGGCATGGATCAGCACGGTGTCGCCCGCCGCCAGCCGCCCCAGATCGACCAGCGCGTGGCAGGCGGTGGTGAAGGCGATGGGGATGGTGGCGGCATCTACCATGCTCAGGCCCGCGGGCATCGGCACCACCGCCGTCGCCCGCGCCAGCGCATGCGTGGAGAAGGCGCTGGAGGCCACGGCCAGCACCGCATCGCCCAGTGCAAGGTCGGTGACTCCGGCCCCCAAAGCCACGATCCGGCCCGCACATTCATCGCCCAGCCACAGCGGCATGCCGGGGCGGTTTGGGTAAAGTCGCAGCGATTTCAACACGTCACGGAAGTTCAGCCCGGCAGCCTGAACCGCGATCAGCACCTCGCCGGGGCCGGGAGTGGGGGCATCGGCGGGTTGCAGGCTCAGGTTGGCAATACCGCCGCGCGGCCCGGCGATCAGGCGGCGACTGTCGCCACGCGCCGGGCCGGGGCGCCAGCCGGTCTGCGGCAGCGCAAGCGGTGTCAGGCGGGGGGCGGCAAGCGTGCGGCCTTGCAGGACCTGATCCGGCTCGTCGCGTCGGGTGGCGGCCGAGGCGAGGGCCTGGCGGATCGCCTCGGGGTCGGCATCGGCGGGCAGAACAAGGCCGACGCAGGACAGATCGGGCGCCTCGTTGCGGATCACCCGCAGGGCGGCGCGCAGGGCTTCGGCCTCGGGGCCGGGGGTGGCGGTGCGCAGGATCAGCAGCAGGTGCGGGCGCGGCGTGGTGGCCAACAGGCGGCGGGCATGGGTTGCCAGATCGGCCAGCAGGTCCGGCCCCTGCCCCGCCATTTCCGCCGCATCCGCCAGCAGGGCGACAATGCGGGGGGGCGGGTCGGGCATATCCGCACCGATACCGGGCGCTTGCAGCAGCGGTGCCAGCGTGGTGGCCAGCGCCTGCCCCGCCAGCGGCAGCAGCCACCAGCCGGTGTTCCAGCCCTCCGGTTCCACCAGAGGCGGCAGGGGAAGAAGTTCGGTGGCAAACAGCGGCCCGGTGGTGGCGGCAGCGTGACCCATATCCAGTCGGCGGATCGACAGGCCGCCCAAGGCCAGCCCGACCCGGCCCGAGGCATCTTCCAGCGTCAGATCAAAGGCCTTCAGGTCGGGGAAATGCGGCCCCGGTTGCAGGGCCAGACGCACTGCGGCCGCGTTGGGCAGGCTACCTGAAAGCTGCAACCGGGCGATCGACACCGGCACCCACAGGCCCTCGGCAGCCTCGCCCTCGGCGGCGCGCAGGGCGGGGGCCAGGGCATGCAGGGCGGCATCCAGTTGGGCGGGGTCGATGACATGGCGGGGCCAGTCGCCGGGGCTGGTGACCGTGGCGCGGGCCTGACCGGGGCAGAAATCGGCGTGGCTCAGGCCGCGAAACGCCGGGCCATAGTCAAGGCCGCTGTCGGCAAGCTGGGTGTAGAGCGCCGCCCCGCTCAGGCTGTGGGGCAGGCTTTCGGGCAGCGGCAGGGGCTGCGGCAGCGCAGCGGGGTCTTCCAGCAGCCGGGCCTGTGCCAGCAGTTTTGGCGCCCCACCGTCACCCGGAACCGCCGACAGGGTCAGCGCCCAATCCCGCTCGCCGCTGCGCAGACCCTGCACCACCAATGTGCCGGTCTGCGCCTCGGCCAGCGGCAGCATCGCCGGAAAACGGATGTCGCGCAGGTCCAGATCGCCGGGGCAAAGCCGCCGCGCCCCGGCGGCCAGCAGGTCCAGATAGAAGGCCGCGGGCAGCACGGCGCGCCCGGCCACCCGGTGCTGCGCCAACAAGGCCAGCAAGGCCGGGTCGGTGAGCGGTTGCCGCAGCAGCACTGTCGCATACTCGGGCCCAGACTCGGGCCCAGACTCGCGCCCAGACTCGGGCCCAGTCTCGGGCACAGGCTCGGGTGTCACGGCATTGGGGCGCAACTCGATGCCCGGGCCGGGCTGGAACGGCTCGAACCAGACGCGGGACCGGGCAAAGCGGTAGGGCGGCAGGTCGGGCAGATCGGCAGCGCCTGCGGGGCACAGATCGACCGGCAGGCCGCGCTTCCAGACGGCGGTGAGGCCGCTTTGCAGCCCCGCCGCATCGGCCCGACCGCGCGGCAGCGCCGGGATCACCGTCAGGCCGGCCTCGCGCAGCCAGGGGGTCAGTTGCGGCTGCGGTGCGATCTCGATGCAGGTGGCGATGCCGCGGGCCACCAGCGCCTCGGTCGCGGCGCGGAACAGCACCGGGGCGCGGACCTGTTGCACCCAATGGTCGGCGCCGGGCACCTGACCTGCGGCAATTTCGGCACCGGTGACGGTGGAGATCAGCGGAATTTGCGCCGGGTGGAACTCCAGCCCTGCGATTTCGCTGCGGAAATCGTCGAGCATCGGCTGCATCAGCCGCGAGTGGAAGGCGTGCGACACCGCCAGGGGGCGGGCGCGCAAGCCGCTGGTTTCGGCCAGATGCTGCACGCCGGCCAGCGCATTGGCACAGCCCGACAGGGTGACATTGCGAGCGGTGTTGCGGCCGGCCACCTCGGGGGCATCGGCGGCGGCGCCGACCTGCTCCAGCACTTCGGCCAACTGCTGCGGATCGCCGGTCAGCGACAGCATGGCGCCGGTGCCGGGGGCCTGCGCCATCAGCCGACCCCGCGCCAGCACCAGCCTCAGGGCAGTCTGGTCGCTCATCACCCCGGCGATGCAGGCGGCGACGATCTCGCCCAGCGAATGACCCAGCACCACATCCGGCCGCACCCCGACCGCGATCCAGCGCCGGGCCAGCGCCAGCTCGACCGCGAACAGCGCCGGTTGCGCAAGGGCGGTGTCGTCAATGCCGGGGTCAGCCTCGGTCAGCAGCCGGGTCAGCGACCAGCCTGCGGTCTGCCGGATCACCGCGTCACAGGCGGCGATGCTGGCGCGGAAACCGGCATCCTGATCCAGCAGAGCGGCGCACATGCCGGGGAACTGCGCGCCCTGCCCGGCAAAGCAGAAACCGACACCGCCGGTGGGGGCGGCGGGAACGTCCGGCATGGTGGCCAGCCGGTCCAGCCCGGCCAGCAGGCTGTCGCGGTCGGTGAAAGCGATGGCGGCGCGCAAAGGGTGGCCAGAGCGGCTGCGGGCGGCGCTGGCGGCGAGGGTGGCTGCGGGCAGCGCCGGGTTGGTGCGCAGCAGCGCCGCATAATCGGCGGCGGTGTCGCGCAACAGTTGGGCTGCGTGGCTGGAGACCGGAAACACGCCCATTTCCAAGGCCTTGGCCGGGCGGGGCGCCACAGCTTCAAGGATCACATGCGCATTGGTGCCGCCGAAGCCAAAGCTGGACACCCCGGCCCGCAGCGGGCGGTCGGGGCGGTTCAGCGGGGTGGCCTTTAGCGCCAGATGCAGCGCGGCACCCTCGGGCGGCAGGATCGGGTCGGTCAGCCCCGGCAGCGCGGGAACCGCGGCATGGCGCAGGCTGAGCACGGCTTTCAGCACGCCCACCAGCCCCGAGGCGGCCTCCAGATGGCCGAAATTCGGCTTGGCGCTGCCGACCACCACCGGGGCCGCGCCATAAACCGCCGACAGCGCCGCCAGTTCGGTGGCATCGCCGATGCGGGTGCCGGTGCCATGCGCCTCGATCAGATCGACCGCATCGGGCGGCAGCCCGGCATCGGCAAGTGCTGCCTGCATCACCGCCTGCTGCGCCGCAACCGTGGGGGTGGTGATGCTGAGGCTGGCGCCATCCTGATTGACCGCCGAGCCGCGCAGCAGCGCCTGCACCCGGGAACCCGCCCGCCGCGCATCGGTTTCCCGCGCCAGCACCAGCATGACGCAGCCTTCGGACCGCACATAGCCATCCGCGGCTTGCGAGAAACTTTTGCAGCGGCCATCGGCGGCCAACATCCGCGCCTTGGAAAACGAAATCGTCGAAAGCGGCGACAGGATCGCATTGACCCCGCCCACCAGCGCCAGATCACATTCGCCGCGCGCCAGGCTTTGCCGTGCCAGATGCAGCGCCACCAGGGCCGAGGAACAGGCGGTATCGACCGCCATGCTCGGCCCGTGGAAATCGAAGAAATGGCTCAGCCGGTTGGCGGCGATGCTTTGCGCCGAACCAAGGCCGGAATAGGCGTCGATCCGCAGCACCTCGCCATCCAGCAACTGCCGCTGCATGTAATCCGAGGTCGAGATGCCGACGAAAACGCCAGTGCGGCTGCCCTTCAGGGCGCGCGGGTCGTGACCGGTGTTTTCCAGTGCACTCCATGCGGTTTGCAAAAGCAGCCGCTGCTGCGGATCGACCAGCCTTGCCTCGCGCAGCGACATGCCGAAAAAGCCCGGATCGAACTGGTCGATGCCGTCCAGAAACCCGCCCCATTTCGGGTAGTTGTGCACGCGCGAGCCGGTTTCCAGGGCGATCTTTTGCCGGGTGGCCCAGCGTTCGGGCGGTGATTCGGTGATGGCATGGCGACCTTGCGCCAGCAGCGCCCATGCGGCTTCCGGGCTGTCTGCGCCGGGCAGACGGCAGGCCATCGCCACGATGGCGATCTTGTCGATGCCGAACCCCCTGCCCATCACGATGCCGCTGCCACCTGCCGTTTTCCCCGGCACCGGGCAGCCGCGCCCCCCCTTGTGCGACTCGACCGGCCATGCGCCAATCGCGGCCAGAGTCGCCGAAGGGATGCGCAGTTGCAAGCACTGGAGATGACGCGGTTTGCCGGCTCGGCAGCCGAGGCTGCGGTTTTCGTCAACCGCTGTTGGGCGGCGCGGTTTTCCCGCAGCGAAAGCTGCCCGCAATGGGATGCGGCGTTCTTTGACTGGCAGGTGTTCTCGCGCCCCGACAGCCTGCGGATTGCGGCGTATGCGGGGGGCGATCTGGCGGGACTGGTGTTCTCGCTGCCCACCGAGGTGGTGCTGAACGGCGATCCGCTGCGGCTGGCGCAGGCCAGTTGGCTTTCCGTCGCCCCCGAGATGGCGCGGCGCGGTGTGGCCAAGGCGCTGGCCGCGGAAATGGCGCGGCAAGAGGCGGCGGCGGGTTGCGCCTTCATGTTCGGCTATGCGGTGCCGGGCAAGGGCAGCCATGGGCCGCGGTTCTGGCAGGGCAAGGTGGCTGCGGCGCGGCGGCCCGGGCTGCGGCCCTGGGTGCGGGCGCTGGATGCGGGCGTGTTGCGCCGCTCGGTGGGCGCGGTCAGCGAGCGGCTGGCGGCGGCTTTGGCGGCGGCGTTGCGGCTGGACCGCTGTGGCGCTGTGGCGGCGGCGGTGCGGCCTTGCCGGGTGGGGGATCTGGCGGCTTGCGGCGCGCTGCTGCGGGCCGCCGACGCCGAGGCGGCGTTTCGCTATGACTGGAGCGACGATCACCTGGCCCGGCAGTTGCAGGGCGGCGGTTTTCCGACCACGCTGGTGTTCGACGATGGCGGGCTGCAGGGCTTTGCCAGCTTTCACCGGGTCGGGTTTCGCGGCAGGCAGGAGTTTTCCGCCGGGCTGATCGACCATCTGGTAACAAGACCGGGGGCGAAGGGCGTCGGTTCGGCCTTGCTGGGGGCGGCGCTGGCGGCCATGCAGCAGCAGGGGCTGGCGCTGGCGGTCTGCACCGATGCGGCGGGGGTCTCACCGGCGCTGCTGCTGCGGCACGGCTTTGCGCCGATGCCCGAGCGCTATGACCTGCTGTTCATCGGCGCCGAGGTGGCCCTGCCGCAGGCGGGCGGCATCCGGGTGCATCTGCGCTGAAGGCCCGCCACGGAAGATGTCAGCCGGGCGCGGGCTGCAACCGCCGCACACCGGCATCCGGCAGGCCGGTGTCTGGTCTGGCGGCTACCAACGCCCGGTCAGCGCCTGCCAGAGCAGGCCGCCACGCCGGGAAAACTCGGACAGGCGCAGGTCGTTTGCGGCCACCCGTTCGGGCTGCGCCACCGCCAGCTGCAACAGCGCCTGCGTCTGCCAGCCCGCCAGCAGCGCCGGATGTGCCGAGACAGGCACCAGCCGCCGCGCGCCCCGCGCCCGCGCCAGCCGCGCCAGCCCCTGGCGGGCCAGATCGGCCACCGCCTGCGGTCGCGCGTCCGGCAGCGGCACCCGGCCCCGCGCCTGCAAATCCGGCACCGCGCGCAGGTAACTGGCCAGCGCCATCGCCCAGCCGGCATCGCGCACCACGGCTTCGGTAGCCTCCGGCGCGCCCAAAGCCCGTGCGGCCAGCCACATCAGCGCCGCCCCGGTGTCCTGCAAATAACCGTCCAGCGCCGCGGCATCGGCAAAAGGCGCGGCGTAGATGTCGTGCCGCCGCGCGTCGATCATTCGGGAAATCGCAGGCAGATCAGCCGCTTGCACCACTTCGGCCAAGGGGGCGATCACCTCGTGCGGCCGCTGTGTGCCGCGACCAAGGTCGTCGATCGCGTCGGCCCACCATTGCAGCCGCATCTCGGCAATCATCGGCTCGGTGCTGGCCCAGGGGGCCCGTGCCAGTTCCAGGTTCAGTGCGTAAAGCGGCCAAAGCCGCGCCCGCGCCGCCGGGGGGGCAGCCATGCAGGCCGCAAAGCGGTCGGGGTCGCCGCGCTCTACCCGTTCGGCGCAGGCTTGCAGGCTCATGCCGGCTGCACCCCGTCGCGCACCAGTTTCCACAGCATCGCATCCAGCAGCGCCTCGAAACTGGCATCGACGATGTTGGGCGAGACGCCGACAGTGGACCAGCGCCGCCCCTGACTGTCCTCGCTGTCGATGATCACCCGCGTCACGGCATCGGTGCCGCCTTGCGTCACCCGCACCTTGAAATCGACCAGCTTCATGTCGTCGATGCAGGCCTGATAGGGGCCAAGATCCTTGGCCAGCGCCTTGGCCAGCGCGTTCACCGGGCCACGGTCGGACCCGGCACTATCCATGCTTTCCGACACGGACAGAGTCTTCTGACCGCCGATCTTCACCACCACCACGGCTTCCGACAGGCTGACCATGCGGTCATACTTGTTCTTGCGCCGTTCCACCGTCACCCGGTAGCGTTTGACCTCGAAGAACGCGGGCAGCAGCCCCAGTTCGGCCCGTGCCATCAGCTCGAAACTGGCCTGCGCGCCGTCATAGGCATAGCCCTGATCCTCGCGCGCCTTGACCACGTCAAGAATCCGCCCCAGCCGCGGGTCGCCGGGTTCCACCGCAATCCCCGCCGCCGCCAGCCGTGCGCGCAGGTTGGATTGCCCGGCCTGATTGGACATCGGGATGATCCGGGCATTGCCGACCAAAGCGGGGTCGATATGCTCGTAGGTGGTGGGGTCTTTCAGGATGGCCGATGCGTGCAGCCCGGCCTTGTGGGCGAAGGCGCTGGCCCCGACATAAGCCGCCGCCCGCCGCGGCACCCGGTTCAGGATGTCGTCCAGCATCCGGCTGGTGCGCAGGATGCCTTGCAGCGCCTGTGGCGTGACGCCGGTCTCAAAGCGCCCGGCATAGGGCGGTTTCAGCAGCAAGGTCGGGATCAGCGTCGTCAGATTGGCATTGCCGCAACGCTCGCCCAGCCCGTTCAGCGTGCCCTGCAATTGCCGGGCGCCCGCGTCGATGGCGGCCAAGGAGCCCGCCACCGCATTGCCGGTATCATCGTGGCAATGGATGCCCAAGTGGTCGCCCGGGATGCCCGCGGCCACCACCTCGGCGGTGATGCGGCCGATCTCGGCGGGCAAGGTGCCGCCGTTGGTGTCGCACAGCACCACCCAGCGCGCGCCCTCGTCCAGCGCCGCCCGCAGGCAGGACAGCGCATAGCCCGGATTGGCCTTGTAGCCGTCAAAGAAATGCTCGGCATCCAGCAGCGCCTCGCGCCCCTTGGCGACCAAGTGGGCCACCGAGGCGCGGATCGCCGCAAGGTTTTCGTCCAGCGTCACGCCGAGGGCGGTTTTCACATGGAAATCATGGGTCTTGCCGACGAGGCAAACCGCGGGGGTCGCGGCATCCAGCACCATCGCCAGCACATCGTCGTTCTCCGCCGACCGCCCCACCCGCTTGGTCATGCCGAAAGCCGTCATGGTGGCACGGGTCTGCGGCGGATTGGCGAAGAACTCGCTATCGGTCGGGTTCGCTCCCGGCCAGCCGCCCTCGATATAATCCACCCCCAAGGCGTCCAAAGCCGCCGCGATCTGCCGCTTTTCGAGAGTGGAGAATTGCACGCCCTGCGTCTGCTGCCCGTCGCGCAGCGTCGTGTCGTAGAGGTAAAGGCGCTCGCGAGTCATGGCCGGGTGCCCCCAAATTCCTTCGAAGGAATTTGCAATTTTCTTCGAAGAAAATTGGTCCTGTGGCCGCCGCCTGCGCAAAACTTGGTCATTTCAGCGCCTCCAGCTTGGCGGGGTCGAAGTTCGGGCCGGGTTGCCAGCTTGCCACCCCGCCGACGTCAGTGACCTGCACCCCGGCTTCTGTCAGCACATCGCGAATCCGGTCCGCCACCGCAAAATTGCGGCTCGCCCGCGCCTCCTGACGTTCAAACAACAGCCCGGCCACCACACTTTCGACCCAAGGTTCATGGTGCCCGCTTTGCGACACGCCAATATGAGCCAGCTCTGCCAGCATGCTCCAATCGTTGACAAACCCCAGCAGCTCCAGCCCGAAGGCAAAGGGCGCCAGCGTTGCCGCCGTGCGGTTCTTGGCCAGCACATGCAGCCGCGCAATCGCGCCCGAAGTGTTCAGATCGTTGGACAGCACGCCGATGAATTCGTCATCCGCCTTCCATTGCCCGGCTTCCTTCAACACCCGCACCATATCTGCCGAAAACCCGTGCTGATGCAGGTGCAGATACCAGTCGCGCAGCGTCGCCTCGGCCTGCGCGGCCTTCTCCGCCGTCCAGTCCATCGGCTTGGAGTAATGCGTGCCCAGATAGACCAGCCGGATCACCTCGCCCGGCACGCCCTGATCCAGCAAATCCCGCACCGTGAAGAAATTCCCCAGGCTCTTGGACATCTTCTTGCCCTCGACCTGCAGCATCTCGTTGTGCATCCAGACCTGCGCAAACCCCTGCCCCGGATGGGCGCAGGCTGATTGAGCGACCTCATTCTCGTGATGCGGGAATTGCAGGTCAATGCCGCCGCCGTGGATATCGAAACTCGCCCCCAGCAGCGCATCGCTCATCGCGGAACATTCGATGTGCCAGCCGGGCCGGCCGTAGCCCCACGGGCTGTCCCACCCCGGCGTCGCGGCGTCCGAGGGCTTCCACAGCACGAAATCCATCGGATCGCGCTTGTAGGGCGCCACTTCCACCCGGGCGCCGGCGATCATGTCGTCGATGCTGCGCCCCGACAGCCGCCCGTAATCGGGATAGCTGCGCACGTCGAACAGCACATGGCCTTCCGCCGCATAGGCGTGCCCCGAGGCGATCAGCCCGGCAATCATCGCGATCATCTGCCCGATATACTCGGTCGCCCGCGGCTCATGCGTCGGTCGCAACGCCCCCAGGGCGTCCATGTCGGCGTGATACCAGGCAATCGTCTCGTCGGTGATGGCGCGGATCGGCCGACCCGTCGCCGCCGCCTTGGCGTTGATCTTGTCATCCACGTCGGTGAAATTGCGCACATAGGTCACATGACCTTCGCCATAGACATGCCGCAGCAGCCGGAACAGCACGTCGAACACCACCACCGGCCGGGCGTTGCCGATATGGGCGCGGTCATAGACCGTGGGGCCGCAGACATACATCCGCACGTTGGCCGCATCCAACGGGGTGAAGTCTTCCTTCGCCCGCGTCTTGCCGTTGTAAAGCCTGATCCCGGCCATGCCTTCCCTCTCGCGCAGCGCAAAGCAGCGTTCCCGTGGCGGGCATAGCCTGTTCGTCTTTTGTTGGAAACGAAAAGAACGCCCGCCGGACTGATGTCAGCAGGTAATGCAGCAAATGCAGATGATTGTGCTTTCGTTCATGGCGAGGGTTCTAGCGCATCCGCCGCGCGCCGCCAAGCCTTATCCGGCAAGACCCAAGGCCAGCGCCCAAAGGCCAAAGCCGATCATCACCGCGCCCGAGCCGCGCGCCACCCACAGGCTGAAAGCCGCGGGCAACTGCCGGTGCGCGGCGGCCACCCCGCCCGACAGCAGCGCCCACCAAAGTAACGATCCGGCAAACACGCCGGAAACCAACTGCAAGGCCTCGGACACTCCGGCATCACGGGCCAGCCCCAGCCCGGCGAAGATCGCGGCGAAGGACAGGATGGTGACCGGGTTGGCCAGCGTCAGAAGAAAGGTCGCGGCCAGCGTCGGCCAGACCCCGGTCGCCGCCAGCCCCGCCGCTTTGGGTGCGGCCCCGGCCCGCAGGCCCCGCAGCCCCAGCCACAACAGGAACGCCCCGCCCAGCAGCCCCAAAGGCCGGTCGATCACCTCCAGCACGCCCTTGAAGGCGGCAAAACCGAAGGCCGCGGCGGCGGCATAGACGGCATCGGCCAGCGCCGTGCCAAGCCCCCCCGGCCAACCCGGCCAGAAACCCCTGCGCCAAGGTGCGCTGGATGCACAGCGCGCCGATCGGCCCCAGAGGTGCTGCAATCGCCAGCCCCATCAGCGCGGCTTTGGCAAACAGCATCATGGTGCCCCCCCCGGCACCAGCGGGGCGCGGCGCAGGGTGGAAAGGGCCAGCATGGTCTCGGACCGCTCCAGAAACCCCGCAGCCTTCATCTCGGCCAGAAACGCCTCGACCCCCGCCAGCGCGCCGCAGCGCAGGTGGATCAGATAGGACCACGGCCCGGTGACGTGGTGACATTCGGTGATGCCGGGATGCGCCGTGGCAAATTCGGTAAAGGCCGCCTCGCCGTCCTGCCGCAACGCCACCCAGACGATGGCCAGCACCGGCAGCCCCAGCGCATCCGCATCGGCATCCAGCGTGAAGCGGCGAATGGCCCCCTGCGCCACCAGCCGCCGCACCCGGTCGTTCACCGCCGAGGTGGAAAGCCCGACCCGCAGCGCCACATCCGCCAGCGCCTGCCGGGCGTTCTGCGCCAGAAGACCGATAATTTCCCTGTCTGTATCGTCTATATCCACGTTTTTACCTGTATATGCCGATTCCATCCGGCATTTTCACACTACCGCCAAACCACCCCGCGTCACAAGCCCCCCTTGATCTTGCGCGCCTGCCATGGCCAGATGCCGCAAAAGGAAGCCAGCATGAACCACGACGACCTGCGCCACTGGTCCAAACGCGCCGCCGACTGGGCCCATGACTATCACGCCGGCCTGCGGGATCGCCCGGTGCGCGCCGCCCTGACCCCCGGCGCGATTGCGGCCCAGCTTGCCGCCGCCGCCCCCGAGGCCGCGGAACCGATGGACACGATCTTTGCCGATTTCGAACGCATCGTGCCGCCCGGCATGACCCATTGGCAGCACCCGCGGTTCTTTGCCTATTTCCCGGCCAATGCCGCCCCGGCCTCGATGCTGGCCGAACAACTGGTCAACGCCATCGCCGCCCAGGGCATGCTGTGGCAAACCTCGCCCGCCGCCACCGAGATCGAGCAGGTGATGGTGCAATGGCTGCGCGCCGCCCTCGGCCTGCCCGAAGGGTTTTCCGGCACCATCCACGATTCTGCCACCACTGCCACGCTGTCGGCGGTGCTGACGATGCGGGAAAAGGCGCTGGGTTGGGCGGGCCTGCAGCAGGGGCTTTCCGGCCTGCCGCGGTTGCGGCTTTATGCTTCGGCGGAAACCCATTCCTCGGTGGACAAGGCCGCGAGGCTGTCCGGCATCGGCCAGGACAATCTGGTGAAGATCCCCACCGGCACCGATTTTGCCATGAAACCCGGGGCCTTGGCGGGCGCAATTCAAGCAGATTGTGACGCCGGATTTCTGCCCGTGGGCGTGGTGCTTTGCGCCGGCGGCACCTCGATCGGCGCCTTCGACCGGATTGCCGACTGCATCGCGGTGGCCCATTCGGCGGGTCTGCCGTTGCATGTCGATGCCGCCTGGGCCGGAAGTGCCATGATCTGCCCCGAGTTTCGCCCCCTTTGGGCGGGCGTGGAAAATGCCGACAGCATCGTCTTCAACCCGCACAAATGGCTGGGGGCGCAGTTCGATTGCGCGGTGCAGTTCCTGCGCGATCCGGGGCAGCAGATCCGCACCCTCGGCCTGCGCCCGACCTATCTGGAAACCACCGGCCACGAGGAAATCACCAACTTCAACGAATGGACGGTGCCCTTGGGTCGCCGCTTCCGGGCGCTGAAGCTGTGGTTCCTGATGCGCGCCTATGGGCTGAACGGCCTGCGCGCCCGCATCCGCAACCATGTGGCCTGGGCGCGGGAACTGGCGCAGGTGCTGGCAACCCTGCCCGGCGTCCAGATCACCACCCAGCCGTCGCTGTCGCTGTTCAGCTTTGCCCTTGGCTCGGATGCCGAAACCGAGGCGCTGCTGACCCGCGTCAACGACGATGGCCGGGTTTACCTGACGCAAACCCGGCATCAGGGGCGGCTGGTGATCCGGGTGCAGGTCGGGCAGTTCGACTGCACCCGCGACGACGTGATGATGGTGGCCCAAGTGGTAAAGGAGATGACATGATCCGCCTGCTGGCCGTTCTGCTGTTTCTGCCCTGCGCCGTTCTGGCCCAAAGCTTCCCCGAGCATACCTCGGTTTACGTGAACGACTTCGCGCAAATCCTTGATGATGCATCCGAAACCCGGATCGCCCAAGCGTTGGAGGCGGTGCGTGACGACACCGGCGTTCAGGCCAACGTGGTCACAATCAGCCGCCGCGCCGACTATGGCGACAGCGCCTCGATCGAGGCTTTTGCCAAGGATCTGTTCAACCATTGGGGCATCGGCAATGCCGCGCGCAATGACGGCATCCTGATTCTGGTGGCGTCCGAAGACCGCGAAATGCGCATCGCCCTCGGCTCGGCCTATCCGCCGGTCTGGGACGGCGTGGCGCTGCGGATCATCGACACCCAGATGCTGCCCGCCTTCCGCGACGGCAATATGGCGGCGGGCATCGAGGCAGGCACCTTGGCCACCATCGACCGCATCGCCCGGCCCTTCACCGCAGGCCAACCCGCCCCCGAAGCCCCGACCACGCCGTTCGACCCGACGCCCTGGATGTTCGGCGGCGCGGTTCTGCTGTCGATCCTGGTGGCGGCGCGCGGCGGGCTGGCCAATCTGGCGCTGCGGTTTCGCACCTGTCCTGCCTGCGGCAAACGCGGGTTGCACCGCGACCATACGACCCTGACCGAGCCGACCAAACTGGCCTCGGGCGTCCAGCGCATCCGCACCGCCTGCAACTCCTGCGACTATCACCGCGATGTCGAGCGCACGATTCCGTCGCTGAGTTCCTCAGGTGGTGGCGGCAGTTTCGGCGGCGGCTCATCCTCGGGCGGTGGCGCGTCGGGGCGCTGGTAGGCCACTTGCGGCAATCGGGGGGCCGTGGCAGAATTGCGCCGCAACCCGTTTCCTGACTTTGGTTTTTAACATTCAATTTCCGGAGGTTACGATGCGAACTTCAACCATGCTTCTGGCCCTGCCGCTGCTGGCCCTCGCCACGGCAGCAAGTGCCGAAAGCCTGCGCGCCAGCCATTTCGACCCGCAGACCGCTTTTGGGTCCGGCTGTTTTCGCCGCGATTATAGCAATGCCCATCTTGCCAGCCACCCGCAGCAACGGGTGACCAGCATCGCCGTGGGCCGGATGCAGGACCCGCCCGCCGATGACCTGCTGATCGTCAACATCGCCGTCACCCTGCGCGGTTCCGGCGAGGTGTTCATCGGCAGCGGCTATTGCGAGGGCAAGGGCGCGCGGCTCGATTGCGGCATGGAGGGCGACGCCGGCAGTTTCACGCTGACAGCCGCCAAGGACGGCGCGCTGCTGCTGTCGGTGGGTCGTTACGGCATCAGCTTTGAAGGCGCGCGCGATTTCGTGACGCTGGAGGGCAGCCGCGGTGACGACCGCGAGTTTCTGCTGCCGCCTGCCCGCGCCAGCGCCTGCCCATAGTTAGTCGCGCTCGGCCAGCGACATCCACTCTTCCTCGGTGGCGGCCAGCTTGGCCTGCAACTCGGTCAACGCCTGACTGGCCTTGCCGAACTTCACCGGATCGCGGGCAAACAGATCGCCCGACATCAGCTCGGTCACCCGGGCAATCTCGGTTTCCAGCTTGTCGATCACCTCGGGCAGCAGGTCCAGCCGCTTGCGTTCGGTGAAGGTAAGGCCCACCGGCTTTTTCACCGATTGCTTCAAGACCGGCTGCGAAGCTGTTGTTTTCACAGTCGGAGTTTCCACAGCCCCTTCACCGCGCTGGCGACGGTAATCCGACCAGCCGCCGGGATAGGCCATGGCCTGACCGTTGCCCTCCAAGGCAATTGTGGTGGTGGCCACCCGGTCGATGAAATCGCGGTCGTGGCTGACCAGCAGCACCGTGCCGTCATAGTCGCCCAGAATGTCCTGCAACAGGTCCAGGGTTTCCACGTCCAGATCGTTGGTCGGCTCGTCGAGGATCAGCAAGTTCGACTCGCGCGCCATGATCCGCGCCAGCAGCAACCGCGCCTTCTCGCCCCCCGACAGGGACCGCACCGGGGCGCGGACCTGACGTTCGTCGAACAGGAAATCTTTCAGATAGCCCACCACATGCCGCGGCACCCCCCGCACCATCACCTGATCCGACTGGCCCGAGACCGCCATCGACGGGTCGTTGGTCAGGTTGTCCCACAGGCTGGCGTCGGGATCGAGTTGCGCGCGGGTCTGGTCGAACACCGCAACAGCCAAGTTCGTCCCCAGCGTCACCGTGCCTTCATCCGGTTGAACTTCGCCCGTCAACATCTTGAGAAGCGTGGTTTTTCCCACACCGTTGGGGCCGACGAAAGCCACCCGGTCGCCGCGCAGCACCCGCAGGTCGAAATCGTGGCAGATGGTCAGATCGCCGAAGGCTTTCTTCAGCCCCCTGGCCTCGATCACCCGCTTGCCCGATTGCGGCCCGGCCTCCAGCTCCATCGCCGCGGTGCCCTGACGGCGGATTTGCGCGCCGCGTTCGGCCCGCAGATCGGCCAGCGCCCGCACCCGACCCTGATTGCGCTTGCGCCGGGCCGAGATGCCCTCGACCGCCCAACGCGCCTCGGCCTTGATCTTGCGATCGAGCTTGTGGCGGGCCTCGTCTTCCTCGGCCCAGGTGGCTTCGCGCCAATCCTCGAACCCGTCAAAACCCGACTCGCGCCGGCGCACCTGACCGCGGTCGATCCACAGCGTCGCCCGGGTCAGCGCCCGCAGGAAGGCGCGGTCGTGGCTGATCAGCACAAAGGCGGTGCGGGTGCTGGCCAATTCCGCCTCCAGCCATTCGATGGCCTGGATGTCCAGATGGTTGGTCGGCTCGTCCAGCAGCATAAGTTCCGGCGCCTCGGCCATCAGCTTGGCCAGCGCCGCCCGGCGTTTCTCGCCGCCCGAGGCCGAGGTCACCGGCGTTTCGGGGCGAAATTTAAGCCCTTCCGCGGCCATCGCCACCCGGTATTCCTCGCCTTCCGGCAGGTTGGACGCGGCATAGTCGCCCAAGGTGGCCCAGCCCGACAGGTCGGGGTCTTGCTCCATGTAGCCGACCGTCACCCCCGGCGGCACCACGCGGTCGCCCTGATCGGCATCGACCAGCCCGGCCATCACCTTCATCAGCGTTGATTTGCCCGAGCCGTTGCGCCCGACCAGCGCAACCCGGTCGCCCGGTTGCACCACCAGATCGAGATTGTCGAAAACCGGCTCGCCCCCGAAGGTCAGCGAGATGCGGGAAAGTTGCAAAAGCGGAATACGTGCCATGCGACGCGGGGTATCCGGGCAGGCAGGCGGCGTCAAGGCAAAGCCCGCGGCCGGGCCGGGGCCAAAATCCTTCGAAGGATTTTGCAAAAGTTTTCGAAAACTTTTGCGCTACCCCGCCACCGCACGCAGCAGACGGGCGCGGGCGGGCGGGATCGCCGCAATCTCCAGCCCGGTGAAGACATGCATGGTGTCAAGGTCGCGGTCGATCACCGCATGGTCCGACACCCAGCCGCCCATCGCCAGATAGCTGCGCAGCAGGGGTGGCATCCCTTGCGCGGCGCGGCGCGGGTCGGTCGCCTGTGGCAGGCCCCCCGCAAAGCGCAGCACCTGGGCTGCCTTGATGCCCGGCTGCCAGCGTGCAGGTGCCTGATGTTGTCGGTGCAGCAGCGCGAACGCCTCGACATGCGGCGCGGGGTTGGCGCCCTGGAACGACGAGCAGCCAAACAGCATCTGCACCCCGCGGGCATCGACGATCTGCGTCATCGCCGCCCAGGCCAGCCGCAGGATGTCGGGGTCGCGCCAATGCGGATGGATGCAGAACCGCCCGACCTCCAGCATCGGGTCGGGATAGCAGGCAAGCGCTGAAAGGTCATAGAATTGCGCGGCATAACTGCCACCGATCCCGGCACCGCTTTCCAGCGGCAGCAGCCGGAAACAGCCGACCAGCGTGCCCGAGGCCTCCTCCAGCAGCATGTGGCGGCAGCGCCCGTCCAGCGCGTCGGCATCCGAGGGGCCATGTGTAGCGGTCAATCCACGGGCGGCGATGAAGGCCAGATGCCGCAACTCCTGCGCCGCAGCCAGATCGGCGGCACTGCTCGCCTCGCGGGCGGTGTAGCGGCCTTTGCGCAGGGGCTGCATCAATGGGTTCCCGACCATGAACCCGCGGGCTTCTTGGCGAACCGGGCGGGGCGACCTAGATATGCTCTGCGCCTTGCAGCGATGCAAGCCGCGACAACAGCGCAGCCAAACGGGAGAACCGCATGACCGACAAGATCAGCAAGACCGATGCCGAATGGCGCGCCAGCCTGTCGGATCTGGCCTACAAGGTCACCCGCAAGCATGGCACCGAACGCGCCTTCAGCCATGACGATTTTCCCAAGGCGGCGGGGGTTTTCCACTGCATCTGCTGCGACGCGCCGCTGTTCGATGCGGAAACCAAGTTCAATTCCGGCACCGGCTGGCCCAGCTTTTTCGCGCCGCTGACCGCCGAATCCGTGGGCGAGACCGCAGACCGCAGCCTGTTCATGCGCCGCACCGAGGTGCATTGCGCCCGCTGCGAAGCGCATCTGGGGCATGTGTTCCCCGATGGCCCCGCCCCCACCGGGCTGCGCTACTGCATGAACGGTGTCGCCCTGCGCTTCGAGGCGCGGGACGACTGAGGCCGCGGTTACTTGATGAACTGTCCGGGGGACACCCGTCCAAGGCTGCCAAGCAATTGCTCGATCAGGCTGATGCCCTTGATGCCGGTCTTGGTGACACGCCGCGACAGCGGCACCACACGGCCTTTTTCCAGCCCGAAACGCTCGACGTTCTCGACCACGCCGGCTTCGGTGAAGGTAATGGCGACAACCTGGCGTTCCACCTCTTCCGCCGGGCGCGGGCCGTAGGATTTCCAGCGGCTTTGCACATAATACCAGCCCAGATCGTTCAGCAGCCCGGCGGCCGAGGGCCGACCGATCACCGCCGCCACGGTTTCACGGGTATCGGTGCCGACCTTGACCTGTTCCAGTTCAAGATCGGTGGGCACATAGCCATGGTTGCGGTAGATCGGCGTGCAGGCCGTGACCGCAACGACGCAAAGCATCGCCCCCAGCCAAAGCGCAAACCGCCGCAGCGGGCGATACCGATCCTGCGTGCCGCCCAACCGGCCGATCGCCTTTGCCAAACCCATTTCGCCCCCTTGCCTTGCTGGCCCAAGCCCCTTATCCCAAGGCCCGTCTCCAAAGCCGCGTCTCCGACCTGCGAAAGGCTTACAGAAGGACGGCCTCGGGTTCAAGAAAGGAACGCGCGGGCCGGTTGCGGCTGCACCACCTTGGTCCGGCCAAGCACAGGATAACCGCCATGCCGCCAAAAACGCCCAACCCCGACCTGCCCTATTCGCACCCGCTGCGGGTGGCGGCCCTGGCACCGCGCAAACCCACCCGGTTCGATCTGGCGCCCGATGCGGCGACGATGGCGCGGCTGGCCGCGGCGCTGGAGATAACCGCGCTGCGCAAGCTGCGGCTGAAGGGCGAATTGCGCCCGTTTGGCCGCCGCGACTATGAACTGGAGGCGCAGCTGGTGGCGGTGGTCGAGCAGCCCTGCGGCATTACTCTGGCCCCGGTGGTCACGAAAATCGACGAGCCGGTGCTGCGCCGCTATCTGTCGGACTGGGTGGAGCCTGCCGCCGACGAGGCCGAGATGCCCGAGGATGACAGCGCCGAACCGCTGCCCGAGGTGATCGACCTTGGCGCCGTGCTGCTGGAGGCGCTGGCCCTCGCGTTGCCGCTCTATCCGCGGGCGCCCGGTGCCGAACTGCCCGAGGATGTGGCGGGTCAGGTGTTCGCAGCCCCCGGCACCGAACCATTGCGCGACGCCGACCTGCGACCTTTCGCCGGGTTGGCGGGGCTTGCGGCCCGACTGACCAAGCCCGATAACGACGACCAACAAGGCTAGGATCGGGCGGATTGCCGGGGCTTGCGCAGGGTTCAGAAAAACACTTGCGCCCGGGCAGAAACGCAGTATGTTCCGCGCCTCGCATACAGCGTGGGTTGCTGCGTTTTTCCCATTGGGGGAAATGTTCGATCCATTCGTTAAATCAGGGGCTTGCCCCTCAATAACCGAGGTCGAGACATGGCTGTCCCGCAGAACCGAGTCACCAAATCCAAGCGCAACATGCGCCGCGCGCATGACGCTCTGGTTGCATCCAACCCGGCGGAATGCCCGAACTGTGGCGAGCTGAAACGCCCGCACCACGTTTGCGGCGCCTGCGGCCATTACGATGCCCGCGAAGTCGTGGCCACCGCCACGGCCACCGATCTGGACGAGGACGCGGCGTAAGCCGCGCCCTGACCGCGCGGCCCCGATGACAAACGGAACCACATTTCCGACCACGGGTGCCCCGCGCATTGTCATATCCGTTGACGCGATGGGCGGCGATCGCGGGCCGGCAGCGGTTGTTGCCGGCGTGGTCGATTCCGCCACCCGCACCCCTTCGGCGGCCTTCATCCTGCATGGCGATCAGGCCGAACTGGCAAAGCTGGTGGCCCGTCACGACATCCTGCAAGGCCGCTGCGAGATCCGCCACGCCGACCGCGTGGTGACCATGCACGACAAGCCCAGCCAGGTGATGCGGTCAGGCTCTGGCACCTCGATGTGGTCCTGCATCGATTCGGTGAAGAACGGCGAGGCCAAGGCGGCGGTGTCCTGCGGCAATACCGGGGCGCTGATGGCGGTGTCGATGATCCGGCTGCGCAAGGTGCCCGGCGTCAACCGCCCGGCGATTGCGGTGCTGTGGCCCTCGCGCAACCCCGGCGGCTTCAACGTCATGCTGGATGTCGGCGCCGACGTGAAGGCCGATGCCGCGGACCTTCTGCAATTCGCCACCATGGGCGCCGCCTATGCCCGCAACGGCCTAAACCTCGCGGTGCCGCGGATCGGCCTCTTGAATGTCGGCACCGAGGAGCACAAGGGCCATGCCGAGCTGAAGCTGGCGCATGACCAGATTGCCGCCGCGGCCGGTGTGGGCGGCTATGAATTCATCGGCTTTGTCGAGGGCAACGACATGCCCTCCGACCGGGTCGATGTGATCGTGACCGACGGATTCACCGGCAACGTCGCCATCAAGACCGGCGAAGGCACCGCCAAGCTGATCTCGGATTTCCTGAAGATCGAGTTCAAGGCCACCCTGCTGTCGAAACTGGCGGCCCTGTTCGCGCTGGCCACGCTGAAGCGGTTGCAGGGCCGGATCGACCCGCGCCGGGTGAATGGCGGGGTGTTTCTGGGGCTGAACGGCACCGTGGTGAAATCGCATGGCGGTGCTGACGCCACCGGCATTGCGGCGGCCATCGGCCTGGCGATCCAGCTTGCACAATCGGGCTTTCAGGACCGGCTGGCGGCGCGGGTTGCATCGGCTGGCCGGGCGGGGCAGGATGCCATCGCGGAAGGGGCAAGCCCCGACATATCAGGCATCGGTATTTCTTCATGACAATTCGCGCCGTGGTCCGGGGTGTCGGGCATTATCTGCCGGAACGGGTGGTCTCGAACGCCGAACTGGCCCAGACCGTCGATACCAGCGATGAATGGATCGTTTCGCGCTCGGGGATCGAGCGGCGCTGCATTGCCGCCGCGGGCCAGACCACTTCGGACCTTGGCGCAAGGGCGGCCGAGGCGGCGCTGGCCGATGCCGGCTGGCAGGCCAATGATCTGGATGCCATCATTCTGGCCACCTCGACCGCCGATCTGACCTTTCCTTCGGCGGCCACCATGGTACAGGCCCGCATCGGCATGACCCGCGGCTTTGCCTTTGACGTGCAGGCGGTCTGCGCCGGGTTCATCTTCGCGCTGGCCAATGCCAATGCGCTGATCATTTCAGGTCAGGCCAAGCGGGTGATGGTGATCGGCGCCGAGACCTTCAGCCGGTTGATGGACTGGACCGACCGCGGCACCTGCGTGCTGTTTGGCGATGGCGCCGGGGCCTTGCTGCTGGAAGCCGTTGAAAGCGAAGGCACTTCGGCGGATCGCGGCATCCTTGCGACCGACCTGAACTCGGACGGGCGGTTCAAGGATCTGCTTTACGTCGATGGCGGCACCTCGACCGGGGTGACTGGCAAGCTGCGGATGCAGGGCCGCGAAATTTTCCGCCATGCCGTTGAAAAGCTGGCACAAACCGCCCATACCGCGCTTGAAAAGGCCGGCCTTGGCAGCGCCGATGTGGACTGGATCGTGCCGCATCAGGCCAATCTGCGGATCATTTCCGCCACCGCCCAGCGGATGCAGGTGCCGATGGAGCGGGTGGTGGTGACGGTGCAGGACCATGGCAACACCTCGGCGGCCTCGATTCCGCTGGCGCTGTCGGTGGGCCGCGACCGTGGCCAGATCAAGCAAGGCGACTTGATCGTGACCGAAGCCATCGGTGGCGGCTTGACCTGGGGCGCCGTGGTGCTGCGCTGGTAGGTTGCGCTGGTAGCTTGGCGGCGCTTTCCGCCGATGAAACAACCCCCGCCAAGTTGTTGATATTGACTCGGAAATTCAAACCGCTCATCTTGGCCGAAAAGCCGGGAGGGATACCATGAGTGAGAAGACTCTGACGCGGATGGATCTGAGCGAGGCGGTGTTCCGCGAGGTCGGCCTGTCGCGCAACGATTCCGCGCAACTGGTCGAGGCGGTGTTGCAGCACATGTCCGACGCGCTGGTGGGTGGCGAGACGGTGAAAATCTCGTCCTTCGGCACGTTTTCGGTGCGCGACAAGTCGGCGCGCGTCGGCCGCAACCCCAAGACCGGCGACGAAGTGCCGATCAGCCCGCGCCGGGTGATGACCTTCCGGCCCTCGCATCTGATGAAGGATCGCGTCGCCGCAGGCAAGAAACGCTGATCGGAGGCGGCGCGGATGGAAAAGTCGAGCGACGCCTTCCGCACCATCAGCGAGGTCGCTGACCATCTGGAGACCCCGGCGCATGTGCTGCGGTTCTGGGAAAGCCGGTTTCCGCAGATCAAGCCGGTGAAGCGCGCGGGCGGGCGGCGGTATTACCGCCCGGTCGATGTGGCGCTGCTTTCCGGGATCAAGCGGCTGCTGCATGACGAGGGGCTGACCATCCGCGGCGTGCAGAAAATCCTGCGCGAACAAGGGGTTCGTCATGTGGCGGGCCTGGCCGAGGATACCACCCCGACCCCCGAAGCCAGCTTCGTCGATCACGCCGAAGCCCCGGCGCCGCTGGCCGAGGTGGTGTCGATGGCGGCCTGGAGCGCCCAGGCGGCGGCTCCGGCGCCTGCGGAACCGATACCCGAGCCGCAAGAACTGTCTGCCACTCTGGCCGAGGCCATGGCGGATGATGCGGCGGTCTGGCCCGGCGAAGGTCCGGCCCCCTGGGGCGATGACCCTGCCGCCGAGGATGACACCGACGACGACCAGACCGAGGAAGACGATCTGGTGTTCGATGGTGTCACCGCCGAGCAGTTCGCGCCGGAAATGGTCGAGGCCTGGCGCGCTGCCGCGGCGCATCTGCCCGACGAGCCTGCCCCCGACGTAAGCCGTTGGGCGCAGACCGATCTGTTCGCGCCGCCTCCCTTGCCCGACACCGCTGATTCGCCGCCCGAACCTGCCCCGCCCCCTGCCCCCGCTGTGGCCGAGGCGGAAAGCGTCTGGTTGCCCGCCGTGCTGCGCCGCCTGCCGCATGGCGCGCTGGCCAACCGGCTGGACGCGCTGTTGCCATTGCAGGCGCGGCTGGTGGCGTTGCGCGATGCCATGGTGCAGGCCGCCCGCAGCCCGCGGAATTGAGCCACAAGCCCATGTGCTTTCCTGCTTGCCCCGGCCCGGAATATTGGTATGTATCCCGCGTGTCGGGCCGTGGCGCAGCCTGGTTAGCGCGTCCGTCTGGGGGGCGGAAGGTCGAGAGTTCAAATCTCTCCGGCCCGACCAACACCGAAACCGCCCGCCGGTCGCAAGGCCGCGCGGGCGGTCTCGTTTTCGTCAGGGGGGCCACAGGATGACCGATACCGGCGTGCTGCCGCAGCAAGCCCTGCGCGGGCTGATCGCCAGCGGCGCGATTGCCGCAAGCCCGGCGGTGCTGCCCGATCAGGTGCAGCCCGCCAGTCTGGACCTGCGGCTGGGCAACGTGGCCTATCGGGTGCGGGCGTCGTTTCTGGCGGGTGCGGGGCGCAGCGTCGCCAGCCGGATTGCAGAATTCGAGATGCACCGGATGGACCTGACCGCCGGTGCGGTGCTGGAAAAAGGCTGCGTCTATGTGATTCCGCTGATGGAATCGCTGGCGCTGCCTGCGGGCATCACCGCCGTGGCCAATGCCAAATCCTCGACCGGGCGGCTGGACTTGCTGACCCGGGCGATCACTGATGGTGGGGTGGAATTCGACAGAATTCCAGAAGGTTACACCGGGCCCTTGTGGGCCGAGGTTTGCCCGCGCAGCTTTTCGGTGCTGGTGCGGCCGGGGATGCGGCTGAACCAGATCCGGTTTCGCCGGGGTCAGGCGGTGCTGTCGGATGCAGACCTTGCCGCCCTGCACGCCCGCGAACGGCTGGTGTCGGGCGAGGCGCTGATCTCGGGCGGCTTGGGCTTTTCGGTCGATCTGCGCCCGGCCAAGGGCGATCTGGTCGGCTACCGCGCCAAGCCGCATACCGGGGTGATTGATCTCGATCGTATCGGCCATTACCCCGCGCCGGAGTTCTGGGAGGAGGTGCGCACGCATGAGGCCCGCATCATCCTCGACCCCGGCGCGTTCTACATTCTGGTCAGCCAGGAGGCGGTGACGATCCCGCCCGACTATGCCGCCGAAATGGCGCCCTATCTGGCGATGGTCGGTGAATTCCGCGTGCATTACGCCGGTTTCTTCGACCCCGGTTTCGGCTATTCGGCGGCGGGCGGCGCGGGGTCACGCGGCGTGCTGGAGGTGCGCTGCCACGAGGCCCCCTTCGTGCTGGAGCATGGCCAGGTGGTGGGGCGGCTGGTCTATGAACGGATGGCGGCCCGTCCCGAGACGCTGTATGGCGCTGGCATCGCCTCGAACTATCAGGGCCAGGGGCTGAAGCTTTCCAAGCACTTCCGCCCAGTCTGAACCCGCACCACTAGCGCCCCAGCCGCCCGGTGATCTTCGCCGCCTGCCGGGCACGTTGCGCCAACTGCCGGGCCTTGCGGGCCTGATCCTGTTCTTCGGGCGTCATTTCCGCTGCAGGTTTGCCGCGGCGGGCGACATGGTCGATGCCGGCATTGACGCCGCGGTTCACCAGCTTGCGCAGCACCATGTTCAGGATCATGTTGATCAGTCGGTTCAGGTCCATGGCTCAATCCTCGAAAAGTTCGCTTTGGCCGGTCACCGGCTCGTCGTCGCCGTCGCCCGCCTGTCCCGGCACTCCCGGCAGCGGACGATTGTCCAGCAGCCCCGCCGCCCGCAGGTCTTTCAGCCCCGGCAGATCGCGGGCGGATTCCAGGCCGAAATGGTCCAGGAAATGCTCGGTGACCACGAACGTCACCGGCCGCCCCGGCGTCATGCGGCGGCGGCCAAAGCGGATCCAGTCCAGCTCCAAAAGCTGGTCCACCGTGCCGCGCGACACCGCAACCCCCCGGATTTCCTCAATCTCCGCCCGCGTCACCGGCTGGTGATAGGCGACGATGGCAAGGGTTTCGATGGCGGCACGGGAAAGCTTGCGGGTCTCGGTCTGTTCCTTGCGCATCAGGTGGCCAAGGTCGGGGGCGGTGCGGAAGGCATAGGCGTCGCCCACCCGCAGCAACGTCACGCCGCGCCCGTCATAGCGGCGGCGCAGCGTCACCAGCGCCTCGGCCGGGTCGCAGCCATGCGGCATCCGGGCGGTCAGTTCGGCCAGCGTTACCGGCTCGGCGCTGGCAAACAGGATCGCCTCGACCATGCGTTCCTGTTCGGCCATCACCGGCGCCTCGAACAGGCTTTTCTCTATGGGTTCAAAGTCGGTGTCGCTCATGCCTCGGCCTCGCGCCTGCGGATCTGGATCGGGGCGAAGGTATCGGCCTGGCGCAAGTCAAGCTGGCCGCGCTTGGCCATCTCCAGAATCGCGGCAAAGTGTGCTGCGGTGGCGGAACGGCGGCGCTGCGGCTGCACCTCCCAGCCCTCGGGCAGGAAGCTCAGCAGATCGGTCCAGCCGCCGGAATAGCCGATCAGCCCGCGCATCCGCTCCAGCGCCTGCTCCATGGTGTAGATGTTGTGGCGGTCCATCACGAAGGGGCGGAACTCGTCCTTGGTGCGGATGCGGGCATAGGCGCGCATCAGGTCGATCAGCGTGGCGGAATAGCTGACGTGGCGGTGGCGGGTCACGTCTTCGGGCAGGCCGCGGGCAAAGAAATCGCGGCCCAACTGGTCGCGCGCCATCAGCCGGGCGGCAGCCTCGCGCATCGCGGCCAGCCGTTCCAACTGGAAGGCCAGATGCGCGGCCATATCCTCCGCCGAGGGGCCATCGTCGCTGGGGTCGGGCGGCAGCAGCAGCCGGGATTTGAGGTAGGCCAGCCAGGCCGCCATCACCAGATAATCGGCGGCCAGTTCCAGCCGCAGCGCCTTGGCGCGCTCGACAAAGCCCAGATATTGCTCGGCCAGTTGCAACACCGAGATGCGGCGCAGATCGACCTTCTGGGTGCGCGACAGCATCAACAGCAGGTCGAGCGGCCCTTCGAAGCCATCGACATCGACGATCAGCGCCTCGGCCTCCAGCCGGTCGGCGACACTGGTGGTGGGTTGATCCCAGTCGTCAGCCATCGCCCTGCCCGTTCAGAAGGGCCGCGTGTTCGGCCTCGAGGGCGGCGATATCCACCGGGTCGGGGGCGTGGCGGGCAGCGATGGCGGCTTGGGCGCGGGCCTGGGTCGCCGGTCCCATGGATCCCGCCGCCGCCACCACCTGCTGCATTTCCGCCAGATCGCCCTTGCAATGCAGCGCGATATCGCAACCGGCGGCGAGGCTTCGGGTGGTTTTCTCGGCCAGCGTGCCAGGCAGCGCCTGCATGTTCAGATCGTCGGTCAGCAGCAGCCCGGCAAAGCCGATGTTGTCGCGGATCACCTTGATCATCGGCGCGGAACAGGTGGCGGGCTGGTCGTCGTAAGCGGTGAACACGATATGCGCCGTCATCGCCAGCGGCAGGTCGCGCAGGGGCCGGAAGGCGGCGAAATCGCTGGATTCCAGGGTTTCGGCGTCCACCGTCACCCGCGGCAGGTCCAGATGGCTGTCGGCCACGGCGCGGCCATGCCCCGGCAGGTGTTTCACCACCGGCAGCACGCCACCGGCCAGATGCGCCTCGGCCACCGCCCGCGAAAGCAGCGCCACAATGCGCGGATCGTCGGAATAGCAGCGGTTTTTCAGAAAAGGGTGGGTGTCGGGGGTCAGCACATCGGCGCAGGGGGCGCAGTTGCCGTCGATGCCGACGCTGCGCAGTTCGGCGGCAATCAGCCGGTAGCGCAGCCAAAGCATCCTTGCGGCAGCGGTCAGCCCCTGCCCCGCCGGTGCAGCTGCGATGGTCTGCGCCACGGCGTCCATCGGCGGCAGCCATTCGCGCCAATGGGGGGCGCGCAGCCGCTGCACCCGCCCGCCCTCCTGATCGACGAACACCGGCGCATCGCGCCCTACGGCGGCACGCAAGGCCCCCGTCAGGCGGCGCAATTGTTCGGGGGTTTCGACGTTGCGGGCAAACAGGATGAAGCCGAAGGGGTCGGCGTCACGGAAGAAATCGGATTCCGCGGCGGTCAGGGCGGTGCCTGCGCAGCCCAGAACGGTGGCGCCGCCGCTGCTCATCTGACCGCAACCGGGATGCAGGCGGCGTTTTCCGCCAGCAAGGCCGAGCAGAACCGGCGGGCGTCGTCTTCGGACTCGAAGCCATGGGCGCGCAGCCGGTAGAAGGTGCGCCCGCCGCTTTGCGCCGCCTGCACCACCCGGCCCTTGCCCGCCAGCAGATCGCCGAATTGCAGCGCCAGCTTGTCCCAGTCGGCGCGGGCGGTTTCCACGTCGTCATAGGCGCCGAGTTGCACCAGCCGCGTGCCGACCGCCAGCGTCGCCGGGTCGATCTCGGTCACCGACACGCTGGCCGAGGTGGTGGCGGCGGTGGCCACCAGCGTTTCCGGGCGCGACAAAGGCCGCAACGACCGCGCTACGCCACCCGGCACAACCGCCTCGGTCTCGGGGTCGGCGTTCGGCGGCGGTGGATCGGCGGCCAGCGCATCGGCCAGCGCCAGCACGATGGCATTGTCGGCAGGCGCAGTGTCGGCGGGGGCGTTCTCGGCGGGAGCGGCGGTTTCCACGGCAGCCGGGGCAATCGGCGGGCCGAAGGCCTCGGCCGCAGGGGCGACCGCCAGCGGAGTTGCCGAAGGCAACGGCGGCCCCATCGGTTCGGCTTCCACCATGACCGGCGCTTGTTCAGCCAGACCCGGCGCATCGTCCAGGGACAGTTCCACCGGGCGCGGCGCCAGCACCAGCCGCTCGGCCGGGGCTGCGGCAGTGCCCACGGCGGCAATGTCGTTGACCGCCAGCCCCTGATGCGCCGCCACTGCCCCACCCGGATTTTCCGGCGCCACCCGCATCGGGCCTTCCAGCGCCCGGATCACCGGCACGCCCATCACGTCGCGCACGGCGATCTTGTAGCCCCAATAGCCCAGGCCCAGGATCAGCGCCAGCGAGGTCAGCCCGCCCGCCACCGTGGTCAACATGCGCCCGCGCGCCCCGCGCAGCGATGCTGCAGGCGTGCCATAGCTGTCTTCGAATTCGTCGAAATCCACGTCCGCCATGCTCTGCCCCACTGCCTGCGCGCTGCTGCGCGCCGCACTGTCTTGCCCTTTTGCCCCGGCAGAGCGCTTGTTCTCAGCGCATTTCCTCGACCGGAGTTACACCCAAGATAGCAAGACCGCTGGAAATCACAACGCCCGTGGCACGCGCCAGGGCGATTTTCGCCTGTGTTATGGCGGAATCGTCCTGCACGAAGCGCAATTGCGGCGCGTCATTGCCGCGGTTCCACAGCCCATGCAGGTCCGAGGCCAGTTCGTACAGGTAGAACGCCACCCGGTGCGGTTCGTTGCCGCGCGCCGCAATCTCCACAACCCGCGGCCATTCCGCGATCTTTTTCGCCAGACCGATCTCGGCCTCGTGGTCCAGCTTGCCCAGATCGGCCGCCGCCAGCGTGGCATCATCGACGGCCACGCCGGCCTCACGCGCGCGGCGCAGCACCGAGTTGATCCGGGCATTGGCGTATTGCACATAGAACACCGGGTTGTCCTTCGACTGCTCCAGCACCTTGTCGAAATCGAAATCCAGCGCCGCGTCGTTCTTGCGCGTCAGCATCACAAAGCGGGTGACATCGGCGCCCACCAGATCAATCACGTCGCGCAGGGTGACGAAGGTGCCCGCCCGCTTGCTCATCTTGAACGGCTCGCCGTTTTTCCACAGCTTGACCAGTTGCACCAGCTTGATGTCCAAGGGCACGCGGCCATTCGACAGCGCCGAGACGGCGGCCTTCATCCGCTTGACATAGCCGCCATGGTCGGCGCCGAAAATGTCGATCAGCTCGTCAAAGCCGCGCTGCACCTTGTCGTAGTGATAGGCGATGTCGGGGGCGAAATAGGTCCAGGAGCCGTCGGATTTCATCACCGGGCGGTCCACGTCATCGCCATGCGCCGTGCTGCGGAACAGGGTTTGCAGCCGCGGCTCCCAATCCTCGGGTTCCTTGCCTTTCGGCGGCTCCAGCGTGCCTTCGTAGATCAGGCCCATGCCGCGCAGGGTCTCGATCGCAGCCTCGATCCGGCCCGTGCCATACAGCGCCTTTTCGCTGGAATAGACGTCCATCGTGACCCCCAGCGCCGCCAGATCGGCGCGGATCATCGTCATCATCATGTCGGTGGAAAACGTGCGCAGATCGGCCAGCCAGACGGACTCCGGCTGCTCCAGCAGGCTGGTGCCGTATTTCGCCTTCAACGCCTCGCCCACCGGAATCAGATAGTCGCCGGGGTAAAGCCCTTCGCGGATCTCCGGCGACAGGCCGCAGGCCTCGCGGTAGCGTTCATAAGCCGAGCGGGCCAGCACATCGACCTGACCGCCGCCGTCGTTGATGTAATATTCCCGCGTCACGTTCCAGCCGGCAAAAGCCAGAAGCCGCGCCAGCGCGTCACCCACCACGGCGCCGCGCACATGGCCCACATGCATCGGCCCGGTCGGGTTGGCGGACACGAACTCGACGTTGACCCGCCGCCCGGCCCCCAGGGTGGCGCGGCCATAATCGGCACCCTGCCGCAGCACCGCCCCCACCAGCCCCTGCCAGACCGCGGGCTGCAGCCGCAAGTTCAGGAAACCCGGCCCCGCCACCTCGACCCCGGCAATGCGCGGATCGCGGGCCAGCCGTGCGGCCAGGCTTTCGGCAATCGCCCGCGGTGCCAGGCCCGCCGGTTTGGCCAGCACCATCGCGGCATTGGTCGCCATGTCGCCATGCCCGGCATCGCGCGGCGGCTCGACCGCCACCGCCGCCAGATCAAGGCCCTGGGGCAATTCACCCGCTGCCACCATCGCGTCGATGCTGGCAATCACGAGGCTGCGGATATCGCTGAAAAGATTCATCTGGTCATGTCCCGGTTTGCCCTACCGGCAATGCCAGAGCCGCCCCCAATGGTCAATGCCGGTCCCGGTAGCCTAGCCCTGCGTCGCCCGCCAATCCTCCAGCGCCGGATTGGCATCGGTTGCCGCAGGCGCTGCGTTGGCCACCGGTGGGGCAGCCACCGTGCGGTTGCGGAAATAATAGGCCTCGCGCGCGCCGAAATAGAAGCTGACCACCGCCCCCAGCAGCCACCACAGCGGCTCCGGCACCATGTTGAGGCCCACCATGCGCTGCCCGAAACTGACCGGGTCGATCATGGCGTAAACAAACAGCCCCATGGTGCCGAAGGCCAGCATCGGCCGTGGTAGCCGGTTCAGCCCGTTCATCAGCCGGTCAAACCAACCCAAGGACGGCAGCGCGTATTCCTCGGCATATTGCTTCAAGGCCGCCGCCTGCGCCTCGGCCGAAAGCTCCATGCGGCGGGTGGCGGAGGGCGTGAACACCTCGGCCAGCCCCTTGGCGGCCTCGCCCACCGCCTGCACCGTGCCGGGTGCGCCGATCAATTCCCCGATCACCCCCATGCCGACACCCGTGCGCGATGCTGGGCTTCGGTCAACCGATAGCGGTCTGCCATGAAATCCTCGGCGCGGGTGATCCAGCCGCCTTTGCCGCCGCCCTTGCTGCGGGCGTATTTGCGGCTGGCGGGGCGGGCATCGGCCAGGGCGTAATAGTAATTGCGCCGGGCGATGGCATAGGCGTCGGCCAGATGGCGGGGGGCAGCCTCGGCGGCCATCTGCGCGGCGCGGATGGTCTGCGGCCCGATGGCACCATCAATGGTGCAGGCAAAGCCCATCTCGGTCAGCAGCCGCTGCAACACCTTCACCGCATTGGCCCCGGAATTCACATACATGTCGAACACCGAGGCCTGCACCGCCTCGGGCAGCGCCGCGATCCCCGGGCGGCGATAGTAATGTTCGGTAAAGATTTCAACGGCCTGCGCCCGGGTCAACCGCTTGACATCCTCGGTCGTCACCGCGCCATCGCCGGTATAGTCCAGCCCCAGCCGCCGCATGGTGGCCAGCGTGACACCGTATTTGGTGGCACCACCCGGATCGTCGGGGTCGTTCACATAGCCACCCTCGCGGGCGACGATTTCTTCGGCAAGCTCCGGCACGGACTTCATGAGGCACCCTTCTGCGGCACAAGACTGGCCGCAAGGGTGGTTCAGATTGGTTTACCGTCCGTAAGACCGGCGTTCAGACCCCGGGTTCCTTGGCCGGTTCCTTGTAGGTGCCCTGCGCCTTCAGCGCGTCGATCACTTCCTTGGGCATGTAATTCTCGTCATGCTTGGCAAGGATTTCGGTCGCCTTGAAGGTGCCCCCGACCATCTGGCCGGTGCCGATCATGCCGGTGCCTTCGCTGAACAGGTCCGGCAGCACGCCGGAAAACTCTACCGGAACCGTGGCCGCCCCATCGGTCACCCGAAAGCTGATGGTCTCGCCCTGGCCGCGCTGCAACGATCCTGCCTCGACCAGCCCGCCAAGCCGGAACACCTCGCCGTCCTTCGGCGGGTCAGACATCACCTGCGCCGGCGCGCGGAAGAAGTTGATGCCGTCCTTCATCGCATAGCCGATCAGCCCGGTGGCCAGCGCCAGAGTGAAAAACGCCAGCAGGATCACCTGGATACGGCGGGTTTTCTTCAGGTTCTTCATCGTTCTCCCTCAGGTCGTCACGGGAACACCGGGGCCAGCATCAGCCCTGCGGTTTCCTCCAGCCCCAGCATCAGGTTGGCGTTCTGTATAGCCTGCCCCGACGAGCCTTTGCACAAATTGTCCAGCACCGCGATCACTAGTGCGCGACCGGGGATGCGGTCGGCGATCACCCCCAGATGCACGAAGTTCGACCCCCGGATGTCGCGGGTCGAGGGCAAGAGGCCCATCGGCAGCACCTCGAGGAACGGCTCCAGCGCGTAACGGGCGGCCAGGGTGGCATGCACCTGCGCCGGCTCGCCGTTGACATAGACCGAGGCCAGAATCCCGCGGTTCATTGGCAGAAGATGCGGGGTGAACTGCACCAGCACCGGGCGACCGGCGGCGCGTGTGAACTCCTGATCGAACTCGCCCAGATGCCGATGCGTGCCGCCCGCAGCATAGGCCATGGTGCCTTCCGAAAGCTCGGCATGCAGCAGGTTTTCCTTCAGACTGCGGCCTGCGCCGGAAACCCCGGCCTTCAGGTCGATCAGGATACTGTCCAGATCAATCACCCCGGCCTCGATCAGCGGCCGCAGCGCGTATTGCCCGGCGGCGGCATTGCAGCCGGTGCCCGCCACCAGCCGCGCGGTTCTGATCTCGTCGCGGTAAAACTCGGTCAGCCCGTAAACCGCGTCCTTTTGCAGGTCGGGGGCAGCATGCGGCTTGCCATACCATTTCTGATATTCCGCCACATCGCGCAGCCGGAAGTCTGCCGACAGGTCCACCACCGGCAGATCGCGCGGCAGGTTGGCGATCACCGCCTGCGAGGTGGCATGCGGCAGGGCGCAGAACGCAAGGTCAACATGCGAAAAATCAATCTCCTCGATCCGCACCAGCGCGGGCAGGTTCAGATGCCGCAGGAACGGGAACACTTCGGCCATGGCCATGCCTGCCTTGCGGTCGCCCGACAGCGCCACGATCTGCATGTGCGGATGCGTCGCAATCAGCCGCACCAGTTCGGCGCCGGTATAGCCAGAGGCCCCGAGAATGGCGATTTTCTTCTTCATATCCGTATCTTCCAGTCTGATCTTCAACCAAATTCAAGCCGCTTCAAACTTGATCCGTCGCTTCAAAAACTGCGTGGCGCGGTTGGATACCGCAGCCGGATCGCCGGTGGTCAGGAATTTCGACGCCGTTCCACTTCCCAGAAACTCCGGCCTGCGGGTCAGGTAATCGGCCAGGCTTTCCGCCACCAGATTGGCCTGCGAATAGACCTTGACCCCCGGCCCCAGCGCCTCGGCGAAGATGTGCTGCATCAAGGGGTAATGCGTGCAGCCCAGCACCGCGGCCTGCGGCAGCGGCATCCGCCGCTTCAACGCCTCGACATGGCTGCGCACCAAGGCTTCGGCCAAAATCTCGTCGCCCTGCTCGATGGCATCGACCACGCCACCGCAGGGCTGCGCCTCGACATCGACGCCGATCGCCCGGAACGCCAGCTCGCGCTGAAAGGCGCGCGAAGCCACCGTCGCGGGGGTGGCAAACAGCGCCACATGCTTCACATCGACCTCGCGCGGCGGCGAGTTGTCGCCCCATTGCCGCTCGGTCAACGCCTCGATCAGCGGCACGAACACCCCCAAGACCCGCTTTCCCGGCGGCACCCAGCTTTCCTGCATCCGCTTCAACGCCGAGGCGGAAGCGGTATTGCAGGCCAGGATCACCAGGTCGCAGCCCTCGGCCCAAAGCCGTTCCACCGCGGCGCAGGTCAGGTTGAAGATATCCTCGGCCGTGCGCACCCCGTAAGGCGCATGCGCATTGTCGCCCAGGTAGACGAACGGCACCTCCGGCAACCGCTTTTGCAGCGCGTCCAGCACCGTCAGCCCGCCCAGACCGCTATCGAAAACCCCAACTGCCATCTGCCCCCCTTGCCCCGCCGGGACCGGGCTCTGCTGTGGCCCGTGACCCATCATAGGATTTATGCCGCCGGGGTGAAAGCACTACCGCGCCGCAGCCTTGCGATGATTTTTTGGGCAGCCGCAGACGCGCACCCGGGAAAAATCGTCATATCCTTCATTTACATGGCCAGAATAGTCACTAATTAAGCGGCGCTGTGCTAGTTTGGGCAAATTGAAGGTGGGGCGTGATGGACTGGGACAAGCTGCGGATTTTCCATGCGGTTGCCGATGCGGGCAGCCTGACCCATGCGGGCGACAGCCTGCACCTGTCGCAATCGGCGGTCAGCCGCCAGATCCGCTCGCTGGAGGAAAGCCTCAGCGTCACGCTGTTCCACCGCCATGCCCGCGGCCTGATCCTGACCGAACAGGGCGAGTTGCTGTTCGAGGCCACCAAGGCCATGGTCAAACGGCTTGACGCCGCCGCCGCCCGCATCCGCGACAGCGAGGACGAGGTGTTCGGCGAATTGCGCGTGACCACCACCACCGGTTTCGGCACGCTGTGGCTGGCGCCGCGGCTGACCGCACTTTACAAAAAATACCCGGCGCTGAAGATCGACCTGATGCTGGAGGAACGCGTGCTGGACCTGCCGATGCGCGAGGCCGACGTGGCCATCCGCATGAAGGAACCCAGTCAGGCCGACCTGATCCGCAAGCGGCTGATGAACATCCGGATGCGGCTTTATGCCAGCAGCGAATATCTGGCCGACCACGGCACGCCGCAAACCATGGACGATTTCACCCAGCACCGGCTGATCTGCCAGCACGCGGGCACGGCACAGGTGGCGGCGGGGGCAGCACTGGTGCAAGAGTTGATGTCGCATGACATCCCCTCGACCCTGACGGTGAACCACTATTTCGGGGTGTTGCAGGCGGTGCTGAACCATATCGGCATCGGCGTGCTGCCCGATTATCTGGCCGAAGATTTCCCCAACCTGGTGCGGGTGTTGCCCGATACCGAGTCTGGCGATGTGCCGGTGTTTCTGGCCTACCCCGAAGAATTGCGCCATTCCAAGCGCGTGGCGGCATTCCGCGAGTTCGTCACCGAGGAAATCTTTGCCTATCGCAAGCGCCAGCAGATGTAATGCGGGCCTTGCCAAAGCCATGCGGGAACTGCATGGCAGCCATGCTGCACATGCGGCATTTGGGCGCTTGATCCATCCGCAGCCTGCCCCTAAATGCAAGGACGAGGGCGTTGACCAAGGTTATCACCCTCATACCTCCCTGTTGGACTTGGCCGAGCTTATGCTCGGCCTTTTTTTTGGCCAAAGCCGGGATTGCCCGAAAATCCGGCAGAGCGGCGGCCCTTTGCCCACAGCTCGCGCAGCGCAGGAACACAAAACGTTACCCCGAATCACTTTGACGGCCCACGCAAAAGAAAATCGGCGCAGGAGGCCCGCGCCGATCAGGAAGCAAAGAGGGGATGCGTCTCAGGAATTGACGCGTTGGGCTTTGGCCAGATATTCCGCCGCACCATCGCGCGACAGGGTGGATTTCGGTCCACCTTCACGGGCGCGACGTTCCGCGACGCGGGCGCCGACGAAAGCCAGAACCATGAAGAAGCCGAGGGTGCCGAAGTTCAGAAAAGCAATCGCGTGATCCATGGTGACCTCCTGTTTTGGATACAGTTTCTACGCCCCCCGATTTTAATTGGATCACAGAGATTCATATTTTTCTGTGGCGGTTCATTTTCCGGTCCGGTCAATAGACCAGCGCGATGACCGCCAGAAAGAACACCAACATGCCGATCCAGCCGAACTCGGCCGCGATAAGCGAGGTCACGAACAGCAATAGCAGCACGCAGCCGACAATCAGCGCCTGGCTGCGCTGGGGCAGCGCCTTCAGCCGCGCCTCGGCCGATGCGCCATCGGGGGCGCGCCAAAGCCGCTCCAGCAGCGCCGCTACAATGGCCCGCAACCAATCCCAAAGGCTCGCCAGCACGGTCACTCCCGCCCTCCGCATTCGTTCACGCCCGCCGCCTGTCTTGGGTAACATGGGCCAACACGTCCGGGCAACATCCGAAGTCCGGCGGGTGGCACTTCAGGGGCCTTTTCCCCTGCGCGCCTTTGGATTAAGACCGCGCAACGGATGCGCAAAGGGGACGGATGATGACAGAACCAACCATCAACGAGGCCCTGATCGCGGCACATGGGCTGAAGCCTGATGAATATGCCCGTATCCTCGACATCATCGGTCGCGCCCCCAGCTTCACCGAACTGGGCATCTTTTCCGCGATGTGGAACGAGCATTGTTCCTACAAGTCCTCGAAGAAATGGCTTCGCACCCTGCCGACCACCGGCCCGCAGGTGATCTGCGGCCCCGGTGAAAACGCCGGCGTGGTCGATATCGGTGACGGTCAGGCCGTGATCTTCAAGATGGAAAGCCACAACCACCCCTCTTATATCGAGCCGCATCAGGGCGCTGCCACCGGCGTGGGCGGCATTTTGCGCGACGTGTTCACCATGGGCGCGCGCCCGATTGCCGCGATGAACAGCCTGTCGTTCGGCCTGCCCTCGCATCCGAAAACCGCGCATCTGGTCAAGGGCGTGGTCGAAGGCGTGGGCGGCTATGGCAATGCCTTCGGCGTGCCCACCATCGGCGGAGAAGTGCGCTTTCACCGCAGCTATAACGGCAACTGCCTGGTCAACGCCTTTGCCGCGGGCCTGGCCGATGCCGACAAGATTTTCTACTCGGTCGCCTCGGGCGTCGGCATGCCGGTGGTTTACCTTGGCGCCAAGACAGGACGCGATGGCGTTGGCGGCGCTACCATGGCTTCGGCGGAGTTTGACGACACGATTGAAGAAAAACGCCCCACCGTGCAGGTCGGCGACCCCTTCACCGAAAAGCGCCTGCTGGAGGCCTGTCTGGAACTGATGGCATCCGGCGCCGTGATCTCGATTCAGGACATGGGGGCTGCCGGCCTGACCTGTTCGGCGGTGGAAATGGGCGACAAGGGCGGCCTTGGCATCAAGCTGCAACTCGACGACGTGCCGCAGCGCGAAACCCACATGACCGCCTACGAGATGATGCTGTCGGAGTCGCAGGAACGCATGCTGATGGTGCTGAAGCCCGAGATGGAGGCCGAAGCCCGGGCGATCTTTGTCAAATGGGATCTGGATTTTGCCATCGTCGGGGAAACCATCCCCGAGGACCGCTTTCTGATCCTGCATGGCAACGAAGTGAAAGCCGACCTGCCGCTGTCGAAACTGGCCTCCTCGGCCCCGGAATACGACCGGCCCTGGGTCGAAACCCCCGCCGCAGCACCCCTTGGTGCCGTGCCCGCGATCGGCGCCATCGACGGGTTGCGCGCCCTGATCGGCTCGCCGAATTATGCCCATAAATCCTGGGTTTACGAGCAATACGACAGTCAGGTGATGGCCGATACCGTGGTGGCCCCGGGCCTTGGCGCCGGTGTGGTGCGGGTGCATGGCACCGGCAAGGCGCTGGCCTTCACCAGCGACGTGACCCCCCGTTACGTCAAGGCCAACCCGTTCGAGGGCGGCAAGCAGGCGGTGGCCGAAGCGTATCGCAACCTTTGCGCCGTGGGCGCCCTTCCCCTGGCCACCACCGACAACCTGAACTTCGGCAACCCGGAAAAGCCCGAGATCATGGGGCAACTGGTCGGCTCGCTGAAAGGCATCGGCGCGGCCTGCATCGCGCTGGATATGCCCATCGTCTCCGGCAACGTCTCGCTTTACAACGAAACCGATGGCACCGCCATCCTGCCCACGCCCACCATCGGCGCGGTCGGCATCCTGACCAGCCTGGACGACCTGATTTCCGGCCAGCCGCAGGACGGCGACCTGGCGGTGCTGATCGGCACCACTTTGGGCCACCTCGGTCAGTCGGCGCTGCTGGCCGAGGCTTTCGGAATCGAACAGGGCGACGCCCCGCCGGTAGACCTTGCCGCCGAGCGCCGCCACGGCGAATTCCTGCGCAGCCACCGCAAGCTGATCCGCGCCGCCACCGACCTGTCGGACGGCGGTCTGGCGCTGGCGGCGTTCGAGATGGCCGAGGCCGCCGGTCTGGGCGTCACCCTGACCGCCGCCGACATCCCGGCGCTTTACGGCGAAGATCAGGCCCGCTATCTGGTCGTCTGCACGAAGAACGACGCCGAAGCTCTTCTGAACGCAGCGAAATCCTCCAATGTTCCCGCGGAAATCGCAGGCCGGTTCGGCGGCAGTTCGGTCACCTTCGGCACCGACGCCGCACCGCTGGCGGAACTGTCCGCACTCTACCGCAGCGCCTTTGCCAAGGCGGTTGCAGGTTGACCCGGCGCGGCCTGCTGGCGACCCTGCTGGCCGCGGCCCTTGCCACCCCCGCCACCGCGGGCTGCCTGTTCTTCTGCGATGACGCGGGCAAACCCCTGCCCGCCGACAAGGCGCTGGCCAGCTTCACCGCCGACCTCGGCGCCCCCCTGCCCACAGGCGTCGATCTGCTGGCGCTTTACGAAGGTGGCTTCAACGACCGCTTCGGGCAGGTCAAACTGCGCGCCAGCCTTGAAGGCCGCGACGCGCTGCTGGCGCTGATCGTGCCCCCCGGTGGTCAATTCGCCCCGCTGAACGGCCAGCAACTGGAGATCATCAAGGCACCCGGCTGGGATCCGCTGTCCCACCCCGACCTGACCGTGGCCGCAGGCCGCCTTGGCCGCTTTGCCACCACCCATGTCGCGCTTGCCGCCGACCCCTCCGACCCGGCGCTGACCCTGATCTACATCACCGCCTTCGAGACCTGAGCCACCCTCTCTTGCAACCGCCGCCCGCCCGCTCTACATCTTGGAAAAATCCGCAGGAGCGCAAACTTGGCCATTCAAGCCCAGGATATCGAAGACCTGATCCGGGAACGCTTTCCCCAGGCCCGCATCACCATCACCGACCTCGCCGGTGACGGCAACCACTGGGCCGCAGAAGTGATCGACGAAAGCTTCAAGGGCCAGAACCGCGTGCAGCAGCAACGCGCCGTCTATGCCGCGCTGAAAGGCAAGATGGACGGCGCGCATGGCGAATTGCACGCGCTGGCGCTGACCACCAAAGCCCCCGAATAACCAAAGGAATCCCCGCATGAGCACCGCAACCGACCAGATCAAGGCCACCATCGACGCCAATGCCGTGGTGCTGTTCATGAAGGGCACCAAGTCGATGCCGCAATGCGGTTTCTCCAGCCGCGTCGCTGGCGTCTTGAACTTCATGGGCGTGGAATATGCCGATGTGAACGTGCTGGCCGATGCCGATATCCGCCAGGGCATCAAGGATTTCTCCGACTGGCCCACCATCCCGCAGCTTTACGTCAAGGGCGAGTTCGTTGGCGGCTGCGATATCGTCACCGAGATGACCCTGTCGGGCGAGCTTGACGCGCTGTTCGAAGCCAAGGGTGTGACCTACGACAAGGCCGCCGCCGAAAAGATCCGCGCCGCCAACGCCTGATCCTCGCCTGTTTGGAAGTATCCTTCGGGTGACGCGCGCTTGGAAAACAGTCCAGTGGACCGTTTTCAGCAAGGAACATGTGTAAAAACACGGGCGCAGGGGCAGACAGCCCCCGCCCCTGCGCCCGCCCGTTACAGCGTCAGCCGTTCGTCCACCGCGTCGGCCAAAGCCTCGGCCCGTGCCGCAATCTCGGCCAGAGTTTCCACGACGCGGGCCGGCACCACCGGCACCTCGACCCGCTGTGCCGCCGATGCCGGGCGCTTCTCGGCCTCGGCCAGCTTGGCCTTCAGCACCCGCACCTCGTCTTCGACCGCCGCGGTCTTGTCGGCCAGCATCAGGCCTGCCATCAGCAACATCCGCGCCTCGGGCAGCCGCCCCATCTGCGTGACCAGCGGGCCCGCCTCGTTGTCCAGCATTTGCGCCGCCGAGCGCAGGAAATGTTCCTCGCCCGCCTGGCAGGCCACCTGAAACACCTTGCCGCCAATGGTGATATCGACCTCAGCCACCGATCTGTTCCTCCTGCAAGAGCGGCGCCAGTTCCGCCAGAATCTCGTCAAGCTCGGCGGTTTCGCTTTGCCGCGCCGCCCGCAGCGCCTCCAACTCGCCCAGCATCGCCTTGTTGAGCATCTGCGGATCGGCCAGCCCCTGCGTCTGCGCCTCGCGCAGCACCCGCAACTGTTCGCGCAGCTGGATGGTGGTCTTGCGCATCCGCTGCAATTCAAGACCCTGCACGTCAAGCTGCCGGGTCATCGCCTCGATCCGCGCCTGCGCCTCGGCCAGCCCCTCGGCCTCGCGTTCCTTCACCGCCCGCAACCGTTCTCCCAGTTGCGCATTGACGGTGCGTTCATCGTCCAGCGCATCGCGCAAGGAGGCGACATCCGCCGCCAGATCACCGGCATCCGGCCCGGGCTGTGCCTCGGTGATTGGCCCCAACTGATCCAGCCCGGCACCGATGCGTTGCAGCGCGGCGGTGATCCGGCGCTCGAACTCTGCGATTTCACCCATCCTGGCACTCCCTGCGGCATCGACAACCACGGCCCCGGCCGACGCGAATCAGCCGGAACGCACTTGCCTGCAATCTTAACCCAAACACCGGCAGAAATGCGCCCCCCTTTCGAACCAAAGCCTTACCGCCCATAGCTGATGCGGTGCCTGATCCTGCCGGCCCGCGGCGGCAGCGCAAAAGTTTTCGAAAACTTTTGCAAAATCCTTCGAAGGATTTTGGGGCTCAATGCCCCGGCTTGGCCTTTGTGCCCCGCAGCAGCGCCCAAAGCGGCCCGATCACCCGCCCCGCCAGCGGGATCAGCAAAAGCCCCAGCGCCAGCCCGAACACCCCGTCCAGCGCCGCTGTCACCAGCCATTCCACCGCCGCCACCGCCTGCGGCAGCAGATGCCCCGCCGCTTGCGCCACATGGTGGATCGCTTCGGCCAACCAGCCATAGCCCAGCTCTTCCGAACCATGCAGGATGATCGAGCCGCCGACCCACAGCATCGCCGCCGTGCCGACAGTGGACAGCACCGACATCAGCACCGGCATGGCCCGCACCAGCCCGCGCCCGAAACCGCGGGTCAGCGCCAGCCGACCGCGCCGCGCCAGAAACAGGCCGATATCGTCCATCTTAACGATCACCGCCACGCCACCATAAACCAGCGCGGTGATCCCCACCCCCACCAGCGCCAGCGCCGCCGCCTCGGTGACAAAGCCGCCCTCGGGAATCGCCGCCAGCGCGATGGTCATGATCTCGGCCGACAGGATGAAATCGGTCTTGATGGCGCCTGCGACCTTTTGTTCTTCCAGATGCGCCGGATCGCCGACACCCTCGTCCGCGTCTTGGCCATGCGCCTCGGAGGGCCACAGCTTGTGGGCGATCTTCTCGGCGCCCTCGAAGCAAAGATAGGCCCCCCCCATCATCAGAAGCGGCGTGATCACCCAGGGCGCGAAGGCCGACAGCAGCAAGGCCGCAGGCAGCAGGATCACCAGCTTGTTGCGCACCGACCCCTTGGCAATCCGCCAGATGATCGGCAATTCGCGTTTGGCTTCAAAGCCATGCACATATTTCGGCGTCACCGCGGCATCGTCGATCACCACGCCCGCCGCCTTGGCCCCGGCCTTGGCAGCCCCCGCCGCCACATCGTCGATCGAGGCCGCCGCCACCTTGGCAATCGCCGCCACATCGTCCAGCAGCGCCAGCAAACCGCTCATGTCACCATCCCTGTGCTTGTCGCTGCCAACCTAGTGATGCGGGCGGCAAGAACAAGCGGCAACCGCCTTCATTCCGCCGCGGCGCTGGTCTATCGTCGCGCCAGCCCGATTTGCAGCGGAGGCGGCGTGACCGACCGGATTGCCCTTGTCCTTGGCCTGTGCCTGACCGCGCTGATCGCGGCGGACATCCTGCTGAACGGCAGTTCTGCGCTGCTGTTCCTTTTGCGCAAATTCGCCGACATGGTGGAATATCTGGCCTTCTGGCGCTGAAAACCTGAAACTCGCATTGAAATTCCCGTAGTTTCGGCGTCTTTGGCGGCTGATCGCGCCGCGGACATTCCCGGTGCTGCAAGGCTGACCACAAAGGAGTCTGTCATGACCGTGAAAGTAGCCATCAACGGCTTTGGCCGCATCGGCCGCAACGTGCTGCGTGCCATCATCGAATCGGGGCGCACCGATATTCAGGTGGTGGCGATCAACGATCTTGGCCCGGTGGAAACCAACGCCCACCTGCTGCGGTTCGACTCTGTGCATGGCCGCTTTCCCGGCACCGTGACCACCACCGCCACCACCATCGACGCCGGCCGCGGCCCGATCGAGGTTTCCGCGATCCGCAACCCGGCCGATCTGCCCTGGGCGCATGTCGATATCGTGCTGGAATGTACCGGCATCTTCACCGACAAGGAAAAGGCCGTGGTGCATCTGGAAAACGGCGCCAGCCGGGTGCTGGTCTCGGCGCCTTCCGCCGGGGCTGACAAGACCATCGTTTATGGCGTCAACCACGACACCCTGACTGCCGCCGACCTGATCGTGTCGAACGCCTCCTGCACCACCAACTGCCTGTCGCCGGTGGCGCAGGTGCTGCACCAGAGCATCGGCATCGTCAAAGGCTTCATGACCACCATCCACTCCTATACCGGCGACCAGCCGACGCTGGACACCATGCACAAGGACCTCTACCGCGCCCGTGCCGCCGCCCTGAGCATGATCCCGACCTCGACCGGGGCTGCCAAGGCCGTGGGTCTGGTGCTGCCGGAACTGAAGGGCAAGCTCGACGGCGTGGCGATCCGGGTGCCGACGCCCAACGTCTCGGTGGTCGATCTGGTGTTCGAAGCCAGCCGCTCCACCACCGTGGCCGAGGTCAACGACGCCATCCGCACCGCCGCAAATGGCCGGCTGAAGGGCATCCTGGGCTTCACCGACCAGCCGAATGTCAGCAGCGATTTCAACCACGACCCACATTCGTCGATCTTCCACATGGATCAGACCAAGGTGATGGACGGCACCATGGTGCGCATCCTGACCTGGTATGACAACGAATGGGGCTTCTCGAACCGCATGGCCGATACGGCGGTGGCGATGGGCAAGCTGATCTGAGGATCAGCGCAAGGATTTTCGAAAATCCTTGCAAAATCCTTCGAAGGATTTTGGGGCGCCCGCGGGCGCCCCTTTGCATTCCCTGCTACAGCTATGCGCCCGGCACATGGCGGCCCTGACGGATCGACGGTTGTTAGCGGTAACATAGTGGCCACATCCTAGGCAGGCAGAGGGAAAACAAACAGGCCCTGCCCTTGCGAAAGGAATAACCATGCTGAACGTGATCGAAAAACTGCAAACCGCCGCCCGCAACCGTGCGCGCTATCTGCACACCCGTAACGAGATTGCCCGGCTGCCGCTGGACGTGGCGCTTGACCTTGGCATCTACACAGGCGACGCCCATCGCATCGCCTGGCAGGCGGTTTATGGCCGCGGCTGATCAGGCGAACTTGGCCCGCAGCACCTCTTGTACCGCGGGTGTGACGAATTTCGACACATCGCCGCCCAAGCGCGCGATTTCCTTCACCAGTTTCGAGGCAATCGCCTGCCTGCGCGCGTCGGCCATCATGAACACCGTCTCGATGCTGGAATCCAGCGCGCGGTTCATCCCGACCATCTGGAACTCATATTCGAAATCCGCCACCGCCCGCAGGCCGCGGATGATGATCCCGGCACCGACATCGCGGGCGCAGTCGATCAGCAGGTTCTCGAACGGATGCACCAGAATCTCGCCGCCGGTCTTGGCGATGATGCCCTGACATTCGGCCTGCACCATGGCCACCCGTTCTTCCAGACTGAACAGCGGAGCCTTGTCGCGGTTGATCGCCACGCCGATCACCAGCCGATCGACCAGCTGCATGGCACGCTGGATGATGTCCACATGGCCAAGCGTCACCGGATCGAAAGTGCCGGGGTAAAGACCGATGCGCATGTCTGCTCCATGATTGCCCGGTGCCACGCAACAGGACGGCGCGGCGATTGGCAAGGGTGAAAGTGCCGCGGCGCAGCATTATCAGAACCCCTTGATCATGCCTTCCAGCGCATCGACCTCCATTGACAGTTCCGCCAGCCGCGCCTTGACCAGATCGCCGATCGAGATCAGCCCGACCATCCGCCCGCCCTCCAGCACCGGCATGTGGCGAAACCGGCCGCGGGTCATCTGCTCCAGCACGTCGTTGGCACGATCTTGCAGACCGCAACCCACCACCCGCGTGGTCATCAGGCTTTCCACCGGCATCCGCAGCACGCCCGGCCCGCGCCGCGCCAGTTCGCGCACGACGTCGCGTTCCGACACGATGCCCGCCACCGCCACCCCGTCGGATGAGACCACCAGCGCGCCGATCCGCTTGTCGGCCAAAAGCCCCACCACCTGCGCCATGGTCGTGCCGGGTGGCACGGTGGCCACCTGATCGTCGTGTTTCGAGGTCAGGATCTGTTTAACCAGCATCGGCAGCACCTCCCGCGTCTGATCAATGAAGGGTCTGCCATATATGTTTTTCTGTCAAGCCAAGGCTTCCAGCCGCACCACCTCGCGCCGCAGCCCTTGCGCCAGCAGATCGGCAAAGCGGTTCAGCCGTTCGACCCTGCCATCATCGGCATGGCGGATCAGCCAGAAGGCACGGGTCAGGCTGATCTGGTCGGGGATCAGCCGCACCAGTTCGGGGGCGGCTGGCAGCGCGAAGTCATGCACCACCCCCACCCCCGCGCCGTGGCGCAGCCAGTTCAGTTGCACCGACACCGAGTTCGAGGCCAGCGGCACATGCGCCACGCCGATCTCGGCCAGATAATCCAGTTCCTTGTCGAAGATCATGTCGGGGATATAGCCGATCATCCGCCGCCCGCGCAGATCGGCGGGGCTGTCAATCGCGCCATGGGCCTCAAGATAGCCGCGCGAGGCCGCCAGATGCAGGTGGTAATCGGTCAGCTTCTGCACCGTCAGGCGGCCTGCCTCGGGGCGGCTGACCGCAATTGCCAGATCGGCCTCGCGTTTCGACAGGTTGAAGACGCGGGGCAGCGCCACGATCTGCACCTCCAGCCCCGGATTGCCATCGCAGATCGCCGCCAGCACCTGCGGCAGCAGGTAGTTGGCGCAACCATCCGGCGCGCCGATCCTGATCTGCCCGGTCAGGCTGCCCGGCACGCCGCGCAGTTCCTCGGCCGCCCCCGCCATCGCCGCCTCGGCGCGCTCGGCATGCACCAGCAAGCGCTGCCCGGCTTCCGTCAGCGCATAGCCCTGCGGGCTTTTCACGAACAGCCGCGCCGCCAGCCCCTGCTCCAGCCGCGCAATCCGCCGCCCCAGCGTCGCCGGGTCCAACTTCAGCGCCTTGCCCGCGCCGGACAGGCTTTCCGCCCGCGCCACCGCCAGGAACAGCCGCAAGTCATCCCAATCCATCCCGATACCTGCGTTTTTGCAAAACCTTTTTGAAATCTTGCGCCTTTGTCGGGCATTATTGCAAGACTATAGTGCTGCCAACGCATTGGGAGAACGCCATGCAGGAACTCAGCCACTGGATCAACGGCAAGCACGTCAAGGGCAGCTCGGGCCGCTTTGCCGATGTCTTCAACCCGGCGACGGGCGAGGTGCAGGCGCGGGTGCCGCTGGCCTCCAAGGCCGAGCTTGACGCCGCGGTGGCCGATGCCGCCCGCGCCCAAGTGAAATGGGGCGCCACCAACCCGCAGCGCCGCGCCCGGGTGATGATGGCCTTCGTGCAACTCTTGAACCGCGACATGGACAAGCTGGCCGAGGCGCTTTCCCGCGAGCATGGCAAGACCATCCCCGACGCCAAGGGCGATATCCAGCGCGGGCTGGAAGTGATCGAATACTGCATCGGCGCGCCGCAGCTGCTGAAGGGCGAGTTCACCGACAGCGCCGGCCCCGGCATCGACATGTATTCCATGCGCCAACCGCTTGGCGTTGCTGCCGGAATTACCCCCTTCAACTTCCCCGCCATGATCCCGTTGTGGAAAATGGGCCCCGCACTGGCCTGCGGCAATGCCTTCATCCTGAAACCCTCGGAACGCGATCCCTCGGTGCCCTTGATGCTGGCCGAACTGATGCAGGAAGCCGGCCTTCCCGACGGCGTGCTGCAAGTGGTCAACGGCGACAAGGAAGCGGTCGATGCCATCCTCGACAACCCGACCATCGCCGCCATCGGCTTTGTCGGCTCGACCCCGATCGCCGAGTACATCTATGGCCGCGGCTGTTCCAACGGCAAGCGGGTGCAGTGCTTTGGCGGCGCCAAGAACCACATGATCATCATGCCCGACGCCGACCTTGACCTTGCCGCCGACGCGCTGGTGGGCGCGGGCTATGGTGCTGCGGGCGAACGCTGCATGGCCATCTCGGTCGCGGTGCCGGTGGGCGAGGAAACCGCCAACGCCCTGATCGCCAAGCTGATCCCCCGCATCGAAAAGCTGAAAGTCGGCCCCTACACCGCCGGAAACGACATCGACTATGGCCCGGTGGTGACGGCTGCCGCCAAGGCCAACATCCTGCGGCTGGTGGAAACCGGCATCGCCCAGGGTGCCGAACTGGTGGTGGACGGTCGCAACTTCGCCCTGCAAGGCTATGAAAATGGCTACTTTATCGGCCCGCACCTCTTTGACCACGTCACCACCGACATGGATATCTACCGCAAGGAAATCTTCGGCCCGGTGCTGTCCTGCGTCCGCGCCAAAACCTACGAGGAAGCCATCGGCTATGCCATGGACCACGAATACGGCAACGGCACCGCCATCTTCACCCGCGACGGCGACACCGCCCGCGATTTCGCCCATCGCATCAATGTCGGCATGATCGGCATCAACGTGCCGATCCCGGTGCCGCTGGCCTATCACACCTTTGGCGGTTGGAAGAAATCCGGCTTTGGCGACCTGAACCAGCACGGGCCCGACAGCTTCCGCTTTTACACCCGCACCAAAACCATCACCTCGCGCTGGCCCTCCGGCATCAAGGAAGGCGCCAGCCTGAACTTCAAACCGATGGAGTGAACGCCTGCGGCAGGGTGCCCCGCCCTGCCGCCGCTTTGCCGCTTCTACCCGGGCGGTTTCGCGCTATGATGCCGCATGACCCATACCCCCGACCCCAAAAGCCCGCAGAACGGCTGGACCGCCCGCGCCGGGCTGACCGGCCTGCCGCGCGAATTGCGCGCAGGCCTTGACGCCCTGCCGGTGATGCACCTGCCCAAGGGCAAGACGCTGTTCCGCCCCGGCGATGCCGCCACCGGCTTTTCGGTGGTGCTGTCGGGCCGGATCGAGGTGTTCCTGACCGGTCCCACCGGCAGGGAAATCCTGCTCTACGGTGTCGAGCCCGGCGAAAGCTGCGTGCAGACCACGCTGGGTCTGATGGGCGGCGAGGACTACACCGGCGAGGCGATCACCGCCAGCGACTGCGATCTGGTGATGATCCCGCGCAGCCTGTTCCTGAACCTGATGGACCGTGCAGCACCGTTCCGCAGCTTCGTGTTCCGCGCCTTTGCCGCCCGGATGCAGGGCATGATGCAACTCTTGGAACGGGTCGCCTTCCAGCGGGTCGAAAGCCGTCTGGCGGCGGTGCTGCTGGAATTGGCGCAGAACGACGAGGTGCATGCCACCCAGGCCGACCTTGCCGCCCGCATCGGCACCGCGCGCGAGGTGATCTCGCGCCGCCTTGACAGTTTCGCCCGCCGCGGCTGGGTCGAAACCGACCGTGGCCGGGTGCGGCTGACCAATCCCGCCGCCCTGCGCCGCCTGGCCGAGACCGACGCCGCCGATTGATCGCGCCTTGCGTGACCCTGTCACAGACACCGCCACACAATCGGCCTATGCTCTTCCCATGCACCCGCCTGCGGATGGCCCTGCGCCACCCGGGGCCTCACCAGAAGGAAGACCCCAAATGTTCAAAACCAATGTCGGCGGCATCGACCGCGTCCTGCGCATCGTGGTGGGCATCGCCCTGCTGGCCGCCTATTTCTTCACCACCGGCGGCGCCTGGCACTGGCTTCTGCTGATCGGCGTCGTGCCGCTGGCCACCGGCCTGATGTCCACCTGCCCGGCCTATTCGCTGCTGGGCATGTCCACCTGCCCGATGAAGAAATAACGCCAACCCCTTCATCTGTTTGAAAATATCCCCGCCGGAGGCACCAACCTCACGGCAGGGATACCCCTCGAAAGCACAGCACCAACCCGCCCCGCGGGGGCTCGATGCCCCCAAGGGGCGGCGCTACTCTGCCGCGTGCCGCCGCGGCTTCAGCATGTCCTTCAGATAGCGCCCGGTGTGGCTGCGCTCGGATTTCGCCACCTCTTCCGGCGTGCCCACCACCAATATCTCACCACCGCCATCGCCACCCTCGGGGCCGATGTCGATCACCCAGTCGGCGGTCTTCACCACATCCAGATTGTGCTCGATCACCACCACCGTGTTGCCCTGCTCGACCAGTTCATGCAGCACTTCCAACAGCTTGCGCACATCCTCGAAATGCAGCCCGGTGGTCGGCTCGTCCAGAATATACAGCGTCCGCCCGGTGGCGCGGCGCGACAATTCCTTCGACAGCTTCACCCGCTGCGCCTCGCCGCCCGACAGCGTGGTGGCCTGCTGCCCGACCTTGATGTAGCCCAGGCCCACCTGCACCAGCGCATCCATCTTCTCGCGGATCGACGGCACCGCCTGGAAAAACCCCTGCGCATCCTCGACCGTCATGTCCAGAACGTCGGCTATGCTCTTGCCCTTGAACTTGATTTCCAAGGTCTCGCGGTTGTAGCGGTGGCCCTTGCAGGTCTCGCAGGTCACATAGACATCGGGCAGGAAGTTCATCTCGATCTTCAACACGCCGTCGCCCTGACAGGCCTCGCAACGCCCGCCCTTGACGTTGAAACTGAAGCGCCCGGGCAGATAGCCGCGCGCCTTGGCCTCGGGCAGACCGGCAAACCAGTCGCGAATCGGGGTGAAAGCGCCGGTATAGGTGGCGGGGTTCGAGCGTGGAGTCCGCCCGATGGCGCGCTGATCAATGTCGATCACCTTGTCCAGATGCTCGAAGCCCTTGATGGTCTCGCAGGGCGCAGGCGTCTCGCGCGCCCCGTTCAGCCGCACCGCCGCGGTCTTGAACAGCGTCTCGATGGTCAGCGTGGATTTGCCCCCGCCCGACACCCCGGTGACGCAGACAAACATCCCCAGCGGGAAATCCACCGTCACGTTCCTCAGGTTATTCCCGCAAGCCCCGACAACCGTTGCCTTTTTCCCGCTGCCCTTGCGTCGCACCTTCGGCACCGGGATCGACCGGGTGCCGCTCAGATACTGCCCGGTCAGGCTGGCCGGATCGGCGGCCACCTCAGCCGGCGTGCCGTGGCTGACCACCCGCCCGCCATGCACCCCGGCGCCGGGACCGAAGTCGAACACATAATCGGCGGTGCGAATTGCATCCTCGTCATGCTCCACCACCAGCACGGTATTGCCGGCATCGCGCAGGTTTTTCAGCGTGGTCAGCAGCCGGTCATTGTCGCGCTGATGCAGCCCGATCGACGGCTCGTCCAGCACATAGAGCACCCCGGTCAGCCCCGAGCCGATCTGGCTGGCCAGCCGGATCCGCTGCGATTCCCCGCCCGACAACGTGCCCGCACTGCGCGAAAGGGTCAGATAATTCAGCCCGACATTCACCAGAAACCCAAGGCGTTCGCGGATTTCCTTCAGGATCGCCCGGGCAATCTCGTTGTTCTGCGCCGACAGCGCCTCGGGCACCTTGCCGATCCAGTCGAAAGCCTCGTGGATCGACATCTGCACCACCTGGCCCACATGCATGCCCGCAATCTTCACCGCCAAAGCCTCGGGTTTCAGCCGGAAGCCGCCACAGGCGCCGCAAGGCCGGTTGTTCTGGAACCGCTCGAAATCCTCGCGCACCCAGGCAGAATCGGTCTCGCGGTAGCGGCGTTCCATGTTGGGAATCACCCCTTCGAACACCCGGGAAACCTGATAAATCCGCCCGCCCTCGTCATAGCGAAAGCCGATCTCGGTCTCGCCCGAGCCGCGCAGGAACACCTGCTGCACATCGGGCGGCAAATCCTTCCACTTCAGCTTCTTGTCGAACCCATAGTGTTTGGCAATCGCATCAATGGTTTGCAGGAAATACGGGCTTTTCGACTTGGCCCAGGGCGCCAGCGCCCCCTGCGTCAGCGTCAGGCTTTGGTCCGGCACCACCAGCCGCTCGTCAAAGAACAACTCGACCCCCAGCCCGTCGCAGACCGGGCAGGCCCCCAGCGGCGCGTTGAAGGAAAACAGCCGCGGCTCGATCTCGGGGATGGTGAAGCCCGACACCGGGCAGGCGAATTTTTCCGAAAACGTGGTGCGAACCGGTTCTTCGCCCTCGGCCACCGCGGTTTCCAGCACGGCGATGCCATCGGCCAGGTTCAGTGCGGTGCGAAAGCTGTCGGCCAGCCGGGTCTGGATGCCGTCGCGCACCACGATCCGGTCCACCACCACGTCGATGGAATGGCGCAGCTTCTTGTCCAGCTCCGGCGGCTCGTCCAGTTCAAAGAACGCGCCGTTGACCTTGACCCGCTGGAAGCCCTGCTTCCTAAGCTCCAGAAATTCCTTGCGATATTCGCCCTTGCGATCGCGGATCATCGGCGCCAGCAGGTAGGCGCGGGTGCCCTCGGGCATCGCCATCACCGCGTCCACCATGTCCTGCACCTGCTGGGCGGTGATCGGCAGGCCGGTGGTCGGGCTGTAGGGCGTGCCCGCGCGCGCAAACAGCAGCCGCAGGTAATCGTAGATCTCGGTCACCGTGCCAACGGTCGAACGCGGGTTCTTCGACGTGGTTTTCTGCTCGATCGAGATCGCCGGCGACAGGCCCGAGATGTGGTCGACATCCGGCTTGCCCATCATGTCCAGAAACTGCCGCGCATAGGCCGACAGGCTTTCGACATAGCGCCGCTGACCCTCGGCATAGACCGTATCGAAGGCCAGCGACGACTTGCCAGAACCGGAAAGCCCGGTGATCACCACCAGTTGGTCGCGTGGAATATCAAGGTCGATGCCCTTGAGATTGTGCTCGCGCGCGCCGCGCACTTCGATGAACTTCTGCTCGGCCATGCCACCACCCCGTTCGGACCCCGGATACATAGGCGAAGCGCCGGGAGTCTCCAATGCGTAAACGTGAACAATGAATGAACTTAGGTTGCAAAAAGGTAGAAATCCACCGATTTCTTCGCGCCCCGGCGTCTGCGGCGGTTGCATCCTCAATAAATTCAAGTATATGAATGTGAAATCGCCATTCCGGCCCCAGACGCCGCATCAAAGGACGCTGCCCCATGTTTTCCTTCCTGAAATCCTCCGGTCCCAAGGTCCAGCCCATTGCCCCGGCCGATGCCGTGGCGCGTGTTGCCAAGGGCGAGGTGACGCTGATCGACGTGCGCGAGGTGGCCGAGGTGCGCGCCACCGGCAAGGCCAAGGGGGCGCTGCACATTCCGCTGTCGCTGATCAAGCTGAAGGCCGACCCCAAGGCCCCCGATTGCCCCAAGGGCCTGTCGGTGGACAAGCCGGTGGTGCTGTATTGCCTGTCGGGCGCGCGCAGCCAGGCGGCGGGGCAGGCGATGCTGGCCCTGGGTTACGGCGAGGTCTACAATCTGGGCGGCTTTTCGGCCTGGCAGACGGGCGGCGGCAAGGTGGTTCCGGCCTAAGCCCGCCGTGCGGCATTGATCAGGTGCAGGGCGATGCCCAGGGCTGAAAACAGCAGCACGAATCCGGCCAAGCCACTGATGCCATGGGCCAGAATCAGCGCCGACAGCATCGGCGTGCCGCTGGTGGTGCCCAGATTGCCCAGTTGCGCCACCGCCCCCGCCGCCCTTGCCCGGTCGGCCCCCGAGGCGTTCAGTTGCGGGATCGAGGCGAAGGACGCGCCCTGCACCAGCCCCAAGGCCGCGGCCAGCGTCAGGCTGGCCGTCAGCATCAGCGGCGGGTTCTGCCAGCCCAGCCACAGCGCCGCCGCTGCCGCCAAAGCCACGGCATACCCCAGCATCACCGCCGAAACCGCCGTCATCCGCCGCAGCAGCCAGACCCCCAGCGTCAGCGATACCGCGATGCTGACTAAAGGCATCGCCGCCGCCAGCAACACCTGATGCGGCGCGCCCGCGAACACCGGCAGCAGGGTCAGCAGCGCCACATAGGTTATAGTGTAGCAAAAGAACCCCAATGCCGGGGCCGCCAGCCGTGGCGAGGCATAAATCACCCCGTGCTGGCGGATAATCTCCTTCAGCGACAACGGCTTGGCTTCCTGCGGCACATCCCGCGGCAGCATCAGCCAAAGCAGCGCCGCGAACAGCGCCATATAGGCGGCATGGGCGGCAAACAGCGCCCCCGGCCCGAAAGCCTCTGCCAAAGGCCGCCCGGCCCAGGCCATCAACGCGAAAGTCACGCCGAAAAAGCTTGACCACAGCGTCATCGCCAGCCCCTGCCGCGCCAGCGGTGCGATCTGCGCGATCAGCACCGGTGCCGCCACCACAATCGCCAGATGCGAGGCGCCCTCAGCCAGCCGCAACGCCAGCATCAGCGGCAGCGGCAACATCGGCGCCTGCACCAAGGACAGCACCGCCCCGAAGCCCAGCGCCGCCACCAGCACCCGCCGATAGCCCGCCCGCTGCACCAGCAGCCCCGCCGTGGTGCCAAACACCAACCCGACAAAGCCCACCATCGACACCAGCAACCCCAGCGAGGTCGCCGCCGCCGCCGGATACTGCCGCGCCATCAGGTCATAGATCACCACGACCTTGCCGAACTGCGCCGCAGCCCCCAGCCCGGCGCCCCACAGCGCCAGCACCAGCCAGAATCCCGATTTCGGCGCATCACCCATGCCGCAGGGCTAACCCGATGCCGCCCACCGTGCCAGACCAAAATCCTTCCCAAGGATTTTGCAAGAGTTTTGCTTGAAACTCTTGGCTCTCAGAAATGCAGCGCCCGCCCGTAGGCGTCCAGCACCGATTCGTGCATCATCTCCGACAGCGTGGGATGCGGGAACACCGTGTTCATCAGGTCTTCCTCGGTGGTCTCCAACGCCCGGCCCACCACGAATCCCTGAACAAGTTCCGTGACTTCCGCGCCAATCAGATGCGCCCCCAGCAACTCGCCGGTGGCGGCATCAAACACGGTTTTCACCATGCCCTCCACCTCGCCCAAGGCAATCGCCTTGCCGTTGCCGATATAGGGGAAGCGCCCGACCTTCACCTTGAACCCGGCCTCGATCGCCTTCGCCTCGGTCATCCCCACCGAGGCCACCTGCGGGAAGCAATAGGTGCAACCGGCAATCGACCCGGGTTTGATCGGATGCGGATGGCCGCCCGCGATCAACTCTGCCACCATCACGCCCTCATGGCTGGCCTTGTGCGCCAGCCACGGCCCGCCCGCGATATCGCCGATGGCGTAAAGCCCTTCCACCCCGGTGCGGCAGAACTCATCCGTCACCACATGGGTGCCGTCGATCTTCACCCCCAGCGCCTCCAGCCCCAGGCCCTCGACATTGCCGACGATGCCGACAGCCGAAATCACCGTGTCAAACTCCGCCGTCGTGGTCGCCCCGCCGGTTTCCAGATGTGCCACCACCCGGCCGGGCGCGCGGTCCAGCTTCTTCACCGTGGTCTTTTCCAGAATCGTCATGCCCTGCTTCACAAACGCCTTGCGCGCCAGCGCCGAGATTTCCGCATCCTCCACCGGCAGCACCCGGTCCAGCACCTCGACCACCGTGGTATTGGCACCCAGCGTGTTGAAAAAGCTGGCGAATTCGATGCCGATGGCGCCCGAGCCGATCACCAGCAGGCGCTTCGGCATCCGGCTGGCGACCAGCGCGTGCTTGTAGGACCACACGAGGTCACCATCCGCCTCCAGCCCCGGCAGTTCGCGGGCCCGCGCCCCGGTGGCCAGCACGATGGATTTTGCGGTCAGCGACTCCTCGCCCTTGTCGGTGGTCACACTGACCACGCCCTTGCCGGCCAGTTTGGCAGCCCCCATCACCACGGTGATCTTGTTCTTCTTCATCAGATGGCCGATGCCCGAGGACAGTTGCTTTGCCACCCCGCGCGAGCGTGCCACCACCGCCGCCAGATCAAACCCGATGCCGCTGGCCGACAGCCCGAATTCCTTGGCCCGGTGCATCAGGTGGAACACTTCGGCGCTGCGCAGCAGGGCCTTGGTCGGGATGCAGCCCCAGTTCAGGCAGATGCCGCCTAGATGCTCGCGCTCGACAATCGCCACCGAAAGCCCCAACTGCGCCGCCCGGATCGCCGCCACATAGCCGCCAGGACCGGCACCGATCACGATCACATCAAAGTTTCTGGTCGCCATCGCACCCTCCGGGAAAAACCAGTTTAGCTTTAAACCATTTCCAGAACCCCGGCAATCCGAGGCGGAAATGCCTTAGCCGCCCAGGCTGCGCACCACCGCGCCATAGCCGCCTTCGGCCAGAAACACCGCCTCGTCGGGCGTGGTTTCCCGGCCCAAGGCGTCGTTCCGGCTGGGAAAACGGCCAAAGCGGGCAATGATCGCCTGATGCGCGCGGGCGTGCAGCGCCATTTCCGGGTCTGATGCCAGCCGTTCGGTCATCAATTGCACCGCCAGCGCCTGATCCTCGGCATTTTCCGAATGTTCGAATGGCATGTAGAAGAACTGCCGCTCGGGTTCCGGGGCGTTCATGTCCCAGCCCGCCGCCAGTGCCGCCCGCGCCGCAGCAAGGGCCAAGGGATCGGAGGCAAAGGCCTCCGCCGTGCCGCGGAACATGTTGCGCGGCATCTGGTCGGTCAGCACGATATAGGCCAGCGTCGCCACTGTGCCCTCGACCCAATGTTCCAGCCCACCGCCCAGCGCCGCCTGCCAGGCCTCGGCAAACCGCTGCCGCACCTCGGCATCAAGCTCGTCGCCGCCGGCATACCAGCCCGCGGGGCCAACCTCGCCCAGCCAGAAATCCAGCACTTCCACAGGATCGGCCATGTGTTCCCCCAGCGGCAAACGCCCCCGTCAGCCTGACAGGTCTTGCCCCGCGCCGCAACGCGGGCGTCAGGGGATCAGCAGCGAGGCGTCGCCGTAGCTGAAGAACCGATACCGCTGCACCACCGCATGTTGGTAAATCCGGGTAATCCGCCCCTGCCCCATCAAGGCCGACACCAGCATCAGCAGCGTCGATTTCGGCAGGTGAAAGTTGGTCATCAGCGCATCGGCCACCCGAAAGCGGTAACCGGGATAGATGAAAATGTCGGTGGTCCCAGCCCACGCCCGCACCAGCCCATCCGCCGCCGCCGCCGATTCGATCAGCCGCAGCGCCGTGGTGCCGACCGGGATCACCCGCCCCCCCGCCGCATGGGTGGCGTTGATCTGCGCCGCCGCCACAGTCGTCACCTCGCCCCATTCGGCGTGCATCCTGTGGGTGGTCACGTCTTCGACCTTCACCGGCAAAAACGTGCCCGCCCCGACATGCAGCGTGACTTCGGTGAAATCGACCCCCTTGGCCGCCAGCGCCGCCAGCAGGGCCGCATCGAAATGCAAGGACGCCGTCGGGGCGGCCACGGCGCCGGAGTGGCGGGCGAAAACGGTCTGGTAATCCACCCGGTCCTGCGCATCCGGGGCGCGTTTGGCGGCGATATAGGGCGGCAGCGGCATCGCCCCGGCCTCGGCCAAAGCGGCATCAAACGCCGCCCCTTCCAGATCGAACACCAGCCGCAGGTCGGTTTCCGATTTCCCGGCCACCGTGGCGCTGAAATGGTCGGAGAACCGCACCACCTCGCCCAGCGCCAGCTTGCGCAGCGGCTTGGCCAGCGCCCGCCAGCCGCCGTCGGCCGCAGGCTCCAGCAGCGTCACCTCGACCCGCGCCACCGCATTGCCGCGCGCCCTTGTGCCGGTCAGCCGCGCCGGAATCACCCGGGTGTTGTTCAGCACCAGCCGGTCACCGGGCCGGAAAATGTCCACCAGATCAGACACCTGCCGGTCGCTGATCGCATCGCCCTCGGCCAGCAGCAGCCGGGCGGCGGTGCGCGGCCTGGCGGGGCGTGTGGCAATCAACGCCTCGGGCAGGTCGAAATCGAAATCCGAAAGCTTCACGGCTGATCCCCGATCTTGGGCGGCGCGGCGCGGAACAGCTCGCGGAACATCCCCGGCGTCAGGATCGACAGCGGGTTGACCGACACCTTCGGCACATCCGAGGTGCCGCGCAGCCGGTAGGAAAACCCGAACAGCCCCTCGCCGCGCCGGGTAAACACCGCACCAAGGCCATTCAGCAGATACAGCGGCGAGATCACCCCCTGCATGTCCAGCCGCTTGCCGGCAAATTCGTAAAGCCCCGCCATCGACACCCCCAGCGACGCCCCGACCGCCGAGCCGCGGGTCAGCTCGATCGCATCCGGCGTCAGGCGAAACCGCGCTTCGGCCTCGTTGAACACGAGGCCCGTGTCGTTCAACTGCTCCAGGATACCCACCACGCTGATCGCGCTCAACAATTCCGCCAGTGCCGGGGCATTGCGCACCCGCAGGTTGGCGGCCTTGGCGGTGCCGTCGTAAATGCCCTCGGGGCCGCGCGGCACCAGTTGCAGGTCCAGCGTGCCGCCACGGGCATTGTCGAAAATCCCGGCGGCTTTCAGAACCGCCCCCGCGTCCCGCGAGGTGATGCGCACCGCACTGCCCGCGTCGGTCGGCACCACCGTGCCACTGACCGGGGCCACGCCGTTCACCGCCGCCCGGAAACTGCCGTTGAAGCCACCACGGGCCGAGAAATCGCCGGTAACGCCGGTCAGGGTGATGCTGTCCGACACCGCCACCCGGTCCAGCGCCACCTGCACCGGGCTGCTGGGGCCGGTGCCCGAACCGCTGCCCAGCGTCATCCGCCGCAGATCAAGATCGCCGCCGGTCAGCGCCACCGTCACCGCCCGTCCCGCCCCCTGCCCGGTCAGAAGCACCCCGGCCTTCAGCCAGCCGCCGACGTCCAGCATGTCGAAATTCGCCTTGTCCAGACGGCCATCGGCGCGCAGGGAAATGGCGCCAGTTGCCTTCAACCCCGGCCCCTCCAGGTCCAGCCGGTCGATCACCACGGGCTCGGTCAGCCGGGCTTGCACCGTCAGCTTGCCGGGGCGGGCCGCCGGTTTGCTCCAGCCCACCTCGGGCAGTTTCAGCACCAGCCCCCGCAGGTCCGAGGTCAGCGTCAGCCTTGTCGCCTCGCCCCGCCGCAGGTCCAGCGCCACCTCGCCCATGCCGGCACCGCCCACCATGCCCTCGGGCAGACCCGGAGTGAACGCCTTCACCGTGCGCGGCGACAACTCCACCCAGCCGGTCACGGTCGAACGCCCCTCGGCTTCCGCGCCAAAGCCCTGCGCATAGCTGACCTCGAACGGCACCTGCGCCAGCGTGCCCTTGCCCGCGATCTGCAAGCCCGAACGGTCGGCGGTCAGCGACAGGTCCGGCGCGCGCAGCACCCGCCCCGGCACCAGCACGTCGGACGAGACATCGCGCAGACGCCCCTGCACCAGATAGCTGACATCGTCGATGCGGATCTTGTCGGTCAGTTGCATCCGCAACACCGTGTCCAGTTGCGCCCGGCCCTGCCCCAGCTGCACCGGCCGCCCGGCCTTGGACATGAAGCTGAACGGCGGCGAGTCCAGCAGCGACAGCGCCGCAGTCAGACTGCTGTCGGTGATCAGCCGGATCTCGGCCTGCGGCGGCTTTTGCAGGATGTCCAGCACCGACAGCACCGAGCCCGCCATGGCGATGGCCCCGCCTTCGGGTGGCGTCACCTGACCGCTGTCCAGCACCATGGTATAGCTGTTGCCCTCGATGGTGGCATAGCCATAGCCGTTGCGGATTGGCGGCATGGTCTTCAGGAATTTCACGTCGCCATCGGCAAATTCATAGCCCAGCGACAGCCGCGGCGGCAGGCCTGGCGCAATCCGCAGCGCCGCCTTCACGTCGAACAGCAGCCCCTGTTGCAGGTTTTCCGCCAGCCAGGCCCGGGTGACCGGCACCACCGACACCGGCCACAGCGCCAGCAACCGGTCATGGCGGATCGCGTCAAGATGCAGGTCCAGCGCGGTGCTCCAACCCGCGGCGTCGGCGGCAAAATGCCCAGATGCCGTCAGCCGCCGCCCGCCTTCCACCAGTGTCACCTGCCCGAGGTCCAGCCGGAACGGGTCCAGCCGCAGCCGCAGGTCCACAGCCCCCTCGGTGAAGGTCACGGGCTCGACGAACAGCCCTTCGGGATCGACCTTGACCTGCTCCAGCCGCACCTGCGCCAGAAACGCCGGCGCCAGGCCGTCGCCCGGCACAAAAATCTGGCCACTGGCGTTCAGGCGCAACGACGGGCCTTCCACCGTCACGTCGGACAGCGCGATCTTCCGTGTGGCCGGATCATAGCGCAGCGACAGCCCGGCGCGGTCAAAGGCGATCGGGCGGGCGGCGGCATCGGGCAACAGCGCCCCCGCCGCCAGCGTCAGCGTGCCCTCCAGTGCCGACACCCCGCCGCCTGCGTCGATGCTGGTGGCCAGTTGCCCCGAGATCGGCGCATCCAGCACCCCAAGCCAGGCCAGCGGCGGGGCTTGCGCCGCAATATCGCGGGCGGGCACGCCCTGCACCCGGGCCCGGATGCGCGCTTCGGACGAGGCTTTTTGCGACACGAAATTCAGCACCGCCTGCGCCGGGGCCTGCCCCTCGCTGACCAGCGTCAGCCCCAGTTCCATCGCCAGTTCGGCCGCGCGGTTCTCCAGCGTCAGCCGCCCGTCACCGACCTGCCAGACCCGTCCGGCGCGGGCATCGTGCAGCGTCAGGGTCAGCGCCTCGGCGTCGATCCGTTCCAGATGCGACAGGGCGGGCAGCGCAAAGCCTGCATCCACCGCGTCCAGCAGCGCGGCAAAGCTGTCAAGCTGCGGCCCCACAACGCCCGCCCCCAGATCGAGGTCGAACCGGCCCTGCGCATCGCGGCGGATGGTGATCTGCGCCCCCACCAGCGTCAGGCTCTGCGCCCGCAGATCGCCTTGCAGCAGCGCCGCAGGGCTGACCGCCAACCGCGCCTCGGGCAGCCGCAGGATCGGCACGCCGTCACGCCGCGCCAGCACCAGATCGCGCAACCGCAACCGCGGCACCCAATCGCGCCCGACGGTGATCTCGATCTCGCCCACCGACACCGCCGTGCCGCCAAGCCCGTCCATCGCCCGGTTCAACCGCGCCTCGGCCTCGGCCACCGCCCAGACCGGCAGCGCAATCGGCCGCCCGGTCAATGCCATTGCCCCCAACCCCAGCCCGCCCGCCAGCAGCGCCAGACTCAGCAGAAGCCACAACCCGATCCGGCCCGCCCGCCTCCTGCGCGGCGCAGGGTCCGGCCCCGGCGGGGCACCCTGTGACCTGGTATCGCTGTCCGGCTGGTGCATCCTGTGGTCGCAGACCCCGATTGTTGGCGGTTTCTTCGGGATTGCCTTTATCTTCGGCCGAAGGCAACTAAAACCGAAGCATCGCCCTGTAAGCAAGGATCAGCCATGACAGCCCTTTCGGCCAACGACACCGCCCCCGATTTCACCCTGCCGCGCAACGGTGGTGGCCAGCTTACGCTTTCCGCCCTGCGCCCGCAGCCGGTGGTGCTGTATTTCTACCCGCGCAACGACACCCCGGGCTGCACCACCGAAGCCGTGGAATTCACCGCCCGCACCGCCGATTTCCTGCTGGCCGGTGCCACCATCGTCGGCGTGTCGAAAGACACCGTGGCCTCGCATGACAAGTTCGTGAAAAAGCACGCCCTGGGCATCGCGCTGGTGTCGGACGAGGCCGGGCAGACCTGCGAGGATTACGGCACCTGGGTCGAGAAAAGCATGTATGGCAAGACCTCGATGGGGATCGAGCGGTCCACTTTCCTGATCGGCGGCGACGGCAAGATCGTGCAAGTCTGGCGCAAGGTCAGCGTCAAGGGCCATGTCGATGAGGTGCTGGCCGCCGTGAAGGCAATGACCGCCTGACGCCGCACCGATCTGGCAGCGCCGTGCCGGGATCAACCGCTTGTTGAAACCACGGCGCCCAACCCCATTGATAGAGTCTTGCCCGGTCGCAGCCGGTTTTTGCTGCGGCCGGGGCCGGGGATTCTGTCGGTCTTGCGGCGGCCACCACCGAGCCTGACCCCGGAATATGTCAAAGACGTGCACGCTCCGGGCATTTTATCGGCAGATTCTTGCCGATCCGATGCCGATTCAGGCGGTGTCTGCCGCCCGTCCGTCAAATTTGTTGCGGGCTTGGTAACCCCTCACTAATCATTCCGCACGGCTGGCGCAGGTTATTGCGGCGCCGGTTGACCGCAGCCGCCCCCGGCATGGGTTTTGAACGATTGGAACACGCCACGTGCTGACGCGCCTCGATTACCGCATCAACGCCGCGCTGGAGCGCTATCTTCCCGAACAGCGGCTGTTCCTGAAATCCGACAATGGCACCCATTTCGTGCGGCTTCGCCCGCTGACCCAGGCCATTGCCGGTGCGGTTTTCGCGCTGGCGCTGATGTGGACGGTGTTCGCCACCGCCATCCTGTTCATGGATTCAATCAGTGCCGGTTCCGGACGCGAACAGGCCGAACGCCAGCAGGCGCTTTACGAAAAACGCCTGACCGCCTTGTCGAACGACCGCGATCTGCGCGCCGAAGAGGCCGTGCGGGCGCAGGAACGCTTCAACCTGGCGCTGGCCGAGGTGTCGAAGATGCAGGCGCGGCTGCTGGCCTCGGAAGACGGCCGCAAGGAGCTGGAAACCGGGGTTGACGTGATCCAGTCCACGCTGCGCCGCACCATCAAGGAACGCGACGAGGCCCGCGCCGAGGCCGAGCGGGTGACGCTGGCCATGGCGCAGACCGGCGGTTCCCATACCGAAGCCGGCCGGGTGCGCGACACCCTCGCCACATTGCAGATTCTGACCGGTGCCTTGGGGGCCACAGCCGAGCAGCGCGACGCCATGGCGGTAGAGACCGCCGTCGCCCACGAGGAAGCCGCACAGATCGCCCAGCAGAAACAAGAGCTTGAACTGCGCAACGACGCCATTTTCGCCCGGCTGGAAGAGGCGGTCACCGTGTCGATGGAGCCGCTGGACAAGATGTTCCGCGCCGCCGGCATGTCGCCCGACACCCTGTTGGACGAGGTGCGCCGCGGCTATTCCGGCCAGGGCGGGCCGCTGATGCCCTTCACCGCCTCCAGCATGGGCGGCGGCGTTCTCAGCCCCGACGAGGTGCGCGCCAACGCCATTCTGGGCGGTCTGGACCGGATGAACCTTTACAGCCTTGCCGCCGCCAAATCGCCGTTTGCCATGCCGGTGAAGGCGGGCTTCCGCTTTACCTCGCCCTTCGGCTACCGCCGCGACCCCAAGGGGGCGGGCACCCGCATGCACACCGGCGCCGATCTGGCCGGGGCGTACGGCACGCCGATCTTCGCCACCGCCGACGGTGTGGTGATCGAGGCAGGCTGGGGCAACGGTTATGGCCGCATGGTCAAGATCCGCCACGCCTTCGGCATCGAAACGCTTTATGGCCACCTTTCGCAAATCCGCGCCGATGTCGGACAAAGGGTATCGCGTGGCGACCGGATCGGTGATATGGGAAATTCAGGCCGATCTACCGGCACGCATCTTCACTACGAGGTCCGCATCGGGGGCACCCCGGTTAACCCCATGACCTTTATCAAGGCAGCCAAAGATGTTTTCTAAAAGCAGAATCAACGAACCCGGTGCCAAACCCGGCGAGCCTGAACGCCCCCGCGCCCCGGAAGCGCCCGCGCCGCGGCATGCGCCCAGCGACTATGTGCCCTCGGCACCCAAGGTGAAGGCGGCGCCGTCGCTGCTGTCGTCGGATCTGACGATCGTCGGCAACATCAAGACCTCGGGCGATATCCAGGTTGAAGGCACCGTCGAAGGCGATATTCGGGCGCATCTCCTGACCGTGGGCGAAAGCGCCACCATCCGCGGCGAAATCGTGGCCGATGACATCGTGGTCAACGGCCGGGTGATCGGTCGGGTGCGCGGGCTGAAGGTGCGGCTGACCTCGACCGCGCGGGTCGAAGGCGACATCATCCACAAGACCATCGCCATCGAAAGCGGTGCGCATTTCGAAGGCTCGGTGCAGCGGCAGGAAGACCCGCTGGCCGGTGGCAAGACCCCGCTGCCGGGCCAGATGCCGCAAGCCGCCGTGGCCCCGCCGCCGCCGCCGCTTGGCGCGACCAAGGCTGGCGAAGACTTCTGATCGTTCGCCAGATCGCAGGACCATGGGGCACCTTCGGGTGCCCCTTTGCGTTTCAGCGCCGCATGATCTGCGCCGCAGGCTGCCCCTTAGCCACCAGCGCCGCCATCTGCCACAGCTTCGGTCCGGCGTGCTGAAAGAACGCCTTGTAGGCGGCGCAAAGGTAATTCACCCCGCCCGGCCCGATCCGATCCTTCGGGCAACCGCCGTTGCAGGCAAAATGGTGGCTGCACGCCACGCACTGCGGCGGCAGATCGGCCTTGGCCGCGCCGAACGCCCGCTGCCGCTGCGACCACGCCATATCGGCCATCGAAGTTTGCATTATATTGCCCAGCCGATGTTCCGGCGTCACGAAATGATCGCAGGCATACAGATCGCCATTCTGCTCCAGCGCCAGCGCCGGACCGCAGGTTTCGGCAAAGACGCAGAGGCTGGCCGGATGCCCCATCCACAGCCGCAACTGCTCGTCAAAGAACTGCACGAAAACCCGCCCGACATCGTGCTGCACCCACAGGTCGAACACCTCGCACAGAAACTTGCCAAAGGCCGCCGGGCGCAGGCTTTGCGGGCTGGCCTGGCCGTCTGGCCCCGGGTCCACCAGCGGAATAAACTGGAGAAACTCGCCCTGCCCGCGCAGAAAGCGGTAAACCTCCTTGGGTTTCAGCACATTATGCGAATGAACCACGCAAAGCAGGTTGGTATCCACCTTGTGCTGGCGCAGCAGGTCCAGCCCGCGCATCACCGCATCGAAACTGGGCCGCCCGGCGCGGTCGATCCGGTAGCGGTCGTGCAGCGCCTTGGGGCCATCAAGGCTGAGACCGACCAGAAAGCTGTTCCGGGCCAGAAACGCCGCCCAATCGGTATCCAGCAGCGTGCCATTGGTCTGGATGCTGTTGCTGATCCGAAACCCCGGCGGCGCATATTGGCGCTGCAATTCCAGCACCCGCTCAAAGAACGGCAGGCCCAGCAGCGTCGGCTCGCCGCCCTGCCAGGTGAACCCGACCTCGGGCACGCCCAAGGCCACATGAGCGGCAATGTGGTCACGAATATAGGTTTCCAGCACCGCGTCGTTCATGCGGAACTTGCGTTCCTCCGGGTAAAGCCCGGTTTTCGAAAGATAAAAGCAGTAAGAGCAGTCCAGATTGCAGCGCGGCCCCGAGGGCTTGACCATCACATGAAACGGCACCCGGTTGGCTGCCTCTGGCATCCTCAGGCGTCGCCCTGCGCCTCGGCCCGGCTTTTGCCGGCCACATCCATCGCCAGCGTCGCCGCCATGAAGCGGTCCAGATCGCCGTCCAGCACGCCCTGGGTATCCGAGGTTTCCACCCCGGTGCGCAGATCCTTCACCATCTGATAGGGCTGCAACACGTAAGACCGGATCTGGTTGCCCCAGCCGGCGTCGCCCTTGGCCTCGTGCTGGGCGTTGACGGCGGCGTTGCGCTTGTCCAGCTCCAACTGATACAGCCGCGCCCGCAGCGCCACCATGCACGCCTCGCGGTTCTGGTGCTGCGATTTCATCGAACTTGTCACCACGATATTGGTCGGCAAGTGGGTGATCCGCACCGCCGAGTCGGTGGTGTTGACGTGCTGCCCCCCGGCCCCCGACGAGCGGTAGGTGTCGATGCGGATGTCGCCCGCCGGAATGTCGATCTCGATGTTGTCATCGACCACCGGATAGACCCAGACCGACGAAAACGAGGTATGCCGCCGCGCCGCCGAATCGTAGGGCGAGATGCGCACCAGGCGATGCACGCCGGATTCGGATTTCAGCCAGCCATAGGCGTTGGGGCCGGAAATCTTGTAGGCCGCCGATTTGATCCCCGCCTCTTCGCCGTCGCTCATCGACTGCAATTCGACCTTGTAGCCCTTCTTTTCCGCCCAGCGCACATACATCCGCGCCAACATGCTGGCCCAGTCACAGGACTCGGTGCCGCCAGCGCCGGCGTTGACCTCCAGGAAGGTGTCGTTGCCATCGGCCTCGCCATCGAGCAGCGCCTCCAACTCCTTGCCGCGCGCCAGTTCCACCAGATCGCGCAAGGCCTGCTCGGCCTCGCTGACGATCTCGGCGTCGCCCTCGGCCTCGCCCATCTCGATCAACTCGACATTGTCGCGCAACCCGGTTTCGATCAGCTTGTGGGTCGAGATCGCGTCCAACAGCGCCTGCCGCTCGCGCATCAGCTTTTGCGCCCGCGCGGGGTCGGACCACAGATCGCCGTCCTCGATCATCGCGTTCATTTCTTCCAGCCGGTGCGGTGCGGTTTCCACGTCCATCCGCTGCCCCAGCAGGGCCAAGGAGCGGCCAATGGCATCCACGTCTTTTTGGGTTTCAGAGCGCATGATCGGTCGGGCTTTCAGGCAAGTGGTTCAGGCCGGGGTGATAGCGCGGCGCGGCGGCGCGGGCAAGGCGGCTCATCCTTCCCTGACGGTCAGTCTTCGCAGATCAGCGAGAACCGACCGCAAGGAAGCGCCGAGCGGCGGTCAATACAGCCCGCCCGAACTCAGCGTGCCGAAATCGGCCTTGTCGGGGATCACCTTGGTCTCGCCCGTCGCCGTCGTCACCGTCGAGCCGCCCTCGTCGCTGCCGGTCTCGCCATAGGCGAACAGCGGCAGGTTCGACCCCATGCCGAAGCCGCCATCGACCATGAAACCGAAGGTCGGGTCTTCGCCATCGCGGAAATACTCGGCCACCACATTTTCGCCGCTGGCACCATCACCCAGCCGCCCGCCCGAGAACCGGTCGATGTTGATGAAATGCCCGCCCGGCGGCACCCGGAACTTGCCGCCGCCGTATTTCTTCACCGCCACCTTCATGAAGCTTTGAAACACCGGCCCGCAAAAGCCGCCCCCCGAGGCGCCCGGCATGCTGCGCGGCTGGTCATAGCCGATGTAGCAACCCGCCACGATGTTCGAGGTATAGCCGATGAACCACACGTCCTTGGCATCGTTGGTGGTGCCGGTCTTGCCCGCCACCGGCACCGGCAGGTTGATACCGCGCCCGGTGCCGCGTTGCACCACGCCCTGCAGCATCGAGGTCAGCTGATAGGCAGTGATCGCGTCCATCACCCGCTCGCGGTTCGACACGATCACCGGCGCCACCCCCGGGTCCAGGCTGGCCAACTGGCAATCGGCGCACAGCCGCTGGTCGTGGCGGTAGATGGTCTTGCCGTAACGGTCCTGCACCCGATCGACCAGCGTCGGCTCCACCCGCTCGCCGCCATTGGCGAACATCGCATAGGCCGCCACCATCTTGAACAGCGTGGTTTCCTGCGCCCCCAGCGCGTTGGCCAGAAACGGGTTCATCGGAGAATAGACGCCAAAGCGTTCGGCATAGCCCGCCACGGTTTCCATGCCGATTTCCTGGGCAATCCGCACCGTCATCAGGTTGCGCGACTGCTCGATGCCGGTGCGCAAGGGCGCCGGGCCGTAGAACCGGTTCGAGGCGTTCTTCGGCCGCCACAAGCCCTGCGGCGTGTCCACTTCAATCGGCGCGTCGATCACGATGGTGGCGGGGGTGAAACCGGAATCCAAAGCCGCCGCATAGACGAAGGGCTTGAAGCTGGAGCCGGGCTGCCGTGTGGCCTGCGTGGTGCGGTTGAACACCGAATCCTGATAGCTGAATCCGCCCTGCATCGCCAGCACCCGGCCGGTGAACACGTCCATCGCCATGAAGGCGCCCTGCACCTCGGGAACCTGGCGCAGCGACCAGCGCTTGAAGCTGTCGTCGTCGTTGGTCACCGCCCGCACCAGCACCACATCGCCCACCGAGACCAGATCGGCCGGCACCCGCGCCTTGCGCCCCAGCGTGCCGTCGGCCTGCCGCTTGCGCGCCCAGGTCACGTCTTCCGCCGGGATGAAATGGCCGTCCTCGTCTTCCTCGACGCCTTCGATGCCGATCCGGGCCGAGGTCTCCCCCAGCTCCAGCACCACCGCCGGATGCCAGCCCGCCACGTCGCGCGGCACCACCAGATCGGCCAGCGCCGCCCGCCAGTCGGCCTCGGACCCCAGCTTGTCGGCGGCAATCACCTGCCCGGTGCCGCGCCAAACCCCGCGGTCGCGGTCGAACTTTTCCAGCCCGGTGCGCAGCGCCTTGGCGGCGGCGGCCTGCAAGTCCGGGTCCACCGTGGCGCGGATGGTCAGACCGCCGCCAAAGAATTCCTTCTCGCCAAAAGTGCCGGAAAGCTGGCGGCGGATCTCGTCGGTGAAATAGTCGCGCGGCGGCAGCGCCTCGCGGAACGCCGGGAAATCGCCGTTCTGCACCGAACGCAGCGGCATTTCCTTTTCGCTGTTGTAGGTTGCCTCGTCGATATAGCCGTTCTGCCACATCTCGCGCAGCACATAGTTGCGCCGCTCGGTCACCCGGGCCTTGGCGCGCACCGGATGGTATTGTCCCGGCGCCTGCGGCATCGCCGCCAGCATTGCCGCCTCGTGCGGGGCCAACTCTCCCAGGGTCTTGTTGAAATAGGTCTGCGCCGCCGCCGCCACCCCATACGAGTTCTGCCCGAGGAAGATCTCGTTCATGTAAAGCTCCAGGATCTTGTCCTTGGACAAGGCCCCTTCGATCCGGGTCGCCAGGATCAGTTCCTTGATCTTGCGTTCGCCAGTGCGGTCGCCCGACAACAGGAAGTTCTTCATCACCTGCTGGGTGATGGTCGAGGCCCCCCGCACGTTCTGCCCGCCCGACAGCACCGCATCGCGCGCCGCCGCCAACATGCCGCCCACGTCATAACCGCGATGGGTGTAGAAATGCTTGTCCTCGGCCGAGATGAAGGCGTCCTTCACCAGATCGGGAATATCCTCGATCGGCACGAACAGCCGCCGCTCCTGGGCAAATTCGTCGATCATCCGGCCTTCGCCGTTGTAGATGCGGCTGATGGTCGGCGGGGTATATTGTGCCAGGCTTTCGTGGCTGGGCAGGTCGCGCGAATACATCCAGAAGATCGCGCCAATGGTCAGCGCGCCAAAGAACAACCCCAGCGTCACCGCGGTGAAAATGGCCCCGAAGAATGACCCGACAAACCTGACCAAAGAAAGCACCCCCTGCTTGCCGCCCCTATATAGACTGCAATCGCGCAACACAAACCCGTCGCGCGGCCAAGGCCGGCAAAACCCCGCCTAATGCCGCAATAACGCCTTCAGCGCCGAATCCTCGGCCGCCCAGGCGCTCAGGCCCTGCCCCACCGCTGCCGCCATCCTGGCCCGCCATTTCGGATCGGTCAGCCGCGCCAGATCGCGACTGGAGGACAGGAACCCCAGTTCCAGCAGCACCGACGGGATATCGGGCGATTTCAGCACCGAAAACCCGGCCTGCTGGCGCGGATGCCGGTGCATCTTCAACTCCGCCCCGGTGATTGCCGCCTGCAAGGCCAACGCCAGCCGTTCGGTGCGCGGTGCTGTTTCGGTGCGCGCCATGTCCATCAACACCGTGGCCACCAGATCGTCCTGCTCGGTCAGATCGACGCCCGCCAGCAGATCGTCGCGGTCGTGCCGTTCGGCCAAGGCCGCGGCAGCAGCGTCCGAGGCCTCGTCCGACAGGGTATAAAGCGTCGCCCCCACCGCCTCGCCCTCGGCCAGCGCATCGGCGTGCAGCGACATGAACACATGCGCGCCCGCCGCCCGCGCCACCGAGATCCGGGTCTCCAGCGGCACGAACACATCTTCCTCGCGGGTCAGCACCACCACGAAATTGCCGCTGCGCAGCAAGGCTTCCTTCAACTCGCGCGCCATGGTCAGCATCAGGTCGGCCTCCGACTGGCCCTCGCGCTCGGCACCGGGGTCGATGCCGCCATGGCCGGGGTCCAGCACCACCACCAGCGGCCCGTCACCGGCCTTGACCACGGGGGGCAGATCGGCGGCCTTGGGCACCGCCCATTCCGCAGGCTCGGGCAGCGCTGCCTTGGCGGCAAAATCCGCCGCCGAGGCAGGCTCCAGCCGCAACGCCAACTTTGCTGCCCCGCCTTCCGTCGCCATCCCGGCCTGCCGCACCAGATAAGGCCCGGTCAGTTCCAGCACCAGCCGCGACCAGCCCGGCCGGAACACCCCGGCCCGCAACCCGGCGATCCGCGCCGATCCTTGCGGCACCTGCCCGATCCCGGCCCAGTCCACCTCGCGGAAATCCAGCACGACGCGCGGCGGCGCATCCAGCAGCCGCACCCGCCACGGCACCGGCTGGCTGAGCGCCAGGTTGACCTCGATGCCCGCGCCTGCGTCCTGCACAGACGACCCCGCCACCACCAGCCGCGACAGCGCCGAAAGCTCCTGCGCCACCGCCGCCTGCGCCCAGACCAGCACCGCCAGCATGACCCCGATAATTGCCCGCATCACCCGCCCTGCATTTCATCTGTTTGCAAATATCCCCGCCGGAGGCCCGAAAGTAAACACAAGCCCCGCCCGCACCATCACAATCAAGGCATCACCGCCCCGCGCGCGGGCTTTCCCGGCTTGGCCTGCCGTCCCCGATCTGCAATGCTGACCCCAAACCCAAACGGCCGCATGGCCAAGCGCACCCGGAGATCACATGAAATTTCTTGCCGCCGCCCTGGCCCTGACGCTGGCCAGCCCCGCAACGGCCCTCGATCTGGCCAGCATGACCGATGCCGAACGCGCCGCCTTCCGCGCCGAAGTGCGCGCCTATCTGCTCGACAATCCCGAAGTGCTCACCGAAGCCATCAGCGTGCTGGAAAAACGCCAGCAGACCGCCGAGGCCGCCAATGACCTGACGCTGGTCGCCACCAACGCCGACGACATCTTCAAGGATGCCAATTCCTGGGTCGGTGGCAACCCCGATGGCAACATCACCATCGTCGAATTCACCGACTATCGCTGCGGCTACTGCCGCAAGGCCTATGACGAGGTCGAGGAACTGGTGAAATCGGATGGCAATATCCGCTTTGTCGTCAAGGAGTTCCCGATTCTGGGCGAACAGTCGGTGCTGTCATCGCGCTTTGCCATTGCGGTGCGGCAGTTGAACGGCGACGACGCCTACAAACGCGCCCATGACGCGCTGATCAGCCTGCGCGGCGATGCCACACCCGAGACCCTGACCCGGCTGGCTGCCGATCTGGGGTTCGATGCGGCCGCGGTGATGGCAAAGATGGACGCGCCCGAGGTCACCGCCGTGATCGACGCCAATCATGGCTTGGGCGACCGGCTGCAAATCTCCGGCACGCCGACCTTCGTGATCGACCAGACGCTGGTACGGGGCTATGTGCCATTGGAAGGCATGCGCAGCATCGTCGAAGACCAACGCAAAGGCTGACCGCTCATCCCTTCCTGACGGTCGGTCTTCGCAGCGAGAAGCGACCGTCAGGAAGCGACGAGCGCCTGCGCCGCCGCATCGGCCTCCAGCTCCGCCGCCTTCTTTTCCACCAGTTCGACGATATGCTCGATCATGCCGTCATTGCCCAGCTTGTGACTTTGCCTGCCGGCCAGATAGATCATCCCCGAACCCGCCCCGCCGCCGGTGAAACCGATATCGGTCATCAGCGCCTCGCCCGGCCCGTTCACCACGCAACCGATGATCGAAAGGCTCATGCTGGTGGTGACATGCGCCAACCGCTCTTCCAGCGCCGCCACGGTCTTGATCACGTCAAACCCCTGCCGTGCGCAACTGGGGCAGGAAATGATCGTCACCCCGCGATGCCGCAGCCCCAGCGATTTCAGGATCTCGAAGCCGACCTTCACCTCTTCCACCGGATCGGCCGACAGGCTGACCCGGATGGTGTCGCCCACCCCCGACCACAGCAGATTGCCCAGGCCGATCGCCGATTTCACCGTGCCGGACACCAGCCCCCCGGCCTCGGTGATCCCCAGATGGATCGGCGCATCGCAGGCCATCGCCAATTGCTGATAGGCCGCCGCCGCCAGAAACACGTCCGACGCCTTGACCGAGATCTTGAACTCGTGAAAATCGTTGTCCTGCAAGATCTTGATGTGGTCCATGCCGGATTCCACCATCGCATCCGGGCAAGGCTCGCCATACTTGTCCAGCAGGTGCTTTTCCAAGCTGCCGGCGTTCACCCCGATGCGGATCGAACAGCCGTGGTCCTTGGCGGCCTTGATCACTTCCTTGACCCGCCGCGCATCACCGATGTTGCCGGGGTTGATGCGCAGACAGGCGGCGCCGGCCTCGGCGGCCTCGATGGCGCGCTTGTAGTGGAAATGGATGTCGGCCACGATCGGCACCGTCACCTCGCGCACGATCTGGCGCAGCGCCGCGGTGCTTTCCTGATCGGGGGTCGAGATGCGCACGATATCGGCCCCGGCGGCGGCACAGCGCTGCACCTGCGCCACGGTGGCGGCCACGTCCGAGGTGATGGTGTTGGTCATGCTCTGCACCGAGATCGGCGCATCGCCCCCAACGGCCACCTTGCCCACCATGATCTGACGCGATTTGCGGCGTTCGATATTGCGCCAGGGGCGCACGGCATGCAGCGACATCGACAAGTTCCTTCGGCCTGATCCGGTTGCGCCATAGATAGCGCCAACCCGGGGGCGCGGCAACCGCGCCCGGCCAGTTTGGCAGCTATTGCAGCGGTGCTGGTGCGGTCAGATCGGCCTCGGCCACTGCGACAAACCGCGCGAGGTCGCTGTCGCCGGTCAGATCGGCCACGGCATATTTCGCCGTCAGTGCCGCGGGCGAAAGCTCGACCCCCTTGATCACCTGCGCGCCGGGGGCGGCAGGGCCATAGGTGGTGCCATTGACCGCGAAATAGACCGAGCCGGAATTGCCCGCCCGCAGCAGCGCCGCCTGTTCCATCTGCGGCACCACATAGCGTTCGCCCGCATCCAGAATCTTCTCGAACAGCACCGTGCCATCGGCCGAGGATACCCGCACCCAGGACGGCCGCACTGCCAGCAGTTCCACCGCCGGAGCATTGGCCTCGACCACCTGCACCACGCCGGGCGCTGCCGGTTGTGCCGCCGCAGGCTCGACTGCTGCCACCTGCGCCAGCCCCGGATTGATCGCGGCAATCGGTCCGTCGCGCGACACCATCACCGGCACGTCCAGTGCCTGCGGTCGATACAGCCGGTCCAGCCCCTCGCCCGAGCCAACCACCGCATCCGCCACCGCCGTGCTGTCATCCGCCGGGGCCGAGCGCACCAGCGGTGCCACGCCATCGACGTTGCCCAGCGAATCAAGCTCCGCCACCACGGTCGGCGCCTGATCAATCGGTGCCATCTGCACCCGCTGCACTTCCTGCAACACCGTGTAGCCGCCGTAGCCCAGCGCACCGATCAGCGCCACCAGCACCGCCAGCGAACCGACTGCGCCCGGCTCGATCCGGGCAAAGCCGCTTTCGACGCGCGGCACGAAAGAGGCGTTCGGATTGGCCAGCGGGTCGTGGAATTCCTGTGCCGCCCGGCTGCGCACCGCGGTGATCGCCGCAGGCGAAGCCGCTGCCGACATGCCATGCGCCACTTCGAAATTGGCCTCGCGGCAAAAGCGTTTGAAGGATTGGTCCGGGTCCATGCCCAGATAGCGCGCATAGGAACGCACATAACCGGCCACGAAGCCCTGGGTTTCAAAGGCGGAAACATCGCAGTTTTCGATCGCGGCGATATAGGTCGCCTTGATCTTCAACTCGCGCTGCACATCCAGCAGGGATTTGCCCAAGGTCGCCCGCTCGCCACGCATCAGGTCGCCCAGACGCACGTCGAAATCGTCAAACCCGCGTGGCCTTTCGGCCTCTGCCGTCGAAGGTCGTTTCCTCCGCCAGATCATGCGCAATGTCCTGCCCTGCCCCTTTGAACCCGAGTCACTTTGCCGCGACTCATGGTCCGTCTCATTAAGAAAATACTAGCACAGGGCAAGAACTTTTGCACATGCAGAACAGATCAGGCCGACTCCTCGGCGCGATTCAGCGCACAATGCGCCCACAGCGCTTCCATCGCCTGCACCAGCGCGTCGATCTGCGCCGAAGAGTGCACCGGCGAGGGCGTAAACCGCAGCCGTTCGGTGCCGCGCGGCACGGTCGGATAGTTGATCGGCTGGGCGTAGATCGAGAAACGCTCCAGCAGCATGTCCGAAACCAGCTTGCAGTGCACGGGGTTGCCGACGAACACCGGCACGATATGGGTGCCATGATCGACGAAGGGCAGCCCCGCCGCACGCAACCGCATCTTCAGGATGCGGGCGTTGGTCTGCTGGGCTTCGCGCAGCGAACCGTCTTCCTTCAGGTGCCGCACCGAGGCCACCGCCCCCGCCGCAATCGCCGGAGCCATCGAAGTGGTGAAGATGAAACCCGAGGCGTAGGACCGCACCGCGTCGCACATCTTTGCAGATGCAGCAATATAGCCGCCCATCACGCCATAGGCCTTGGCCAGCGTGCCGTTGATGATGTCGATCCGGTGGGCGATGCCATCGCGTTCCGACACGCCACCACCGCGCGGGCCATACATGCCCACGGCATGCACTTCGTCGATATAGGTCAGCGCGCCGAATTCCTCGGCCAGATCGCAAATCTCCGACAGCGGCCCGATGTCGCCATCCATCGAATAGACCGATTCAAAGGCGATCAGCACCGGCCGCCCCTTTTCGATGCTTTGCAGGATGCGGCGCAGATCATCCATGTCGTTGTGCTTGAAGATGTGCTTCTCGCAGCCCGCCCGGCGGATGCCCTGGATCATTGAGGCGTGGTTCATAGAATCCGACACGATCACCAGACCGGGGAACAGCGCGGGCAGCGTCGAAAGCGTGGCATCGTTGGCGATATAGGCCGAGCCGAACACCAGCGCCGCCTCTTTGCCATGCAGGTCGGCCAGTTCGGCCTCCAGCATCTTGTGATAGATCGTGGTGCCGGAAATGTTGCGGGTGCCGCCCGAACCGGCGCCGGTGCTTTCCAGCGCCTCGTGCATGGCGGCCAGCACCTTGGGGTTCTGGCCCATGCCCAGATAGTCGTTGCCGCACCAGACGGTGATTTCCTGTTCCGTGCCGTCCGGCTTGTGCCAGATCGCATTCGGATATGACCCCCGACGACGCTCGATGTCGATGAAAGTCCGGTAGCGTCCCTCGTCGTGCAACCGGTTCAGCGCCGTGTCGAGTGCCATGTCATAGTTCATATCGATCTCCATCACCGCTGTACGCTGCTGCCAGCCATTCGGGCCTTGGTAAAGCGTCCGGTTTGCGCAAACTTTGATATCGGTCAAATTCCGTATCTGGAAGATGGACTTTTCGCCGCAACCCAATTGTCAGTCGGCAATAGCCACGGGCCGATCCCACACTGTAACGTCGGCGCTGTCAAGATAGGTTGACACCGACATTCCGCGGCATTGTTTCCGGCAGCAATTGCCCGCCGATCCCGAAGGTGGCGACTTCAGAGCGGCTCTGGACAGGGGGGCTGGGGCTGCTAGGGTCGCCGCGAACTTCACGAAAGGAAGACCCGATGTCGCTTGATGCCGTGCTGTCCCGGATCGACGCCAGTTTGCCCGACGCCACCGACCGGCTGCTGGACCTGCTGCGCATCCCGTCGATCTCCACCGATCCGGCGTTCAAGCCCGACTGTGACCGCGCCGCCGACTGGCTGGTGCAAGACCTTGAAAATCTGGGCTTTACCGCCTCCAAGCGCCCGACGCCCGGCCATCCGATGGTGGTGGCGCATTGCGGCAGCGACGCCGACGGCCCGCACCTTCTGTTCTACGGCCACTACGACGTGCAGCCGGTTGACCCGCTGGCGCTGTGGACCCGCGACCCGTTTGATCCGGTGGTGGAAGAGACCGCCAAAGGCCCGGTGATCCGCGCCCGCGGGTCATCCGACGACAAGGGCCAGTTGATGACCTTCCTGGAAGCCTGCCGCGCCTGGAAGGCGGTTCATGGCCGACTGCCGGGGCATCTGACGATCTTTCTGGAAGGCGAGGAGGAGTCGGGCTCGCCCTCGCTGATTCCGTTCATGCAGGAAAATGCCGCAGAATTGCGGGCCGACATCGCACTGATCTGCGACACCGGGCTGTTTGATTCCACCACCCCCGCCATCGTCACCACGCTGCGCGGGCTTTTGGGCGAAGAGATCACCCTGCGCGGTCCCGACAAGGATCTGCACTCCGGCATGTATGGCGGGGCGGCGATCAACCCGATCCGGGTGCTGGCGCGAATCATCGCAGGGTTGCACGACGCGACCGGCCGCATCACCGTGCCCGGCTTTTACGACGGCGTGACCGAACTGCCCGACGTCCTCCGCGCCCAATGGCAAAGCCTGTCGTTCGACCACACGCGCTTCCTTGGTGACGTCGGCCTTTCCGTCCCCGCGGGCGAGCAGGACCGCACGCCGCTGGAAATGCTGTGGTCGCGCCCGACCTGCGAGGTGAACGGCATCTGGGGCGGCTATACCGGCGACGGCTTCAAGACCGTGCTGCCGTCCGAGGCCCATGCCAAGATCAGCTTCCGCCTTGTGGGCAGCCAAGACCCCCACGCGATTCGCACGGCCTTCCGCGCCTACGTCCAAAGTCAGCTTCCCGCCGATTGCGCGGTGGAGTTTCACGGCCACGGCGCCAGCCCCGCCGGGCAGATGCAGATCGACCACCCGGCCTTCGAGCAGGCCCGCCACGCCCTGACCGACGAATGGGGCAAGACCGCGGCCTATGTCGGCTGCGGCGGCTCGATCCCGATTGCGGGGTATTTCAAGACCTACCTCGGCATGGACGCGCTGCTGATCGGCTTTGGCCGCGACGACGACCAGATCCATTCTCCAAACGAGAAATATGCCATGGAAAGCTTTCACAAGGGCATCCGCTCCTGGGCCCGCGTGCTGGCACGGCTGACCGCATGAGCCTGGACATCCGCGACGCCACTGCCGATGACGAAGCCGCCTGGCGCGACCTGTGGCGGCAGTATCTGGCCTTCTATCAGGTCACGCTGCCGCCCGAAGTGACCGACCACACCTGGGCCCGCATCCTCGACTCTGACCAGCGGCTGACGGCGCGCGTCGCCTGCCGCGATGGTGCGATGCTGGGCTTTGCGCTGCACCACCACCACGCTTCGACCTGGGTGCTGGGCGACGACTGCTATCTGGAAGACCTGTTCGTGGCCCCGGTGGCGCGCGGCCAGGGCATCGGCCGGGCGCTGATCGAGGATGTCAAAGCCCTCGCCTGGGCCAAAGGCTGGCATCGCCTCTATTGGCATACCGATGAGGGCAACACCACGGCGCGCAAACTCTACGACAGCTTCGCACCCAGCGACGGCCACATCCGCTACCGCCTGAAGCTTTGAGAAAACCTTCCCCATTCACCTCTGCGAAAATATCCCACGGGGGTCCGGGGGTGTGAAACCCCCGGCTCCGCCCGGCAAAGGATCAGCCTTTCAGCGCCATCCGCCCCAGCTTGGCCAGCAAGATCAGCCACGGCACGCCATGCAGCGCGAAATCGAACCAGTCCAAGGGCCGCACCAGATCGCCCGCCAGCAGCATCTTCAGCTTTTCCCAGATATGCGGCTCGGGGAAGAACGGTGCCAGGCCCAGCGTCAGCGCGGCCAGCAGAGCGATGTTTAGCGGTATCTGGTCAAGAAACGACATGCGGCCTCCGGGGTTGCCGCCCGGGTGTAGCCGATACATTCAAACATTGCTATAGGTGAAAAAGGAGAAATGGCGCGGTTGACGGGGCTCGAACCCGCGACCCCCGGCGTGACAGGCCGGTACTCTAACCAACTGAGCTACAACCGCCATTCCAAGCGTTCGATCGGGCGATCCGGGGCGGTGGCGCGGTTGACGGGGCTCGAACCCGCGACCCCCGGCGTGACAGGCCGGTACTCTAACCAACTGAGCTACAACCGCACATTCCGCCCGGATCGCCGCCCGAACGTGTGGGGGGTTTACGGAAGGCGGCGGGCGGCGTCAAGCGCCGCCGAAGATAAATCAGCGCCACCACCACCTGATATTGCGCAGTGCTTACCCCCGCGGCATCGCCACAGTGCCGGCTGCGGCATCACGCGGGCCGGATGCTGTCGAAAAACCGGGTCATCAGGTCTTGCCCGGCGACCGGCGGCGACCCGGCCATGATCGCCATGGCAAAGCCTATGGCGCTGGACTGCGGGCTGTGGCCGCCCGCCCCGGCCCGCAGGTTCATCACCAGCGTCGGGCACAGGAACAGCGCCAGCCGCAGCACGTCTTCCCAGTCGCCGGGCAGCATCCCGGCACCCGCCAGCGTCGCCAGCCACGGCTTCCAGTAATGCGCGGCCTTCACCGCCAGCAGGTCTTGCCGCAGGGCGTTGGGCTGCCAGTCGGTCTCCAGATACAGCCGCACCCCGTCATGCCGCGCCGTGACGCGGAAATGGTCGCAGGCCAGCCCGGGGTCGTAAAGCCAGAACGGATGCGCCAGATGGTTGTGGAAGGTCGCCTTGACCTCGGCCAGCAGCGACGGCACCGCCGCCCCGGCAAAGGCCGGATCAAAGAACACCAGCCGGTCTGCCACCGCCCCGCGCTCATACCAGACATTGGCGTTATGCGCGTCACCATGCGCCACAATGCCCCCCGCATCGGCCAGCCGCGCCGGATGCAACCGGGCCGCCGCGCGGGCAAACAGCGTGCCGACATCGTCGCGGTATTCCACCCCGTTCAGCACCGGGCGGGCGGTGGAAAACGCCTGCCAATCCAGCGTGCAACCGGGAAGGGCAAAGCTCTGGCCCTGATAAAACGCCGCAAACCGCCCGCCCGGCCAATGGCCGCTGGCCGGATCGACCAGCCGTTGATGAAACAGCCGGTGGATCGGCTCTGCCGCACTTTGCGCCGGGGTGATCGGTGCCAGAGAGGTGCGGGCCACCGCCAGCAGATGATCCTCCAGCGCCGCCTGTGCCGCCAGCGCCCGCCCTGCCGCCAGCGCATCGGGCGCCAGATCCAGCCCGCGCAGCACGTCGGAAAACCGCGGCTCGGCGCGGCGGCGATAGACCAGGATCTGCTCGCCCGGCTGGGTCGAGGACCAAAGCGGCAGATCGACCGGCAGCCCGGCGCGGGCCAGAATGTCGGCGCGGTAATATTCGCCCGCCATCTCGGCCTCGCCCTCTTCCTGATGGAACTTGAAGAAGAAGCCTTCGCCCGCCGCCTCGAAGAAGCCGTTCAGCGAGTTCAGCGAATACTGGTCGTGGTTGATCCGCAGCCCTTGCGGCGCAATCGCGAACAGATCGGCCAGCAGCGCGGTCAACGCCGCCTCGGCGGCAGGGCTGTCCTGCCGTGCCAGTGCCCGGATCGCGGCGGTGCGCGAGGGGGCCTGCGTCATGGCTGCGGCAGGATCAGGGTTTTCAACCCCCGAGCCTCACCGGCCAGCAGCCGCCCATAGGCCGCCACCACCCCTTCCAGCGGCACTTCGGCGTCGATCAGCCGGGTCAGGTCGGCGGCCAGATCGGGCAGCATCGCCAGCACCTGCGGCAACTCCTCCCCGAAGGCATGGCAGCCCAGCAGCGCAATCTCGCGTTCGACCAGCAGGTTGGGGTCCAGCGGCAGCGCGCCATGGCTGATGCCGACCAGCGCAATCGCGCCGCCACCGGCCATCAACCCCGGCAGCGCCGCGATCACCGGGGCCGCCCCCGTGGCCTCGATCACATGCCGCGGCGGCGCATCGCCCAGACCCGCGGCGGTCAACTCCACCACCCGCCCGCCGGTGACCGCCGCCACCAGCGCCGCCCGGGCAGTATTGCGGTCGGCCAGCAGCAGCGGGTGCCCGGCGCGGGCGGCCAGCAGCGCGGCAAAGCCGCCGATGCTGCCGCAGCCCGCCACCAGCAACGGCGCCCCTGCGGGCAACGCCAGCCGGTTCAGCGCGTGCAACGCCACCGCCAAAGGCTCGGCCATCGCCAGATGCCGCGGCTCCACCCCGACCGGCGCCTTCAGCACCAGCCGGGCGGGCAGCGTCACGCTTTCGGCAAAACCGCCCTCGATCACTTCACCGACAAAGCCCATGCGGCTGCAAATCTGCCCCCGCCCCTCGCGGCAATTGCGGCAGGCGCCACAGGTGACCCGGCTGTCCACCGCCACGGCATCGCCCGGCGCCAGCCCCGTCACCCCCGCCCCCAGAGCCAGGATCACCCCGGCAAATTCATGCCCCGCCGTCACCGGTGCGCGGCTGATCCACAGGCCGGTGCGGAAATTGTGCAGGTCCGAGCCGCAAATCCCCGCCGCCGTCACCCGCAGCCGCACTTCGCCCGGGCCGGGGGCCGGGGCCTCGGGCACCTGCTCCAGCCGCAGATCGCCGACCCCGTGCAGCCGCACCGCGCGCATCACGGCGCCTTGGGGTCAAGATAGGCATCGCGCCGCGCCGAAACCGCCAGCGCATGCGACGAGAACCCCTCGTAGACCGCCAGCTTTCCCGCCTGATCGGCAAAGGCCGGATAGGCGGCGGCAGTCACATAGCCCACCGACGAGCGTTTGACGAAATCGCTGACCGACAGCGGCCCCCAGGTGCGCGCCCCGCCCGAGGTCGGCAGCACCGCATTCGGCCCCAGCCCGAAATTGGCAATGGAAACCGGGGTATGCACCCCCAGCAGCACCTCGGCCGCCTCGGTGATCCGGCCCAGATGCTCGAAAGGTGCGGTGGACAGGATCTCCAGATGCTCGGGTGCATAGGCGTTGATGAAATCGTGGCTTTCCTGCACCGAGCCGGTCAGCACGATGCCGCCCGACGGCCCCGACAGCACGGCGTTGGAAAACGCCACCCGCTGCGGCGTCATCTGCGCCCAATGGCCGGGAAGTGCCGCCAAGGCCTCGTCAACCACCCGGCGCGAATGGGTCACCAGCCAGGCCGAACTGTCGGGGCCATGCTCGGCCTCGATCAACAGGTCCAGCGCCGCCAGCCCGCCATGCACCGTTGCATCGGCAAGGATGATCGCCTCGGATGGCCCGGCGGGCAGGCCGGGGTCGATCACCCCCGCCAGCAGCCGCTTGGCCGCCACCACCCAGGGGCTGCCCGGCCCGACGATCTTCAGCGCCCGCCGCACGGTCTGCGTGCCGTAAGCCGCCGCCGCCACCGCCTGCGCGCCGCCAGCCTTGTAGACGGTCTCCACCCCGGCCAACCGTGCCGCGACCAGCGTTGCCGCATCCACCCGGCCATCCGGGGCGGGCGGGGTGAAGATCGCAAGCTCCGGCACCCCCGCCACCACCGCAGGCACCGCCGTCATCATCGTCACCGACGGAAACGAGCCCTTCCCGCGCGGCACATACAGCGCCACCGACCGGATCGGGGTGAAACGGTCACCGGCAAAGGCGCCGGGGCGGATTTCCTTCAGCCACATCGCCTCGGGCGCCTGCACTTGGTGAAAGGCCCGGATATTGGCAATGCCAAAGCGGATGGCCTCGATGATCTCGGGCGCAACCAGCGTGAAGGCCTCGTCAAATTCGGCCGGCGTTACCTGCAACCCGGCTTCGGTCAGCCCCTTTGCCCCATCCAGATCGCGGCCAAAGCGCGCCAAAGCGGCATCGCCTTCGCGGCGCACCGCCTCGATGATCGGGGCAACCTTGTCCAGAAAGCCCGACAGATCGGCCTCGGAGCGCCGCAACAGCGCCGCGCGCTGGCTGGCGCTCATCTCGGCAAGCACATGGAGGTTAACCGGTTTCATCGCATTGCCCTTCAGCAGGCGGCACTTGGCCGCGTCATTTCGATTTCAGAAAGATATCCAGCCCCACCAGCCAGTCCAGCAACGCAATCGCCAGTGCCGCCATCACGATGAACACCACCGAGATCGCCGCAAGGTCGGGCGTGATGATCGAGCGGATGGAATTGTAGATCTGCACCGGCAGCGTGACGATGCGGGCATCGACCAGCAGCAGGCTGACCAGAAACTCGTTCATCGCCAGGATGAACATCAACAGCGAACCGGTGATGATCCCCGGCGTCACCGCAGGCAGGGTGACAGACAGGAAGGTCTGCACCCGCCCCGCCCCGCAATTGGCCGCCGCCAGTTCCAGATCGGGGTCCAGCGCCGCTGCCGAGGCGGTGACCGCCCAGATCATGAACGGCAGGTTGATCACGGCGCAGGCAATGCCCACCGGCCACAACTGCCCCAGGATGCCCATCTTGCCGAAAGCCAGCATCATGCCGATGCCCGAGCCGATCAGCGGCACGGTGAAGGGCAGCAGCAGATAGACCTGAACCGCCCCGGCAAAGCGCAGCCGGAACTTGGCCAGCGCAATCCCCGCCAGCGTGCCCACCGGCAAGGCCACCGCCGTGCAGATCAGCGCCACCACCAGCGTGCGCCCGAAGGCCTGCCGCAGATCGCTTGCGGCCAGGATCTTGCCATACCACTGCAGCGAAAATCCCTCGGGCGGGAAGGCGATCATCCGCCCGGCACTGACCGAGGCCCCCATCACCACCACGGTGGGCGCCGACAGCATCACCAGCGCCAGCAGCACGAAAAACCCCAGCACCCAGCGTTGCGCGCGGCTTTGGTTCATGTTCTGGCCCGCCCCATCGCCAGCGTGCCCGCGCCGAAAGCCGTGAACACCGCCCCCACCACCAGCGAGCCGATGCCCACCAGCAAAAGCGTCAGCGCCGCCCCCAGCCCCTGATCCGAGGTGCGGAAGAACTGGTCGTAAATCGCGTTGGCGATGAAATCCTGACCGCCGCCGCCCAGAATCGCCGGCATGGCGAAATCGGTCAGCGTCAGCGACACCACCACCAGCCCCGCCCCCACCAGCCCAGGCCGCGCCATTGGCAGCACCACATGCCACAGCGTGCGGAGCCAGTTGGCCCCCAGCGACCCCGCCGCCGCCTCGGTCTCTTCGGGGATGGCGGTCAGTGCCGGGGCCAGCATCAACACGGCAAAGGGCAGCATGTATTGCACCAGCCCGAACAGCACCGCCGGATAGTTGAACAGCAACCGCTGCGGCGGCACCCCCACCAGCCCCAGCAGGTCATTGACCAGCCCGCCATTGCCCAGAATGATCAGCCAGCCATAGGCCCGCACCACCTGACCGATGAAGAACGGCAGGAACAGCGCGATCAGCAACAGCTTGCGCAGGTTCGAACTGCGGGTGCGCACCATCACATAGCCGTAAGGAAACGCCAGCAGCAGGGTCAGCAGCGTGACGATCGCGGCCCCCAGCACGCTGCGCCACAGCACCGCCAGATAGACCCCCTGATCCAGCGCCGCGCGATAGTTGTCCAGACTGTAGGCCGCCGAGGTGCGAAACGTCTTGCGGTCCAGCGTGTGCAGCGAGGCATCGGCAATCTGCACCAGCCCGATCAGCAGCACCGCCACCAGCAGCAGCGCCGGGGCCAGCATCAGCCAGCCGGTCCAGCGCGACCAGCGCCGCGGAAACAGCCGGTCGGCAGCCGCTTCCAGCCGGTCCATCAGCCGCCAGCGATAGGGATATTCGGCGCGAGAGGGGCGCATCGGTCTGCTTTCGGTGGATCGGGTTTCGCAAGGTTGGGCCGCCCGCACCGGCGCGGGCGGCCCCTGGGTTCAGCCCTGCATGATCGCCTTGAACTTGGCGAACCACTCGCTTTCGTTTTCCACCTGCACCTGCGCCGAGATCCGGATCAGATGCTCGAAATCCGCGGGCTTGGTGGGATAGGAAGCGTCGTCCACCAGATCGGCAGGCGGGGTCAGACCGGGCACCACGCCGGGCAGGCCAAGCCCGTCCAGCCAGACCTGCTGGGCGTCCTTGGTCAGGGCGAAGTTGATGTATTGCTTGGCCCAGTAAAGCTCGTTCTCCGGCAGACCGACCGGAATCCACAAGCCGTCGGTGTCGAACTTGCAGCCCTCTTCCGGCACCGTCCAGGCGATGTTCACGCCGTTCTTGCGCGCCTCGCGGGCGTTGGTCGAAATGGTGCAGGCGGCGTCGATCTCGCCGTTCTGGAACCAGGTGGTAAAGTCGGGGTCTTCACCCAGCAGCGGCTCTTGCGCCTTCATCTGTTCGACAAATGCCCAGCAGGCATCCATGTTGGCCGGAATATCCTCCAGCTTGCCGCCGCCCGCCACCTGTGCCGGGAAATGGAAGCCGATGCCGTCGTTATAAAGCGCGATGCGGCCCTTGAACTTCGGGTCCAGCAGGTCTTTCCACGACTTCGGCGCGCCGTCCGGGAACGCCTCGGGGCGGTAGGCCAGCACATAGACATAGCCATAGGTGTTGACGATCGGATAGCCCTCCAGCCCGACCGGCTTGGCCAGATCGGTGGTGCCCGCCAGGTTCGACAGGTCGGAAAGATCCTCGGCCACGCCGCGCAGCGCCGATTTGGTGGCGTTGGTGGTGGTGTCCCAGTTGATATGGATCGGCGGCACCCGCTTCTGTTCGGCGGCGGCCCAGATCTTCGGCTGGATCTCGTTGTCCTCGGTCAGATCGTGGCGGATGGTGATGCCGGTGGCGGCGGTGAACGGGTCCGACACGCCCGCTTTCAGCGCATCGACCCAACTGCCGCCCCAGGCCCGCACGATCAACTCGGCCGGTTTCTCCGGCTCGGCGGCAAAGGCGCGCCCGGCACCAAGCTGCGCCAGCAGGGCCGCACCGCCAAAGGCCACACCGCCCCGCAGGACGGCACGGCGCGACAGGCTGGGACGTTGGATGTGTCTGGTCATTTTGGTCTCCTTGTTGGGGGTAAGGCCCATTCGGGCGATTGCGGCGGCTTTCTCAGGGAACGGCTGCCGGGAAAAGGATCATGTCGCGGCGGTTCCAGCCGACCGTGACGGTTTGCCCCGGTGCTGTCAGGGCAAAATCGCTGGCATCGTGATGATAGACCTGCACGGCAATCCCGCCCAGGGCCGGCAGCACCACCTCGTAAAGCTGGCGCTCGCCTTCGAAGATCGCATCGCGCACCTGGCCTTGCAGCCGGAAATCCAGCCCCGCCAGCGCTGCGCCATCCGCCGCCATGCGGATCTGCTCGGCCCGGATCGCCCCGCGCGCCGGCGTGCCAGCGGCCAGCGCCTGCCGCGGCGTGCCGGGGCACAGGATGCCGCCACACTCCAGCCCGCCTGGCGCCACGCGACCGGGCAGGAAACTGGTGACGCCGATGAAATTGGCCACGAAGGCATTGGCCGGATCGCGATACAGATCGACCGGGCGGGCGTTCTGCTGGATGCGCCCCGCCTCCATCACGATCACCTCGTCCGACATCACCAGCGCCTCGCGCTGGTCATGCGTCACGTTGATCGTGGTCACCCCCAACTCGCGCTGGATACGGCGGAATTCCAGCTGCATCTCTTCGCGCAGCTTGCGGTCCAGGGCGGCCAGCGGCTCGTCCAGCAGCAGCAGGTCCGGCTGGAACACCAGCGCCCGGGCGATGGCCACCCGCTGCTGCTGGCCACCGGAAAGCTCGTGGATGCGCCGCCCGCCAAGCCCGCCAAGCCGCACCAGATCCAGAAACTGCTCGACCCGGGCCGGGATGCCGCGGGCATCGAAGCGCCGCATCTTCAGCGGAAAGGCCACGTTCTGCGCCGCCGTAAGGTGCGGAAACAGCGCCAGTTTCTGAAACACCATGCCAATGGCGCGCTGGTGCGGGGCCACCTTGCTGACCGGCTCGCCGTTGATGAAAATCTCGCCGCGCGTCGGGGTCTGAAAGCCTGCGATCATCCGCAACAGCGTGGTCTTGCCGGAACCCGAAGGGCCAAGGATGGTCAGAAACCGCCCCCGGGCCAGATCAAAGCCCGCATCGGCCACCGCCAGCGGCCCGGCCCCGAAATCCATATCCACGCCGCGCACCGAAACCGCTGGCCCGGCCTTGGCGGCTTGGGCAGCATTGGCGGCATCCCTGATCATCGGCTGTGGCCCCTGCTGGCGAATTCGGCCCATTCAGAACGCCTTGGCGGGCGATTTGCAAGGGCTTGGCCGCGGTTTTCACGCCGTCAAATCGCCGCCAGATAGCCGCCGTCAACCGCAAGGCATTGTCCGGTCACGTAACTCGCCGCGTCCGAGGCCAGAAACACCACCGCCCCGGCCAGATCCTGTGCCACCCCGAACCGCCGCTGCGGAATCTTGTCCAGCATGGCGCTGGCCCAGGCGTCATCGGCATAGAACACTTCGGTCATCGCCGTGCGGAAATAGCCCGGCGCAATGGCATTGACCCGGATGCCGCGCCCGGCCCATTCCGCCGCCAGCGCATGCGTCAGCCCCAGCAACCCGGATTTCGACGCACCATAAGGCGCCGCCGTCGGCACCCCGACGTAAGAGGTCAGCGAGCAGAGGTTGATCACCGCGCCGCGCTGCCGCCGCAGCATGTGCCGCGCCACCGCCTGCGTCAGAAAGAACGCACCTTTCAGATTGGTGTCGATGATGTCGTCCCACAGCGCCACCGGCACATCCTCGGAGGCGCGGATGCTTTCCATCCCGGCATTGTTCACCAGAATGTCGATCGGGCCGAACCCGGCTTCGACCGCGTCGATTGCGGCCTGAAAACTGGCGGGATCGCGCATCTCCAGCACCAGCGGCAGGGCGCGGCGCCCCAGCGCCTGCACCGCCGCCACCGTGCCGGCCAGGGCCACCGCATCGCGGCCAGTCAGCACGAGGTCGGCCCCCGCCCCGGCCAATGCCAACGCCATGCCCTGCCCCAGCCCGCGGCTGGCGCCGCTGATCAGGGCGACGCGGCCCGACAGGTCGAACATTCCGCTCAAGCTGTTCTGCATCCGGCCCTCTCTGGTCGCCCGCGACCGACAGTGATTCCCTGCGCCGCAGCATTTCCGATCCAGCGCGGACTGGAAAGCCTTGCAACAGCGGTGCCGCCCCAAAGGCAGGTGCCTCCGGCGGGGATATTTGCAAACAGATGAAGGATCAGTTGGAGGCTGTCGCCGGTTCGGCCGCCAGCGCCGGGCGGATCACATCGGTCAGGTTCTGGTCGCTGATCGGCCCGGCGATGCGCGCCAGTATCTTGCCGCTGCCGTCGATCACGAAGGTTTCCGGCACGCCGTAAACCCCGAAATCCAGCCCGGTGCGGCCCTGCGGATCAGCGACCTGCGCATCATAGGGGTTGCCATTCTGCGCCAGCAGACCCAGCGCGGCCTCCGGCTTGTCCTTGTAGGCCACGCCGTAGATCGGGATGCCCTCGGCCTGCAGCGCCATCAGCACCGGATGCTCGTCGCGGCAGGCAGCACACCAGCTGGCCCAGAAATTCACCAGCTTGACCCCGGGCTGGCGCAGGGTTTCGTCGGTGAACCCTGCCATGTCGCCCAAAGCGGTCACCTGCAACGCGGGTGCCGGTTTCTGCACCAGCATCGACGGCAGGCTGTTGCGGTCATCCTGCGACATGCCGATGTAGAACACCGCCGCCAGCCCGGCGAACAGCACGGGTGGTATGAACATCAATGCTTTAGCCATGGTCCTGCCCCTGTCGTGCTTCGGCCTCTTCCAACGCGCGCCGCATCCGGGAACCCCGCCAAAGGCTGATGCCCACCAACAACAGGATCAGCACGATCGACGCCGCATAGGCCCCCAGCACCGGTCCTGCGTATTTTCCCAGATCGGGCATCATGCGGTGCCCCTTTCGCGCGTCAGCAGCGCCTGCAAGCGCCGCGAGCGGATCTCGGTGCGGGTGCGCAGCAGCACCAGCGCCACGAACAGCGCGATGAAGCCGCCGATGCACACCAGCAACGGGAAGTAAAAGACGTCGGACACGTGTTCTTCCTTGTCCAGCGACAGGCTGGCCCCCTGATGCAGCCCCTGATTCCAGAAGTTCACCGCATAGCGCGACAGCACCGCAAACACCGACCCCACGATGCACAGCACCGAGGTCAGGTCGGCGGCAGTGTCAGGATTATCAATGGCTTGCCACAGCGCGATATAGCCCAGATAGAACAGGAACAGGATCAGGAACGAGGTCAGCCGCGGATCCCAGGCCCACCAGGTGCCCCACATCGGCTGGCCCCAGATCGCCCCGGTCACCAGCGCAATCAGCGTGAAGGTCAGCCCGATCGGTGCCGCCGCCTTGGCCGCCAGCGCCGATACATGGTGCCTGCGGATCAGCCAGATCAGCGAGGTCACCAGCATCATCAGCCAGGCGTTGATCGCCAGCATTGCGGCAGGCACATGCAGGAAGATGATCTTGACGGTCGAGCCCTGCTTGTAGTCATCCGGGGTGAAGAAGAACCCCCAGATCAGGCCCACCAGCATCGACAGCACCGCCAGCCCGGTAAACCAGGGCAAGGCCCAGGCCGAGGTCTGCATGAACTTCTTCGGATTGGCGTATTCCCAGATCGACATATGCCTGACTTACGTCCTTCCTTGCCTTGGCTCAACCAATTAACGCCGTAGCCTCTCCGAAGCCAGAGGCGCACCGAAGCCGGGCCTTCACCTTAAATTGACCCGGATCGCCGCCGCAGAGGCAAAGGGCAACAGCGCCGCCGCCCCCGCCGTGATCCCGGCCAGCAGCAGCAGCGGCGTCGATACCGCCTGCCCCTCGGCACCGCGCTTGACCACTTCGGCGCCGAAAATCAGCGTCGGCACATAAAGCGGCAGCACCAGCAGGCTGAGCAGCAGCCCGCCGCGCTTCAGCCCCACGGTCAGCGCCGCACCGAACGCGCCGATCACCGACAGCGCCGGGGTGCCCAAGGCCAAGGAGGCCACCAGCCAGCCATAGCCCGCCCCCGGCAAGTTCAGCAAAAGCCCCAGCACCGGCGCGACCAGCGTCAGCGGTAGCCCGGTCACCAGCCAATGCGCAAAGGCCTTTACCGCCACCACCCCCTCCAGCGGCATCGGCGCCGTGGCCAGAAGGTCCAGCGAGCCATCCTCGAAATCCAGCGCGAAAATCCGGTCCAGCGACAGAAGGCAGGCCAGCAGCGCGCCGACCCATAGGATGCCCGGCGCGATTTTCGCCAAAGTGCTGCCCTCCGGCCCGACGCCCAAAGGCACCAGCACCGCCACCAGCAGGAAAAACGCCAGCCCAAGGCCAAAGCCGCCGCCCGCCCGCATCGCCAGCCGCAGATCGCGGATCAACAGCGCGATCATGTGAAGGCCTCGTCAAACGCCGAGGCCGGGCCACCGTCGCGCGGGCTGCGGGCCTTGAAGGGGCCGAGGTCGAGGATTTCCGCCTCGTCCAGCCCAAGGTCGATATGGGTGGCAATCAGCGCCATGCCGCCCGCCGCCAGATGCGCCCGGATCACCCCGGCAAACAGCGCCACCGAGGCGGCATCAAGGCTGACGGTCGGCTCGTCCAGAACCCAGATCGGCCGCCCGGTGACCAGAAGCCGCGCAAGGCCAAGCCGCCGCTTCTGCCCGGCGGACAGATTGGCCGCCATCCGGTCGCGCAGGGCGTCAAGGTTCATCCGCTGCAGCGCATCTTCCACCAGATCGGTGCCATAGACCGCAGCCCAGAACGCCAGATTTTCGGTGACGGTCAACGTGGCTTTCAAACCATCGGCATGCGCGGCATAGGCCATGGATTCGGGCGGCACCGACACCTCGCCCGCCAGCGCCGGTTGCAATCCGCAAAGCGTGCGCAGCGCCGTGGTCTTGCCGATGCCGTTGGGGCCGCGCAGCACCAGCGCATGGCCCGGCCGCAGGGTGAAACTCACCCCCTCCAGCACGGTCAGACCGCCGCGCGCACAGGCCAGATTGGTCACTCGCAGTTCCATTGCACAACGCCTAACGCATTGCGTCCTTGCGGGAAAGGGCTGGCCGCAGGACGTCCTGCCGCGGCGCCCGCCGCCAGCGCCGCAAAATTCTTGCAAGAATTTTGCAAAAAGTTTTCCTGAAAACTTTTGACGGCTCTAAACCGGAAGCAGCGCCGCGGCCACCCGCCGGCCTTCGGAAATCAGCACGTTGTAGGTGCGGCAGGCGGCGGGCGAGTTCATCACCTCGACGCCGATCCCGGCCTCCTCCAGCGTCGCGCGAAAGCCCGCCGGAGCATGGGCGATCTCGGCCCCCATGCCCAGAAACAGCACATCAATCCGCCCCAGTAGCGCCAGTACCGGGGCGGCATCTTCCGGCCCCGCCCACAGCGCCGCCCCCCAGGGCGTCACCAGCACCGGGCCACGCAGCACCTTGCCGTCGATGCGAAAGAACCCCGGCCCATAGCTGTCGATCGGCCTTGCCTCGTTGAAACTGACCTCCGAGATCAGCATCGCCTCAGGCTTTGGCCTGCGACGGCATCGAGCCATCGTCTTTCGGCTTTTCGCTGCGGTCCAGCCCCAGGAACAGCACGATGTTCTTGGCCACGAACACCGAGGAATAGGTGCCCAGAATCACCCCGAAGAAGATGGCAAAGGTGAAGCCGCGGATCACGTCGCCGCCGAAGATCAGCATGGCGATCAGCGCGAGCAGCGTGGTGAACGAGGTCATCAGCGTCCGGCTCAGCGTCTGGTTGACCGAGATGTTCATCACATCGCGCAGCGGCGTGGTCTTGTATTTCTGCAGGTTTTCCCGCAGCCGGTCGAACACCACCACGGTGTCGTTGATCGAATAGCCCAGAATCGTCAGCAGCGCCGCGATGATGGTCAGGTCGAACTTGATCTGGAAGGCCGCGAACACGCCGATGGTGATGAAGATGTCATGCACCAGCGCCGCCACCGCCCCCACCGCATACTGCCATTCGAAGCGCAGCCAGATATAGACCAGAATGCAGCCCGTCGCCGCCACCATCGCCAGAATGGCGCTCCAGATCAGCTCGCCCGAGACCTTGGCGCCCACCGATTCCACCGACGGAAAGGTCATCGCCGGGTCATGCGCGTTCAGCGCCGCCTCGACGGTGTTGATCACTTCCGGCGTCACCGCCTCGTAACCCTCCAGCGGCGCGATGCGGATCATCGCCACATGCTGATCCTCGCGGAAGGTCGGGTCGAACACTTCGGTGATCGACACGTCGCCCAGATCCTGCCCGGCCAGTGCATCGCGATAGGCGCCGATATCCACCGCCATGGTGCTTTCGGTGCGGATCGTGGTGCCGCCCTTGAAGTCGATGCCGAAGTTCAGCCCCATCACCGCCCAGGCGACCAGCGCCAGAACGGTCAGCACCGCCGAGCCGCCAAAGGTCAGGTAGGCGTGCTTGAAGAAGTCGAAGTTGGTATGTTCGGGTGCAAGTCTCAGACGCATGGTTTTGCTCCCTTACACGACAATGGTCTTGGGCCGCCGCATGGCGAACCAGATCTCGATGATGGCACGGGTCACGAAGACCGCGGTGAACACCGACGTGATGATGCCGATGCCCAGCGTGATGGCAAAGCCGCGCACCGGCCCGGCCCCCACCATGAACAGCACGACAGCGGTGATGAAGGTGGTGAAGTTGGCGTCGATAATGGCCGACAGCGCCCGCTCGTAGCCGATCTCGATGGCGCGCGCCGGGTTCTTCAGCCCGCGCAATTCCTCGCGGATGCGTTCGAACACCAGCACGTTGGCATCAACCGCCATACCGATGGTCAGCACGATACCGGCGATACCGGGCAGCGTCAGCGTGCCGCCCACCATCGACAGCGCGCCGAAGATCAGCGCCATGTTGATGGCCAGTGCTACGTTGGCAAAGACGCCGAACAGCCCGTAGCTGGCCCACATGAACAGCACCACCGCCACCATGGCGACCAGTGCCGCCACCTTGCCCGCGTCGATGCTGTCCTGCCCCAGTTCCGGGCCGATGGTGCGTTCTTCAAGGAATGTCATCTCGGCCGGCAGGGCGCCGGCGCGCAGCAGCACGGCCAGCTTGGTCGATTCCTCGATGCTGAAATTGCCGGTGATGATGCCCGAGCCGCCGGGAATATGGCTCTGGATCACCGGGGCCGAGATCACCTCGTCGTCCAGCACGATGGCAAAGGGCGAGCCGATGTTGTTGGCGGTATAGTCGCCAAAGGCCCGCGCGCCGGTGGGGTTGAAGCGGAATTTCACCGCAGGCCGGCTGTTCTGGTCGAAATCGGGCTGGGCATCGACCAGTTCCTCGCCGGTGACCACCGGGGTTTCCTCGACGATGTAGAAAAGCCCCTTCTCGTCCATCGACGGCAGCAGCAGGTTGCGCGGGCCGGGGTTGGCGGCGGCATCGGTGGTAGAGGACACCACCGGATGGAAGGTCAGCTTGGCGGTGGTGCCGATCAGCGCCTTCAACTCGGCCGCCGAGCCGATGCCCGGCACCTGGATCAGGATGCGGTCGGTGCCCTGCCGCTGGATCGTCGGTTCGCGGGTGCCGACCTCATCGACCCGGCGGCGAATGATTTCAAGGCTTTGCTGGATGGTGCGGCTGTCGGTGGCCACCCGTTCGGCCTCGGACAGTTGCACCACCACGGCGTCGCCCTCGGCGGTCACCTCGATGTCATTCGAGCCGATGCCGGTCAGGCTGACCACCGGGCGGGCCAGCGCCTTGACCGCCTTCACCGCCTCGGCAATCGCCTCGGGCTTCTCGACCGAGACCCGCAGCACGCCCGGCACCGAAGGCTGCCTACGCACGTTGCCGACCTGATCGCGCACCTCGCGCAGCGCGTCGCGCACGTCGGGCCACATCGCGTCGATCCGCGATTTGTAAACGTCGGCCACCTTGACCTCGGCCAGCAGATGCGCGCCGCCGCGCAGGTCCAGCCCCAGGTTCACCAGCCCCGAGGGCAGGAACCCCGGCCACTGCGCCAGCGCCGCTTCCTGTTCGGGCGTGGCCACACCGCCTGCCGCCTCGACCATCTTGGCGGCGTCATTGTGGGTCTCGACCCGGGTGTAGAACAGGTTCGGCAGCGCATAGAACATCCCCAGGACGCAGATGCCCCAGATGATCAGACGCTTCCACAGCGGTGTGTGCAACATTATGGCGATCCGGAATCAGGCCCGCAGGCGGGCAGCAAGGGCGCGTCAGGCGGTGGCGGCGGGTTCGGTTTTCGACATCACCTGCGCGATGGTCGAGCGCGGCACCCGCACCTTCACGCCTTCGGCAATTTCCACCTCGAGGATGCCGTCGTCATGCACCTTGGTGACCTTGCCGATGATGCCGCCTTGCGTCAGCACCTGATCGCCACGCCGCAGCGCCTCGACCATGGCATTGTGCTCTTTCAGCTTTTTCTGCTGCGGCCGGATCAGCAGGAAATACATGATGGCAAAGATCAGGATCAGCGGCACGAAGCTGGTCAGGGCGCTGGCAGCGCCTCCGGCACCGGCATCGGCGGCCTGGGCAAAGGCGGGGGTCACGAACATCGGCGGTCCTCATCGGTTGGCGGGGTTTCCCCGGAATTTGATGGCGCACCCTATCCGCGAGGGCCGGTGATGACAAGGCGGGCTACTGCCGCATCCCGCAGCCGTGATGCAGCCCGCCACCCCGTCGCTTCGCCAAGATTCCGGGTTCACCCCGGCGCCACAATCGGGCATAGCAGGCGGGCAAACCTCAGGTGATCCCATGCACGACATCCGCGCCATCCGCGAAAATCCCGCTGCCTTCGACGCAAGCTTGGCCCGGCGCGGCATCGCCCCGCTGTCGCCCGAGATATTGGCGCATGACGAGGCCCGCCGCAGCGCCATTCAGGCCGCGGAATCGGCGCAGGCGGCGCAGAATACCGCTTCCAAGGCCGTGGGGGCCGCCAAGGCTGCGGGCAACGACGCCGAGTTCGAACGGCTGCGCGCGCTGGTGGCCGAGAAGAAGGCCGAGATTGCCGCGATGACCACCACCGCCAACGCCGAAGACCTGCGCTTGCGCGACCTGCTGGCCGGCATCCCCAACCTGCCGCTGGCCGAAGTGCCCGATGGCCGCGACGAGGCCGACAACGTCGAGGTCCGCCGCTGGGGCAGCCCGCGCAATCTGTCGTTTACCCCGAAAGAACACTTTGAAATCAAGGCCGTGCAGCCCGGCATGGATTTCGCCGCCGCCGCCAAACTGTCGGGCGCCCGCTTCGTCCTGCTGCGCGGCGCCGTGCTGCGGGTGCATCGGGCGCTGGGGCAGTTCATGCTGGACACCCACATCAACGAACACGGGCTGACCGAGACCTGGACCCCGGTTCTGGTCAAGGACGAGGCGATGTTCGGCACCGGCAACCTGCCGAAATTCGCCGAGGACAGCTATCAGACCACCAATGGCTGGTGGCTGATCCCCACCGCCGAGGTGACCCTGACCAACACCGTGGCGGGCGAGATTCTGGATGACGCGCAACTGCCGATCCGCATGTGCGCGCTGACCCAATGCTTCCGCTCCGAGGCCGGTTCGGCGGGCAAGGACACCTCGGGGATGCTGCGTCAGCACCAGTTCGAGAAGGTCGAGATGGTCAGCATCACCACCCCCGAGGCATCGCTGGCCGAACACGACCGCATGACCCGCTGCGCCGAGGCGATCCTGGAAAAGCTGGGCCTGCCCTACCGCACCATCGTGCTCTGCACCGGCGACATGGGCTTTGGCAGCCAGAAAACCCATGATCTGGAGGTCTGGTTGCCCGGGCAGAACACCTACCGCGAGATCAGCTCGGTTTCCATCTGTGGCGATTTTCAGGCCCGCCGGATGAACGCCCGCTTCCGCGCACAGGGTGGCAAGCCCGAGTTTGTGCATACCCTGAACGGCTCGGGCCTTGCGGTCGGGCGCTGCCTGATCGCGGTGCTGGAGAACGGCCAGCAAGAGGATGGTTCCGTCGATCTTCCGGCCGTGCTGCACCCCTATCTGGGCGGCAATACAAGGATCAATGCGGCGGGCGGGCTGGAGTGATCAGCCGCCCAGGATGCTGCTGACGTAATTGGTGGTCTCGGCATAGGGCGGCACGCCGTCGTGCGCCTCCACCGCCTGCGGCCCGGCGTTATAGGCCGCCAGCGCCAGCTTCCAGGTGCCGAACTTGTCATACATCATCTTGAGATAGCGCGCCCCGCCTTCCAGGTTCTGCTGCGGGTCATTGATATCCACCCCCAGCAGACTGGCGGTGCCCGGCATCAGTTGCGCAAGCCCGGTCGCCCCTGCGGTGGAAACCGCCCCGGGGTTCCAGCCGGATTCCTGCTGCACCAGCCGCAGGAACAGGTCTTCGGGAACGCCATGCTTGGCGGCGACGGCCTTGGCAGAGGCAAGATAGACACCCCGATAATTGCCGCGATAGGCGGGCACATCCTCGTCCGCGACCTCGCGCTTGGGCTTCAGGCGCGCCGACAGTTCGTATTGCTTGGCCAACCGCGTGTCCAACAGCCGCGCCTGCGACCGGAAGATCGAGGCGCGCGACATCGACGAGCCGGAAAGGTTCAACCCTTCCGCCGCCGCCCCCGAGGCTGTCAGCCCCAGCGCCACCACCACCACCCCGACCCGACGCATGCGCAATCCCGTGCTTGTTCGCCGCAGACTATAGGGATTTTTCGCGGTTTTGCCAGTGCCAAAGGCTGTCCCGGCCCGCCGCTTTGGGCAAACTGCCGGAAACCGCGGCCTTGGCGTCTGGTCCAGATCGCGCTAAAGGCATTATTAACCAAAACGGGCGAGGCTGCCCGCAACGAGAATCGGGAGAGTGCCATGGCGGGTTCTGTCAACAAGGTCATCATCATCGGCAATCTGGGGCGTGACCCGGAAGTGCGCAGTTTCCAGAACGGCGGCAAGGTGGTGAACCTGAACATCGCCACTTCCGAAACCTGGCGCGACAAGGCCTCGGGCGAGCGCAAGGAGCGCACCGAATGGCACCGGGTGTCGATCCTGAACGAACCGCTGGCCAAGATTGCCGAGCAATATCTGAAAAAGGGCTCGACGGTGTATATCGAAGGCCAGTTGGAAACCCGCAAATGGCAGGACCAGTCGGGCGCCGAACGCTACACCACGGAAATCGTGCTGCGGCCCTATCGCGGCGAACTGACCCTGCTGGGTGGCCGGGCCGAAGGCGGTGCCGGTGGCGGCATGGGCGATGAACGCGGTGGCTATGGCGATTACGAGGGTGGCCCGGCGGCCAGCAGCGGCGCCGCACGCGGCGGTGCGGCCTCGGGCGGCTATGGCGGTGGTGCTGCCAGCGGCGGGCGCAACGACATGGATGACGAGATTCCGTTCTGAGCCATTGACGCAATCCGATGTCCAGCGTAGCCCCCAGCGCCGCCCCCAGCGCGGACCGCAGTCGTGCCATTGATGTTCTGAAACTGGCGCTGGCCTTCATGGTGGTGGGGATCCATGCCAACCCCTTTGCGCCGCTGGGACGCACCGCGATCCTGCTGACCGGCGACGGGCTGTTCCGGCTGGGCGTGCCGGTGTTTTTGCTGTTCAATGGCTATTTCCTGCAGGCCGCCGTCAGCAAGGGCCGCGGCTGGGCTTATGTGCGCCGCGCCACCCAGCTTTATGCGCTTTGGATGCTGCTTTACCTGCCGATCTACTGGCAGATGCTGCCCGGCCATACCGCCTGGCAGAACCTGCGCAGCCTGCTGTTCGGCTACTGGCACCTGTGGTATCTGGCGGGCATGGCGATGGCGGCGGCGCTGATGGTGGGCATCGCCGGATGGTCCAGCCGGGCGCTGACTGGACTGATGGCGCTGACCTTTCTGGGCGGCATCGTGGTGACCTATGGCATCGCCTGGGACGTGATCCACCCCAACGGCGCGATCTTTTCCGACCCGCTGTCGGCGCATCGCAACCCGCTGCTGCTGTGCCTGCCGTTCATGCTGGCGGGTTTCCTGATCCGCCGCGAGGCTGTGGCCGACCGCCTGAGCCTTGGCTGGTTGCAGGTCGGGGCCGCCATCGGCGTGGCGCTGGTGCTGGCGGAATCGCTGCTGCTGGCGCGGTTCGCACTGAAGGGCGTGGCGCATGACAACCTGATCTCGCTGGGCCTTGCCGCCCCGGCGCTGATGTTGGCCGCGCTGAAATGGCCGGGCACGGTACAGGGCCGGACCTTGGGCGACTATGCCTCGGGCGTCTATTTCATCCATGTGGCGATCGTGGCGCTGCTGTTCCGTTACGCCGAACTGCCGCGGCCGGTGATCTATGCCTGCGCGGTGGGCGGGTCGCTGCTGCTGACCTGGGCGATCCGGCGCACCGGGCTGGCGCGGCGGCTGCTTTAGCAAAGTGCAAATCCTGCACTTTACCTTTGCCGCACATTCCCTATATATTTACTCAACTAACCGCGCGAGACAGCCATGAACCAGCCGCAAGACCGGATCGAGGGCACGCCCCTGATCAAGCCGTCCAGCACCGAACACCCGCTTTACGAGCCGGTGGTCGAGGCCTGTCGCACGGTGTTCGACCCGGAAATTCCGGTCAACGTCTTTGACCTTGGCCTGATCTATACCATTGAGATCAATGGCGAAAACGAGGTCGAGATCGCGATGACCCTGACCGCCCCCGGCTGCCCGGTGGCCGGCGAGATGCCGGGCTGGGTGATGGATGCCATCGAGCCGGTGGCGGGGGTGAAATCGGTCAATGTCGATATGACCTTCGACCCGCCCTGGGGGATGGAGATGATGTCCGACGAGGCCAAGCTGGAACTGGGCTTCATGTAGGCCCAAGCCGCTGAAATTCCTGCATTTGCGCCATAGCAAAAGGATCCCCCGATGTTCGGTATTCCCGGCAAACAGGCTGTCACCCTGACCCCGCAAGCGGCGACGCAGATCGCCCGGCTGATGGCCAAGCAGGGCGCGCAGGGCCTGCGAATCGGCGTCAAGAAGGGCGGCTGTGCGGGCATGGAATACACGCTCGACTATGTGACCGAGGTCAACCCGCTGGACGCGTTGGTGGAACAGGACGGCGCGCGGGTGCTGATCGCCCCGATGGCGCAGATGTTCCTGATCGGCACCGAGATCGACTATCAGACCTCGCTGCTGGACGCCGGTTTCAAGTTTCGCAACCCCAACGTGGCCGAGGCCTGCGGTTGCGGCGAATCGATCAAGTTCAAGGACGACCCCGCGGCGTGATCGCGGTTTCCTTCTGCTGCGCAATCGCGTAATCCATCCGGGAAAACCCGGAGGGACACGATGAAAAAGCTGGCCGCAGGCAACTGGAAGATGAACGGAACCGCCGCGTCGCTGGCCGAAGTGCAGGCGCTGCTGGCCGCCCACCCGGCGCCGAAATGCGAGATGCTGCTGTGCCCGCCCGCCACCTTGCTGGCGCAGATGGCCTGGGCCGCCAAGGGCAGCGTGCTGGCGGTTGGTGGCCAGGATTGCCACGCCAAGGCCTCGGGCGCGCATACCGGCGACATTTCGGCGGCGATGCTGAAGGATGCGGGCGCCGCTTACGTCATCCTCGGCCATTCCGAACGCCGCGCCGACCACGGCGAGACCGATGCGCAGGTGCGCGCCAAGGCCGAGGCCGCCCTTGCCGCCGGTCTGGTGGCCGTGGTCTGCGTCGGTGAAACCGAAGCCCAGCGCGACGCCGGCACCACGCTCGACGTGATCGACAGCCAGCTTGCCGGTTCGGTGCCCGAAGCCACGGCGGCGACGCTGGTGGTGGCCTACGAGCCGGTCTGGGCCATTGGCACCGGCCGCACCCCGACCCTGGCCGAGATTGCCGAAGTGCACGCCTTCCTCCGCGCCCGGCTGACCGACCGTTTCGGCGCTGATGCTGCCGGTGTGCGGCTGCTGTACGGCGGCTCGGTGAAGCCGTCGAATGCCGCCGAGATCTTCGGGCTGCCGAATGTCGATGGCGCGCTGGTCGGCGGTGCCAGCCTGAAGGCTGCCGATTTCGGCGCCATCGTCGCGGCGCTTTCGGCGGCCTGAACCGGCAAAAAGCGTCGCCCGCAGGCCAGACGCCCCCCGCCCCTTCCCGCAGGCTGCCCCAACCGGGCGCCCTGCCCCTTTGGTGATCCATGCCGAACCGCCGCCTTGGTCTTTTGCAGGCCAACCTGATCTGCATGGCCTCGATGGTGGTCTGGGCCGCGGGCCTGCCTGCCGCCGATGTGCTGATCGCCGCCCTGCCGCCGCTGACCCTGACCGCCCTGCGCATGAGCCTTGCCGCCGCCGTGCTGCTGCCGCTATGGCTGGCGCTGGACGGCTGGCCCGCGCTGCGAGACGCCCGCTGGGGCCGCGGCATCGTCGTTGGCGCCGCCTCGATCGGGCTGGGCGCCTTCCTGCTGATCGTGGCGCAGAAGGCCACCGATGCGGTGACGGTGGCGGTGATTTCCGCCAACATGCCGGTGATCGGCATGGCGATCGAGGTGGCGCTGGATGGCCGCAAACTGACGCCCTCGCTGGTGCTGGGCATGGTGCTCAGCCTCGGCGGCGGCCTGCTGGCCTATGCCAGTTCGATGGGCAGCCTGCATCTGGGGCTGGGGGCGCTGGCGGCGTTCGGCTCGCTGGTGGTGTTCACCCTGGGCTCGCGGGTGACGGTGACGGGCTTCCCCGACCTCACGCCGCTGGGCCGCACCGCCATCACCCTGACCGGCGCCGCCATCGGCACCACGCTGGCCGCCGTGCTGGGTCAATCGCTGGGCATGCCCGTCACCGACTGGGCGCTGTTCGGCCTGCGCGAGGCCGGGGCGCTGGCGCTGTTCGCCATCGGCGGCATGGCAATCTCGCAGCTTCTGTGGATCCTGTCGGTCGGCAGCCTTGGCATCGGCATGGCCAGCCTGCACATCAACGCAGCGCCGTTCTATGTGATGCTGATCCTGTTCGGCATGGGCGGGAAGTGGGACTGGATGCAGGCGCTGGGGGCCGCCATCGTCGGCCTGGGCGTGCTGATCGCGCAGGGCCTGCTGCGGCTGCCACGGAGAACTGCATGAAAACGCTGCAACAATCCCCCACAGACCCCGATTTCGTGCAAGACCCCTACCGGTTCTACGACCGCGCCCGCGCGGCAGGCCCGTTCTTTCACTGGCAGGAGTATGGCCTGCCCTGCGCCACCTCCTACGCCGCCGTCAACGCCCTGCTGCGCGACCGCCGCCTGGGCCGCGAGGTGCCCGCCGACCGCCGCAAACCCATCCCTGACCACCTTGCGCCGTTCTACGCGGTCGAGGCCCATTCGATGCTGGAACTGGAACCACCTCGCCACACCCGCCTGCGCAGCCTCGTTTTGCGCGCCTTCACCTCCCGCCGCATCAACGCCCTTGCCCCGGAAATTACCGCCCTGTCGCATCAGTTGATCGACGCTTTCCCCGCGGGCGACTTCGACCTGCTGACCCATTTCGGCCAGCGCCTGCCGGTGATCATCATCGCCCGGTTGCTGGGCGTGCCGGAAAGCCGCGCGGACGACCTCTTGCAATGGTCCAACGCCATGGTCGGCATGTATATGGCCGGGCGCACGCCTGCGGCCGAAACCCGCGCCATCGCCGCCACCGAAAGCTTCGTGGCCTTCCTGCGCACCTACATCACCGAACGCCGCGCCCACCCCGCCGATGACCTGATCACCCACCTGATCGCCGCCGAAGAATCCGGCCAGCACCTGAGCACCGACGAGTTGATCACCACCTGCATCCTGCTGCTGAACGCCGGACACGAGGCCACTGTCCACAGCCTTGGCAATGGCGTGAAAACCCTGCTGCAAACCGCCACGCCGCCCACAGCCCTCGCCCCCGACAGGATCGCCGCCACAGTCGAAGAAATCCTGCGCCACGACCCGCCGCTGCATCTCTTCACCCGCCACGCCTATGATGACGTCGAATTCATGGGCCACAGCTTCCCGAAAGGCAGCGAGATCGGCCTGCTGCTCGCCGCCGCCAACCGCGACCCCGGCGCCTTCGACGCCCCGGCCCGCTTCAACCCCAACCGCCCCGAGAAACCCAACCTCAGCTTCGGCGCCGGCCTGCATTTCTGCGTCGGCGCCCCCCTCGCGCGGCTGGAACTGCAAATCGCCCTGCCGATCCTGTTCCAGCGCCTGCCACACCTGCACCTGACCGAACCACCGCGCTACGGCAACCTCTACCACTTCCACGGCCTCGAACGGCTGATGGTCTCTCCGATCTAAACCCCTTCATCTGTTTTCAAATATCCCCGGGGTCCGGGGGCAGAGCCCCCGGCCTGCTTCACAACGGCATCACCGTCGTCGATTTGATCTCTTCCATGCTCAACAACGCCGTCACGTTGTAGATCCGCACCTCGGAAATCAGCGCCTGATAGAAGATGTCATAGGCCCGCGCGTTCTTCACCCGCACCTTCAGGATATAGTCGATATCGCCCGCCAACCGGTGCGCCTCCATCACCTCTGGGCGCTCGCGCAGCGCCTGCAGGAACTTGCTCTGCCACTCGGCCTCGTGCTCGCTGGTGCGGATCAGCACGAAGAAACAGGCCTCCAGCCCCAGCGCCTCGGGGTCCAGCAGGGCGGTCTGCCGCAGGATCACCCCGGCCTCGCGCATCCGCCGCACCCGGTTCCACACCGGGGTCTTCGACGAGCCGACCTTGCGGGCAATTTCGTCCAGCGACTGGCTGGCATCCTGCTGCAGCTCGGCAAGGATTTTCCTGTCCATCTCGTCCAGCCGGACCGCCATTCGCCATATCCCCCCATTGCCCGGAACCCTGTTCCAATTCCCGCCAGTATCGGAATGAATTTCCTTTTCCGCAAGGGCATCTGGCGCAGAAACGGGAAATTATCCTATAATCATCCCAACAAACCCCCGATCCCACCGCCGCCGAAGGAACCCGCCCATGTCCCGCTTCACCCCGAAAGTCGTCACCGGCAATGCGCTGATCGAGGGTGACGTGGTGTATCTGACCGTCGACAACCGCTGGACGCGCAGCCATGCCGAGGCCGAGCTGATCGAGGACGAGGCGCATGCCCAGTTGCGCCTGCTGCACGGCGCATCGCAGCGTCAGCTTGTGGTCGGCGCCTATCTGGCCGATGCCCGTCGCGGCCCGAACGGCCCCGAGCCCGCGCATTTCCGCGAGGCGTTCCGCACCCGCGGCCCGTCAAACTACCCGCACGGCAAGCAGGTGGACCTGCGCCATGTATGAGTATTCCGATTTCGACGCCGCCTTCGTGCGTGCCCGGGTGGCGCAGTTTTCGGCACAGGTGCAACGCCGCCTTTCGGGCGCGCTGACCGAGGACGAATTTCGCCCGCTTCGGCTGATGAACGGCGTCTATCTGCAACTGCATGCCTACATGCTGCGGGTGGCAATCCCCTACGGCACGTTGAACCCGACCCAGTTGCGCCAACTGGCCTGGATCGCCGACACCTACGACAAGGGCTACGGCCACTTCACCACCCGGCAGAACATCCAGTTCAACTGGCCGAAACTGCCCGATGTGCCCGCCATCCTGTCGGCGCTGGCCGATGTGCAGATGCACGCCATCCAGACCTCGGGCAATTGCGTGCGCAACGTCACCGCCGACCATTTCGCCGGCGCTGCCGCGGACGAGATCGAAGACCCGCGCCCGGTGGCCGAACTGCTGCGGCAATGGTCCACCGACCACCCGGAGTTCCAGTTCCTGCCGCGCAAGTTCAAGATTGCCATCACCGGCAGCCCCAATGACCGTGCCGTGACCCGCGCGCATGACATCGGCTTGCGCATGGTGCGGCAAAACGGTGCGCCGGGGTTCGAGGTGATCGTCGGCGGTGGCCTTGGCCGCAGCCCAATGCTGGGCACCGTGGTGCGCGGCTTCCTGCCCAAGGCCGACCTTTTGCCTTACGTCGAGGCGGTGCTGAGCGTCTATAACGAGGCCGGGCGGCGCGACAACAAATACAAGGCGCGGATCAAGATCACCCTGTTCGAGATGGGCGCCGCCGAGCTGACCCGCCGGATCGAGGCGCGCTTTGCCGAACTGCGGCCGCTGTTTTCCGGCAATGATCAGGTGCTGCTGGGGCAGATCGAGGCGGCCTTCGCCCCACCCGCCTTCCGCAACGCGCCCACCGAGGCTTATGACGCCTTCTACACCGCCGATCCGGTGTTCCGCGCCTGGGCCGATACCAACCTCGCTGCCCATCGGCAGACGGATTACGCCATCGTCACCATCAGCCTGAAGGCGCATGGCGCCACGCCAGGCGATGCCAGCAGCGCCCAGATGCGCCTGATTGCCGATCTGGCGGAAGCCTATGGCCATTCGGAAATTCGCATCAGCCACGAGCAGAACGTCATCCTGCCGCATGTCCACAAATCCGACCTGCCGGCGCTGCATGCGGCGCTTTCGCAGCAGGGTCTGGCCACCGCCAATGTCGGGCTGATTTCCGACATGATCGTCTGCCCCGGCATGGATTACTGCGCGCTGGCCACCGCCCGCTCGATCCCCGTGGCGCAGGAAATCGCCCAGCGGTTCAATGACTTGAAGCTGGAGCACGACATCGGCCCGTTGAAGCTGAAAATCTCGGGCTGCATCAACGCCTGCGGCCACCACCATGTCGGCCATATCGGCATCCTGGGGCTGGACCGGGCGGGGGTGGAAAACTACCAGATCACGCTGGGTGGCGATGCCACTGAGACCGCCGCCATCGGCGAAAAGGCCGGTCCGGGTTTTGCCTATGACGAGATCGTGCCGGCCATTGAACGCATCCTGCGGACCTATCTTGCCCTGCGGCTGGAGCCTGCGGAGACCTTCCTGCAAGCCTATAACCGCCTTGGCCTTGCGCCGTTCAAGGCCGCCCTTTACGGCGAGGAAGGCCAGCAGGATGCCGCTTGATCTGCCACCGCGCAGCGTCGCCGAGCGGGTGGCGGCGCTGAACGCCCGCTACAAGCATCACGCCGCCACGGCGGTGCTGGAACACGCGCTGAAAGATGCCGATCTGGGCCGGGTGGCGCTGGTGTCGTCGTTCGGGGCGGAATCGGTGGTGCTGCTGCATCTGGTGTCGGTGATTGCGCCGGAAACCCCGGTGATCTTTGTCGACACAAGGATGCTGTTCGCGGAAACCCTTGAATATCAACGGCAACTGGCCGATCAGCTGCATCTGTGCGACGTGCGCATCATCCGCGCCGCCCAACCGCGGGTGGCGTTTGAGGACCCCGACGCCACGCTGCACCAGTTCAACACCGATGCCTGCTGCGGCGTGCGCAAGATCGAACCGCTGGAGCGGGCGCTGTCGAAATTCGACGGCTGGATCACCGGGCGCAAGCGCTATCAGGCCGCCACGCGGTCGGATGTCGAGTTCTTCGAGGCCGAGGGCGATCATCGCATCAAGGTCAACCCGCTGGCGCATTGGGGCCGCGAGGATCTGGAGGATTACATCGTCAACAACCGCCTGCCGCGGCATCCGCTGGTGGCCAAGGGCTATCCCTCGATCGGTTGCGCGGTCTGCACCAGCCCGGTGAGACCGGGTGAAGACCCGCGTGCAGGCCGTTGGCGCGGCGCGGCAAAAACCGAATGTGGCATCCATTACATCAACGGCAAGCCCACGCGCGGCACGGCCCCGCAGGAAGACGCAGCATGAGCATCCTTGTCACCGATCAGGGCTTTTCCACCCCCGCCCCCGCCGACACCGTGGCCTTTGCCGACCGTGCCCGGCACCGCGGCGCGCTTGATCTGGCCAACACCGACGATCCGGATGCGCTGGCGGATATCCTGGACGACCTGACGCTGATCCGGGTGGCGTTTCCGGCGTTTCACGATGGCCGCGGCTTCACCATCGCCCGCCGGTTGCGGCATCTGGGCTACCTGGGCCAGTTGCACGCGCAGGGTCATGTGCTGGCCGACCAATATGCCATGGCCCGGCGCACGGGCTTTGACGCGGTGGAGATCAGCGACGATCTGGCCGCCCGCCAGCCCGAAGCCGACTGGCTGGCCCGCGCCGACTGGCAGGCCAACGACTATCAGTCGCTGTTGCGGGGTTGAAATAATGGGGTTCCCCCCGGCGCGTCGCTGACGTAATCAGGGCGTCAGTGTCCCAAAGCCGAGCAAACACCCGTGACCCTTCATCATCCCCATGCCACCCCGCTGCTGCCCGATGCCCAGACCGTCACCTTCGTGCAGCACTGGACCGACCGGCTGTTCTCGTTCCGGGTGACGCGGCCGAAATCGCTGCGCTTCCGTTCGGGCGAGTTCGTGATGATCGGGCTGCTGGGCGACAACGGCAAACCCCTGCTGCGGGCCTATTCGATCGCCTCGCCGGCCTGGGACGAGGAGCTGGAGTTCTATTCGATCAAGGTGCCGGACGGCCCGCTGACCTCGAAGCTGCAACACATCAAGGTCGGCGACCAGATCATCCTGCGCCCGAAACCCGTGGGCACGCTGGTGCATGACGCGTTGCTGCCCGGGCGGCGGATCTGGTTCCTGGCCACCGGCACCGGACTTGCCCCCTTTGCCAGCCTGATGCGCGAGCCGGAAACCTACGAGAAATACGACACCGTCATCATGATGCACACCTGCCGCGAGGTGGCCGAACTGGAATACGGTCGCCAGTTGGTGGAAAGCCTGAAGGACGATCCGCTGATCGGCGAGATGGTCGAGGGCAAGCTGTTGTATTACCCCACCACCACCCGCGAGCCTTCGGCCCATATGGGGCGGATCACCGACAACATCACCTCGGGCAAGGTGTTTGCCGACCTGAACCTGCCGCCGATGGACCCCGAAGAAGACCGCGCCATGATCTGCGGCAGCCTGGCGTTCAACCATGATGTGAAGGCGGTGCTGGAGAAATTCGGCCTGCGCGAGGGCGCCAATTCCGAGCCGCTGGAATATGTGGTGGAAAAGGCTTTCGTCGGCGACGGCATCTGACAGCCGCCGACCCGGACAGCAAAACGCCGCGCAGATCGCTCTGCGCGGCGTTTGTCTTGCTCCGGGGTGCCGGAATTACATGCCCATCGCGGTCTTGATCTGGGCCAGCGCCATATTGATCATCGCCGGGTTCGCAACAGCGGCCGAAACCGCACCTTTCAGCGACAGCTTGCTGCCGGCCGACAGCGCCGAGGCGTCGATCATCGCGTTCAGGCTGGCGGCGTTGAAATTCGCCGGGTCGAGCAGCGTGGTCAGATCGTCGGGCAGCACCACCGGTTCGGCAGCGGCTTCGGCGGCAGGTGCCGTTCCCGCGGCGGCGGCAGCGGCGGCGGCGGCTTCCGCTTCGGCAGCGGCGGCAGCGGCGGCAGCTTCTTCCGCAGCCTTGGCTTCGGCAGCGGCTGCGGCTTCGGCGGCGGCGGCGGCAACAGCCTCAAGCCGCGCCTTTTCGGCCGGCAGGTAGTTGAACTGATAATAGCCGCCACCAGCGACCAGAATCAGGATGGCACCGAAGATTACGTTCTTGTCCATGTCAGTTCTCCTCAAACCGTCGGAAAGGTCCGGCTACCGTAACGGCATGACATAAATCGCGCGCTTTGAAAAGCATGTGCCGCAGTGCGGCGGCGCAGAATGGCGTGCTGCGGTGACGCAGCCCCCCGCCAATCGGGACCTGTCGGCACATTCCGGACCGCCCGGGCGATTTGGGTTGAAGTGCCGGGCACCTGCGTCTATTTTGCCGCCCGACCGTCCATGACACGAAGGAACACCACCATAGCCCGCAGACCCCACAACGCCCCGCCGCAACGCGAAACGGGCCCCCGTGTGAATGATCGCATCCGCAATGCCGAGATTCGCCTGATCGGCGCCGATGGCGAGAACGTGGGCATCGTCAGCCCCGCCGCGGCAATGGCGATGGCGCTGGAGGCCGGGCTTGATCTGGTCGAGATCTCGCCCAACGCGGAACCGCCGGTCTGCAAGATCATGGACTTTGGCAAATACAAGTATGAGCAGCAAAAGCGTGAGGCCGAGGCCCGCAAGAAGCAGCACATCATCGAGACCAAGGAAATCAAGTTCCGCCCCGGCACCGACACGCATGACTATGACGTGAAGATGCGCTCGGTGCTGAAGTTCCTCGAAGAGGGCGACAAGGTGAAGGTGACGCTGCGGTTCCGAGGTCGCGAGATGGCGCACCAGGAGCTGGGGCTGGAGCTGCTGAACCGGGTGGCCGCCGATGTCGGCGAGGCCGGCAAGGTGGAATCGATGCCGCGGCTGGAAGGCCGCCAGATGGTGATGATGATCGGGCCGAAGTAACGGCTGGATTGTTGCAGGCGCCGGGGGTTTCACACCCCCGGACCCCTGTGGGATATTTTTCCAGAGGTGAATGAGAAAGAAGTCAGAGCTTTTTGGCTCTGGCGATGCGTTTTTATGATTTCCGCCAGGATCGAGACCGCGATTTCGGCGGGAGTGGCGGCGGCGATTTTCAGGCCCACTGGGGCGTGGATGCGGGTCAGACTTTCTTTGGAAACTCCGGTAATCTGCAGTCTTTCCAGCCGCTTGGCATGGGTGCGGGTCGAGCCGAGGCATCCGATGTAATAGGCTTCTGAGGCCAATGCCGCCAGAATGGCCGGATCGTCCAGCTTGGCATCGTGGCTCAGCGTCACCACCGCCGTGCGGGCATCAAGGCCGAGGCCGGCCAGCGCCGTATCGGGCCAGTCGTGCAGGATGCGGGCGCCGGGAAAGCGTTCGGGGCTGGCAAAGGCGTCGCGCGGGTCGATCAGGGTCACGTCATGGCCGCAGGCTTGCGCCATCGGCAGCAGCGCCTGGGCGATGTGGCTGGCACCGATCAGGATCAGCCGCAGCGGCGGCAGATGCGGCGCGATGAACCACTCGCCGTGCAGGGTGGCGTGACCGCTGCGCAGGGCTTGTCGGATTTCAGCGGCCAGCGGGTCGTCCGCTTCATCGCAAAGCCGCACCGCGCCGTTGGTCAGGTTGCTCAGCAGCGCCACGCCACGCCGCGCCGTCCGCGCCGCCACCAGTGCGGCCAGCACCGCCTCGGGCAGGGCCGCGCCGACTGGTTGCAGCAGCACCCGGATGCGGCCGCCGCAGGCCAGCCCCACTGCGAAGGCATCGCCGTCGCTGACGCCGTAGCTCAGCAACCGGGGGCGGCCTTCGGTCAGCGCAGCAGCGGCCTCCAGCACCACAGCGCCTTCGACGCAGCCGCCCGAGACCGAGCCCATGAACGCGCCGTCGCCCGCGATCACCAACTGGCTGCCCGCCGGGCGCGGTGCCGAGCCCCAGGTCTCGACCACCGTGGCCAACACCGCGCCCCGCCCGGCGCGGTGCCAGTCCAGGGCGGTTTCGGGGATCGACTCGGGGTCAGCGCGGTGTGTCATGGCACCGATCATGCCGCGTGAACCGACACGGCACCAGCGCCTGCGGTGCCAAAGGAACGGCGCCGCAGAGGGTTTCTCTGCGGCGCCGGGTCGAAAGCTGCACGTCAAGGCGCGGCGATGGGCCGCAGCCGATCTGGCCTCAGTTGGCGGCCAGACGCTCCAGCAGCGGCGAAATAAGCCGCACTGCAGCACGACGGTTGGCCGGTTCGTTGGCCAGCGTGTCGATGCGCAGCTCGGTCTCGCCATAGCCCTGCACCACCAGGTTCTCCGGCGGCACGCCGTAGTATTCGGTCAGCGCCAGCGCCAGCGACTCGGCCCGCCGGTCCGACAGCGCCAGGTTCGACGACCCCGACCCCACCGCATCGGTATGGCCTTCCACCAGGAACATCTCGGACGGGTTGGCCGCGATCAGATTGGCCACCAGCCGGCCCAGACGCGCCAGCTTGGCCGCCTCGGTCGCCTTGATCGCCGCGGAACCGGTGTCGAAGGTGATGTTGTCCACGTCGATCGTCGGTGCCAGCGCCCGCACTTCGCGGATCTCGCGGATCTGGCGCAGGCTGAAGCGGCGACCCAGATCATCGCTTTCCGAGGCCAGCAACGCGGCACGCAGGGCGGCATTCTCGTCCTGCGTGCTGATCACCAGCCGGGCCGGATCGCGCTGCGGCAGCGTGGCGACGTCGATGCGTTCCACCGGTTCCATGTCGTCGATCAGCCGCAGCACGCGGCCATCGGCGTCGATGCGCGAGCGGCGCAGCACCCGGCCCGAGGCGTCACGGATGGTGACGATCCGGCTGCCATCGTCACGTTCTATGGTGGTGCGGCTGGAGCCGTCGTCAAAGTTTTCGGTGCGCACGGTGGCGCCGGGGCGGCGCAGCAGGGTGTCGTCGTCCTTCAGCACCACATAGCGGCCATCGTCGCGTTCCACCACCACGCGGTCGCCGGTGTTGGAAACCACCTTGTCACCGTTCTTCAGAATGGCGCCGACCACCAGCGCGCCAACCACGACCAGACCGAATTTCTCCAGATCGGTCAGACCTTTGCGGCGGGCTTTTGCGCCCCCGTCGGCAGGGGCTGCCGGGGCTGCGGCCACGAAATCCTGCGCCGAGGTGCGGGTGGTTTCGGGGGTCAGCTCGATCACCGTGGCATCGGGTTCGGCCACGGTCTCGGCGGCAATCGCCGCAGCGGCGGCGGCCACCGGGGCTTCGTCGGTGGCGGTGGTTTCCGACAGGATGTCGGTCAGATTGGAGACCGCTTCGGCGGTCGGAGGCTCGACCCCTTCGGCGGTTTCAAGGATCGGCAACGGTTCGAGGGCAGGGTCGGTTGCGGGCACCACAGCGGTATCGGCAGCGGCGGCAGCGGCTGCAGCCTGGGCTGCGGCAGCGTCGGCTGCGGCCTGATCGGCAGCAGCTTGTGCGGCTGCGGCTTCGGCGGCATCGGCATTGGCTGCGGCCTGTTC
>NZ_ACYY01000007.1 GCF_000176015.1 Rhodobacter ferrooxidans | reverse complement strand
GCGGCGCTCGCCGGCCGGTTGGAGTTCGGTCCGGGCGCGCGGGCCACGGCCTTCGCCGCCACGCGGGCGCGGGGCCCAGGTGAAGGTGACGAAGGTTTCCATCTCGACCACCGGCGGCTCGGCAGCCTCCGCTTCGCCTTCGGCGGCGGGCGCTTCGGGTTCCGGCGCCAAAGCTTCGGGAGGCGGCGCCAGCACCGATTCCCCCTCGGGGATCGGCGCGGTGGACACCACCACCGGCACCACCACCTCGGCCTTGACCTTGGGCCGCTCGCCCTTGTCGCCCTTGTAGCCCAGACCGGCCATAAGATCGGTGAACTGCTCCAGCGTCATGCCGGTGATCGACAGCATCTCGGGCGTGGCTTCAAACCCCGCCCGGCTGTCCTTGGCGCGCAGCAAATCGGCCAGCCGTTCCAGCATGTCGATGCGGATGGCGCGGCTGCCGGCCGGGTGATAGCCCGCCAGCGTGTAATGGTTGCGCGGCACTTCCGGCAGGTTGGGGATGGTCACCAGACCGGGCGGCGGGCTTTCGGGAAACTCGGCCAGACCATTGGCCAGCGACCACAACACCAGCCGCAGCCGGGTCGGCGCGGGCTTCAAGAGCAGCGGCAGGAACACGGTGAACTGGCCAAACCGCACGCCATGCTTGCGCAAGGCCGAGCGCGCCTCCTGGTCCAGCGCCTTCACATCCTCGGCCACCTCGGCGCGGCTGAGAACGCCAAGCCCCTCGCCCAGCCGGAAGGCAAAACCGCGGGCCAGCCCGGTCAGCGTCTCGTCGCGGCCCAGCGCCAGCAGCGGCTCGAACAGCGCCGCCACCTTGCGGTCGATGAAATGCTGCAAGCGGCGGCGCACCTTTTCCAGCACCTCCTGGCCTGCATCTTCGTCCACGAAAGCCTCGACCTGCGGCCGGGTAACCTCGGCCCCCGCCACCAGCTTGCCGACGGCATAGGTGCCCCACATCAGGCCGCCCTGCTCGGTGAAATCCATCTCGGTGTCGGGGGCGTTGTAGAACTTGTCCGCCCGCAGATGGAACTCGGGGCGCAGCGCCTGCACCGCGGCCTGCCGCAGCACCCGCGCCTCGTCTGGCGAGCCTGACGCATCCTGACGGAAGCGGAACCCTTCCAGACGGCCGACGAATTCGCCTTCCACCGTCACTTCACCCAACGTATTGACCTCGGCCACAAGGCTCTCCTTCTGCTTCAACCGCCGCATCAGAACCGAGGTGCGCCGGTCGACAAATCTTTGCGTCAGCCGTGCGTGCAACGCATCTGACAAGCGGTCTTCTACAGCGCGCGTTTCATCGCGCCAATGGCTTTCATCGTCCACCCAGCCTTTGCGCTGTGCGACATATGTCCAGGTGCGGATATAGGCCAGACGTTTGGACAGCGCGTCAATATCGCCATCGGTCTTGTCGATCCGCGCCACAGCCTTGGCCAACCAGTCGGTCGGCACCCGTCCATCCTGCAGAAAGCCGAAGATTCGCGCGAGCAAACTGGTGTGCTCGCCGCCCGAAATGCCGCGGAAATCCGGGATGCGGCAGACATCCCACAGCAGACGCACCGCTTGCGGGCTGCGGATGCGGTCGTGCAGGTCGGGCAGGTCCGACAGCACCTTCAACGCCGCAAGATCGTCGGATTCGCGGGTGCGGTTCAGCCATTCGTTGTCGGTGGGGGCCTCCAGCGAGCCAATCAGCCGCGCCACCGTGCCGAACTCCAGCACGTCGTTGCGCCAGTTCAGCTTGCGCACCGGGGCAAAGCGGTGGTTCTCGATCGCCTCGATCACCTCGTCGTCCAGCACCTGCGCCTCGCCGGTGACACCAAAGCTGCCGGGCTCCAGATAGCGCCCGGCCCTTCCCGCGATCTGACCCAGCTCGTGCGGGAACAGCGCCCGCATCCGGCGGCCATCGAACTTGGCGGTGGCGGAAAAGGCGACATGGCCGATATCAAGGTTCAGCCCCATGCCGATGGCATCGGTGGCCACCAGATAATCGACGTCGCCATTCTGATACAGTTCCACCTGCGCATTGCGGGTGCGGGGGGAAAGCGCCCCCATCACCACCGCACAACCGCCCTTCTGGCGGCGGATCAATTCGGCGATGGCATAGACATTTTCAACCGAAAACCCGACGATGGCGCTGCGCGCGGGCATCCGGCTTATCTTTTTCGAACCATTCCACGTCAAAGTCGAAAACCGCTCGCGCCGGGAAAACTGCACCCCCGGCACCAGCGCCGCAATCGCCGGACGCATCGAATCCGAGCCCAGAAACATTGTATCCAGCAGGCCGCGCGCCCGCAGCAGGCGGTCGGTAAAGACATGGCCACGTTCGGGGTCGGCGCAAAGCTGGATCTCGTCGATGGCGACGAAATCGGCACCGATCTCCAGCGGCATCGCCTCGACGGTGCAGACCCAATACTGGGTGCGATCGGGCACGATGCGTTCCTCGCCGGTGACCAGCGCCACCACCGACGGGCCGCGCAGGGCCACGATCTTGTCATAGACCTCGCGCGCCAGCAGCCGCAACGGCAGGCCGATCACCCCGGTGCGGTGGCCCAGCATGCGCTCGATGGCGTAATGGGTCTTGCCGGTATTGGTCGGCCCAAGGACCGCCGTGACCCGCGCGTTCGATCGCATCATCCTGCCCGTGGTTTGTTACAGCGCCTGGCCCGCGGCTTTTTCTTCCAGCCGCTTCACCGCGTCCAATACCGCCTGCAGGCGCGGATGTATAGCAAGCGCGGCGCGATAGACGGCCAGCGCCTGTTCCGGGCGGTCCAACTCCTCCAGAATCACGCCAAAGCCGGAAAGCGCCCCGAAATGCCGCGGATTCAGCGCCAGCGTGCGCTGGATATCCTCGATCGACGGTCCCAGATCGCCGTTCTGGAAATAGGCGGTGGCCAGCGCGTTCCAGCCCTCGGCAAACTCGGGCGCATGGTCGGTCAGCGCCGTCAGATGCTGGATCGCCACCTCGTAATCGCCCTGCTCCATCGCCTTGCGGCCCCGCTCCAGCAGCAGATCGAAGGCGGGCGAGCCGGACCGCGACCATTCGCGCCAGATATCGGATTCGATCCGCACTGCCTGACGCTCATCAGCGGTGGCCAGATCCGCAAACAGCGCGTCCAGCTTGGCGGTCTGGGCGGCAACGGGCAGGCATGACAGGAAAATCAGCACAATTGCCGCAACGATACGAAGTGGAAAGGGTTGCTGCGCATACATTTCACGGGCAAGTGTAGCGCGCGCGGCGGGAAAAGCCATATCCTGCCGCTCACGTTTCGGGGACCGCAGGGAGAGCAGGATGAGCAAGGTAATCGCAAAGGCTGTGGAAGAACTGGGCAAGAAGGTGCCAAGTTTTGATGGCGTGGCGAAATTCGTCATCCCCGGTGAGGGGGCGATCATGATCGACGCCAATGGCGTGCGCCCCGGCGACGAGCCTGCCGAAGTGACGCTGACCGCCAGCGGCGAGGTGTTTGCCGCGATTCTGGCCGGCGAGATGAACCCGACGATGGCCTTCATGACCGGCAAGCTGACAGTTGATGGTGCCATGGGTCTGGCGATGAAGCTGGGGGCGGCGCTAAGTTGAAAGCTGCTCCGTACTTTGCCGAGATTGCCGAGGGCCCCGAAGATGGCCGCACCTTCTGGCTGACCACTGCCGATGAAGTGCGGCTGCGCGCCGGGCTGTGGCATGGAAACGGGCCGCGCGGCACGGTGATCCTGCTGCCCGGCCGCACCGAATATATCGAGAAATATGGCCGCATCGCCCGCGATCTGGCGGCCAGCGGCTATGCCACACTGACCTTCGACTGCCGCGGTCAGGGGCTGGCCGACCGGCTGCTGGCCGACCCGATGGCGGGCCATGTGCAGGATTTCGCGGAATATCAACGCGATCTGGATGCGCTGTTGACGGCGGCGGATGCGCAGGGTCTGCCGGAACCGCGCTATCTGCTCAGCCATTCGATGGGCGGCTGCATTGCGCTGCGCGGGCTGATGCGCGGCATCAAGGTGCAGGCCGCGGCGTTCTCGGCACCGATGTGGGGGATTTCCATCGCCGCCTGGATGCGGCCCTTTGCGTCGGTGTTTTCCACCATGTCGGTCTGGTTCAATCAGGCGCATCGCTATGCGCCGGGGACCGGCGGCAAGACCTATCTGGCCGAGGCCGAGTTTGCCGGCAACATCCTGACCAAGGACAGCGAAACCTGGGACTACATGAAACGCCAGGCGCTGACGCATCCCGAGCTGACGCTGGGCGGACCGTCGATGGGCTGGCTGCATGCGGCGCTGATGGAATGTCACGCGCTGTCGATGATGCCGTCGCCGCCTGTCGCCGCCTATTGCGCGCTCGGCACTTCGGAACGGGTCGTCGATACCGGGCCGGTGCATCTGCGGATGGCGGCCTGGCCGCGCGGGCGGCTGGACCTGATCCCCGGTTCCGAGCACGAGGTGATGATGGAAGTGCCTGTCACCCGCAGCCGATTCATCGCCAGTGCAGTGGCGCTGTTCGAGGCCAATCGCTAGCGCCTGTCAGGCAAAAGTGGACACCGGTATTGCCGCCCGACAGGCGCTGGACCATTCCGCCGCTCCTCCCTCCCTTTCGGTCGGTCCTCGCTGCAGCGAAGCGCGCCCGCAAGGAAGCAATGAGCGACTAGAGCGTGATCTGGGCGAACCCGTCGCGCAACGCCTTTGACCAGGCATCCGACATGGCGCGGAACCCCGGATCGCCCGCCTCGATCCGCCGCCGCAGCGTCACCCGACAGGCATCGCGCTCGATCACCGCCAGATCCAGCGGCATGCCGACGCTGAGGTTCGAGCGCAGCGTCGAATCCATCGACAGCAGCACCGCCTTCTGCGCATCGGCCAGACTGGTCGCGGGCGTCACCACCCGGTCAAGGATCGGTTTGCCGTATTTGTGCTCGCCGATCTGCAGGAACGGCGTGTCCTCGGTGGCCTCGATGAAATTGCCTTCGGGATAGATCAGGAACATCCGCATCTCGCCGCCGCGCCGCTGCCCGGCGACGATCATGCTGGCCGAAACCCCCTGCCCCATCGCCACCAGCTTTTCATCGACATCGGCCCGCACCGCCGCCAGGGTATTGCCGATGATCTCGGCCACCCGCAGCAAGGTCGGCGCCAGCATGATCGAGGTTTCGGCATCGACATCCGGCCCGCGCACCGCGTCCTTCAATCGGGCGATGGTGGTTTGCGTCACCGACAGGCTGCCGGCGGTCAGGATGGTGATCACCCGTTCGCCGGGGTCTTCGAACACGAACATCTTGCGATAGGTGGCAATATTGTCCAGCCCGGCATTGGTGCGGGTGTCCGACAGCAGCACCATCCCCGCATTCACCAGCAGGCCCACGCAATAGGTCATTCGTCTTCCCCGGTTCCGTTGCGGGCCAGCCTATTGCTGCACCGACTGAACTGCAACCGTCACGTCCATGCTTTCGACGCCGGGCCCCCGGGCAATGCCGCGAATAGGTGCTGCATCTTGTGCATCCAACCCCGAACCAAGCCGGATATAGCGTTCGTCCGGGCAGCAACGGTTTGCGGGGTCAAAACCAACCCAGCCCAGGCCTGCCACCCAGACCTCGGCCCAGGCATGCGCCGCCTCGTGCAGGGTGCCATCCTCGCTGGCATGCAGGTAGCCCGAGACATAACGCGCAGGCATCCCCAGATGCCGCGCCATCGCCAGCACGGCATGGGCATGGTCCTGACAGACCCCTTCGCCACCGGCCAGCGACTCGGCGGCGGTGGTGTGGGCATGGGTGGTGCCGGGGCGATAGACGATGGCATCCGCGACCGCCGCCGACAGCCGGTGCGCGGTTTCCAAGCCGCCCGAGGCCGTGACGCATTGCGCCGCCAGATCGGCCAGCGCCTGATCGGCCTGGGTGGGCGTGGTGGAGCGCAGGTAACATTCCGGCGGCACCGCTTCGCGGTGGCCGCGCAAAACCCCTGACAGATCCGTGGTTTCCAGCCGCCCGCGCACCGTGACCGAAATCTCGCTGACCGGGCCGGGCACGCTCCAGCCTTGCACCCAGTCGCCCGCCCCATCGCGGAACGCCCCACCTGCCAGCCCGCCCGACACCGAAACTTCCCAGTCCAGCAGCCGCTGGCCGTCGAACCGCGAGGGGGTCAGCCGGTGGCTTTGCACCACGCTGCGGGCAGGCGTGTCATAGCGATAGCGGGTCACATGATCGACACTCAGCAACATCAACGCATGTCCCCGCTCAGGTAACTGTCGTGGATCACCGCGCCAAGGCTGGCCGCATCGCGGATGAAGCGGGACAGGAACTCGTGCAAGCCTTCCTCGAAGATCGCCTCGACACTGACCGAGTCCAGCCCCGCCAGCAAGCGCGCGCTGAGTTCCTGCGCCTCGGTCATCCGCCCGTAAGCCTTGGCCAGCCGCCCGAGGTGGTTGTTCATCCCGGCGACGCAGGTGATCAGGCTGCGCGGGCATTGCGGGTTCAAGATCAGGAAATGCGCAATCTTGGCCGCCGTCACCTCGCCACCGTAGGCCCAGTGAAACGCCCGTTGCGACGACATCGCCCGCAGCAAGGTGGCCCATTGGTAGTTGTCCAGCCCCGAGCCGACATAATCGACCTTCGGCAACAGCACATAGTATTTCACGTCCATCAGCCGGGCTGTGCTGTCGCCACGCTCCAGATAATAGCCGATGTTCAGAAAGTTGTAGCCGTCGTTGCGCAGCAGCGTCGCATCAATGGCGCCGCGCACCATGGCGGCGTGGCGCATGGTCCATTCGGTCATTTCCGAAAGCTCCAGCTCGCTGCGTTCGCGGCGTTCCAGCGCGCGCAATTCCTGAAACGCGGTGTTCAGCGCGTCCCAGACTTGCGCGGTCAGCGCCGTGCGCACGATGCGGCCATTCTCGCGTGCCGCGGTGATGCAGGCCGCCACCGACGAGGGGTTGTCGTGGTCGAAGAACAGATGGCTTTCGATGTTGCGCTGCACCGGGTCGCCGTATTTGGCGGCAAACCCGTCGGCCATGCCGCCCGCGCGCAACAGGCTGTCCCATTCGCTGCGATAGCCGTGCACCGAGGGCAAGAGCGAGATGCGCGCGCCCACCTCCAGCAGCCGGGCGGCGGTTTCGGCGCGCTCCATCCGGCGGGCGATCCAGTAAAGATTGTCGGCGGTCCGGCTTAACATGACATCACTCCGCCAGCACCCAGGTGTCCTTGACGCCGCCACCCTGGCTGGAATTCACCACCAGAGAGCCATCGGTCAGTGCCACCCGCGTCAACCCGCCGGGCACCAGATCAATGCTTTCACCAACCAGACAATAGGGCCGCAGGTCCACATGCCGCGGGGCGATGCCATCGGCCACGAAGGTCGGCGTGGTCGAAAGCGCCAGCGTCGGCTGGGCGATGTAGTTGCCGGGGTTGGCCTTGATGCGGGCGCGAAACATCTCGACTTCGGCGGCGCTGGATTTCGGCCCCACCAGCATGCCGTAACCGCCCGAGCCGTGAACCTCTTTCACCACCAGTTCGGCCAGATGCTCCAGCACATATCGACATTCGTCATCGCGGCCGCATTGCCAGGTCGGCACGTTGTTCAGGATCGGCTCCTCGCCCAGATAAAACCGTATCATTTCCGGCACATAGGTATAGACCGCCTTGTCGTCGGCCACCCCGGCCCCCGGCGCCGAACAGATCGACACCCCGCCCGAGCGGTAAACGTCCATCAGCCCCGCCACCCCCAGCATGCTGTCGGGGCGAAAGCACAGCGGGTCCAGATAGGCATCGTCCAGCCGCCGATAGATCACATCCACCCGGCGCGGGCCTTCGGTGGTGCGCATGTAGACATACTCGCCTTCCACGAACAGATCCTGGCCCTCGACCAGTTCCACCCCCATCAGATCGGCCAGAAAGCTGTGTTCATAATAGGCGCTGTTGAAATGCCCCGGCGTCAGGATCACCACCGTCGGCTCGCGGTCGCATTTGGCGGGGGCCACCGAGGCCAGGGTGCGCCGCAGCCGTTCGGAATAGCTGTCGATCGGCAGGATACGGTTTTCGCGGAAGAGATCGGGGAACATCCGCATCATGATCTCGCGGTTTTCCAGCATGTAGCTGACGCCAGAAGGGGTGCGGCAGTTGTCCTCCAGCACGAAAAATTCGTCCGGCCCGGTGCGCACCAGGTCGACGCCGACGATGTGGCTGTAAACCCCCTTGGGCGGCACGAAACCCACCACCGATTTCTCGTAGGCCGCGTTCTGATAGACCAGCCGCGCCGGAATCCGCCCGGCCCGCACAATCTCGCCGCGCCCGTAAACATCGACCAGAAAGGCGTTCAGCGCCTGCGCCCGCTGCTTGATGCCACGCTCCAGCCGGGTCCATTCGGCATGGCTGAAGACGCGCGGAAACATGTCGAACGGGATCAGCCGGTCGGGGTCGCCACCCTCGCCGTAAACCGCGAAGGTGATGCCGATCCGGCGAAACAGCGCCTCGGCCTCGGCCTGTTTCATCTGGCGCAACTCGGCCGGCATGGCCCGGGTCCAGCCTTCCAGCCGGGCATAGGGTGGGCGCACGGCGCCTTGCAGATACATCTCGTTGAAACAGCTTGTCACGGCGGATGCCCCTGTGCTTGCCCTTTCACTTAATCAGTGGCGCGGCGCAGGGGGAAGCCTTGGCGGCCATTCGCGCGCATTCCCCCAGCATATGCCTATATTTTAGGCGCACTCGCCCGGTTTCGCGCCGCTTTACCCACGAAAAGCTGATCCCCGCGGCCTTGCACCCACCCCACCCTTCCCCCTAGATGGGATGAACAGCAAACGAGGTTCCGCATGCCGCTTCCCCTGCCCCGCCCGGTCTTTGATGCCAACAGTGCCGCCGCAGGCTTTGGCGACCTGCCCGAATGGGATCTGACCGACCTTTACCCCAGCCCCGAGGCGCCGCAACTGGCCGCCGATCTGGCTTTTGTCGAGCGTGCGGTCGTGGCCTTCGAGGCCGCGCACAAGGGCAAGCTGGCCAGCCTTTCCGCCGATCAGATGCTGGCCTGCGTGCAGGATTACGAGGCGATCGACATCGCCGCCGGGCGGCTGATGTCTTACGCGGGCTTGCGTTACTACCAGAACACCATGGACAGCGACCGCGCCAAGTTCATGGCCGACATGCAGGACAAGATCACCACCTTCACCACGCCGATGGTGTTTTTCTCGTTGGAATTCAACCGTCTGGACGAAAACCATCTGGCAGGCCTGCTGGCCGCCAACGAAGCCCTCGCCCGCTACAAGCCGGTGTTCGACCGCATGCGCGCCATGCGGCCCTACCAGTTGTCGGACGAGCTGGAGACCTTTCTGCACGACGAATCCGTGGTCGGCGCCTCGGCCTGGAACCGGCTGTTCGATGAAACCATGGCCGGGCTGACCTTCACGCCGGAGAACGAGACCCTCAGCCTCGAAGCCACGCTGAACCTGCTGACCGACCCCGACCGCGCCCGCCGCGAGGCTGCGGCCCGGGCGCTGGCGAAGGTGTTCGAGCGGGATATCAAACTGTTTTCCCGCATCCACAACACGCTCGCCAAGGAAAAGGAAATCCACGACCGCTGGCGCAAGATGCCGACCCCGCAAACCGGGCGGCACCTGTCGAACCATGTCGAGCCCGAGGTGGTCGAGGCGCTGCGCAATGCCGTGGTCGCGGCCTACCCGCGGCTCAGCCACCGCTATTATGCGCTGAAGGCGAAATGGCTGGGGCTGGAGCGGATGCAGGTCTGGGACCGCAACGCCCCCCTGCCGCAGGAATCGCCGAAACTGGTGGATTGGGACACCGCGCGGCAGACCGTGCAGGCCGCCTATGCGTCGTTCGACCCGCGCATGGCGGCGCTGTCGGAGCCGTTCTTCTCCAAGGGCTGGATTGATGCGGGCGTCAAACCCGGCAAGGCTCCCGGTGCCTTTGCCCACCCGACCGTCACCACCGTGCATCCCTATGTCATGCTGAACTACCTTGGCAAACCGCGCGACGTGATGACTTTGGCGCACGAGTTGGGCCACGGCGTGCATCAGGTGCTGGCCGCAGCACAGGGCGAACTTTTGTCCTCCACCCCGCTGACGCTGGCCGAAACCGCCTCGGTGTTCGGCGAAATGCTGACCTTCCGCAAGCTGCTGGATGGCGCCAGCACGCCTGCCGAACGCAAGACCCTGTTGGCCGGCAAGGTCGAGGACATGATCAACACCGTGGTCCGCCAGATCGCCTTTTACGACTTCGAGTGCAAACTGCACGCCGCCCGCGCGCAGGGCGAACTGACCCCCGACGACATCAACGCCCTGTGGATGAGCGTGCAGGCCGAAAGCCTTGGCCCGGTGTTCGATTTCATGCCGGGATATGAAACCTTCTGGGCCTATATCCCGCATTTCGTGCACTCGCCGTTCTACGTCTATGCCTATGCCTTCGGCGACGGTTTGGTGAACGCGCTTTATGCCGCCTATGCCGACGGCCTGCCGGGGTTCCAGGAGAAGTATTTCGACATGCTGAAGGCTGGTGGGTCCAAGCACCACAAGGAACTGCTGGCGCCCTTCGGGCTTGACGCGTCGGACCCGAAATTCTGGGACAAGGGCCTGAGCATGATCGCAGGTTTCATCGACGAGCTGGAGGCGATGGAGGCCTGAAAAACCGCGGCGGGGTCAGCCCCGCCGCTGTGCCTGCAACCGGGCTTGCAGCCGGTTTTGCATCTGCACCTCGGCCTCGGGCAGGTCTTTCACCACCGCATCGGCGTCGGTCAGGGTCATCAGGTCGGGTTCCAGATCGGCGATCTTGCCGCTGATCATGATCCAGGCACCGGGATTGCGGATGCGCAGCGCCACGATCAGCCGCGACAGCGCAAAGATCATGCTGGTGCAACTGGCCGACAGGCCGATGATCGGATACTGCCGATGGCTGATCGAATCGACCAGTTCCTCGTGCGACATCCCCACTTTCAGGTCGATCTGCCAGCCACGACGACGCATCTGGTCGGCGGCCATGGTCACGCCCAGCGTATGGGTCTCGCCCGGCGACGCGGCAAAGACTGCGCGGAATTCGTCCGGCAGCACCACGCTTTCGGCGCAGAACAGCCGCCGCAAGCCGCGCATGATCGCATATATCCGGCCGGTGCCGATGGCGACCTCCAGCAGCGAGGCCTCGTCATCTTCCCACATCTCGCCCAATTGCCGGGCGGCCTGCGCCAGATAGCCGAAATACAGCCGCTCGATCGACACGCCGCTGTCATGGGCGCGCATGATCCGGTCGGTGGCAACATTTTCGTCGGCGGCCAGCAGATCAACGCACAGCGCGTCGATCTCGGCCTGCGGCACAGGGCCTTCGACGCGCAGGGTTTCCTTGTTGCGCTGATCCAGCCGCGCAATCACCTCTTGCGCCAGGGCATGCACCGCCTCTTGCGGCAACGTGGCCCGGCCAGAGCGGAACAGGTCGTTGGCCCGATCCAATGCCGTTCGATCCAGGCCAGAGCTTTCGTTCAGGTTCCCAGTCATGCCGACTTGCCTTCCGAAAGTTCCATGGGCGACCCCCCGCCGTTGCAAGACCCAAGGCCTTGCTGCGCCCCATGATTCCATAATCCTGCGCGACGTCACCTTAACACCGAAAACATGTCAAGCAAGCCTGACAGTTCGCGCAGAGGATGTGGCGAATCGTCTCGCTCCTTGCAATTGCAGCATTTACGACACTGCAACCGCAGCGGCAAAAATCCGGTCGATCATGGCTTGGGTGCCACGCACGAATTCCAGCGGGCAAGGGTAGGCCGCGCCGGTCCGCACCGAGGTGCAAAACGCCTCGACCTGCAACACATAGTGGTTGGCGGCGGGAAAACGCTCGACCGTCATCGACAGGCCGGGGCGGTGCAATTCCACCCGCGCCTCACCAAACACGTTGGCATTGAAGGGGGCGGTCAGCCGGATCAGCCCGGTTTCGCCCTGAAACACCACCTCTTGCCGCGGGAACAGCCGCATCGAGGTCAGCGCGGCATAGCTGAACCGCCCCTGCGGTCCGGCAAAAGTGCCCGTCACCTGCGCCCAGGTATCGACACCGTTTTCAAACCGCACGCGGGCTTGCAGGTCTTCCGGCTCCGCTCCGGTGACGAAACGCACCGAGCCATAGGCATAGACCCCGATGTCGCGGATGCCGCCACCGCCGGTTTCCGGCCGGTTGCGGATATTGGCGAGGTCGGCGCGGTTGTCATAGCTGAACACCACATCGGCATGTTCCACCCGGCCGATGGCGCCCGACTGCACCAGATCACGGGCGCGCTGCCATTGCGGGTGATGCACGATCATGTAGGCCTCGGCCGCCAGCAAGCCGCTGGCATCGCGGGCGGCGATCAGCGCGTCGAAGTCCGAGTCCTGCATGGCAATCGGCTTTTCGCACAACACATGCTTGCCCGCGGCGAGGGCTTTCAGCGTCCATTCGACATGCAGATGGTTGGGCAGCGGAATATAGACCGCATCAATCCCGGGGTCGGCCAGCAAGGCCTCATAGCTGTCATGCAGCCGCAGCCCGGGGCAAAACGCCTGAAACGGCACCGCCTTGGCGGGATCAGAGGTGGCCAGCGCCACCAGTTCGGCACCCTTTGCTGCATGGATGGCCGGGGCCATGTGATGCCGGGCGAAATTCGCCGCCCCCAGAATACCCCACCGAACCGCTGCCATCATCGCCTCCGCTGCACGGCGGTCAGGCTAGGGCCAGCCCGCCCCGCCGACAAGCCCGCATCACAGCTTGCGGAACCGCAGCATCGTCATCATCCCGAACGGCGGCAGCGTGCGTTCCTGCTTCAACAGCAGCCCGGCCTCGCCCATCACCCGCGCCCTCGCGAAATCCGAATGCCAGCCCAGCAAGTTGACCATCGGCGCCGCCGCCTTTTCCGCCACCGCCAGAAACCCGGCCTCGCGGGCAAAGTGGTTGACCACGATCACCGACCCGCCCGGACGGCAGACCCGCGCCATTTCCGCCAGCACCTTTTCCGGCTCCGGCACCACCGACATGATGTGCATCGCCATGACATGATCGAAACTGTCATCGGGATAGCCCAACGCCCGGGCGTCCATCTGCTCCAGCGCCACCACTTGCCGCAGCCGCAGCTCTTTTACCTTTTCCTGCGCCTTTTCAAGCATTTCGGCGCTGTAATCGACACCAGTGACCCGGACGTTATGGCCATAGCGGCGCAGCGCGAGGCCAGTGCCCACCCCCACCTCCAGCACATCGCCGCCGGCGCGGTTGACAAAGCTCACCGCTGCCCGCCGCCCGGCATCGGTGATGGCACCAAACGTCAGATCGTAGATCGGCGCCCAGCGGGCGTAGGATTTCTGAACAGCGTGCAGGTCCATGTCACTCTTCCTCCCCGGAACGGCCAACCCGATACTGGCGCACCGCAAATCCCAATGCGGCCAGATAGGCCACGTCCAGAACCACCAGCGTGGTCCAGGTATAGGTCAGCAGCGCCGCCACCAGCGCCACAAAGCCCAGCACGATGTAGCTGGCAGTATCGGCATAAAACGTGGTGCCCTTGAACGAGGGCGTCGGCACCCGGCTGATCATCAGCGCGCCGATCGCCACCATCCAGATCGCCACCAGACTCGGCGGCAGGTGCGGCATGCCGTCCAGCATGAACACCACATACATCGGCAGCATCACCAGCATGGCCCCGGCAGGCGAAGGCACACCGACGAAATGGGTCTTCGCAGTCGGATCATGCGGCACCCGGCTGTCTACGTTGAACCGCGCCAGCCGCATCACGCAGCACACCGCATAGATCAGCACCGCAATCCAGCCCGCACTCGACCAGCCCTGAAACGCCCAGAAATACAGCGTCAACGCCGGGGCCACCCCGAAATTCACGAAATCGCCCAGCGAGTCCAGTTCGGCGCCGATCTGGCTTTCCTGCTTGAGCATCCGCGCCAGTCGGCCGTCCAAGCCATCCAGCACCGCCGCCAGCAGGATAAGGCCAATGGCAAAGCCGAACCGCCCCTGCGCGGCAAAGCGGATCGCGGTCAGGCCCGCGCAAAGCGCCGTCACCGTCAGCAGGTTCGGCAGCAGTTGCACCAGTGGCAGTTCGGACCTTGGTCTTTTCGGTTCCGTCATGGCCGGGCAATCACTCGGTCTTGGCGGTGCGGGCGGGCGGGTTGGCGGCGAGGTCCGCAATCACCGTCTCGCCGGCGATCATGGTCTGGCCCAGCGTCACCTGCGGCTGCACACCTGCGGGAAGATAGACATCCAGCCGCGAGCCGAAACGGATCAGCCCGAACCGCTCGCCGGTGCGAACGGCCTGATCTTTCGACACGAAACACACGATCCGCCGCGCCACCAGCCCGGCAATCTGCACCACGGCGATCTTGCGGCCATCCGCCATCTCGATGCTGAGGCTGTTGCGCTCGTTGTCGATGCTGGCCTTGTCGAGCGAGGCGTTCAGGAATTTACCCGCGCGATAAGCAATCGCCGTGACCTTGCCGGCAATCGGCGCGCGGTTCACATGGCAGTTGAACACGTTCATGAAGACCGAGACCCGCAGCAGGGCCTCCGGCCCCATGCCCAATTCCTCGGGCGGCACCGCGGTTTCGATCAGCGACACCACGCCATCGGCAGGGCTGACCAGCAGCCCCTCGGCCTGCGGCACCGCCCGCTTGGGGTCGCGGAAAAAGTAATAGCACCAGATCGTCAGGCCCAGCGCCACCCAGCCGATCGGATCCCAGATCAGAAAGCCCACCAGCGTGACCGCCGCAAAGATGCCGACAAAGCGCAGCCCCTCGCGGTGCATCGGTTTGACGAAGGTATCAAGCATGTTCATGGCAGCCCCCTGTGCAAGGAATACTCAGCGCCTATAGGGTTATGCCCGCCGGTTCAAACGCAAATCCCTGCAGGCGGCCTGAAAGCGGCAATATGGCGCGCATTTCCGACATTGGCCCTGCGACAGCTGCGCGCAGCCGCCCTCAGGCCGGGATTGCCATGCCCTTGCCGCGCGCCAGTTCGCGCATGCGTTCCTGCAGCTTTTCAAACGCCCGCACCTCGATCTGGCGGATACGCTCGCGGCTGACGCCATAGCTGGCGGACAGATCCTCCAGCGTCACCGGCTCGTCGGCCAGACGGCGCTGCATCAGGATGTCCTTCTCGCGGTCGTTCAGCACCGCCATCGCCTGCACCAGCAGGGCGCGGCGCATCTCCAGCTCGTTGCGCTCGGCATAGTCGTTGGCCTGATCGCTGTCCTCGTCCTCCAGCCAGTCCTGCCATTGCGTGCTGCCCTCGCCGTCCGAGCCGACCGTGGCATTCAGCGAGGCATCGCCGCCGGAAAGCCTGCGGTTCATGTCGATAACCTCGGTTTCCGACACGTTCAGGTCATGGGCAATGCGGGCGACGTTCTCGGGCCGCAGATCGCCCTCTTCCAGCGCGCCGACCTTGGCCTTGGCCTTGCGCAGGTTGAAGAACAGCTTTTTCTGCGCCGAAGTGGTGCCCAGTTTCACCAGTGACCACGACCGCAGGATGTACTCCTGAATCGAGGCCCTGATCCACCACATCGCGTAAGTGGCCAGCCGGAAACCCTTTTCCGGGTCAAAGCGTTTCACCGCCTGCATCAGCCCGACGTTGGCTTCCGAGATCACCTCGGCCTGCGGCAACCCATAGCCGCGATAGCCCATGGCGATTTTCGCGGCCAGCCGCAGGTGGCTGGTGACCATCTTGTGCGCGGCGGTCGCGTCCTGATGATCGACCCAACGCTTCGCCAGCATGTATTCCTCTTCCGGCTCCAGCAGCGGAAACTTGCGAATCTCCTGCATGTACCGGTTCAGGCCCTGTTCCGGGCTTGGCGCGGGAAGATTGGTATAGGTGCTCATCGGACCCTCCTGCCCTGCCCGGAAATTCCCGGGCCGGGGCCAGCTACTTAAGTACCCTATGACGAAGCCGCAAGAGATTGCGCTATCACAGAACAGCTTAACGCCAGATATACGCGGCTCCGTCGCCCGCGGATGAATGTGTCGGAAATATCACGCAGATGTCAGCGTCAGGCCACCCGGTCCAGCGTGGCGGCCCCCGGTTGCAGCAGGATCACCTCGCCCGCGCCATGCCGCAGGCCGATCGCCCCCGCGGCCTTGGTGCCGGTGAAGGTGATGCTGCCCTCGCCAAGCCGCAGCGTCAGGCTGTCCTCGCCCCATTCCAGCGCGAAGCCGGTGAATTCGGCACCGATCTGCACCACCGCCTCGGTGCCCGCCGCCAAAGCCACGCTGTCGTTGCCGTCGCCCAGCCGGTAATACAAGCCCACCGTGCCGCCTTGCAGCGCGATGGTATCATCCCCCGCGCCGCCCGCGATGCCGATGGTCGATTGCGCCCGCACCGTGATCGCATCATTGCCGTCGCCGCCGCCGACATGGCTCCCCCAGGCCAGCGCCGAAGCCATCCGCGCCGCCGCGGTCTTGTCCGCCACCGGGTCCAGTTCGCCGCCTTCCTGCGGGTCGCGCGACAGCCGCTGGCCGATCGCGGCATCGACGGTGATCACATCATCACCCGCGCCGCCCGAGATGCCGCCGACCACCAGCGACTGCACGCTGATCGCATCGTTGCCCGCCCCCGCGTCCAGCCCGACCGCCACGCCCGCCATAACCGCGATGGCGTCATTGTCGCCACCGGTGCTGACGCCATCGACAATCCGGGCGGCAATCGCCACCGCATCACCCGCCTCGCGGATCGCGCCCGAGGCCATGATCCAATCGACATCACCGGCATCAGTGCTGACGTCGCGCACCACATCGGCAATGATGCTGACGGCATCGGCGTCGTTGCCGGTAAAAATGCCGCTGACCTCGCGCGCCGTGATCGTCACCGCATCCGACCCGCCCGCGGTATCGACGTTTTCCACCACATCGGCGTTCAGCACCAGCGTATCGGCCAGTTTGGCATCGTTGTAATAGGCCAGCGGCGCCAGCCCGCTTTTGAAATCGGTATAGAGGCCGGAAATCCGGCCCGCGCTGATCGTCAGCGACACCCCGCCGGTGGTCTGATGCTCGCCCGAGACCAGCACCGCCGCCCCGGCCTGCACGGTGTTCTGCCCCGCGCCGGTCTTCTCGGCCAGCAACCGGCTCAGCGCCCGGGTCAGCCTGGCCACCTTGGCCAACAAGCGATCCGTCTCGCCGCGGTGCGGCTGGTTGGCATGCCCCTGCCCGGCCTCGCGCATCTGCTTGAAATTCGCGGCCTGTTCGCTGCGCTGGGTCGCCACATCGGCCTTCACCAGCGTCGTCAGATCGGTCTGCGCCGCACCATCACGCAGCGGATAGGTCGAAGAACCTTGCACCCAGGCCATCGCGGCCGAAGAAACGCCCTGCATCGCAGCCCCCTTGGTCAACAGGCATGGCCTCAGCCTGCCAGCGGCGCGTTGCGATAAGGTTAAGGCGCTTTGCAGGGATTTCAGCAGCACGGCCGCGCGCCGGTCGCAACAGCGCGGAAATTCGGCGCAGCCCCCCTTGCGCCGCCCCGAACACTCCCTAAATCCCAAGAACGAACCGGGCCCCTCTGACGGCAGTTGCAGCCGTGATGTCGGATCGCACCGAGCGTGCTCGGTGACAGCCCGGTCTTTCGATCCTGCGGGCGGTTGCTGCCACGTTCCCCAACAGGACGAGGCTGCATCTTGGATATCCTGCTTTATTCGCAATTTCTGGGCACACCGCTGTGGATGTGGTTTGCCTTCATGGCGGTCGTTCTGGCGCTGCTGGTGCTTGACCTTGGCGTGCTGCACAAATCCGACCACGAGATCGGCGTGACCGAAAGCCTGAAGCTTTCCGCACTTTACATCAGCCTTGGCGTTGGCTTCGGCGGCTTTGTCTGGCTGCAACTGGGCGCGCAGCCGGCGGCGGAATACCTGACCGCCTTCGTGGTGGAAAAGACCCTGGCGCTGGACAACATCTTCGTCATCGCGCTGATCTTCAGCTATTTCGCGATTCCGCGGCAGTATCAGCACCGCGTGCTGTTCTGGGGTATTCTGGGCGTGATCGTGCTGCGCGGCCTCATGATCGGGCTGGGGGCGACGCTGGTCGCGCAATACGGCTGGCTCTTGTATGTCTTTGCCGCCTTCCTGATCTTTACCGGTGTCAAGATGCTGGTCACCGACGAGGAAGACATGGACCTGAGCGCCAACCCGGTGCTGCGGTTCATGCGCAAGCACTTCCGCGTCACACCCGGCCTGCATGGCAGCCGCTTTTTCGTGAAAGCCCCCGCTGCCGGGACCGGGGCGATGGTGCGCCAGATGACGCCGCTGTTCCTGGCGCTGGTGCTGATCGAGATCGCCGATCTGGTGTTCGCGGTGGATTCGGTTCCCGCGGTGTTCGCCATCACCACCGACCCCTATATCGTCTATACCTCGAACATCTTCGCGATCCTCGGGCTGCGGGCGTTGTATTTCGCGCTGGCTGCGGTGCTGCACCGCTTTCACTATCTGAAATATGCGCTGGCGATCCTGCTGGTGTTCATCGGCTCGAAGATCTTCGTGGCCGACATGATGGGGTGGCAGAAGTTTCCGGCAAGCTGGTCGCTGGGCATCACCTTTGCGATCCTGACCGCGGGCGTGGCGGTGTCGCTGTGGAAAAGCCGCAACGAACCGGCGGTCCACGGCGCCGGGCGGCTGAGCGAGTAAGCGCGCGGGTCCGCAGGGGCACCCCTTCGGACCCGGCCATTCAGACCCCGCGCAGTGCCGCGGTCAGTGCCGCCATATCGGCAGGCAGCGGCGAGGTGAACAGAAGCTCCTCTCCCGACACCGGATGCACGAAGCCGAGGCTGGCCGCATGCAGCGCCTGCCGCGGGAAATCGTTGGCGGCCTGCGCCACCGCTTCGCCAACCGCTTTCGGTGCCACCTTGCGGCGACCGCCATAGGTCTGATCGCCCAGCAGCGCGTGCCCGGCATGGGACATATGCACCCGGATCTGATGCGTGCGCCCGGTTTCCAGCCAACATTCCACCAGCGCCGCCACTGGCGGGGTGCCATAGCTTTCCAGCACCCGCACCCGCGTGACCGCGTGGCGGCCACTGTCGAACAGCACCGCCTGGCGCTGGCGGTCGGTCTTGTGGCGCGCCAGATTGGTGGCGATGCAGACAATCCCGCCCGGCTCGAAGCTGACGCCACGGATACCGCGCAGCCGCGGGTCGGCGGCGTTGGGCGCGCCATGCACCAGCGCGATGTAGTGGCGGGTCACGCTATGCGCCTCGAACTGCGCGGCCAAGCCATGATGCGCCCGGTCGGTTTTCGCCACCACCAGCAGGCCCGAGGTGTCCTTGTCGATCCGGTGCACGATGCCGGGCCGCTTGGCGCCACCCACCCCCGACAGCGTGTCGCCGCAATGATGCAGCAGCGCGTTGACCAGCGTGCCGGTGTAGGAACCGGGCGCCGGATGCACCACCATGCCCACCGGCTTGTCAACCACGATCAGATCGGCATCCTCCCAGACCACGGTCAGCGGGATATCCTCGGGCTGCGCGTCGATGTCCACCGCCGGCGCCAGCCGCAGCAGATATTCCTGCCCCTCGGCCACCCGCGCCTTGGGGTTGGTGACGGCGACGCCCTCCAGCGTCACATCCCCATCCGCGATCATCTTCATCAGCCGCGAGCGTGACAGTGCCGCATCCTCTGGCACCTGCCGCGCAAGCGCCTTATCAAGGCGGTCGGGCGGGTCTTCGCCAATGACCACACGCAGGTTTGCTGCATCGGTTTCATCATCGGCATCGTCTGCCGCAAACGGAGAGTTGGCCATGGATACGGCTCCGGCACCGGAAGGGCTTCCGCCCAGCCTGAGGTTTCTGAAAACGCTGGTGACCGTGCTGACGGTCACGATGATTGCCGGTGTCATAACCATCGTCGGGCTGCTTGTCACCCGGCTGCCTTCGGGCGGCCCCACGGCGCTGCCTGCGTCCATTGCCCTGCCTGCCGGAACCAAGGCCGCGGCCTTCACCCAAGGCGCGGGCTGGTTTGCCGTGGTCACCACCGATGACCGGATTCTGATTTTCAACTCGGACGGCAGTCTGCGTCAGGATATCACCGTGACAGTCGCGCCCGCAGCGGACTAGGCTGCCCCAAGGCGTCGGCCCGCCGCCATCCGGCGGACGGGGATGCCCTTCAGGGCGGCAAAGTCGATGACCTCTGCATCCCAAATGCCGCCCACCTGCCCCAGGTGCATCGACCTGGCCGAAGAGCTGCGCCGCCAGTTGGAGCTGTTGTGGCGCGATGCGCCGGTGCGGTTCTTCACCTCGATGCTGGCCTATGCCCTGTCGATGCTGTTCCTGCCCTGGCCGATCCCGCTGATCTGCGCGGCGGTGAACTTCACCGGCGAGATCGTCAGCATGCGGCTGATGCGCGACCTTGATCCGACGCGCCAGCGCGGGCGCTACGGACTGGTGCTGGCGATCTGCTATGTGACGGAACTGGGCTTTGCCGCCCCCCCGGCGCTGATCTGGCATCTGGACGGTCCCTACATGAAGGCCTTTGCCGTCGGCATGCTGGTCTCCTCGATGCTGCATGTGGTGACGGTGCGGGCGATCCACCTGCCGCTGGGGCTTGCGGGACTTGCCGCCATCGCCACGGCAGGGCTGGTGTCGAACTCGGCCCACTGGCTGCACCTGCGCGACATCACTTCGCTGGTGTTCACCACGTTCTGTGCGCTGCTGGTGCTGGGCTATGCCACCGGCGCGCTGGTGCAGACCCATATCCTGAACCGCAACGTCGCCGCCGACCGCGCGCAGGCGCTGGCCGCCAATGCCGCCAAGGGCCGGTTTCTGGCGCAGATGAGCCACGAGTTGCGCACGCCCCTGAACGCCATCCTCGGCATGGGCCACGCCGAATTGCGCCGCAACCCCGATGCGCTGGGGCAGGAACGGCTGGAGGTTCTGGTGGCGGCGGCCTCGGGCCTCAGCACGATGCTGGACGACATTCTGGATGTGTCGGCGGTCGAGGAAGGGCGGATGCAGATCCACCCGGCAGCGGTCGATCCCGCCGCCGAGATCGCCGCCACCGTGGCGCTGTTCCGCCCCAGCTTTGACGAAGCCGGGCTGCGGCTGAACCTCGATCTGGCCGCCGACCTGCCCGCCTTTGTGCGGCTGGACCCGCAGCGGTTGCGGCAATGCCTGTCGAACCTGCTGTCGAATGCGCTGAAATACGCCGCCCGGGGCGAGGTGACGTTGCAGGTGTGCCGGACGGCCGACCTGCTGCGCATCGCCGTCACCGACACCGGCCCCGGCATTGCCGAAGCCCAGCGCGAGGCGATCTTTCAGCCCTTCGTGCGCGGCGGCGCGGTCAGCCCGGTCGATGGCGGGCGCGGCCTCGGCCTTGCGATCTGCCGCGAACTGGCCCGGCTGATGGGGGGCGATCTGGTGCTGGCCGATGGCCCGACGCCCGCCGACGCACCGCAGGGCGCCTGTTTCGTGCTGACCCTTGCCGCCCCCACCACCGAAGCTCCGGCACCTGCACCGGCACCGCAGACCCTGCCGCTGGCCGGGCAACGGGTGCTGACGGTGGACGACATCTCGACCAACCGGCTGGTGGCGGCGACCTATCTGAACCTCTTGGGCGTGGCGGCGCTGGAGGCGGACTCGGGCGCTGCGGCGCTGGCGCTGCTGGCCGCGACCCAGGTCGATCTGGTGCTGCTGGACATGAACATGCCCGAAATGGACGGGCTGGAAACCTTCCGCCGCATCCGCGCCCTGCCGGGGTCCATGGCGCGGGTGCCGGTGGTGGCGCTGACCGCCGATGCCAGCGCCGCCCATCGCGCGGGCTATCTGGCGCAGGGGCTGGACGGTTACCTTGCCAAGCCGCTGACCCCCGAGGCACTGGCGGCGGAACTTGGCCGGTTGCTGCAACCCTCTGCAATCACAGGCTGAAACCGACAACCTATGCGTCGGTAATCGCCAATTTGCGACGAAAGCCGCGGTCAATCCGGGTGGACCTTCCGGCTTTGCCGCCGCAGCATGGCACGGCAACAGCCAAGGAAGCGACCATGCTGCAAGCCTACGATGTGCACGACGCCACCGATCTGGCAGCCCTGGTCGCCGCGGGCGAGATTACCCCCTGCGAGTTGCTGGACGAGGCGCTGGCCGCGGTGGCGCGGCTGAACCCGAAGCTGAACGCCGTGGTGCTGATGCAGGAAGATGTGGCGCGGGCCTCGATTGCCGCGGGCCTGCCGCAGGGGCCGTTTCGCGGCGTGCCGTTCCTGATCAAGGATCTGGGCTGCGAGGCGGTGGATTTCCCGTCGCACAACGGATCAAACCTGCTGCGCGACACCCGCTACAAGCGCGACAGCGCCATCTTCGAACGCATCCGCGCCACCGGCGTCGTCACTTTCGGCCGCACCACCTCGCCCGAGGGTGGCATCGGTGCCGCCACCGAAGCCGCGGTTTACGGTGGCCCGACCCGCAACCCGTGGAACCTTGATCACACCTCGGGCGGCTCGTCGGGCGGCTCGGGGGCGGCGGTGGCGGCAGGCATCGTGCCCTTCGCGCATGGCTCGGACGGGGGCGGCTCGGTGCGCATCCCGGCGTCAAGCTGCGGGTTGTTCGGCTTCAAGCCGACGCGGGCGCGGCTGCCGGACGGGCCTTATGCCGGCGAGGGCTGGGCCGGCATGGCGATCGACGGTTTCCTGACCCATTCGGTGCGCGATACCGCGGTGATGCTGGATGCCTGCGCCGGGGCCGATCTGGGTGCCCCCTACTGGGCGCCGCCCTTGCAGTGCAGCCATGCCGACGCGATCAGCCGCCCGCCGCAGCGGCTGCGGGTGGCGGTCTGCGACACCACGCTGACCGGCGAGCCGATCCACCCCGATTGCCGCGCCGCCGTACTGGCCGCCGCGCGGCTGCTGGAAAGCCTGGGCCACCATGTCGAACCGGGCCGCCCCAGGGCCGATGTGCCGATGATGATGCGGGCCTGGACCGACATCGTGGCGGTCGGCACGGCGCTGGGCATCGACGCTGGCCTGAAAGGCCGGCCGCTGACCGCCGATCTGGTGGAAGGCGTCGGCCGCGGTGCCCATGCCTATGCCCAGACCCTTGCCCCCACCCGCTATCTGCAAGCCGTCGGGCAAATCCATGCCTTCGGTCGCCAGATGGCCGCGTATTTCGACCCCGAAGACGGCAGCCCCGGCCCTGACATCCTGCTGACCGCCACGCTGGCCGAGCCGCCCGCATTGGTGGGCCGTTTCGCCCACACCACCGAGGATTACCTTGACTACCGCATGGGCCCGAACGGCATTTTCGCCTATTCGCCGTTCTGCGCCATCTTCAACGCCTCGGGACAACCCGCCGCCTCGGTGCCGCTGGGGCGCTCGGCCAGCGGGCTGCCGATCGGCGTCCATCTGGCCACCCGCTTTGGTGCCGACGAGGATCTGATCGCGCTGTGCGCAGAACTTGAGCATGCCGCCCCCTGGCTGGGCCATCAAGGTGGAACCGGCACGAAAGGCCTTGCATGACCGCCGCTTCCCGGAAAACATGATCAAATCTTGAATGGCCGTGAATCAGCGCCGGGGGGCAGATATTTGTCGGAAATAGCCGTGGAAGCCCGCAACGCAGTCAAGGCCTTTGGTCAGGGCGATGTGGCGGTGCGGGCGCTGGATGACGTGTCGGTGCAGATCCGCAAGGGCGAGTTCTTCACGCTGCTGGGGCCGTCGGGCTGTGGCAAGACCACCCTGCTGCGGCTGATCGCCGGGTTCGAGACCCCGACCTCGGGGCAGATTTTGCTGGACGGGCAAGACATTACCGACCTGCCGCCCAACAAGCGGGCGGTGAACACGGTGTTTCAAAGCTATGCGCTGTTTCCGCATCTGACCGTGCTGCAGAACATCGGTTTCGGCCTGGAAATGCTGGGCCGCCCGAAGGCCGAGGTGAAAGCCACCGCCGAGCGGATGCTGGCGCTGGTGCGGATGGAGGCGTTTTCCTCGCGCAAGGTGGCGCAACTTTCGGGCGGCCAGCAGCAGCGGGTGGCCCTCGCGCGGGCGCTGGCACCGCAGCCCAAGGTGCTGCTGCTGGACGAGCCGCTGTCGGCGCTGGACCTGAAGCTGCGCAAGGAAATGCAGGTGGAACTGAAGCGCCTGCAACTGGAAACCGGCATCACCTTTGTCTTTGTCACCCATGATCAGGAAGAAGCCCTGACCATGTCGGACCGCATCGGGGTGATGAGTGCCGGCAAGATCCAGCAGATCGGCGCCCCGGTCGATATCTACACCCGCCCGGTCAACCGCTTTGTCGCCAGCTTCATCGGAGAGACCAATTTCCTGCCCGCCAGCGTGACGGGTGGTCGCGTCACGCTGAACACCGGTGACGGGATCGAGGCGGGCGGCACCGAAGGCCGCATCGGCCCGGTGACCGTGACCATCCGCCCCGAACAGGTGCGCATCGGTCCGGCGGATGAGCCCGGCGCGCTTGCCGCCACCGTGCGAAGCTGGGTGTATTTCGGCACCGATACCCATTGCCACCTTGGCCTTGCCGATGGCTCGGAAGTGGTGGCGCGGCTGCAAAGCCCGGCTTCGGGCGACGCGGGTCTGCATCAGGGTGACAAGGTCGGCCTGCGCTTTGCGCCGGGTGCGGCGCAAGTGCTGGGGGATTAGGGCCTTGTCCAGCAACGAGGACCGCGCCCGCGCCGCCAACACCCGCACTGCCTGGGCGTTATCGACCCCGGCGCTGGCGCTGCTGGCGCTGGCCGCCATCGGGCCGCTGCTGATCGTGCTGGTCTATTCCTTCCTTACCCCCGGCGCGCATGGCAACGTGGAATGGGCGTTCTCGCTGGAAGGCTGGACCGGCATCGTCGCCACCAAGGACATCTTCGACGACACCTGGGGGCTGGCGGATGCCAATATCTCGATCTTCTGGCGGTCGGTGAAACTGTCGCTGCTGACCACGGTGATCACCTTTGCCGTGGGCTTTCCCACGGCCTGGTTCATCGCCACACGGCCGCCCAAGGCCCGCGCCATGTGGTTGTTCCTGATCACCATTCCGTTCTGGACCAACGTGCTGATCCGCACCTTCGCCATCAACCAGGTGATCCGCAACGAGGGCATCCTGAACGCCATCCTGCTGAAATTCGGTCTGATCGACGCGCCGTTGCAGATCACCTACACCAACACCGCGGTGCTGATCGGCATGGTCTATGTCTACCTGCCACTGATGGTGCTGCCGCTGTTCGCGGTGATCGACCGCTTCGACATGCGGCTGCTGGAGGCGGGCTACGACCTTTACGCCAGCCGGATGCAGATCCTGCGCCGGGTGATCCTGCCGATCACCAAGCCCGGCATCATCGCCGGCTCGATCCTGGTGTTCGTGCCCTGCCTTGGCGCCTACGTGACGCCGCGCATCCTGGGCGGCGGCAAGCTGATGATGATCGGCAATTTCATCGAGCTGCAATTCGGCCAGGGCCGCAACTGGCCGCTGGGGGCGGCGCTGTCGATGACCTTGCTGGTGGTGGTGACGATCGCGCTGCTGTTCTATGTCCGCACCCTGAACGGAGACCGCAAGGATGGCTGAGCGCACAACAAGGCGGGGCGGCAAAAGCTTTTCGGTGACCCGGCTGCCGGGGTTCGCCCCCATCGCGGTGGTGGTGTTCCTGGTGCTTTACGCCCCGATCGCCACTCTGGTCGGCTATTCGTTCAACGCCTCGGAAAGCGTGTCGCAATGGGGCGGGTTCTCGCTGCACTGGTATGGCGTGGCGCTGCAGAACGGCGAGGTCACCGACGCGGCCATCACCTCGATGATCGTGGCGGGCTTTGCCGCGGTGATCTCGACCCTGGTGGCCACCATGGCGGCGCTGGGAACCACGCGGCGCGGCCACGTGCCGGGGCAGACCGTGATCTATGCCATGATCAACCAGCCGCTGATGGTGCCCGAGATCGTGACGGCGGTGGCCCTCCTGATCTTCTTTGCCATGGTCAAGCAGGCCACCGGCTATACCGGGCTTGGCTACCTGATCCTGGCACATTCGGCGTTCTGCATCCCCTTTGCCTACCTGCCGATCCGGGCGCGGCTGGAGGGCATGGACCTCAGCCTCGAAACCGCCGCCGCCGATCTTTACGCCAGCCCCTGGCAGACTTTCCGGCGGGTGACGCTGCCCTTGCTGATGCCCGCGATCTTTGCCGGGGCGATGCTGGCCTTCGTGATCTCGCTGGATGACGTGGTGATCACCGAATTCATCAAGTCGCCGGGGCAGGACACCCTGCCCACCTTCATGATGGGCCAGTTGCGCCGGTCGATGAAGCCCGATGTCAACGCGATTTCCACCCTGCTGCTGGGCGTCACCCTGGTGATGCTGAGCGCGTTTTTCCTGCTGAGCCGAAAACGGGACTGAAATGCCCCGGTCAAACCACAAGACTGCGTCCAACCAAGGAGAGTTCCGATGAAGAAATACCTGATCGCCACCGCGTTGCTGCTGTCAAGCACCACGCTGGCCGCCGCCGAGGGCGAGTTGTTCCTGTATAACTGGGGCAATTACACCAGCCCCGAGATGATCAAGAAGTTCGAGGACCAATACGGCGTCAAGGTCACCATCACCGATTTCGACAGCAACGACACCGCACTGGCCAAGATCGAGGCCGGGGCGCATGGCTTTGACCTGGCGGTGCCCTCGGCCGGCTTTGTCGGCATCTATGCCGAAAAGGGGCTGATCCAGGAGCTGGACCTTGCCCGCCTGCCCAACCACGCCAACATCGCCCCGGAATGGATGAACGTGGCCTGGGACGAGGGCCGCAAATGGTCGGTGCCGTGGCAGTGGGGTTCCACCGGCGTTTCGGTGAACACCAAGGTCTATACCGGCGACATTAACACCAGCGCCATCTTCATGGACCCGCCGGAGGAGTTGAAGGGCAAGATCAACGTCATCCCGGAAATGGGCGACGTTCTGGCGCTGGCCACGATGTATGAGGGCGGCGAAGTCTGTTCGGAAGACCCCGCGGTGATGAAGAAGGTGCGCGACGCCCTGCTGGCGGCCAAGCCGTCGTGGATGGCGATGGATTATTCGACCGTCGAGAAGATGAGCAACAACGACTATGCGGCGACGGTGGATTGGAACGGCTCGTCGATGCGGGCGCGGCTGGGCAATGCCGATGTGGCCTATGGCTATCCCAAGGAAGGCTTCGGCTTGTGGATGGACAACGTGGTGCTGCTGAAGGACGCCAAGAACGTCGATAACGCCTATCTGTTCATGGACTTCATCATGCAGCCCGAGAATGCGGCGGCGCTGTCGGCCTTTGCCCGTTATGCCAACGGCATCGCCGGATCGGACGCCTTCATGCCCGAGGACATGAAGACCGCGCCCGAGATCGTGACCCCGGCGGAATTCGCCGACAAGGGGCATTTCGTGCTGGCCTGTTCCGGCAAGGCGCTGGAATACCAGACCGCGATCTGGACCGAGTTGCAGAAATAGGTTGCGCCGCGGGCCTTTGGCCCGCGACGCGGAGGCGGGGGCGCTGCCCCCCGCACCCCCCGGGATATTTGAGCAGAGAAGAATGGGAAGCCAATGGGGTTGACCGGGCTTTCGGCCTCGGATCTGGCGCGGCTGATCGCTGTGCGGCAGGTGGCGCCGTCGGAGGTGATGGCGGCGTTTCTGGCGCGGACCCAGGCGGTCAATCCGGGGATCAACGCGCTGGTGTCGTTGCGCGATGCCGATGATCTGATGGCTGAGGCGCGGCGGCTGGATGATGCAGCGCCGCGTGGCTGGCTGCATGGGCTGCCGTTTGCGGTGAAGGATCTGGTGGCGGTGCGGGGGCTGCGCACCACCTATGGCTCGCCGCTGTTTGCCGATTTCGTGCCCGCTGCCGATGACCTGCTGGCCGCAAGGCTGCGGGCGGCGGGGGCGGTGTTCATCGGCAAGAGCAACACGCCGGAATGGGGTCAGGGCAGCCACAGCTTCAACCCGGTGCATGGCGTGACGCGCAATCCCTATGACCCGAGCCGCAGCGCCGGGGGGTCGTCGGGCGGGGCGGCGGCGGCACTGGCGGCGCGGCTGGTGCCGGTGGCCGATGGCTCGGACATGATGGGCAGTCTGCGCAACCCGGCGGCGTTCTGCAATGTCTATGGCTTTCGGCCCAGTTGGGGGCTGGTGCCCGGCGATGCGGTGGGCGACTCGTTTCTGGCGACGCTGGCCACCGAAGGGCCGATGGCGCTGACCGTGGAAGACCTGGCGCGGTTGCTGGAGGTGATGGCCGGGCCGAACCCTTTGGTGCCGTTCTGCCGCCCCGCCGAGGGCTTTGCCGACCGTCTTGATGCGCCGGTGAAGGGGCTGCGGATCGGCTGGCTGGGCGACTGGGGCGGGGCCTATCGCTGCGAGCCGGGGATACTGGACTTGTGCGAGGCGGCGCTGGCGGTGTTCGCCGATATGGGCGCCGAGGTGGTGCCGGTGCCGCCGCCGTTTCCGGCGGAGCAGTTGTGGCAGGCCTGGACCACCCTGCGCGCCATGCTGAATGCGGGCGACAAGGCGGGGCTTTATGCCGATCCTGTGAAACGGGCGGCGCTGAAACCGGAAACCGTCTGGGAGATCGAGCAGGGTCAGGGGCTGAGTGCCGCCGCCGTGCATGCGGCCTCGGTGATCCGCTCGCGCTGGTATGCAAGGGTCGCCCGGCTGTTTCAGGACCATGACGCGCTGGTGCTGCCCTCGGCGCAGGTCTGGCCGTTTCCGGCGGAATGGCGTTGGCCGCAGGTGATCGACGGGCGGGCGATGGACACCTATCACCGCTGGATGGAGGTGGTGGTGCCGGTGTCGCTGGCGGGGCTACCGGCGCTGGCGCTGCCTGCGGGGTTTGGCGCGCAGGGCTTGCCGATGGGGATGCAGGTCTTCGGGCCGGTGGGGGCGGATGCGAAGGTGCTGGCGCTGGGGCAGGCCTATCATCTGGCCACCGACTGGCCCGGCAGGCGGCCACCGGTGCTGTAGGGCGGCGGGCGCTTGCCTATGGGCCGGGCGCGGCCTAAGCATCGGGCAGCGGATGGCGGAGGACATGTGCAGTTTTACCGGTTCCTGATGCGGCTTGCGCTGCCGGTGCTGCTGGCCATGGTGCTGGTGCAGATACTGCGCGGGCGGTTGCCGCGGGCGGCGCTGGCCGAGCGGCTGGGGCGGGCCGGGGTGCGTCCATCGGGGCGGCTGCTGTGGCTGCATGGCGCCAGCAATGGCGAGTTGACCTCGGTGCGCTGGTTGGTCGAGCGGCTGCTGGCGGACGATCCTTCCCTGAGCCTGCTGGTCACCTGCAACAGTGCCTCTGGCCGGGCGATGGTGCAGGGCTGGGGCTTGCCGCGGCTGTCGGTGCAACTGGCGCCGTTCGATGTGCCGGGGGTGGTGCGGCGGCATCTGGCGCGCTGGCAGCCACAGGCGCTGGTGACGGTGGAGAACGAGCTGTGGCCCGAGCGGCTGCGGCAGATGGCGGCGCTTGGCCCGGTGCTGCTGATCGGGGCGCGGATGTCGCAGCGCAGCGCCGACCGCTGGGCAAGGCTGGCGCCGGGGGTGATGGGCGAAACGCTGCAACGGCTGCGGGCGGTTTCGGCGCAGGATGCGGGGTCCGAGGCGCGGCTGCTGGCGCTGGGGTTGCCGGAAGGGCGGCTGCTGTCCCGGCTGATGCTGAAGGCGCAGGCAGCGCCGGTGCAGGCGGTGGCACCGTTTGAACAGCCGGTGCCAAGGGCGCGCTGTCTGCTGGCGGCCTCGACCCACGAGGGCGAGGATGCGCTGATTCTCGACGCATTTGCTGCGGCGCGGGCGGCTGGTAGGTTCGATCTGCTAATCCTGGCACCAAGGCATCCGCGCCGCAGCGCCGCGATTGCCGGGCTGATCGCGGCGCGGGGCTTTGACTTTGCCACCCGCTCGAAGGGCGAAGTGCCGGGGCCGCGGACGGCGGTGTATCTGGCCGATACGCTGGGCGAGATGGCGGGATGGTATGGCATGGCCGGGGTGACGATCATCGGCGGCAGCTTTGGCGAGGCCGGGGGGCATACGCCTTATGAACCGGCGGCGCTTGGGTCGGCGCTGATCCACGGCCCGTCGGTGGCGAATTTCGCCGAAAGCTTTGCGGCGCTGGATGCGGGCGGCGCGGCGGTTTCGGTGGCGGATGGCAAGGGGCTGGCCGGGGCGCTGCTGGCGCTGGATGCGGGCGAACAGCAACGACTGGCGGCAAGGGCGCAGGCGGTGCTGGTGCCGGGCGATGACGCAACGGCGTTGCTGGAGGCGATCCGCGCTGCGCTTTCCGGCTAACGCCGCGCCAGATGCGCCAGCGAGTCCAACACTTCGGGGCGCACCGGGCCTTCGCGCGGGGCGTCGCGCAGGGTGTTCAGCAGGTGTGGCGGCGGGGGGGATTTGACGGGCAGCGCCCACAGAAGGTCTTGTGCGGCCTCGGGCAATTCCTCGGGGATCGCCTCGCCCGCCAGCGTGGCCCAGACCCCGGTCCAGCAGCGCGCCACGGCATGCGGATCATAGCCGCCACCGCCCAGCACCAGCAGCCGCGGTGCGATCGGCATCAGCGCCGCCACCACCGCCCAATGCGCGTTGTTCGACAGCGCCAACCGTGCCAACGGGTCTTCGGCCAGCGCATCGGCACCGCATTGCAGCACCACCGCCTCGGGGCGGAAGGCCGCCAGCCGGGGCAGGATCAGGCCCTCCAGCACGGCCCGCATTTCAGTGTCGTTGAAACCGCGCGGCACCGGCAGGTTGAAGCAATTGCCGCCGCCATCCTCGGCCAGCGCCCCGGTGAACGGCCAGCGCCGGGCCTCGTGGACCGAGATCAGCAGCGCCTGCGGGTCACCGGCAAACGCCGCCTCGACCCCGTCGCAATGGTGCGCGTCGATATCGACATAGGCGATGCGGCGGATGCCGTTGCGGCGCAGCACCTTCATCCCCAGCACCACATCGTTCAGATAGCAAAAGCCGTTGGCCCGTGCAGCCAGCCCATGATGGGTGCCGCCGCCCGGCACATGCACCACGCCGCCATCGGTCAGCAACTCCGCCGCCAGCATCACCCCGCCTGCCCCGGTGGCCGGGCGGCGGAACATCTGCGGGAACACCGGATTGGCGCTGGTGCCAAGGCCGTAGGTGGCGCGCACCTGCGGGCTGACCGTGCCTTCGGCCTCGGCGGTCTGGAGGGCGGCGATATAGCCGGGGTCATGCCACAGCGTCAGGGCGGCGGGCTTGGCCTGCGGGCTGGTGCGATAGCGTTCGGGCGGCAACCAGCCCAAGGCGCGGCACAGGTCAATCACCGTCGAAACCCGCGGGATCCGCAGCGGATGCGACGGGCCGAAGCTGGAGTTGCGGTAGATCTCCGAGCCGATGAACAGCGGCGAAGGCAGGCTCACTGCAACAGCGTCTCGATCCTGCCGGTGATGGCGCGGGCGGTGGGCTTGGTGGTCGAGCCCCAGGTGCCCACCACCTCGCCCTTGGTCCCCAGCAACACCTTGTTGAAATTCCAGCCCGGGGTAAAGCCGTTGGCATCGCGCATCCAGGCATAGAACGGATGCGCCGCAGCACCCGTCACCGGGGTGATCTCGGTCATCGGAATGGTCAGATCGAAGTTGACGTCGCAGAACTCCTTGACCGCCTTGCCATCGGTCAGTTCCTGGTTGAAGTCGTTCGACGGCACCGCCAGCACCACCAGCCCCTGCGCGGCATAGCGGTCTGACAGCGCCTGCAGGTCGTCATATTGCGGGGTAAAACCACAGAGCGAGGCGGTGTTGACCACCAGCACCGGATGGCCGCGCCAGGCCTTGGTGTCCAGCGTGCCACCGTCGATCGAGGCAAAGCGGAAGCCGGGTTCCGCCGCCGCTGCCGCCGAGGCCAGCCAAAGGGTCAGCACCACTGTCATTACCGCTCTGGTCATTGCCGCAGCCCCTTTGCACGTTCCCCGAGCCTGAAACATAGGGCGGCGGCAAATCCTGTCAAACTGCCGTGAGACCCGAAGGAAAACCGTGCATTTCCTGCCGATTCTGCCATGCTGTTACAAATACCCCGGCTGCAGAAGAATGGCCGGGCAAACATCAGGCAGCGGGCTCAGATCGTGGACAGCAGTGTTTCCCCAGCAACCGCCCCCGAGGCGGTGCCACAGGCGCAGGTAGGTGCGCTGTGCTGGCGCCGCATCGGCAAACGGCTGGAAGTGCTGCTGATCACCAGCCGCGACACCGGGCGCTGGGTGATCCCGAAGGGCTGGCCGATTGCCGGGCTGACGGCGGCGGATTCGGCGGCGCGCGAGGCGTTCGAGGAAGCCGGGGTTGAAGGCAAGGCGCTGGGCGACTGCATCGGGCGCTATGGCTATCTGAAAATGCTGGCACCGCAGGACGGGCTGGCCTGCGAGGTGGCGGTCTATCCGTTGCAGGTGAAGGCGCTGCGCGACCGCTTTCCCGAAAGCCAGCAACGGCGGCGCAAGTGGTTCACCCCACGCAAGGCCGCCCGCAAGGTGGCCGAACCCGACCTGCAAGGGCTGCTGGACGGGCTGGAGCAGTTGCTCTCCCCCGCCCTGCCTGCGGCCAAGACCGCCAAGGCTTGATTTCCGCCCGCCACTGGATACATGCTGACGGATGGGCGGCTGGACCGCCATGAGGATGCCATGATCCGCTACACCCTGAAATGCAGCGCCGGCCACGGGTTCGAGTCGTGGTTCGCCTCGGCCACGGCCTATGACGATCAGGTGTTGCGCGGGCTGGTCGGCTGCCCGGTCTGTGGGGCGGTGCAGGTGGAAAAGACCCTGATGGCCCCGGCGGTGCGACCGGCGCGCAAGGCGGGCGGGGAAGGGACTGCGGCTGCGGGGCCGTTGTCGGCACCGGCCTCGGAGGCAGAAGCTGCGCTGGCGGCGCTGAAGCGCGAGGTCGAGAAGAATTCCGACTATGTGGGGATGAACTTCGCCACCGAGGCGCGGCGCATCCATGCCGGGGCGGCCCCGGAGCGGGCGATCCATGGCGAGGCCAAGCCCGAGGAGGCGCGGCAGTTGATCGAGGAGGGCGTGCCGGTGATGCCGCTGCCATTCCTGCCGACGCGCAAGACCAACTGAAACAGAAGGGGGGCTGTCTGCCCCCCTACGGCCTTCGGCCTACCCCCCGAGGATATTTGTCCAAAGGTGAAGTCGGACCGGTTCAGGTGGACTGATTCAGATCTGGCGTTCGGGCATGTGGACCACCAGGCCGTCCAGTGCCGAAGTCACCTTGATCTGGCACGACAGCCGCGAGCGGATCGGGTCGGGTTGCCAGGCGAAATCCAGCATGTCGGCTTCCATTTCTTCCTTGCGCGGCAGTTTGGCCACCCAGTCGGCGGCCACCAGCACATGGCAGGTCGAACAGGCGCAGGCGCCGCCGCAATCGGCGTCGATCCCCGGCACGCGGTTGTCGCGCGCGCCTTCCATCACGGTCATGCCATTGGCCACCTCGATGACATGTTCCTTGCCGCCGTATTCCACATAGGTGATCTTCGCCATGCTGTGCCCTTTTCGTAAGCGATGCCGTCTTTGCAGCGGCATAGGCGAAAAATGCGGCATTTGCCAGAGGGGGAAACGGCTTGCCCTTGCGGGAATTTGTTCTATATTTGTTCACGTCAGGGAGGGAACATGGCCGACTGGATGACCCAGACCCCGGTGCCGAACACCTGGCCGCGCCCGCCCGCGGCGCTGCCGCACATCCGGCTGGACGAGCCGCCGGTGGGGGCGCGGGTTTGTGTGGCCGGGTTGGTGCTGGTGCGCCAGCGGCCCGGCACCGCCAAGGGGGTGATCTTTCTGACGCTGGAGGACGAGACCGCGGTCTGCAACGTGGTGGTCTGGGCGCAGGTTTACGAGAAGTTCCGCCGGGCGGTGATCTCGGGGCGGTTGCTGCGGGTGACCGGGCGGTTGCAGCGCGAGGCGGGCGTGGTACATGTGGTGGCCGAGGTGATCGAGGATCTGTCGCCGCTGCTGGACCGCTTGTTGCAGCCCGAGGCGGCACCAGAGGGCTGAGGTCTTTCGCAGCCTGCGCATTGCCGCTATGCTGGCTTGCGATAACGCCGGGTCAACCCGGCCAACAGGCACAGTGACCGGCGCATGCGCAGACCCCTTACCCTTCTTTGCCTGCTGGCGCTGGCCGCCTGCCAAAGTGCCGCCACGCCCGAGGCACCGGGCCGCGCCGATCTGGCCGCCGAACTGACCCGCCGCAGCCCGCCACCTGCCGAGGACGGCGTATGCTGGGCCAGCGATGTCACCCCTGCGGTGATCGAGACGGTGACCGAGCAGGTGATGCAGCCCGCCGAACCCGCTCGCGACGGCAAACCCGCCCGCCCCGCCAGTTTCCGCACCGTCACCCGCCAGCAGATCGTGCAGGACCGCGAGGAGGTGTGGTTCCGCACCCCTTGCGACGCAGAAATGACCGTGGATTTCATCGCCACCCTGCAACGGGCCCTGAAGGCGCGCGGGCTTTACCGCACGACGCTGACCGGGGTGATGGACGACCCCACCCGCGACGCGATCCGCCGGTTCCAGGCGCCGCTGGGGCTGGACAGCCCGCTGCTGTCGCTGGCAGCGGCGCGCGATCTGGGGATCGTCGCCACCGATCTGGGGCAGTTGTGAGCGGGCTGACGCAAGCCGCCTACGAGGCCGAGGTGCTGCGGCATTGGGGTGGCCAGCCGGACAATTCGGGTTTACGGCGTGACCAAGACGACCCGGCAGGTGCAGCGGAGCGGACACCAGGCCGCCGGGAACCATCATGTCCCTGATCAATGCCTGGAAGCGGCAGGGCAGCCTTGAACTGCCGACGATTGTCATGGTCTTGAGTGCCATTGCCGGGGCAGCCTTGGCGGAAACTCTTCCTGTTCGACTGGGAACGAATTTTCCGGATGCCGTAGGTCGACCGCTTCAAAAATCCGGCTCGGTCGCCGAAGTATTGCGCAGGTTGAACTTGGGCATGCAACTCTATGTAACCGACGTCGACAATTGCCAGGCGCTGATCAGGATTCCCCCCTGGAAACAACAAGAGATCGACACGCTGACCGACACCCATACGATAGTTCAATCCATCGAGGCGGGGTGCTGGGCCGTTCTGCAGTTTGACCCGAGCACACGAGTGACAACGTTCGAATCGACCGACAGGATCACGCCGGCCATGATTCATGGGATCATGGCCCATTCTGAAGAATTATCAGCGGGCAATGATGAATGGCGCAAGACCCTGACGACCTTTGCCGCCGGTGTCATAACCTGCAAAGACGAAGATCGTTGCCTTCTGGCTTTGCCCGACGGGAAAAGACCGCCCGATGAATCACTGCTGTTTGATCTGATCCTGGCGAAGGACGATGCGCGTTTCATCCTGGTCACGCAGTTGTTTCAGGGGCGAGCTGGCTTCGTGTATGGCGTGCGGTGGCGCGAAACCGCAGGCGGGGGCGAGGTGATCTCTATGTTTCCGGAAATGGAGTAGCCCTTCCGACCGAACCGGCCGCATCCTGGCCGACGAGGGTGCCGAATGGGTCGAGGCGTTCCGCAGCCGTCTTTTGCGCGAGATCGGCTGAACGCAAAGGGGCGGCAGGTTGCCCCGCCGCCCCGGCAATGCGCCCGGACGGACCGGTTATTCCAGCGACAGCGCCACGAAGCGCGGATCACCATCGCGGCGGATCAGCAGCAGCAAGGATTTGCGCCCGGCATCCTTGGCCTCGGTCACCCGGTCTTTCAGATCCTGCACCTTCAGCACCTTCTGCTGGCCGGCCTCGGTGATCAGGTCGCCCTGACGCAGACCCTTTTCATAAGCCTCGGCGTTCACATCGACATCGGTGATCACCAACCCTTCGCTGCCCTTTGGCAGGCCCAGACCTTCGGCATCCGACGGCGACAGTTCGGCCACCGTCAGTCCCAGCAACTCGCCCTTGGCCGGTTCGGCCGGGGTGGCCGCGGGGGTGACGGTCTCTTCGCCCTCGGCGGTTTCACGGCGGCCCAGCGTCACCGACAGGGTCTGCGATGCGCCTTCACGCAGCACCACCACCGACACCGCCTGCCCCACCGGCGCACCGGCAACGCGGCGCACCAGATCGCGGGTGTCGGCCACTTCCTTGCCGTCAAAGGTGACGATCACGTCGCCCGACAGCATGCCCGCATCCTTGGCCGGCCCATCGGGCACATCGGTGATCAGCGCGCCTTTCGAGGCGGTCAGCCCCATCGCCTCGGCCACATCCGGCGTCACGTCCTGGATGCGCACGCCCAGCCAGCCGCGGCGGGTTTCACCGAACTCGCGCAACTGATCGACCACATCCGACACCACGTTCGAGGCCATCGAGAAACCGATGCCGATCGAGCCGCCGTTGGGCGACATGATGGCGGTGTTCACGCCCACCACCTGACCGTCCATGTTGAACAGCGGCCCGCCCGAGTTGCCGCGGTTGATTGCGGCGTCGGTCTGGATGAAATCGTCAAACGCGCCGGAAATTGCCCGGTTGCGCGCCGACACGATGCCGGCCGAGACCGAGAAGCCCTGCCCCAGCGGGTTGCCCATCGCCACCACCCAGTCACCGACCCGCATCAGGTCGCTGTCGCCAAAGGTCACGAAGGGCAGCGGTTTGTCGCTTTCCACCTTCAAGAGCGCGATGTCGGTCTTGGTGTCGGTGCCGACCAGCTTGGCCTTCAGCCGGTCGCCACTGAAAAACTCGATCTCGATGTCATCGGCGCCTTCGATGACGTGGTTGTTGGTGACGATGAACCCGTCCTCCGACACCACGAAACCCGACCCCAGCGCTTCGGAGCGGCGCGGCTCGGCGGGGCCGCCATTGCCGTTGCGGTCCATGAAATCCTTGAAGAAATCCTGGAACGGCGAACCGTCGGGCAGCGTCGGCCCGTCGCCCATGCCGCCTGCCACCACCGACGAAGTGGTGATGTTGACCACCGAAGGGCTGATCTTTTCAGCCAGATCGGCAAAGCTGTCGGGCATGGTCTGGGCAACGGCCTGCGATACCTGCGCCAGGGCCAGCCCGATCCCCAGCGTCAGGGCCAGAAACAGCCCGGTGCGGCGCACCGGGGCTGCATCGGCGGTTTTCGCGATTGTCATGGCGTTGGACTGCACACCGAACTCCTTTTCATTTCCCTGAACCGAGGCCGCCGCGAAGGCGGGGCCGTCTGCGCTGCATCATCATCTGGGCACGCGGCAATGCAATGCAATCCCTGTCGCGGGTCGTCAAATGGATGTGAACAGCTTTTCCTGCCTTGTCACTGTTTCAGGCGCCAAGCCAGCGGGCAAGCCAAATCAATGTGACCCCCAGCGCCAGCGCCAGCAAACCCAAGGCGCGGCGGCGGTCGCGCGACATCGCGGCGATCAGCGTCACCAGATCGTCGATACGCGAAGGGGCCAGCGCGAACGCCAGCCCCTCCACCACCAGAACCAGCCCGAGGGCCAGCAGGATCATGCTCATGGCAGTGTCGGCGGGGCCGGGGCAACCGGCGGCTGATCGCTGCGCAGATAGTCGAAGAACTGGCTGTCGGGTTGCATCACGATCGACGAATTGCCCCCCTTCAGCGCCCGTTCGTAACTGGTCAGCGAGCGGGTGAAGGCGAAGAATTCGGGATCGCGGCCAAAGGCATCGGCATAGATGGCGTTGCGTTTCGCATCCGCCTCGCCGCGCACCACTTCGGCCTCCTTGCGGGCTTGCGACACCAACTCGACCACCGTGCGGTCGGCAGAGGCGCGCACCCGTTGCGCCGCCTCGCCGCCGCGGGCGATCTCGTCGGCCGCCTCGCGTTCGCGTTCGGCCCGCATCCGCGCATAGGTGGCGGCCAGGTTCTGCTCGGGCAGGTCGGTGCGGGTCAGCCGCACGTCGATGACGTCAACCCCCAGCGCCGCCGCCTCGCGCTTGGCGATGTCGCGGATCTGGTTCATCAGGCCGGTGCGGTCTTCCGACAGCACCCGCTGCGACGGCACGGTGCCCAGCACCTCGCGGATGGCGGCGTTGATGATGCGGTCAAGCCGCACTTGCCCCGCCTCGATGCCGCCCGCCCCCACCGCCTCGCGGAAGGCGGTCAGATCGGTGATCTGCCAGCGGGCAAAGGCGTCCACCACCAGCCGGCGGTCGTCCAGCGGCGTCACTTCCAAAGGCTGCGTCGGCAGGCTGAGGATGCGGCCATCGTAACGCACCACTTCCTGGATCAGCGGGATCTTGAAGCCCAGACCGGGGTCTTCCTTCACCGCCTTGACCTGACCGAATTGCAGCACCAGCACCTTTTCGCGCTCATCGACGATGAACACCGACGAGATTGCCAGCACACCGGCAATCACCAGAATCGGCAGGATGATCGAACTTCTGTTCATCTCAGTTGCTCCCCACGGTGGCCGCAGCGGCAGGCGCCATGCGGTTCAGCTCGTTCAGCGGCAGGAACGGCACGACGCCCTGCCCCGCAGCCCCGCCCGAGACGCCATCAAGGATCACCTTGTTCATGTCACCCAGCACTTTTTCCATGGTTTCCAGATACATCCGCCGCCGCGTCACCTCGGGTGCCTTGATGTATTCCTCATAGACCGCCTCAAAGCGGCTGGCCTCGCCCTCGGCGTTGTTGACCACCTCGGCGCGATAGGCCTCGGCCTGTTCGGTCAGCCGTGCCGCCTCGCCGCGTGCGCCTGCCGTCACCTGGTTGGCATAGGCATCGGCCTGCTTTTCCAGCTTGTCGCGTTCCTGCTGTGCCGCCTGCACTTCGCGGAAACTGTCGATCACCTCGCGCGGCGGGTCGGCGCGGTCAAAGTTCACCCGCACCACGGCTATGCCCGACTGATAGCTGTCCAGCGTGCCCTGAATGGCGGTGCGCAGGTCCGAGGCGATGACGCCGCGGTCGCGGTTCAGCACCGGCGACAGTTCGGAACGGGCGATGATGTCACGCATGGCACTTTCCGCCACGGCACGGATCGTGTCGGTGGGGTCGGCCAGGTTGAACAGGAATTTCGCCGGGTCCGAGACGTTCCAGACCACCTGAAACTCGATATCGACGATGTTCTGGTCGCGGGTCAGCATCAGCCCGGTGTCGGTGTCGCCGTTGCGGCCGGTGCCGATGTCGGTCTGCCGCTCGCCGGTCACCTGCACGATTTCGGCCTTGGTGAACGGCCAGGCGGCGAAGTTCAGGCCCGGATTGCCCACTGCCGAAAACTTGCCCAGAAACAGCTCGACCGAGCGTTCCTCGGGCTTGACGGTGTAGAAAGAGGCGAAAGACCACAGGCCCGCAGCCGCCAGCAGGCCCAAAAGCAGCCCCTTGCGGGTGAACAGCGGGGCCATCGGGCTACCGCCCGTGCCGCCGCCGCCGCCATTGCCGATGCGGCCACGCCCGCCCATCAGCACGCGCAACTGCTCCTGGCCCTTTTTCATGATCTGGTCGATCTCGGGGATCTGCGGCCCCTCGCCGCCCGAGGGCTTGCGCCCGCCCCGCCCGTCGTTGCCCCGCCCATCATTGCCCCGGTTATCGCGGCCCTCGCGGTCATCGCCGCCATTGCCACCGCTGCCCCAAGGCCCGCCACTACCTGCCATCAAAACTGTTCCTTATATTCCGTCATGTGCTAACTGGTCATTCCGCCGCGAATTTCAAGATTTCCGCACCGGATTGCGCATGGTCACCAATTCCTCGGCCAGCGTCGGATGCACCGCCACCGTGCGGTCGAAATCGTCCTTGGTGGCGCCCATCTTGATCGCCACAGCGGCCAACTGGATCATCTCTGCCGCGCCCGGACCGACGATATGGCAGCCCAGAACCTTGCCAGTTGCCTGCGAAACGATCAGCTTGGTCAGCGCCTTGTCGGGACGCCCGGCCAACAAGCTCTGCATCGGGCGAAAGCTGGCGGCGTAAACCTCGATCGGCTCCTGCGCCGCAGCGACTTCCTCGGTCAGCCCCACGGTGCCGAACTCGGGCCGGGTGAAAACCGCACTGGCCACCAGATCGTGATCGGCCTGCCAGGGCTGGCCCTTGAACACGGTGTCGGCAAAGGCATGGCCCTCGCGGATCGCCACCGGGGTCAGGTTGACCCGGTCGGTCACATCGCCCACCGCAAAGATCGAGGGCACCGCGGTCTGGCTGTAGCCATCGACCTGCACCGCCCCCGAAGGTGCCATTTGCACCCCCAGCGCCGCCAAGCCCAGCCCGGCGGTGTTGGGCACCCGGCCAGTGGCATAAAGCACCAGATCGACCTCGCAGGTGCCATGCCCGGTCTGCACCAGAAGGCCGCCCGGCCCCTGTTCCAGCCCCAGCACATCGGTATCGGTGCGGATGTCGATGCCGCTGGCCGCCATCGCCGCCGCCACCATATCCCGCGCCTCGTTGTCAAACCCGCGCAGGATCTGCGGGCCGCGATAGCATTGCGTGACCTTGACCCCCAGCCCGTTCAGGATACCGGCGAATTCCGAGGCGATATAGCCGCCGCCCACCACCAGCGCCCTTTTCGGCAGTTCCGGCAGATCGAAGATCTCGTTCGAGGTGACCGCCAGCTCCGCCCCCGGAATGTCGGGGATGAACGGCCGCCCGCCAGTGGCGATCAGGATATGCCGCGCGGTAAAGCGTTGCCCGGTGGCCAGCCGCACCACATGCGGTTCCTCCACCACGGCGCGGGCGTCATGCACCACCACCCCGGCGCGTTGCAGGTTGCCCCGGTAGGCCGCCTCCAGCCGGTCCAGTTCCGCCCGTAGCGCGGTGCGGAACCGCAGCCAGTCAAACCCGCCCGCCGTCACCTCCCAGCCGTAAGCCCGGGCATCGGCGATGGCATCGGGGTAGCTGGAAGCATAGACCATCAGCTTTTTCGGCACGCAGCCGCGGATGACGCAGGTGCCGCCCATCCGGCTTTCCTCGGCCAGCGCCACCTTCGCCCCGCCCTCGGCTGCAGCGATGCGCGCCGCCCGCACGCCACCCGAGCCGCCGCCGATGACGAACAGATCATAGTCGAATGCCATGCAATCAGTCCCCGAGATCGGCGAAGATGTTGTCGGAGGCGGCAAATTCCACCCGCTCGTCGGAACTGGAACCGGCGTTGATGTCGCGCACCGTGACGCGACCATCGCCATTGCCGATCACCACGATGTCGCAGATGTCGATGAACAGCCCGTTCTCCACCACGCCGGGGATCTGGTTCAACACCAGCGCCAGTTGCCGCGGGTTGCCGATGCGCTTCAGATGCAGATCGACGATGTAATTGGCCTCGTCGGTCAGCAGCGGCCGGTCGCCGTTCATCCGCAAAGTGCAGTCGCGGTTCAGCACGTCCATGCTGACCAGGGTTTCCTCCAGCAGCGCCTTGGTGGTCTGCCAGCCGAACGGGATCACCTCGACCGGCAAGGGGAAGGCGCCAAGGCAGCCGACTTCCTTGGCGGCATCGGCGATCACGATCATCTGGTCCGAGGCCGTGGCCACGATCTTTTCCTGCAACAGTGCCGCCCCGCCACCCTTGATCAGGTTCAGGTTGGGGTCGATCTCGTCGGCGCCGTCGATGGTGAGATCCAGCCACTTCGCCTCGTCCAGCGACATGATCGGCACGCCCAAGGACCGCGCCAGTTCCGCCGTGCGGCTGGAGGTCGGCACCCCGGTGACCCGCAAGCCTTCCTCGCGGATGCGTTCGGCCAGGCAGCGCACCATCCAGGCCGCGGTCGAGCCGGTGCCAAGCCCCAGCTTCATGCCGGTTTCGACGAATTCGACGGCGCGTTTGGCGGCCACGAATTTGGCCTTGTCGATGGGCGAAAGCTCGGCGGGCATGGGGGTCTCCTGTGGCTGCACCTTGCTTATAGGCAAAGGCGGGCAGGCGTGCGAGCAGGAATTGCACCCGGCGGTGGGGGGCGGGAGCCAAAATTCTTGCAAGAATTTTGCCAAGAGTTTTACTTAAAACTCTTGGGCGCGGGTTCCGTCGCGCGCGATTGTTGAAAGGCTGTATGGATGCCGATGCCCTACACCTACCGCCACGCCAGCACCGAGTTTGCGGCCTTTCTGGCAGCGGCCCGCGACGGGCTGAACCTGAGCAGCGACAATGCCACCTACACCGCCACCGATGCGGTGTTCCAGGTGTTCCGCCGCCGTCTGTCGGTGCCGCAGGCCCTGGCCTTCGCCGATGTGCTGCCTTGCGTGCTGCGGGCAATCTTTCTGGCGCATTGGGATGTGTCGGCGCTGGTGCTGCCGTTCGCCGACCGTGCCGCCCTGACCGCCGAGGCGCAGGCGGTGCGGCCGCATCACAATCTGACGCCCGGCAACTGCATCGAGGCTGTGGCGCGGGCGGTGCGCGGGCAGGTGTTGGCGCTGGATCTGGACCGGGTGCTGGCAACGCTTCCCGAGGGGGCGGTGGAATTCTGGGCGGTGCCGGGGGTGGGTAGCGGCGATCTGCGGTTTCCTTGAAGCAGCGGTATGGCGGGGCGGGCGGACGCTCCGCGGGGGATATTTGTTCAGAGGTGAATGTGGGGCGGCGTTTCGGGTGGGGAAATGTCGCTTTCTGGTAGGGCGCGGGCCGGGACTTGCGGGATAGTGGGGCAAAGGAGAGCCGCGATGTTGGTTTTGCACTATGCGCCGGACAATGCCTCGCTGATCGTGCGGCTGGCGCTGGAGGAGGCGGGGGCGCCATATCGGGCGGCCTTGGTGGACCGCGAAGTGCGGGCGCAGGACAGTGCGGCTTACCGGCGGCTGAACCCGGTCGGGTTGATCCCGGCTTTGGAAACCTCGCAGGGGGTGGTGTTCGAGACCGGGGCGATCTTGTTGTGGCTGGCGGACCGGTTTGGCGGCGGTTTGGGGGTGGCGCCGGATGCGGAGGCGCGCGGCGATTTTCTGAAGTGGTTGTTCTTTCTGTCCAACACCGCGCATGCGGATTTGCGACAGTTGTTCTATCCCGAAAACTATGTGCCCGAAGGTGCCGAGGCAGGGCATCACGACATCATCGTGGCGCGGATGCTGCGGCATTTCGGGTTACTTGACGTGGCGGTGGCGGCGGACCCTGCGTTATTCGCGGCGCCCTCGGTGCTGAGCGCTTATCTTGCGGTGTTGATGCGTTGGGCGGTGTTGTATCCCGAGGGGCAGCGGCGTTGGTTCCGCGTCACCGATTTCCCGGCCCTCGCCGCTTTGGCCCGTGATCTTGAGGCGCGACCGGCGGCGTTGCGGGCGGCCCTTGCCGAAGGGCTTGGCCGCACTCCATTCAGTGAACCCGATCCTGCCTGCCCATCCGAGGGCAGCGCCCTGTAAGCCCGCCTGCCCTTCGGGGGGCGGCGCATTGTTAGAAAGCCGCGATGTTCCTTTCCGTTTTCGACATGTTCAAGATCGGCGTCGGCCCGTCCTCCAGCCATACCATGGGGCCGATGGTGGCGGCGGCGCGGTTTCTGGCAACCCTGCGCGCCAGCCCGTTTCACGCGGCAGGGCTGCGGGCCAGCCTGCATGGCAGCCTCGCCTTCACCGGGGTGGGGCACGCGACCGACCGCGCCACCATTCTCGGCTTGGCCGGGTTCGAGCCTGCCACTTATGACGCCGAGGCGGCCGAGGCGGCGCTGGTAGCGATCCGCACCAGCCGGACCATCCAGCCGCCCGGCCTGCCGGCGCTGCGCTTTGACCCGGCGGCGGACCTGCTGTTCGATTTCGGCCCCGCCCTGCCCGGCCATGCCAATGGCATGATCCTGCGTGCCACCGATGCGCAGGGCGACGTGATCCTGCAGGAAACCTATTACTCCATCGGTGGTGGCTTCGTGCTGACCGCCGCCGAGCTGATCGAGGCGCGGGGGGCCAAGGCCAACGCCCCTGCCGCCGTGCCCTATCCGTTCGAGACCGCCGAGGCGATGCTGCGGATGGCGGCGGCCTCGGGGCTTTCCATCGCCGCGATGAAGCGGGCCAACGAGTTGAAATTCCACTCTGCCGCCGATCTGGACCGCGGCATGGAACGGATCTGGGCGGTGATGCGCGACTGCATCGACCGTGGCATGGCGGGCAGCGGCATCCTGCCCGGTGGGCTGAAGGTGCGCCGCCGGGCGCGTGGCATCCACGAGGCGCTGCTGGCCGAGCGCGGGCTGAACATGACCGCGCCGCACACCATCAACGACTGGATGAGCCTTTATGCCATGGCGGTGAACGAGGAAAACGCCGCCGGGGGTCAGGTGGTGACGGCGCCGACCAATGGCGCGGCGGGCGTGGTGCCGGCGGTGATCCGCTATTATCTGGACCATGTGCCGGGGGCGTCTGCCAGCCGGGTGGGTGAGTTTTTGCTGACCGCGGCGGCCATCGGCGGCATCGTCAAGCACAACGCCTCGATTTCCGGTGCGGAATGTGGCTGTCAGGCCGAGGTCGGCTCGGCGGCCGCCATGGCTGCGGCGGGGTTGGCTGCGGTGCTGGGGGGCACCCCCGCGCAGGTGGAAAACGCCGCCGAGATCGCGCTGGAGCATCATCTGGGCATGACCTGCGACCCGGTGCGCGGTCTGGTGCAGGTGCCCTGCATCGAGCGCAACGGCCTGGGGGCCATCAAGGCGATCTCTGCCGCCAGTCTGGCGTTGCGTGGCGACGGCGTGCATCTGGTCAGTCTGGATGCCTGTATCGAGACCATGCGGCAGACCGGCCACGACATGCACGAGAAATACAAGGAAACCTCGCTGGGTGGCTTGGCGGTGAACGTGCCGAACTGCTAACCTGCACCCTTGTGGGTGGAGGGTGTGTGATGCAGGCGGAACTGGTCGGATTGTCGGAAGGCCTGCGTGCCGCCACCTCGACGGACCGGTTATGGCAACTGGGTCTGGACGCCCTCGCGCGTTACGGCGTCACCGGAATCTGCTATGCCGTGACCACCTCGCGCCGGGCAGCGCTGGCCAGTGACCTGACCGAGTTCGATTTCGCCGTCTTCCGCTATCCCGGAGCCCCGTTCAACGAATTCCTGCAAAAACAGGGTTTCCGCAACGACCTGACAGTGCGCCGGGTGGTGCAAAGCGGCCTGACGACGGTCTGGCATGACGAGTCGCTATGGGACAATGCCGAGCCTGAAGAACGGCGCCGCGCGCTGGCCGAGCAGGAGATGGGCTTTCGCATCGGCGTCACCACCACCTGCAGTTTCGAACCGGGCTGCGTGTCCGGCATCGGCATGACCATGCACCAGATGCCGGCGGAAACCTTCACCCGGCACTGGTCGGACCATGGCCCGAAGTTGCAGGCGATCACGGCGCTGCTGGATGCGCAAGTGCGCCGCGATCACCTGCCGATGCTGATCGGGCTGACACCGCGCGAGGTGGATTGCCTGAGTTGGCTTGCCGCCGGGCTGCGCCCCGACCAGATCGCCGAGACGCTGGGCATCGGCTATCGCACGGTGGACAAATACATCGTCTCGGCCCGCGGCAAACTGCGGGCGCGCACCCGCGATCAGGCAGTGGCCAAGGCGCTGACGCTGCGGCTGATCGACCCCTAGGCTGCGGCGTTCGGTCACTGGGGAAACCTCCCCAATTGTTCGCTTGTGCAGGTTCACTATGGTCGCCTTGCGGTGGGCGCTGTTTGCGGCACTGATCGCGCGTAACGAGTGAACCGGCGGCACCCCTCGCCGCCGGAGCCCGGCGCGGCAAGCGGTTTTGCCGCGCCCCAGCCCGGCTTGCCAGCCCGGCTTGAATATCGCTGACCCAGCCGATAGCATCCGCATCGCGAATACGCCTTGGTGCGAAAGTTGCTGTGCATATGCGACAGCTGGAGACCTGCAATGCCCGAACGCAAGCGCCGCATGTTTCCCCGCTGGCCGCGGTTCGGCGGGCCTGATCTGCACGGAAAGTCGGTGATCCTCATTGGTCCGGCAGCGACAGTGACCGAGGAACTTGAGGGGGTCGATCTTGCCGAATTCGACTTCGTGGCCCGCATGAACAACTCGATCAACACGCCGATCACCTATCGCGGTGCGCCCTATTTCACCCATAACCTTTACATCCGCAATCAGCAGCCGAACTCGGCCAAGTCGCTGGCGGGGCGTCTGGACCAGACAAGCGCCGAACGCTGTGGCACCCGCGTGGTGGTGTTCGTGCTGTCGCATTGGCACGAAATCCTGCGGCTTGTGCGAAAGGTGGTCGGCATCTGGCGCATGGGTCTGGATGTCGAGATTTACGTGCTGGGCCCGGGCCTTGTGCGCCGGGCCGCCGCCTCGATCACACCGGTCAAGCCGACGCTGGGCTTTGTCACCCTGCGCTATCTGCTGGAGGCCAATCCGAAACGCTTGCATGTGGTCGGGTTCACCTTCTTCACCACGAAATACATCGACGCCTACAATGATCGGGTCAAGGTTGATGCCGACGCGCTGGCGTGGTCAAGACGCAACGGCAAGCACAACCCCGAGGTGGAACGCCTCACTTTCCGGCGGCAATATGAAGACGCCGTGGCGGCGGGAAAGCCCGTGACGCTTGGTGCCGGGGTCTTGCGCGCGCTTTACGGGAATGGCTGACGGCAGGACGCCCGCGCGCCCTGTCGCCCGGCTGTGCCGACCGCCGCTGCCGTCTTTGCATTGACCGCCACCATGGTCTTGGCCATACTTGTAGAGGTCCGCCCGAAGAGGTAATGCGCCCCCGGCTTCGAGCATCGGATCATGCACGGCAATGTGCTGCGACGTTGCCGTGAAAGTGGCGCTGAAAGACCCGAGAAAGGTGTAGTTGGACGGCAATGAAGGGTATTTTCCGAAAGTTATTCAAACACAAGGGCGGAAGCCGCTTCATTGTCCAACCCGGTGACAAGCAGCGCGAGAACATGGTGTACTACGAGATGAGCGGCGAGACGCGCCGCGCCCATCGTTCCTGGTATCGCGGCAAGCACACCAATTTCCACCCTGTCCGCGCCAGCCTGGCCGAACCCGATGCCTTCGCAAATCATGTCGGCAAGGGCTGGTTGCCGCCCGCGCCGTTCATTGACAAGAACACCTATATCGCCGCGTTCGGCAGTTGTTTTGCCGCCCATGTCACCAAGTTTCTGGCCAAGGAAGGCTACAACGTCTTCGGTCGCAACCTGCGGATCGACTCGCACATCGTGCGCTCGGGCGAAGGCATCGTGAACACCGCCGCCCTGCGCCAGCAATTCGAATGGGCCCTGGCCGGGGCTGCCGCGGCTGCCGGCCAGTGGCACGACAAGGCCGGCGTCGAGCTTGAGGTCTCGGAAACGGTTCGCAAGGAAACCCACCGCATCTTTGAAGAAACCGAGGTCTTCATCCTGACCCTCGGTCTTTCGGAAATCTGGTACGACAAGGAAACCGGCGCGCCGTTCTGGAAAGGCGTCCCGAAAGACAGCTTTGACGACACCCGTCACGGCTTCCGCGTGATCGGCGTGGCCGAGAATCTGGAAAATCTGGAACGGGTGCGCGAGTTGATCCGCGCCCACCGCCCAGAGGCAACAATCGTGCTGACACTGTCACCGGTGCCGCTTGCCGCCACCTTCCGCCCCGTCTCCTGCATCACCGCCAACGCCGTATCGAAGGCCAGCCTGCGCATGGCAATCGACGAGTTGATGCGTGCCCACGAGGACGACGAACGCCTGTTCTACTTCCCGTCCTACGAGATGATCACGGCCTTCCTGCCCGATCCCTACGAGGACGATCTGCGCCATCCAAAGCCTGCCGCGGTCAACGAGGTGATGCGCGCCTTTCAGGCAGCCTATCTTCGGTAGGTCAGGACTGGCGCGTCACGACCTGATCTGAACCCGCGCACAGGCCCAGGATCACGCAACGGCCATGGGCGGCCCCCCCAGCGCCCGAACCCGGGAACGGGCGGCATCTGGCCTGCACCGACACCGGAATTGGCTGCGAGCGAGGCATCAAATGACAGTCGTATCCAGATAAAGCAGTCGTCCTGGCGCGGCGGTGCCAGGGTCGGGCACCCGCCGCAGGTTCAGGGTCAGACCAACCGCGCCCCTTCGACCGCCGCCCGCACGAAATCGGCAAACAGCGGATGCGGCGCGAAGGGCTTGCTTTTCAGCTCGGGGTGGAACTGCACGCCGATGAACCACGGGTGGTCGCGGACCTCGACGATCTCGGGCAGGCGGCCGTCGGGGCTCATGCCCGAGAAGATCAGGCCACAGGCCTCCAGTTGCGCGCGATACTGGATATCGACCTCGTAGCGGTGGCGGTGGCGTTCCTCGATCTGGGTGCTGCCGTAGATCTGCGCCACCTTCGAGCCGGGCAGCAGGTTGGCGGTATAGGCGCCCAGCCGCATGGTGCCGCCCTTGTCGTCGCCCTGTTTGCGCGCCACCACATGGTTGCCCTGCACCCATTCCTTCAGGTGGTAAACCACGGGCACGAAACGCTTCTTGCCGGTTTCGTGGTCGAACTCCTCGGAACCGGCGGTGGTGATGCCCGCCAGGTTCCGCGCCGCCTCGATCACCGCCATCTGCATGCCGAGGCAGATGCCCAGGTAGGGGATGCGCTTTTCGCGGGCGTATTGCGCGGCCTTGATCTTGCCCTCGGTGCCGCGCTCGCCAAAGCCGCCGGGCACCAGAATGGCGTGGAACGGCTCCAGATAGGGCGCGGGGTCTTCGCGTTCGAAGATTTCGGCGTCGATCCATTCGGCGCGCACCCGGGTGCGGTTGGCCATGCCGCCATGGGTCAGGGCTTCTGCGATGGATTTGTAGGCGTCTTCCAACTGGGTGTATTTGCCGACGATCGCCACCCGCACCTCGCCCTCGGCATGGGTCAGGCGGTCCATCACGTCGGTCCAGCGCTCGAGGTTGGGCCGGGGCGCGGGCGAGATGCCGAATGCGTCCAGCACCGCCTGATCAAGCCCGGCGCGGTGATAGGCCAGCGGCGCCTCGTAGATGGTTTTCAGGTCATAGGCCGGGATCACCGCTTCCTTGCGGACGTTGCAGAACAGGGCGATCTTGGCGATTTCCTTTTCCGGGATCGGGTGTTCCGACCGGCAGACCAGCACATCGGGTTGCAGGCCGATCGAGCGCAGTTCCTTGACCGAATGTTGCGTCGGCTTGGTTTTCAGCTCGCCCGAGGCCGCAAGGTAGGGCAGCAGCGTCAGGTGCATGAAGATGCATTGGCCACGCGGGCGGTCCTGGCCGAACTGGCGGATCGCCTCGAAGAATGGCAGGCCCTCGATATCGCCCACCGTGCCGCCGATCTCGCACAGCATGAAATCGACCTCTGAATCCCCGATCTTCAGGAAGTCCTTGATTTCGTTGGTGACGTGCGGAATCACCTGGATGGTCTTGCCCAGATAGTCGCCGCGGCGTTCCTTTTCCAGCACGTTGGAATAGATCCGCCCCGAGGACACGCTATCGGTCTTGCGCGCCGAAACGCCGGTGAAGCGTTCATAGTGGCCAAGGTCAAGGTCGGTCTCGGCGCCATCGTCGGTGACGAACACCTCGCCATGCTCGAACGGGCTCATGGTGCCGGGATCGACGTTCAGGTAGGGGTCCAGCTTGCGCAGCCGCACCGAGAAGCCGCGGGCCTGCAACAGTGCGCCCAGGGCCGCCGAGGCCAGCCCCTTGCCAAGCGAGGAAACCACGCCGCCGGTGATGAAAACGTAACGTGCCATGCGGAAGGAACCCCCGTGAAACTCTGGTTAATCGGCTGTGATTCGCCTGTCGGGAATCGCAGCATCACGGGAATTGAGAGATAGCCGAAAGTCAGGCAATACGCAACCGGACCGCAAGATGCTGTCAAAACCCGGGCTGGGCGGACAAAGGATAGTGGTCGCGGCCTAGTTGCTGGGGGCTACGGGTGCCGCCGGTGCAACCGGATCGACCACGGGTGCCGGTGCTTCGGCGGCCGGTGCTTCGGCGGCCGGTGCTTCGGCGGCCGGGGCGTCGGCGGCCGGGGCGTCGGCGGCCGGGGCGTCGGTTGCGGCCGGGGCGTCGGCCCTTGGCGGGGTCAACGGCGCATCGGTCGGCGCAGGGGGCAACAGGCTGCCGCCACCCAGCGGCGCGTCGGGCGCCTTCGGCGCCGGAGCGGTGCCGCCGATCTGGTCGATCACCGAAGAGCCGGCCGAGTTCTTGGCGGCAATGATGGTCAGCGCCACCGAGGTGCCGATGAAGGCCACGGCAAAGATCCAGGTCAGCCGGGTCAGCGCCGTTGCCGCCGCCCGCCCCGACATCGCGCCGCCACCGCCGCCCATGCCCAGACCGCCGCCCTCCGAGCGTTGCAGCAGCACCACGCCGATCAGCAAAAGCGCCAGGATCAGGTGGACGGTAAGGACGACGTTTTCCATGGCGCGGGCTTTCAGGATGTTGCCGGGCCTATCTAGGCGGATGTGCTGCCGCCCGCAAGGGCTTCGATCCTTGGCGGGACCGGTGCCGACCCGGCGGGTGCGCTGCCAGCCCCGAGGCGAGACATCAGGCCGCACCATGCCTGGCCCGGCCTTGGTCAGCGCCGTGCCAGCCCCGGCAGGCTGGGCAGGTTTTCCGGCAGACCCGCCAGCCCGCCATGGCCGTCAAGCCAGATCAGCATGGCACAGGCCGCTTCGGCATAAATCGCGGTATCGGCCCCGGCGCGGCGGCTCCAGTCGTGCGGGCTGGCGGGCAGGTCCGGCCGCGGCTGGGCGGTGCAGCGTTGCGCAGGCGTGGACCCCGGGCGCAGATAGCGCGGGTCATCCGACAGGATCACCGCCAGCCCCTCGTTGACCCAGGCGGGCAAACCGCCGGTGATCACCCGGGTCGTGGCGTTGCGCTGTGCCAGCACCACATGCGCCAACTCGTGGGTCACAATGATGCGGCTTTGGCCGCGCGGCGCCAGCCGCACCACCGAGCCGAGCCTGGTGGACAGGGTTTCCGCCAGCGCGCCGCTTGCCCCCGGACGCCCGCCCAGACGGCGGTTGCAAGCCTCGGTGGCGCAGGCCAGCAGCCGCGCCCGCGGCCCGGCATCGTGGAACACCGCCCCCAGATGCGCCCGCGCCGCCGTCACATCAGCGATCAGCCGGGCGCGGTCCTCCGGCGTCATGCTGCGTTCGACATAAAGCCCCGGGGCGGCGCGTTGCAGCCCATAGCAGCCGGGGCAGACCGCCGCCGTCAGCGCCGGATAGGCCCGAACGCCCGTCAGCAACGCCGCCAGCAGCATCAGGCTCAGGGCAAGGACGGCAGGCACCACCGACCACAGACGCGCCGGGGTCATGCGGCCCCGCAGACCGCCGACAGCTTGTTGCCATCGGGATCGCGCAGATAGGCGGCGTAGAAATCGGGCCCGTAGGGGCGCAGACCCGGCGCGCCTTCATCAAACCCGCCCTGCGCCAGCCCGGCGGCATGAAAATCATCCACCGCCGCCCGGCTGGGGGCGGTCAACGCGGGCATCGAGCCGTTGCCTGCGGTGGCGGGCTTGCCATCGAACGGCCGGGTGATCCACAGCCGCGCCATCCCGCCCGGCGGCCCATAGCCCGCCTCGCCCGCCTCGGTCACAAGGCGGCAAAGACCCAGCGGCGCCAGTGCGGCATCGTAGAACCGGATGGCGCGGGGCAGATCGTTGGTGCCAAGGGTGATGTAGCGGATCACCGCCTAATCCTCGACATCATCCACCGAGGCCTGCCCCGACAGCCGCTGCCGCACGATGCTCCACGACAAGCCCACCCCCAGCACCAGCGACAGCGCCAGCAGCCCCAGCCAGACGTTCTGATCCCGGTTGTCGAGCGCCAGCACGCCCCAGTCGATCAGCACCCAGATCGACAGCCCGAAGATGGCCACGATCAGCAGCATGCCGAACCGGCCGATCGAGCGGATGGTGGCCTCGAAGTAGATCAGGAACCCCACGAACAGCAAAAGCCCCAGCAGCAGGGTCAGCGGCAACTGGTCGGCGTAATGCGTGCCAGCCCAGCGGATGAAATTCCACTGGGTCGGGTTGAAGGTGGCGGCCAGCAGCAGATACGCCCCCAGCCAGCGCAGCAAGATCCCCATGTGCCCCTCCGGCGTTTTGCCTGTGGTGCATCAGCTTTGCGCCCCTGTCCAGTGGATGCGACGGCCGGGCGGCGATTTAGCTGTTTCGCAAGGCGGCAGCCACGGCTATACCGGCGCGGGTTGAACGCCGGGAACAAGCCGAAAGGATCAAGCATGGCCAACGTCGTTGTCGTGGGGGCCCAGTGGGGCGACGAGGGTAAGGGCAAGATCGTCGATTGGCTGTCCGAACGCGCCGACGTGATCGCGCGGTTCCAGGGCGGGCATAACGCCGGGCACACGCTGGTGATCGACGGCGTGGTTTACAAGCTGTCGCTGCTGCCTTCGGGCATCGTGCGCGGTGGCAAGCTTTCGGTGATCGGCAATGGCGTGGTGCTGGACCCCTGGGCGCTGCTGTCCGAGATCGAAAAGCTGCGCGGCCAGGGTGTCGATGTGAACCCCGACAACCTGATCATCGCCGAGAACACGCCGCTGATCCTGCCGGTGCATGGCGAACTGGACCGGGCGCGCGAGGCGCAGGTGGGTGTGGCCAAGATCGGCACCACTGGTCGCGGCATCGGCCCGGCCTATGAGGACAAGGTGGGCCGCCGCACCGTGCGGGTGGCCGATCTGGCCGATGAGGCCACGCTCGATCTGCGGCTGGACCGCTTGCTGGCGCATCACGACGCTCTGCGCCGTGGGCTGGGGCTGGAACCGGTGGACCGCGCGGCGCTGAAAACCGCGTTGCTGGAAGTGGCACCGAAGGTGCTGCCCTATGCCAAGCCGGTGTGGAAGATTTTGAACGAGGCGCGGCGGGCCGGAAAGCGCATCCTGTTCGAGGGCGCACAAGGCTCGCTGCTGGATGTCGATTTCGGCACCTATCCGTTTGTCACCTCGTCCAACACCCTGGCGGGGATGGCGGCCACCGGCACCGGGCTGGGGCCGACGGCGATCGACTTCGTGCTGGGCATCGTGAAGGCCTATACCACCCGCGTGGGCGAAGGCCCGTTCCCGGCCGAACTGTTCGACGCCGATGGCGACCGGCTGGGTGCGCGGGGGCATGAGTTTGGCACCGTGACCGGGCGCAAGCGGCGTTGCGGCTGGTTTGACGCGGTGCTGGTGCGGCAGACCTGCGCCACCTCGGGCGTCACCGGGATCGCGCTGACCAAGCTGGACGTGCTGGACGGGTTCGAGACCTTGAAAATCTGCGTCGGCTACATGCTGGACGGGGTGCGGCTGGACTATCTGCCCACCGCCGCTGATCAGCAGGCCCGGGTGACGCCGATCTACGAGGAAATGCCGGGCTGGTCGGAAACCACCGCCGGAGCGCGCAGCTGGGCCGACCTGCCGGGGGCTGCGATCAAATACGTCCGCCGGATCGAGGAGTTGATCCAGTGCCCGGTGGCGATGCTGTCCACCTCGCCCGAGCGCGAGGATACCATTCTGGTCACCGACCCCTTCGTTGACTGATCCAAACCGCCGCTCATCCGCCTTTACGGGCGTCTTCGCTGGAGCCGTTCAGCGCAGACGCCCGGGCGGGCGGATAAGCGGCCCGCACAGAAAGCCCTGCCGATGAGCCTCAGCTATGCCGCCCGCCGAAAGCTGTCGCTGTTGATCCTGCTGGTCGGGCTGCCGCTTTATGTGGTGGCCTCGGTGACGGTGGTGAACTGGCTGGACCGCCCGCCGTTCTGGGCGGAACTGCTGGTCTATGTCGGGCTTGGCATCGTCTGGGTGCTGCCGTTCCGCGCGGTGTTTCGCGGCGTTGGCCAGCCCGACCCCGATGCGGCAAAGCAAAAGGCAGAGGGCAACGACCCCTCTGCCTGATCTGCCTTGCAGTTGCCTCAGCCCAGCAGCTTGCGGGCTTCGGCCAGATAGTGCGAGCTTTCCGCCAGCGCGAACTGGCCGCGCTTGATCTTGGTGATCTTGCCCGAGCGCAGCAGGATGCCGAAGCCGCGCAGGCTGTCTTCCCGGCTGTAGCTGGCGTCGGGGTCAACCGCGCTGATCTGGCGGATCAGGTGCGGGCGGCTGAAATGCGGCCGCCCCTGCACGCAGGCGGTATAGGCGGCGGCGGCTTCCAGCAGCGCCGGCAGGCCCTGCGCCCCCAGACGTTCGGCAAATTCGGCAAAGCCCTTGGTGTCGGTAAAGATATTGGCCTCGGCCTCGGCGTCTTCTTCGGTCAGGTCGTCGTCGATCATCTCTTGCTGCAGGGCAAGGTTGGAACCAGCGCTGACCCGACGCGGCCGCACTGGGGCAATGCCTGCGTCATTGGCGGCCTGCGGTGCGGCCAGGGCTTCGGGTTTGCGGTCGATGCGTTGTTCCGACACCAGAACCAGCGGTGCCGGACGTTCGCCGGTGACCGCCGTCGCGGCCGGGCGCACCAGCCGCCCGAGGTCGCTGCGATAGGGGTCCATGCGGGCGTCTTCGGACTGCGCCGGGGCACCACCGGCACGGCGGTCGGCGATGGTGGCGATCACCGCCGCTTTCAGATGCGCGATGGCCGACAGGCGGCGGCGGTTTTCCGGGCCTGCCATTTCGGTATTGGTCTGCGCGATCAGCCGGTTGACGGCGGCATCACTGGCGGTTTCGTCCAACTGGTCGGCGGGGGCCGCGGGACGCACCGGCCGCACCGGCGACACCGGACGGGCTGGCAACACAGGACGGGCTGGTACCACCGGCGCCAGGTCGCGTTCCAGTTCCGCGAGTTCGCGTTGCAGATCGGCCTCGGCCTCGGCCGACAGGGTGGCGGCGTCGGCTGCGGCTTCGGGCGCGGGGTGTTGCGCGGGTGCAGCGGCTTCAGCGACGCGCGCTGCCGGTTCGGCGCGGCGGATCTTGATCACCCGGGCGCGGGCGCGCTGGGCCTTTTCCGAGATCTCGGGTTTGGCATCCTCCACCGGGGCGGCAGGGACTGCGGCTTCGGCGGGGCCGGCATCAAGGGCGGCCAGATCTTCCATATCCTCGGCGGCGATGGCTTCGTCCATGGCTTCGACCGGGGCAGTTTCCGCAGCAAGCGCATCTTCGCCGGGCAGCAGGTCGGCGGCCAGATCGACGGTCGTCACATCCTGCGCCACCACCAGATCGGCGCTGTGGTCGATGCCGTTTTCGGGGTTCAGATCGGGCAGATCGGGGCCAAGATCGTCGGGAGCATAGGCTTCGGCGTCCAGATCGTCAGCGTCCAGATCGTCAGCGTCCAGATCATCCCGGTCGGCATCAGTCCAGCTTTCGTCCGGCCAGTTGCCTTCGGGCATATCGTCTTCCGGCCAATCGGCATCGGCCAGATCACCGGCGAATTCGGCGGGGGCCTCGGCTTCGGCCAGGGCATCGCCGCTGGTCTGCGCAGGCGCCATCAGCACACCAAGGCTGGCCAGCAGGGCGGCGTCATCGTCGGCAGCGGTGGGCGCAGCCTCAACTTCCACAGCCATCGGAGCGGCCTCGGCAGGCAGATCGGCAAGCGCGGGCAAGGCCTCGGCAACCTCGGGGTCTGCTTCGGCCAAGGCTTCGACCTCGGCGGGCACTTCTGCGGCGAACTCCTCGGGCAGCGCCTCGTCGGCGGCCAGCATGTCCTGCAACTGGGCGGCGTCTTCTTCCGGCAGCGCAACCGGCGTGGCCTTCAGATCATCCAGCGCAAAGCCGCCGTCTGCGAAATCGGCGGGTTCAGCGATGTCGGCGGCGTGCTGGTCTTCGCTATAGTCGGTTTCCGGGGCAGCCACGGCGGCGGGGGTGGCCTGGGCCACAGCATTGCGGATGCGCAAAAGCTTGGCGGCCACACTGTCGGCAATCGCGGTTTCCGTCGCAGTCGGCTGCGGATCAGCGAGGGTCGGCGCCGGCATGATTGGCGGCAGGGCGGTCTGCGTCGGCGGTGCCTCGAAGACCGGGGTTTGCGGCGCAGCCAGACCCGGTTGAACCCCCAGCCCGGCCCGCGGCACCGGTGGCGCTTCGGGGGCCAGATCGTCCCCGGCGCGCAGGATCACGCCATTGTCCTGAATCTTGGCCTCGACCCGGCGGTGAATCTCGCGCTCGGCGATCTTGTGCAGCATCGCGGCGTCGGGCGTCGGCGGCTCTGCCCCGAAGTAGCGGTCTTCGGCAGCGAGGTCACGGAAATACTCGGCGATGGCCTTCATCGTGTTGAAGGGGTCGTCAAACCCCTCCAGGGTGCACGAAAAAGTGCCATAGGACACCGTAAGGATTTTACTGGCTCCGATCATCGGATGCTCGCCTTCTACAAACTCTGGCCTTCAGATGACCCCTGATTGTGTTCAATTCCATGGACAGATAGGGGTAATTTGAAGGATTGATTATGTCCCGCGGCCCGGCACTTTGCCTTAATTGAGAACAGTATCCGCATGAATCACCCGATTGTCGAATCTTCTGAGGGGGTGACGCTGCTGGCGGGCGGACCTTTGCGGCGGCGCGATCTGGCGCTGGCGCTGGCGCGGGCACCAAGGCTGGTGGCGGCGGATGGCGGGGCAGACCGGGCGCTGGCGGTGGGGCGGCGGCCCGAGGCGGTGATCGGTGACATGGACAGCCTGACGCCGCAGGGCCGGGCGGCGCTGGCGGGGCGGCTGCACGAGGTGCCGGAACAGGAGAGCACCGATTTCGACAAGGCGCTGCGCAGCATTGCGGCCCCCTTCGTGCTGGCCTTGGGCGTGGCGGGCGGACGGATCGACCATGAGCTTGCGGTGCTGAACGTGCTGGCGCGCCGTCCCGACCGGGTGTGCCTGTTGATCGGGCCGGAAGATGTGGTGTTTCACGCACCCGCCACGGTGACGCTGGCCTTGCGGCCCGGCGACCGGCTGTCGCTGTTTCCGCTGGCGCCGGTGACCGGCGAAAGCGACGGGCTGCGCTGGCCGATCAAGGGGCTGCGCTTTGCGCCGGGCGGGGTGATCGGCACCTCGAACGAAGTGACCGACGGGCAGGTGCGCCTGCGCTTCGACGCGCCGGGGATGCTGGTGCTGCTGCCCAAGGCGCGGCTGGACGCGGCGCTGGAGGCGCTGGTGCCGGGTTGGCGCAAGGCTGCCAAGCACTGACCGCTTGCGGTGGATGGGCAACCCGCGCGGGATTTGCGGATTGTCCGGTCGTTTCCTGCCGTGCACAGCGGCGCAGCGGCTTTGGCCTCATTGAGGGGTCAGCGGCGACCTGATATGCAGAAGCCTGATCGTCGCCGTGCGGCCAGAGCTTCCCGCCAGTGACAGCAACAAGGGTGCAAGATGAAAGCGGTTATCCTGAATTTCACTGGTGGCCGCGAAAACTGGGGATGCCAAGCCACCAGTTGGGGGCTGCATGGCTTCCTGATCCGTCATCTTTCGCCATTGGGCTTGCGGGATCTTTCGGTCGTGCCCTACCCGCCACGCCACTGGATCGACAACGTGATCGAGCGCAAGCACAAGGCCCGGATTGCGGCGATCCAGACGGCTGCTGCCCCAACTGAAGATGATCTGCGCTTTCTGGAAAAGCTCGCAGCCAGGCGGTTCGGCGCGATGCTGAACCGGGTGCGGGACGCGGACGTGGTTTTCTTTCAGGGCGAAGGCACCATGGGCCCTTCAAGGCTGTTTGGGCGGTTGAACTTCTTCACCCTGCCGCTGCTTGCCCGCCACCTTTACGGCAAGCCGGTGTTCAGCCTCAACCAGTCCTTCGTGGTCGATGGTCCCGCAGCGGCGATCAAGGCCGGCACGATCTTCGGCAGCTTCGACATGGTGGCTCTGCGCGAATCCCGCTCGTATGCGCTGGCCCGGTCGCTGGGTCTTGACGCGGCACTTTTGTGCCCGGACATGGCCTTTGTGGCACCCGAGGCCGACAAGCCGCTGCCCGGACGTCCGATGAAGCCCGGCTATTTCTGCATTACCGGGTCGGCGGCACTGTCCAGATATGACATCGGGGCCTATCTGGCGGGCCTGAAACGCATCGCCGATGCGCAAGGGCTGAACCCGGTCTTTGTCTATTCCGCCGCCGGTGACCGCGCGCTTTACGACAGCGCCATCGCGGCCTGGGGGCCGGGATCGTGCGCGGTGATCTCGTCGCGCGAGGTGGCGGACTACCGGGGGCTGCTGCCGGTTCTGCGCGGGGCTGCCCTGGTGGTGGGCGGGCGCTATCACACGACAGTGGCGGCGCTTTCCCAGCACACGCCGGTCATTCCGACCGCCGGCAATTCCCACAAGTCCGAGGGGCTGTCGGCGCTTCTTGGAATGAATTTGACGGTCGTGGACCACGACCGGCCCGAGGCACTGGCCGCCCGGGCCAAGGAACTCCTGGCCGACCGCGACGCCACGCAAAGGCAGGTGGCTTCGGGAGTGGCGCGGGTGCGGACGCAGATCGACGGTTTCGGGGCCTATCTTGCGGCCGCAGTCAAGGCCCGGCTTGAAGGCAACCCGATGCCCCTGCCGCCGCCCGAGTTGCAGCCGATGCCCGAGGCCCAAAGCAGCACCGCCAGCAACGACGCGGTCTATCGCGGGCGCGGCGGCTCCGGTCTCAAGCGACGGCTCCACCCCACGGATGTCCTGCGCGCGGTCGAGGACATGCACCGACGCCTGTCGCTGCAGCATAACCTTGCCGTTTACGACGTGCCGACACAGCGGTTCTGAACCCGGGACGGGCCGCAAAACACCGCGACGCCACTGCGGCGGCAGATATGGCGCTTCGTGCCCTTGCTGAACCGAAGCGAGACGGCGCAGTTTCAGTTGGTCCCGTCAGAACGGGCCAGGCTTTTTGTGGTCGTCGCCGGAGCGCCGTTGGACGAGACAGGAAGAAACGGCAGTGAAGCACGGCCAAGAAACTCAACGCCAGCCGGCGGGAAAACGGCGGGCTGCGGAAACGGGTTTTCTTGAGTTTTTGTTCAACATCCAAAATTGAGATGTATCGAAGTGGCAGCCCGTAGGGGAGTCGAACCCCTCTTACCAGGTTGAAAACCTGGTGTCCTAACCGATAGACGAACGGGCCACACGTCGGTGCGGGGGTGTCTAATTCGGCAAGGGCTGACTCGCAAGAGGGAAATTGCGCAAAGCCGCTTTTGTCAGGCGCGGGCGGCGTCTTCCAGGCGCAGTTGCACCTTGTTGCGGCCGCCATAGCTGTTGATCTCCAGCCGCCCGGCGAGGTGGAACCGCGCGGCACCGGGGTTCTCCAGCATTGGTCCCAACGGGCCGTCGAAGGCGCCGAAGGCCACGGCTTCCAGTCTGGCGCCCAGCCCGTCGCTGAAGCTCAGCCGCAGGTGGCTTTCGCCCATCCGCCGGGCCGAAACCGCCTGATCGGCAAAGGCGAAACGCGGCGCGGGGCTGGCGGCACCGTAAGGCCCCGCCGCCTCCAGCTGCTCGACCAGCGCCATGGTCGCGGCACCGGGCATCAGCAAGCCGTCGATGCGCAGATCGGCGGGGCCGCCCTGCCCTGCCCCCTGCTTCGCCAGCAACGCGCCCAGCCGTTCCATCGCCGGTTCAAGCTGCGCGCGCGAAAGGCTTAGCCCCGCCGCCATCTTGTGACCCCCACCCCGGCCGATCAGGCCTTCCGAGGCCAGCCGCTGAATCGCCGCCCCCAGATCGACGCCCGAGACCGAACGCCCCGAGCCCTTGCCCTCGTCGCCGTCAAAGCCGATCACCACGGCGGGGCGGTTGGCGCCCTCTTTCAGCCGCGCCGCCACAATGCCGACGACGCCCGGATGCCACCCTTCGCCCGCCGCCCAGACCAAGGGGCCATCAAAGCCCCGCGCCTCGGCCTGCGCCAAAGCAGAAGCCCGCACCGCAGCCTCGATCTCGCGGCGTTCGGTGTTCAGCACGTCCAGCCGTTCTGCCAGCGCCGCCGCCTCGTGCGGGTCGTCGGTGGCAAGCAGCCGCGCGCCGAGGTCAGCCGCCCCGATCCGCCCGCCGGCATTGATCCGCGGCCCCAGCAGGAACCCCAGCGCATAGGGCGTCGGCGCCTGATCCATCCGCGCCACATCGGCCAGCGCCTTCAGCCCGATCCGTTCGCGCCGCGCCATCACCCGCAGGCCCTGCCGCACGAAGGCGCGGTTGACGCCCAACAGCGGCGCCACATCCGCCACTGTCGCCAGCGCCACCAGATCGAGCATCGCCATCAGGTCCGGCCCCGGCGTGCCCTCGGCCCGCAACTGCCGGTTGGCCTCGACCAGCAGCAGAAACACCACCGAGGCGGCGCAGAGATGGCCAAGACTGCCATCCTCGTCCTGCCGGTTGGGGTTGACCACGGCAAGGGCCGGCGGCAGGGTTTCTGCCCCCAGATGGTGGTCCAGCACCAGCACATCCGCCGCTTTCGCCGCAGCGATCGGCTCGTGCGAAAGCGTACCGCAATCGACGCAGATGATCACATCATGCGCCGCCGCAAGGGCCGCCATGGCGGGGGCGTTGGGGCCATAACCCTCGTCGATGCGATCGGGGATATACAGCGTCGCCCCCTGCCCCATGGCGCGCAGCCAGACCAGCAGCAACGCCGCCGAGGCGCCGCCGTCAACGTCATAATCGGCAAAGACCGCGATGCGCTGGCGCGCCTTCACCGCCTGCACGAACCGCGCCGCGGCCTTGCCCATGTCGCGCAACGACAGCGGGTCGGGCAGCAGATCGCGCAGGCTGGGGGCAAGATAGGCCGCCGCCTCGCCCGGCGCCACGCCGCGCTTGACCAGCGTGTGACACAGGGCCAGCGGCAGATGTGTGACCTGCGCCATCGCCTCGGCCAGCCGGTCCTGCTCGGTCCCAGGACCGACCCAGCGCCGACCGGTGGCCGAGGCCTCGACATTCAGGAACGCACGATTGGTCATGCCCCCAGATGCCGCAGCGCGGGCCGCTCTTCAAGCCCTTCCGGGGCTTTCATCGCTTTCTCCTTTGCGCAAATATCCCCGCCGGAGGCTCTTGCTTCCGACACAGACGCTCCGCGGGGGACATTTTTCCAGAGAAGAAAGCGAAGACGGCGGTCACGCCGGATGAGCGGCGGAAATCACTTCACCGGGCTGCGGTAGGTCATCCGCCGCACCGAGCCGGTTTTCGAGCGCATCAGCAGGGTTTCGGTGGTCACCCAGCCCGGTTCGCGCTGGATGCCGGCCAGAATAGAGCCTTGCGTGACGCCCGTGGCGGCAAAGATCACGTCCTTGGTCACCAACTCGTCGCGGCTATAGATCCGGCCCAGATCGGTGATCCCGGCCCGCCGTGCCCGCGCGCGTTCATCGTCGTTGCGGAACAGAAGCTGGCCATACATCTGCCCGCCCATGCATTTCAGCGCCGCTGCCGCCAGCACGCCTTCGGGTGCGCCGCCCGAGCCCATGTACATGTCGATGCCGGTCACTTCCGACTCGGCGCAATGGATGATCCCCGCCACGTCGCCATCGGTGATCAGCCGGATCGCCGCCCCGGTGGCGCGCACTTCGTCGATCAACGCCTCATGGCGCGGCCGTTCCAGAATACAAACGGTGATGTCCGATGCCTCGCAGCCCTTGGCCGCTGCCAGCGCCAGCACCCGCTCGGTCGGCGACATCGCCAGCGTCACCACGTCCTTGGCAAACCCCGGCCCGATCGCCAGCTTTTCCATGTAGACATCCGGCGCATGCAGCATCGAGCCGCGCGGCGCCATGGCGATCACCGTCAGGGCGTTGGGCATGTCCTTGGCGGTCAGCGTGGTGCCTTCCAGCGGGTCAAGTGCTATATCCACCGCCGGGCCATTACCGGTGCCGACCTCTTCACCGATGAACAGCATCGGCGCTTCATCGCGCTCGCCCTCGCCGATCACCACCACACCGGCGATGTCCAGCAGGTTCAACTGTTCGCGCATGGCGTTGACGGCGGCCTGATCGGCGGCCTTCTCGTCGCCATGGCCGATCAACCGGGCCGACGCCAGGGCTGCCGCTTCGGACACCCGCGCCAGGCCCAGAGACAGCATACGGTCGAGAAATTCCTTGGCGTCGGTCATGGGGCGTCCTTTGGGTGTGATGATTCGCCCCCCTCCTAACGCGCGCCCCCCCGTTGCCGCAAGGATGGTCGCGCTAACGGCGTCAGACTTCCTCGATGCGCAGCGCCACCGGCTGGCCCACCAGCACGCCGGTAGCAGCAAACAGGCCCATGGCATGATTGATATCGTCGCGGGTGGCCTTGTGGGTGACGATCAGCACCGGCGCCTGCGCGCCCTCGTGGCCATACTGCCGCATCCGGTCGATCGAGATCCCGGCCTCGCCCAGCGCCGTGGCGATCTTGGCCAGCGCACCGGGTTTGTCCAGCAGCACCATGCGCAGATACCAGGGCGCGGGGGTGGCGGTATGGGCGGCAATCGGGGTGGCAAGGCGGGTGGCGGGCACGCCGAAGGTCGGCATCCGTACGCCGCGGGCAAGGTCTATCACGTCGCCCATCACCGCACTTGCGGTTGGACCCATGCCCGCCCCCGGGCCGCGCAGCACGATCTGGCCCACCGAATCGCCCTCCAGCACCACCATGTTGGTGCCGCCCTGCAACTGGCCCAAGGGGTGACTGTCGGGCACCAGGCACGGCGTCATCCGCTGCTCCAGCCCGCGCCCGGTCATCTGCGCCACCCCCAGCAGCTTGATGCGGAAGCCCATGTCGGCGGCGTGGCGGATATCGTCGATGGAAATCGCACCGATGCCCTCCAGTTCCACCGCGTTGAAACTGACCTTGGTGCCAAAGGCGATGGCCGCCAGCAGCGACAGCTTGTGCCCGGCGTCGATGCCACCGACGTCCAGATTGGGGTCGGCTTCCAGATAGCCCAACTGCCGGGCTTCCTCGAACACCACATCGTAAGGCAGGCCCGCCGACTGCATCCGGGTCAGGATATAGTTGCAGGTGCCGTTCATCACCCCCATCACCCGGCGCATGGCGTTGCCGGCAAGGCCTTCGGTCAGCGCCTTGATCACCGGGATGCCGCCGGCCACCGCCGCCTCGAACCGGATCACCCGACCCGCGGCTTCGGCCGAAAGCGCCAGCGCATGGCCATGATGCGCCAGCAGCGCCTTGTTGGCGGTGACCACATCTTTTCCGGAAGCAATCGCCGCTTCGGTGGCCAGCCGCGCCGCCCCTTCCGATCCGCCCATCACCTCGATGAACACATCAATATCGTCGCGCCGCGCCAGAGCCACCGGGTCGGCCTCCCAAGCATAGCCCGACAGGTCGGCGTCGCGGTTGCGCGTGCGGTCACGGGCCGAGACGGCGGTGATCACGATGGGGCGACCGGCGCGGGCGGCGATCAGATCGGCATGGGCCTGCACGATCTTGACGACGCCGATGCCAACCGTGCCAAGACCGGCAAGACCAAGACGCAAGGGGGCAGCCATCACTGATCTCCAAACCTGTGCCCGCCACGGCGGCGGGCGTCGCCGCGGGTGTTAGCCGTTTGCGCCGCGGCTTGCAACGCGAGGATAAGCGGTCAGGCGGTGCCGCGGGCGATCACCGCGGCCAGATCGGCGCGGGTGGCGGGGTCTTTCACCGCCCCGCGCATCGCCGCCGCCCGCGCCCGCAACGCCGCGGCCCGGGCGGCGACCGAGGCGCCGATCTGCGGCGTGATCACCCCTGCATCGGCCTGCGCCACCAACTGATCCAGCGGCAGGATCACCGGCACAGGCCCCAAGGCCACCGGGCTTGGCCCAAGGTCGGGGGTCTGGCCGCAGGCGGCTAGGGTCAGGCTGCACAACAGGATGAGGCGGACAAACGGCATGGGCAACCTGCGAAAGGGTTGGCCGACCTTAGCCCCACGGCCCCTGCCCCGGCAAGGGCCAGCGCCTGTCAGGCAAAAGTGGAAAGCGGTTTTGCCGTCCGACAGGCGAAGAATCGCAAGCTAGAAGTCGGTTGGTGCGCCGCCCTCTTGCTTGCGCCGCGCGACGAAGCGTTGCAACTCCTCGCGGTGATCCTCGTTCATCGCGGGGGCCTCGAATTCCGCGATGATCTGTTTATACAGCCGGTGCGCCCGCTCCACCGTCCACACCGCGCCGTCGATCTGCCAGGCCTCGTAATTGCGCCAGTCCGACACCATCGGCGCATAGAAGGCCGTGGCATAGCGGTCCTGGGTGTGCTGGCAGCCGAAGTAATGCCCGCCGGGGCCGACCTCGCGGATGGCGTCCAGCGCGATGTCATCATCCGCCGTGGCGGTGATCGAAGGCTCGAAATAGCGCTGGATCATCTGCAGGATCTCGCAATCCATGATGAACTTTTCAGGCGAGGCGATCAGCCCGCCCTCCAGCCAGCCCGCCGCGTGATAGACCATGTTGGTCTGGCTTTGCACCGAGGCCCAGAGGCTGTTGGAGGTTTCCCACATCGCCTGCCCGTCGGGGATATTGGCGGCACAAACCCCCGAGGACCGCAGCGGCAGCTTGTAGAACCGCGCCAATTGCCCGGTCATCTGGGTGGCGCGCATGTATTCCGGGGTGCCGAAAGCCGGGGCGCCGGATTTCATGTCGACGTTCGAGGTGAAGGTGCCGATCATCACCGGGCAACCCGGCTTGATGTATTGCAGCAGGGCAATGGCGGAAAGCCCCTCGGCCAGGCTGAGTGCCACCGCCCCCGCCATCGTCACTGGCGCCATGGCGCCTGCCAGCGTGAACGGCGTCACCACCACCGGCTGCCCCCGCCGCGCCAGCCGCATCGCGCCATCCAGCATCGGGTAATCATGCTTCAGCGGCGAAACCGAGTTGATGTTGGTATACATCCGCGGTTTGGCATCAAACTCGGCGTGCGTCAGGCCACCGGCGATCCGCACCATCTCCATCACATCCTCGACCCGCTCGGCGCCAAGGCTGTAGGCATGCACCACCTTGTCGGTCAGCGTCAGCTTCTCATAAAGGCAGTCCAGATGCCGCACCGAAGGGTGGATGTCGATCGGCTCCACCGGATAGCCGCCAGCCACATGGATGCAGTTGAAATACTGCGTCAGCTTGATGAATTCCTTGAAGGTCTCGAAATCGCCCGACCGCTTGCCGCGCTCCATGTCCCAGGCGTTGGGCGGGCTGGAGACGTTGACGAACACCATGTGCCGACCACCCAGGATGATCTCGCGCTCCGGGTTGCGCGGGGTGATGGTGAATTGCGCGGGCGCGCGCGCCAGCATCGCCATCACGAAGGTCTCGTCCATCCGCACATTGGTGCCGTTGACGATGCAGCCCGCCTGTTTGAAAATCGCCACGGCATCGGGGTGCAGGATCTCGATGCCGATCTCGGACAGGATGCGCATCGCCCCGCGATGGATCGCCAGCACGCCATCGGCATCCAGCGGCTCGGTCGGGCGGTCGGTGTTGACCGGGATGCGCCAGGACATCTGGTCCAGCACCGCGGTTCCGGCGCGGGTCTTGTGCCCGGCCCGGCCACCAGAGCGGCGCTTGCGGTTGGTGTCGTCGTTCATCGCTGGCCCCTTGTCCGCCCCGGCGGTCTGCGCCCGGTTGGCTACAGGATGGACGAAAGGCCACGGCGTTGGACAGTTTGTGCGCGACGCAAAAGCGTCGTTTTTCGGGTGACGCCGAGTTTAGCGGGCGCCCAGCCCGTCGATCCAGCCGCCCAGCGCCGCAATGTCGGGCAGCACGGCATCGGCATGCGGCGCCAGTTCGGCGGCCCCGGCGATGCCGGTCAGCACCGCCACGCAGCGCATCCCGGCAGCGCGACCGGCCTCCATGTCGTGCCGGCTGTCGCCCACCATCACCACGCGGGCCGGATCAAGCTGCATCTGCCGCGCAAAGGCCAGCAACATGCCAGGGCCGGGCTTGCCGCCATGGCCCGAGTCGTAACCCGCCACATAGTCGAACAGACCGGCCACGCCATGATTGGCCAGATGCTGCCGCGCCGCCGCCTCGGCATCGTTGGTGGCCAGCCCCAGCGCCAGCCCGCGGGCGCGCAGATCGCCCAGCACGGCCAACAGCGGCACCGCCTCGGCCATTGGCGCGCTGACGGCCAGATCGTTCATCCGGTCGGTCAGCGCCTGATGGTCGCGCCCCGGCAGGAACGGCAGCAGCCGGGCGGCGATTTCATGCGCCGTGGCACCGATCACCGGGCTATGGGGTGCGAAATCGCGGGCCTGCGGGTCATAGCCGATGGCTTCGGCCATCTGTGCTGAATGAGCCTCGTTGCGCGCCAGTTCCGCCAGCAGCCGCGCCGACCAGTCGGCCCAGCTCAGGCGAAAGTCGAACAGAGTGCCGTCCTTGTCGAAAATCACGCCATCAATCATCGCGGCCCCCGGTTGCGCGGGCCAGACTGCCGCCTTGGCGGGCGGATTGCAACCGGATCAGGTCCAGTTGATCTGCTGCCCCCCCGGCAAGGCGGCGCGGGCCTGCATCGGCGCGTCATAGCGCAGGCTGCAGGCGTCGCAAAACGCCACCACCCAGGCATCGTCCATCAGCAGGAAATCCAGCACCGCCGCCAGAAAGGCCGGATCGGTGGCCCCGCGCCGCAAATCGTCGCTCGCGGCCCCGCTGGCGTTCAGGAACAGCGGCAACACCTCTTCGTGACCGGCGATCCAGCTTAAGGCCTGCAAGGCCAGCGTTTCAGCGGTTTCTTGCCGATTCATGCAGTTATCCCCAGAGTTGCCCCGGATTCCTCACCAGAAACTGACGGACGTATTAACATACGGAAAGGAAATCTTAACTAGTTCCGGATCAAACTGCCGTAGAACTAACCTAGGGTAAAGCGGGCATCATCGGCCATGGTTGGCAAAATCCTCATAGTTGACGACGTTGCGACCAATCGCATCGTCTTCAAGGTCAAGCTGGGGGCGGCATGCTATCAGCCGATTCTCGCGGCTGACGGGGAAAGCTGCCTGCGGCTGGCGCACGAGGCGGCACCCGATCTGATCCTGCTGGACCTGATGCTGCCCGACCTGACGGGGATCGAGGTGCTGACCCGGCTGCGCGCCGATCCGGTGACCTGCGACATTCCGGTGGTCATGATCTCGGCCAGTCAGGACGAAGACGCGCGGCTGGCGGCGCTGGCGGCGGGGGCCGACGATTTCCTGACCAAACCGATTGACGATCTGCTGCTGCTGGCGCGGCTGCGCAACCTGCTGCGCGCCCGCGAGGCGGTGACCGAACTGGGGCCGCGCGGCACGCATCTGCACGCGTTGGGCCTAGCCGAGGGGCGGGCCGATTTCGTCGGGCCGGGCTGCGTGGCACTGGTGGCCGAACGCACCGAAACCGGGATGCGCTGGCGCAAGGATCTGACCGGCGTGCTGCATGACTCGGTTCTGGTGCTGTCGCGCGAGGCGGCGCTGGTCGAGGGCGGCAATGGTGCGGCCCCCGACGTCTTCGTGATCGACGCCGATCTGGGCGGGCCGGGTGGCGGCTTGCGGCTGATGTCGGAACTGCGCAGCCGGGCTGCCACCAAACATGCGGCGATCTGCATCGTGCGGCCGGTGGTCTCGGTGGAATCCACCGCCATGGCCTATGACCTGGGTGCCAACGACGTGTTCAGCAGTGCGGTCCCGCCGCGCGAAATGGCGCTGCGGTTGCGCACCCTGCTGCGGCGCAAACGGCTGGCAGATACCATGCGCGCCTCGGTGCAGGACGGGCTGCGGCTGGCGGTGATCGACCCGCTGACCGGGCTTTACAACCGCCGCTATGCCTTGCCGCAACTGGCCGCCATTGCCGAACGGGCGCAGGAAGCCGGTCAGGGTTTTGCGGTGATGGTGATTGATCTGGACCGCTTCAAGGCGGTGAACGACCATTGGGGCCATGCCGCGGGCGATGCCGTGCTGGTCGAAGTGGCCGAAAGGCTGACCGAAAACCTGCGCAAGACCGACCTGCTGGCCCGGATCGGCGGCGAGGAATTTCTGGTGGTTCTGCCCGACAGCGACCTGACCGACGCCCGCGCCACCGCTGAACGGCTGTGCGCGGTGATGCAGGAACGCCCGATTCAGGTGCAGGGCGGCAGCCTGTCGGTGACGGTCTCGATCGGGCTGGCGATCAGCAACCCGGCGCGGCAAGTCGAGCCGGTGGCCGATATCGTGGACCGCGCCGACCGCGCGCTGATGCTGGCCAAGGCCAATGGCCGCAACAAGGTGACGATCAGCCGCTCGGCGGCGTGATCGTTTTCCTGCAAATGCAAAGACTTGCGGCTCAGGGTTTGGGCGGCTTGATCCGGCGCAGGCCACGCTCCAGCCGGTCGGCAAAGCCGCGGCGCGCCTCGGGCGTCATGGCGGCGATGTGATCGGCCATCAATTGCTGCCCCAGCGCCAGCGTTTCCGCCGTGCGCTGGTTCTGCCGCTCCATCGCCGTGGCAAGCCTGGCTGCGTCGAACGGCTCGGCCCGCAGCACCTCCAGCAACTCGGCAAAATCGGCGCGGCGGTCGCGGCGGGCAGCGCGGAAATCCGGCATCCGGGCAAAGAACGCCCGGCGCAGGGCGGCGCGGTCGTCGGGTTCGAGGGCCTCGGTGAACGGGCCAAACCCCGGATCACGCAGCATCGCGTCGGGTCGGCCATGCCCGGTCAGCAACGCCCCACCAATCATGCCGGCAATCCCGAGGTTTATCGCCAGCGATACCGCCAACGCAATCCGCAGCCAGCGGCTGGAGGTGGCGGGAACCGGGGCCGGATTGGGCGGGGTCGGGTTTGCGGTGTCGGCCATGCTCAGCCCTCCGTCAGAAAGTCGTCGATGCTGGGGAACAGCTCGACCTGATCCACAGCGGTGTCCTGCCACAGCACCTCGGTCAGCGCGGTCAGCGGTGCGGGCTGCACAAGGCCGAAGAACAGCCCGGCAAGGGTGGCGCTGCCCAGACCCGCCAGCCCGGCACCGCCACCCACCGCCGCCACCAGCACCGACCAGAAGCCTTTGGCCGGGGGGGCACGCCGCGGCGAAGCCGGCACCGGCTGGTTGTCCAGCGCGTCCTGCAACACCCGCGCCATCAGGGCGGGCGAGGCGTCGGGCGCATCGGCCCGGGCCATGGCAAACAGATCGTCCAGATCCTGCGCGTCCATCTCAGTCGCCTTCCTCATATCCCAGATCGGCCCGCCGTCCGGCCAGCAAGGCCGCCAGCGCCCGTTTGCCGCGCGCGGTCAGACTTTCGACCGCCTCGACGCCGATGTCCATCACCTCGGCAATCTCGGGGTTGGTCAGCCCCTCGATATGCCGCAACACCACCGCCTGACGCTGCCTGTCGGGCAAGGCGGCAAGGGCGGTTTCCAGCGCCGACAAGCGCTGCGCCTCGATCAGCCCCAGCACCGCGGCGGGGGCGGCGTCGGCCACCTCGGGCGCGTCGTCCAGCGCAGAAGTACCGCGGCGTTGCCGGGCGCGCAGCCGGTCGGTGCACAGGTTGGTCACCACCCGGTAAAGCCAGGTCGAGACCCTGGCCTCGCCCTGCCGCCAGTCGGGCGCCACTTTCCACAGCCGCAGCATCGCCTCTTGCGCCATGTCCTCGGCCTCGGCCCGGTCGCCCGACAGCAGCCTTGCGGCATAGCCCAGCACCCGCGGCGTCAGCCGCAGCGTCAGGGCACGCGCCGCCGCACGGTCGCCATTGGCATAAAGCACCAGAAGCGCTTCGTCCGAGGCTTCCAAAAGGGCGTCAAAGGGCATCGTCATGTTGCCTTTGGCTTAGCTGCAAACCGGTTGCCCGGCAATCCTGCCCTGCCCGGCTTGCACCGGACAGAGCGTTTTCACTCAGTTGTTGCCGAAGTTGAACCAGCGGTGGCCGCGGCGCATGTGATCGCCCATGTCGCCGTTCATGTCGCCCATCATGTCCCGCCCCATCTGGCCTTGCTGCATCCGGGCCTGCGCGGCCTCCATCTCGGCCTTGCTGATGGCACCATCCTTGTCGGTGTCCAGCATCGCCAGCATCGGCGCGGGGGCCGGACGGGTGGCCATCTCTGCCGCCGTCAGCAGGCCGTCGCCATCGCTGTCCAGCCGCGCCACCATCTGCTCGGCGCGCTGGGTGGCACGGGCCTGCATCTGTGCCAGGTCCATCGCCGCGAGTTCGGCCACGCTCATCTTGCCATCCTTGTCGGCATCGGCGGCCGTCACCTGCGCCGCATGATGCGCGGTCAGTTCGGCTTGCGTGACCTTGCCATCCTTGTCGGCGTCAATGGCATCAAAGTTCAGCGCCAGCATCGGGCCACCCATCATCTGGGGGCCACCAAAGTTGCCGCCACGGCGGTCGGCCAGGGCAGCGGTGGACAGGGCGGTCGCGGTCACGGCGGCCAGGGTAAGCACGGTCAGAACGGATTTCTTGGTCATCTTGCTCTCCGGGTCTGGGGGGGCGCGGCACAGGTCTGTGCGGCCTTGTGAAGATGAAACGCCGCAGGACGGCGGTTCCGTCGCGAAGCTTGTGGAATAGCGTGGCAGGGGGCCAGGGGCTTTACTTGACCCCGACGCCATGCGATTTGCGGCAAGCAAGTCAAAGGGAGGGGTCGGGCGGATGGCCGCGGAACGGATGATGCGGAAATTCGTGGTGTCGGCGCCGCGCAGCGGGCTGAACTGGCTGCGGTTCTGCGTCGAGGATCTGACGGGTATCAAGACCCCGGGCATTGATCTGCTGATCGCGGGCGCACCGGGCGGTGAAGTGGCGTTCCGCCGCTCGCATGATGCGTTAAGCTGGTCGCGATCGAAGAAACCGATCGGGCCGTGGGAGACCATTGATCCGGCGGATACCGCGGGCGACAAGGTGCTGCTGTTGCTGCGCGACCCGCTGGAGATTTTCGTGCGGATGGCGCATGGCAGCTTTCGCCGCTTTCGCTGCTATCCGGCCAATATCCGGTTCTATGCCTCGGCGGTCAGCACCGACAAGCGACTGTGTTACTACGAGGATCAGGTGGCCGATCCGGCGGTGATGGTCGCCAATCTGGAGTTTCTCGACATCACCCCGGCGCCCGGTCGCCCCCGCCCCGATCTGGCGATGGTCAGCGCCCGCTGGGCCGAGATGGGCCGCGCCAGCCGCGGGCTTTATTCACGCAACCAGTCCGGCAGCGGCGGGGCGCAGACCGCGGCCAATCCGAAAGACTTCGGCTTTCACCAGCGCAAGCTGACCGAGGCGCAGAAGCGCCGGGTCTGGCGGTTTCTGGACCAGCGGCTGACGCCTGCGGAACTGGCGCTGCTGGACCGCTATCGCCCGGCGGGCGGCGTGCCTGCGCCCAGCCTGCTGGAGCGGCTGACCGACCGGGTGCGGATGTTGATCTGAGGGGCCGCTGCGGCCCGGCCTTGCAAACGCGAGAGAATGATGCCTGAAACCGCGCCGCCTCGCCCGATCCGCCCCGCCGCCACCGTTGTGTTGCTGCGGCACGGCGCGGGCGGGCCGCAGGTGCTGATGGGGCAGCGCGGGTCGGCGGCGGCGTTCCTGCCGTCGAAATACGTGTTTCCCGGCGGGGCGGTGGAGGAAGGCGACGCTGCGGTGGCGCTGGCCGGCCCTTTGCCCGCGGTCTGTGCGGCGCGGCTGGCGGGGGCTGTGCCGGGGCCGGAGACGCTGGCCGCCGCAGCGATCCGCGAGTTGTTCGAGGAAACCGGGCTGGCGCTGGGGCGCCCCGGTGCCTGGCCGGGTGCTGCGCCCGCGGGCTGGCAGGACTTTGCCGCGCGCGGCCTGTTGCCGGTGGCCGACGGGATGCACTTCCTGTTTCGCGCCATCACCCCGCCCGGTCGGCCCCGGCGCTTTGATGCGCGGTTCTTTCTGGTCGATGCCGCGGCGGTGGCGGGGGATCTGGACGATTTCTCGGTCGCCTCGGACGAGTTGTCGCATCTGCACTGGATCGGGCTTTCGGAGGCGCGGGCGCTTGATCTGCCGTTCATCACCGAGGTGGTGCTGGCCGAGGTTGGCGGCTGGTTGCGCGATGGGCCATCGGTCGCTGGCGTGCCGTTCTTCGACAATTCCGGTGCCGAGCCGCGGTTTCGGCGGTTGCTTTAGGGTTTCGCCGTCGGGTTGGCGGGGCGGGCGGGTGCCTCCGGCGGGGGTATTTGCGCAGAGAAGAATCCGGGACCGTCTAGGAACGCGGATACAGCGGGTGCGGCACCGGGTCTTTGGCGCGCAGCAGGTATCTGGCGAAAATCTCGGCGTAGCTGCGGTAGCGGTAGCCGTCGTTGTGGCGCTGGTAATGCTGGGTATTGGCGGCATAAAGGCCGGGCAGGTCATACCAGGGCACGGTGGGGTGCATGTGGTGCACGACATGCAGGTTGTTGTTCAGGAAAAGCAGCGCCAGCGGGCCGCGATCCTCGATGATCACGGTGCGGGCGCGCGGCAGGGCATGGGCGCGGTGTTCCAGAAAGGTGCGGATCTTCAGCAGGGCGTGGCCGATCCAGGCGGCGGCAAGGTAGCCCCAGCCCGACATCGCCGCCGGGATGATCCACCAGACCACCAGCGCCACGCCTGCCAGATGCAGCAGCCAGTCGCGGATCACCGCGCGGTCGCCCTTGCGGATCAGCGCCAGTTCGGCCTTCAGCCACAGCGCGTTGCCCAGCAGCGGGCCCAGGGTGATGCGGCCCAAGAGGGTGTTGTTCAGCCGCAGCAGCAGTTTCGCCGCCGGGTGCAGCCGGTCCCAGACCGCCGGATCGAGGTAGTTCGATTCCGGGTCGTCATAGGGGTCGGTCAGGATCGGGTCGTGGTGATGCGCCAGATGGGTGTCGCGGAACCGCCCGTAAGGCACCGTCAGGGTCAGGCCGGGGAACACCAGAGCGGCGTTCAGGGCGCGGTTGGCGAAGGGGTGGCCGTGCAGCGCCTCGTGTTGCAGCGAGCAGAACTGGGCGATGGCGATGCCGGTCAGGATGATGCCCAGCAGCGGCGAAAGCTGCGTGCCCCAGGTGGTACCGAAAATCCACAACGCATAGGTCGCGGCCAGCAGGCCGAGTGTCTTGGTCTCGAATACCGGGGCGCGGGCGGACATTCGGCGCAGATCCTTGCAAGCAATGCGGCAGGTCTAGCAGGTTCGCGTGCGGCGGGCCAGAGAATGTGCGGCTCAGCCGGGGCAGCGGCTGTAGCGCAGCGGCGCACCGGAGCCAGCCCAGATCCACAGCGCATCCGGGCCTTCCAGCAGCATCAGCCTTGGCAGGTCTGCCATGCCGTCTTCGGTCTTGCAGCGGAGTTTGTGCTGCCAGGCCTGCATCGGGCCGATGGCGGTGATGTCATGCAGGGTGCAGCGTTGCTGCGGGCTGACGGCTTCGGTCGCGGTCAGGGTATAGCTGCCTTTGCCGGGGCTGGCGCAGGCGGCGGGGTCATAGGCCCAGGTGCCCTCCCAGGGGTAGGTTTGTTGCGCCAGGGCCGGGGCGGCGAAAAAGCCGAAAAGTGCGAAAATGACAAGTTTCATCGCAAATCCTTAGCGGAATACCTGCAATTTGCGCAGATCATAGCCGCCCCAGTCCAGAATCTCGCGCGCGGCTTTCAGGCGGTCGGCGGGCAGTTTGCCGTCGCGGTTCAGGATGAAACCGAAGGCGCCCGAGGGCGTGCCGATCACCAGCGTGCGGTAGTCGGTATCGACCCAAAGCACCCACCACGGCTGGCCGATCCCCGCCGGATCAGCGCCGGAAAGCTGCATCCGCCCGGTCTCGATGAAACCGACCCTGCCGGTATAGGCCACCGGCTGGCCGGACAGGCAGAGGTTGGCAGTCAGGCTCAGGCCCGCGGCAGTCGGGGTGAACTGCGCCTGCCCGGACTGGCATCCGGGGGCACCATTGGGGGCGAAGGCGGCGACCTGCGTCCAGGTGCCGGTCAACCGCTCGGGCTGGAAAACGGCGTTGGAATAGAGGCCAATGCCCGCGTCGCGGTAGCTGGTCTGGGTGGCGGGCCGGGCGCAGGCGGTCAGGGCCAGCGCGGCGATCAGGATCAGTCGATGCACAGCGTCACCTTTCGGCCATCGTTCTGCAGGATGTCGTTGCAGCCGAACATCGGGGTGATCGGCGCGCAGGAGTTGGAGCGGGCAAGGCAGAAACCCTCGCAATCGCTTTCCTTGCGGCATTGCTTGCCGCCGTCGCGGGTGCGCTTGACGCAGGCCTTGCCGCCGCTGGACCCGGCGGTGGCATAGGTGCCGCCCTTGCGCTCGCAGGCCAGTTGGTCGGGGGATTTTGGCGGCGGTGGGGGCGGGGCGGCTTCGGCCTCGGCGGCGGGGTCGGTGGCGGGGTCGGTGGCGGCGTCAGCCGATGCTTCGGCGGCAGGTTCCGCAGGAGCTTCAACGGCGGGGTCGGCGGCGGGTTCAGCGGTCGTTTCGGCGGTCGTTTCGGCGGCAGGCTCCACAGCCGCCTCGGTCACCGGAGCGGCATCAAGGCTGGTCACTTCGATCGCCGCGCCGGTGATCGGGTTGCCCTTGGCGGGCGCATCCCCCGATTTGCCGGGCAGCGCAAGCTGGCAGGCGGCAAGCGCCAGAACCATCAGCAGGGGCAACAGGCGGGGCATCGGCATCCCTAAAACCGGGCGAAAGCGGCTGGCGCCAGAGGACCCCAATGCCGCGGCAAGCGCAAGGGGCCTAGAACGGCGCCGGGTGGGCGCGGTGGAGGGCGTCGATCGCCTCCAGCACCTCGGGCGACAGCGTCACCTCGGCCGACCCGAGGTTGACCTTCAGTTGCGCCAGCGTCGTCGCACCGATGATCGGGATGCAGGGGAACGGCCGCGCGCGGCAGAACGCCAGCGCCATCTGGTTGGGGTCCAGCCGCGCCTCGGCCGCGAGGCCCAGATAGGCCGCCACCGCCGGGAACACCTGCGGCGTGATGCGGCCGCTCAGCGACGGCACAATGGCCCGCCGGGTGCCCTCGGGGATCACGTCACCGGCGTATTTGCCCGACAGCAAGCCACAGGCCAGCGGCGAGAACGCCAGCAGCGGCAGGTCTTCCTGCACCGAAAGCTCGGCCCAGTCGGTGTCGAACTGCCGGCACAGCAGCGAATATTCGTTCTGGATGCTGGCCATCCGCGGCAGCCCCGCCGCATCGGCCAGCCGCAGCCATTGCGCCGCCCCCCAGACGGTTTCGTTGGAAATTCCCAGCGCCCTGATCTTGCCTTGCGCCACCGCATCCTGCGCCGCCGCCAGCACCTCGGTCATATGTGCCAGCGTGGTGTCGCGGCTGGCCTTTGGGTGGTAATTCCAATTCTTGCGGAAGTGATACGAGCTGCGGTTGGGCCAGTGGATCTGGTAAAGGTCGATATAGTCGGTGTTCAGCCGCCGCAGCGAGGCGTCCAGTGCGGCGCGAAAGCTGGCTCCGGTCAGCGGCGCGCCCGCCCGCAGCGCCGCATTGCCGCCCCCCGCCACCTTGGAGGCCAGCACCACCTTGTCGCGCGGCTGGTCCGCGAACCAGGTGCCGATGATGGCTTCGGTATTGCCGACGGTGTCGGCGCTGACCGGGTTGACCGGATACATCTCGGCGGTGTCCCAGAAATTCACCCCGTGATCGAGCGCCATCGCCATCTGCTGATGGGCTTGCGGCTGGGTATTCTGGGTGCCCCAGGTCATCGTGCCAAGGCACAGTTCCGACACCATGATGCCGGTGCGGCCAAGCGGAAGGTGTTGCATCGCAGGCTCCTGACGGGTTCTGACCAAGCTTAGGCCAAGGCCGCGCAGAGGCAAGCGCGAAAGCGGGCGGGTTGAGAACATTTGCGGAACATGGCAGGATGCCGCCATGCCGACTCAGCTTGCCCCCTTGCACGGCCCGAAGGCCCGCCCGATGCAGCCGCTGCCCGGCGGGCTGGCGCTGCTGCGCGGTCGGGTGCATGAATTCTGCGGCATGGCGCGGCGGTCGCTGGCGGCGCTGCTGCTGGCGGAAAGCTCTGGGCCGGTGCTCTGGATCAGCCCCGGCTGGCAGCCCGAGCGGCTGTTTCCCGATGGCCTGCGCCATTTCGCCGATCCGGGGCGGCTGATCTTTGCCCAAGCGCGCCGCCCCGAGGATCTGCTGTGGGCGGCCGAGGAATCGTTGCGATCCGGTGCTGTGCCGCTGGTGGTGGTGGACCTGCTGACGCCGCCCGGCCTGACCCCGGTGCGGCGGCTGCATCTGGCCGCCGAGACCGGCGCCGAGGCCGCGCATCATGCCGGGCGCGCGGCCCCCTTGGGCATCCTGATGACGCCGGGCAATGGCGGGGCGCAGGGGGTGGAAAGCCGCTGGCAGTTGACATCGGTGCTGACCGCCGACCCCGGCCTGTCGGGCGCCGCCACCACCGGCGCATGGCAGTTGACCCGGCTGCGCGCCCGGCTGGAGCCGCCCGCCGCCTGGACCCTGCTGCGCGACCGCGCCGGCCGCTGCGGGCTGGAGCCGCGCCCGGGTGGGTTGGGCTAGGCGGGTGCTGGCCCTCGCCGCAAGCTTGGGCTAAAGAAGGCGCATCAGCACAGCAAGAGGCGCGCAATGGCACGGATCCTGATCACCTCGGCCATTCCCTATATCAACGGGATCAAGCACTTGGGCAACCTGGTGGGCAGCCAGTTGCCTGCCGATCTGTATGCCCGCTACTGCCGCGCCCGTGGCCACGAGGTGATGTTCATCTGCGCCACCGACGAACACGGCACGCCCGCCGAACTGGCCGCCGCCAAGGTCGGCAAGCCGGTCGAGGCCTATTGCGCCGAAATGCACGAGGTGCAGAAGGAAATCGCCGCCGGTTTCCGGCTGTCGTTCGACCATTTCGGCCGGTCTTCATCAGCCCGCAACCACCGGCTGACCCAGCATTTCGCCGGTGCCCTGGCCGACAACGGGCTGATCGAGGAGGTCAGCGAAAAGCAGGTGTTCTCCATCACCGACAACCGCTTTCTGCCCGACCGTTATATCGAGGGCACCTGCCCGAACTGCGGCTATACCCGTGCCCGCGGCGACCAGTGCGAGGAATGTACCAAGCAGCTTGACCCCACCGACCTGATCAACCCGCGCTCGGCCATCTCCGGCTCCACCGATCTGGAGGTGCGGCAGACCAAGCACCTTTACCTGCGCCAGCGGGCGCTACGGGGCAAGCTGGAGGCGTGGATCGACAGCAAGACCGACTGGCCGATCCTGACCACCTCGATTGCCAAGAAATGGCTGAACGACGGCGACGGTTTGCAGGACCGCGGCATCACCCGCGACCTGCACTGGGGCGTGCCGGTGAAGCGCGGCGAGGCCGACTGGCCGGGCATGGAAGGCAAGGTGTTCTACGTCTGGTTCGATGCGCCGATCGAATACATCGCCGCCACCGCCGAATGGGCCGACGCGCATGGGTTGCCTGATGCCGCCTGGCAGCGCTGGTGGCGCACCGATCTGGGTGCGGATGACGTGCGCTATGTGCAGTTCATGGGCAAGGACAACGTGCCGTTCCACACCCTGTCTTTCCCCGCCACCATCATGGGCTCGGGCGAGCCGTGGAAGCTGGTCGATTACATCAAGTCGTTCAATTACCTGAATTATGACGGCGGCCAGTTCAGCACCTCGCAAGGCCGCGGCGTGTTCATGGATCAGGCCTTGTCGATCCTGCCCGCCGATTACTGGCGCTGGTGGCTGCTGAGCCACGCCCCGGAATCCTCGGACAGCGAGTTCACCTGGGAGAATTTCCAGGCCTCGGTGAACAAGGATCTGGCCGATGTGCTGGGCAATCTGGTCAGCCGCGTCACCAAGTTCGCCCGCGCCAAGTTTGGCGAAACGGTGCCCGCAGGCGGCAGTTTCGGGCCGCGCGAGCAGGCGCTGATTGACGATCTGACCAGCGGCCTGCGCGCCTATGAAGCCTGCATGCAGGCGATGGAGGTGCGCAAGGCCGCCGCCGAATTGCGCGCGCTTTGGGTGGCGGGCAACGAATACCTGCAGAACGCCGCGCCCTGGACCGTGGTGAAAACCGACCCCGAGCATGCGCAGGCGATGGTGCGGTTGGCGCTGAACCTGATCCGGGTCTATGCGGTGATCTCGCAGCCCTTCATCCCCGATGCGGCGGCCAGCATGATGGCGGCGATGGGGTCCGACGACTGGGCCTGGCCCGACGACCTGGCGGCATCCTTGGCTGCCCTGCCCCCCGGCCATGCGTTTTCGGTGCCCGAGGTGTTGTTTGCCAAGATCACCGACGAATCCCGCGCCGACTGGCAGCAGCGGTTTTCCGGCATCCGCGCCTGAGCCCCGCCCAGCCCGGCAGACGGCTCAGATCAGCCGATACTGCCGGGCCTTGTTGCGCAGGAACGGCAGGCCCTTGTCCATCACCGCCTGAAAACTCTCGGCCACCGGCCGCCAGACCGCCAGCCCATAGCCCAGTTCGGGCGGCATGTTGATAAAGCTTTCCATCGCCAGCCCGCCCTTGAAACCGACGGCGGCCAGCGTGGCAAAAATCTCGTCCCAGTCCACCGTGCCCTCGCCCGGCGTGCCGCGGTCGGATTCCGACAGATGGACATAGCGCAGATGCTCGCGCGCATCGAGGATGCCGTTGCCCGCGCCCTTTTCCTCGATGTTCATGTGATAGGTATCAAGGTGGATGAAGATATTGTCGGCCCCCACCTTCTCGATCATCCACTTGGCCTGCCAGCCGGTGTTGATCAGATGGCTTTCGTAGCGGTTCACCGGCTCGATCCCGAAGGCCAGCCCCAGCTTTTTCGCGTGTTTCGCCGCCGCCGCCAAGGCACGGGCGACATTGTCATATTCCGCCATGGTCGGCGGCAGGCCGCTGCGCTCGCCGATGCCGCCATAGGTGACACCCGACAGTGCCTCGCAGCCCATCGCGGCGGCAGTGTCAAGGCTGCGGCACAATTGTTCGATCGCCCCCTCGGGGTTGACCGAAGCCCAGTTCTGCTGCGGCAGGCCCAAGGACGCCACCGCCCGCAGCCCGTGCTTTTGCAGCAGCGCGCGGGTGTGCGGGGCATCGACAATCGCGGTGTTCAACAGCGCGATCTCGATGAAATCCATCTTGTAGGCGGCGGCAGCGGGAATGGTTCTCTCGGCCCCCGCCCGGTCCCATTGCATGGTCCACATGCTGGTATGAACGCCAAACCCTTCCATCAAAGCCTCCCTTGCCTTGCCGCGCCCCACGGGCCCCTGCGCAACTGAACCAGCCCCGGCCCGTTCTGGCAAGCGGCCTGCGCAGAACAATCGCCCGGGGCGGGGCATTGCGGCAGATCATTGTCATCGGGCGATGCCGCTGTGCAGCCAAACGGTCTTTCCGCCTTGCACGGTTGAAATCCCGCTGTCCGATGCCGCCGGTTTGCGGCAAGATCAGCGCCACCCCGTCCGCCTGTGCAGGAGCCGTCATGTCCAACATCTTCTCCGACAACGCCCAAACCATCGGCCGCACGCCGCTGGTCCGGCTGAACCGCATCACCGATGGCGCTGCGGCCACCGTGCTGGCCAAGATCGAGGGCCGCAATCCGGCCTATTCGGTGAAATGCCGCATTGGCGCTGCGATGATCTGGGACGCCGAAAAGCGCGGGCTGCTGGGCCTCGGCAAGGAACTGGTCGAACCCACCTCGGGCAACACCGGCATCGCGCTGGCGTTTGTGGCGGCGGCGCGTGGCATCCCGATCACCCTGACCATGCCGGAAACCATGTCGGTCGAACGCCGCAAGCTGCTGCTGGCCTACGGCGCGAAACTGGTGCTGACCGAGGGCGCCAAGGGCATGAAGGGTGCCATCGACAAGGCCGCCGAAATCGCCGCCTCGGACCCGAAATATGTGCTGCTGCAACAGTTCCAGAACCCGGCCAACCCGGCGATCCACGAGGCCACCACCGGCCCGGAAATCTGGGAAGATACCGATGGCGGCATCGACATTCTGGTGGCGGGGGTCGGCACCGGTGGCACCATCACCGGCATCTCGCGCTTCATCAAGAACACCAAGGGCAAGAAAATCACCTCGGTCGCCGTCGAGCCGGCGGGCAGCCCGGTGCTGACCCAGACCCGTGCAGGTGCGCCTGTGCAGCCCGGCCCGCACAAGATCCAGGGCATCGGCGCGGGCTTTGTGCCCGGTGTGCTGGACTTGTCATTGGTCGATGCCATCGAGCAGGTCAGCAACGAGGAGGCCGTGGCCACCGCCCTGCGGCTGGCGCGCGAGGAAGGCATCCTTGCCGGGATTTCCTGTGGTGCGGCCACCGCCGTGGCGCTGCGGCTGGCGCATAACTTTGAAAACGCAGGGAAAACCATCGTGGTGATCCTGCCGGACAGTGGCGAGCGTTACCTTAGTTCCGTGCTGTTCGAAGGCATGTTCGACGCCAGCGGCACCCCGGCCTGAGGCGTCAGATGCCGCTGCGCGCGGTGCCTGCCCGTTCGATCAGCGCCAGCAGGCCTTGCAGCAGGGCGGTCGGGTTGGGCGGGCAGCCGGGGATGTGCAGATCGACCGGCAGCACCGCCGCCACGCCGCCGACAATCGCGTAAGAGCCGGCAAAGCAGCCGCCGTCCCGGGCGCAGTCGCCGCAGGCCACCACCCATTTCGGCTCGGGCGTGGCGGCATAGGTGCGCTCCAGCGCCTCGGCCATGTTGCGCGTCACCGGCCCGGTGACCAGCAGCACATCGGCATGCCGCGGCGAGGCCACGAAATGCAGCCCGAAGCGTTCCAGATCGTAATAGGGGTTGGACAGCGCGTTGATCTCCAACTCGCAACCATTGCACGACCCGGCATCGACCTGCCGGATCGACAGGCTGCGCCCCAGCCGCCGGTAGGCCGCGAATTTCACAGCCTCGCCCAGTTCTTCCACCGCCAGCGGATCGACCTTCGGCGCCTTGTCGGTCAACGGCCGGCGCAGCAGGCCTTGCAGCAGGAAATTGTGCATCAGCGGCGCCTCACAGGTCGTGCCCGGAATACGAGCAGTTGAAGGATTTGTTGCACAGCGGGAAATCCGCGATGATGTTGCCTTCGATCACCGCCTCCAGCAGCGGCCACTGGAACCACGAGGGGTCGCGCATGTGGCAGCGCAGCACGCGGCCCTGCGCGTCCAGTGTCAGCCAGACCAGCACATCGCCGCGAAAACTTTCGACCAGCCCCAGCCCCTCGCGCTGCTCGCCCACAGCGGGTGGTTCGGCGTAAATCGGCCCGTCCGGCAGGCGGTCAAGGATTTGCGTCACCAACGCAAGGCTTTGGAAAACCTCGTCGATCCGCTGCCAGACCCGGGCTGCCACATCGCCATCGCTGCGACCCGGCACCTTGAACTCCAACTGGTCATAGGGCGCATAGGGCAGATTGCGGCGGGTGTCGAAATTGCGGCCAGAGGCGCGGCCAACGTGGCCCCCGGCACCGAAGCGCCGCGCCAGATCGGGCACCAGCTTGCCGGTGGAAACCACCCGGTCCTGCAACGAGGTGGTGTCGTCGAACAGCGCCACCAGCGGCGGAAAGGCCTTGGCGATACCCGCCACCAGCGCCCGCAGGCCCGCCACACCTGCCGCGTCCAGATCGCGCGAAACCCCGCCCGGCAGGATGCCGTCGCGCATCATCCGGTGGCCGAAGGCGGCATCACAGGCCCGCAGCACCTGCTCGCGCAGCACCGAGCAATGCGCCAGCATCAGCGCAAAGGCCGCATCGTTGCACACCGCCCCCACATCGCCCAGATGGTTGGCCAACCGCTCCAGTTCCGCCATCAGCGCCCGCAGCCACAGCGCCCGCGCGGGCACCTGCGCCCCCAGCGCCGCCTCGGCCGCCTGCGAGAACGCCCAGGCATAAGCCACCGTGCTGTCGCCCGAGGTGCGTCCGGCCAGTTCGACCCCGCGCGCCAGGCTGGCCCCGTGCATCAAGCTGCCGATGCCCTTGTGCACATAGCCCAGGCGTTCCTCCAGCCGCACCACGGTTTCGCCCTGCACGGTAAAACGGAAATGCCCCGGCTCGATGATGCCCGCGTGCACCGGCCCCACCGCCACCTGATGCAGACTGTCGCCCTGCACCGGCAGAAAGGCATAGGGCGGCTGCGGCACCGCAGGCCCCGCCTCGCCCATCGGATGCGAAAGCAGCCAGCGGCCGTGGTCCAGCCAGGGCCGCGCCTCGGCGGCGCCTTCGGCCACCAGCCCGAAAAGATCGCAGGCCGCCCGCTCCAGCCGCTGCGCCGCCGGGTGAAACAGCCCGATCGAGGGGAAATGCTTGCTGCGGCAGAACAGGGAAACCACGCCGAGCTTGCCCAGCGCCTCGTCCAGCAGCGCCATATAGACATGGTTCTTGCTGCCCCACAGGCTCAGCAGCGTCAGCTTGCCGCCGGCCAGGTCTTCGGCAACCTGGGTCCATTGGGTGCGCGACAGGCTGGCCCTTGGCATTGGAGCGGCGCGCAGCATGGCGGCGTCGGTGTCGATGATGTGATGGATACCCGTCATCCCGCCCCCCTAGCCCAACAACCGCGCCACAGCCTGAAACCACGCCACCATCGGCCCCGGCAACCAGATCCCCGCCATCAGCACCAGCGCCATATGGGCAAACAGCGGCAGATAAGACGCCTCCGACGGTTTCAGCGACCCGGTGGGTTCTCCGAACAGGAACCCGGTCAACCGCAACAGCAGCGCGCCGAAGGCCAAAAGCAACCCCAGCACCAGCAGCAGCGCCAGCACCGGATGCACGGCAAAGGTCGAGGTCACCACCAGAAACTCGGACATGAACACCCCGAAAGGCGGCATGCCCGCAATCGCCAGCACCCCTGCGGCCAGCTCCCAGCCCAGCAGCGGATGGCTTTGCGTCAGCCCCTTGATGGCCGAGATCTGCTGACTGCCCTTGATCTGCGCAATGTGCCCGACGGTAAAGAAGATCGCGGATTTGGTCAGGCTGTGCATCACCATGTGCAACAGGCCGGCAAAATTCGCCAGCGGCCCGCCGATGCCGAAGGCAAAGACGATGATGCCCATATGCTCGATCGAGGAATAGGCAAACAGCCGTTTGATGTCGCGCCGCCGATACAGCATCAGGGCGGCAAAGATCAGCGACACCAGCCCCATGGCGATCATCAAGGGGCCGGGGTCAAGGGCGGTGGCATTGGCAGTCATCAGCATCTTGAAGCGCAGCACGGCATACAGCGCCACGTTCAGCAAAAGCCCCGACAGCACCGCCGAAATCGGCGTCGGGCCTTCGGCATGGGCGTCGGGCAACCAGGCGTGCAAGGGGGCAAGCCCGACCTTGGTGCCGTAGCCCAGCAGCAGGAAAATGAAGGCAAGGTTCAGCAGCGAGCCGTCGAACTTGCCCGCATTGGCCAGCAGGCTGGTCCAGACCATCGCCGCCTGCCCCTCGCCCAGCACCGGCTGTGCGGCAAGATAGACCAGAATGGTGCCGAACAGCGCCAGGGCGATGCCGACGCTGCCGAGGATGAAGTATTTCCACGCCGCCTCCAGCGCCTCGGCGGTGCGGTAGATGCCGACCATCAGCACGGTGGACAGCGTCGCCAGTTCCACCGCCACCCACATCAGCCCGATATTGTTGGACAAAAGCGCCAGGTTCATCCCGAACATCATCATCTGATACATGGCGTGGTAGAACCGCAGATAGACCGGCGTCAGCCGCCCGGTCTCCAGCTCATGTCCGATGTAGCTGGCCGAAAACGTCGAGGCGGTGAAGCCGACAAAGGTGTTCAGCACGATGAAGACGATGTTCATCTCGTCCACCAGCAGATAGGTGCCGGGGGGCGGGGCGGTGCCCCAGAACAGCGAAAATGCCGCCCCGAAGGTGATCAGGCACGCCAGCATGTTCAGCCGCGCCGACCACACATAGCCGGGCAACACCGCCAGCACCGCCGCGGCCAGCAAGGGCGTGCCGACAATGATGGCAACCGGATTGGCCAGGAGACCGTTCATTCCTGATCTCCCCGAACGTCTTCCAATGCGGTGATATCAACGGAATCAAACCGCTCGCGCAGCCGGAACAGGAAGACCCCGATCACGATGAAGGCCACCAGCACCGAAAATGCCACCGATATTTCCACCACCAGTGGCATGCCCTTGGCCCCCGCCGCCGCCAGGATCATGCCGTTTTCCAGCGACATGAAGCCGACCACCTGGCTGACCGCATTGGAGCGCGTCACCATCATCAGCAGGCCCAGCAGCACCACCGACAAGGCAAAGGCCAGGTCTTCCCGCGCAAAGGCATCCGCTGCCGCCGTGACCTTCAGCATCAGCACGATCGACAGCGCCGACAGCCCGATGCCCGCCAGCATGGTCAGCCCGATGCCGACCACGGTTTCCACCTGCCGCTGGATGCCCAGTTGCAACACGATCCGCCGCAGCGCGATCGGAATGATGACCGCCTTGAAGATCAGCGCAATCGCCGCCGTCACATAAAGATGCGGCGCATCCTGTTGATACGCCTGCCAGGCCACCGACAGCGACAGCACCAGCGCCTGCAAGGCGAACACCTTCAACAGCGCCAAGAGCCGGTCCTGATAGATCATCATGAAGCTGACCAGCAACATGCCGCCCGCCAGCAGATGTGCGATGTCAAAGGCCAGACCTTCCATCACAGGCTCCTCGACACGAACAGCAAGAGCGTGCCCAGCAGCGACAGCATCAGCGCCACGCCGATGAAGTTCGGCACCCGGAACACCCGCATCTTGGCAATCGAGGTCTCGAAGATCGCCAGCACCACGCCGCCCAGTGCCAGTTTGCCGCCATAAAGAGCCATCGCCACAAGGTAGGCCGATAGCCCCGCCCCGCTGTCGCTGTTCACCAGCCCCCAGGGCAGGAAAATGCAGCCGATCAGCGAGATATACAAAAGCAGCTTCAACGCCGCCGCGATCTCGATCATCGCCAGATGGCGGCCGGAATATTCCAGCACCATCGCCTCGTGCACCATGGTCAGCTCAAGGTGGGTTGATGGATTGTCCACCGGGATGCGGGCGTTTTCCGCCAGCGCCACGATCACCAGCGCCACCAGCGCCATGCCCAAGGACACCCGCAGCCCGACCGCAGGCGAGGCCATGTATTCGGCCACGGTGGAAAGCTGCGTCGAGCCTGCCACCAGCGCCAGCGAGAACACCGTCAGCATCATCGCCGGTTCCGCCAGCGACGAGATCATCATCTCGCGGCTGGAACCGATGCCGCCAAAGCTGGTGCCCACATCCATCCCCGCCAGCGCCAGAAAGAACCGCGCCGAGCCCAGCAGCGCCACGATGGCGATCAGATCGGCGGTCCAGCTGAAATGCAGCCCGGTGGCAAAGGTCGGCACCAAGGCCGCCGCCACCCAGGTCGCGGCAAAGATCAGATACGGCGCCACCCGGAACAGCCACGAGGCGTTGTCGGCCAGCACCACCTGTTTGCGCATCAGCCGCAGCAGGTCGCGGTAGGGCTGGATCAGGCTGGCACCGCGCCGCCGCATCAGCCGCGCCTTGACCTTGCGCACCAGCCCCAGCAGCAACGGCGCCAGCGCCACCACCAGCAGCATCTGCACGAACTGGATCATCAGGGCGGCGACTATTGCCATAGCATCAACCCGATCAGCAGCAGGATCAGCAGCCCGAACACCAGCGAAAGGTAAAGCCGGATGGTCAGGAATTGCAGCCGGTCCATCCGCGTCGCCACCGCGCCCACCAGCCCGGAAATCGGCAGATAGATCACCTGCCAGACCAGATCGGCCACCCGCACCACCAGCCGCGCCGGGCGGCGGTCGCCGGGTTCCGGCATCTCGACCCGCTCGCGCGCGGCCAGCAGCGTGCTGCCCAGCACCCGCCGCAACGGCTGCGCCATGCCGCCGGCGCTGTATTGCGTCATCGTGCTGGCATCGGGAAAGCCGCAATCCCAGGCAGGCGCGCGGCGCAACTGCCGCGAGGCAAAGCGGTGCACCGCCCAGGACGCCGCCGAGGCGCAGAACGCCACGAAGATGAACACCAGAAAGCCGTTGTAGGAACTGCGCGCCTCGGCAATCGGCACGATGGTGAACAGCGATTCATTGGCCTGCACCGGCAGCCGCCCGCCGATCACCGCCTGCACCACCGGCGCCATCGCATCCAGCACCACGCCGGGGAAAATACCCGCCAGCACGCAGATCGCTGCCAGAATCCCCATGGCGGTCAGGCTGAAGCGGTCCACCTCGACCGCCGATCCTGCCGCATCGCTGCGCGCCCGGCCAAGAAAACCCACGCCGTAGATCCGCACGAAAGCCGCCGCCGCCAGCGCCGCCGCCAGTGCCAGCCCGCCACCCGCCGCCGGGATCATCAACTGCAACCCCGATTGCGGGATGCCGGGGCTCATCAGCACCGCCTGAAACAGCAGCCATTCCGAGGCAAAGCCGTTCAGCGGCGGCAGCGCCGAAATCGCCAGCACCCCCACCAGCATCAGAAACGCCGTCACCGGCATCCGGTGGATCAGCCCGCCCAAGCGGTCCAGATCGCGCAAGCCGGTGGCGTTCAGCACGGCACCCGCCCCCATGAACAGCAGGCTCTTGAACGCCATGTGGTTGAAAATGTGGAACAAGGCCGCCGAGAACGCCAGCGCCGCCGCCGCCGTCAGGCCATTGGCGCGGAACGCCAGCGCCAGGCCCAGGGCGGCAAAGATCACCCCGATATTCTCGATGGTGCTGTAGGCCAGTGCGCGCTTGATGTCGGTCTCCATCATCGCCAGCAGGATGCCCAGCACCGCCGTGGCAGCGCCAAGGAAGATCACCACCGGCGCCGCCCACCACTCCAGCGGCCCCAGCAGGTCGAACACCACGCGGATGAAACCGTAAAGCGCCACCTTGGTCATCACGCCGCTCATCAGCGCCGAAACATGGCTGGGGGCAGCCGGATGCGCCAGCGGCAGCCAGACATGCAGCGGTGCGAGGCCCGCTTTCGACCCCGCCCCCAGCAGCATCAGCCCCAGCACCACCGCCACGATCAGCGGACTGCGCACCGCCCCGCGCATGGCATCAAAGCCATAGCCGCCATCTGCCCCGGCCAGCAGACCAAAGGCCAGCAGCAAGGCCATGGTGCCGAACCCCGCCATCACCAGATAGACATAGCCCGCCGTGCGGGTGTCCTCCTCTCGGTGATGCGTCAGCACCAAGGCCCACGAAAGCAGCGACATCACCTCCCAACTCAGCAGGAAGGTGTAGGCATCGTCGGCCAGCAGCACCAAAGCCATGGCCCCCAGGAACGGCGGATAGAACGCCAGCACCCGCAGCGGCGCGTGTTCGTGGCGACCGTAACCGATGGCGTAAAGGCTGGTGATGCTGCCGCCCAGCCCCAGCACCACCAGAAAGAAGGACGACAGCAGGTCCAGCCGCAGATGCGCGCCAATCCAGGGAAGCCCGATTGGCAACACCAGCGCCGAGCCTGACGCGGGCCCGGCAAGCGCCACCAACCCGACCAGCGCGAAGCCGGCGCACAGCAGCGCCGCTACTGCATAGACCACGGCCGACAGCCAGGGTTGCCGCTGCAAGACAACGGCCAGCGGCCCCAGCACCAGCAGGCAGGCCGCCAGCAGAACCGACACGTCAACCGCGGCCATGCAAAACTCCGCCGCAGATGCCCAGTGCCGGCGGCGCAGCACCGCAATGCCGACCGGAACAGGCGTGACGCAACTTCACAACTTCGCTGCGGGCATCCCGGCCCGGGGCAGCGAACAGGTCTTTTGACAGCGTTTCAATGCCGTAAATCTTGTCCATTACCGATTCGTCTATACCTGTGCCCAGGCAAAGAAAAGTGGCGTCACGGACAGATCGCCGCATCCATTTCCACGATAATTGCGGCGGAAGGTGCGTCGGGTCGGCCGGCAGCGTCAGTCAGCCAGCGCCATCGACGCCTTGGCCACACCAAAGGCCGGGGGCTTTTGCAGCAGCAACGCCAGCGGAATCGCCGCCAGCGACACCAGCATCATCAGCTTGAAATCGTCGATATAGGCCACCATCAGCGCCTGAATGTTCACCAGCCCGTCGATCTGCGCCAGACTGGTGCCCGAAAGCAGCCCCTGCACATTCGGGTTGTAGGGCGAAATCAGCGCCCCCAGTTCCACGTGGTTGATCTGCAGATTGCGCGCCAGCATCACCGACACCACCGAAATGCCGATCGACGAGCCGATGTTGCGCACCAGCGAGAACAGGCTGGTGGCATCGGCGCGGAACGCAGGCTCGATGGTGGCGAAGGCCACGGTGGACAGCGGCACGAACACCAACCCCAGCCCCAGGCCCTGAATGACCCCCGACCAGATGATCAGGCTTTGCCCCATCTGCGGCGTGAATCCGGTCATCAGATACAGCGACCAGGCGGTCAGCAGCAGCCCGGTCACCACCAGCGCCCTTGCGTCGATGTATTTCATCACCCGCCCGACCAGGATCATCGAGGCCATGGTCCCCACCCCGCGCGGCCCCATCACCAGCCCGGTGGTGATGGTCGGATAGCCGTAGATCCGCGCCAGCATCGGCGGCAGCAGCGCCAGACTGGCCAGCAGGATGATGCCGATCACGAAGATGAAGATCAGCCCGGTGACGAAGTTGCGGTCGGCAAACATCCGCGGGTCCAGAAACGGCTTGTCGCTTTGCAGGATATGCAGGGTGAACACCCAGAAGCCGCTGAGCACAAGGAACAGGTAAATCCAGGTCTCGGTCGCCTCGAACCAGTCCACCTCGCCGCCACGGTCCAGCATCAGTTGCAACGCGCCAATGGCAATCGACAGCATGGCAAAGCCGAAGAAATCGAACCGCCGCGGACGCTTGATGGCTTTGGGCAGGTAGGCCCAGCACCCCAGCACCGCCACGATGCCCACCGGCAGGTTGATGAAAAACACCCAGCGCCAGTTGTAATATTCGGTCAGCCAGCCCCCCAGCGTCGGCCCGATGATCGGCCCGACCATGATGCCCGCCCCCCACATCGCCATCGCCTGCCCGGCCTTCTCGCGCGGGTTGATGTCCAGAAGGAAGGTCTGCGACAGCGGCACGATGGCCGCGCCGAACAGGCCCTGAAACAGCCGGAACGCCACCATGCTGGGCAGGCTCCACGCCAGACCGCAGGCCATCGAGGTGAACACGAACCCGATGATCGAATACAGGAACACCTCGCGCTTGCCGAAGCGGTCGGCCAGCCAGCCGGTCACCGGCGTCATGATCGCCGCCGCCACGATATACGAGGTCAGCACCCAGGTGATGGTATCCTGCGAAGCCCCCAGCGAACTGGTCATCGCCGGCAATGCCACGTTGGCGATGGTGGTATCCAGCACCTGCATGATGGTCGCCAGCATGATCGACAGCGTGATCAGGCCGCGGTGCGGCACCTCGACGAAACCGGCATCAGCCATGGCAAGCCACCGTCACCACAGGCCGCGCCCCGGCCCGGTGGTCACCGTGACCGAGGCGCTGAGGCCAGAGGCCAGCCCCAGCGAGGCCGCGTCATCGTCAAGCTGCAACCGCACCGGCACCCGTTGCGTGACCTTGACCCAGTTGCCGGTGGCGTTCTGCGCGGGCAGCACCGAAAACTCCGACCCGGTGCCCGCGCCGATGGCCTGCACGGTGGCCGCCAGCCGCACACCGGGGTGCAGGTCGAACTCGACCTCGGCCGCCTGACCCACCTTGATGTCGCCCAACTGGGTTTCCTTGAAATTCGCCTCGACCCAGGCATCACTGGTTTCTACCAGCGCAAACAACGAAGCCCCCACCGCCACGCGCTGCCCGACCTTGAACGACGCCGCCTGAGAGATGATGCCATCGGCGGGCGCCTTCACGGTGGTCAGCGCCAGATCATAGCTGGCAGCATCGCGCGCCGCCTGTGCCGCCATGACCTGCGGCAGGCTGTCCACCGCCGCGTCAGGATCGCCGTTCAGCGCCACCAGCGCCGCCGCCACCCCCTGCTCGGCCAAAAGCCGCAACTCCTCGGCCTTCTGTGCCGTGTGCCGCGCGGTATCCAAGGCCGCAGTCGCCGCAGCGCCCCGGTCCGACAGCGACTGCTGCCGCGCCAGTTCGCTGGCCTGATAGCTCGCTTCGTCACTGGCAACCCGCGCCTGCATCTGCGCCTGCGCATAGGCCAGCTTCAACTGCTCGCCGCTCAACCGCGCCGCCGCCAGTGCTGCATCGGCGCGGGCCAAAGCCAGCCGGTAGGGTTCTGGATCGACCTGAAACAGCACGTCGCCCGCCTTGACGGTCTGGTTGTCGGTAATATTCACCGCCACCACCCGCCCGGCCAGATCCGAGGTGATGGCAATCCGCGCCTGATGCAGGTTGGCGTTCTCGGTGGTCTCGCTCGCCCCACCCAGCAGCCACCAGCCGCCCGCCGCCAGCAACAGCGCCACCGGCAAGGCCAGCATCAGCGCCCGGCGCTGGCGCGGCTTGGCGGAAGTGACCTGCAGGCTCGCGGGGGTCGCCGCATCGGGTTTCAGGTCGGCTGCGGGGGTAGCGGCGTTCATGCTTCGATCTCCGGCGAATTCCGGCAGATGCCATCGGCACCCGACACGGCAAGATTGGTGACAATGGTGGCCAGCCCCGCGACCAGCGCCGCGCGTTCCGCCGGCGACAGCCCGGCAAGGGCCTGATCATAGACCGCATCAGCCATCGCACGGATATTGTCACGCGCCTGCAAGGCCTTGGCGGTGGGCACGACGACCCGCACCCGGCGATCCAGCGGGTCGGCTTCGCGCATCACCCAACCGGCGCGTTCCATCCGGTCCAGCAGCCGCGACACCGAAATCGGCTCGATCTCCAGCAGATCAGCCAGCCGCGACTGCACCGCCCGCCCCTCGCGGCTGACATGCAGCAACAGCCGCCATTGCGCCGAAGACAGGCCCAGCGCCTCGCTGCGTTGCTCGAATCGTTTGCGCATGGCGCGGGCGGCATCGTGCAGCAGCAGGCCGAGGCTGGGGGAGTCGGGGCTGGGGGAATCGCTTTTCATAAGCCTGATATACTATAAGCCTGCTTATCATTCAAGCCAACCAAAGCGCCGGGTGGCAGATTTCTGCACCGCGGCGCGATCAGTCAGGAAAGGGAAATGGTGGAGCAGATCGGGATCGAACCGACGACCTCGTCATTGCGAACGACGCGCTCTCCCAACTGAGCTACTGCCCCACACTGGCGCGGGGTTTGGCCGAAGCGGGCGGAATTGTCAAGCACCCGCGCGGGCTGCGCGCGGGTGAAAATTCAGTGCAGCCCCGGCAGGTTGCCGCGCACGAAAGCGGCAATCTCGGCGGCCGGGCGGGCACCGGCAAGCCGCGCCACCTCGCGCCCCTTGTCATACAGGATCAGCGCCGGGATACCGCGGATTCCGGCCCGCTGCGACACCTCGGGGAAATCCTCGGTGTTGATCTTGGCAAAGCGCACGACCGGGGCCAAGGTCTTGGCGGCCTTGGCAAATTCCGGCGCCATCATCCGGCAGGGGCCGCACCACGGCGCCCAGTAATCCACCAGCAGCGGCAGGCTGTCGCCACGGGTGGCCTTGTCATGCACCTTAGGGTCAAGCTCGGCCACCCGGCCATCGGCCAGCGCCTCGCCGCAACTGCCGCATTTCGGCCCGGCGGACAGCTTGTCGCGCGGCACCCGGTTGGCCTGGCCGCAGGTGGCACAGGTCAGTTTCACGGCGTCATCCATGGCTGCCTCCATTACATTCCATTACCGGAATATATGGGAGGCCGCCGCCGTCAGACAAGGGCGAACACCGCGCCATAAACCGCCGCCCCTGCGAGGGTCGCCTGCACCACCGACCGACGCCAGGCAAACACCGCGACCACCGCCAGCACCCCCGCGCCCAAGGGTGCCATCTTCGCCCAGTCGCCGGACACCATCGGCAGCACCGAGGCCACGAAAAGTGTCGCAATCGCCGCAGGCCCGGTGGCCGCCAGAAACCGCGCCAACACACCTTCGGGGGCCTGCCCCGACAGATCGAGCTTGGTCGGCAGAAACCGGAACGCCCAGTTGCACCCCCCCACGATCAGCGCCAGCATCAGCAAGCTACCGTCCATCGCCCGCCCCCCGTGCCAGCCCCAGCACCCCGGTCAGCGCCCCCGCCACCATGCCGCCCAATATCCCCGCGGTCGAGGATACCGCCAGCGTCAGCCCCACCGTCACCGCCCCGGCAATCGCGATCACCGGCAGTTGCGCCCGGGTCAGGATCGACAGCAGCAAGGACAGGAACAGCGCGGGCAGCATGAACCCCAGCGCCGCATCCAGCACCGGCCAGCCCTCCAGCGCGCCGCCACCGGCGAAGGCCCCCACCGCCGTGCCGGAAATCCACGCCGCATAAGCGCCGATCCCCAGCCCGAACATGAACGGCTCGGAAAACCCCGCCTTGCCCCGCGCCATCGCCCCCAGCGCCGCACCGAACACCTCGTCGGTCAGCCCGAAAGCCCAGGCCCAGGCATGCCTTGTGCGCGCCCCCGCCCCGGCGCGTTTCAGCAAGGCCGGGCCATACAGCACGTGGCGCAGGTTCATCGCCACCAGCGTGAAGGCCGACACCAGCAACGGCGCACCGCTGGTGATCAGCGCCAGCGCCAGAAACTGCGCGGCGCCTGCATAGATCACCACCGACAGCATCACCGCCTCGGCCTCGGTCAACCCGGCGCGGGTTGCCGCCACGCCAAAGGAAAACGCGATGGGAAAATAGCCCATGGCAATCGGCAGGGCCTGGTTCAGCCCGGACAAAAAGCCCGGCGGGTTGGTGGCGCGGTCACTCATGCCGCCAGTCCCTAGCTGCCCCTGCCTGCCCTGTCAAAGCCCCGTCCGCTTGCCAGCTTTGGCAAACCATGCCACCCTTGCCGCAATGGAAGGTTCAGCGATGCCCCTTGCCCTCTACGGCCATCCGTTCTCGTCCTACACCCAGAAGGTGCTGATCGCGCTTTACGAAAACGCCCTGCCCTTTGCGTTTCGCTGCGTCAGCCCCGACCATCCCGCACATACCGCCGACTGGCTCCGGCGCTGGCCGTTGCGGAAGTTCCCGCTGCTGCTGGACGGTAACCGCGCGGTGGTGGAAACCAGCATCATCATCGAATACCTGCAGCTGCGCCATCCCGGCCCGGTGCGGCTGATCCCCGATGACCCAGAGGCGGCGCTGGAGGTGCGGTTTCTTGACCGGTTCTTCGACCTGCATGTGATGGATGCCGCCCAACACGCGGTGAACGGCGCGATCACCGGCAATCCGGTCAAGCGGGCCGAGGGGCTGGCGCTGTCGATCGAGAAACTCGACCGCGCCTACCTTTGGGCCGAGGGCCATCTGGCAGGCCGCACCTGGGCCGCGGGCGCGGATTTCAGCCTGGCCGATTGCGCCGCCGCCCCGTCGCTGTTCTACGCCGACTGGGTCCATCCGATCCCCGATGCCTGCCCCACCCTGCGCGCCTACCGGGCCCGGCTGCTGGCACGCCCCGCCTTCGCCCGCGCGGTCAACGAGGCGCGACCCTTCCGCCACCTGTTCCCGCTGGGCGCACCCGACCGCGACTGACGGCCGGGGCACCCAGCGAAGAGGAACCGCAGGGCACCGATGAGCGCCCCGCGGCTTGCGGTCACTCTGCCGCCGGAGCATAGCTTTCCACCGGCGGGCAGGTGCAGGTCAGGTTGCGGTCGCCCCAGACGTTGTCCACCCTCCCCACCGGCGGCCAATACTTGTCCTCGCGGAACGAGCCGGGCGGGAAGCAGCCCTGCTCGCGCGGGTAGGCGCGGGTCCAGTCGGCCACGAGGTCTTCCACCGTGTGCGGCGCGTGGCGCAGCGGGCTGTCGTCGCTGCTGATCTCGCCACGCTCCACCGCCGCAATTTCCGCCCGGATCGCCAGCAGCGCGGTGATGAAGCGGTCGATCTCGGCCTTGGTTTCGGATTCGGTGGGCTCCACCATCAGCGTCCCCGCCACTGGCCAGGACATGGTCGGCGCGTGAAAGCCGTTGTCGATCAACCGCTTGGCGATATCATCGACCGTCACGCCACATTCGGCAAAGGGCCGGGTGTCCAGAATACACTCATGCGCCACCCGGCCACGGTTGCCCATGAACAGCACGGCATAGGCCCCCTGCAGCCGCGCCGCGATGTAATTGGCGTTCAGGATCGCCACCCGTGTGGCCTGTGTCAGCCCCGGCCCGCCCATCATCAGGCAATAGGCCCAACTGATCAGCAGGATCGAGGCGCTGCCGTAAGGTGCCGCCGAAACCGGCCCCTCCTCGCCGCCGGTTTCCGAATGGCCCGGCAGATAGGGCGCGAGATGGCCCTTGACACCGATCGGCCCCATGCCGGGACCGCCGCCGCCATGCGGGATGGCAAAGGTCTTGTGCAGGTTCAGGTGACTGACATCGCCGCCGATCTCGCCGGGTTTCACCAGCCCGACCATGGCATTCATGTTGGCGCCGTCGATATAGACCTGCCCGCCGTGAGCATGGGTGATCCGGGCAATCTCGCGCACGGTTTCCTCGAACACGCCATGGGTCGAGGGGTAGGTGATCATGCAGGCCGCCAGATTGTCGCCCGCCGCCGCCGCCTTGTCGCGGAAATCGTCAAGATCGACGTCGCCGTTGGGGGCGGATTTCACCACCACCACCTGCATCCCCGCCATCTGCGCCGAAGCCGGGTTGGTGCCATGCGCCGACACCGGAATGAGGCAAACCGTGCGATGCGCCTCGCCACGCGACCGGTGCCAGGCCTGAATGGTCAGAAGGCCCGCATATTCGCCCTGCGCGCCGGAATTCGGTTGCAGGCTCATCGCGTCATAGCCGGTGATCTCGCACAGCTTTTCCGACAGATCGCTGATCGCCTCGTGGTAGCCCGCCGCCTGGTCGCGCGGCACGAAGGGGTGCAGGCTGCCAAACTCGGGCCAGGTGATCGGCATCATCTCTGCCGCCGCGTTCAGCTTCATGGTGCAGGACCCCAAGGGGATCATCGCCCGGTCCAGCGCCAGATCGCGGTCGGAAAGCCTGCGCATGTAGCGCATCATCTCGGATTCCGCCCGGTTCATGTGGAACACCGGATGGGTCAGATAGTCCGAGTGCCGCAGCATCGACGGCGGAAAGCCCAGCCCCACCTTGTCGGGCGCCTCCTCGGAAATCCCGAAAGCGTCCAGCACCCGGGCAATCACCGCGCGGTTGGTGGTCTCGTCCACCGAGATCCCCACCCGGTCGCGCCCGACCTTGCGCAGGTTGATGCCGCGCATCCTTGCCGCGGCCAGAATACCCGCTTGGCCCACCCCGACCTCGACGGTGATGGTGTCGAAAAACGCCTCGGGTGCCACCTTGGCCCCGGCCATCTTCAAGGCCATCGCCAGCCGCACCGCCTTGAAATGCACCCGCTCGGCAATCGCGCGCAGGCCCTTTGGCCCGTGGAACACCGCGTAGAAACTGGCCATCACCGCCAGCAAGGCCTGCGCCGTGCAGACGTTCGAGGTGGCCTTTTCGCGGCGGATATGCTGCTCGCGGGTTTGCAAGCTTAGCCGGTAGGCCTGATTGCCACGGGCGTCGATCGACACCCCCACCAGCCGCCCCGGCATGCCGCGTTTCAGATCGTCGCGGCAGGACATGAAGGCCGCATGCGGCCCGCCATAGCCCATCGGCACGCCGAAGCGTTGCGCCGAGCCGACCGCGATATCCGCCCCCATCGCGCCGGGGTCTTTCAACAGACACAGCGCCAGCAGGTCGGTGGCAACGATGGCAATCGCCTTTGCCGCATGCAGCGCGGCAATCTGGTGGCTGAAGTCATGCACCTCGCCATAAGTGCCGGGATACTGGAAGATCGCGCCGAAAAACTGCGCGGCGTCCATGTGCAGCGGCGACCCCACCACCACCTCGATCCCCAAGGGATGCGCCCGGGTCTTGATCACGCCGATGGTCTGCGGGTGGCAGTTCTCATCGACAAAGAACGCCCGTGCCTTGGATTTGGCCGAGCGTTCGGCCATGGTCATCGCCTCGGCCGCCGCCGTCGCCTCATCCAGCAGGCTGGCGTTGGCAATCGGCAGGCCGGTCAGATCGGCCACCATGGTCTGAAAGTTCAGCAGCGCCTCCAGCCGGCCTTGAGCGATTTCCGGCTGATACGGAGTATAGGCGGTATACCACGCCGGGTTTTCCAGGATGTTGCGCTGGATCGCCGGCGGGGTGACGGTGCCGTAATAGCCCTGCCCGATCAGGCTGGTCATCACCTTGTTCTTGGCCGCCACGCCACGCATTTTTTCCAGCAGCGCATGTTCGGACAGCGGCGCCCAGCTTAGCGGCACCGCCTGGCGGAACGCATCGGGCACGGTCTGGTCGATCAACTGATCCAGGCTGTCCACCCCCACCGCCCGCAGCATCTGCGCCATCTCGTCGGGCGAGGGGCCGATGTGGCGGCGGTTGGCGAAATCATAGGCGTCATAGTCGGTGGGGGTGAAGGTCATCGGCCTATCCGATCAGCTCGTTGTATTCGTCTTCGTCCATGAATTCGTCCAGCACCGCCAGATCATCGACCCTGATCTTGAAGAACCACGCGGCGCCCATCGGGTCTTCGTTCACCAGGCCCGGATGATCCACCAGCTTGTCATTGACCGCGACAATCTCGCCATCCACCGGTGCCAGGATGTCCGAGGCCGCCTTGACGCTTTCGATCACCGCCACCTCGTCGCCACTGGTGACCATGGTTTCCACCTCGGGCAGTTCGATGAACACCACATCGCCCAGCGCCGTGGCCGCGTGTTCGGTGATGCCGACCACGATCAGATCGCCCTCGACGCGCAGCCATTCATGTTCCGCAGTATATTTCATCGTCTGATCCTCAGCGTTTGTAGGTTGTGGGTTGGAAAGGCAGGGGCACCACGGCGGCGGGCAGGCGCTTGCCGCGCACCTCGCCCAGCAGCGCGGTGCCGGGGGCGGCGTGGCTGGCCGCCACATAGCCCATGGCGATGGGGGCCTCGACCGAAGGCCCGAAACCGCCCGAGGTCACTTCGCCCAAAGGCGTGCCATCGGGGTCGAACAGCAGCGTGCCCTCGCGCATCGGCGCCCGACCCTCGGGGCGCAGTCCGACGCGCAGGCGTTCCGGCCCCTCGGCCAGTTCGCGCAGGATGCGGGCGGCACCGGGGAAACCGCCTTGCCGCGCGCCACCTGTGCGGCGGGATTTCTGGATGGCCCAGGTCAGCCCGGCCTCGACCGGCGAGGTGGTGGTGTCGATGTCATGGCCATAAAGGCAAAGCCCCGCTTCCAGCCGCAAACTGTCGCGCGCCCCAAGCCCGATCGGCGCCACCCCCGGCAGGGCCAGCAGATGCCGCACGAAGGCCTCGGCATGGCGGTTTTCGACCGACACTTCAAAGCCGTCCTCACCTGTATAGCCCGAGCGCGACACCCAAAGATCGCCCATCCCCGAAGGCAGGATGGCGCTGTCCATGAACCGCATCCCCTGCACCGGCACCAGCGTCGAAAGCGCCGCCTCGGCCCCCGGCCCCTGCACCGCGATCAGCGCGCGGTCGGTGACCGGGATCACCTCGGCCACCGCCGACAGATGCGCCTGCATATGGGCGATATCGGCGGCCTTGCAGCCGGCATTGACCACCACGAACAGATGATCGCCGCGGTTGGCGAACATCAGATCATCCAGTATCCCCCCGGTTTCATTGGTGAACATGCCATAGCGCTGCCGCCCCGCGGCCAGCCTCAGCACATCGACCGGCATCAAGGCCTCGAACGCCAGACACAGTGCCTCCATGCTGCCGCGCGGCCGCAGGATCACCTGCCCCATGTGGCTGACATCGAACAGCCCGGTCTGGCTGCGGCAGTGCAGATGCTCGCGCAGCACCCCCATCGGATATTGCACCGGCATTTCATAGCCGGCAAACGGCACCATCTTGCCGCCCAGTTCCACATGCAGCCCCAGCCGGGACAGCCCGGTTTGATCAAGGTCGGTCACGCCGCCCCTCCTCTGTTCCGCCGGAATACGCCCGGCATCGCCCGGACAGGCCAATCCCTGCCCCACGATGCCCCCTCTGTCCTTACCCCGCGAAGGGCGCCTGAGATCGTTATCCCTTCGGCGGGCCAAAACGGCCACTCTCCAGAGTCTCGCTGCCAGAACGGTCCCTTGCGCCTGAGAGTTTACCGGGGCGGTTGCTCCTTCGGCACCAGAACGGGCTTTCGGCCCAACCGGATTCTCCCGATCCTGACGCCCAAACCCTAGCCCGCCGCCCCGCGCGCTGGCAAGGCCCAAAACGGTTGCGACGGGTTGGCCGCCAAATGCGACCTAACGGGCGGCCCTGGCCATCACCCGCAGCGCCAGCCACCACGACAACCCGGCAAACACCACCCCGCCCAGCGCCTGCCCGATCAGCACCCCCGGCGCGCCCCAAAGCTGCCCGGCCCACAGCATGAACGGCACGGTGCCCAGCGTGTTGCGGCCCCAGTTGATCAGGGTCGAGGTGAAGGGCCGCCCCAGGTTGTTGCAGGCGGCATTGCCGACAAAGATCACGCCGTTGAAAAAGAACAGCAGCGTCAGCGGCCCGCAGAACAGATAGACCAGATCGCGGGTCATGCCCTGCGCCTGAAACAGGTTGGCAATCGGCCCGCGCAAGCCGAACAAGACCGCGGAAACCACCCCGATCACCAGCGCCGTGAAGATCAGCGCATCGGTAAACGCCCGCCGCACCCGGTCCATCCTTCCGGCACCGAAGTTCTGGCCGATGATCGGGCCAATGGCCCCCGACAGCGCGAAAATCACCCCGAAGGCCACTGGCGTCATCCGCCCGGCAATCGCCATCCCCGCCACCGCCGCCTCGCCATAAGCCGCCATGGCACGGGTGACGAAAGCCTGCCCCACCGGCGTCGCCACCTGCGCCAGCACCGCAGGCAAGCCGATCGCCATCACCGGCGCCAGATCGGCGCTTACGCTGCGCCAGCTTGGCCGGTCAAACCCGCCGTGATGCTTCAGGATCGGCAACAACGCCATCGCCGCAATCACCACGCGCGAGATCACCGAGGCAATCGCCGCCCCGGTCAGCTCCAGCCCGAAGCCGAAGATCAGCACCGGGTCCAGCGCCGCATTGACCAGCGCCCCCACCACCGTCGCCATCATCGCCCGGCGCGCATCGCCATGACTGCGCAAAATCGCGCCGCCGGTAATCCCCACCATCAGCAACGGCTGCGACGGGATGATGATCGCCAGATAATGCACCGCCAAAGCATGCGTCTCGCCCACAGCCCCCAGCAGGCTGACCAGCGGCGACAAAGCTGCCCAGATCACCGCCGCGAACACCGCCCCGAACCCCAGCCCCAGCAGCAGCCCGTTGGTGGCCTTCTGCCGGGCGATGTCCAGATCGCGCGCCCCCACCGCCCGCGCCACCAGCGCCGAGACCGCAATCGCCATGCCGATGCCGAACGAGGTGGTGAAGAACAGCACCGCCCCGGCATAACCGATCGCCGCCGCCAGTTCCGCCCGCCCCAGCATCGAGATGAAGATCATGTTGATCAGATCGACGGCAAACACCGCCATCAGCCCGACCGAGGAGGTCAGCGACATCACCACCACATGGCGAAACAGGTTCCCCTCCAGAAACCGCGCCCGTGCCATCGGTGCCGCCATGCCGCCCCCCGTTCACGCAATACGGCCCGTAACCGCTTTCATCTGTTCGAAAATATCCTCGGGGGGTCCGGGGGGCAGACAGCCCCCCGGCCTGTCAACAATCCCGACCTCAGCCCTTCGCCCGCACCACCTGCAACAGCGGCATCACATCCGCCATTTCCGGCCCATGCGCCTGACCGGTCAGCGCCAGCCGCAGCGGCATGAACAGCCCCTTGCCCTTGCGGCCCGTCGCTTCCTTCACCGCCGCCGTCCACTGCCCCCAGGTCTCGGCTCCGAACGGCGCCGCGGGCAGCAAGGCCATCGCCTGCGCCACAAACTCCCGGTCTTCCTCGGCAATCACCGGCTCGGCGCCATCGCGGAACAGCGTCCACCAGCCCTCCAGATCGGCCAGCACGGTGATGTTTTCCCGCGCCACCTTCCAGAAATTCCCCGCCAGCGCTTCGGGCACGCCCAGCGCCTTGATCCGCGCCGCCACCGCATCGAACGGCAGCCCCTGCACATGTTGCCGGGTCAGCGGGAACAGATCATCCGAGTCGAACTTGGTCGGCGCCGCGCCGAAACTGGCCAGATCGAAGCCTTCCGCCAACTCATCCAAAGACCCCGCCAGCACCACCGGCTGCGACGACCCCAGCCGCGCCATCAGGCTTAGCAGCGCCATCGGCTCCACCCCCTGCGCCCGCAGATCGCGCAAGCTCAGGGTGCCCAGCCGCTTCGACAAAGCCTCGCCCTGCGGCCCGGTCAGCAAGGAATGGTGCGCAAAGGCCGGGGGCGTGCCACCCAAAGCCTGCATGATCTGGATCTGCGTCGCGGTGTTGGTCACATGGTCTGCCCCGCGCACGATCGAGGTCACGCCCATGTCGATGTCATCCACCGAAGAGGCAAAGGTATAAAGCACCTGCCCGTCGGCGCGGATCAGCACCGGGTCGGAGACCGAGGCGGCATCAATCGAGATCGGCCCCAGAATCCCGTCCGGCCATTCGATGCGGTTCTGATCCAGCAGGAACCGCCAATAGCCCTCGCGCTCGGCCTGCATCGCCGCCTTTTCGGTCGCACTCAGCTTCAGCGACGCCCGGTCATAAACCGGCGGCTTGTGCATGTTCAGCTGCTTCTTGCGCTTCAGGTCCAGCTCGACCGGGCTCTCGAAACATTCATAAAACCGCCCCGCCGCGCGCAACTGATCCGCCGCCTCGGCATAGCGCCCCATCCGCAAGGATTGCTTTTCCAACTGGTCCCAGTGCAGCCCCAGCCAGTCCAGATCCTGCATGATGCCATCGGCATATTCCTGCTTGGACCGCTCCTGATCGGTGTCATCCAGCCGCAGGATGAACTTGCCCCCGGCCTTGCGGGCGATCAGATAGTTCATCAGCGCGGTGCGCAGGTTGCCGACATGGATATAGCCGGTGGGCGAAGGGGCAAAACGGGTGACGGTGGTCATGGCGGACTCCTGAGATCGGCCTGCTCTTTCACAGGCGGCACAAAATGTCCATATCAGGGGAAGGCCACGAAAGGGACTGCGCGATGACCGAACCCGAAGCGCCCGACTGGAGCGACCTCGCCGCCCCAGATGCCGCCCTGATCGAGCAACTGGCACATGGCGCGATTGCCAGTCTGCCCGAACCCTACCGCGCCGCCGCCACAGCCATCAGCCTGCGGATCGAGGATTTCCCTTCCGAGGAAATCATGGCGGCGATGCAGATCGAAGACCCGTTCGAACTGACCGGGCTTTACGAGGGCACGCCCCTGACCGAAAAGTCGGTGATGGACCAACCGCAGCAGCCCGACGTGATCTGGCTGTTCCGCCGCCCCATGCTGGACGAATGGCTGGAACGCGGCGACATCGGGCTGGCCGACATGGTCACGCATGTGCTGGTGCACGAACTGGCGCATCACTTCGGCTGGTCGGACGACGACATCGCCAGCATCGACCCGTGGTGGGAATAGGCTTCACCGGGATGTGAGCGGACAAATGCCGCCACCGGCCTAGCTTTTTGCGATCATCCGCAACAGGAGGACCGCCATGACAGCCCCGCTTTTGTCGCGCCGCCAGGCCCTGCTGGGCGCCGCTGCCCTGCCGCTTGCTGCCAGCCTTGCCCCCGGTATGGCCCGGGCAGGAGCGCCGATGCTGGGGCCGATGGGGCCGCAGATCAACCGCTTTGCCCTGGGCGGCTTCGAGGTGACCACCCTGCTGGCGGGCAGCCGCGCCGGTGACAAGCCGCAGGAAACCTTCGGGCTGAACGTCGATCCGGCGGAATTCGCCCGGGTTTCGGCCGAAAACTTCATTCCCGCCGACAAGACCCGCAACTTCTTTACCCCGACGCTGGTGAATACCGGCAGCGAGCTGGTGCTGTTCGACACCGGCCTTGCCCCCGAAGCCATCACCGGCGTGCTGGCCGCCGCCGGGGTGACGCCGGATCAGATCGACCTGGTGGTGATCACCCACATGCACGGCGACCATATCGGCGGGCTGATGGGGGCGGCGGGGCCGACCTTCGCCAAGGCCCGCTATGTTGCAGGCTCGGTCGAGCACAACCACTGGATGGCCGCCGCCAACGAGAATTTCGACAAGAACGTGCGGCCCCTGAACGACCAGATCAGCTTTGTCGAGGATGGCGGCAGCGTCGCCCCCGGCATCACCGCGATGGCGGCGTTCGGCCATTCGCCGGGGCATTTGGGCTTCATGCTGGAAAGCAACGGCGCGCAACTGGTGATCACGGCGGATACCGCCAACCACTATGTCTGGTCGCTGGCCTATCCCGATTGGGAAGTGCGCTTTGATGCCGACAAGGCGGCGGCAGCGGCAACCCGGCGCAAGATGCTGGGGATGATTGCCGCCGACAAGTTGCCGTTCATCGGCTATCACATGCCCTTCCCGGCGCTGGGCTACATCGAGGCGCGCGACAGCGGTTTCCGCTATGTGCCAGCCAGCTATCAGTTGATGCTGTAAATCGGGCGGGGCGCTGCAACGCCCCGACCGCAATCGGCTCAGGCGGCGAGTTTTGCCGCCATGGTGACAAGCCGGGTGGCCTGATGGCCGATGGCGGCCTTGGCCGCGTCGTCAAACGCCGCCCCTTGGGTGTGGCTGTAGCCATAGGGGTTGCCGCCCGCCGCAAACACCGCCGGATCGGTAAATCCGGGGGCCACGATCACCGACCCCCAATGCAGGAAGGTGGTGTAAAGCCCCAGAATGGTGGCCTCTTGCCCGCCATGCACGTTCTGCGCGCTGGTCATGGCGCTGACCGCCTTGTTGGCCAAGGCCCCGGTGAACCACTGGCCGCCCAGCGTGTCGATGAAGGCGCGCAACTGGCTGGGGGCGCCGCCAAAGCGGGTGGGGGCGGAAAACAGATAGGCATTGGCCCATTCCATGTCGGCAGGCGTCGCCACCGGATGGGCGGCGGCACGGGCGACCTGCGCTTTCCAGCCGTCCTGACTGTTCACCACCGCCTCTGGGGCGGTTTCGGCGATGCGCAGCAGGCGCACTTCGGCACCGGCGGCCCGCGCCGCCTCGGCGGCGATTTCGGCCATGGTCTGATTGGTGCCGTAGGTCGAATAGAACGGGATGGCGAGTTTGACGGTGCTCATGGCAGTCTCCTGAAGATTGATACCTGCAATATAGAGTCGCGCAGACCGTCGCACCATGGCGCAGAATGAGCGGCCTGCTGTGCGCCAACGCACCGAACCGGGCCTCCCTGCCCCGGTGTTGCCCCCGCCGCCCGCGCAAGGTCGGGCTTTGCATCGGATTTTGTCTAGCGCTAACATAAGGCGACGAAAGACTCGCAGATCGACGAAAGCCCTTGATCTTGTTGCAGGCGGGGCCAATGTGGCCGGGCTTGCAGCAAATCCCGAAGGTCGGCCCGGATGCCGACCAGAACGGCAGCCGCCCCGTTGCTGCCGACCGCATGAAAGAGACCCGACGTGTCGCAGATACCGATCCTGACCATCACCATGAACCCCGCCCTCGACATCGCCACCGAAGTGGCCGAGGTCACCGCTGGCCCCAAGCTGCGCTGCTCGATGCCGCAGGTGGACCCGGGCGGCGGCGGCATCAACGTCAGCCGCGCCATTGCGGCGCTGGGCGGCAGCAGCCGCGCCATGGTGGCGCTGGGCGGCACCACCGGCATGCGGCTGGCGCTGCGGGTGGCGCATGTCGGCATCGCGCTGGACGCCTTTGCCGCGCCGGGCGAGACGCGGCAAAGCCTTGCGGTGACCGAAACCAGCACCGGCCGGCAGTACCGCTTCGTGCTGCCGGGCGAGAAATGGCTGCACACCCAGATCGATTCCATTCTGGAGCGGATTTCGGTGGCGGCGTTGCAGGGCGGCTTCATCGTGCTGTCGGGCAGCATGCCGCCCGGGGTGCCTTCGGATTTCGTGCACAGCCTGGCCGGGCGGATCGACCTTGCGCAATTGCTGGGCGAACAGGCCGGGCACAAGCCGCGGCTGGTGGTCGATACCTCGGGCGCGCCGCTGGAACGGCTGATCTCCGAGCCGACCGAGGGCCTGCACACCCTGCGGATGGATGACGAGGAGGCCGAGGAAATCGCAGGGTTCGCGCTGACCGAACGCAAGGATACCGCCGATTTCGCCTCGAAACTGGTGGCCGCCGGGGTGGCGGAAAACGTCATCGTGGCCCGCGGGGCCGATGGCTCGGTGCTGGCCAACAAGTCGGGGCGGATCTTCGCCAATGCCGCCAAGGTGACGGTGGTCAGCAAGGTTGGCGCGGGCGACAGTTTCGTCGGCGCCTATGTGCTGGCGCTGGCCGAGGGCAAGAACATGGAAAAGGCGCTGGCGCGCGGGGTGGCGGCGGCTTCGGCGGCGGTAATGACCGAGGCCACCGACCTGTGCCACCGCGACGACACCGAACGGCTGCTGCCGGAGTGCAAGGTGATCAAGGTCTGAGGCGGTGCTCATCCCTTCCTGACGGTCGGTCTTCGCCTGCGATGACCGCCCGCAAGGAAGGGAAGAGCTACCCCCCGCCGCGCCAGCGGTTGGCAATCGGGTAACGCCGGTCCAGCCCGAAGGCATGCGGCGTCAGCCTTGTGCCCGGCGCCGCCTGATAGCGCTTGTATTCGCTGACATACAGCAACTGCTCCACCCGCTTCACCACCGCCAGATCATGGCCCTGCGCCACGATCTCGGCCACCGATTGCTCGCGGTCCACCAGCCCTTCCAGAATGGCATCCAGCACCGGATAGGGCGGCAGGCTGTCGTCGTCGCGCTGGCCCTCGCGCAGTTCCGCCGATGGCGCCTTGGAGATCACCCGCTCGGGGATCACCGCGCCCGTTGGCCCCAGCATCCACGGCCGGTGGTTTTCGTTGCGCCAGCGGCAGGTCTCGAACACCCTTGTTTTATACATGTCCTTGATCGGGTTATAGCCGCCGTTCATGTCGCCATAGATCGTGCAATAGCCGACCGCCATTTCCGACTTGTTGCCGGTGGTCAGCAGCATCGCGCCGGTCTTGTTGGAAATGGCCATCAGCATCAGCCCGCGCAACCGGCTTTGAATATTCTCCTCGGTGATGCCGGGAGCGGTGCCGGCGAAAAGCGGCTGCAGCGCCGCCCCCACCGCCGCCTGCGCCCCGCCGATCGGCACGGTATCCAGACGGCAGCCCAGGTTGCGCGCCACCTCGCCCGCGTCCTGCAACGAATGGGCGGAAGTGAAGCCCGAGGGCAGCATGACGCAGCGCACATTCGCTGGCCCGATGGCATCAGCGGCGATGGTGGCGACGATGGCGCTGTCAATGCCGCCGGAAAGCCCCAGCAGCACCTGTTTGAAGCCGGTCTTGGCCAGATAATCCCGCAAGGACAGCACGCAGGCGCGGTAGTCCGCCTCCCATATCCGCGGGATCGGCGTCAGATCGCCGGGAACCGCCTGCCAGCCCTGCGGTCCGCGGGTAAAATCGACCTGCACCACCGCATCGTCGAACTGCGGCATCTGCAGCGCAATCTGCCCGCCGGGGTTGACCACGAACGACGCGCCGTCAAACACCTGATCATCCTGCCCGCCGGTCATGTTCAGATAGACCAGCGCCAGCCCGGTTTCCGCCACCCGCGTCTGCATCAGCCGCACCCGTTGCAACGGCTTGCCGCGGTGGTAGGGCGAGCCGTTGGGGATCAGCAGGATATCGGCCCCGGCAGCAGCCAGCGCCGCCGTCACGTCCGGGTGCCAGGCATCCTCGCAGATCGGGATGCCCAGCCGCAGCGGCCCGACCGTGACTGGCGCCCCCACTTCGGCGGCCGCGAACACCCGCTTTTCGTCGAACACCCCATCGTTGGGCAGATGGTGCTTCAGCACGGTGGCGGCCACCCTGCCGCCAGCCAACACGTAATAGCCGTTGTAAAGCTGGCCGTCCTGCACCACCGGCCCGCCGATACCCAGCGCCGGACCAGTCGCGCAGTCCACCGCCAAGGCCTGCACTGCCGCCATTGCCGCCGCCACGAAGCTGGGCTTCAGGATCAGATCCTGGGTCTGATAGCCGGTGATGAACATCTCTGGCAGCGCCACCATCTGCGCGCCCGCAGCATGGCCCTGTGCCCAGACGTCGCGGGCCAGGGCGGCATTGGCGGCAATCGCCCCGACCGTCGGGTTCAGTTGTGCCAGTGTCAGGCGGAACGTCTCGGCCATGGGATGCCTCTTGCTCGGACGGGCTGTGCTTTGCTTCTAGCAGTTTGGCGGGCAAGGAAAAGCCGATTGCGGTACGGGCGCTTGTCTCTGTCGGGCGGCAAAGTTAGTTTGACGACAAATTGCGGCAACGGCTGCAACCAGAGGCAAGGGGCCAATCAGATGCGGGTGATCAAGGCGGGTATGCGGCAGGCGGTGCGGGCGGGCCTTCTGGGGCTGGCGCTGGCCGGGGGCGCGAGCGGCATCGCCATGGCGCAGGACGACGGCGAGGTGGTCATCAAGCAATACGAGGATGGCAGCGTCTATGAGGGCACCTTCCGCGACGGCCGCCAGCATGGCACCGGCAGCTACCGGCTGCCCAACGGCTATGAATACACCGGCGAATGGGTGGATGGCGAGATCAAGGGCCAGGGCATCGCGCGCTTTCCCAACGGCTCGGTCTATGAGGGCCAGTTCGCGCTGGGCAAGCCCGAAGGTCAGGGCAAGATCACCTATCCCGATGGCGGCAGCTTCGAGGGCACCTGGGTCGATGGCCAGATGACCGGCAAGGGCGTGGCGCGTTATGCCGATGGCTCGGTCTATACCGGCGATGTGGTCAACGCGGTGCGCCAGGGTCAGGGCGTGCTGGTCAGCCCCGATGGCGCGCGCTACGACGGCGCTTGGGTCAACGGCGTCAAGGATGGCACCGGCAAGATCACCTACGCCGATGGCACGGTTTACGACGGCACGCTGGTGGCAGGCCAGCGCGAGGGCACCGGCACCCTGACCATGCCCGAGGGCCTGACCTATGTCGGCCCCTGGTCGGGTGGCCAGATCAACGGCACCGGCAAGCTGACCCAGCCCAACGGCGACATCTACGAAGGCCCCTTTGTCGATGGCCAGCGCCAGGGCAAGGGCCGCGTCAGCTATGGCAACGGCGCCAGCTACGACGGCGAGTTTCTGGATGACAAGCGCCATGGCGCGGGCATCTATCGCGGCGCCGATGGCTATGTCTATGAAGGCAATTGGGTCGAGGGCCGGATGCAGGGTCAGGGCAGCCTGACCTATGCCGATGGCTCGGTTTACGTTGGCGCCTTTGCCGCCGATCTGGCCGAAGGCAAGGGCAAGATCACCTACCCCGATGGCTCCACCTACGACGGCGACTGGAAGGCCGGGGTGATCGAGGGCAAGGGCCGCGCCACCTATGCCGACGGGCGGATTTACGAGGGCGACTTCAAGGATGCCAAGCCGCATGGCACCGGCACCATGACCCTGCCAGACGGCTATCACTACGAGGGCGACTGGCTGAACGGCGTGCGCGAGGGTCAGGGCACCGCCACCTATCCCGATGGCTCGGTCTATGTGGGCAGCTTCGTGGCGGGCCTGCGCGAAGGGCCGGGGCGGATCACCATGCCGGATGGCTTCAGCTATGTCGGCCCGTGGAAGGCCGGCCAGATCGACGGCACCGGCATCGCCACCTATGGCAACGGCGACGTCTATGAGGGCGGCTTTGTGCAGGGCAAACGCCAGGGCCAGGGCGTGCTGCGCTATGCCACCGGCCAGCAAACTGCGGGCGAATGGGCGGGTGGCCTGCTGATTACCCCTGCCCCCGCGCCTGAACCAGCCCCGGCTGCCCCCGAGGCTGCTCCGGTCGAAAACTGAAAAAGCCCGCGGCAGCACGACGTTTGCCCAGGCTTTCTTCTCTGTTCAAGTATCCCCGCCGGAGGCACCTGTGGTGCGGCCCGGAGCCTCCGGCGGGGATATTTTCAAACAGATGAAGCCGAATTTCCGGCTTTCCTTTCCCGAAACTGGCCGTATAGTCCGTTCCCATGACACGGGCTCGCATCATATTCCGCGACAACCGGGCTTTTTGCCTGCGCAACACCCGTGCGCTGCTTCTCCTTAGCCGCCTCTGAGCGTGCCCTTGGGTGCGACCGCTCGGAGGTGACTTGCGCCCACGGATGAAGCCAAAGCAAAACGAGAGATCACCATGACCGACAAATCCAAACAGGATCGCGTCCTGATATTCGACACCACCCTGCGTGACGGCGAGCAATCGCCCGGTGCCACCATGAGCCATTCCGAAAAGCTGGAGATCGCGGCCCTGCTGGACGAGATGGGGGTGGATATCATCGAGGCGGGCTTTCCGATCGCCTCGGAAGGCGATTTCGAGGCGGTCAGCGCCATTGCCAAGATGGGGCTGAACGCGGTGATCTGCGGGTTGGCACGCGCCAGCACCAAGGACATCGACCGCTGCTGGGAAGCGGTGCGCCACACGCGGCAGCCGCGCATCCACACCTTCATCGGCACCTCTCCCACGCACCGCGCCATTCCCAACCTGAGCATGGCCGAAATGGAGACGCGGATCCACGACACCGTCAGCCATGCCCGCAACCTGTGCGACAACATCCAGTGGTCAGCGATGGATGCCACCCGCACCGAGCATGATTTCCTGTGCCGCACGGTGGAAATTGCCATCAAGGCCGGCGCCACCACCATCAACATCCCCGACACCGTGGGCTACACCGCGCCGCGCGAAAGTGCCGAGATCATCACCATGCTGCTGAACCGGGTGCCGGGTGCCGACAAGGTGATCTTCGCCACCCATTGCCACAACGACCTCGGCATGGCCACCGCCAACGCCCTGGCCGCGATGCAGGCGGGCGCGCGGCAGATCGAATGTACCATCAACGGTCTGGGCGAACGCGCGGGCAACACGGCGCTGGAAGAGGTGGTGATGGCGCTGAAAGTGCGCAACGACATCATGCCCTACCGCACCGGGGTCGATACCACCAAGATCATGAACCTCAGCCGCAAGGTGGCGACGGTTTCGGGTTTTGCCGTGCAGTTCAACAAGGCCATCGTCGGCAAGAACGCCTTTGCGCACGAAAGCGGCATCCATCAGGACGGCATGCTGAAGAACGCCGAAACCTTCGAGATCATGCGGCCGCAGGATATCGGGCTGGCCGACACCTCGCTGGTGATGGGCAAGCACTCGGGGCGTGCCGCGCTGCGGATGAAGCTGCGCGACCTGGGCTTTGATCTGGCCGACAACCAGCTGAACGACGTGTTCGTGCGCTTCAAGGCCTTGGCCGACCGCAAGAAGGAAGTCTATGACGACGACCTGATCGCGCTGATGCAGGACCAGGGCACCCATGCCGCACATGACACGCTGCAACTGAAGCGGCTGCGGGTGGTTTGCGGCACCGAAGGCCCGCAGGAAGCCGAGCTGACCATGGCGATCGAGGGGGTTGACCACGCGATCGACGCCACCGGCGACGGCCCGGTGGATGCCAGCTTCAACGCGGTGAAGATGCTTTATCCGCACGGCGCGCGGCTGCAACTGTATCAGGTGCATGCCGTCACCGAAGGCACCGACGCGCAGGCCACGGTGAGCGTCCGGCTGGAGGAGGACGGGCGCATTGCCACCGGCCAATCGGCGGATACCGACACCGTGGTGGCATCGGTGAAAGCCTATATCAACGCGCTGAACCGGTTGATCGTGCGGCGCACCAAAAGCGCTCCGGGCGAGAATGTGAAGTCGGTCAACTACAAGGACGCCTCCTGAACAGCAGCACCGCGATATATTTTCGCAGGGGTCTGCTGATTTTGGTCTGACCGACCAAACCAGAAGGATCGAACATCGGGGCGGCGGCGGAACTTCAGTTTCGCCGCCGCCCCTTTCATTTTCGAACCTTTCCGGCCCGGCCCGCTGCCCGGTTCCGCCCGCGAATCCGGTTGCTTCACGGCGAATTGCGCCAAAGCCTTCGGGCAAGGCTCTTTCCCTTCCCAGGCCATATCCCTATAAGAAACCGCCCGCCTCACCCCCTTGAGTCGCGGGGGAATATCGTTTTTTCGTGCAGCACAGGATTGCCCAGCCATGTCGATACTTTCAGGCCTTTTCTCGTCGGATATGGCGATCGACCTCGGCACCGCCAACACGCTGGTTTATGTGCGCGGCAAGGGCATCGTGCTGAATGAACCCTCGGTGGTGGCCTATCATGTCAAGGACGGCAAGAAGGTCGTGCTGGCGGTGGGCGAAGATGCCAAGCTGATGCTGGGCCGCACGCCGGGCAGCATCGAAGCCATCCGGCCGATGCGCGACGGGGTGATTGCCGACTTCGATTCAGCCGAGGAAATGATCAAGCATTTCATCCGCAAGGTCCACAAGCGCACCACGTTTTCCAAGCCGAAGATCATCGTCTGCGTGCCGCATGGCGCCACCCCGGTGGAAAAACGCGCCATCCGCAACTCGGTGCTGCAAGCAGGGGCCCGCCGCGCCGGGCTGATTGCCGAACCGATTGCCGCGGCGATTGGCGCGGGCATGCCGATCACCGAACCCACCGGCAACATGGTGGTCGATATCGGCGGCGGCACCACCGAAGTTGCGGTACTCAGCCTTGGCGACATCGTCTATGCCCGCTCGGTGCGGGTGGGCGGCGACCGGATGGACGAGGCGATCATCAGCTATCTGCGCCGCCACATGAACCTGCTGATCGGTGAATCGACGGCCGAGCGAATCAAGACCAGCATCGGCACGGCGCGGATGCCCGATGACGGGCGCGGTGCCAGCATGACCATCCGTGGCCGCGACCTGCTGAACGGCGTGCCGAAGGAGACCGAGATCAATCAGGCGCAGATTGCCGAAGCCCTCGCAGAACCGGTGCAGCAGATTTGCGACGCGGTGATGCAGGCGCTGGAAACCACACCGCCCGACCTTGCCGCCGATATCGTGGACCGTGGCGTGATGCTGACCGGGGGTGGGGCGCTGCTTGGGGATCTGGATCTGGCGCTGCGCGAGCAGACCGGACTTTCGATCTCGGTCGCCAACGAACCTTTGAACTGCGTGGCTCTGGGCACCGGCAAGGCGCTGGAGTATGAAAAGCAGTTGCGGCACGTCATCGACTACGACAGCTAAAAGCGGGCGCTGACGCCCCGCGTGTGACCAAGAGGCAGCCGTGGCAGGAAACCGGACATCGGAGGACGAATTTTCCCGCCCCATCCGCCGGATTCTGGTGGGGGGGCTGGTGCTGCTGCTGTTCGCGCTGTTCCTGCTGTGGCGCATCGACAGCCCGCGGGTCGAACGCTTTCGCACCGCTTTGGTGGACCGGCTGGTGCCAAGTTTCGCCTGGGCCATGGTGCCGGTGACCAAGGCCGCGGGGATGATCGACGCCTTTCAGTCCTATGCCAGCCTTTATGACCAGAACCAGGAACTGCGCCGCGAATTGCAGCAGATGAAGGCGTGGAAAGAGGCGGCGCTGCAACTGGAACAGCAGAACGCAAGGCTCCTGGACCTCAATCAGGTGCGGCTCGATGCCAAGCTGACCCATGTCACCGGCATGGTGCTGGCCGACAGCGGCAGCCCGTTCCGCCAGTCGGTGCTGCTGAATGTAGGCTCCCGCGACGGTATCCGCGACGGCTGGGCGGCGATGGACGGGCTGGGGCTGGTGGGGCGCATTTCCGGCGTGGGCGAACGCACGGCGCGGGTGATCCTGCTGACCGACAGCGCCAGCCGTATCCCGGTGGTGGTGCAGCCCTCGGGGCAGAAGGCGTTGATGTCGGGCGACAATTCGCCTGCCCCGCCGCTGGAGTTTCTGGAGAAACCCGATCTGGTGCGCCCCGGCGATCAGGTGGTGACCTCGGGCGATGGCGGGGTGTTCCCGGCGGGGCTGCTGGTGGGGCAAGTGGCCTTGGGGCCGGACCGGCGGCAACGGGTGCGGATGGCCGCCGACTATGAACGGCTGGAGTTCCTGCGGGTGTTGCGCAGCCACGAATTGCCGCCGATCTCGCAAGCCGGTGCCATGGTGGCGCCGCCGCTGCCGCCACCGGAACTGATCGGGCCGATGCCGCTGCCCGAGGCCACACCCGGGGGCAGCAATGGTTGACCCGCACAACCGCGACCTGTGGTTGCACCGCAGCCTGTTTGTCGGCTTTGCTCTGGTGCTGTTCTTTCTGCGGATGCTGCCGATGGGCACCACGGCGGGCAGTTGGCCGGGGCCTGACCTGATCCTGTGCCTGACCCTCGCATGGGTGCAGCGCCGCCCCGATTACCTGCCGGTCTGGCTGATCGTCGGGGTGGTGCTGACCGAGGATTTCCTGCTGATGCGGCCACCGGGCCTGTGGACGGCGCTGGTGGTGCTGGCCGCCGAATTCCTGCGCGGCCGGGCGGCACTGATGCGCGAGCTGAGCATCGGCATGGAATGGCTGGTGATCGCGGGTCTGATGACCCTGATGCTGCTGGCTTATCGGATGGTATTTGCCGTGACGTTCGTGCCGCAGCCGGGGTTTGGCTATGCGATGATCCAGGTTCTGGGGTCGATTGTCTGCTATCCATTGGTGGTGGGGGCCTCACGGCTGCTGCTGGGAGTGCACAAACCGGCAATGGGCGAGATTGATGCGCGCGGGAGGCGGCTGTGAGACGCTCGAACCGCGACACCGAAGAAACCGCCCGCCAGGTCAACCGCCGGGCGCTGCTGATGGGCGGGGCGATGGCGGCCATGGTGGCGGTGCTGGGCGCCAGGATGCGCTACATGCAGGTCGAACAGGCCGACCAGTTTCGCCTGTTGGCCGAGGAAAACCGCATCAACATCCGGCTGATCCCGCCCAATCGCGGCTTGATCCAGGACCGCAACGGCCGCCTGATCGCGGGCAACGAGCAGAATTACCGCGTGGTGATCACCCGCGAGGATGCCGGCGACGTGGACGCGGTGCTGCACCGCTTGGCGGCGCTGATCCCGATGACCGACGACGAGATCGACAAGACCACCCGCGAGGCGCTGCGCCACAGCCCCTTCGTGCCGATCATCGTGGCCGACCGGCTGAGTTGGGACGATTTTTCCAAGGTGGCGTTGAACGCCCCCAGCCTGCCCGGCGTGTCGCCCGAGGTCGGCCTTAGCCGCATCTACCCCTTGGACACCGATTTTGCCCATATCGTCGGCTATGTCGGCCCGGTGTCCGAGGCGGATCTCGCCAAGCTGGAAGACCCCGACCCGCTGTTGCAGATCCCGAAATTCCAGATCGGCAAGATCGGGGTGGAGAAATGGACCGAAGACACCCTGCGCGGTCGTGCCGGGGCCAAGCGGATCGAGGTCAACGCCCTGGGCCGGGTGATGCGCGAGCTTGACCGGCGCGAAGGCGTGGCGGGGTCGGATATCCGCCTGACCATCGACGCCGCCGTGCAGAACTTCGCGCAGGTGCGGCTGGGCGACGACAGCGCCGCTGCGGTGGCGGTGGATGTGCAGACCGGCGACATTCTGGCGATTGCTTCGGCGCCGTCGTTCGACCCCAACCTGTTCGTGCGCGGCATCAGCCAGCGCGACTATGCGGCGCTGACCGAAAACGACCACCGCCCCTTGGCCAACAAATCGGTGCAGGGTGCCTATCCGCCCGGTTCGACCTTCAAGATGGTGACGGCGCTGGCGGCGCTGGACGCGGGCGTGATCGACACCGAAACCAGCATCCGCTGCCCCGGCTATTACGAGGTCGGCGGGCGCAAGTTCCACTGCTGGAAGCGGGCAGGCCACGGCACGGTGAACCTCAAGCGCGGGCTGGCGGAAAGCTGCGATGTGTATTTCTACGAGATCGCGCAGAAGGTCGGCATCGACAAGATCGCTGAAATCGGCCGCAGGCTGGGCCTGGGCGGGCGGCACGATCTGCCGATGTCAGCGATCACCGAAGGCGTGATGCCCGACAAGGCGTGGAAAGTGGCGCGCTACAAGAAAGACTGGGTGATCGGCGACACCATCAACGCCGCCATCGGTCAGGGCTATGTGTTGACCTCGCCGTTGCAACTGGCGATGATGACGGCGCGGATCGCCAGTGGGAAAGCCGTGCAGGCCCGGCTGATCCACATGATCGACGACAAGCCGGTGCCGATTGCCGAAGCGCCGTCGCTGGGCTTTGATGCGGCCAATCTGGCGGCAGTGCAGCGCGGCATGTTCGAGGTGATGAACGGCGGCAACGGCACCGCGCGCAGCGCGCGCATCGACGATGACACCATGCTGATGGCCGGCAAGACCGGCACGGCGCAGGTGCGCAACATCTCGGCGGCCGAACGGGCCTCGGGCGTGGTGTCCAACGACCAGTTGCCGTGGAAATCGCGCGACCACGCGCTGTTCGTCGGCTTTGCGCCGTTCGACAACCCGCGGGTGGCGGTGTCGGTGGTGGTGGAACATGGCGGCGGCGGCTCGGCGGTGGCGGCACCGATTGCCCGCGACATCCTGCTGCGCTGCCTGCATGACGGCATCCCGCCGCTGTCGGCCTATCCGGCGGCGCAGCGCAACCGCATCGACAGCCAGTTCAAGGCGATGAAGCTGCGCGACCCGGACGGCGTGCTGCCGGGCAAGTCGCAGGCATGAGGGGCCCCAGAATGAATGGTCGCAGATGAGCTTTCTGGAATACCGCATCAAGATGGTGCCGACGGGGTTGCAGAAGTTCCTGCACCTGAACTGGCCGCTGATCCTGCTGCTGACCGCGGTGGCGGCGGTGGGCTGGCTGATGCTGTATTCGGTGGCGGGCGGCAATATCGACACCTGGGCCAAGCCGCAGATGCAGCGCTTTGGTGCAGGTCTTGGGGTGATGCTGTTCATCGCCTTCGTGCCGATCTGGTTCTGGCGCAACCTGTCGGCGCTGGCCTATCTGGTGGCCATCGGCTTGCTGCTGGTGGTGGAGTTCTTCGGCCACACCGGCATGGGGGCGCAACGCTGGATCAACCTTGGCTTCATCATGCTGCAACCTTCGGAGTTGATGAAGGTGGCGCTGATCATGTTGCTTGCGGCCTATTACGACTGGTTGCCGGGCGACCGCACCTCGCGTCCGGTCTGGGTGCTGGTTCCGGTGATACTGATCCTGTTGCCGACCGCGCTGGTGCTGACCCAGCCCGATCTGGGCACCGCCTTGCTGTTGATGCTGGGCGGCGGCGTGGTGATGTTCTGCGCCGGGGTGTCGTGGATCTACTTTGCCGTGGTGATCGGCGCCGGTATCGGGCTGGTGGCCACGGTGATGCTGTCGCGCGGCACCACCTGGCAATTGCTGCACGACTATCAGTTCAAGCGGATCGACACTTTCCTTGATCCCGGCTCGGACCCCTTGGGTGCCGGTTATCACATCAGCCAGGCCAAGATCGCGTTGGGTTCGGGCGGCTGGGGCGGCAAGGGCTTCATGCAGGGCACGCAAAGCCGGTTGAATTTCCTGCCGGAAAAGCACACCGATTTCATCTTTACCACGCTGGCCGAGGAGTTCGGCTTTATCGGTGCCTTCTCGCTGCTGACGCTTTACGCGCTGATCATCGGCTTCTGCGTGATCTCGGCGTTGCAGAACAAGGACCGGTTTTCCAGCCTGCTGATCCTGGGGGTGGCGGCGAACTTCTTCTTCTACTTTGCCGTCAACATGTCGATGGTGATGGGGCTGGCGCCGGTGGTGGGGGTGCCATTGCCGCTGGTGTCCTATGGCGGCTCGGCGATGCTGGTGTTGCTGGCCAGTTTCGGGCTGGTGCAAAGCGCGCATGTCCACCGACCAAGGTAGCGGGGACGGTGGTTTCGGGATGACAAAGGGGGGCGGCATGGCGGTGCGGGTGGGGTTCGCGGCGGGGGCTTCGGCTTGGCCGGAGTATCAGGTGCCGCTGGCGCGGGCTTTGGCCGAGGTTGGGGTGGTGGCCGAGGTCTCGACGCTGCTCGATGATCCGGCATCGGTGGATTATCTGGTGGTGGCCCCCGGCGGCGGCATCGAGGATTTCTCGGCCTTCGTGAACGCGAAAGCCGTGCTCAGCCTCTGGGCCGGGGTGGAAAAGATCGTCGGCAACGCGACGCTGACCCAGCCGCTGTGCCGGATGGTGGACCCCGATCTGACGCAGGGCATGGTGGAATATGTCGTGGGCAACGTGCTGCGGCATCACCTGGGGCTGGATCGCTATATCCGCGGCGGCACCGGCTGGGACCAGCAGGTGCCGCCGCTGTCGCGCGAGCGGTCGGTGGTGATCCTGGGGCTGGGGGCGCTGGGGCAGGCCTGTGCGGCGGCGCTGATGGCCTTGGGGTTTCCGGTGACGGGGTGGAGCCGGTCAGCGAAATCGGTGCCGGGGGTGGCATGTGTGTCGGGCGAGGATGGTCTGCAGGCGGCGTTGCGGCGGGCGGAAATTCTGGTGACGTTGCTGCCGAAAACCCCCGAGACCGAGGGGATGCTGGACGCGCGGCGTTTGGGCTGGTTGTCGGATGGCGCGGTGATCATCAATCCGGGGCGTGGGGCGCTGATCGACGATGACGCCTTGCTGGCGGCGCTGGATGCAGGGCGGTTGGGGCATGCAACGCTGGATGTGTTCCGCGTTGAGCCCCTGCCCGCTTCGCACCGCTACTGGAGCCATCCGCGCGTCACCGTGACGCCGCATATCGCCGCCGACACCCGCGCAGAAAGCGCCGCCCGCGTGGTGGCCGAAAACATCCGCCGCGGCGAGGCGGGCGAGCCTTTCCTGCATCTGGTGGACCGCGCCTTGGGATATTGAACGCCAAGGCGTCGGGAACGGGACAGACGCGGGGCTTTGGCCTTTTCACATTGGGCCAAAGACGGGGATTGGCATGAAATATCAGACGGGTGTGCTGCTAGTGGTGCTGGCAGGGGTGCTGTGGTCGGCGATGGGGCTGGCGATCCGGCAGATCGACGAGGCGGGCACCTGGGCCGTGCTGTTCTGGCGCTCGGCCGGGATGGTGCCGGTGCTGTTTGGCTATATCGCCTGGGCCTCGGGCGGGCACCCCTGGCAGCGGATGCGCAAGGTCGGGGGCGCCGGGGTGATCGGCGGGCTGGGGCTGGTATTCGCCTTTGCCGGGGCGATTTACGCCATTCAGGCGACCACGGTGGCGAACGCCGTGTTCCTGTTCGCCGCCTCGCCGTTCCTGACCGCCATTCTGGGATGGTTCCTGCTGCGCGAGGCGGTGCGCGGTGCCACCTGGATCGCCATCGCCGTGGCCGGGGTCGGCATGTTCATCATGGTGCGTGAAGGCCTGGCAGCCGGGGCGGCGGCGGGCAATATCGCGGCGCTGCTGTCGGCGCTGGGCTTTGCCGCCTTCACCATCACCCTGCGCTGGGGCCGGCTGGAGGACATGATGCCCGCCGTGGTGCTGGGCGGGATATTCTCGATGATCGTGGCGGCGGTGGTGTTGCAGGTGACGGGGCAGCCGTTGGGGGTGCCGCTGCATGACATCGGCATTGCCATGGCCATGGGGGCGCTGCAACTGGCCACCGGCATGGCGCTTTACACGCTGGGCAGCCGGGTGATCCCTGCCGCCGAACTGACGCTGCTGAGCATGGTCGAGGTGCTGCTGGCACCGATCTGGGTCTGGGCCTTGATGGGCGAGACCGCCTCGGTCGGCACCTTTGTCGGCGGGGCGGTGCTGATGGCGGCGGTGGCCGGGAATGCGCTTTCGGGGATGCGCAGGAAGCCGTTGGCGCCGCCTTTGACGTGACGCGGCAGCGTGGCGGCAAGGTGCCTCCGGCGGGGATATTTTCGCAGAGGTGAATGTGGAAGATGCGCGGGGGCTGTTGATCTGGCCGGTTTCAGCGGTGGCGGCGGAAGAAGCGGGCGCGGGCGTAGAGGTCTTCGAGGCGTTTCAGGCGGCCCTCGGTCTGGTCCCAGGTCAGGCTTTGCACCGCGGCCAGCAGGGTTTCCACAAGCACCAGAATGGTGACCGTGCTGTCCCAGGCCGAGGGGGCTTCGATATGGCACGACAGGGTATGGCGGGCGCGGGTGGCGGCGGGGGATACCCAGCGGTCGGTGATCAGGATCACTTCGGCCCCCTGCTCGCCCGCCATGTCCACCAGTTGCAGCACGGCGTTTTCATAGCGGCGGATGTCGAACACCAAGAGCACATCGCCCGGTTTCATGTCCAAAAGCGCCGGGGGCCAGGAATTGGACATGTTCGACAGCAGCGTGACCTCGGGGCGCACCGATTTCATCAGCGTGGTGAAATAGTCGGCCATGGCATGGGTGATCCGCCCGCCCACGGCAAAGATGCGGCGGGACGGGTCGGCCAGCAGGGCGCAGGCGGCGTCGAACTCGGCATGGTCGATCCGCCCCAGCGTCGCCTGCAGATTGCCCACAACCGCATCGGCAAAGCGGTTCAGGATATGGGTGTCGGGCACGCCCTCTGCCCAGCGGTCGTGCTTGGCCAAGGGCGAGATCAGCATCGCCTCGACCTCGGATCGCAGGGCGTTCTGGTAGTCTGGATAGCCCTTGAACCCCAGTTTCTGCACCAGCCGCACCACCGTCGGCGTGGAAACCTCGGCGGCCTTGGCCAGCGCCGTGATCGACGCGAGGGCCGCCACCGGGTAATGCCGCAGCATGTGGGTGGCCAGTTGCCGCTCGGCCCGTGTCATCTCGGGCAGGGCGGCCAGCATCTGGTCTTCAAGGGTCACGCCGGGCAGCATCGGGGCCTCGTTATCAAAGCGGGGCGCGGCCAGCGAAGACGCCGGATGCGGCGGATGAGCGCCCGGGTTGCCGCAAAATCATGCAGCAAACAGAAAACATTGTAACAGATTCTGCGCAACAGAATAATTCTTGACAGAAACCGCCGTGGCAGAGGACGTTGACCGCACGCAGGGGCCTGACCCGGGGGACGACTCGCCGCAATGACTGCCACCAATGCCGCATCAGGGGGCCGCTTTCCGGCCGTGATCGAGAATGACGATGCCGCGGGGCGGATCGTGCTGGTGTGCGAGCATGCCTCGAACGCATTCCCGGCCACCTGGGGCGATCTGGGGCTGACCGCGGCACAGCGGCAGGCGCATATCGCCTGGGATCCCGGCGCATTGGGGCTGGCGCGGGGCTTGGCGCAGCGGCTGGGGGCGGTGCTGGTGCATGCGCCGGTCAGCCGGTTGATCTATGACTGCAACCGGGCGCCCGACAGCCTGGGCGCAATGCCTGCGCGGTCGGAAGTGTTTGATATTCCGGGAAATGCCGCGATCACGCCCGCCGACCGGGCGGCGCGTGCCGAGGCTGTGTATCTGCCGTTCCATGCCGCCTTGCACGCCCTGCTGATGCAACGGCTGGCGCTGGGCCGCGCGCCGGTGGTGATCACCATCCATTCCTTTACCCCGATCTATCACGGCAAGCCGCGCAGCCTTGAATTCGGGGTGATTCACGATGCCGACCCGCAGCTTGCGCAGGCGATTCTGGCGGCGGCGCGGGCCGGCAGCCGGTTGAACGCCGCACTGAACGCGCCCTACTCGGCGGCAGACGAGGTGACCCACACCCTGCGGTTGCAGGCCACCCCCTATGGCCTACCCAATGCGATGCTCGAATTCCGCAACGACCTGATCGCCACGCCGCAGGCCGAGGCGGCGATGGCGGATATCGTGGCGCCGCTGCTGGCGCAGGCGGTTTCCACCCTTGCGCCTGCCCCGCAAGCCAAGGCAGGATAGGCGCGCAATGCCCCGCAGCATCATCATCTTCGTGCGTCTGGTGGACCGGCTGAATTACGGCGTCGGCCGCTTTGCGATGTATCTGCTGTTCGTGCTGATGGGCATCCTGTTGTGGTCCACCATCAGCAAGGCGGGCGGCGCCCCGTCGCTGTGGACGCTGGAAATGGCGCAGTTCACCATGGTCGGCTATTACATTCTGGGCGGGCCTTATTCGATGCAGATGGGCAGCCAGGTGCGGATGGATCTGGCCTATGCCCGCTGGTCGGACCGCAAGCGCGCCTGGTGGGATGCCTTCACCGTGCTGGCGCTGATCTTCTATCTGGGGGTGATGCTCTGGGGCGCGGTGGACAGCTCGATCTACTCGCTGACCTACAACGAGCGCAGCCCGACCGCCTGGCGACCCTACCTCTGGCCGGTCAAGCTAGTGTTCTGCCTTGGCTTTTTCCTGATGATCCTGCAATCGCTGGCCTTCCTGTTCCGCGACATCGCCACCATTCGCGGAGAGACCATCTGATGCCGTATGAGATGATTGCGGTCCTGATGTTCTCGACCATGCTGCTGATGATGCTGACCGGGCAGCGGGTGTTCGGGGTGATCGGCTTCGTGGCGGTGGTGGCATCCTTGGCGCTGTGGGGCACCGGCGGGCAGACCATGGGCTTTTCAGCAGCGATGAAGCTGATGAAATGGTATCCGATGCTGACGCTGCCGATGTTCGTGTTCATGGGCTACGTCATGTCGGAATCCCGGCTGGCCGAAGACCTTTACAAGATGTTTCACGTCTGGTTCGGGCCGGTGCCGGGGGGGCTTGCCATCGGCACCATCCTGCTGATGGTGATGATTTCGGCGATGAACGGGCTGTCGGTGGCGGGCATGGCCATCGGCTCGACCATCGCGCTGCCGGAACTTTTGCGGCGGCGTTATGACAAGCTGATGGTGACCGGGGTCATTCAGGCAGGCTCCAGCCTTGGCATCCTGATCCCGCCTTCGGTGGTGCTGGTGCTGTATGCGATGATCGCGCGCCAACCGGTCGGGCAGTTGTGGCTGGCAGGCGTGATGCCGGGATTGCTGATGGCCGGGGTGTTCATCCTTTACATCGCGGTGCGCTGCACGCTGAACCCCGCGCTTGGCCCGGCCTTGCCCGCCGAGGAGCGTGCCCTGATCACCAGGGCCGAGAAGTTCCGGCTGCTGCGGGCGGGCGTGTTGCCGCTGCTGATTTTCGGCACCATGATGGGGCCGTTCGTCTATGGCTGGACCAGCCTGGTCGAAAGCTCGGTAATCGGGGTTGCGGCCACGGTCGGGGCGGCGGTGATCAAGCGGCGCTTCACCATGGAAGTGTTCGAGGTCGCCACCCGCTCCACCCTGGCGATTTCCTGCATGTTCATGTGGATCATCCTGGCGGCGCTGTCGTTCGGCGCGGTGTTCGACGGGCTGGGGGCGGTGAAGGCGATCGAGGGGCTGTTTGTCGAGCAGATGGGCCTTGGGCCCTGGACCATCCTGATCCTGATGCAGCTTTCCTTCCTGATCATGGGGATGTTTCTGGACGACACCGCCATGCTGGTGATCGTGGCGCCGCTGTATGTGCCGCTGGTGGGGGCGCTGGGTTTCGACCTGATCTGGTATGGCGTGCTTTACACCATCACCTGCCAGATCGCCTATCTGACCCCGCCCTTCGGTTATAACCTGTTCCTGATGCGGGCTTTTGCACCGCCCGAGATCACCATGATCGACATCTGGAAATCGGTGGTGCCCTTCGTGATCCTGATGGTGATCTCGCTGGTGCTGATCATGGTGTTCCCGCAGGTCGCGCTGTGGCTACCCGAAACTGTTTACGGAAAATGACATCCCGAGGGGCGGGCAGAACCGCCCCCGCCAACCCCAACCAACGGAGGCTTCCATGACCACAAGACGCAAGTTCCTGACCACCGGCGCGCTGGCTGCGGGTGCGGCCACGCTGGCAGCACCTGTGGTGCGCGCCCAGGCCGCCCCGATCAAGTGGCGGCTGCAAACCTATGCCGGTGCCGCCTTGGGCGAGCATGTGATCAAGCCGGCGATCGACAGCTTCAACAAGATCGCCGAAGGCCAGATGAACATCGAATTGTATTTCGCCGACCAGCTTGTGCCCACGGGCGAGCTGTTCCAGGCGATGCAGTCGGGCACCATCGACGCCGTGCAATCCGATGACGACAGCATGGCTTCGCCCACCGAAGTCACAGTGTTCGGCGGCTATTTCCCGCTGGCGCTGCGCTACTCGCTGGATGTGCCCGCGCTGTTCAACAGCTACGGTCTGGATGCGATCTGGAAGGAAGAATACGCCAAGGTCGGCGTGCAGCACATCAGCGCCGGGTCGTGGGATCCGTGCAACTTTGCCACCAAGACCCCGATCAACTCCCTGGCCGACCTGCAGGGCAAGCGGGTGTTCACCTTCCCGACCGCGGGCCGGTTCCTGACCCGCTTCGGCGTGGTGCCGGTGACGCTGCCGTGGGAAGATGTCGAAGTGGCACTGCAAACCGGCGAGCTGGACGGCATCGCCTGGTCGGGCATCACCGAGGATTACACGGTGGGCTGGGCCAACGTGACCGAGTATTTCCTGACCAACAACATCTCGGGCGCCTGGATCGGCCATTTCTTCGCCAACATGGACCGCTGGAACGAGGTGCCACCGCATCTGCAGGAACTGCTGAAGGTCTGCTTCGAACAATCGCACTACTACCGCCAGCACTGGTATTGGGCGGGCGAGGCCAGGCTGCGGGTCAACGAGACCAAGCTGAAGCTGACCACCATCCCCGATGCCGAATGGGCCAATGTCGAGGCCGAGGCGGTGAAGTTCTGGGACGAGATCGCCGCGGAATCCGAGGTCAAGGCCAAGGTGGTGGCGGTCATCAAGCAATACAATGAAACCATGACCAAGGCCGGCGTGCCCTATCGCTTTGGCTGATGCAATTGGCGGGGTCGGCATTTGCTGGCCCCGCTTCTCCGCCCCTTGCCGGGGCATAGACCCGCTAAGGAACGAGGCGCGACATGCCTGCAAACCTGACCTTCGACGCGCTGATCGACGCCGTGGCGCGTGGCGAGATCGACACCGTCGCCGTCTGTATCGTCGATATGCAGGGCCGCCTGATGGGCAAGCGGTTCGAGGCGAATTTCTTCGTCAACGGCGGCCATGACGAGACGCATTGCTGCAACTACCTCTTGGCCACCGACATGGAGATGGTCACCGTTCCCGGCTACAAGGCGTCGTCCTGGGCCGCGGGTTACGGCGATTATGTGATGAAGCCCGACCTTGCCACCCTGCGCCGCATCCCCTGGATGCCGGGCACCGCCATGGTGATGTGCGACGTGCTGGACCATCACACCCACCAGCCGGTGCCGCATGCCCCACGTTCGATTTTGAAAGCTCAGGTCGCCCGCGCCAAGGCGATGGGGTTCGATGCGATGATGGCCACCGAGCTGGAATTTTTCCTGTTCGAGGAAAGCTTTAGCGCGCTTTTCGACAGTGGCTACAAGACCCTGACCCCGATGGCCCGCCACAACGTCGATTATTCGATTTTTGGCACATCGGCCGACGAGCGGGTGATGCGGGCGGTGCGCAACGGGCTTTATGGCGCCGGTATCCCGATCGAATGTTCCAAGGGCGAAGCCGACGCCGGGCAAGAGGAGGTGAACGCGAGATACTCCGACGCGCTGGACACCGCCGACATGCATGTGATCATCAAGACCGGGGTAAAAGAGATTGCGCAAGCCGCTGGCGCCTCGGTCACCTTCATGGCCAAGTATGACCACCGCCGCGCCGGGTCTTCCAGCCATGTGCATCAATCCCTGTGGCAGGATGGCAGACCGGCGTTTCAGGATGCCGCCGACAGCCACGGCATGTCGGCTGTGATGAAGCACTACATGGCCGGGCAACTGGCGCATGCTGCGGAAATCACCTACTTTCTGGCGCCGTTTGTGAACAGCTACAAACGCTTCGTGGTCGGCATGTTCGCCCCCACCAAGGCGGTGTGGAGTCTTGACAACCGCACCGCAGGCTTCCGGGTTTGTGGCGCGGGCACCAAGGCAGTGCGGGTGGAATGTCGGATCGGCGGCGCCGACCTGAACCCCTACCTCGCCTGTGCGGCGCTGCTGGCGGCGGGGCTGGACGGCATCGAGCAGAAGATGGAACTCGAACCGGAGGCCCGCGGCGACATCTATCAGGCGGGGGCGGTGCGCGAGATACCGAAAACGCTGGGCGAGGCGGCGGCGGCGCTGCGCGAGTCGCGCATGCTGCGCGCGGCCTTTGGCAGCGAGGTGGTGGACCACTATTGCCACGCCGCCGAATGGGAAATTGCGGAACAGAACCGCGTCGTCACCGATTGGGAAGTGGCGCGGGGATTTGACCGGGCCTGAGTGGCCCAAGTGAGGGAACGATGACGAAACCTATCCAGTTGATCTCGCCGGTGGACGGCTCGGTCTATGCCGAACGCACGCCTTTAACGCGCGAGGCCGCGGTGGCGGCGGTGGCGCGCGCCCGGGCGGCGCAGAAACCCTGGGCGGCGCGGCCCCTGGCGGAACGCATTGCGCTGGTCAAGGCCGGGGTGGCCAAGCTGAACGAGATGAAGGACCGGGTGGTTGAAGAACTCGCCTGGCAGATGGGCCGCCCGACCCGGTTTGGCGGCGAGTTTGGCGGGGTCAACGACCGCACCAATTACATGTCCGACATCGCGGAATCCGCCCTGGCGCCGATCGTTGCGGAAAGCTCGGACCGCTTTGAACGCCGCATCATGCGCGAGCCGGTGGGCGTGGTGTTCATCGTCGCACCGTGGAACTACCCGTATCTGACCACCATCAACACCCTGGCCCCGGCGCTGATCGCCGGCAACAGCGTGATGCTGAAACACGCGAGCCAGACCCTGCTGGTGGGCGAGCGGCTGGCCGAGGCGTTCCATGCCGCGGGCGTGCCTGCCGATGTGTTCCAGAACGTCGTGCTGGACCATGCCACCACCGAACACCTGATCGGCAGCCGCGCCTTCAACTTTGTCAACTTCACCGGCTCGGTCGGCGGCGGGGCGGCGATGGAGAAGGCGGCGGCGGGCACGTTTACCGGGCTGGGGCTGGAACTGGGCGGCAAGGACCCCGGCTATGTCCGCGCCGATGCCGATCTGGACGCGGCGGTGGACAGCCTGATGGATGGCGCGATGTTCAACGCCGGTCAGTGCTGCTGCGGCATCGAGCGGATTTATGTGCACGAAAGCCTGTATGACGCCTTCGTGGAAAAATCGGTGGCCTGGGTGAAGGCGCTGAAACTGGGCAACCCGTTTGAGGCCTCCAGCACGCTTGGCCCGATGGCCAACAAGCGGTTCGCCGCCGTGGTGCGGGCGCAAACCGCCGAGGCGATTGCCGCCGGAGCGACGCCGTTGATCGACCCCGCTCTGTTCCCCGCCGATGACGGTGGCGCCTATCTGGCCCCGCAGATTCTGGTGAACGTCAATCACTCCATGCGGGTGATGATGGAGGAAAGTTTTGGCCCGGTTGTTGGAATAATGAAAGTCAAGGACGACGCCGAGGCGATTTCCCTGATGAATGACAGCCCCTACGGGCTGACATGTTCGATTTGGACAAGTGACGCCGAAGCCGCCGCCACCATCGGCGCGCAGGTCGAAACCGGCACCGTGTTCATGAACCGCTGCGATTACCTCGACCCGGCGCTCTGCTGGACCGGCTGCAAGGACACCGGCCGCGGTGGCAGCCTGTCGATCCTGGGCTTCTATTCGGTGACGCGGCCGAAATCCTACCATCTCAAGAAGGTGACGAAATGACCCATAGTGTTCCCAACCGGAACTGGTCCTACCCCACGGCGATCAAGTTTGGCGTCGGCCGGGTGGCCGAACTGGCCGAGCATTGCAAGGCTGCGGGGATCAAGAAGCCCTTGCTGGTGACCGACAAGGCGCTGGCAAGTCTGCCGATCACCGCAAACGCGCTGGCGGTGCTGGACGCAGGCGGTCTGGGTCGCGCGGTGTTTTCCGACGTTGACCCGAACCCGAACGAGACCAACATGGCCGCGGGCATCGCGGTCTATCTGGCGGGCAAGCATGACGGGGTAATCTGCTTTGGCGGCGGCTCGGCGCTGGACCTGGGCAAGATGATCGCGCTGATGGCGCATCAGCCGAAAGCCCTGACGGTGTGGGAGCTGGAGGATATCGACGACTGGTATACCCGCGCCGATGCCAGCAAGATCGCGCCGATCATCGCGGTGCCGACCACCGCCGGGACCGGCTCGGAAGTGGGTCGCGCCGGGGTGCTGACCAATTCGGTCACCCACAAGAAGAAGATCATCTTCCACCCCAAACTGCTGCCGGTGGTGACGATCTGCGACCCGGCTTTGACGGTGGGGATGCCGAAATTCATCACCGCAGGCACCGGCATGGACGCGCTGGCGCATTGTCTGGAGGCCTATTGCAGCCCGTTCTACCACCCGATGAGCCAGGGCATCGCGCTGGAGGGCATGCGGCTGGTGTTCGAGAACCTGCCGAAGGTTTATGCCAACCCGAATGATCTGGATGCGCGGGCGCATATGATGTCGGCAGCCGCCATGGGCGCGGTGGCGTTCCAGAAGGGTCTGGGGGCGATTCACAGCCTGTCGCACCCGATCGGTGCGGTTTACGGCACCCATCACGGCACCACCAACGCCGTGGTGATGCCGATGGTGCTGGACTACAACCGGGCGGAGATTGAGGAGCGGATCGACCGGCTGGCGGCCTACCTTGGCATGAAGGGCGGTTATGCCGGCTTCCACGAGGCGGTGATGCAATTGCGCGCGGCGCTGGGCATCCCGGCCAACCTGTCGGCGATGGGCGTGCAGTTTGCCGATCTCGACATGCTGACCGACATGGCGCTGGAAGACCCGTCCTGCGGTGGCAACCCGGTGGTGATGACCAAGAAGAACACCCGGGCCTTGTTCGAGGCCTGCATGTAAGGCTTTGGCCGGGCTGATGAAAGCCCGGCCAAGCGAAAGGCGCCGATGACCCAGCACCGCACCACCGATATTGCCGTGATCGGTGCCGGCGTCGTCGGCATGACCATCGCTTTGCGGCTGGCACAAGCGGGCCGCGAGGTGGTGTTGATCGACCCCGCGCCGCCGGGGATGGGGGCGTCTTACGGCAATGCCGGAACGGTTGCCGACTATGCGGTGATGCCGGTGGGCACGCCGGGGGTGCTGCGCAATCTGCCGTCCTTGATGTTCGACCGCAACTCGCCGCTGTCGATCCGCCATACGGCTTTGCCAAGCCTCGCGCCCTGGCTGATGCGCTTTGCCCGCCAGTGCCTGCCCGGCCATGCCGCGCGCAATGCGCAGGCGATTGCGGCGTTGCTGGCCACGGCCTCGCCCTCCTGGCGCGACCTCGCCGCCGAGATCGGCGGGGCGGCGCTGATGCAACAGCGCGGTTGTCTGTATCTTTATCAGACCGAAGTCGCCCTGCGCGGTGCTGCCGCCGATCTGGACCAGCGGCGCCGTTTGGGCATTGCGGTGGAGACTTTGGACCCGGCGCAGGTGGCGGCGCTGGAGCCGGGCCTGCCCGCGGCGGCGGGAGGGGCGTTTTTCCCGCAGGCGCGGTTTCTGACCGATCCGGGGCGGATGATGCAATTGCTGGCCGGGGCGGTGACCACGGCGGGGGTGGAACTGCTCGCGGCAAGGGTCGAACAGTTGCAGCGACTGGTCGATGGCGTGGCGCTGACCGGGCCGGGATTGCAACTGCATGCCCGGACGGTAGTGATCGCCGCTGGTGCCCATTCCCGCCGCATGGCCGCCATGGCAGGCGACGCGGTGCCGCTGGACACCGAGCGCGGCTATCACGTGGAATGGGAGATGCCGCAGCCGAAGCTTTCCCGCCCGGTCTGCCCGACCGCGCGCGGATTTTACCTGTGCCCGATGGACGGGCGGCTGCGGGTGGCGGGCACGGTGGAACTCGGCGGGCTGACCGCCCCGCCCTCGCCGCATCGCATTGCCCGGCTGGTGGAAGGCGCGCGGACGATTTTTCCCGACCTGGGCGCGCCGGACCGCGAATGGATGGGGTTCCGTCCATCGATGCCCGACAGCCTGCCGGTGATCGGCCCGTCGCGCGCCGGGGCCGAGGTGATCCATGCCTATGGCCACGGCCACATCGGCCTGACGCTGGCGCCGATCACCGCGCGGCTGGTCTGCGACGTGATCGCCGGGCGTCCGACCGAAGTGGATATGGCGCCCTATCTGCCGGGGCGGTTCTGACTTCAGCGACAGGTGGGGGCCAGCCCCCCCAGCCCGGCCACGGGCCAGGCGTTCGTCGCTGAAAACCTTCCACTGGAAGGTTTTCCGGGCGCGCCTCACCCCGGGATATTTGCACAAAGGAGAATGGAGGCAGGCAAAGGGTTTCAAATCCGCTGCCCAGCCCTGCGAAGGGGGCTTACATCATCCCCGGCAGCACCTGATCCGGCGGGCGGTGGCCGTCGGCGAAGGTCTTGATATTGATGATGACTTTCTCGCCCATCTCGGTGCGGCCCTCGATGGTGGCCGAACCCATGTGCGGCAGCAGCACCACGTTGGGCAGTTCGCGCAGGCGGGGGTTGATCTCGTGGCCATGTTCGAACACATCGAGCCCGGCGCCTGCCAGTTCGCCCGCCCGCAAGCCGCGGGTCAGGGCGTTTTCGTCGATCACCTCGCCGCGCGAGGTGTTGACGATCACCGCCGAGGGTTTCATCAGCTTCAGCCGCCGCGCGTTCATCAGGTGGAAGGTCGAGGGCGTGTGCGGGCAGTTGATTGACAGGATGTCGATGCGGCTGACCATCTGATCCAGCGATTCCCAGTAGGTCGCCTCCAGTTCCGCCTCCAGTTCCGGGCGCAGGCGCTTGCGGTTGTGGTAGTGGATCTGCATCCCGAAGGCCTTGGCCCGCCGCGCCACCGCCTGACCGATCCGACCCATGCCGAGGATGCCCAGCCGCCGCCCGCCGACCCGGCCGCCCAGATGCGCCATCGGCGCCCAGCCCTGCCAGGCCCCGGCCTGCATCTCGGCCAGACCTTCGGGGATGCGCCGCGTCACCGCCAGGATCAGCGCCAGCGTCATGTCGGCGGTATCCTCGGTCATCACGCCGGGGGTGTTCGACACCAGAATCCCGCGCTGCCGGGCGGTGGAGACGTCGATATGATCGACCCCCGCGCCGTAGTTGGCGATCAGCTTCAGCTTGTCGCCCGCCTGCCCCAGCAGCCCTGCGTCGATGTGATCGGTGATGCAGGGCACCAGCACATCGGCCCGCCGCATCGCCGCCGCCAGCTCGTCGCGGGTCATTTTCGTATCGGGATCGCGCAGTTCCACGTCGAACAGCTCTTTCATCCGGGTTTCCACCACCTCGGGCAAGCGTCGCGTAATGACAACACTCAGGCGTTCTGCGGGCATGACGATCCTCACTGCACTTCCAAATCGGGCCTTGTGGTGGCAAGGTGACGCCAAGTGGGGCGGCATACAAGCCCCGGACGACAATGGTTGGGCACGAGTGGCGAAATCCGGGCGCGTTTGCGGGCTGCGGATTGAAGGGCGGGCAGGCAGGATGATCGGCAAGACGGCTGGCAACAGGGTTGCGGCGCTGCTTTTCGCAGGCGCTTTGGCGATGGCACAGATCGGCGCTGCCGAGGAGGCGGGCGAGACCTCGCTGCCCGATCTGACCGGCGTTGCCGGGGCGGCGCCTGTGATTGCGCCAGTTGTGCAGCCCCGGGCCGCCGCCGAGACCGCCATGGTGCCAGTGGTGGCGACCCCGCAGCACGACCCCAACCGCGGGTCGGTAACCAATCTGCCGCTGCCACGCTATGTGACGCTGAAGAATGGCGAGGGCAATGCGCGGCGTGGGCCGGGGCTGACGCATCGCATCGACTGGGTGTTCACCCGCGTCGGTATGCCGCTGCGCATCACCGCCGAATACGAGCACTGGCGCCGGGTCGAGGATGCCGAGGGGGCTGGCGGCTGGGTGCATTACTCGCTGCTGTCGGGGGTGCGCTCGGTGCTGGTGGCGCAGGACATGGCGGGTATTCACGCCTGGCCTGCCCCTGACGGCGAGGTGATTGCGCAGGCCGAACTTGGGGTAATTGCCAAGCTGCTGGAATGTCTGCCCGACTGGTGCCGCATTGCCGTGGACGGTGAAAAGGGCTGGGTGCCGAAGGCGGCGCTGTGGGGCGTCGATCCGGGCGAGGTCATCGAGTAGCCTTGGCCGCCGCTTGCGCTATGGTGCCGGTTCGGGGTAGCTGTCGGCTTCCCGATCCGGGGCGGCGCGCATGGGGCGGCAGATGGCACAACCAGATGGTATCCGGCTGAACCTGTCGGCGGGGCTGGCCTCGGTCGCGGTGGCGGGCGTGCTGGTGGCGCTGAAGCTTTGGGCTTTGGGCGAGACCGGCGCCTTGTCGGTGGCGGCATCCTTGGCCGATAGCGCCATGGATCTGATGGTGTCGCTGGGGGCGATGGCAGCACTGATCTATGCAGCACGTCCTGCGGATGAGGATCACCATTTCGGCCACACCTCGGTCGAGGATCTGTCGGCGCTTGGGCAAGCCTTGTTCATCCTGATTTCGGCGGCGGTGATCTGTTGGGCTTCGGTGCAGCGGCTGGCCGATCCGCAGGCCGGGCGGCTGACGCAAGAAACCACCGGCATGGTGGTGATGGGGGTTTCCATCGCGCTGACGCTGGGGCTGGTGCTGTGGCAGGGCCGGGTGGCGCGGCGCACCGGCAGCCGGGTGGTGCAGGCCGACCGGCTGCATTATCTGGGCGACCTTCTGCCCAACATCGGCGCGATTGCCTCGCTCTGGGCCTCCAGCCGTTTTGGGATGGCGCAGATTGATTCGGTGGTGGCGCTGGCGGCGGCGGGGATGATGGTGCTGGGGGCGGTGCGGATCGGCAAGGGCGCCTGGGACGCGCTGATGGATCGGCGCGCTGACCCTGCGGTGATCGCGGGCATCGCGGCGCTGGCGCGCGACTGGCCGGGGGTGCGCGGCTTTCACGACCTGAAGACCCGCACCGCGGGCAGCCAGATTTTCGTGCACCTGCATGTGGAACTGGATGGTGAGCAGTCGCTGCGCGAGGCGCATGCCATTGCGGCCGGGTTGAAGGCGGCAATCATCCGCGATTATCCGATGGCCGATGTGATCATCCATCAGGATGTGGCGCGGGTCTGAAACGCTTCACGCTTTGGTAACCGGTATCTGTCAGCCTGTGGGTTGCAGGTAACCGCGAGGAAGCGTCGATGCCAAACACCCGGCCACCCACGCCCGAGGGCTATCAGGGCCAGATCGAACTTATGGCGCTTGAAATGGGCGTCGATCTGGAGGTTTCTGTGGCCAAGGATATTGTCAGCCTTGGGGCGGTGGAACGGATGATGCGCCATTGCGCCGCCTGTTCCGACCACAAGTCCTGCACGGCGTTTCTGGTGGCCCAGCACGGCCAGATCGAGGCGCCGCCGTCGTTCTGCGTGGACCGAAAGCTGATCCTGTTCCTGCATGATCTGATGCCGAAACCGGTGGTGGTGCATATGCCCGAGGCGGAGGAGGCCGAGGCCGAAGCGGACAGTGCCGATATGCCATTGGTCGAAGCTGCTGACGCCGGGCTGCCCGATGCCGATGATGCCGATGCCGATGCGCCCGCTGCGCCGGACTCCGAGGGCCACCAGGTCGACCGGATCGTGCCCGAGGCTGCACCCTCCACCGCACCTGCCCCGCGCCTGCATCTCAGCTTCTGACGCTTTGCGCCACCCGCCTCAGGCCACCCGCGCCGGAACCCGGTGCTCCAGCCAGCGGAAGGCCAGCACCAGCAGGCCGGTGATGGCCATATAGACCACCGCCAGCAGCAGCAGCGGTTCATAGACGATGAAGGTGTCCTGCCGCACCCGGCTGGCCACCGAATAGATATCGACCACGGTGATCGTCGCCACCAGCGGCGTTGCCTTCAGTTGCAGCACCACCTCGCCGCCCAGCGTCGGCAGGGCGCGGTGCAGGGCTTGCGGCAGCCAGATGCGGCGCAGGATGGTCAGCCGCGGCATGCCCATCGCCCGCGCCGCCTCCAACTGGCCGCGCTGCACGCCCTTGAAGGCGCCGCGCATCACCTCGCCCTCGTAACCGGCAAAGGAAAGCGTCAACGCCAGCACCGCATAGGGCCAGGCCTGCCGCAGATAGGGCCAGAGGCTGCTGTCCTTGATCCAGGGAAACTGCGGGAACAGCGAGCCCAAGCCGAAATACAGCAGCCAAAGCTGCAACAGCAGCGGCGTGCCGCGAATGACGGTGCAGAACACCCGCGCCGGGGCGGCCAGAAACCACGGCCCCACCGCCTGCGCCAGCCCCAGGGGCACCGCCAGCGCCATGCCCAGCACGGTGGTGACGACCAATATCCAGATGGTGCGCCAGATGCCCTGCCCGATCATCGGCAAGTATTTCGGCAGCCAGTCCCAGCGCAGGTTCAGCACGCACCACACCACCAGCGCCAAGGCCAGCACCAGCATCACCACCCGGTGCGGTTGCAACAGCGCCCTCATTTCGACGCCCCGCCCACACCGGGCTGGCCGCGCCGCGCCCAGGCCTCAAGCCGCCCGAATACCAGCCCCGACCCCAGCGAGATCGCCAGATACAGCACCCCCGCCGCCATGAAGAAGGTGAAATAGGCCTTGGTCGCCCCCGCCGCCTGCCTTGTTTCCTGCGTCAGTTCGGCAAAACCCACCACCGCCAGCAGGGCGGTATCCTTGGTCGCCACCAGCCACAGATTGGCCAGCCCGGGCAGCGCGAAACTCAGCATCGCGGGCAGGGTGATGCGGCGGGCCAGCAGAACCGGCGGCATCCCCATCGCCCGCGCCGCCTCGATCTGGCCCGCGGGCACTGCCAGAATGGCGCCGCGCAACACCTCGGTGGCATAGGCGCCCTGCACGATGCCCAGCACGCCGATCCCGGCGGCAAGACCGGAAAGCTGGATACGCTCGTAGCCCAGTGCCACCAACATCTGGTTCACCGCATCGGTGCCCGCATAGTAAAGGATCAGGATCAGCACCAGCTCCGGCACCGCCCGCACCACCGTGGTATAAACCGCCAGCAGGTCGCGCAGCACCGGGCCGCCGTAAAGCTTGCCATAAGCGCCGCAGATGCCGATCGCCGCCCCCAGCCAGAAGGCGCCAGTGGCGATCAGGATCGAATTCAGCAGCCCGCGCAACAGGTTCGCCCCCCAGCCGGGGGGCGACCATGCCAGCAGATCAAGGGTCGAGGCCGCCGCGGTGGCCCCGATGATCCCCAGCATCTAAGCCTCAGCCGCCGTAGATCGACGAGGCGAAGTAGGGCTTCGAGATCGCCTCGTAGGTGCCGTCGGCCAGCACCTTGGCGATGCCCGCGTTGAACTTGGCCTTCAGTTCCTCCTCGCCCTTGCGCAGCCCGACGCCGACACCAAGGCCCAGAATCGCCGGATCATCGGCCACCGCCCCCATCACCTCGCAGCAGGCCTTGCCGGCATCGGTGGCCAGGAAGGCATCCAGCGCGATGCTGTCGGCCTGCGTCGCGTCGATCCGCCCGGCGGCAAGATCCTGATCGGCCTCGTCCTGGGTCTGGTAGATCTTGATCTCGGCCGCGGTGGCCGCGAAATGCGCCTGCACATAGGCCTCGTGCACGGTGGAAACCTGAACGCCGATGATCTTGCCTTTCAAACCTTCGGCATCCGGGGTGATGGCAGCACCTTTGGCCGCCACGATCACCGTCGGCGTATTGTAATATTTGTCCGAAAAATCAATGGTCTGCATCCGTTCCTCGGTGATCGACATCGAGGCCATGATGGCGTCGATCTGCCCGCCGGTCAGCGACGGGATGATGCCGTCCCAGGCCACCGGCGTCACCACGCACTCCAGTTCCGCCGCCTTGCAGACCGCGCCGATCATGTCCACCTCCCAGCCGACCCAGTTGCCTGCGGCATCGGGGCTGGCAAACGGCGGATAGGGCTCGGCGGCGATGCCGACCTTGATCGGGGCGGCAACGGCGGCGGTGCCCAGCAGCAGGGCGGCGACGGTCAGGATGGTCTTTTTCATCAGGTAGGCCTCTCTGTTGAAGATGATCCGGGTTGGCCCCGGATTTCAGGAAACGGATTTCAGGAATTGCTTCAGCCGGTCGGATTTCGGCGCGCCGAACAGCGCTTCGGGCGGGCCTTCCTCCTCGATCACGCCATTGTACAGGTAGATGACGTGGCTGGCGACCTCGCGGGCGAATTTCATCTCGTGGGTGACCAGGATCATCGTGCGCCCCTCGGCGGCCAGATCGCGGATCACCCCCAGCACCTCGCCCACCAGTTCGGGGTCCAGAGCGCTGGTCGGTTCGTCGAAAAGCATGGCGCGGGGTTCGATGGCCAGGGCGCGGGCAATGGCGGCGCGCTGCTGCTGGCCGCCCGACAGGAAGGCCGGATAGGTCTGCGCCTTTTCCGCCAGGCCAACACGGGCCAGCAACGCCTCGGCCCGCGCCACGGCCTCGGCTTTTGGCGTGCCCAGCACATGCACCGGCACTTCGATCAGGTTTTCCAGAATGGTCTTGTGGGTCCACAGGTTGAACTGCTGGAACACCATGCCAAGATGCTGGCGCAGTTTCTCGATCTGGCGGCGGTCGGCGGGGCCACCGTCGGGGCGCAACGCCACCACCTCGCCGCCGATCACGATCCGGCCTGAGGTGGGGTTTTCCAGAAAGTTGATGCAGCGCAGCATGGTCGATTTGCCCGACCCCGAGCCGCCGATGATCGCCACCACATCGCCTTCGCGCGCGGTCAGCGACACGCCTTTCAGCACTTCCAGTTTGCCGAAAGATTTGTGCAGATTTTCGATCCGGATGGCTTCCGGCCGCTGGGTCTCGGGGTAAAAGGAAAACTGTGGCGGAATGTCGCTATGCATCAGGGCCCCGGCGGAATCGAGGTTGAAGTTAGCCGCCTCCCCTGCAATTATGCAAGCGTATAATAAGGGGGCAATCCGGTGACCGGCGAGCGGCGGAAATTTCGGCGCGAGGGCGAGGAGCGCAGGCGGGATGCGCTGATCGCCGCGGCGCTGGAGCTGGTGGCCGAGGGCGGCACCGGGGCTGCCACCGTGCGCGCCATTGCCGACCGCGCCGGAGTGACGCCGGGGCTGATCCGGCACTATTTCCAAAGCAAGGAAGACCTGACCCGCGCCGCCTATCGCGCGATGATGGACGCGATGAACGCCGACAACGCCTCGGTTCTGGAGACCGCCCCCGAGGCCCCCGAGGCACGGCTGGCGGCGTTTGTGGCGGCCTCGTTGCGCCCGCCGGTGGTGGACCCCGCGTCGATGGGCCTGTGGGCCGGGTTCATCCACATGGTGCAGCGCGACCCGGCGATGGCGGCGGTGCACGAGGCGACCTATCTGCATTACCGCGACCTGTTGCAGGGGTTGATCGCCGCCCTGCCCCGCGATACTGACGCCGCCACCCTGCGGGCGCAGGCGATTGCCTGCAATGCGGTGATCGACGGGCTGTGGCTGGAAGGCGGGGCTGCGCCGCACCAGTTCGGCCCGGACGAATTGGCGCGGATCGGCGTGACTTCGGTCGGAGCCATTCTGGGGATCGACCTGCTGCCGCACCTGCCAAAGCCTTGAAAATAAAGGAACTGCGATGAAATACGCCTCGATCACCGACCGGCTCGACGGCCTTGGCGGCGCCAAATGGACGATCCACGCCCGCGCCCGCGCCCTGAAGGCCGAGGGCCGCCCGATCATCGAGCTGACCATCGGCGAGCCGGATGTGCCGACGCCGCCCGAGTTGATGCGCACTGCCACCGCGGCGAAGCTGGCCGGCCGCACCGGCTATTCCAACGGCCGCGGCGAGCCTGCCCTGCTGCGCGCGCTGGCCGACCGCTACACCGCCCGGCGCGGGCGCGAGATCACCACCGATCAGGTGATGTGCTTTCCCGGCACCCAGACCACGCTTTTTGCCGTGCTGCTGGCGCTGGCCGAGGCGGGCGACGAAGTGCTGGTGGGCGACCCGATGTATGCCACCTATGAAGGCCTGATTGCCGCCACCGGGGCAACCTTGGTGCCGGTGCCGCTGCGCCCCGAACACGGCTTCCGGATGCAGGCCGAGGATATCGCCGCCCGCATCACCCCCCGCAGCCGGGTGATTTTCCTGAACTCGCCGCACAACCCCACCGGCGCCGTGCTGCACCGGGCCGAGATTGCCGCCATCGGCGCGCTGGCGCTGGCGCATGATCTGTGGATCCTGTGCGACGAGGTCTATGAGGAGCTGGTGTTTCAGGGCACCGATTTCGCCTCGCCCTTGGACGATCCGGCGCTGGCCGACCGGGTGATCGTGGCCTGCTCGATCTCCAAATCCCACGCCGCGCCGGGTTTCCGTTCCGGCTGGTGCATCGGCCCTGCCGATTTCACCGCCCGGCTTTTGCCGCTGTCGGAAACCATGCTGTTCGGCAACCAGCCCTTCATCGCCGACATGACGGCGCAGGCGGTGTCGCAGACCTCCCCCATCGCCGCCGGTATGGCCGAACGGTTCCAGCGCCGCGCCGCCCTGATCGCCCGGCGGCTGGACGGTGTGGCCGGGCTTGCGGTCAACCGCCCCGAAGCGGGGATGTTCGCGCTGATCGACGTGCGCAACACCGGGCTTTCGGGCGAGGATTTCGCCGCCGGGCTGCTGGAAACCAAAGGCGTCGCGGTGATGCCCGGCGAGTCTTTCGGCGCTGGCCTTGCAGGCTGGCTGCGCCTCAGCCTGACCCAGGAAGACGACCTGATCTCCGAGGCTTGCGACCGGATTGCCTGCTTTGCCGGGGCTTTGGGAAAGGACGCCGCATGACCACGGTCGGTCAGGCGCTGGTGGCCGGTCTGCACGCCCGCGGGGTTCAGGTGGTGTTCGGCATCCCCGGCGTGCACACCATCGAGCTTTACCGCGGCCTGCCCGGTTCCGGCATCCGCCACGTCACCGCCCGGCATGAACAGGGGGCCGCCTTCATGGCCGACGGCTATGCGCGGGTGTCGGGCAAGCCCGGCGTGGCCTTCGTCATCACCGGCCCGGGTCTCACCAACGCGCTGACCGCGATGGCGCAGGCGCGGGCGGACTCGGTGCCCATGCTGGTGATCTCGGGCGTCAACCGCCGCTCCAGCCAGGGCCACAACCTTGGCCTGCTGCACGAGTTACCCGACCAGACGGCGATGGTGGCCGCGCTTTGCCCCAGTTTTCAGGTCACCAATGCCGAGACGCTGGATCGCACCCTGAGCCGCGCCTTCGCCGCCCTGAACTCCGACCGCCCCGGCCCGGTGCATCTGCAGGTGCCGACCGATGTGATGGCGCTGGCTTCGGCCGATCTGCGCCCGCCAGCCGCCCCCCCGGCGCCTGCGCAAGCCGACTCCGCCGCGATCAAACGCGCTGCGGCAAGGCTGGCACAGGCGAAACGCCCGCTGATCCTGGCCGGTGGCGGCACCCGCCATGTCGGGGCGGCGTTGCAGGCACTGGCCGAGCGGCTGGACGCACCTGTGGTGCAGACCGTCAACGCCCGTGGCCTGATGCACGGCCATCCGCTCACCGTTGCCGCCAGCCCCAGCCTTGATGCGGTGCGCGCCCTGATTGCCGCCGCCGATCAGGTGCTGGCCATCGGCACCGAGCTTGGCCCCACCGATTACGACATGTATGTGCGCGGCGGCCTGCCCGAGCTGTCGGGGATGATCCGCATCGACCTTTGCGCCGACCAGCTTGCCCGCCACCCCGCGGCAATGACGCTGCAAGCCGATGCCGGGGCGGCGATGGCGGCGCTGCTGGCCGTGCTGGCACCTCGCCAAAGCGACGGCCCCGCCCGTGCCGAGGCCGCACGCACGGCGGCCCGTGCCGAACTGCCGCCCGCCCTGCAACAGCAACTGACGATGCTGGAGGCGATGCGCGCCGCCCTGCCCCGCAGCATCATCGTCGGCGACAGCACCCAGCCGATTTACGCGGGCAACCTTTTCTACGACCACGACCGCCCCGGCGGCTGGTTCAACGCCGCCACCGGCTATGGCGCGCTGGGCTATGGGCCCGGTGCCGCCGTCGGCGCAGCCCTTGCCGCCCCCGGCAGCGAAATCATCTGCCTGATCGGTGACGGCGGCCTTCAGTTCAGCCCCGGCGAGTTGCGCACCGCCGTGGACGAGGGCCTGCCGATCAGCTTCGTGGTCTGGAACAACGCCGGTTTCCGCGAGATCGCCGAGGCGATGACTGCCGCAGGCGTCCCCGTCACCGGCTGCACCCCCTCGCCCTTGAACCTGGAACCCTTCGCCGCCGCCTGCGACCTGCCCTTCACCAGCATCCCCAACAAACCCGCCGCCCTGCGCAAAGCCCTCGCCACCCGCCACGCGGGCCCCCGACTGATCGAGATTCGCGTCCCCTGACTCCCTACATTCTTCTCTGCCCGGCGCTCCGCGCGTTCCGGCCTGAAACGCTCCACTCGAGCGTTTCCGAGACGGCCTTCACCCCCGCCGGAGGCTCCAACGCCAAACGGCAGATTCTGCGGTAGCCAATCCCGCCCCGGCGTGACACCCTTGCCGCGATGACATCGGCACCCAGACCCTTCCCCGGCCCCAGCCCGCGCCGCGACCAGGCCCGCATGGCGCTGGTGCTTGCCGTTCTGGCGCTGCTGCTGTGGCTGGGCGGCAGCACCTTGCCCTACGACTGGCAATGGGCGCGGGCCTTTGGCTTTGTGCTGCGCTGGCAGGACGGCACGCCCGTTCCCGGCCCCTTGCTGATCGGCCTTGGCCAAACGCTGCGCATCGCCGCCCTTGCCGGGGTCATCGCACTGGTGATCGCCCTGATCACCGCGATCTTGCGGCTGTCCAATTCCATCTCGGGCCGCTGGCTGGCGCGGGCCTATGTCGAGGTGATCCGCAACACGCCGCTGATCGTGCAGATCAGCATGTTCTACTTCGCCATCGCCCCGCTGCTGGGGATCGAGCGGTTCTGGGCCGGCGTGCTGGCGCTGGCGCTGTTCGAGGCGGCCTTCCTGTCGGAGATCATCCGCGCGGGCATCCTTGGCGTGGCACTGACCCAGTGGGAGGCGGCGGCCTCGCTGGGCCTGACCCGCCCGCAGACCTACCGGTTGATCGTGCTGCCGCAAGCCCTGCGCGCCATGCTGCCGCCGCTGACCTCCTCGGCGGTGGCGCTGGTGATGGACAGCTCGATCGTCTCGGTGATCGCCCTTGCCGAACTGACCACCGCCGGGCGCAACGCCATCGCCGACAACTTCCTCAGCTTCGAGATCTGGTTTCTGGTGGCCGGGCTTTACCTGACCATCACCCTGACGCTTTCCGCCTTTGCCCGCAGGCTGGAGCGGCGCTATGTCAGCACTTCCGGCCCTGCCCGCGGGGCCCGCATCCGCACGATATCCTGAAAGGTTTCCCCGATGAACAGACGCGCCTTTACCGCCATCAGCCTTGCCCTTGGCCTTGGCCTCGCCGCCCCAGCATGGTCAGAAGACAAGCCGGTGATCGACCAGATCAAGGAAACCAAGGTGTTGCGCGTCGGCCTTGGCACCTTTGTGCCCTGGGCTTTCGTGAACAAGGACGGCGCGCTGGTGGGGTTCGAGGTCGATGTCGCCACCCGACTTGCCGCCGATCTGGGGGTAGAGCTGGAGCTGGTGCCGACCGCCTGGGATGCCATCATCCCGTCGCTGGTGGCGGGGCAGTTCGATGTGGTGATCGGCGGGCTGACCATCACCGAGGAACGGGCACAAACCGTCGATTTCACCAAGCCCTACGAACATTCGCAGACCTATGTGGTGGTCAACGCCAACGTCGCGCCCGAGATCACCACGCTGGAGCAGGTGAACGCGGCGGGCGTCACCATCTCGGCCCGGCGCGGCTCTTCGGCCAATCCGCAGGCCTTCTTCCCGCAGGCGACCGCCCTGCTGTTCGACGACGAGAACATGCAGATACAAGAGTTCTTCAACGGCAACGCCAAGGCGATCTTCACCTCGACGCCCACACCGGCGCTGCTGGTTGAACGTGACCCGGCGCTGGCCCGCATCCTGGAACCGGCGGTGTCGCAAAGCGACGAGGCCTTTGCGCTGCGCAAGGGCGATCCGGCCAGCCAGGCCGCCTTCAACGACTGGATCGACGCCCGCTGGGCCGATGGTTTCCTGACCGAGCGTTACGACTACTGGTTCAAGGGCCGCGACTGGGCGGCTCAGGTGGCACCCGAGTGATCCCGCACCGATGATCCCAGGCAGCGGCAAGGCACGGTTCGGGCTGATCGACGTTGTGGTGCTTTGCACCGTGGCGGCGGCAGTCTGGTTCGTGCTGGCGCGGCTGCAGACGGGCATGAACTACCGCTGGCAATGGGGCGTGCTGGCGGATTTCGTGATCCGCCGCGACCCCGTCAGTGGCGATTGGGTGCCCAACATCATCCTGCTGGGGCTGTTCACCACGCTGCGGCTGGCGCTGTGGGGCGGGGTGGTGGCGCTGGTCGTCGGGCTGGCAATCGGGTTGATGCGCGTTGTTCCCAGCCCCACGGCGCGGACGCTGGCCGCGGTCTATGTCGGGCTGATCCGCAACATCCCGCCGCTGGTGTTCCTGTTCATCTTCTACTTTTTCCTGTCCAGTCAGGTGATCCCGCTGACCGGGCTGCAATCGGCGGTGCGGTCGGCCAGCCCGCAGACGCTGGCGGCTCTGGAGGTGTTGTTCGGCCCGCCCCGGCAGATCGGGCCGTTCCTGTCCGCCGCCGCCGCCATCGGCCTTTACGCCGCCGCCTTCATCGCCGAGATCATTCGCGCCGGGGTCAACGCCGTCGGCACCGGCCAGATGGAGGCGGCGCAGGCTTTGGGGATGGGCTGGGCAAGTGCCATGCGGCGGGTGATCCTGCCGCAGGCGCTGGCGCGGGTCTGGGCACCGCTGGCCAACGAGTTCATCCTGATGATCAAGTTTTCGGCGCTGGCCTCGTTGGTCTCGGTGCCCGACCTGACGTTTCAGGCGCAGCAGGCCGGCATCACCACCCGCAGCATGTTCGAGGTCTGGCTGCTGGTGGCGGCGATCTATTTCGTGATCTGTTTCGGCCTTGCCTCGCTGTTCGGCGCGCTGGAGCGGCGGGCGATGCGGGCGCGTTAAAGCTGCGGCAGCAGTTCCCCGGCCTCGATGCGGAACGGCAGGATGTTCTGCTGCGGCGGCAGCGGGCAGATGGCGTGGTCGGTAAAGGCGCAGGGCGGGTTGAAGGCCTTGTTGAAATCCAGCGTGATCTGGCCGTCGCTTGCATCCTCGCCAAACAGGAAGCGCGAGGCGGCGTAGGTTTCCTGCCCCGCCGTCCGGTCGCGGAACACGAACATCGGTTTGCCCTGCTTCAGATGCGTCGGCAGCAGGTCGATGCGCTGGCCGTCGTGCTGAAACACCGCGCGATGGGTCAGGGTGACCGAGCTTGCCACGCCATTCACCATGTCGATGGCCAAGGCCTGCGGTGCGTCGAAAGCCTGCCAAGCGGCCCGGATGCACCAGGCCGGGTTGGTCGGGAAATAGCGCAAGTCGTTGAAATTGCGGCGATACGGGGCGTCGATGTCGCGCACCCGAAGCGCCGGGGCACCTTCGACCACATGCAGTTCCAGCAACAGCCCGGCATGGCGCAGCCGGGCGGGCGTTTCGGGCTGCGGCTGGAACGGCAGGGCAGCGCCACCTTCGGTCCGCAGGCTGGCGCGGCCATCGTCGTCCAGCACCAACACCCCCAGGTGCGCCGGGCCTGCCGTCAGCACCAGGTCATTGTCGGCGGCGCTGCCGACCCGATGCGTGCCGGGGGTCAACTCCAGCCGGTCGGTCAGGTTCAGCCAGCCATCCTCGGCGGCAAGGTCCGCCAGCCGCGCGGCGCGCCAGTCGGCAAGGGTGTCGGCATAGGCGGGGTCTATCATCGGTTGCTCCGGCGTGGCGGTGGTCTGCGGCCACAACATGCCAGCGCCGCCGCCACGTCAAGCCCGGCCAATCTGCCACCTTGAATTTGATCAAATCAGGTCGCATAAGGGAGGCTTGCAACCGCGGGGGCACCATGCCGGCTGAAACCGATCTGATCGCAGGCGTCCGACCCGACCGCCTTCAGGCGCTGGCCAGCCGCGAGTCGCGGCGCTATGGCAAAACCCGGCCGCAGACCCGGGCGGCGCTGGCGGCGGGTGCCGGGGCCTGGCTTGCCGGCGTGCCGATGCACTGGATGACCGACTGGCCGATGCCCTTCCCGCTGCTGGTGGCCAAGGCCAAGGGCGCGCGGCTGACCGATATCGACGGCTATGGCCTCGATGATTTCTGCCTGGGCGACACCGGCTCGATGTTCGGCCATTCGCCCAAACCGGTGGCCCGCGCCATCCGCAAGCAGGCGCGGCTGGGGCTGACCTATATGCTGCCCAGCGAAGACGCGCTGGAGGCCGGGCGGCTGCTGACCAAACGCTTTGGCGATTTTCGCTGGCAGGTGGCCACCACCGCCACCGATGCCAACCGCTTTGCCTTGCGGGTGGCGCGTGCCGTCACCGGGCGGCCCAAGGTGTTGGTGTTCAACGGCTGCTATCATGGCACGGTGGACGAGGCGATGGTGGAGATGCGCGACGGCAAAACCGTGGCGCGGCAAGGGCTTGTGGGTCAGGTTGCCGACCTTGGCCTGACCGCCACTTGCGTCGAGTTCAACGATGTGGCGGCAGTCGAGGCGGCGTTGCAAAGCGGCGAGATTGCCGCGATCCTGACCGAGCCGGTGCTGACCAACTCCTGCATGGTGCTGCCCGAGGCCGGGTTTCACGACGCCCTGCGCACCCTCAGCCGCCGCTATGGCGCGCTGCTGATCCTGGACGAGACCCATACCATCTCCAGTGGCTTGGGCGGTTACGGCCGGGTGCACAGCCTGTCGCCCGACATTCTGGTGGTGGGCAAATGCGTGGCGGGGGGGATGCCGACCGCCGTCTGGGGCCTGCGCCCCGATCTGGCGGAACGGTTTGCCGCCTACAATGCCACGCGCCCCGCGGGCCATTCCGGCATGGGCACCACGCTTTCCGGCAACCCGATGCAATTCGCCTGCCTGCGCGCCACCTTGCAGGACGTGATGACCCAAGACGCCTATGACCGCATGGAAAAAGGCGCCACACGGCTGTCGGCGGGCCTTGCGCGGGTGATCGACGCCCATCGCGCGCCCTGGCATGTGGTGCGGGTGGGTGCCCGGGTCGAGTTCATCTGTGCCCCCGGCCCGCTGACCAATGGCACCCAGGCCGCCACCGCCCATCACCCCGATCTGGAGGCCGCCCTGCATCTGGCGCTGCTGAACCGCGGCTGCCTGATTGCGCCGTTCCACAACATGATGCTGATCAGCCCCGCCACCCGCAAACGCCAGATCGACCGGCTGATTGCCGCCTTCGACGAAATCCTGACCCACCTTTTCACCTGAGTTTCCCATGACCCAAATCCCCAGCCCCTCGGGCTCTACCGTCGCCGAGGCCGAAGCCTTTCTGGCCGCCCATCCCGAAATCGAGGCCTTCGACATCGTGCTGCACGACGCCAACGGCATCGGCCGCGGCAAGATCATCCGGCGGCACGAACTGCTGTCGTTCTACAAGGGCGGGCGGCACCTGCCGATCTCGATCCTGGGGCTGGATATCTGCGGCGAGGATGTGCATGAAACCGGGCTGATCTGGGATCAGGGCGATGGCGATCTTCGGGCCTGGCCGATCCCGGGCACGCTGGTGGCGCTGCATGGCACCAGACCGGCGCGCGGCGAGGTGTTCATGTCGATGTATGATCTGGATGGCGCCAAGATGACCTCCGACCCGCGGCACGCCTTGCAGGCGCAGGTCGATGCGCTGGCCGCCGAAGGGCTTTACCCCGCGGGTGCGTTCGAGTTGGAGTTCTTCCTGCTGGCCAACGACCGTGGCCCGGATGGCAAGGTGCAGCCCGCCCGCGACGTGCTGGACGGGCGGGCTTCGGCCAAGACCGAAGTTTATTCGGTCGATCACCTGCACGGCATGTTGCCGCTGTTTTCCGACATCTACGCCGCCGCCGCATTGGCCGGCATCAAGGCCGAGACCATGATCTCGGAATACGCCCCCGGCCAGTATGAGCTGACGCTGCACTACCGCGCCGATGTGATGCAGGCGGCGGATGATCTGATGCGGCTGAAGCGCATCGTGCGCGCGCAGGCCCGCAGCCACGGCGTCACCGCCTGTTTCATGGCCAAACCGGTCGAGGCCTATGCCGGGTCGGGGATGCATTTCCATGTGTCGATGCTGGACGCCGCGGGCAAGAATGTGTTCGTCGAGGCGGTGGAGGGCCAGTGGTCCGACACCATCCTGCACGCCCTGGGCGGCCTGCGCGCCACCATGGGCGAGTCGATGCTGGTTTTCGCGCCGCACGCCAATTCCTGGCGCCGCTTTGCCGCGCAATCCTATGCGCCGGTCAGCCCGACCTGGGGGGTGAACAACCGCTCGGTGGCGCTGCGCATCCCGGCAGGCGACATCAAGGCCCGGCGGATCGAGCATCGCCCGGCCGGGGTGGACGCCAACCCCTACCTCGTGGCCGCCACCGTGCTGGCCGGCATCCGCCACGGACTGACGCACCAGATCGACCCCGGCCCGGAAACCACCGGCAACGGCTACACCGGCCCGCAGGACGCGCCGCCAATACCGGTCGATTGGCGGGGTGCGATCGAGGCGGCGACGGCATCGGAGTTCCTGAAATTCGCGCTGGGGGAAGACATGCACCGCACCTTCACCGCCATCAAGGCCGCCGAATACGCCCGCGTCGCCCGCACCATTTCCGAGGTCGATTTCGATCTTTACCTGCATACGGTGTGAATGTGGCCAAGGTCGATGGGTATTTGGTCCAGGAAGATGCCGATGCATTCTCCTTTGCACAAATATCCTCGGGGGGTCCGGGGGGCAGACAGCCCCCCGGCCTTGGCCGCCATCATGCCGGTAGCCGACTGGCCAGATAGCGGCCAAAGGCGCCATCGGGCAGGCCTGGGTCGCGGGCGTCGTCCTGCACCGCTTGCAGCAGCGTCATGACCTGTGCCAGCAGGGCCTGGGCGTCGGGGTCGTCGTGGTGGCCGGGGGCGAGGGCGGCGCCAAAATGCAACCGCACGGCATCGGCGCCATCGGGTGTCAGGCACAGATACCACAGGCACTTCGGGGTCAGGGTGATCAGCAGGCCGGGATAGATCGCCAGCAGCCAGGTCAGGTGACGCCGGTCGCCCGGCAGCGGCGTGCCTGCGGGTTGGGCGGCAGCAAGGTGCACCACATCGGTTTCCAGCACCGACTGACTACCCGCAGCGCCGGGCAGCGGCGCGCCGTTCTGGATGAAACTGCCGGCCAGCGCCTTCCAGTCGATCGGCCAGCGGAAATCTTCGCACAGGACCTCGGCATAACCCGTCATGTCGCAAGGTGCGATCCAGCGGGCCACCTCGGCCAGCGCCTCGGTGGGCCGGGCTGCCCCGGGGTTCAGCGTCAGCAGCAGCCAGCCCTGCCAGACCAGCAGCCGCAGCGGGTGCAGCGTGGTCTGCGCCTGGCACAGCCCCTGCCCCAGCAGGCTGGACGCGCCACGCAGATGGCCATCCAGTCGATAGCTCCACGCATGATAGGGGCAGGTGATCGCCGCCACCTTGCCACGGCCTTGCAGCAACGGCAGCTTGCGGTGCAGGCACAGGTTCAGCATCGCCCGCAACTGGCCGTCGGCATCGCGCAAGACCACCACCGGCTGATCGGCCACCTGAAGCGTCAGATAGCACCCCGGATCGGGCAGGCTTTCAACGCGACCGGCGCACAGCCAGTCGCGGCCGAAAATCTGCCGTGTCTCGGCTGCAAGACCTGCGGCAGCGGCAGTTGGATCGGGCATGGCGGCCTCTTGCGTCATTGCCGACAACATGGCGCTGTGTGGCGGCCATGCAAAGCGCCGATTGCCGCAGGCTCAGGCCAGCAAAACGCTGGACCCCGTGGTGCGCCGCGCCTCCAGATCGGCATGGGCGGCGGCGGCTTCCTGCAAGGGTCGGCAGTGCGGCGCCTGGGTTTGCAGGCTGCCGCTGGCCAGCCGGGCGAACAGATCAGCGCTGCGCGACATGAGTTCGGCGCGGCTGGCGATGAAATCGAACAGCACCGGCCTTGTGGCGGACAGCGAGCCGCCCTTGGCCAGATCGGCCAGCGCAAAGCCCTGAATCATCCCCGAGGCCTGACCGAAACTGACAAACATCCCGCGCCGGCGCAGGCATTGCAGCGACCCCGCCCAGGTGTCCTGCCCCACCGAGTCGTAAACCGCGGCCACCCCCTGCCCGGCGGTCAGATCGCGCACCGCCGCCACGAAATCGTCGCTACGATAGTTGATGACATGGGCATAGCCGTGCTGGCGGGCCAGTGCCACCTTCTCGGCCGAACCGGCGGTGCCGATGGCGGTGGCGCCCAGCGCCTTCAGCCATTGCCCCAAGAGCAACCCCACACCACCCGCCGCCGCATGCACCAGCACGGTATCGCCCGGCTGCACGGCATAGCAGGCATTGACCAGGTATTGCGCCGTCAGCCCCTTCAGCAGTGCCCCGGCGATCTGCACATCGGAAATGCCATCCGGCAGCGCCAGCAACCGCTCGGCCGGCACCACACGGCGCTGGCGGTAGGCACCATTTGACAGCACATAGGCCACCCGGTCGCCGGGGACAAAATCGGTCACGGCGGGGCCGACCGCCTCGACCACGCCTGCCGCCTCGGCCCCCGGGATCATCGTGGGCGTGGCCCAGGGGTAAAGCCCCGAGCGGTGATAGACATCGAGGAAATTCACCCCGATGGCGGTCTGGCGCAGCAACACCTCGCCGGGGCCGGGCGCGGGGGTGGCCAGGTCTTGCCATTGCATGACCTCGGGGCCGCCGGGGGCATAGGCGATCAGGGCCTTGTCCATTGGGGTCAGCCTTCGATCAGGAACACGGGGTCCACCGGCACCTGCAACGCCGTCACCAGATGGTTGGTCTGCGCCGCAAGTCCGATGATCGCCAGCAGTTCGGCATGTTGCGCCTCGGTCATGCCCTTGGCGCGGGCGGCGGCGGTGTGGGAATGGATGCAGTAGCTGCAGCCATTGGCGGTGGAAACCGCGATATAGATCATCTCCTGAAACGCCGGGCCGAGGGTGCTGTCGGCGGCCATCACCGCCTTCAGGCTGGTCCAGGTGCTTTGCAGCAAGGCCGGTTGATTGGCCAGCGCGCGCCAGAAATTGTTGACGAAATCCGATTTTCGGGTGGCGCGGATGTCGTCGAACACCGCCTTCACTTGCGGAATGGCCTCGGCCTCGGCGTCGGTCAGCAGTTTCACGGTTGCCATGATGTCCTCTCTTTCAGGCTTTCGCCCAATCCCAGTAAAGTTTGCGTGCCTGTTGCGCGATCGGCCCGAACGCCAGTTTCCGGTCGTCGAACCCGATCACCGGCACCACCTTCGAGACGTTGCCGGTGGAAAAGATCTCGTCGGCCTCGCGGAAATCCTGCACGGTCAGGGTGGTTTCATGCACCGTCACCCCGGCCCGGCGCAAAAGCCAGATCACCCGCTGCCGGGTGATGCCGTCCAGAAAGGTGCCGTTGGGCTGCGGGGTGAACACTTCGCCGCCCCGCGCCATGAACACGTTGGCGGTGGCAAGTTCGGCCACATTGCCGTTGGCATCGCAGGTCAGCGCGTTCTGGTAGCCGCGCGATTGCGCCTCGCGCACCATGCGGGCGTTGTTGGCGTAAAGGCAGGCGGCCTTGGCGTTGACCGGCATCACCTCCATGGTGGGGCGGCGAAAGCGGGTGGTGGTGATGGTAAAACCGGTCGGCGCCACCATCGGCATTTCTTCAAGGCACAGCGCGAAATCGGTGGACTCGGGCTTGGGCGGCAGGATGCCGGTGTCGGAAAGCTCGGCCCAATACATCGGCCGGATATAGACATCGGTGCCGGGGGCGAATTTCTTCAGCCCTTCGAAGGCCAGCGCCTGAATTTCCGGCCCGGTCAGCGTCGGAATCAGCCCCAGCGCCACGGCGGAATCGTTCACCCGGGCGCAGTGGCGGTCCAGATCGGGCGCCACCCCCTCGAACAGCCGCGCGCCGTCGAACACCAGCGAGCCCAGCCAGGTGGCGTGCGAGGCCGCCCCCAGGATGCGCACATCCCCCTGATGCCAGTCGCCCTTGTAATAGGTCCAGGTCGTGCGGGTCATTTCCTTGCTCCGTTCCTTGGGCGCCGCATCAATGCACCGCCGCATACATGATCTTTTCCTCGGTCGCCTCGGTGGGCGACAACTCCTCGACGATCCGGCCCTGACGGCACACCAGGATGCGGTCCGACAGGTTCAGAACCTCGGGCAGGTAGCTGGAGATCACCACCACCGCCAACCCCGCATCGGCCAAGCCGTTGATGATCTGGTGAATTTCGGCAATCGCCGCCACATCGACACCGCGGGTCGGCTCGTCAAAGATCACCACGCGCGGCGCCTGCACCAGGCCCTTGCCGATCACCACCTTCTGCTGGTTGCCCCCCGAAAGCTCGACCACGCGGGCGTCGGCGTTCAGCACCCGGATGTTCAGCCGCGCGGTCCAGTCGGCGGCCAGCGCCTTGATGTCGGCCAGCCGCACCACCCGCGCCTTGGCCTTGCCCGAGGCCAGCAAGCCGCCGAACAGGTTTTCGCCCACGCTCATCGTCTCGAAGATGCCTTCGGACTTGCGGTCCTCGGTGACATAGATGATGCCGTCGCGCACCGCCGGATAGGGCGTGACATAGCGCACCGGACGATCGTCCAGCGTGATGGTGCCGCCGCGCAGGAAGTCGCGCTTGGCGATGCCGGCCACGATCTTGAAGGTCTCGGTGCGACCCGAGCCGATCAGGCCGAACACGCCGGTGATCTGGCCCTCGAACACCGAAAACGAGGTATTGCGCACCATGGCGCCCATGGAAATATCCTGCACCGACAATACCTTGCGCCCCGGTTTGCGCAGGGCGGCATCGTCGCGCGCCTTGTAGATCGAGGCCGAAAGGCTGCGCCCGACCATGGCGGCGATGATGCTTTCGCGGCTGAAACTGCTGGTTTCCCCGGTGATGACCAATTCGCCATCGCGCAGGATGGTGATGCGGTCGGAAATCGCCAAAGCCTCCTCCAGCGCGTGGCTGATGAAGATGATCGACACGCCGCGCGCCTTCAGCCGGCGCAGCAGCGCGAAGAAATGCCGCTTTTCCTCGGGCGTCAAAGTGGCGGTGGGTTCATCGAAAATGATCACCTCGGCATTGTGATGCACGGCGCGGGCGATCTCGACCATCTGGCGCTTGGCGGCCCCCAGGGTTTCCACCATCGCCGTCGGATCGACCCCGAAATTCAGCGATTGCAGGAATTGCTGGGCGGAAATGGTGATGCCGCGCAGCCGGTTCAGGAAGCTTTCCGACCCCAGATACAGGTTCTGCGCCACCGTCATCGACGGCACCAGCGAGGTTTCCTGAAACACCATGGCAATGCCCGCCGCGAGGGCCGCATTGGGGGTGGCGAAACTGGTTTCCACCCCGTGATGGAACATCCGGCCCGAGGATGCCTGCACCACCCCGGCCATGATCTTGGTCAGCGTGGATTTGCCCGCGCCATTTTCCCCCAGCAGCGCATGAATCTCGCCGGGCATCAGGGTGAAATCCACACCGCTGACCGCAGGCACGCCACGGTAGGCCTTCGAGATCGCCTCCAGTTTCAGGATCGGTTGCATCAGCGCGCCTCCGCAGTGTGGCCCGCCGACAGCACGCAGTCGCCGCCCTTGGCCGCGATGTGCAGCTGGCCCTGATGCTCCAGCACCGAGGTGACGCCGTGGCGCGTGCCATTGGCGCGGCTGTGCAGGCTGAACAGCGGTGTCATGTCGGCCCCCAGCCGCACCACGAGGCCATAGGACCGGGTCGGTGACCAGGCCTTGTGCACCCCCAGCATGCGGATGCCGCCGCATTGCAGGGGTTCAAGGAAGCTGCGGCCCGAGGCCAGCGCCGGGGCGATCCAGAACGCGGGCGGCACCTCGGCCATCATCGCCAGCCGGTAATGGGTTTCCTGCAACACGAACTCGATCAGCCGGTTGCGCGGCGCAAACAGCGCCAGCCAGGCCCCACCTCCCGCTGCCGAGGCCAGCCGCGCGGGATAGCCGGGCAGGCTTTCCAGCATCGGCTGCGGTTTGCCCTGCCCCAGCCGCAGCAACCGGTGCCGCCACGCCTCGGAGACAATCACCCCCGCCGCATCGGGCAGCAGCCCGTAGGGCCAGGCCAGCCCTCCCGCCACCTTCTGCCAGCCGCCATCCTGCACCCAGACCGAGCCGGAGGCGTTCTTCATCATCAGATCCGCCGCCCATTGGCCGGGCGGCAGGCTGGCCGAGCCATTGGCCAGCCACAGCCGCCCGTCGGGGCCATAGGCCAGCGCTGTGATGCAGCGCACATCGGCGGGCAGGGCAACCGCCGCCCCTCCAACCGACAGGCTGCCATCCGCCAGCCCCACCGCCAGATCGCCTGTGGGCGAGACGGCAAGGGCCGTGACATCGGCCCCAAACCGCTGCACCACGTCGCCGCCCGGGTCCATCAGGTTCGCCCCGGAACTGGCCACCACCCGGCCCTGCCAGAACACCAGATTGTCGGGCGCGGGCATTTGCGCGAACACCGGCGCATCGTCCAGCGCGGTGTTGGGGCGGAAGGCCCCATCCAGCGGCGGGATGGTAACGGCCTTGCCGCGGAAGATATCCAGAATGGGGTCGAAGATCATGGCTTTGCCCCCCAATAGGCGCGCATCCCGGTCCAGTCGGGGTCGGCACCTTCGATTGCAAACCGGCCGATGCGGTTGTTGAAGATGCCGCCGATGAACAACTGCCCCTTGTGCTCGCGCATCGAGGTGACCATGGCATGCGACGCGCCCCCCAGATCGCCCATGGTCTGGATGATGCGGCCCTGTTCATCAAACTTCACCACGCCGCCGGTGTTGATGTTGGGAAACAGCCATTCATCCTGCGGCAGCCTGCGCGCCATCCGCTTGCGCATCGCTGGATGCCGCAAGGAAAGGTCGAAGCTGGGCGTGCGCATCCCCAGCCAGGCCATCCAGTATGTGCCATCCGAGGCGCGGTTGATGTTGTCAGGATAGCCCGGCATGTCGCGGATCACACATTCCGCCGTGCCCGCCTTTGGCCCTTCCAGCCAGTAGCGGTGAATCCGGCAGGCCCAGCTTTCGGCAAAGAACAACGACTTGTTGTCATGCGCCATGCAGACGCCATTGGTATAGCGATAGCCGTCCAGCAGCGTCTTGGTGGAGCCATCCTTGGGATCAAAGACCAGCAGCCGCCCGGTGGCGCGGTTCTCGATGCTGTCCAGCGTCCAGTCGTGGGCGTCGTAGCGCTTGGTGCTGTCGGTGAAATAGATCTTGCCGTCGGGGGCGATGTCGAGGTCGTTGGGGTCGCGCAGCCTTGCGTCATCGACGATCGAGGTCAGCGACCGCGCGGTTTCCGCCGAGAGCTTGGTCACCTGCCGGTCGGGCGAGATGGAATAGAGCCCCATGGCACCGACGCAGGAGATCAGGTTGCCGCTCGCGTCGAAGGCCAGACCCAGGGGAAAGCCGCCGACATGGGCGAACACTTCGGACCGCGTGTAGTCGGGGGCAAAGAACCGCACGATCTCGCCATGCCTTGTGCCGCAATACAGATGGTCGTCGGCATCCAGGATCACATCCTCTGGCCCTTCCAGCGCCCCCAGCCCGATGGCATCGGCCACCGACAGCCGGTTGTTCAGCGCATAGGGCGTGCCCGATCCGGGTTCGGCCGATTGCGTCGGCCCCATCGCCAGATAGACCGGCGCCACATAAACCTCGTTCAGCACCTTGTGGCGGTTTTTCAGCCAGCGGATGTCGATGGTGACGGCCACCGCCAGCAGCAGGCCCAGCACCATCTGGTTGGTGCCGGTGCCATAGCCCAGCCGGATCAACCCGTTGGTCATCACCAGCACGATGATGGCGCCCATCAGCCCCTTGGCCACCGAGCCGCGCCCGCCGCCAAGCGAGTTGCCGCCCACCACCGCCGCCGTAAGTGCCGCAATTTCAAGGCCTTGGCCAGTGCCGGGGCCAGCGCCCGACAGCCGCGTGGCGATCAGGAAACCGGCGGTGGCCGCCGTCAGGCCCGAGAAGACATAGGTCAGGAACACGGTGCGCCGCACCTTGATGCCGGCGTTGTAGGCCGAGCGGCGCGAGCCGCCCACCGCCAGCACATGCCAGCCGGGGCGCGAGCGGGTCAGCGCGATGTGGGTGACGATGGCCAGCCCGAAGGCCGCCCAGACCGGCACCGAAATTCCCAAGGCCGTGCCATCCCCGATGAAATCCCAGATGGGCGAGGTGGCGGACGACATCTGCACCCGGGATGCAAAAGCCACCACCAGAATGTCATAGATCGCCCGGCCGATGATGAAGGTCACCAGCGTGGTCAGAAACGCCCGCAGCCGCAGATAGCCGATCAGATAGCCGTTGATCGCGCCAAACGCCGCACCAACCGCCAGCGAGGCGGCAAAGGCCACCCAGACCGGCAGCTCGAAGATGAAAAAGCACGACACCGCGGCAAAGGCGGACAGCGCAAAGATCGACCCCACCGCAAGGTCGATGCCGCCGCCCAGCATCACCACCGTCAGGCCGATAACGACCAGCGAGAACTCGCCCAACTGGCGGGTGCTTTCCTGCAAGGACAACGGCTTGAAGAAGCCGGGGATCAGCGTGCCGAAGGTCGCCACCGTCACCACCAGCGCCAGGAACGGAATGGCGTTGTCGGTCCAGCGCTTGGTCAGGATCTCGCCGATCAGATGATCGGGCACAAGGTTGTAGCGCCAGGCTTGCAGCCGCTCTCGCAGGGTCATCAGCTATGCTCGGTCAGGAAGGGGGGCGGCGCGCGGGGTTTTCAAACCCCGCGCGCCGCCCGGTCGGGAAAGGCCGGCTCAGTTGCCCGCGGCGGCTTGCATGGCTTTCAGATCCCAGCAGCTGTCGGGGGCAAGGTCGGCCTTGGTCGTGGCCTTCAACAGCGTGTAGATATAAGGCGAGGCGGTGCCGGCCGGCTGACCGCTTTGCAGCAGATACTTGATCATCGCCACCATGTCGCCCGACTCGCGCGCAAGGTCGGTCATCACCACGGCACCGTAAGTGCCATCCTCCAGCGTGGCGCAATCGGCGGTCTTTTCGCCGCCGCCGGTGGTGACCAGGAACACCTTGTCGGAAAGCCCGGCGTCGCGGATCGCCGCCGAAGTGCCCGCAGCGGTGGCATCCCAGAAGTCGATGATGCCACAGATGTCGGGGTTCTGTTGCAGCATGGTGGCGGTGACGTTGCGGGCGGTGGTGGCATCCCAGTTGCTGTCGGGCTTGGCGACAACGCTGAATTCGGGATGCTCGGCCAGCACCTTCATGATGCCCTCATACTGGTAAAGCGAGGTGGCGTTGACCTGGTCGCCCTGCACCAGCCCGATCTTGCCCGACGAGCCTTCGCCACAGCCCTTGATGACCGCCTCGGCCTCCAGCTGCCCCAGCTTGTTCCAGTCGGAGCCGACATAGGCATCGGCGGGGAAGTTGGCGGGGTTGTCGATCAGGATCACATAAATCCCGGCCTCCTGCGCCTTTTTCAGGATCTTGGCGAAAGAGTTCAGGTCGGGCGACATCACCACCAGCACATCGGGGTGCGGGTCGGACGAGATCGCCTCGGTCAGCGCCTGGGCACCCGCTTCGGTCGACCAGTTCGGGTCGCGGGTCTCGAAGCTGCCGCCAAAGGCCTCGACCTCGCGTTTCAGGATGGCCGACCAGCCCTGCGCCAGGTCGAACCCCATCGCCAGCGGCACCAGGACCACCTTCTTGCCAGTCAGGGCGGCGGAATAGGCGGCCGGGCCCGGGTCTTCGGCCATCGCCGGGGTCATCAGCGCCGCCGCCAATGCAATCGCGGAAACCATGGTCTTGAGAAGCTTCATTGTCGTCCCTTTCCCTGTTGAGGTTGGTCAGATGTCGCCCTGTTGGGCGGTTTGTTCATCGCGCGGGTTGATCACGCCGTCGAAGATAATGGCGGCCAGCAGGATGGTCGATTTGATCAGGTTCTGATACAGCAGCGGAATGTCGATGATGGTCATGGCGTTCAGCAGGATGCCGATCAGCGCAGCACCATAAAGCACGTTGCGCACCCCGCCCTTGCCGCCGGAAAGGCCGATGCCACCGATCACCGCCACCAGCACGATGTCGTAAAGCAGGGTCGAGTTCACCATGCGGGTGTTGATGGTCTGCAGGCTGGCCGCCGTCAGCAGCCCCGCCACCAATGCCGCCAGCGCCGAGATCACATAGCGCAGCATCAGCATCGGCCGCACCGGGATGCCGATGTTGCGCGCAGCCTGCGGGTTGTCTCCGGCGTAATAGACAAAGCGGCCCCAGCGGCTGAAGCGCAGGAACAGGAAGGCCAGAAACGCCAGGCCTGCGAAAAGGAACACCTCTGGCGGCACCGAGGCCAGCCGCAGCCGCCCCAGGGTTTCCACCCAATGACCGCGCGGCACCGGCACCGCGTCCTGCGAGATCAGTTGCGAGCGCACGAAGCCGAACACGAACGACCCGCTGGCCAGCGTCACGAAAATCGCCGGCACCTCGGCATAGGCCACCAGAAAGCCGTTGACCAAACCGACGCCGATCACCGCGGCCAGCACCAGTGCGAAAGCCGTGCCATCGGCCACGCCATTGCCCAGCATCTGCAGATACCAGGCCACTGACATCGCCATCACCGCCACCATCGACAGGTCGATGCCGCGGCCGATCACCACCACCGCCATGCCCAGCGCCAATATCCCCAGCACCGAGACCGAGCGCAGGATTGCCACCAGATTGCCGGTGGTCAGAAACCCCGGCAGCGCCAGCGCGGCCATCACGAACAGACCGATGGCAATCGCCAGCACGATCCGCTCTTGATTCAGGCTTTTCCAGCCAAAGCTGCGCAGAATGGCCATGCTGTCCCCGACAAATCCGCATCCGCCGGTTGGCCCGGCGCACTGCGGTTTTCCGACCCTAGTGCGGCTTCAAACCATACGTCCAATGAATTGTTTTATCGCCAACCCATGCGGATCGCGCATCGGTCTCAGGCGATCAGCCGCGGGTTGAGCGCCAGCGCCGCCGTCTCGCCCTGCCGCATGTGCGCCGCCAGATCGGCCACAAAACGGCGACCATACAGCGGCAGCGGCGCGCGGCTGTTCCACATCGCGCCGATCTCGAACTCGATCGGCGTGCCGCGCAGGGCGATGGGGCGGCTGACCAGCGCCCGCCCCTGCACCTGCGCCGACGAGGGCACCACCGCCACCCCGTTGCCCCCCGCCGCCATCGCAAACAACGTGGCCGGCGCGCTGCTTTCCAGCACCACCTGCGGCACCGCCCCCAGCAACCGGCAGGCCGCATCGAACACCTCGCGCGAGGCGTGGCGGCGGTTCAGCGTCAGGATCGGCAGCGCCATCAGATCGGCAATCTCGACCGCGCGGGGGCTGGCAGGCAGATGCGCCGCCGTCGCCACCGCCAGAAACCCCAGCTTGCCCAGCCGCAGCGATTCAAACAGCGCGATCGGCGAGGCCGGCATGGCGCTGACGGTCAGATGCACCTCGCCCGCCCGCAGCTTTTCGGCCAACTCGGGTCCGCCGCCATCCTCGATGCGGATGTCGATATCCGGGTTCTGCGCCCGCCACGCGGGCAGAAACTCTGGCAGAAACCGCTCGATCAATTGCGAACAGAAGCCGATCTTCAAAAGCCCGGTCTGGCTGTTGGCAATGTCGTCGGCAAAGGTGCGCAGAGTGCGGTCTGCGATCAGCACGGCGTTGATGCGCGAAAACAGCGCCTGCCCGGCATTGGTCAGCCGCACGTTGCGCCCCGATTTCTCGAACAGCGCCACGCCCAGCGATTCCTCCAGCGCCTTGATCTGCCGCGACAGCGCCGATTGCGTCAGGTTCAGCCGCTGCGCCGCCAGCGTGATGTTCATCGCCTCGGCGGCGGCGACAAAGCCGGTATAGGCCCGCAAATCCATGATGCCCCCTGAAGCAAGACCGATGCCGGTCGGGCAAACCATAGGCCGGCCAATGACGCTGTCAATCGCGCCAGCGGCTCAGGCCAGATCGCGGGTGTTGTCCAGCAGCGCCAGCAACTCGCCCTGCATCGTCAGCACGCGCGCCTGTTCGCTGGCAGGCAATCCGGCCGATACCGCCTTGGCAAAGGCGTGCAGCACCGACTGTTCGCCGCTGCGCACATGCTTCATTTCGTGCTGGTCGATGGCGCCGAACACCGAGGCCAGCGTCACCACCGCCTTGTCCAGCTTGCCCATGTAAGAGCCGCTCATGTCGGGCACGCCGCCCAGCCGTTTCACCATCTCGGCCAGACTGGTGGAATGGCTGGCATGCAAGGCGCGGAACCTCTCGGCAATCGGGCGAAACTGCGGTTCGGCCTTTTCGACCATCGTCGCATAGCCTTCCAGCGCATCAAGGCTCTGGGTCAGCACTTCCGCCACCGCGTCGATGGCCGCCGTGGTTTCGCGATGTTCAAGGCTGGGCATGGCAGGCTCCTTTCAATGGGCCTTTCCCGGGCGCGGGGCGCCACAAACCGCCGGTGTCACGGCACTGACGGTGCACGACGTGATGCACATTCTAGCAGAGACCGAAGAAGGCACGCAAATCACCTTCGGGCGACTGGTCGGGCGAATTCTTCTGCGCTGCGGCGACGGAAGTTGCGGCGCGCAGCGTTCAATACCCGAAATGCAACAAGATACCTGAGGATACCAAAATGACCGTTTCGCTGCGTGCCTGGGCCACCCCGCTTGTCATCGGGGCCTTTCTGCTGATGGGGGTGACCGGGGTGTTGATGTTCTTTCATCTTAACACCGGTCTGGCCAAAGAGCTGCACGAATGGGCGGGTCTGCTGTTCGTGGCCGGCGGGCTGGCGCATCTGTGGCTGAACTGGCGCGCCTTCACCACCTACCTCAAGCGGCCGCTGGCCTCCGGGATCATGGGGCTGGGGGCGCTGGCGCTGGGGGTGTCGTTCCTGTCGCTGGGTGGTGGCGGGCCGGGCGAAGCGATTGCCGGGGTGATGCAGTCGGTCGGCAACGCGCCGGTGTCAGTGCTGGCGCAGCTTTCGGGCAAAAGCGCCGATGACGTGGTGGCCACACTGTCCGGGCTTGGCCTGACCGGCGCCAATGCTGACAGCACGGTCAGCGCCCTGACCGGGGGCGACCGCGAAGGCCAGATGGCAGCACTTGGCGCGGTGTTCGCCAGCCCGGCCACCAGCCAGTCCGAATGACAGACCCAGAGTCGGGCTTGGGAAACCCCTAGGCCCGGCGCTCCAGATAAGCCGCCATCGCCGCACGGCTGCCATGCTGCCAGACGGCCGTCAGGGCACGATCAAAGGCCACCACCAGCTTGGGGTTGCTGACCAGATCGCCGTAAACCTCGGGCATCGCCAGCCATTCGGCGGGGTGCGCCTTCGCGGCGCGGGCGCGATCCTGCAAGCGGTCCCAGTTGGGGTCATTGGGTTCGATCACCGCCCCGCTTTCGCTTTCGCCAAAGCAATAGCGGCACCACAGCGCCGAGGCCAGCACCAGCCCCGCCACATCCCGCCCCGCCGCCAGCCCGTCGCGGATCGAGGGCACGATGAACTTCGGCTGCCGGTTCGAGCCGTCAAGGCACAGCCTGCGCACGGTATCGGCCACCTCGGGATTGGAAAACCGTTGGATGATCAGGGCCTTGTAGTCGCTAAGGTCCACCCCCGGCACCGGTGGCACGATCGGCAGCACCTCGCGCGTCAGCACCGCATCGACAAAGGCAAGGATTTGCGCATCGGCCATCGCCTCGTGCACATGCTCGATATCGGCCAGCCCGCCGGGATAGGCGATGATCGCATGGCCGCCGTTCAGGATGCGGATCTTCATGGTCTCGAAAGCGTCCACATGGGGCGTGAAAGTCACCCCCACCTGTTCCAGCGGCGGGCGACCGGCAGGGAAATGATCCTCCATCACCCATTGCCGGAACGGCTCGCAGGTCACCGGGGCGGCATCGTCCAGCCCCATATCCGCCGCCATCGCCCGTTCGCGCGGGCCGGTGGCCGGGGTGATGCGGTCCACCATCGAGTTCGGAAACGCCACGCTGGCGGCGATCCAGGCCGCCAGTTCGGGGTTGGACAGGCGGCAAAGCCCCACCACGGCGTCGCGGGTGACATGGCCGTTGTGCGGAACGTTGTCGCAGCACATCACGGTGAAAGGCGGGATGCCCTTGGCCCGCCGTGCCGCCAGTGCCGAGATGATGGCACCAAAGGCTGTATCGGGGCGTTCGGGGTTGGCCGCGTCACGGCGAATGTCGGGGTGTTCCGGGCTGAAGGTGCCGGTGGTCGGGTCGATGTAATAGCCGCCCTCGGTGACGGTCAGCGAAACGATGCGGATTGCCGGGTCGGCCATCGCCGCGATCAGCGCCGCATTGCCCGGCTGAACCTGCACGAAACCGGTCATCGCCCCCACCACCCGCGCCTTGTGCGCGCCGGGGGCCAGTTCGATCACCGACGACAGATAGTCCTGCGCCGCCAGGGCGCCGCGCATCTGCCCATCCGCCGCACGCACCCCGGCGCCAAGGATCGCCCAGTCGTGCCCCAGCCCCTTGGCGAACAGGTCATCCAGATACACCGCCATATGGGCGCGGTGAAAGTTGCCGCAGCCGATATGCACGATGCCGGGGCGCAGGGCTGTGCGGTCGTATCCGGGGCGGGCCACATCGGCGGGTAGCTGGCTCAGGGTGGCGTTGGAAAGTTTCATGGTTTCAAGCCCTTCACAGCGTGCGCAGCATGCCGCCGTCCACATGGTAGGTTGACCCGACCGAATAGGACGCCCGGTCCGAGCACAGGAACACGAAGAAATCGGCCAGTTCTTCCACGGTGCCGAACCGCTTGATCGGCGCGTGCTCGTCGGCCACCGATTGCAGATAGCCCTCCCAGTTGCCGTCCGCAGCCAGTTGCTTGGCGGTCTTCACCCAGTCGGGGGTCAGGATCAGGCCGGGGTTCACCGCATTGACCCGGATGTTCATCACAATGAACTCCGCCGCCATGTTCTTCGACAGCATCAGCAGCGCCGCCTTGGTGACGTTGTAGATCGGCTCGTACCACAAGGGCTGCACGGCGCAGATCGAGGCGTTGTTCAGGATCGCCCCACCGCCGCGCGCCGCCATCACCGGCGCCAGCCCGCGCGCCAGCCGCACCGCTGCCATCACATGCAGATCCCAGTAGTGCTGCCATTTGTCGTCGGGCGCGTCCTGAATGGTCTCGTTAGAGCCGGTTCCGGCGTTGTTCACCAGAATGTCGGCGCCGCCAAAGCCCTGCACCGCCTCCAGCAGGGCATCGCAGCCCGCAGCGGTGGACACATCGCAGCCCACCCCCAGCGTTTTTACCCCGTATTCGGCGGCAATCGCCAAGGCCACCTCGCGCACCCGATCCTCACCCCGCGCCGCCAGTACCAGATGCGCGCCCTCGCGGGCAAAGGCTTTCGCCACGCCCAGCCCGATGCCCACCGAGCCGCCGGTGATCACGGCGGTCTTTCCTGTCAATCCAAGGTCCATCAGCTCATCCAGTTCCCGCCATCGACGTTGTAGGTTTGCGCCACGATGTAGTCGGCGTCGGCGCTGGCCAGAAACACCGCCATTCCGGTCAGATCCTGCGCCGTGGCCATCCGGCCAATGGGCACCGCCAGCCCGACCTGACGCTTTTTCTCGCCCTTCGGCAGGCCCTCGGCCTTGGCGAACAGCGCATCCACCCCGTCCCAATGCGCGCCGTCCACCACGCCCGGGGCAATCGCGTTGACGTTGATGCCGTGCTTGATCAGATCGAGGCCCGCACTTTGCGTCAGGCTGATGATGGCGGCCTTGGTGGCGCAATAGACCGCCACCAGCGCCTCGCCCCGCCTGCCCGCCTGTGACGCCATGTTGATGATCTTTCCGCCTTTTCCCTGCGCGATCATCGCCTTGGCGGCGGCTTGCAGGGTGAACAGCGTGCCTGCGACGTTGATGGCGAACAGCCGGTCGTAACTGGCGCGGGTGATCTCGACAATCGGGGCGAGGTCAAACAGGGCCGCATTGTTGATCAGGATATCCAGACCGCCCTGCCGCGCCACCACGGCGGCGATGCAGGCGTCGATGCTGGCCTGATCGGTGACGTCCAGATGCAGCGCATAGGCCGCGGGGCCGATCTCTGCCGCCGTGGCCTCTGCCGCCGCCAGATTGATGTCGGCAATCGCCACAGTCGCACCTTCGGCCACATAGGCCTGCGCAAACGCCTTCCCAATACCCCGTGCCGAGCCGGTGATCAGCGCCGATTTTCCCTGCAACCTCATTCAGAGTGCCTTTCCGTCTGGTCCGAACCGATGAATCCTGTCGGCCTGTAGCGTCAGCCAGACCGTATCGCCATGCCGCGCCGCCACCTCGCCACCCGCCCGCACCGTCACAACCCCGACCTCGGGCACATGGACATGCAGGAAGGTGTCCGATCCAAGGTGTTCCGACACCCCGACCTTGCCCTGCCAATCGCCATTTTGCGCCGAAAGATCAATGTGTTCAGGCCGGATGCCAATGGTCGGCGCACCATGGGCTTCCGCCTCGGCGCCGGTGACGAAATTCATCTTCGGGCTGCCGATGAACCCCGCCACGAACAGGTTGGCCGGGCGGTTATACAGCGTCAGCGGGCTGCCGACCTGCTCGATCCTTCCTGCATTCAGCACCACGATCTTGTCGGCCATGGTCATCGCCTCGACCTGATCATGCGTCACATAGACCATGGTGGTCTTCAGCGTCTGGTGCAGTTCCGAGATTTCCAGCCGCATGTTGACCCGCAAGGCGGCGTCAAGGTTCGACAGCGGCTCGTCGAACAGAAAGGCTTTCGGTTCGCGCACGATGGCACGGCCGATGGCGACGCGCTGGCGCTGGCCGCCGGAAAGTTGCCCCGGCTTGCGGTCAAGGTAGGCGGTCAGGTTCAACACCTTCGCCGCCGCCTCGACCTTCTTCGCCGCAGCCTCCGGCGACAGCCCGGCCATCTTCAGCGGAAAGGCGATGTTCTTGCGCACCGTCATATGCGGGTAAAGCGCGTAAGACTGGAACACCATCGCCAGACCGCGCTTGGCCGGTGGCGTGTCGGTGGCGTCCAGCCCGTCGATCGAAATCACCCCGTCCGAAGTATCCTCCAGCCCGGCGATCAGCCGCAGCAGGGTGGATTTGCCACAGCCAGACGGCCCGACGAACACCACGAACTCGCCGTTCTCGATATCCAGGTCCAGCGGCGGAATCACCTCGGCATCGCCAAAGCGTTTCACCACATTGCGCAGGGTTATCTTGCCCATTTCGCCCTCATTTCACCGCGCCAAAGGTCAGGCCGCGCACAAGTTGTTTCTGGCTGAACCAGCCAAGGATCAGGATCGGCGCAATCGCCATGGTCGAAGCCGCCGACAGCTTGGCGTAGAACAACCCCTCGGGGCTGGAGTAGCTGGCGATGAACTGCGTCAGCGGAGCGGCATCCGACGTGGTCAGTTGCAGCGTCCAGAACGCCTCGTTCCACGCGAGAATCACGTTCAACAATACCGTCGAGGCAATCCCCGGCACCGCCATGGGCGTCAGCACATGAAGGATCTCCGAGCGCAGCGAGGCCCCGTCCATCCGTGCCGCCTCCAGAATTTCGCCCGGAATTTCCTTGAAATAGGTGTAAAGCATCCAGACCACGATCGGCAGGTTGATCAGCGTCAGCACCGCCACCAGCCCCGACCGCGTGTCCAGCAGGCCGAAATCGCGGAACATCAGATACATCGGGATCAGCACCCCGACCGAGGGCATCATCTTGGTCGAAAGCATCCACATCAGCAGGTCCTTGGTCCGCCTGCCCGGCACGAAGGCCATCGCCCAGGCCGCCGGAATGGCGATCACCAGTGCAGCCAGGGTCGAGCCGAACGAGATCACCACCGAATTCCAGAAATGCAGCGCATAGTTGGAACGGTGCTGCACCTCGCCGTAACTCTCGAAGGTCCAGGGTGAGGCCAGCATGGCGAACGGCCCCTTGATGGCGTCGCCTTCGGAATGAAAGCTCATCAGCACCGTCCACAGGATCGGAAAGAAGATCAGGAAACCGATGCTCCATGCGGCGACGGTGGTCAGGGCCTTGCGGGTCTGGGTGGTTTTGCGTGCCATGTCATGCGTCCAGGTTCTTGCCGATCATCCGCATCACGAAAAAGGCGACGATATTGGCCAGGATCACCGCAATGATCCCCCCCGCCGAGCCGCCGCCGACATCGTAATTCAGCAGCGATTGCGCATAGACCAGATAGCTGATGTTGGTGGACGCCGTGCCGGGACCACCATTGGTGGTCACCAGAATCTCGGCAAACACCGACAGCAGGAAAATCGTCTGGATCAGGATCACCACCGTCACCGCGCGGGTCAGATGCGGCACCGTCAGATAGACGAAGCGGTTGAACACCGAAGCGCCATCCATCTCCGCCGCTTCCTGCTGCTCGCGGTCAAGCGATTGCAGCGCCGTCAGCAGGATCAGCGTCGAAAACGGCAGCCATTGCCAGGCCACGATGACGATGATCGAAGCCAGCGGCGCATGGGCCAGAAAGTCGTAGGGTTGCAGCCCCATGGCCTTGGCCATGTGGGCGAACATGCCGTTCACCGGGTTCATGAACATGTTCTTCCAGACCAGCGCCGAGACGGTGGGCATCACGAAGAACGGGGCGATCACCAGCACCCGCACCACGCCCTGCCCCCAGATCGGCTGATCCAGCAACAGCGCGAGACCAATACCGCCGAACACCGTGATCACCAGCACCCCCAGCACCAGCGTCAGGGTGTTGGTCAGCGCCTGAAAGAACGCCGGATTGGTCAGGAAATAATAGTAGTTGTCAAACCCGGCAAAGCCGCCCTGCGTGGGGTTCAAAAGGTTGTAGCGCAGGAAGCTGAAATAGAGGGTCATCGCCAAAGGCACGATCATCCAGCCCAGCAGCAAGATCACCGCAGGCGAGACCATCGCGCGTGCCGCCGTGCGTGAGGCTTTGGTGGCCATGTTCAACCCCTTGCGATGAAAGGAAAATGCGGGGCCGGTCTGGGAGAAACCGGCCCCGCAGGTGGCCTGGTTACTTGATGTAACCGGCCTTGGTCATTTCCGTCACCGTCAGCGCCTGGGCGGCCGCCAGCGCCTCGTCAGCGGTCATCGTGCCGGCAAGGGCTGCACTCAGTTGCTGGCCCACCGCCGTGCCAAGCCCCTGGAACTCGGGGATCGCCACGAACTGCACGCCGACGTAAGGAACCGGGTCAACCGTCGGATGCGTCGGGTCGGCCGAGTTGATGCTGTCCAGCGTCATCTTGGCAAAGGGCACCGTCTGGTATTCCGGGTTGGCATACAGCGAGGCACGGGTGCCCGGCGGCACGTTGGCCCAGCCTTCCTTGGCGGCAACCAGCGCCAGATATTCCTTCGAGGTCGCCCAGGCCACGAAAGTCTTGGCCGCGGCTTCCTTCTGGGTGCCCGCCGGAATGGCCAGCGACCAAGCCCACAGCCAGTTGCCGCGCTTGCCCAGACCGTTGTCGGGGGCCAGCGCAAAGCCGACATGCTCGGCCACCGTGCTGTCCTTGCCGGTCACGAAGGACGCCGCCACCGTGGCGTCGATCCACATGCCGCATTTGCCCGACTGGAACAGCGCCAGGTTCTCGTTGAAGCCGTTGTTGGATGCCCCCGGCGGGCCGTAGTTGGTCATCAGGTCCAGATAGAACGCGAGGGTGTCCTTCCACGGCTGCTGGTCGAATTGCGGCGTCCAGGCCTCGTCGAACCACTTGGCGCCGAACGAGTTCGACATGGCGGTGAGGAAGGCCATGTTCTCGCCCCAGCCGGCCTTGCCGCGCAGGCAGATGCCGTAAATCTCGTTGTCCTTGTCGGTCATTGCCGCCGCGGCGGCCTTGATGTCGGCCCAGGTCGGGGCTTCGGGCATGGTAAGCCCGGCCTTTTCCATCAGGTCGGTGCGATACATCACCATCGACGACTCGCCGTAGAACGGGGCGGCATACAGGTTGCCATCCACCGTCAGGCCACCGGCAATCGCGGGCAGCAGGTCGGCGGCATCCCATTCGGCGGGCAGGTCGTTCAGCGACAAAAGCCACCCCTGCTTGCCCCAGATCGGCACTTCATAGGTGCCGATGGTCAGCACGTCGAACTGGCCGCCCTTGGTGGCGATATCGGTGGTCACCTTCTGGCGCAGGACGTTTTCTTCCAGCGTCACCCATTCGACGGTGATATCGGGATGCTTGGCGTTGAAATCCTCCATCAAGCCTTGCATGCGGATCATGTCGCCGTTGTTCACGGTGGCGACGGTGATCGTTTCGGCAGAAACAGCGCAACCAAGCGCCGTGACTGCGCAGGCGCCCAAAAGCGCCCGAACCGTGATCGTCATCAGTATCCTCCCTTGGTACACGTGAGCATTGCATCGTGTAGTGAGCAAATATTCACTCAAGTTCAGAATCTGTCAACGGCCTTGTCGGGGCGCGGCAGGGCCTTAGCGGATCGAGGCGGCCAGTAGCTTGCGCGCGGTCAGCTCGTCGGTGACCAAGCCGTTGAAAATCCGGCCCTTCAGCCCCGCCACCAGCGCGGTCAGCTTGGCCGGGCCACCGGCGATGGCGATGGCCAGACGCCCCTCCTCGGCCACCACCCGCACGCCCGCCACCCGGTGGTTGATGCTGGTCTCCATGTAGCGGCCCGCCGAATCATAGACCCAGCCCGCCACCTCGCCCGCCGCCCCTTCGGCCTGCATCCCGGCCAGTTCGGCGGCGGTGATGAAGCCGTCCTTCAGCAAGGGCGCGTCGTCCGACATCTGGCCGACGCCGACAAAGGTCACATCCGCGCCCTGCGCCAGTTGCAGCACCGACCGGATCGGCTTGAGCTGATGGAACAGGTCACGTTCCTCGGGCGACTGGGCGATCACCGGCATCGGCATCGGGTAATGCGGCGCGCGCACCCGGTCGGCAATGCGCATGATCACGTCGTAATACGACGCGGAACCGTCGGGCGAGATGTTGCCGTTCAGCGACACGATCCGGTGCTGCTCGCATTGCATCCGGGTCAGTTCTTCCACCGTGGCGCGCAGGGTGCGGCCAGTGCCCAGCGCAATCACCAGGGGGTCGGGCGAGCGCAGCACCCGCTCGATCTCCGCCGCCGCCGTGGGCGCGATGCTGGGCAGCGGGTCGATATCGGCACCCAGCCCCGGCGCCACCCGGCACAGCCGCAAGCCAAAGCGCCGGGTCATCGCCGCTTCCAGATCAAGGCACCCCGAGATGCGGTGTTCCAGCCGCACATGGATCAGCCGTTCCGCCATCGCCCGGCCCACCAGCCGCTGCGCCCGCTGCCGCGACACCCCCAGTTCGCGGGCGATCTGGTCCTGCGTCAGCCCGCCGACATAGTAAAGCCAACCGGCGCGGGCGGCGTCGTCCAAGGGGGTGGCGTCGATATCGGGTTTGTCGGTCATGGCGGCTCCGCTGCGGTCAGGCCATCGAAAAATTCTGCGAAATCATTGAATTGCCGGTGCGGGGTGGCATCGGGGGGCGGGCGGATATCCAGCCCGCGCAGGTGGCTGCCGCCGGTAAACCGCCAGACCTCCATCCCTGCCGCCAGCCCGGCCCGCACGCCGTTGATGCTGTCCTCGATCACTAGACAGCGCGCGGGGTCCACCCCAAGCGTGGCGGCCACATGCAGGAACAGATCGGGCGCGGGCTTGCCATTGGCGACCATGCTGGCGGTGAACAGCCGCGGCCCCAGCAGATGCCCCAGCCCCGCGATCTGCAACGACTGCCGCGCCCGCACCGGGCTGGAGGAGGTGGCCACGCAATAGGGCAACCGCAGCCGCGCCAGCACCTCGGCCACGCCCGGCATGATCTTCAGATCGGCGGCAAAGGCGTCCAGCAACCGTTGGCGATAGCGGTCCTCAAAGGCGGGCGGCAGGTCCAGCCCGAATTCGCGGCGGATCTGCGCCATCACCACCGGATAGCTGCGCCCCAGAAAATGCCGCGCCACATAGTCGAGGTCGATCTTCACCCCCAGCCCGGCCAGTTCCGCCACCAGCATGCGGGCGCTGATGATCTCGCTGTCGATCAGCACGCCGTCACAGTCGAAGATCACAAGCGCGGGCGGCAATGGCGGCTCCTTCGCGCAGCAGTCTGGCACCGGGCGAGGCTGCGAGCAAGCCGCAGCGCAGGCCGAAAAGTTTTCCAAAACTTTTCGCAAAATCCTTCGAAGGATTTTGTCTTCCCCGGCCACGCAGGCCT
>NZ_ACYY01000008.1 GCF_000176015.1 Rhodobacter ferrooxidans | reverse complement strand
GGGCCCGGGTCGGCCCGCCCCCCAGCAGATGCGCCACCGCCGCCCGCTGGGCCGCCATCAGCCGCGCGCCAAGGCCGCCCGGTGCCATTGCCCGCAATGTCGCCAGCCCGAGGCTGCGCAGCAAGGCCAGCACGGTCGCCACTGCCTCGGGGGCAGTGGCCTCGGCCACGATCACCTCGGCCAGCCGCCCGCCCGGCTGCGGCAGGGTCAGCCGCAGCATGTCGGCGGCCCGCGCGCCGGTGCTTACACCAAAGCCGCCCAAAGACACCAGCACCGCCCCCGGTTTGGCGGCGGCAAGGCCGATCTCCAGCGCGGTGGCGTCGGTCAGCAGCAAAAGGTCAGCATCGGCCAGCGCCTCGGGCTGCACCGCCGGGGTGATGCGCGCCCAGTCGGCATCGCGGGCCTTGGCAGTCAGGCTGCCCGCCGCCACCGCCATCTGCATCTGCGCCGCAATCACCTCCAGCGCCGTGACCAGCCCGGATTTGGTCGGTGCCAGCAGCGTCACCGCATGGCCCGCCTGCGCCAGCAGCAGCGCCGGGTTTGCGGCATCGGCCCCCACCACCGCCAGATGTCGCAACGGCCGCGGCGGCAGCTTGGCCTCGGGCAGCCGCGCCAGCGCCCGCTCGGCAAAGAACGCATGGCGCAATGCGGCAGCCTCGGGCGAGGCCACCAGATCGTCGAACGCCGCGCGTTCAAAGGCCAGCCCCTGATCGAACGGCAAAAGCTGCGCCGCCTCGACGCAATCGACGATGCGCGGCGGCGCGGGCTGCCTTGTGCCGCGCAAACCTGCCCGGGCCGCGTTGATCGCCGCCTGATAGGCCTGCGGGTCGCGCATGCCCTCGCGCCGGTCGCGGGTCGGTCGGGAAGGCGCGGCACCTTGCGCCAGCGCCGCCGCCATCAGATCGGTCTCGACCACCTGGTCCAGCATCCCCAGCGCCAAAGCCTCTGCCGCCGGAACCGGCACGCCCTGCAGCATCAGCCGCAACGCCTGTTCCGCCCCGATCAGCCGCGGCAGCCGCTGGGTGCCCCCCGCGCCGGGAAGGATGCCCAGACCCACCTCGGGCAGACCCAGTTTCGCATCGGCCAGCGCCAGCCGCAGATGCGCCGCCAGCGCCAGTTCCAACCCGCCGCCCAAAGCCGTGCCATGCAGCGCCGCCACCACCGGCTTGCGGCAGGCCTCGATCCGGTTGCAAACCTCGGCCAGCAGTGGTGCCTGCGCCGGTTTGCCGAATTCATGGATATCGGCCCCCACCGGAAAGCTGCGCCCGGCGGCCGAGATCACGATGGCGGTCACCTCGGGGTCGGCCTCGGCCGCGGTCAGCGCCGCCAGCAGCCCCGCCCGCACCGGCTGCGCCAAAGCGTTGACCGGCGGATGGTCGATGATGATCTGCAAGACCGAACCGATCCGGTTCTGCCGCACAACGCTGGAAACCTCGCCGCCAGAACCTTCGCCGCTGGAAACCTCGCCGGACAAAGCCGTCTCCTCACCCCCGGAGCCTGTGCCCCCAAGGCGCATTGAAGCGGCGTGCGCTGCAAATGGCAATGAAAAAACGGCGCGAAATCAACGCAGGTCCGCCACCGGAGGCGCCAAGCACGCGCTCAGACCGGCATGTTGTCGAAGGCGCTTTCGATTTCCTCGTCATCCAGCGGCACTTTCGCCGTCAGATCGCCCGGCATGATGCGCATGAGCGCCTGCATTTCCGCCAGCAAATCCGTCAACTCCGGTTTTGGCACCACCGGAACCTCGGGCAGCACGTCTTTCACGATTGCCATGGTCATCTCCCCCGGTTCAAGTCGCACAATCGCGGCAAAACGGCGTGTAGGGCAACACGTCCAGCCGCGCCTCGCTGATGTCGGCACCGCATTTGGCACAGATGCCGTAGTCGCCGCTGGCAATCCGCGTCAGAGCGGCCTCGATCATCCGCATTTCCTGCTGGGCCGACACGCCCATCCCCTCCAGCACCTCGTCATCCGACCGCTCGATGGCCAGTTCTTCCCAATCCTGCTCGCCATGCGAATCCAGACCTTCCTCGATCTGCGCCAGACGGGCCGTCAAGTCGCCCAGCCGTGCTTGCAAGGCTGCTTTGCGTTTCGCAATGGGGGTCATGTGGGCCTCCTCTTCCTGTTGAAACCCTAGTGGTCCGGGCCGGTCCTGCCCTTGATGCAGGTCAAACCGGGCTGCGCCATTCGAACCTTGAAGTCGCGGGCTGCCCCGCCTAGCTACACCAAGAGCCAACTCCGAGGACATCATGCAGGCCAGCGTATCCGGCTTTTTCGACGATGCAACCAATACCATCACCTATCTGGTGCGTGACCCAGACAGCCGGGCCTGTGCAGTGATCGATTCCGTGCTGGATTTCGACCAGGCCTCGGGGCGCACCGACACGCGGTCCGCCGAAAGGGTGATGGCGGCAATCAAGGACCAAGGGCTTGATCTGCAATGGATACTGGAAACTCATGTCCATGCGGATCATTTGTCGGCGGCGCCGTTCCTTAAGGCGCAGCTGGGCGGGCTGATCGGCATCGGTGACCGCATCACCATGGTGCAGGACACCTTCGGTGCGATCTTCAACGAGGGCACGGGCTTTCGCCGCGACGGCTCGCAGTTTGATCGGCTGTTTGCCGAGGGCGACAGCTTTACCCTAGGCGGGCTGCCGGTGCAGGTGCTGCACACGCCGGGCCACACCCCCGCCTGCCTGACCTATGTGATCGGGGACGCGGCATTTGTCGGTGATGCGCTGTTCATGCCCGATTTCGGCACGGCGCGCTGCGATTTTCCCGGCGGCTCGGCGGCGATGCTGTTCGCCTCGGTGCAGAAGATCCTCGGCCTGCCCGATACCACCCGCATCTTCGTCGGCCACGACTACAAGGCACCCGGGCGCGATGCCTTTGCCTGGGAGACCACGGTGGCGGCGCAGAAAGCCCGCAACATCCATATCGCCGGGCGCAGCCTGGACGACTTCGTGGCGCTGCGGCAGGCCCGTGATGCCACACTGGCGATGCCGCGGCTGATCCTGCCGTCGTTGCAGGTCAACATGCGCGCGGGCCGGATGCCGGAACCCGAAGCCAATGGCACAAGCTACCTGAAAACGCCGCTGAACCAGTTGTAGGCGGCGCGGACTTTCCATTGCCAGGGCCGGGCGATATGCTGCTGCCAAGGGCCATTGCACCCTGAATTGACCGCCAAGGAGAGACCATGGACATTCGCGCCCTGACCGACAGCTATGCCGTATCCCCGCAGATCATGCCGGAGGATCTGGCGGCGATCAAGGCCGCGGGCTTTGTCACCGTGATCGACAACCGCCCCGATGGCGAGATTCCGGCCGCCCTGCACACCCCGGCCATGCAAGCCGCGGCCGAGGCGCTGGGGCTGAAATTTGTGGCCATTCCGCTGGTTCCGGGCGGCATCACCGCAGCCGATGTCGCCGCCCAACGCGCCGCGATGGACGCGTCCAAAGGCCCGGTTTTCGCCTATTGCGCCTCGGGCAACCGCTGTTCGGTGGTCTGGGCACTGGCCCATGCGGGCCGGATGCCGACCGACGAGTTGATCGGCCTCCCGGCGCGCTTCGGCTATCAGCTGGAAGGCCTGCGCAGCCATCTGGAGGCTTTGGCCACCAAGGGCTGAGGGTCGGGGGGGCTGACGGTCGGGGGGCTGACAGTCGGGCACCAGCCGGCCAGCAACGTCCAGGAAACCCTGCCGCGACCGGCGTCGTTCCAGCGTCCGCGCCACCTTTTCGTGCCGACCCGCGGAATATGCGCGACAGCCCGGGCGGGAGGTCGAACCGCAGGCCAAGCCGAACCGAAACCGCCCCAGACCGTCTGGCCCGGCCGCGACGCTTCAGCCGGTGCCGGTCAGGCGCAGGTCGTCGGGGTCGGCCATGGCCATCGGTTCCGCCATCAGCCCATGGTGTGTCCCGTGGTCGCCACCGCGGCTGCGCGGCGCGGCATCCGAGGCGGTATCCACCCGCACGGCGCGCATGCCGCGGTTCTGCCCCAGCCGCCCCACTGCCACCGGCTGGCCAGTGATGCCGGTCAGCGCGATGCGGTCCAGCGCCGCCGTGCCCAACGGCAGCACATCGCCCACTTTCAACTTCATCACCGCCGCCAGCGGCAGCGTGACCTTGGCCAGCACCGCCTCCAGCGTGCAATCGGCAGCCATCACCTGTTCGTTCATCGCCGCGGCAAACATCAGCGCCGCCCCGGCCTGCGGTGCCACAGCGTCCGGCCGGCGCGGCTTGCGGCCACGGCCATCGGCGGGCAGCGCCAGCATCAGGCTGCCGGTCTTCATCCCGCCCGCCAGGCTGATCTGCGCCTGCACCAATCGGTAGGGCACATCTTCCAGCAGCAGGCCCAGCGGGCGCGGATCATCCAGAAACGAGGCGTAGCGAAAGCCGCCGGCCCAGACCAGATCATCCTCGGCCACCAGCAGCGATTCCATGCCCTCCAGCGCCAGATCCAGCATCCCCGCCACCATCGCGGCATCGGTGCGGGTGGGTTTGCGGGCAAATTCGGGGCGCGGCGACACCTGGCCCACAGTCTGCGCCTCGATCAGCCCGGCCAGGATGCTGGGCGAGATCACCAGCACCCCCAGCCCTTCAGCCGGGCCTTCCAGCACCGCAATCAGCGCCCGTTCCGGCGGCATGTCCAAGAGTTCGGTCAGCGAGCGGCGCTGGATATCCAGCTTTTCCACCTCCAGCCGCAGCGCCATGGCATCGCGGGCGGCACGCGCCAGCGCCAGCGGCCATGCCTTGTCGGCACCACCGCTTTCCGGAGGTGCCCCCTGCACTGCCGCCAATTTCCGCCGGATCACGCCCATTGCCGCCGTCAAGCCCTGTTCAAATCTGCCCCGCCCCCAAGACCTGCCAAAACTTAGTTGCGAAAGCGTTAGCAAGGCTGGTTTCAGGCGGCTTTTTCCAGTCGTAGCGGCAGGGTTACCCGGAACGCAGCACCGCCCTGACCGGGCAGATAGGCGATGGTGCCGCCAAGATTGGCCATCACCTCGCGGCAGATCGCCAGACCCAGCCCCGCCCCCCCGGCGCGATTCTGATCGGTCAGCCGGGCGAATTTCTCGAACACCAGCGCCTGACTGTCGTTGGCAATGCCCGATCCGTTGTCGATGAAATCCACCGTCACCCGGCCCGCCTTGTGCCGCACCGATATCCGCAGCACCGGCTGGGCCGCGTCGCAATACTTGCGGGCGTTCGAGATCAGGTTGATGAACACCTGCACCAGCCGGTCGGCATCGGTGCGCAGAAAGACCGCCTCGGCCAGCAGGTCACGCTCGATGGTAAAGGTGCGGTCGGGCCTTGTATGACTGGCCGCCCGCAACGCCCGGTCCAGCATTTCCGACAGGTTGCTGAGGTCAAGGTTCAACTGCACAGCACCATTTTCCAGCACGGAAAGGTCCAGCAGGTCATCCAGCAGCCGGGTCAGCCGGATCGCCTCGTCATGGATGATGCCGGCGTGTTTGGCGGTCACCGATTGCGGCATGTCGCCTTCCATCATGATCTCGGAAAACGCCCGGATCGAGGTCATCGGCGTGCGCAATTCGTGGCTGATCTGGCTGAGGAAAGCGTCTTTTTGCACCGAAAGCTTGGTCAGCTTTTCGTTGGCCTCGCGCAGGGCGCGCGCGGTGCGGGTAACCTCGACCTGCTGGGCTTCCAGCCGGGTCGAGTATTCCTTGATCTGCGCCGCCTCGGACGCCACCGCCATCAGGTCTTCGACCGTCACCGTGGCCCGCCCGACCAGTTGGCTGATCATCGCATGGGCCGTGGCAGCCCCCACCGAACCCGCCAGCCGCAGCTCCAGCCCTTCGATGAATTGCGCTGTGGGATCGGGCAGATAACCCGCCTTGCCCTGCGCCCGGGCCGCCGATTCGAACAGCGAAAGCGCCGGTTCCTCGCCCAGGATGCGCTGCGCCATCACCAGCAGTGCCTCGGGCTCGGCGCGGCCCGGGGCCCAGCCTTGCGGGGCGGTGGTATCGGCGTCGAAGACGTTGACGAAGGCCGCCCCCTGCACCCGCTCCAGCGGCGAGGGGAAGGTGACGATGGACCCCAGTGCAAAGGCGGTGGCGTTCAGCACCAGCGACCAGAACAGCGCGTGCAGCAACGGGTCCATGCCCTGCACGCCGAACAGCGCCTGTGGGCGCAGCCAGCCGATGCCCCAGGGCCCTTCGGCAAACACCCGCGCCGAGATTACCGCATCCGGCCCGAACGACGGCAGAAACAGCGCATAGCTCCAGACCGCAAAGCCCAGCGTCAGCCCCAGCGCCGCCCCGGCCTTGGTGGCGCCGCGCCAGAAGATGCCGCCCAGCATGGCGGGCAATATCTGCGCCACCCCGACAAAGGAAATCAACCCGATGGCCGCCAGCGCCGCCGAGCCACCCGACACCGCGTAATAGGCGTAGCCAAGCGCCAGCACTCCGGCAATCGACAGCCTGCGTGCCATAAGCACGATGCGCCGCACGTCGCCCGACACCGCACTGGCCGGCCGCAGCCGCAGCCAGACCGGCATCACGATATGGTTCGACACCATGGTGGCCAGCGCAATCGCCGCCACGATCACCATCGAGGTGGCCGAGGAAAAGCCGCCCAGAAACGCCAGCATCGCCAGCCCGCCCTGCCCCTGGCTCAGCGGCAGGGTCAGCACGAACAGATCGGGGTTTGCGCCTGCCGGCATCAGTTGCAGCCCGACCACGGCAATCGGCACCACGAACAGGCTCATCAGCATCAGATACAGCGGAAACGCCCAGCTTGCGGTGGCCAGATGCCGCTCGTCGGCGTTTTCCACCACCAGCACCTGAAACATCCGCGGCAAGGTCATCACCGCCGCCGCGGACAGCAGCGTGAGGCCCACCCAGCGCCCCGGCTGCAACTGCCAGTCCGAGATCGGTGAGGCGTTGATGCGGGCGATGATGTCGGCAGGCCCCGCCGCCAGCCCCCAGACCACAAAGATCCCCACGGCCAGCAGCGCCACCAGCTTGACCACCGCCTCGACCGCGATGGCGGTGACGATGCCGGTGTGCTGCTCGTTGGCGTCCAGATTGCGGGTGCCGAACAGGATGGTGAACAGGGCAAGCCCCGCCGCCACCCAGATCGCCGTGCTGCCCTGATCGGGGGGCGCCCAGCCTTCGGTGGCGGCGGTGGCGAACACCTCGAACGACAGGGTGACCGACTGGAGTTGCAGCGCGATATAGGGGGTGGCCGCGACCACGGCGATGACGGTGACGATGACGCCCAAGAGGTTGGACTTGCCGTAACGGCTTGAAATCAGGTCGGCAATCGAGGTCACGCGCTGCTGCCGCCCGATCCGCACCAGCTTGCGCAGCACCCACCACCAGCCGATGAACACCAGCGTCGGGCCAAGATAGATCGTCAGGAACTCCAACCCCGACCGCGCGGCATAGCCCACCGCGCCGTAGAAGGTCCAGGCGGTGCAATAGATCGACAGTGACAGCGTATAGACCAAGGGTGAACGCAGCCAACGCGCCGAACCTGCCGCCGCCCGGCGTTCCACCGCAAAGGCCACCATGAACAGCAGGATCACATAGGCCACGCAGGCCAGAACCAGCAGGTTGAACGGCATCAGGCCTCGTCCTCGGTGCCTGCGGCGTCTTCGGCCGAGCCGCGGTCCAGCCCCACCGACATCAGCGCCGCCACCACGATCAGCCCGGCCCAGACCGCGAACAGATAGATGCCGTCGGGGGCGGTGTCACGACTGCCGGTCTCGGCCGGGGCCCAGAGGATCGGCAAAAACACCAGAAACCCGCCGAACACCGGCAGCAACCGCGCTGCATCGCGCAGCCGCCGCCGCCGATACGACCGCCGGGCCAGAAACAGCGGCGGTTTCCGGACGCTCATGGTCCGGCCACCAGCGCGCGGGCCGAGGCGACGATCTCGGCGTTGGAAAACGGCTTGGCCATGAACAGGTTGACCCCCGCGGCTTCGGCTGCGGCACGGTCGCGGCTTTGGCCCTTGGCGGTCAGCATCATCACCGGCAGCGTGGCAAGGCCCGGATCGGCACGCAAGGCCTGCACGATTTCCAGCCCGCCGACGCCCGGCAACATCAGATCGACGATCAACAGATCGGGGCGGTCGGCCCGCAGCCGCGCCAGTGCCGTGCGGCCCTCGGCCAGAGTTGTCACCTGCCAGCCATCGCGGCTTAGGATAAAGCTGATCGCCGCGGCGATATTCGGTTCATCCTCGATCAGCAAGACATGCCGTGCCACGCCGCTGGTGCCTCCCCCGATCCTCAACCGCCGCACCTTTGGTGCAACCGGCCCCCTATGACGCAACTATCGGCATTTATGAACGGTCTGTCAAAACCCATCCTCACGGGGCGGCGTCGCTTTGGCTGGCTTCGCTGAGGATCGACGACTCGCGCCGGGCCGGGCATGCCTGCTGCGGGCAGATGCGACAAGTGGCCCCGATGCGCAGCGGCTGACCGGTGGTGGAAGCGGCGGGCAGCATCAGCATGGCGGCGCTGCGCAGTTCCGGCCCGGCAAAGCCCAACGGATAATCCGGCTGGCAGAACGCCTGTGCGATGAAGGCCCGCCCGCCGCGCCCGACCGTGGCCACCTGCGCCTGCACCGGCGTCATCGGCCGCGCCAACGCCGCATAAAGCGGCCACAGCGCGCAGGCGGCGCCAAAGCGCGGCGGCACGAACCCCTCGGCGGGTTTGCGAAACACCAGCGTTCCCGAGGCGTCGCAGATCACCAGCCCGGCCTGTGCTCCGGGCAGCGTGGCCAGCCGCCGCATCACCGCCAGCACCGGCTGGCCAAAACGGGCGGCCAGGCGCGCAGGGTCCGGGCCGATCTCGGCCAGCGCTGCCTGAAACGCCGCCAGCGGCAGGGCGGCCGCGTCCGCCGTTGCCAGCCCGATCCAATCCCGCGCCAGCCCCCGCGCCGCCCCCGAGGCCAGATCGGCCAGATCCGCCTCGACCCCCTCGCCAGTTTCCAGCCCCGCCAGATGCCAGCCGCGCGCCGCCAGCCAGGCGTCGAATTCTTCCTGCGGCGAGGCGATGCCGGCATCGTTTGCCTGATCAGACCCGTCCAGATAGGCCACCAGCGCCTCGGCCCCCGATGCCAGTCGTTCTGAATCACCATGCAGGTTGGCGTGGAACCGCGCCCGCCATTCCGGGGCGATATCGTCGGTTTCCGCCAGGATCGCCGCGGTGGATCGCACCGCCGACACCGCCGACAGCATCTCGTGCAGCGCCTGGCTGAGGTGGGGGTCATGCGCGATGCGGTCGTTCAGCGCCGCCACCGCCCGTTCCAGTTGCGCAGCCCGCCGCTGGGTCTGGCCCAGCACCGCCGCCCAGCCGGGAAAGCGGCTGACGAAATCCTCGATCGGCTCGATCTCGGCAGTGGTGCCGACCCCGCCCGCCGCTGCCCGCAGATCGTTGATCAGCGCATCGCCCGCCCCCTTGGCCAGCGCCGCCGCCTCGACCCCCAGAGCGGCGGCCAGCTTTTCCATGAGGTCCGCGCCAATGCGGCGTCGGTTGTGTTCGATCAGGTTCAGATAAGAGGCAGAGATGCCCGCGACCCGCGCCATATCGGCCTGCCGCAAGCCCAGAAGCAACCGCCGCTCACGCAGCCGACTGCCCGCAAGTGCGGTCATTCCCATGGCAAACCCTCCCGCCGTTGCCAGGAGTTTACACCGGTTGGCGGGCCTTTACAAACTTTTGAAAACTACAGCCGCACGCCGTTGCGCGCCGCAAGGTCGGTGAAGAACTGCCAGGCCACCCGGCCCGAGCGGCTGCCGCGGGTGGCCTGCCATTCAATCGCCTCGGCCCGCAGGGTTTCGGGCGGCACCGTCACGCCGTAAGCCGCGCAATAGCCGTCGATCATCGCCAGATAGTCGTCCTGGCTACAGGGATGGAACCCCAGCCACAGCCCGAAGCGGTCCGACAGCGACACCTTTTCCTCGACCGCCTCGGACGGCGAAATGGCGGTGGAGCGTTCATTCTCGATCATGTCGCGCGGCATCAGGTGGCGGCGGTTCGAGGTGGCATAAAGGATCACATTCTCCGGCCGCCCCTCGATGCCGCCATCCAGCACCGCCTTCAGCGATTTGTAATGCTGGTCGTCCTGGCTGAAGGAAAGATCATCGCAGAACAGGATGAAGCGGTGCGGCGCGGCGCGCAGATGGCCCAGCAGACGGCCCACGGAAGGCAGGTCCTCGCGGCTGAGTTCGACGATTTTCAGAGCCAGCCCCTCTGCGCGAACGGATGAATGGATCGCCTTGACAAGGCTGGATTTTCCCATGCCGCGCGCGCCCCACAACAGCGCGTTGTTGGCAGGCAGGCCGCGGGCGAAATGCCGGGTGTTTTCCAGCAGCGTATCGCGCGCCCGGTTCACCCCCACCAGCAGCCCGATCTCCACCCGTGCCACCTGCGCCACCGGCTCCAGCCGGTCAGGCTGGGTGTGCCAGGCGAAGGCATCAGCGGCGGCGAAATCGGGTGCTGCCATCGGCGCCGGAGACAGACGCTCCAGCGCCGCGGCGATGCGGATCAGGGCGTCGCTCATGCCTTGTCGGTGCCTTCAGCGATGTCTTGCTCGTCATCCTCGAACCACAGGCCCTGCGCCCGCAGATCGGCCTCGCGCTTCTTCTCGATCCGGCGGATCAGGAAGATCGAAACCTCGTAAAGCGGGTAGATCGCCGAAAACAGGATCATCTGGCTCATCAGGTCGGGCGGCGTGGCGATGGCGGCGACGATCAGGATGATCACCACCGCATATTTGCGCATCCCCGCCAGCCCGCGCGAGGTGACCAGCCCGGCCTTGCCCATCAGCGTCAGCAGCACCGGCAACTGGAAACACAGACCGAAGGCCATCACGAAAGAGGTGGTCAGGTTCAGATAGGCTTCCATCGAGCCCTGGAAGATGATGCCCGCCACCGGCGACTTGTCACCTGCCACTGCTGCCGCTTCGTTTGCAATATCAATGGTTTGCTGGAAACCCAGGAAGAATGCAAAGGCCACCGGCAGCACGACGTAATAGGCAAACGCCGCCCCCAGCACGAACATCACCGGCGAGGCGATCAGGAACGGCAGAAAGGCGCCCTTTTCCGATTTGTAAAGCCCCGGCGCCACAAAACGCCACATCTGATAGGCGATCACCGGGAAGGACAGCGCCACCCCGCCCATCACCGAGATGCGGATGGCGACGAAGAAGCCTTCCTGCACCTTGATCATCACCAGCCCACATTCGCGCCCGGTATCGGCCAGCGCATTGCAGATCGGAATTGACAAGAAATTGAAGATTTCGCGGGCGAACGGAAAGCAGATCAGCATCGCCACCACAAAGGCGGCCAGCGAATACATGATGCGGTTGCGCAACTCGGCCAGGTGCTCGATCAGCGGGGCGGCGCTGTCGTCGATGTGGTCCGTGCTCATGCGTCACCGCCGCTGGTCCAGGGTTTTTGCAACACCGGCTTGGCGGCGGCTTCGGGCGCGGCGGCGTCCGCTGCCGCGGGTTTGGCGGCGCGCTTGCGCGGGGCGGGTTTGGCGGCAGCCGGTGCCGGTTCGGCGGCTGCGGCGGCTTCGGCGGCCTGTTTTGCCGCGGTGGCCTCGGCCCAGGCGGCACGTCTGGCGGCGGTATTGTCGGCCAGCGCCTGGGTTTCCGGCCCCAGCACCGGGGCTGCGGCGGCATTGGCAGCCGCGGCATCGGTTGCCGGGCTATTGGCAGCCGCAGGCGTCACCACCGGCTTTTTCTTCATCGGATCCCAGTTTTCGAACTTGGTTGCGGCATCCTTGACCGCATCCAGCCCCATGCTTTTGACGTTGGTGGCGGCCTTGATATCCTTCGCCACATCCTTGACCCCGGCCTCGTCGGCGGCCTTGTCCATCGCGCGCTGGAACTCGCGCGCCATGCTGCGGGCCTTGGCGGTAAAGCGGCCAAGGGTGCGGAACATTTCGGGCAGGTCTTTCGGGCCGATGACGATCAGCGCCACCACCCCGATGACCAGAAGCTCGCCACCGCCGATATCAAACATGCCTTGCCCGCCCTGCCCTGATACTGTCCGCCCGACCTAGATCAGACCTTGTCCTTGTCGGCGGCGGGGGTCACGTCACGCGCGGCCTCGACGGTCTTGGCGGCGTCGGCGCCCTCTTCCTTGATGCCCTGCTTGAAGGCGTTGATGCCCTTGCCCACTTCGCCCATCAGCGAACTGACCTTGCCGCGCCCGAACATGACAAGCACGACGACGGCGATAAGCAGAAGGCCGGGAAGTCCGATATTGTTCAGCATGGCTGTTCTCCCTTGGTCCGCAAGGTTGCGGTGCCTGACTGTGATACCGGATCATTTATGACCTGCGGTGGCCGGATCAAAGCCCCTTCGCGCAGCAATAGGCGGTTTTGGCCGCACCAGCGCGGTTGTGACGCAAGCTTGCTGACAGCAGATTGTCAGTTGCCCCTGGTTGCAGCCGGTTGACGCCGGCCGCGCCGGCGCGCCAGATGGCCCCATGCGCCGCAATGACCGCCTGTTCGATCTGATCCAGCACCTGCGCGACGGGCGGTTGCACACCGCGCGTGACATGGCGGCACGGCATGGTGTGTCGGTGCGCACGATCTGGCGCGACATGGCGATGCTGGCAGCAGCCGGTCTGCCGGTGCAGGGCGAGCGTGGCGTGGGTTATATCCTGCGCGGCCCGATCACCCTGCCGCCGATGATCCTGACCCAGGACGAGGCCGAGGCGCTGCGGCTGGGGCTGGCGCTGGTGTCGCAAGGCGCCGAGGCGCGGCTGGTCAAGGCGGCGGCCTCGCTGGCCGAGAAATTCGCAGCCGTCTTGCCCGCCGCCGAGCCGAGCCAGCCTTGAGCCGCCCTAAGCGGGATGCGGGAACACGAAGCAGCGGTCGCGGCGGATCATCAGCCACAGCACCGTGCCGGGTTTGGGCAGAAACACCCCGGGCACCGAGGCGGTCAGCCGCTGGCCGCCCTCGTCCAGCGCCAGTTCCACCAGGCTTTCGCGGCCCAGAAACCGGGCGCGGATCACCGTGCCGCGCGCCGCAGTGCCGTCCATCGGGGTCGGGCTGGGGCCACGGCCGGCGCGGTCGAGGTCGATCTTCAGATGCTGCGGGCGGATGACGATCTCGACCGTGCCGCCATCGGCATGACCGGGGGTCAGAAAGCTGCCGAACGGGGTTTCGGTCAGTGCCCCGCGCGAAACCCCGCGGATCACGTTGATATCGCTGAAAAACGCCGCCGCCGCCCGATCGACCGGCGCGTTATAGACATTGTAGGGCGCCCCGGTCTGCACGATATGGCCGCCACGCATCAGCGCGATCTCGTCGCCCATCCGCAGCGCCTCGTCCGGCTCGTGCGTCACCAAGAGCACGGCGGCGCCTTCTTCCTTCAGCACCTCCAGCGTGGTGTCGCGGATGCCGTCGCGCAGGCGGTTGTCGAGGCCCGAGAACGGCTCGTCCATCAGCATGACCTTGGGGCGCGGCGCCAACGCGCGGGCCAGCGCCACCCGCTGCTGTTCACCTCCCGAAAGCTGATGCGGGTGCTTGGGGCCGAAACCGGGCAGGTTGACCCGCTCCAGCAGTTCATCGACCCGGCGGGCCTTGGCCTCGCGGTCGGTTTTCAGCCCGAAAGCCACGTTCTGCGCCACCGTCAGATGCGGGAACAGCGCGAAATCCTGAAAGATCAGCCCGACCGAGCGGGCCTCGGGCGGCAGGTTGGTGCGGGCGTCGAACACCGGGCGGCCGTCGATGCGGATGCTGCCGCTGTCGGGCCGCTCGACCCCGGCGATCATCCGCAGCGTGGTGGACTTGCCGCAGCCCGAGGGGCCAAGCAGGCAGGTCACCTGCCCCGCCGCGATGGTCAGCGACACGTCCGACACCACCGGCACGCCGCCAAAGGCGCGCGACAGGTGCTGGATTTCAAGGCGGACAGAAGACTGCGACACGGGTTTATCCGATGGATTTCCTCGGTTAATCCGATAACAGGCCGCTTGCGCCGCGACAAGGGGCGGTCAGCGGAACAGCACCAGCGCGCCGGGGCTCCAGGCCACGCGGGTGCGGGTGCCGATGTCCAGCACCGGCCGACCAAAGACGTTGCGCATCGAGATCCGCACCGGGGTCTGCATGCCGTCCAGCCGCACGTCGTAATAGGTCATGTCGCCGAAATAGACCACTTCCTCGATGGTTGCCATACATTCGCGGTCGGCGGCGACCTGGCCTTCGAACAGCACGGTCAGGGTTTCGGGCCGGAAACCGATCGAGGTGCCGTTGCCGGTGGTCGCCCCCGGCGCCTGGGCGGCATCGATCTCGACCCGGCCGAAGCCCTGGGTATCGACCTCGATCCTGCCGCCGGATTCCGACACCACCGAGGCCGGCATGAAGTTCATCGTGCCGATGAAATCCGCCACCTTGCGGCTGTTGGGGCGGCGATACAGGGTTTCGGGGTCGGCAAGCTGGGCAATCTCGCCTTCGAACATCACGGCGATGCGGTCCGACATCACCAGCGCCTCTTCCTGATCATGCGTCACCAGAATGAAGGTGATGCCGACCTGACGTTGCAGCTTGATCAGCTCGACCTGCATCTGCTCGCGCATCTTCTTGTCGAGCGCCGAAAGGGGTTCGTCCAGCAGCAGCACCTTGGGTTTCAGGATCAGCGCCCGCGCCAGCGCCACCCGCTGCCGCTGGCCACCCGACAACGCATGGGCGCCGCGCGCGCCGTAACCCTTCAGCCCCACCATCTCCAGCGCCTCGCCAACCCGGCGGGCCAGCACGTCCTTGGCCAGCCGCTCGCGCCGCAGGCCGAAGCCGACGTTTTCCTCGACCGTCAGATGCGGAAAGATCGCATAGCTTTGAAACACCATGTTGGTCGGCCGCTGGTTGGCGGGCACGCCTTCCATATGCTTGCCGTCGATCAGCACGGCGCCCGAGGAAATCTCCTCGAAGCCGGCGATGGTGCGCAGCAGCGTGGTCTTGCCACAGCCCGACGGCCCCAAGAGCGAGAAGAACTCGCCCGCCTTGATGGTGGCATTGATGCCGCGCAAGGCGTGGTAATCGCCATAATACTTATGGACATCCTGAAACTCGATCATGGTGGGACGTTCGTTCACAGGAAGCCTCCGGTATCCTTGGCGCCGGTTTTCGCGATGCCGCGTCGGCGGAAATATTCGGCGATGGTCAGAAGACAGATCGACAGACAGACCAGCACTGTCCCCAGCGCCATGATGGCGGGCACCTTGGCCGGAAAGCGGAACTGGCCGAAGATATAGACCGACAGCGTGGTTTCATTGCCGCCCAGGAAGAAGGCGATGATGAACTCGTCCAGGCTGATGGTGAAGGCGATCAGCAGGCTGGAGATGATGCCGGGCATCACCAGCGGCAGGATGATCAGCCGGAAGGTGGACCAGGCGGTCTCGCCCAGATCATAGGCGGCTTCTTCCAGCGACCGGTCCAGGCTTTGGAACGCCGAGGTCAGGATCGCCACCGCAAACGGCGTGCAGATCAGCACATGGCCCAGGATGATGGTGAAAATCGACAGCGGCACCCCTACCGCCAGCAACACCACCAGCAGCGACATCGCCACGATCATCTCGGGCAGCACCAGGGGCAGCATGATCAGCCCCAGGATACCGGCCTTGCCGGGGAAATTGTAGCGGGTCGAGGCACGGGCGGCGAACACCCCGAAAGTGGTGGCCAGCACCGAGGCCGACCCCGCCACGATCAGGCTGTTCTTGAACGAGTTGAACATCTGCTCGTCGGCCCACATCTGCGCAAACCACTGGGTCGTGAAGCCCGACAGCGGAAAGGCGATCACCTTGCTGTCGTTGAAGGCAAACAGCGGCAGCAGCAGGATCGGCGCGTACAGGAAGATCAGGTAGCCGATGGTATAGATGCGCAGCACCGGAATTTTCATTTCTGCCCCCGCAGGTATTTGCGGATGGTGAACAGGAACAGCAGGCTGACCGCCGTGACGATGGCCATGGCCGACACCGCGATGGCGGCCCCCAAAGGCTTGTTGTCGCGCACCAGCATCAGCACCTCGATCATGTTGGCGATCATCGGGATCTTGCCGCCGCCGATCAGGTTCGGCGTCACATAATCGCCAATGGTCGGGATGAACACGATCAGCACCGCCGCAGCAATCCCCGGCACCGACAACGGCAGCGTCACCCGCAGGAAGGTGCGGAACTTGCTTTCGCCCAGGTCCTGCCCGGCCTCCAGCAACGACCGGTCGATCTTTTCCAGCACCACATAGATCGGCAGGATGGCAAAGGGCGCGTAGGCATGCGCCAGCGTCACCACAAAGGCCTGCACATTATAGGAAATCGCGGTCAGCGGCTCGTCGATGATGCCGGTGGCCATCAGGCCGGAGTTGATCACGCCGTTGTAGCCCAGGATCACCTTCCACAGGAACACCCGGATCAGATACGAGGTCCAGAACGGGATGGTGATCAGAAAGAGCCACAGCGATTTCTTCGACGGCTGCACGTGAAAGCTGACAAAATACGCCACCGGATAGGCCAGCAGCACGGTCAACACCGTCACCGCCACGGAAACGCCCAAGGACCGCATCATCACTGAACGGTAGATGCGGTTGGTCCAGGTCTCGATGTAATTGCCGAAGGTAAAGACCGGCTCGACCACCAGATAGCCATCGGTCAGCACCGAAAACAGCAGGATGGTGGCCAGGGGTGCGGCCAGCAGCAGAATGGCGTAGATCGCTGTCGGGCTGACCAGGGCCAACCCACTGCCGCCTTCGGATTTCCGAAAGCGCGCCCATCGCGTGGCTAAACTCATCGTGCCCCCTGTCAGCGGCGTTTTGCTTTTTCTGGCACATGCCGATTGGCAAAGAAAGGGGGCAAATGCCTGAACCATCCCGGTCGCGGGGTGGTTCAGGGCCAAACATCATCCCAAAGCGTTGAATTGCCTTGGAAAAGATTTGATCATTTTATCGGGGCCGAAACCGCCGCTGCCTTAACCTGCAACCCGTTCGATGGCAATCGCGCGCTTTTTCAGCTCGTTGTAAAGTGCCGGCACCACCCGCAGCGCCCCCACCGCCACCCGCAACGCATCCGAGATGCGGTCTTCGTTGGCGGCAGGCGCCTCGACCCGCCAGACAATGCGGCGCGACACGCCGTCGTCATAAACGATTTCAGTAGCACCCAGTCGGTTCTTGCGCATGGCAAGGAAATCGGCGCCCCCATGCGGGGCGTGAAAGGCGGATTGGTGTCCCATTTTGGGTCTCTTTTTTTAAGTCTGCTCTGGGACAGATCAGACACCGCGCCGCCGCTTTCGGTCAATTGGCTGCAATTACAATTCCTTGTGACCGAGTCCTTCCTGCAACAGACTGGGTGTGCAACAGACTGGGTGTGCAACAGGACTACACCGCCAACTCCGATGGCGGGCAGCACAGCAACTGCGCCAGCGTCGTCAGCGCCGCATCAAACGCCGGACGGGCAATGCCGCCGTTGATCGCCAGCCGCACCGCGTTGGGGGCGCGGCCATGCACCAGCGCATATTCATCCGCCGGCCGCACCAGCACGCCCGCGGCCTCGGCCATCCGCGCAAAGGTCGAGGCCCGCCAGCCCGAGGGCAGTCGCAGCCAGACGAAGGGCAACCCCGGCTGCCAATGCAGATCAAACCCGCCCAGAGCATTGACCGCCGCGGCCAGCCGGCTGGCGATTTCCAGTTGCACCTTGCGCTTCAGATCGGCCACAGCGCCCGAGGTCAGCAGGTCAAGACACAGATCGGACACCGGGCGTGACAGCGCGAAAAACCCGTGCTGCGCCGTCAGCCGCCCGGCCTCGCCCATGTCGGTCGGACACAGGATATAGCCAAAGCGCAGCGCCGCCGACACCGATTTCGACAGCGAGCCGACATACCAGGTGCGCTCCGGTGCCAGCGCCCGAATCCCCGGTGCCGTGCTTTCAGCGATGGAATAACAGTCATCCTCCAGCACCTGCAAATCGTAAGCCCTTGCGATGGCAACGATTTCTGCGCGTCGCGCCTCGGGCATCCGCGCGGTGGTCGGGTTCTGCGCTTCGGTGGTCAGGCACAGCACCTGGCCGCCATGGCGGCGGCAGGCGGCCTCCAGCGCGTCGGGGCGCAACCCGTGGGCATCCAGTTCCACCCCCACCACCTCGGCCCGCGCCAGCTTGGCGGCATGGCGAAAGCCGGGGTAGGCCAGATCCTCGATCAGCACCACCGGCCGGTCGCCGCGCAGGCAGCACTGGAACACCAGATTGATCGAGCTTTGGCCGCCATGGGTCAGCGCCACATCGGCAGGCGTCGCGGGCCCCAGCACCCGGTCGGTCAGATAGGCGCAAACGGCGGCGCGCAACGGCGCCTCCTTGCGCTGGCTGGGGTAATCCAGCCAGTCAGCCGCGATATGGTCAGCCACCCGATGCAGCGCCGCCGCCATCACCTCGCCCTGCCCCACATCGGGCAATTGTGGCGAGCGCAGATCGACCAGCCCCGATACAATCCCCGGATCGCGTTCGATGAACAGCGATTGTGTCGGCCCCAGCCGCGGCATCCGGGCGGCGACAAAGGTGCCACGGCCAACGGTGGCCGCCAGCACGCCCTCTTGCGTCACCAGTTGATAGGCGCGCGACACCGTGCCGGGGGTGACGCCGATCAGATAGGCCAGATCGCGCACCGGCGGCAGTTGCGCGCCGGGCGGCAAGGCCCCCAGCCGGATCGCCTCGCGCAGCGCCCGCGCCAGAGCGAGGTATTTCGGACCGGGGAATTGTGCCAGATCGGGCAGCCAATTTGTATCAGTCACAATGTTCCTCTGGCGGTTTGCGTTGCGACAATGTATTTTGGCTGTATCAAACACCCCGCTTTGTATCAATACAAAAGGTGCCCCATGGCGCAAATATCTGCATCCGCTCCGCTGCTTGTTGGCCTTGTCTCTGCCCGTCCGCTGACCAGATTGCAGCGGTTGGCGCGGTTCTGGGCGGCCCGGCAGGACAGCCGCCGCGCCCTGGCACAGTTGGACCCGCATCTTCTGCGCGACATCGGCCTGAGCGCGCAGGACGCAGGCATGGAATCCGAAAAGCCGTTCTGGCGCGACTGACGCTTCCCCGAAACTACCCCAGACTTGGGCCGGTTTGTCCGGCCCATTTTTTTCATGCGCCAAATGAAAAAGGCCCGCGCAACGCACGGGCCTTTCTGCAATGTCGGCAAGCTTAACGCTTGGAGAACTGGAAGCTCTTGCGGGCCTTGGCCTTGCCGTATTTCTTGCGTTCCACCACGCGGCTGTCGCGGGTCAGGAAGCCCGCGGCCTTCAGCGCGGCACGCAGGGTCGGCTCGTAAAGCTGCAAGGCTTTGGAAACACCATGCTTCACCGCACCGGCCTGGCCCGACAGGCCACCCCCGGCGACGGTCGCCATCACGTCGAACTGGCCTTCGACGCCCGCAACGGTGAAGGGCTGACGCAGGATCATCTGCAGCACCGGACGGGCGAAGTATTCCGCCATGGTCTTGCCGTTGACGATGACCTTGCCGGAACCCGGCTTGATCCAGACCCGGGCGACCGCGTTCTTGCGCTTGCCGGTGGCATAGGCGCGGCCCAGCGAGTCGCGCACGGCCACACGGGCCGGGGCAGCGGCAACCGCCGGGGCGGTTTCGGTCACGGCGGATTTCAGATCGTCAAGAGATTTGATGTCGGCCATGATCATGCGCTCCGGGTGTTCTTCGGGTTCAGCGACTTGACGTCGAGAACGGTGGGCTGCTGCGCCTCGTGCGGATGGGCTGCACCGGCATAGACCCGCAGGTTGGTCATCTGCTGCGCGCCCAGGCTGTTGCGGGTGATCATGCGTTCGACCGCCTTGACCACGACCCGCTCGGGGTGGGCGCCGTCCAGCACCTGCGCCGCGGTGCGGAACTTGATGCCGCCCGGGTGGCCGGTGTGCCAGTAGTAGCGCTTGTCGGCGCGCTTGTTGCCGGTCATCTGCACCTTTTCGGCGTTGATGATGATCACGTTGTCGCCCATGTCCATGTGCGGCGTGAAGGTCGGCTTGTTCTTGCCGCGCAGGATATTGGCCACCAGCGTGGCGAGGCGGCCCAGAACCACGCCTTCGGCGTCGATCAGGATCCACTTCTTGTCGATATCCGCAGGCGTTGCGGTGAAGGTTTTCATTTCATACCCTGTGAACTGAAGCGAGGGTTGCCCCCCGAAATCTCGGATGGCGGTGTATCTCGCAGGATGCGCGCGCAGTCAAGGGTTGTGGGTGGCAATATTCCGTTGGATTTCAATGGTTTGAAAAATGGGTATCATGTTACCCCAAATTCCGGCCTACCAGCGCAGCTTTGGCGGGTTGTCGGGGTCGGAACCGGGGGCGATTGGCGTGATGGTTTCCGGCACTTCCGGCTGCGGCAGATCGAACCGCAGCGCCACCTTGGTCAAGGGTGCTGTGGCGGCATCGGTGGCGGCAAGGAAGATCACGTCGATCCCACCCTGATCCAGACCCGAAAACGTCAGCGCCTCGCCCGCCGCCCGTGCCAGCGGCGCTTCGGCACCCGGAGCCGTGTCGATGAAGGCCAGCACCAGCCCGGTGCTGCCATCGTCATAGCTGACCCCGGCCAGCAGCGCGTGATCGGCCAGACCCCCTGCCCGCGCCAGTTTGGCATCCAGCCCGGTCAGCAAAGCCTCGGCCAGATCGGGCGCATGGAAGGCCACCGGGCGGGCCTCGACAGCTTCGGGCGGGTTGTCGAGGGTTTCGGCCAGCCAGTCCACCGCCTCGGGCGGCAGCAGCATCGCGGCCTCGGCCACCCCAAGGTTCAGCCCCAGCCCGATGCCCTGCCCGGCCAGATGGGCGGCAATCACCCGGCCCGGCATCGCGGCATAGGGGGCGGGTATGCCGGTGAAGGCGGCCAGCCGTTCCTCCAGATCGAAGACCAGCACCACCGGGCCACCCTCCAGATCGAACACCTGCGGCGTCAGGCTGTCGCCTTTGGCTTCGGACTCCAGCAGCAGGAACAGCTCGCCATCGGCCAGCCGTTCATAGAACCGCAGCCGGGCGGTATCGTCGTCGGGGGCGGCCTGCATGGCGGCATGGGCGGTATCAAGCGGGGTCATCGGCTATCCTGACAGGCGATGCCCGAGGCTGGACATCGGACCCGCCCTATTCCAACCGCCGCCGCCGTTCAAGTCCGCCCGGGTCAGGCCACGAACAGATAATCGGCCAGAACCGTTGTCGGCGTCGCCGTCAGCGTGGCAAGCAATGTCAGTTCCGCCGCCGAAACCAGGGCATCGGTCCCCGATGAAGTAAACAGGTAAAGCCCGGTCTGCCCGCCCGTATCCACGGCAAACAGCACGTGCTGGCCAAGGGTGAAGCCGCTGGTGGCCGACCCGATCCGCGCCGCGGCGGTTGCGGTGGAAAGGCTGGCGACGTCGGTGCTGAACACCACCAGTTCGGCGGCCGCCGAAAAGCCGCCGGTTGCGGCGGTCAGACTGGAATTCTCGATCAGCAGATCCCCGTCTCCGACCGGCAGGGACGCCATCGAGACCCGCAGCCTGTCGCTGCCGCTGGTGAAATCGGTCACCACATCCGCCCCGACCGTGCTGTTGAAGACAAAGGCATCGGCGCCGCCGCCGCCTGTCAGCACATCGGTCCCGGCACCACCGGTCAGCGTGTCATTCCCCAGACCGCCATTCAGCGTATCGTTGCCGGCATTGCCGACCAGCACGTTGGCCGCCGCATTGCCCGTGAGTGCGTTGTTGGCCGAGTTTCCCGACCCGTTGATGGTGGCAGTGCCGCCAAGGGTCAGATTTTCCAGCGTCGCCCCCAGCGCCCAGGTCACCGTCGCATTGACCGTATCGACACCCCCGGCAACGGTGGCGCTTTCCACGATCACATCCGCCGAGGAATCGACAAGATAGCTGTCATTGCCATCGCCGCCGGTCAGCGTGTCATTGCCGGTGCCGCCGTCCAGCCGGTCATCCCCCAGCCCGCCCAGCACCGAGTCATTGCCCGCGCCCCCGGTGATCGAATCATTCCCCGCCAGACCGGAAAGCACGTTGGCCGCGGCATTGCCGGTCAGGACATTGGCCTTGGTGTTGCCGGTGCCGTTGATCAGGGCAACGCCTGACAGAATCAGGTTTTCCAGCAGCGCGCCCAGTGTCCAGGTGACCGCAGAAACCACCGTATCGACGCCACCGGAAACCGCGGCGCTTTCCACGATCACGTCGGCCGCGGAATCAACCACAAAGACATCATTGCCATCGCCGCCGGTCAGCGTGTCATTTCCCAGACCGCCGTTCAGCGTGTTGGCCAGCGCATCCCCGGTCAGGCTGTCATTCGCGCCCGAGCCTGTCAGATTCTCGATGCTGATCAGCGTATCGCTGCCCCCACCGCCCGTCGCCTGCGCCCCGGCCACCGCCAGACTGACGCTGACGCCCGTTGTCGCCGCGGCGTAGCTTGCGGTATCGACGCCGCCCAGTCCGTTGATCAGGTTGTTGCCAAGAGTGCCGGTGATCACATTGTTCAGCGCGTTCCCGGTGCCCGACAGCCCCGCCGTTCCCAGCAGCACCAGATTCTCGACATTGGCGCCAAGCGCATGGCTGATGCTGGACTGCACGGTGTCGGTGCCGCCACCAACGGCCTCGACCACGATGTCATTGCGGGCCAGCACATAGGTGTCATTGCCCGCCCCGCCCGTCAGCGTATCCTGCAACAGCGGATTGGCCACCCGGAACACGTCGGTCAGATAGGTGTTGGCGTCGGTCGTGGCCAGGTTGGTGGCGCTGCTTTCAAACACGATCCAGTCGCCGCCCAGCGAGATCTGCGGCGCCCCGCCCGAACTGCCGTTGCCTTGCGCCGTCGGGGTGCGCGACACCAGCGCAATCGCGCCGGTCAGCAGGTCTTTCACGAAAATGTCGGTGTAGCCGTTGCTGTCGCCCGCAACCAGGCTGGCTGCCGAACTTGCGAACACCACATAGCGCCCGTCGCCGGAAATCGAGGCGTTCTCGCTGTCGCCGAAGGTCACCGCGGTGCCGGTCGCGGTGGCCGAGACCAGACGATAGGCATGGGTTGTCAGATTGTAGGAATAGATGTCGAAACTGGTGTTGGTGTCGGCCGCAACCAGCGCACGACGGGTCTGAAACACCACGTTGCCGGCCGCATCCACATCGGGGTTCAACGAATCCGCCAGACCGGCCGCCGCCGTGATGTTGGTCAGGCTGCTGGTCGCGCTGTCCCAGACATAGACATCGGCATAGAAGCTGCCGGTTTCTGCCGTGGTCAGATTGGTCGCCGTGCTGGAAAACACCACATAGCGGCCATCGGGCGAAATCCGGGGATGGGTGCAGTCGCCGTTGGCGTCAATGCCGGTCTGGCCGGTGGATATCCGCACCAAAGCCCCGGTCACCATGTCCTTGCGATAGATGTCATAGGTGCTGACACTGCCACCGGCGGCAAAGTTGGTGGCCGTGGTGGCAAAGGTCACATAGCGGCCGTCAGAAGAAACATCGGCGTTGACCGAGGCGCCATTGGCAAATACGCCACCGGCCGTCACCGATACCGCAGCAATGGCGGCACCGTTCACGGCGGCCTGGTAAATCGTGCCGTTGGGCGGCGTTCCGGGCACCAGCGCGGCGCTGGAGGTGAAGACCAGCGTACTGCCATCCGCCGAGATCATCGGATTGTCCGACCCCGACAGGCCCAGAACACCGGCTGCGTTCCGCTCTTCGTTCTGCACGACACCGGTCTGCAGGTTCTTCACGAACACATCGACGGCCGTGTTGTTCGAACTGCCAAATCCGGTCCAGCTGCCGCCGAAGGCCACCAGATTGCCGTCGGCCGAAATGCTGGCCCCATAGCTGTTGGTGGGGCTGCCGACGCCGCCCAGCCGCGACACATGGGTGATCGGCGCCAGCGCGTCGTTGCCAACCAGATAGTCGTGGCCGCTGCCCGTGGTCACCCGATCCGCGCCGCCCAGACCGCGCACCTGATTGTCGACCGTGGAGGCCGCAAGCGAATAGGTCTTGCCATACCAGTCAGGCATGGCGCTGACCGTGCCATCACCGACCAGCAGACTGCTGCCATTGGCAAAGGAAAAGCTGGCGGTGGTCAGGCCTGCCAGGGCGAGGTTGTCCAGCCAGATGGTCTTGCCGGCAAAGACGACACCCAGGTTGGCCCCCGAAACCACCAGTCGCACCGCCGCCGCCTGATCGGCCGCCCCGGCGAAGCGCAGCACATCCAGTGCCGCATTGAAGGAAATGTGCTGGCCATTCAGCAGCGATGAAAACAGGATTTGAGCCATGAGAACACCATAAGGTCAGGGAAAAAGGGAAAGTTGCAATGAACCCCCATTACACCCCGAAAACCGGTATTCTCCTAGAGGAAAAACGCCCTGCCGTCAGACCCGCAGCGGATCGGCCTTGGCCAGCCGGTCAAACGCCATCAGACTGTCCACCACCGCCGCCATCTGGCCCAGCGGCACCATGTTCGGCCCGTCCGAAGGCGCGTTGTCGGGGTCTTCGTGGGTCTCGATGAACACCCCGGCGATGCCAAGGCTGACCGCCGCTCGCGCCAGCACCGGGGCAAACTCGCGCTGCCCGCCGGTGCTGTTGCCCAGACCGCCGGGCTGCTGCACCGCGTGCGTCGCATCCATGATCACCGGATAGCCGGTGCGCGCCATGATCGGCAGGCCGCGCATATCGACCACCAGCGCGTTGTAGCCAAAACACACGCCCCGCTCGGTCAACAGGATGCGGTCATTGCCGGTCGAGGCGACCTTCTGCGCCACATTGGCCATGCCCTCGGGCGCCAGAAACTGGCCCTTCTTGACGTTGACCACCGCCCCGGTCTCGCCCGCCGCGATCAGCAGATCGGTCTGGCGGCACAGAAACGCCGGGATCTGGATCACATCCACCACCACCGCCGCTGCCCGCGCCTGCTCGACATCATGCACATCGGTCAGCACCGGCACACCCATCGCCCGCACGGCGGCCAGAATGTCCAGACCCGCCTGCATCCCCACGCCACGCCGACCGGAAAGCGAGGTGCGGTTGGCCTTGTCGTAGCTGGCCTTGAACACGAACTGCGCGCCTGCCGCCGCACAAGCCTCGCGCAGCGTGCCCGCGATCATCTGCGCATGATCCAGGCTTTCCAGCTGGCAGGGACCGGCGATCACCAGCAGGGGTTGGTCGTTGCCGACGGTCAACCCGCCGATCTTCACATCTTTCATGGCGCGTCCTTACGCAGCGACCTGCTCGCGCAGAATGGCGGCAGTCATCGAGATCATCAGGTAGATACCGGCAAAGACCAGAAGTGCAACCATGGTATTCTCGAACGCCCGCGGATAGGTGGCTTCGTCCGGCGCCACCGGATTGACCGAAACCGACAGATAGCGCACCTGGCGGTTGGCCTCGACCCGCGCCAGTTCCATGGATTGCAGCGATTGCGCCAGCAGCATCTGCCGGGTGGTCACATCCGATTGCGCCACCAGAAGGTCGCTTTGCACCGTCGCCAGCGACGTGCCATCGGGGTTGTTCTGCGTCAGCTTGGCGCGCAAGCTGGCGACCTCCTCCTCCATCGCGGCGATGCGGCGCTTCAGCGGCTCCATGCGGGCGGCGTTTGGATTCTCGTTCGACTGCATCTGCTGCAACGACAGCTTGTCGGTGGTCAGCTGGGTTTCCAGCTGGCCGATCTGGGTGGTGATCAGCGACACCTCGACCTCGGAGGACAGCACCTTGTAGCGTTCCTGCAGATCGACCACCCGGCGCTGCGCGGCCAGCATCTCGGCCTCGGCCTTGTCATAGCTTTCCTGCGCGCCTTTCATCTGATCGCCGCGCATCCGTTGGGTCAGATGGTCAACCTGTTCTTCGGCATAGGAAATCAGCGCCTTGGAAAACGCCACCGACACCTGCGGATCGGTGGCGCTGACCTCCATCTTGATCACGCCCTCGGTCGGGTCATAGGCAATCTGCACGTTGCGCTTGTAGATCTTGTAGGCGGCCTCGGCGGTGGCGTCGGCGTCCAGCCGCTGGATCGGGTCGATGTCGGGGCGGCTGAAATGCGCGCGGAAGTCCAGATCCTGGTCCAGCCGCAGCATGGCATCGCGTGATTGCAGATAGCCCTGCACGGTGATCGAATCCTGCGAGGTGGCCATCGGCGAACCCGAAAGCAACCCGCTCAAGCCCCCCGCACTGGCCGAAGGTGCGGCCGATTGCTGGATCACGAATTCCGATTTGCTGGCATAAAGCGGCGTGGCGATGGTGTAGTAGTAAATCCCGGCCGCCAGCGTCGGCAGAAACACGAAAAACAGCAGCCGCGCTGCCAGCAGCGCCGATTTGCGCCGCCGCCTGCGGGCGATATCCTGCTGGATGCGCATGATGTCGGCGGCATGGCTCTGTTCGGCCCGCACTTCGGTCGATGGCACCTGCAACGGCTTGATGGTCTGCGGCAGTTGCACGCCATCGCCCGGTGCGGTGGTCAGCGCCCGCGACGCCCCCGGGGGGGGCGCACCCATGTCGGAGGTCACCAGCTCCAGCATGTTGGTGCGCTGGAACGGGTCGATCCCGGCCTTGCGCAACAGCCGGATCGCGTCGAAATCCGAGGTGGCGGGCAGGTTGTACTTCTGCGCCACCCGGCGGGCCATGCGCAATTGCCGCCCCGTCAACCCCTCGCGCCGGATTGCATCCAGATCGGTCGCGCCCACGGGCTCTGCCGCGGACTGCGCTTCGGGACGCGCGGCGGTGACAAAGCTCTGGTTGCCAAAGCCGTCATCCTCGGCGTCGAACATCATGTCCGAGTTGGCCGCCTGTGGCCGCCCCATCGGCGTCACCGGATCGGGCCGCCGGATGCGGAACCGCTTAGCTGTGAGCTTTATAGTCATAAAGGCGCTTCGCTTCTTCCAGGGTTTCGAACATGTAAAGCCGACCGTCGTGCAGCACCGCAGCGGATCGGCAGAATTTTTCCAGCGTCTGCGCCTGATGCGACACCACCACCACCGTGGACTTGGCCAGACGCTCGCGCAGGATGCTGCCGGCCTTGCGGTTGAACTCGACATCGGTGGTCGAGGGCATGCCTTCGTCGATCAGGTAAATGTCGAACTCCAGCGCCAGCATCAGCGAGAACGAGAACCGCGATTTCATGCCCGCACTGTAGGTGCCCACCGGCATGTCGAAATATTCGGCAATGCCGCACATCCAGCGGCAGAAGCTTTCGACATAGTCGGGGTCGAGGTCATAAAGCCGGGCGATGTAGCGGGCGTTTTCGGTGCCGGTATGCTTGGAGACCACGCCGCCCATGAAGCCCAGCGGAAACGAGATCCGGCTGGTGCGCAGCACCCGGCCCTCGTCGGGTTTTTCCAGCCCCGCCATCATGTTGATGATGGTGGTCTTGCCGGTGCCGTTCTTCGCCAGAATACCCAGCGAATTGCCCAGTTCCACCCGGAACGACGCCTGGTCGAGAATGACCTTGCGCTGCGTGCCGGTCCAGAACGACTTGCTGACATTCTCGAACTCGATCATCCTCGCCCCCAAGCCGACTTTGCGGCCTGCGCCTCATGTTCCGGGTTATCCCCGGATACGCCACTTTGGTTAACACCGTCTGACCAGATTTGCCCGATCTGGCCCGACACCTGTTTCCGTTCCCATTATGTCGGATCAATGGCCCCGATGACAATGATCTTCGCGCATGGTCGCCGCGCCACGCGGCCTTAACGCCACCATTTCCGCGCTGCCAGAACCAGCAACGGCCCGGCGCACAGGCTGATCGCCAGCCCCAGCCGCGCCGCTTCCTGCATGGCCCCACCGGGCAGCGTGGCATCAATCGCCAGCGCCGGGATGGTAAACCCCATGCCCGCCAGCCCGGCGATCAGCATCAGATCGCGCTTGCGCAGGCCACGCGGCATCGGCAGGCCCAGACGCGGCGCCAGCAGCAGCCCCCCCGCCACGATGCCCAGCGGCTTGCCCAGCCAAAGGGCGGCCAGCGTGATCCAGGTGGTCGGTTCCGCGGCGCCAAGGTCAATGCCGCCACGGGTCAGCCCGAACAGGAACAGCACCACGATCAATGGCTTGACCAGAAGATGAGCGGCGCGGTTCAACGGGTCGGTCAGAAACTCCTCGGCCTCGGCGAACAGGCCAAAGGCCCGGTCGGCATGCGGCATCGCCGGGATGATCGGCAACAGCCCCAGCGCCGGCGGCAGGCCCGCGGCCAGAATCCCGGCCCAGGACACCAGCCCCGCCAGCGCATAGGGCCAAAGCTGCAACGACCGCCGCCGCTGCACCTCGGTCGCGTCTGAATGGGCTTGCCGTCCGACCCAGAACCACACCGCCAGAAATGCCACCACCGGCAGCAGCAGCCACAGCAGGCGCTGCGGTTGATCGGGAAACGCCGTGCCCAGCAGCATCAGCCCGACGATGTTGCTGCCGATGGTCAACAGCAGCAGCACATGCAGCGCCGGACTGCCCGCGCCGAACAGCGCCCGCCCGGCCAGATAGGTCAGCACCACGTCCGAGCCCAGCGGCACCGCCCAGCCTCCGGCGAAAACCGCCTCCTCGGCGGTCTCGAACGCCGCCGAAAGCAGCACCCAGATCACGGCCGCCCCGATCAGCCCGCCCAGCAACGCCAGCAGCGGCACCCCGGAATAGCGCCCGCGCAGGCTGCCACGCCGCAACACCAGCGCCTCCCACAGCTCCTTGCCCAGATAGAACAGGAACAGCGGCATCAAAACCGCCGAGGTCAGGTCGATCAGCGTCAGACTGGCCCGCCCCAGGCTGTCCGAGGCCACGTCGATCAGCCGCCATTCGATGGCGTCGTAATAGCTGGCGGCGTCCAGGTTGACCCATACGGTCGCCAACGCCATGCCCGCCAGCAGGGCCCAGGCAAAGGTTCCGATGAAGGACGAGACGCGATACATGCGGACTCCGGCAGCGCAGCAGTTACGCAGCACAGGACTACCTTAAGGCCGCACATGCAACACACGGCAGCGACGCACGACAAGGCCAAGGTCCGGTGTTGCCGCGACGCACCCTTGGCATGGGAAACCGCCTGGCGACAGCGAGAACCGCCGCGTTGGGACAGATGTTCAACGCTGATCCGGGACCACTTCGCCGCACGGCACGAGAACGTCGCGATCAGGATGAAAACGCAATCAAACGAAGAAAGCCGTGGTCCGGCGCAGGCCAATGATGACAGCCAAAGCCGCTGAAAGATCGGCCTCACCAAAGTCGGAACCGCAGTGTTGGCGTATTCCAAAGGCTGAGCCAAAGCCATTGGACGCCAGCCTGCCCGCAACCGGCCATCGGTTCCGTTTGAATCATCGGTCCCGCTTGATTTCAGTCACGCCGAAGCGCGCGGTAGCCCGGATCCATGGGCCCAGGGATACCGGTGGCAAAACCCTTAGCGCTTTGTCCGGCGCCGCAAAAGTTCAGGCCCTGCGGTGCTGCGGCAGCCTTCATCTGCTGACCGGAAAACGGTCTTTCAATGCAACTGGCCCTGCACGGTTTCGGTCAGATCATTGAGCGAGAACGGTTTGGGCAGGAACACCGAGTTCGGCACGCGGGATTGAGATTCCGAAAGACATTCCTCGGCATAGCCAGACATGAAAACCACCCGAACATTTGGCCGCAGTTCCAGCGCCTTGCTGACCCAGCTTGGGCCATCCATCCCCGGCATCACCACATCGGTCACGAAGATATCGACGTCGAGTGTCGGATCTTCCAAGGTTTTCAACGCCTCCTCGGCACTGTCGGCCTCCAGCACCGTGTAGCCGCGCAGCCGCAAGGCCCGCGAAGCGAAGGCGCGCACCGGTGCCTCGTCCTCCACCAGAAGAACCACGCCCTCGCCCTGCCGGACCATCGGCTTGCGAGCTTCCTGCCTTGGCGTCACCGCTTCTTCCGGCCCGTCATGGATCGGGAAATACAGATGGAACACCGTGCCAAGCCCCGGCTCGCTGTCAACAAAGATGAAACCGCCCGATTGCTTGACGATGCCATAAGCGGTGGAAAGACCCAGGCCGGTGCCCTCGCCGGTGCGTTTGGTGGTGAAGAACGGCTCGAAGATCTTTTGCAGCCGGTCCGCGGGGATGCCGCAGCCGGTGTCCAGAACCCGGATCACCGCATATTCGCCCTTGGGCACCACCGCCCGGTCGCGGCGCAACTCGTCGCGCAGCGTCAGCGCCTCGGTCTCGATGCGGATGGTGCCGCCTTCAGGCATGGCGTCGCGGGCGTTGACCACGAGGTTCATCACCACCTGTTCCAACTGCCGCTTGTCGGCGCGAATCGGGCCAAGGTCGGGGGCATGCGCCAGCCGCAGATTGACCCGTTCGCCAACGAGGCGATTCAGCAGATGCGTCAAATCCGAAAGCACCTCCTGCAAATCCAGCCGTTCGGGTTTCAGCGTCTGCTTGCGCGAGAAGGCCAGGAGCTGCCCCACAAGACTGGCCGCGCGGTTGGCGTTCTGATGAATCTGCACCAGATCGGCATATTCCGGGTCGGCCTGCACATGACGTAGCAGCAAAAGATCGCAATGGCCGGAAATCGCCGTCAACAGGTTGTTGAAATCATGCGCGATGCCGCCGGCCAGCTGGCCGATTGCCTGCATCTTCTGGCTTTGCACAAACTGCGCTTCCAGTGTTTTCAGCGCCGTGGCATCGTTCAGTACCGCCAGCACGGAGCCGCGCCCGTGCTCGACGATCCGGCGCAGACTGATCTGGTAGAAGGCATCGCCGTCGCCCCGGCGCAGCCGCAACACTTCGGCGCCGCAGGGCATCCGTTCGGTGGCCACATCCGCCAGCCAGTCGCTGACCGAGCGCCCGAGGCCCTCGAAAAGGTCACGGAAGCCAAGGGTTTCCTCGGCCCCAAGGTGAATGAGGTCACGCGCGGCACGGTTGGCCGAGATCAGACTGCCATCGGCGGCAAATTTCATCAGCGCCACCGGCACATGTTCGAAATCGGCCAGCGAGCTGTTGGCCTCATAGCGTTCCGGCACCGGCATCAGGTAGATCTCGCGCCGCTCGCCCACGCCATCCACCTCGGCCAGAATCGCCCGCACCGGACCATCGACCGAGGCCACCTCGACCTCTTCGCCCGAGCGCAGGGTCTGTTCGGCAAACACCCGGTCCAGCCGCTTGGGGCGCCCGCCCAAGAGCCGCCGCATCGCCTCGTTCGAGAACAGGATCACCCCGGTCTTGTTGGCGATCATCATCGGCAGGCTGAGCGATTCGGCGCCGCGCCCCGAGCCGGTGCGATCCTGAAACTCCTCCAGCCGCCACAGAAACCGTGTGGGACCAATACGATGCACCGCCAGCCGTGTATGGCCCCGACGCGTCACCACATCCTCGCGCGCGGCCTCGTGATTCATCGCCCGGCTTTGCAGCCGGAACAGCACCGCCGAGGGGCTGGCGAAATGGTCCTGCAAGGCCGCCACCAGTGTCTTGCCATCCTGCGCGCCGAAGCGTTCCACCGCGATGGCGTTCTGAAAGCCGATCACCCCCACGGCATCGGTGGTGAAACAGGGCGCGCCGTCCTGCCCCATCAAGCCGCCCAGATGCCGTTCCAGCCGCATCTCGCGCAACGACTCCAGCACCACCAGCCCGCGGATCACCAGGATCAACGCGGCGAATGTCACCGCCGCCGCCACCGCCGCCAGCTTGATCTGCCGGTCCGGTGACAGCAGGCTGACCGCGACGCAGCTGATCGCCACCGCCAGCAGCAGCCAGATGCGCGGCGACAATCCGCGCGCGGTGCCGACGATATCCGGCTTTGCTGAGAGTGCTTTGAACACGTGCCTTCTCCGTTCAGGCGACCGCTGTTCGGGATTCGCCCACGCGTTCCATACGGGGCGGAAAACCTTAACGGCGCCTTAATCAACCCCGATTTTCATCTTGGGATTGATTAAAGGCTTATGGATTTCTCCTTAAGATCGCAACGAAGAAGCCATCACCGCCGTCGAGTGGCGTGAAAAGCCGACTGCTTTGCAACAGCCAGCCGGGGCTGCGGGCCAGAAACGCCGCGATCTGGGCGCTGTTTTCCGCCTGAAGCATCGAGCAGGTGGCATAGGCAAGGTGCCCGCCCGGTGCCACCAGCGGCGCCACCCGGTCCAGAATCCCGGCCTGGATGCGGCACAATTCGGCCAGCCGGGCGGGCGTCAGCGCCCATTTCGCCTCGGGCGCGCGACGCCAGCTGCCGGAACCGGAACAGGGCACGTCGGTCAGCACCAGATCAAACGGCGCGTGGCGCGGCAGATCGGCGGTCTCCAGCAGCCGCAGCCGCACTCCGGCACGTTCCGCCCGGGCGGGAAGATCGCGCATCCGGCGCGGGTTGGCGTCATGGGCGAACAGCTGCAAGCCGCCCGCAGCCGCCATGGCGAGGGTTTTCCCGCCGCCCCCGGCGCAGTAGTCCAGCACCCGCTGGCCAGACCGCAGCGGCAGCGCCTGCACCACAGCCTGCGAGGCGGCGTCCTGCAATTCGACAAGCCCGGTCAGATAGGTCTGCGACGACTGAATTTTCCGCGCGTTTTCCGTGACTTCCAAGGCGAAGCTCGACAAGCCATGCGGCTGCGCGGCAATGCCCTCGGAGGCCAGGGCGGCAATGGCGCCCTCGCGGCTGATCCGGGCGGAATTGACCCGCAGGAACACTGACGCGCGGGCGCGCAGGGCCGCCATCACCGGCGCGAAATCGGCCCCAAGGGCGGCTCGCAACGGCGGTGCCAGCCAGTCGGGGCAATCCAGCGCCACCAGGTCCGGCAGCTCGGTGGGTGGCAGGCTATCAGCTTCGGTCAGCGGCGGCGGTGCATGGCCCTGCCCGGTGAACAGCGGCCCCGGATCAACGCCCGCATCCCGCAACCCGCCCAGCACCAGCCCGCGCCCGGTTTCCGCGCCGCCAAGCGCCGCGAATGACCGCCGGCATCGGATCGCCGCAAACACCAGATCGCGCACCGCCAGCCGGTCGCCCGAGCCGGCAAAGCGGCTGGCGCGGCCCCAGTTGGTCAGCGCCTGTTCCGCTGAATTGCCCGCCAGAACCCGGTCAAGGATGTCGATCGCCGCAGACAGCCGGGCGGCGGGAGTCATCAGGCAACCTTCATGCAATACATGAGGCTTGGCCCCGAATATTTTGAATTTAATAGCATTTCACACTCCATCGCGCTCTTGCAGGACCGTCCCGCCCTCGACCACCAGCGTGGTGCCGTTGACATAGGACGCCTGTGGCGAGGCCAGAAATGCCACAAGGCTTGCCAGATCGGCCACGGTGCTGACGGGCGCCACACCCGGCAAGTCCGGCGCAATCCAGCCGGGCACCACCGCATTCACCGTCACCCCGGCCTGCGCCACTTCCTGCGCCAATGCCTCGGTCATGTCGGAAAGTGCGGCCTTGGCCAGATCAAAGGCGGCCCGGCCCGGCACCATATGCTGCGGCCCGGTGACCGGCCCGACCGTCACCACCCGACCCCAGCCGTTCGTCTGCATCCCGGGCAGGAACAGCCGCGACAGCCGCGCGGCGATGGCCAGATTGGCCGCAACACCGCGGCTCCATACCTGCGGGTCCAGTGCCGCGGCTGACGCCCCGCGCGCCGCCCCAAGTATGGTGTTGTTGACAAGAACCGCCACGGGGCCGACTGCATCGAACAACGCCGCAATCTCGTCCGCATCGGCCAGATCGACCAGATGGCCCTGAACGTCCAGACCTTCGGCCCGCAATTCGGCCACCCGGTCATGCAGCCGCGGCGTTGGTGCGGCCAGCGTCACGGCAAAACCCGCCTGCGCCAGTCGCCGGGCCACGGCGATGCCAACCCCACTTTGGGCCCCTGCGGCGGCAACCAGTGCTTTCAGCGGTTCTGCCATCACATCACACGGTAGTTCGGACTTTCGCGGGTAATCTGCACGTCATGCACATGGCTTTCCTTCAGCCCGGCGCCAGTGATCTTCACAAACTGGCAGCCGCCCTGCATTTCCGCAATGGTGCGGTTGCCGGTATAGCCCATGGCAGCGCGCAAGCCGCCCACCAGCTGATGCACCACGGCGGCGGCAGAACCCTTGTAGGGCACCTGCCCCTCGATGCCTTCCGGCACCAGCTTGTCCGAGGCGGCATCCTTCTGGAAATACCGGTCGGCCGAGCCGCGGGCCATGGCGCCCAGCGAGCCCATGCCGCGATAGGATTTGAAGCTGCGGCCCTGATACAGGATCACCTCGCCGGGGCTTTCGTCGGTCCCGGCAATGGCGCTGCCGACCATGGCACAGGATGCCCCCGCCGCAATCGCCTTGGCGAAATCGCCGGAATACTTGATGCCGCCGTCGGCAATCACCGGAATGTCGCCCGCCGCCGCCGCTGCATCCATGATCGCGGTCAGTTGCGGCACGCCGACACCGGCGACGATGCGGGTGGTGCAGATCGACCCCGGGCCGATGCCGACCTTGACCGCATCGGCCCCGGCGCCGATCAGCGCCCGCGTGGCCTCGCCGGTGGCCACGTTGCCCGCCACCACCTGCACGGTGTTCGACAGCCGCTTGATCCGTTCGACCGCCCGCGCGACCCCTTCGCTGTGGCCGTGGGCGGTGTCGATCACCACCATATCGACGCCTGCATCAATCAGCGCCTGACTGCGTTCAAACCCGGCATCACCGACGGTCGAGGCCGCGGCCACCCGCAGCCGCCCCATCTCGTCCTTGCAGGCATGCGGGTTCAGCACCGACTGCTCGGTGTCCTTCAGCGTCAGAAGCCCGGTCAGCTTGCCCTTGCCATCGGTGACCAAGAGCTTCTCGATCCGCCGCGCCTTCATCAGGCTGATGGCGGCATCGCGGTCGGCAGGCTCGTGCAGCACCGCGAGGTTTTCCGAGGTCATCATCACCCGCACCGGCGTGCGGTCATCAGAGGCAAAGCGCATGTCGCGGTTGGTGACGATGCCGACCACGCGGCCTTGCTCGTCCACCACCGGAAAGCCGGTGACGTTGTAGCGGTCCTGCAGCAATTTGGCGTCGGCCAGGGTCTGATCGGGGCGCAGGGTGATCGGGGCATAGACGATGCCCGACTCAAAACGCTTGACGCGGCGCACCTCGTGGGCCTGTTCCTCCAGCCCCAGATTGCGGTGGATGACACCGATGCCACCGGCCTGCGCCATGGCAATCGCCATCCGCGCCTCGGTCACCGTGTCCATCGCCGAGGACAAGAGCGGGATGTTCATCCGGATCAGCTTGGTGACGAAGGTCGAGGTGTCGGCATCGCTGGGCAGCACCGAACTGGCGGCCGGAACCAGCAGAACATCGTCAAAGGTGAGGGCCTCTCGAATCTCCATGGGGGGTCTCCTTGGGAGGGTTCGTTTGGCGGTTCCCTGTTTCATGGTGGGCGGGCAAAGGCAAGGGCAAATCCCGGCTTTCGGGGTTGATCACCCGCGCGTGGCGTGCTGTGACGGGGGGCCGGATTGCAGGGGGCCCCATGCGCGTTGCCATAGTCGAGAATACCGCCATCACCCACCACGGGCTGGTCGGCGTGGCGCTGCACGAGGCGGCGGCGCGGATCGAGGTTTTCAAGCCCTGGGCCGGGCAGCCCTTGCCCACGGATGCTGCGGGGTTCGACGCGCTGATCTCGTTCGGCGGCGAGCAATCGGCGCTGGACGACCACATCCACCCCTATCTCGTGCAGCTTGCCGGGCTGATGCGGGCCTTCACCGAGGCCGACCGCGCGGTGCTGGGCATCTGCCTTGGCGCGCAGGTGCTGGCGCGGGCCTTTGGCGGCCAGAACCTGCTGGGGGCAGCACCCGAATTCGGCTGGCACGAGGTCAGCCTGCTGGAGGCCGGTCGCGCCGACCCGGTGCTGCGCGCCCTGCCCGCCGCGTTCCCGATCTTCCAGTGGCATTCCGACACCTTCACCCTGCCCCCCGGTGCCGCACATCTGGCGACCTCGGGCGGGGCGGCGCATCAGGCCTTCCGCACCGGACGGGCCACCTACGGCGTGCAGTTCCATTTCGAGGCCAGCCGGGCGGTGATTGCCGACCTGAACCGCGATCTGCCCGATCTGATGGAAAAGATGGAGCCGGGCTGGCTGGCCGCCCACCCCGCGCGTGCGGCGACGCTGGGGGCGCAGGCCGATGCCGCAGGGCTGGCGCTGGCCCGGGCTTGGGTCGCGCAGGTCCAGGTTTGAACCGGTATTTCTGCTGAAAGGCTGGTGCCTCCGGCGGGGATATTTAAGAACAGATGAAAGCCAAAGGCGTCAGGCTTGCGCGGCGTTGGTCTTGGCAGCCAGCGCGCCGCTGGCCCAGGCTTTCAGCACCCGAAAAGCCACGAACGGCACCAGTGCCAGCGCCATCATCAGGATCACCAGGCCGGTCGAGGGCAGATCGAGCACGAACAGGCTGCTGGCATAGGCGGCAATCGGAAAGGTGAAGGCGCCCCACAGCGGGGTGAAGCCCGCCACCGTCAGCCAGCGCGCTGCCCCCAGAAGTGCGAGCAGCATGACCGCGCCCAAAGCCGCAAAGATCAGCGCCAGTTGGGTTTGCCCCAGCAAGGCCGCCACCGTGGCAAAAAGGCTGGCCGGGGCCAGATGGATCGCCAGCAACGGCCGCAGCGGCGGTGGCGGGATGCGGCGGATCAGTTGCGCAAGGCTGATGCCCCAGATCAGCACCGCCAGCGGGATGGTGCCCCACAGCAGCGCCTGTGCAAGGCCGGTCAGCCCCAGCGGCACCGCGGCAATGCCGCCGATGATGAAGCCCACGAAATTCAGATGCCAGACCGGCGTCACCTCGCGCGCCTCGGGCGGCGATTTGATGAATTGCCCGATGACCAGCAGGGCAAGGCCGCCATGCAGCCCCAGCCCGGCGAACAGCGCGGCTTTTGCCAGCCCGGGGGCATAGGGCAGCAGTGCCGCCGCCACCAAAAGCAGCCCCAGCAGCATGCTCGCGACCCCGGCCCGGCCCGGCAGCACACGCAAATCCTCCATCACCACGCCCGGCCGGCGCGCCACCTTCACCAGAAAACCAAGTGTTGCGAACAGCCACAGCAGGCTGACAGCCCCCAGCACCGCCTCGGCAGGACCGCCGGGCAGTTCCAGCGCCTCGCTGGCCCGCCGCAACGCCAGCCCCAGCCCCAAAAGCCCCAGGATCGGCGGAAACACTGCGGGCGGCATCCGGGCAAACAGCCGGGTACGGGCCGGCGGAAACTCGGGGGCCGGGAATTGCTTGGGGCGAAAGCGCGGCGGTTCGGGATTTGCCATGAGCCTCTCCTGTCTGACGCGCCAGACATATCCTACCGGCGCCGCAAGGAAAACCCCGGGCGACCCGTTGCCGCGCCAGAACCGCGACACCACATCAGCTTCGCAAGCTTACTTCTTGTCGCCCTTGGCTTTTTCCTGCGAAGCGGCAATCCGGGTGGACGAGGTGCTTGCCACCGCAATCGCGGGCTTCACCTTGTCTTTCTTCGGCTTCTTCACTTCCTTGTTCGAGCGCAATTGACCCTTGGCCATCGTCTTTCCTTTCACGGCAAGGCCCGGCGCGCCTTGGCCACCGGGCGATCAGAGCGCCGTGCAGCACCCTTGGCACAGGTCTGAACCGCAGCCCGGCCCCTGTCAATCGGCTTCAACGATACAGCAGCGACTGACCCTGATGGAACAGGTGCACCTTCTTCGGGTCGGCGCCCAGCTTGACCACGGTGCGCCGCAGACCGGAATGAATCCCCGGCAGTTTCGCCACCATCTGCGCCGCCTCGCCCTGCCGTTTGAAGTAAAGCAGCGTCACCTCGCCCAGGGCCTCGGTAATCTCGACCTCGCCGGTAAAAACCGCCTCGCCTTCGGTGGCCAGCATATCCTCGGGCCGCACGCCAACGTTGACCTTGAGGCCCAGATCGGCGTCGGTGGTGGCAATCGCCGCCCGCGCCACGCCGCCGTTCTGCAGCCTCACCACGGTTTCGGCGCCGGTTTCCACCACCTCGCCCGGCATCAGGTTCATCGCCGGACTGCCGATGAACTGCGCCACGAACTCGTTCTGCGGCTTTTCATACAGCGTCAGGGGCGCGCCGACCTGCGCAATGCCGCCACCCGCCAGCACCACGATGCGGCTGGCAAGCGTCATCGCCTCCACCTGATCATGTGTGACATAGATCATCGTGCGTTCCGGCATCGCCTCTTTCAACTGGGCAATCTCCAGCCGGGTCGCCACACGCAGCGCGGCATCGAGGTTGGAAAGCGGCTCGTCGAACAGGTAAACCTTGGGGTCGCGCACGATGGCGCGGCCGATGGCAACGCGCTGGCGCTGGCCACCCGACAGCGCCTTGGGCAGGCGATCCAGGTAGGGCGTCAGTTGAAGTATTTTCGCAGCTTTGTCCACTGCCGCCTTGATTTCATTGGTGGATTTCTTGGCGATCTTCAAAGCGAAAGCCATGTTGTCGCGCACCGTCATGTGCGGATAAAGCGCGTAGCTTTGGAACACCATGGCGATGCCACGCTGCGCTGGCGGCACCTCGTTCACCACCACGCCGTCGATCTTCAGCTCACCGCCCGAGATGCGTTCAAGCCCGGCGATCATCCGCAGCAGCGTCGATTTTCCGCAGCCCGAGGGGCCGACGAACACGATCAGCTCGCCCTGCTTGATGTCGAGGTTGATGTTCGACAGCACCTTGACCTCGCCATAGGCCTTTTCGATGTTCGTCAGCTTCAGATCGGCCATGGTATTCCCCCTTTTAAGTCGGGCTCAGATTTTCCGGGCCAGGCAAACCTGCCACGGCCCCAGCGTCACACGCCCTGTTGTGTCGGCAGGCTGGCTGCCCAGATCGGCCCCGATCGGCGCCCAGTTGCCCGCAGGCAGCGCCGCATCGACCGTGCCCGCCCCCAGATTGACAGCGATGAACAGTGTTTCGGAACCGACCCGGCAGAACGTCGCCAGATCGCCCTGCGCGGCCAGATCGACCATCGCGCCATCCCGCAGCACCGGATGCGCCCGCCGCAGCGCCAGTGCGCGGCGGTAATGCGCCAGCATCGAGCCATGATCGCCCAGTTGTACCGCCACCGAGCGCGCCAGATGCGGCGGCGTTACCGGCAGCCAGGGTTTGCCGCCGCTGGTAAAGCCGCCAAAACGGCTGTCGGTCTCCCACACCATCGGCGTGCGGGCACCGTCGCGGCCCTTGAACTCGGGCCAGAACTGGATGCCGTAGGGGTCTTGCAGGTCGGCGTAAGCAATCTCGGCCTCGGGCAGCCCCAGCTCCTCGCCCTGATACAGGCACAACGAGCCGCGCAGGCACATGAGCAGCGTCGTGTAAGCCTTTGCCGCAGCGTCGGAAAGCTGCCAGCGGGTGACATGCCGCACGGTGTCGTGGTTGGAATAGGACCAGCAGGGCCAGGCATCCGGTGCCGCCTTGGCCATCCGCGAAAAGGCGTCCACCAGCCCGGCGGCGGTCAGGCGTTTGGGCTGCAACATCTCGAACGGATAGCACATCTGCACCTTGTCGCCGCCCGAGGTGTATTCGGCCATGATCTCCAGCCCGCGTTGGGCATCACCGACCTCGCCCACCGCCGCCGCCCCGTAAGGGTCCAGCACCGCGCGGAATTTGCGCAGGAAATCAAGGTTTTCCGGCTGGTTCTTGTCAAAGAGGTGCAACTGGTGGTTATAGGGGTTCACCGACGGCGCGATGCTGTCGTTGCGCAATTCCTTCGGCAGCGCAGGATTGTCGCGCAGGTATTTGTCGGCAATGTAGAAATTGATGGTGTCCAGCCGGAAACCATCGACGCCGCGTTCCAGCCAGAACCGCGCCACATCCAGCAATGCCTCTTGCACCAATGGCTCGTGGAAATTCAGGTCGGGTTGCGAGGTCAGGAAGTTGTGCAGGTAATACTGCTCGCGCCGCCCGTCCCATTGCCAACTGGAGCCGCCGAACACCGACAGCCAGTTGTTCGGCGGCGTGCCATCGGGCTTGGGGTCGGCCCAGACATACCAGTTTGCCTTGGGATTTGAACGGCTTGCGCGGCTTTCCTGAAACCATGGATGAACGTCGGCGGTGTGTGACAGCACCAGATCAATCATCACCCGCAGGCCCAGATCATGCGCCTTCTTCAGCACCGCATCGAAATCGGCCAAGGTGCCGAACATCGGATCGACGTCGCAGTAATTGCTGACATCATACCCGAAATCCTTCATCGGGCTGGTGAAGAACGGGCTGATCCAGATCGCATCGGCGCCCAGGCTGGCGATATGCGGCAACCTCTGGGCGATGCCCGCCAGATCGCCGATACCGTCGCCATTGCTGTCCTGATAGCTGCGCGGATAGATCTGATAGATCACCGCGCCGCGCCACCAGTCGGGGTCACGCTGCATCACTTCACCGACCCCGCCAGCAAGCCGCGCACCAGGTATTTCTGCATGGCAAAGAACACCACCAGCGGCACGAAGATCGACACGAAGGCCGAGGAGGCCAAAAATCTCCCAATCCCCCCCGCGCGAGCCCATCAGGCCCCGCAGCGCGCTGGTCATCACCAGCTTGTCGTTGTCATTGCCAAGGAACACCGAGGCCACCAGAAAGTCGTTCCAGGTCCAGAGGAACTGGAAGATCGCAAAGCTGGCCAGCGCCGGGAAGGACAGCGGCAGGATGATCTTGAGGAAAATCTGGAAATCCGTGGCGCCATCGACCCGCGCACTTTCGATGATCTCGCGTGGCAATCCGGCCATGTAGTTGCGCAACAGGTAAATCGCCAATGGCAGGCCGAAACCGGAATGCGCCAGCCAGATGCCGATGTATTCCTTGCCGATCCCCAGCGAGTTGTGCAGGCGCAGCAGCGGCATCAGCGACAGTTGCAGCGGCACCACCAAGAGGCCCACCACCGCCGCCACCATCAGGGCCCGGCCGGGAAACTCCATCCAGGCCAGGGCATAGGCGGCGAAGGCGGCGATCAGGATCGGGATGATGGTGGCCGGGATCGTCACCGTGGCGGTGTTCATGAAGGCCCGGCCGATGCCTTCGGAAAACAGCACCCGGTCATAGTTGGCCAGCGTCGCCTTGGCCGGTGTTATCGAGGTCACGAACAGCCGCGGGCTGCGGCCCTCAAATTTCGCCTGCGCCACGAGCTGATACTGGCCATCGGCGGCCACGGTCGCGGTGACGCCATCGCCCAGGTCGGCAACCGTCCCCGGCGCGAAGGCCTCGGGCGCGCGCGAGGTGACACCGAAGGCCTTGACCTGCCCCTTGCCACCCTCGAATACCGACCCTTCGATCACCCAGCCCTGCGCCAACTGCTTCTGGCTGTCCAGCGCCCCGGCGCGATAGACGATGCGCTGTTCGGACGGAAACACCGCCTGCCACCAGCCCGACCCGGTGATCTGGTCGCGGTCGCGGAACGACGATACCAGCAACCCGATGGTCGGAATGGTCCAGAGCAGCACCATCAGCGCCGCCGCGATATTGACCACCCACACCAGGCTCGACTTGGTCCCGACGATGTTTTCCATCAACGCATCTCCCGCCGGGTGGTTCGGATGTTCCAGATCATGATCGGCGTCACCATCAGCATGATCACCAGCGCAATCGCCGAGCCGCGCCCGGTGTCGTTGGCGCGGAACATCCAGTCATACATCATGCTGCCCAGCACCTGGGTGCCCCATTGGCCGTTGGTCATGGCGTAGACGATGTCGAACACTTTCAGCACGGTGATGGTGATGGTGGTCCAGACCACGGCGATGGTGCCCCAGATCTGCGGCACCTTGATCTTGAGAAATATCTGGAACGGCGAGGCACCGTCGAGGATCGCCGCCTCGATGGTTTCCTCGGGAATGCCGCGCAGCGCCGCCGACAGGATCACCATGGCAAAGCCGGTCTGGATCCAGATCAGCACCACCATCAAGAGGAAGTTGTTCCAGAACGGGATGGTCAGCCAGATCTGCGCCGTGCCGCCGAACATCTCGACCAGCGCATTCAACAGGCCGATCTCGGATTGACCCTCGCCCCGGTAATCATAGATGAATTTCCAGATGACCGAGGCGCCAATGAACGAGATCGCCATCGGCATGAAGATCATCGACTTGGCGAAATTGCCCCATTTGATCCGGTCGGTCAGCGCCGCCGCGATCAGCCCGAAGAAGGTCGAGGCCGCAGGCACCACCACCAGCCACAGCAGGTTGTTCACCACCGACTCGCGGAATTTGTCGTCGGACAACAGCCAGGTGTAGTTGTCCAGGCCCACGAAATTGTCGCCGGTGCCGTCCTTGAACGACAACAGGATCGACACGAAGACCGGATAGACCAGATAAACCGTCAACAGCGCGATGGCCGGGAACAGGAACAACCAGGGCCGCACCGCCCCCGCCCGCAGGATGTTGCGCCCGGCATTGGGCCCACGAGCCGGAAAAATACTGTCCAGGATCAGGTTCGACGCGAAGAAATAGCCGACGCAGCCGAACACCCCCACCACGATCGTGGCCGAAGCCAGAAGCAATTGTTGCACCGCATCCCCCCTTGCCTGGCCCTGCCCTCCCGCAGGGGAAACCTGCCCGCTTGCGCGGACAGGCCCTTACTTGTCATCATGCACTGGTTATTTCAAAGTGTCCCAGGTCTTCTGGATATCCGCCGCCACCGTGGCCGCGTCCTTGCCGTTGGTGTAATCGACCATGCCGGTCCAGAACACGCCCGCACCCACTGCACCCGGCATCAGGTCGGATCCGTCAAAGCGGAAAGTGTCGGCCTGCAGCAGGATGTCGCCCATCTTGCGCAGCGTCGGGTCGCCGTAAACCTCGGCGTTGACGCCTTTGTGCGGCGTCAGGAAGCCGGTCTGCGCCATCCAGATTTCATGCGCCAGCGGGGTTTGCAGGAACTTCATGAAGGCCTGCGCCACCGGGCTGTCTTGGGTCACCACAAACAGCGTGCCCGCGCCCAGAACCGGCTTGCCCAGATCCTTCTCGGCATAGGCCGGGAAATAGAAGAAATCGGCATCCTGCCCAACCACGGTGCCTTCGGGGAAGAACGACGGGATGAAGCTGGCCTGCCGGTGCATGTAGCAGCCGGGCGGCGAGGCAAACAGACCCTTCGGGCTGTCGCGGAAGTCGGTCGAGCCCACCGCCGCAGCGCCACCCTGCACGAAGGCGTCATTGCGGGCGAACCAGCCGAAATCCTCGATCGCGGTGACAACCTTCGGGTCGTCGAACTTCAGCGCGTTCGACACCCAGGCGTCATAGTCGGCCGGGGTGTTGTTGCGCAGCATCATGTCCTCGACCCAGTCGGTCGCGGGCCAGCCGGTCGCCGGGCCCGAACCCAGCCCGATGCACCAGGGCGTGCCGCCATCGGCCACGATCTTCTCGGTCAGCGCCTTCAGATCCTCCATCGTCGTCGGCACTTCGTAGCCGGCGTCGGCAAAGTTTTCCGGCGAATACCAGACCAGCGACTTCACATCGACCTTGTAGAACATGCCATACAGCGCCGGGGTGCCATCGGCGCCCGGATAGGTCGCGAGATCAACCCAGGATTGCCCCGCGGCATAGTTGTCCTTGATCCAGGCGGCGGTCTCGGCCGGCAGCGGTGCCAGCTTGCCACGCTTGGCCAGATCGGCGGCCAGCCCCGGCTGCGGCACCACGGCGATGCCCGGAGGCGAGCCCGCCTCGACGTCGATCATCACCCGCTGCTCGAAACCGTCACCGCCGGTGTACTGCACATCGGCACCGGTGGCGGCGACAAAGTAGGCGATCACCGAGTTGAACAGCTCCTTGTCAACGCCGCCCCAGGGGCCGTCGATCTTCAGTTTCTGGCCCTTCAGGTCGGTCGCCTTCAGCGCCTCGAAATCAGCCCAGTGAAAGCGGGCATCCTCGCCCGGCGCGAATTTCAGGTCTTGCGCAACCGCCGCCCCGGAAAGCAGGGCAAACAGGGCAACCCCCGCGAAAAGTCTGGATTTCATTGTCGTCCTCCCGATAACGCGCCCCTGCAAGGGCCGCGAGTTCACCAAGCGGGAAGAATCATTTTCAAACCGCTTTGGACAAAACAGATATGCGCCGCCGCTGCCTCAAGTCAACTTAAACCTGCGCAACAAAGTTGCGCTACGGCAATCTAACGCCTTGTTTTGCGATTGCAGCATGGCAATTCCGGCCTGCGGCAAAATGCGCTTTACCTTTGACCGGGTGCCCAGCCGCCGCTAGTGTAACAGCGGATTCGAAACGCTTTGGCTGGACGGCGATGAACCTCAAAGAGCTTGCCCGCAAACTCGATCTGTCGCCCACGACCGTCAGCCGGGCGCTGAACGGCTATCCGGAAGTCAACGAGGAAACCCGGGCGCGGGTGGCGGCGGCGGCGCGGCGCTACAACTATGCGCCCAACAGCCGGGCGATCCGGCTGGCCACCGGCAAGGCAATGGCCATCGGCCATGTGATCCCGATTGCGGCGCGGCACGAGATCGTCAACCCGGTGTTTGCCGACTTCATCGCCGGGGCTGGCGAGACCTATTCCCGGTCGGGCTATGACATGGTGCTGACGGTGGTGCCCGACATGGACGAAGAGCGCGTCTATCGCGAGTTGAAGGCCCGCGGCACCGTCGATGGCATCATCCTGCACGCGCCGCGCCTGCAGGATGCGCGACTGGCGCTGCTGACCGAGATCGGCTTTCCCTTCGTGGTGCATGGAAGGGTGACCGAGGCGACGCTGCCCTATTCCTGGGTCGATGTGAACAACCGCCGGGCGTTCCTGCGCGCCACCGAGTTTCTGCTCGATCTGGGGCACCGCCGCATCGGCCTGATCAACGGCCTTGAATTCATGGATTTCGCCTTCCGCCGCCGCAGCGGTTTTGAACAGGCGCTGGCGGCGCGCGGGCTGACCCCGGACCCGGCGCTGATGGCGTCGGACGAGATGACCGAAACCGCAGGCTACCGCGCCGCCAGCCGGATGCTGGGGCTGGCAGCCCCGCCCACCGCGCTGCTGGTGTCGTCGATGATTTCCGCCATCGGTGCCCGCCGCGCCATTCAGGACCGCGGGCTGACCCTTGGCCGCGACGTGTCGGTGATCATCCATGACGACGAGCTGAGCTATCTGCGCAACGGCGAGGCGGTGCCGATCTACACCGCCACCCGCTCCTCGGTGCGCGAGGCCGGGCGGCTGGCGGCGCAGATGCTGCTGGACATCATCGCCGACCCGGCATCGGCCCCGCAACAGCGGCTGCTGGAGGCCGAACTGATCATCGGCCAATCCACCGGCCCGGCACCGCAAGCCTGACCCCTTTCAAGATCGGACACCGCATGCTTCCGCCCCGCGCGTCATTTCCCGAAGGCTTCCTGTTCGGCGCCGCCACCTCGGCCTACCAGATCGAGGGGCATGGCTTTGGCGGCGCCGGGCGCACGCATTGGGACGATTTCGCCGCCACCCCCGGCAATGTGGTGCGGGCGGAAAACGGCGCTTTGGCCTGCGACCATTACCACCGCTGGCCTGCTGACCTTGACCTGATCAAGGACGCCAATCTGGACGCCTACCGCTTTTCCACCTCCTGGGCGCGGGTGATGCCCGAGGGGCGCGGCGCGGTGAACCCCGAAGGTCTGGATTTTTACGACAAGTTGGTCGATGGCATGCTGGAACGCGGGTTGAAGCCTGCCGCCACGCTTTACCATTGGGAACTGCCTTCGCCGCTGGCCGACCTTGGCGGCTGGCGCAACCGCGACATCGCGGGCTGGTTCGCCGATTACACCGAAGTGTTGATGCGCCGCATTGGCGACCGCCTGTGGTCGGCCGCCCCGATCAACGAGCCGTGGTGCGTGGCCTGGCTGTCGCATTTCCTCGGCCACCACGCCCCCGGCCTGCGCGACATCCGCGCCACCGCCCGCGCCATGCACCATGTGCTGCTGGCGCATGGCCGATCCACCCAGTTGATGCGCAGCTTGGGGATGCAGAACCTCGGCGCTGTCTGCAACATGGAATACGCAGCCCCCGCCGATGCCTCGGACGCGGCACTGGAGGCGGCCAGTCTGTACGACGGCTACTACAACCGCTGGTTCCTGTCGGGGATGTTCCACAAGACCTATCCCGCCGATGTGCTGGAAGGCCTTGGCCCGCATATGCCCGACGCCTGGCAAGACGACATGGCGACCATCGCCACACCGGTCGATTGGGTCGGCATCAACTACTATACCCGCAAGCTGATCGGCCCCACCGCTGGCCCCTGGCCGTCGCACACCGAGGTCGAAGGCCCGCTGCCGAAAACCCAGATGGGCTGGGAGATTTACCCCGAAGGTCTGGAGTTCTTCCTGCGCCGCACCCATGCCGAATACACCAAGGGCCTGCCGCTTTACGTCACCGAAAACGGCATGGCCAACCCCGATGTGCTGGAAGGTGGCGCGGTGGATGATCAGGGCCGCATCGACTATGTGGCGGTGCATCTGGCCGCCGTGCAGCGCGCGATTGCCGCGGGCGTGCCGGTGCAGGGCTATTTCCTGTGGTCGCTGCTGGACAATTTCGAATGGTCGCTGGGCTACGAGAAACGCTTCGGCCTGGTGCATGTCGATTTCGAAAGCTTGCAGCGCACCCCGAAAGCGTCCTATCTCGCACTTGCCCGGGCCCTTTCCCGGAACCGCTGACCTGAACGGAGCCGCCCATGCCCACCGCCCACGCCCTGTCGCTGGTTGCCGATATCGGCGGCACCAACACCCGCGTGGCGCTGGCGCAGGGAAAGAAGGTGCAGCAGGCCAGCATCCGCCGCTTTCACAACGCCGATTATCCGGGGCTGGAGCCGATCCTGCGGCAGTATCTGGCCGAGGCCGGGGCGCCCGCCTGTGTCGGCGCCTGTGTGGCGGCGGCTGGGCCGGTGCATGACGGCGTGGCGACGATGACCAACCTTGACTGGATCATCGACGACGCGCTGTTGACCCGCGCCACCAGCGCCGCGACCGTGGCGATCCTGAACGATCTGCAAGCGCAGGGCCACGCCCTTGGCCATATCGCCGCCGACAACCTGCTGCCGGTGCTACCGGGCCATCCCGCACCCGCCCATGCGGCCAAGCTGGTGGTCGGCGTCGGCACCGGCTTCAACGCCGCCCCGGTGCATGAAACCAAGTGGGGGCGGCTGGTGGCGGCGTCGGAATGTGGCCATGTCAACATGCCGATCCGCCATGACGCCGATCTGGCGCTGGCGCATTTTGTCGAGGCGGAACATGGCTTTGCCGGCGCCGAAGAGGTGATGTCGGGTCGCGGGCTGGAGGCGTTGTATGCCTTTGTCACCGCCGACTCCGGCCTGCCGGGTGCAAGGACCGCTGCCGAGATCATGGGCGCGATTGCCGAGGATGGCCCGGAAACGGCGGCTGCGCGGTTGTTCGTGCGGATGCTGGGGATGCAGGTCGGCAACCTCGCGCTGATCCACCTGCCGTTCGGCGGCATCTACCTGTGCGGCGGGGTGTCCCGCGCCATCGCCCCGCATCTGACCGCCATGGGCTTTGCCGAGGCCTTCCACGACAAGGGCCGTTTCGCCGGTTTCATGCAGAACTTCCCGGTCTCGGTGATCACCGACGACTACGCCGCCCTGACCGGCTGCGCGGTGTTCCTGGCGCAAGCCTGATACCAGACGGGCCTAATACCAGGCATCCGGCACACCGGCCTTCTTGCGGGCCACGAAATCATCCAGACTGTCGCGGATGGCGATGTCCAAACTGGGCGCTTCGAACTCGGCCAGCCGCTTTTTCCAAAGCTTGTTCGCCCGCGTCGCCGCGTCCAGCCCGCCCGCCGCCTGCCATTTCTCGTATGGCTCGTTGTCGGACAGATCGCTGTCCCAGAACGCCGTCTCGTAATGCTGCATGGTATGGCTGCAGCCAAAGAAATGGTTGCCCGGCCCGACCTCGGCAAAGGCATCGACCGCCAACTGGTCGTCGTCGATCTTCACCCCGTCCAGATAGCTGTGCAGCGCCCCGCAAAGATCGGCGTCCAGCATGAATTTCTCGTAGCTCATGCTCAGCAGCCCATCCAGAAACCCCGCCGAATGCAGGATGAAATTGGCCCCGCAGTGGATGGCGGCCAGCATCGACATGGTGCCTTCGGTCATCGCCTGCGCATCGGGAAGTTTCGAGGTGGTGAAGTTGCCCGAACAGCGCAGCGGCAGGTTCAGACGTCGGCAAAGCTGGCCGATCACCATGGAGCCGATGGCGGGTTCCGGCGTCCCGAAGGTCGGCGCACCGGAGCGCAGGCTCATCGAGGACAGGAAGTTGCCGAAAATCACCGGCGCACCCGGGCGTTCCAACTGGGTCAGCGCGCAACCCGCCATGGTCTCGGCCAGCGATTGCGCAATGGCGCCCGCATTGGTCACCGGCCCCATGGCGCCGCCAAGGATGAACGGCACGATCACGGCCGCCTGATTGGCCCGTGCATAGGCACGCAAGGACCGGGTCATGGTGCCGTCCCAGACCAAGGGAGAATTGACGTTCACATTGCCCAGAATAACGCAATGATCGTTCACAAAGCCGCTGCCGAACACCAGCCGGGCCATGTCGATGCTGTCCTCGGCCCGATCCTCGGCGGTCACCGACCCCATGAAGGGCCGGTCGGACAGGGTGATATGGGCCTGAACCATATCCAGATGGCGTTTGTTCACCGCTATATCGGTCGGCTCGCAGATGGTTCCGCCCGAGTGGTGGAAATTCGGGCTGCTTTGCGCCAACATGATGAAATTGCAGAAATCTTCCAGCGTGCCGAAGCGGCGGCCGCGGTCCATATCCATCACGAAGGGGCTGCCATAGGCGGGCGCGAACACCACCGACCGACCCCCGATCTGCACCGAATGGGCCGGATTGCGGGCGTGCTGGGTGAACACTGGCGGAGCCGTGCGCAACACCTCGCGCAGCAGGCCGGGCGGGAATTTCACCAGCACGCCCTGCACATCCGCCCCGGCGCGGCGCCAGTGGTCCAGCACCGTGGGGTCGTCGCGAAACTCGATGCCGGTTTCGGCCAGAATCCGGTCGGCGGCGGCATCGATCCGGACCAGGTTTTCTTCCGACAGGATGTCGTAGGTCGGGATGTTGCGCAGGATATAGGGGCGGCCCAGCCCCTGGCCCTTCTGCGCCCGCTGCGTCTGCCGCGCCACCCGCCCGGATCGCGCCGGTTTGTCCTCTGCCATGCCCTGCCCCCCCTGTTTTGCTCAACAGACGCGGGTTTCACCGCCGGGGCTTGGTGCGACGCGACGCTTGCAGGTCGCAAACCGCCTCAGGTCACCACGTCGGGCGCCACTCGCCCAGTGAACGCGGCAATCCCGGCCAGTTCGTGTGCTGCATTGATCACCGGCGCCAGCGCCGCTTGCGCATCCAGATCAAGCCCCTGCGGCCCCGGCGCATAACGCTCCAGATACAGCCGCAGCGTCGCCCCTTCGGTGCCGGTGCCGGAAAGCCGCAGCACGATGCGACTGCCACCGTCAAAGATGATCCGCACGCCCTGCGCGCGGGAAACCGAGCCGTCCACCGGGTCGGTATAGGCGAAATCGTCGGCAGCCTGGATCACCATGCCCTCGATCCCCTGCCCCGGCAGGTTGGGCAGGCTGGCCCGCAGCGCCGCCATCATCGCATCGGCGCGATCGGTGGCAATCGCCTCGAAATCGTGGCGGCTGTAGTAGTTACGGCCAAACCGCGCCCAATGCGCCGCCAGCAGATCGGCCACCGGCGCCTGTTTCACCGCCAGGATGTTCAGCCACAACAGCACCGCCCAAAGCCCGTCTTTCTCGCGCACATGGTCCGAGCCGGTGCCAAAGCTTTCCTCGCCGCACAGCGTGACACGGCCGGCATCCAGCAGGTTGCCGAAGAATTTCCAGCCCGTCGGCGTCTCATAGGCCGCAATCCCCAGCGACGCGGCCACCCGGTCAACGGCGGCAGAGGTCGGCATCGACCGCGCCACGCCTTTCAGCCCAGCCCTGTAGGCCGGGGCCAGTTGCGCATTGGCGGCCAGAAACGCCAGGCTGTCGGAAGGCGAGACATAAATGCCGCGCCCGACCACCATGTTGCGGTCGCCGTCACCGTCCGAGGCCGCGCCGAAATCGGGGGCGTCGGCGCTGAACATCTCGTCCATCAAGGCCTTGGCCCAGGTCGGGTTGGGGTCAGGGTGGTGGCCGCCGAAATCCGGCAAGGGCGTGCCGTTGATCACGGTGCCGGGGGCCGCGCCCAGCCGGTTTTCCAGAATGTCCCGCGCGTAAGGCCCGGTGACGGCGTGCATCGCGTCAAACCGCATGCGGAAACCGCCCGCGAACATCGCCTTGATGGCCGGAAAATCGAACAGGCTTTCCATCAGCGTGGCGTAATCCGCCACCGGATCGACCACATCCACCGCCATGCCGTCCAGCGTCACCCGGCCGATCTTGCCCAGATCAATGTCGGTGGCATCGGAAATCAGATAGCGGGAAAGCGTCGTGGTGGCCTGATACATCGCCTCGGTCACGGCCTCGGGTGCCGGGCCGCCATTGGCCATGTTGAACTTGACGCCGAAATCCTCGGTCGGGCCACCGGGGTTGTGGCTGGCCGACATGATGATGCCGCCATCGGTTTTGTTCAGCCTGATCAAGTGGCTGGCGGCAGGCGTTGACAGCACCGCCCCCTGCCCCACGATCACCCGCGCCGCCCCGTTGGCCGCCGCCATCTTCAGGATGATCTGGGCAGCCGTATCGTTGAAATAGCGCCCGTCGCCGCCCAGCACGAAGGTCTTGCCCGCCGCCCCGCCGATGGCGTCAAAGATCGCCTGCACGAAATTGTGCAGATAGGGGGTGGCCATGAACACCGGGGTTTTCTTGCGCAGGCCCGAGGTGCCGGGCTTCTGCCCGGCGATGGGCGTGGTGGCGATGGTCAGCGCGGTCATGCGGTTTCTCCGGTAAAAGCAGGTTGAAAGACAAGCACCGATTGCGCCGGTGCCAGCAGCCCGGCGGTCACCGGCTCGGGCGGCGCTTCGGGGCGGGTGGTGTCCAGCACCAGCCGCCAGCCCGGCACGGTCAGCGGCAGCGCCAGCGGCGTCGCGGGTCCGGCGTTGAACACCGCAAACAGCGTGTCCGCCGCCGTGCCCTCGCCTTCTGAAGCCATGCGCAGTTCGACACAAAGGCAGCGGAACGCCGGGTCGTGCCAATCCTCGGGCCGCGGCGGCACACCATCGGCGCGGTGCCAGATCACATCGGGCAGCCCGTCCGCCGCCCGCGGCCGCGCATGCAGGAACCGCCGTTGCCGCAGCACCGGATTGGCCTTGCGCAGCGCCACCAGCCGCGCCACGAAAGCGGTCAGCCCGGCGTCACCGGTCCAATCGACCCAGCCGGTCGCGTTGTCCTGCGCATAGGCATTGTTGTTGCCGCCCTGGCTGTTGCCCACCTCGTCGCCCGCCAGCAGCATCGGCGTGCCCTGCGCCAGCATCAGCGTTGTCAGCAGGTTGCGCTTGCGCAGATCGCGCGCTGCCACAACGGCGGGTTCGCGCGACGGCCCCTCGACCCCCAGATTGCTGGAGTGGTTGTTGTCATGGCCATCGCGGTTGTCCTCGCCATTGGCCAGGTTGCGCTTGACGCTGAACGACACCAGATCCTGCAGGGTAAAGCCGTCATGCGCCGAGATGAAGTTGACCGAACTGCTGGCCGCCCGCCCCGAATGGTCAAAGCGTTCCGCCGAGCCCAGCAGCCGTTTGGCAAGATCGGGTGTCATCCCGGCATCGCCGCGCCAGAACCGCCGCACGCCGTCGCGGAAGCGGTCGTTCCATTCCAGAAACGGATGCGGAAACGAGCCAAGCTGATAGCCGCCCGGCCCGATATCCCAAGGCTCGGCGATCAGCTTGACCGAGGCCAGCACCGGGTCTTGCCGCAGCGCGTCGAAAAATCCGCCCTGGGCGTCAAAGCCCATCTGCTCGCGCCCCAGCACCGGGGCAAGGTCGAAACGGAAGCCATCGACATGCATCACCTGCACCCAATAGCGCAATGAATCCATCACCATGCGCAATACCGCCGGATGCGTCAGGTTCAGCGTGTTGCCGGTGCCGGTGTCGTTGACATAGGCCCGCCCGCCCTCGGCCAGCCGGTAATAGCTGCGGTTGTCAAGGCCGCGGAACGACAGTGTCGGCCCCAGCTCGTCGCCCTCGCCCGAATGGTTGTAGACCACATCCAGCACCACCTCGATCCCCGCCGAATGGAACCGGCGCACCATCGACTGAAACTCCCAGATCGCATTCTTGGTCAGATAGCGCGGCTCGGGAGCAAAGAAACCGATGCTTTGATAGCCCCAGTAATTGCGAAGACCCTTGGCCACCAGAAAGCGGTCATCGACAAAGGCCTGCACCGGCAAAAGCTCGATGGTGGTGATGCCCAGCTTCGTCAGATGTTCCAGCACCGGGTCCGATGCCAGCCCCAGAAAGCTGCCGCGCAGGCCCGGTTCGACCCGTGGATGCAGGGCGGTCAGGCCCTTGACATGCGCCTCGTAGATCAGCGTATCGGCAAGCGGCACCTGCGGCGCGCGATCGCCCGACCAGTTGAAGCCGGGGTCGACCACCACCGATTTCGGCACGGCAAAGGCGCTATCGCGGGTGTCAAAGGACAGGTCGGCGCGCGCGCTGCCCACCTTGTAGCCCATCACCGCATCCGACCATTTCAGCCGGCCGTGCAATTGCCGTGCATAGGGGTCGATCAGCAGCTTGTTGGGGTTGAAGCGATGGCCGGTTTCCGGCGCATAGGGCCCATGCACCCGAAAGCCGTAAAGCGTCCCCGGCAGCAGCCCGCCGACATGGATGTGCCAGATGTCGCCGTCGCGTTCCGACAGCGGTATCCGTGCCATCTCCTTGCGGCCATCGGGCGAAAACAGGCACAGGTCCACCTTCTCGGCATGGGCCGAGAACAGCGCGAAATTCACCCCTTCGCCATCGAAGGTGGCACCCATCGGCCAGGGCTTGCCCGGTGTGATCGCATGCCCGGCCAGCCGGGTCGGCAAGGATTGCAGCGCGATGATCACCGCAGCAGGCTTTCATAAAGCGTCGCATAGGCGGCAGCCGAGGCCTGCCAGCCCACCGGTTGCTTCATCGCATTGCGCTGCACCATCGCCCATTGCTTCGGGTCGGCATGCAGGGCCACCAGCCGCCGCAACGCCAGCCCGAAGGCCAGAGCATCGGTCGGCGCAAAGGTGATGCCGGTGGCAACCCCCGCCGCCAGCCCCGCCGGATTGGCGTTCACCACGGTATCGGCCAGCCCGCCCACCGCCGCCACCACCGGCAGCGTGCCATAGCGAAGGCCATACATCTGCGTCAGCCCGCAAGGTTCAAAGCGCGAGGGCACCAGCACCGCATCGGCCCCGGCAAACATCCGGTGGCTAAGCGCCTCGTCATAGCCGATCCGCACCGCCACCCGGCCCGGATAACTGGCCGCCAGCCCGCGCATCGCCGTCTCCAGCCAGCCATCGCCCGAGCCAAGCACCAGCAAGCCACCACCCGCCGCCACGAAATCGGGGATGACCGCGGGCAACAGGTCGATGCCCTTCTGGTCGGTCAAGCGGCTGACAACAATCGCCAAAGGCCCCGGCACCTGCAACCCGAACTCGGCACAAAGCGCCGCCCGATTCTCGGCCTTGCCCTTCATCTTGCGCGCCGAATAGGGGATCGGCTCGCTCTCGGGCGACCACACCGCCTCGTCCACCCCGTTCAGGATGCCATGCACCCGCGCCGCGCGGTCGGCAATCACCCCCTGTAGCCCCAAGCCCACCTCGGGGCGCATCAACTCCTGCGCATAGGTCGGTGACACCGTGGTGATCGCATCCGCAGTCACCAACCCGGCCTTCAGCGACGACAGCCCGCCGAAATATTCCAGTTCCGCCGGGTGAAACTGATGCGCCGGCAAACGCAGCGCCGTCAGCATTGAGGCCGCGGCCCAGCCCTGAAACGCGATGTTGTGGATGGTCATCACCGTGGCAATGCCCGCCTTGCCACCATAGGCCAGATAGGCCGGGGCAAAGCCCGCCTGCCAGTCATGCGCGTGCAAGACCTGCGGCTGCCAGCCATCGCTCAGGCCTTCGCGGGCAATCCGCGCCGCCATCCAGCTTAACGCGGCAAACCGCTGCGGATTGTCGCCATAATCACCAAACGGCCCGGAATACGGCCCGCCGTCGCGGTCATAAAGATGCGGCGCATCCAGCAGCAGCATCGAAATCCCCGCCACCTCGCCCGCCAAGACCCGCCCCGGCCCGCCAAAGAGATCGGCCTCGGCCATCACCTCGGGCCAGTTCGCCACCTGCCCGCGCAACGCCCGATAGGCCGGCATCAACACCCGCATCTGCCAGCCCACCCCGGCCAGGGCGGCAGGCAACGCCCCCACCACATCGGCCAGCCCGCCGGTCTTCAGCAGCGGCACACATTCCGAGGCCACCGACAACACCCGCCCGCGCACCGCTTCACCGCCCATCGCCTCGCCTCATCATCTGTTCTCAAATATCCTCGGGAGGGGGGTCCGGGGGGAGGGCAGACAGCCCGCCCCCCGGCGCCTCCACAATCCCTCAGCCCAGGGTCGCCGCCCGCGCGTTCAGCATGTCCTGCGTCACCAGCACCACACCGCTGTCCTCGCGGCGGAACCACTTGGCGTCCTCTTCCGGGTCATAGCCCACCACCAGCCCCGCCGGGATGATCACCCCGCGGTCGATCACGCAATTCTTCAACTGCGCATGCCGGTTCACGATCACCTGCGGCAGCGCCACCACATATTCCAGCGTCGCAAAGGAATGCGTCCGGCAGCCGGTGAACAGCAGCGAATTGCTGACCTCCGAGCCCGAAACGATGCAATCACCCGACACCAGCGACGATACCGCCGAGCCGCGCCGCCCGTTCTCGTTGTGGATGAACTTGGCGGGCGGCACGATCTCGGCATAGGTCCAGATCGGCCAGGCGTTGTCGTAAAGATCAAGCTTGGGCACAAAATCGGTCAGGTCGATATTGGCCTGCCAGAACGCGTCAATCGTCCCGACATCGCGCCAATACGGCTCTTCCTCCAGCCCGCTGCGCACGCAGCTTTCGGAAAACCGGTGCGCGATCGCCTTGCCGTTCTTCACGATCTGCGGGATCAGGTCATTGCCGAAATCATGGCTGGAGTTGTCGTCCTCGGCGTCGCGGATCAGCAGATCGCGCAGGAAGCTCCAGTTGAAGACATAGATCCCCATCGAGGCCAGCGCATGCTCCGGATCGCCGGGAATCGAGGGCGGATCGGCGGGTTTTTCCAGAAACGCCGTCACCCGGCCGGTGCCATCGACATCCATCACCCCGAAGGCCCGCGCTTCCAGCCTTGGCACCGTCAGGCAGCCGATGGTCACATCGGCGCCCGAGGACACATGCTGGCGCAGCATGATCTCGTAATCCATCTTGTAGACATGATCGCCCGCCAGGATGATGATGTATTTCACCCCATAGCTGTCGACGATGTCGATGTTCTGCGTCACCGCGTCGGCGGTGCCCAGATACCACTTGTTCTCGGCCACCCGCTGGCTGGCGGGCAGGATGTCCAGATATTCGTTGCGTTCGGCGCGAAAGAACCCCCAGCCGCGCTGCATGTGGCGGATCAGGCTGTGCGCCTTGTATTGCGTGGCAATCGCCATCTTGCGGATCCCTGAGTTCAGCGCGTTCGACAGCGCAAAGTCGATGATCCTTGTCTTGCCGCCGAAATACACCGCCGGTTTGGCGCGGGTATCGGTCAACTCCTTCAGCCGACTGCCGCGCCCCCCGGCCAGCACGAAAGCCATCGCTTGCGTCGATAGCCGGGCATTGGGTCTTGCTTGCATCGCATCCTCCGTTTTGGCGGGCAAACCCGCCTGAAATCCTGTCAGCCCTGCCGAAAGATCACCGCCGACAGCGGCGGCAGCGTCACCAGCGCCGATTGCGGCTGGCCATGCCAGGGCTTGGCCTCGGTCACCACGCCGCCCATGTTGCCGCGATTCTCGCCGCCATAGGCCGCAGCATCGGTGTTCAGCACCTCGTCCCACTGGCCGGGCGCGGGAAAGCCCAGACGGTAGCGGCGTTCCACCGGCGTCATGTTCAGCGCCACCGCCACCATCGGATCCCCGACATGGCCCTTGCGGGCATAGGCGAACACCGAATGTTCGGCGTCATTCGCCTCCAGCCACTCGAACCCGGCGGGGCGGGTGTCGTTGACATGCAGCGCCGGGGTGTCGCGGTAAAGCCGGTTCAGATCGCGCACCAGGTTCTGCACCCCCTTGTGCAGCGGCTGGTCCAGCTCGTGCCAGTCAAGGCTCTGGTTGTGGTTCCACTCGCGGCCTTGGGCAAATTCGCAGCCCATGAACATCAGCTTCTTGCCCGGATGCGTCCACATGAAGCCATAATAGGCCCGCAGGTTGGCGAATTTCTCGCCGCCCAGGCCCGGCATCTTGTCGATCATGCTTTTCTTGCCATGCACCACTTCATCATGGCTGATCGGCAGGATGAAGTTTTCCGACCAGGCGTAGTGCAGGCTGAAGGTCATCTGGTGGTGGTGGTGCTTGCGATAGACCGGGTCGCGCTGCATGTAGGCGAGGGTGTCGTTCATCCAGCCCATGTTCCACTTGTAGCCAAAGCCAAGGCCGCCGTGGTTGACCGGGCGCGACACGCCGGGAAAGGCGGTGCTTTCCTCGGCAATCGTCACGATGCCCGGCACCTCGCCGTAAGCCGCGACGTTGACCCGTTGCAGCAGGGCAATCGCCTCGTAATTCTCGCGCCCGCCGTCCTTGTTGGGCACCCATTGACCGGCCTGGCGGCTGTAGTCACGGTAAAGCATCGAGGCCACCGCATCGACGCGCAGCCCGTCCAGGTGATATTCCTCCAGCCAATACAAGGCGTTGGAGGTCAGGTAGTTGGAAACTTCCACCCTTCCGTAGTTGTAGATCAGGGTGTTCCAGTCCTGATGAAACCCCTCGCGCGGGTCTTGGTGTTCATACAGCGCCGTGCCGTCAAACCGCCCCAGCCCGTGCGGATCGGTGGGGAAATGCCCCGGCACCCAGTCGAGCAATATCCCCAGGCCCTTGCGATGCGCCGCATCGACCATGGCGCGAAACTCCGACGGCGTGCCGTGGCGCACGGTGGGGGCGTAAAGCCCGACCGGCTGATAGCCCCAACTGCCGTCGAACGGATATTCCGAGATCGGCATCAATTCGATATGGGTGAAGCCCATGTCGATGACGTAATCCACCAGTTGATCGGCCAGTTCCAGATAAGACAGCATCCGGTCGCCCGGCGCCCGCTTCCAACTGCCAAGATGCACCTCGTAGATCGAGATCGCCGCGTCAATCGCATGGCTCGCGGCGCGGTGCTGCATCCAGTAGTCATCCAGCCATTCGCCGTCGATCCGCCGCACCACCGAGCCGTTGGCGGGCGCGTGTTCCGAGCCGAACCCAACCGGGTCGGCCTTCAGCGGCAGCACCTGCCCCTGCGGACCGCGAATCTCGTATTTGTAGGTCGATCCCTCTGGCAGATCGGGGATGAAGGTCTCCCACACACCCGTCGCGCCACGCTTGCGCATCGGGTGGCGGCGGCCGTCCCAGATGTTGAAATCGCCCACCACCGAGACCCGCTGCGCATTGGGCGCCCAGACCGCGAAATGCGTGCCCGCCACCCCCTGATGGGTGATCAGATGCGCCCCCAGCACTTGCCAGATCCGCTTGTGGGTGCCCTCGCCCAGCAGGTATTCGTCCAACTCGCCCAGCACCGGGCCAAAGCGGAACGGGTCTTCAAACTCCCATTCGGTGCCATCGCCGCCGCGGGCGCGCAGCCGATACGGCCCCGCATCCGCCAGCGGCCCGGAAAACAATTCCGGCACATCGGCATCGCGGGTCATCAGCACCGGCTCGGCACCGGGGCACAGGATGCGCAGATCCGCCGCCCCCGGCACAAAGGCATTCACCCGGCCGTCATGCGGCCCCAGCACGGCAAAGGGGTCGGCATGCCGCCCTTCGGCAATGGCATAGGCCACCTCGCGACTGATCGCCCCGGGCACTGCCATCGCAGCTTTTCCGGTCGTCGCCTTCTTCGCCATGCCAGCCTCTCCCTTACGGTTGCAGCGCCGATTCCACGGACCATATGTCCCGCATGTAACCACGGATCGTGCGGTCGGACGAGAAAAACCCCGACCGCGCCGTGTTCAGCGCCGCCATTTTCAACCAGTGATTGCGGTTGGCATAGGCGGCATCCGCCTCGGCCTGCGCCGCCACATAGGCATCGAAATCCGAGGCCACCAGGAAGTAATCCGAATGCCACATCCGGTGCACCAGCCCGTGATAGCGGTCGCGCTGATCGGGGCTGAAGCGGCCCTCGGCCAGCATCTGCATCACGTCCTGCAACTTCTGGCTGGCCTCGATCGCCTTGCGCGAATGTTCGGCGTCCTGGCGGCGCACCACTACCTCGGCTGCGGTCAGGCCGAACAGGAAGAAGTTCTCGGCCCCAACCTCCTGCAATATCTCCACATTGGCGCCGTCCAGCGTGCCGATCGTCGGCGCACCATTCATCATGAACTTCATGTTGCCGGTGCCCGAGGCTTCCTTGCCGGCGGTGGAAATCTGCTCTGACAGATCGGCAGCAGGCACCAGCCGTTCGGCCATCGAGACGTTGTAGTTGGCCGGATAGACGATCTTCAGCAGGTCGCCGGTCAGCGGGTCTGCATTAACAACACTCGCCACATCATTGATCAGATGGATGATTTCCTTGGCCACCGCATAGCCCGGTGCCGATTTGCCGCCGAAAATCTTGACCCGCGGCACCCAGTTGCCGGTCGGGTTCTTGCGGATCGCATCCCAGCGGGAGATCGTCTCAAGGATGTTCAAAAGCTGTCGCTTGTATTCGTGGATGCGTTTCACCTGCACGTCGAACAGCGCGTCGGGGTCCACCGTCACACCGCAATCGCGTTCGATCCAATGCGCCAGCGCCACCTTGTTCTGCCGCTTGGCCACGCCAAAGGCCGACAGAAAGCCCGCGTCGGTCACATGCGGCTCCAGCCCTTTCAGGCGGTCCAGATCGTCTTCCCAGCCGTCGCCGATGGTCTGGCTGATCAGCCCCGCCAGCGGCCGGTTGCACATCTTCAGCCAGCGCCGCGGCGTCACGCCATTGGTTTCATTGATGATCCGGTCGGGGTGCAGCAGGTGCAGTTCCGGGAACAGGTTCTGCTTCACCAGATCGGAATGGAGCGCCGAGACGCCGTTGACCTTGTGCGACATGATGAAGGCCAACTCGCCCATCCGCACTTCGTGGTGTTTGACGATGCCCACATAATGCGGCGTGTTCGGGTTGGTGCGGCGGTGCCAACTGTCGATCCGCTCGATGATCTGCATGTGGCGCGGCAGCACGTTGCCGAAAGTGTAGGTGGCCCAGCGTTCCAGCGCCTCGGGCAGCAGGGTGTGGTTGGTGTAGCCCAGACAGGCGCGGGCGGTATCCAGCGCGTCTTCGAACGGCATGCCATGCACGTCCGACAGCAGGCGGATCAGTTCCGGCCCGGCAATCGACGGATGGGTGTCGTTCATCTGGATCGCCACATGCTCGGGCAGCGCGCGCAGGTCGGAATGCCCGGCCTTGTAGCGGCGCAGGATGTCCTGCAACGCCGCCGAGGTCAGGAAGAACTCCTGCTTCAGCCGCAATTCCTTGCCCTGATAGGTGGTGTCGTCGGGGTAAAGCACGCGGGAAAGCGTCCGTGCGAGGGCCTCGGGTTCAGCGGCGGCGGCGTAATCGCCGCGGTTGAAGCGTTCCAGATCGAACTGCGTGGTCGGCATCGCCCCCCACAGCCGCAGGGTGTTGGCCCATTTGCCCTGCCAGCCCACCACCGGCGTGTCATGCGCGCTTGCCAGCACGGTTTCGCCCGGCAGCCACATGTCGCGGCCATCGCGGCTTTCGACGGTGCCCTTGAAGCCGATGGTATAGGCCGCCTCGGGGCGCGGAAATTCCCAGGCGTGCGGCTGGTTCAGCCAGTCCTCGGGGGTCTCGACCTGCTGGCCGCCCTCGAAACGCTGGCGGAACAGCCCGTGTTCATAGCGGATGCCATAGCCATAGGCTGGGCACCCCAGCGTCGCCATCGATTCCATGAAACAGGCGGCCAAGCGCCCCAGCCCGCCATTGCCGAGCGCCGCATCCGGCTCGTCTTCCACCAGCGCCCGGAAATCCTGCCCCAGATCGTTCATCGCCGTCTCGGCCAGATCGCGCAGGCCAAGGTTGATGGTGGCATCCTCCAGAAGACGCCCGATCAGATATTCCATCGACAGGTAATAGACCCGCTTGTGATCTTCGGCCCAGGTGCGGCGGGTCGAGGCGAACCACGGCTCGACAATCCGGTCGCGCATGGTGAAGGAAAGCGCCATCCGCCAGTCATACAGGCTGGCATTGGGTGCATCCTTGCCCAGCGTGTAGGTCAGATGCCGCAGGATATCGGATTTCAGCGTGGCAACAGTCAGATCAATCACGGCAAGCTTTCCATTTTCTCGGGCCTCAAGGCGTCGCATCGGGCGGTGAGCCACTGTTGACCCAGAGCGCGGCGGGGGCAAGCCCAAAGCCGGTCGGATCGGAACGCAAACCGCCACCGCATTTCCAAAGCGCTTGTCATTTAGACCAGAAGTCTGAAAAAACCACCATAAAAATACTGCTGAAAATATGGGCGTCGTGGAAATCAAACCGCTTTGATCCCGGCGGATTTCCGGCGCCGCACCGCAGCTTTCATGCCGCAGTGCAGCTTTTGCCCTGCCCGACTCCGCGACTGGCCCGCGACTGGGGGGTGCGACACTAAAAGGCATGGTCGGAATACAGATTATCACCCGCGGCGGCGAAAATCTGATCTGGATCAAGGATGCGCCGCGTCAAAGCAAAGGATGCTTCGCCCACTTGGCGTATTCGGGTAGGGGGTATCACCGACCATGCGATTGACCACGAGAACCAATCTGGCGATGCGGACATTGATGTTCTGCGCGGTCAACCCCGGCAAGGTGGTGCGCAAGCAGGACGTGGCGCAGGCCTGCAACGCCTCGGAAAACCATCTGGCGCAGGTGATTCACCTGCTGGCGCAGAAGGGTTTTCTGCACACGGTGCGCGGCCGGTCGGGCGGGTTGATGCTGGGGCGGCCGGTGGACGAGATCACCGTGGGCGAGGTGTTCCGCGCCTTCGAGGCCACCCTGCCCTTCACCGAGTGCTTTTCCCAGCACGAGAACAGTTGCCCGCTGATCGACAGTTGCCGGCTGAAATGCGCGCTGGTGAAGGCGCTGGCGGCGTTCTACGCCACGCTGGACGCGCTGACCCTGCGCGACATGGTGCGCGAAAACGGCGATCTTGAAGGGCTTTTGAAGGTCGCCTGAGCCCTATTCCGCCGCCACCGACGGGTTGTTGGGGTGGGTGGTCCAATTGCCGTAATCGCCCACCCTGCGCCCGGTGCGCGGATCAACGCTGCCCTTGGCCAGCGGCACCATGGTGATGCAGTTTTCCACCGGGCAGACATCGACGCACAGGTTGCAGGCGACGCAGTCCTCGTCCTTCACCGTGAACACCCGCTCAGGGCTTACGGCGATGGCCTGATGCGAGGTATCCTCGCAGGCGATGTGGCAGCGGCCGCATTTGATGCAACTGGTCTGGTCGATCTGCGCCTTGGTCACATAATTCAGGTTCAGGAACTGCCAGTCGGTGACATTGGGCACCGCACGCCCCACCAGATCATCGACCGAGGCAAAGCCCTTGCGGTCCATGTAGTCCGACAGCCCCGAGATCATCTCGGACACGATCTTGAAGCCATAGGTCATCACCGCGGTGCAGACCTGCACATTGCCCGCCCCCAGCGCCATGAACTCCGCCGCATCGCGCCAGGTGGACACCCCGCCGATGCCCGAAATCGGCAGGCCGCGGGTGGCGGGGTGGCGGGCAATCTCGGCCACCATGTTCAGCGCGATCGGCTTCACCGCCGGGCCGCAATAGCCGCCATGGGTGCCCTTGCCGTCGATCATCGGCTCGGGGGCGAAGTCGTCCAGGTTCACCGAGGTGATGGAATTGATGGTGTTGATCAGGGAAACCGCATCGGCGCCGCCACGTTTCGCAGCCTCGGCCGGTTTGCGGATGTCGCTGATATTGGGGGTCAATTTGACGATACAGGGCATGCGGGAGTGTTGTTTCACCCAGCGCGTCACCATCTCGATGTATTCCGGCACCTGCCCCACCGCAGACCCCATGCCACGTTCGGCCATGCCATGCGGGCAGCCGAAGTTCAGCTCCACCCCGTCGGCTTCGGTATCCTCGATACGCGCCAGGATACCCTTCCACGACTCCTCGTCGCAGGGCACCATCAGGCTGATCACCAGTGCGCGGTCGCGCCACTTGCGCTTGACCGCCTTGATCTCGTCCAGGTTCACCTGCAACGGCCGGTCGGTGATCAGTTCGATGTTGTTCAGCCCCAGAAGTCGGCGGTCCGCGCCCCAGATCGCCCCGTAGCGCGGGCCGGAAACGTTGACCACCGGCGGCCCGTCCAGCCCCAGCGTCTTCCAGACCACCCCGCCCCAACCGGCCTCGAACGCCCGTTCGACGTTATAGGCCTTGTCGGTCGGCGGTGCCGAGGCCAGCCAGAACGGGTTGGGGGATTTGATGCCGATGAAGGTCGAGGCGAGGTTGGCCATGGTCTATTTCGTCTCCGTCGTGTTCAGAACCTGGGTGAAGCCGCCATAGATCATCCGCTTGCCGTCGAACGGCATCTCGTTCATCGCGGCCATGCGGTCGTCCTTGTCCATGGCGGCCCAGCCCGCCACCCGGGCCTCGCGCGAGGGCCAGACCACCCAGGAAAACACCACCGTTTCACCGGGTTGCCGCTGCACCGCCATCGGGAACGAGGTCAGCTTGCCCTCGGGCACGTCGTCGCCCCAGTTTTCCACCACCTGCAAGGCACCGTGGTCGTGGAACACCTTGGCCACAAAGGCGGCGTGGTCGATATAGACCTGCTTCTTGTCGTCAGGAACCGAGGCTACGAAACCGTCAACATAGGCCATGTTATCCTCCGTCAACTGATGGATGCGTGGATATCTTCGGCGGCATCGCGGCCCTGCGCCACGGCGGTCACGGTCAGGTCTTCGCCGCCCGTCGCACAGTCGCCGCCCGCCCAGATACCGGGCAATGTAGTACGCCCGGCCGCATCGACAACAATCTTGCCCGCTTGCAGCGCCAGGCCTTCCGGGGCACCGACAAGGCTTTGTCCGATGGCCTTGAACACCTGATCGGCAGCCAGCCGGAAGGTCTGATCGGTCAGCCGCAACCCGCCGGGTTCATCGACGGTATGGGCAAACTCGACCTCGGTCACCGCACCCGTGCCATGCAACGCCACCGGGGCGGCATTGCAGATGATCCGCACGCCGGAAGAGGTGGCATGGTTCTGCTCGTAGCCCGACGCGCTCATCTTTTCCTGACCGCGGCGATAGACGATGGTGACGGTCTCTGCCCCCAGCAATCTGGCCTGGACGGCGGCATCGACGGCGGTCATGCCGCCGCCGATGACCACCACATCGCGGCCGACGGGAAGGGAGGAGTAATCACCCGCCTGCCGCAATTCTGCTATGAAATCAACAGCATTTCGGACGTTCTTCAAGTCCTCACCCGGCACGCGCAAGCCGTTCACCCCGGCCAGCCCCACGCCCAGAAACACCGCATCGTGGCTGGCGCGCAGATCGGCCAACGCCACCTCGCGGCCCAGGCTCACCCCCTGATGCAGGGTGATGCCACCGATCCGCAACAGCCAGTCCACCTCGGCTTGGGCGAAATCATCAGCCGTCTTATAGGTGGCCAGGCCATATTCGTTCAACCCGCCCGGCTTGGGCCGCGCGTCATAAACCTGCACCGCATGACCCTTCATCGCCAGCCGGTGCGCACAGGCCAGACCCGCAGGCCCTGCCCCGACCACCGCCACCGATTTGCCGGTGGCCGCCGCCCGGGTAAACGGATGTCCAGCCTGCGCCATCAGCCCGTCGGTGGCATAGCGCTGCAAACGGCCAATCTCGACCGGCTTGCCCTCGGCGGCCTCGCGCACGCAAGCCTCTTCGCACAGCGTCTCGGTCGGGCAGACCCGGGCGCACATGCCGCCCATTATGTTCTGCGCAAAGATGGTCTTCGCTGCCGCATCCGGCGTGCCGGTGGCGATCTGGCGGATGAACAGCGGGATGTCGATCGAGGTCGGGCAAGCGGTCGTGCAGGGCGCGTCGAAACAGAAATAGCAGCGGTCCGCCGCCACCATCGCCTCGTGCCGCCCAAGCCGCGGGGCTGCATCGGCGAAATTTCGCGCATAGGCCTCGGCGGCAAGCCGACCCGGCACCACGCCGGGCGTCAGTGACGTGTTGGACAAATTGCGCCCTCCCCGGGACATTCTTGTTGCCACAAAGGCTGCCACAGCCGATTTTTTTTATCAAACGGTAAATAACGCCCGGATTATTTTTCCGTATCAATGCACCTGCGGCAAGGCGCATCACAGCTATGGCTTTTCAGCGCCGGACGCCTCGCGTATAAGCGCAGACAGCCCCGGCGCCGCAGAGTGCCTTTCTGGCCGAAAAATCAGGCAAAAATGCCTCAAGAGGACGGTATGAGCAAACATTCCACCGAAGCGGATGTCGCCTTCATCAAGGCGCTGGCGGAGCTTCTGAACCAGAATGATCTGACCGAGCTTTCGGTGAAGCGCGATTACGGCATCGACGACAGCCTGGAAGTGCGCGTGGTCAAACAGGCGACTGTGGTGGCAGCCCCGGTGGCAATGCCCGCCCCGGTGGCCCTGCCCGCGCCCACCACGGTCGCCGCCGCAGCCCCCGCAGCCCCGGTGCTGTCGGAAGACCCGGCGCAGCATCCGGGGGCTGTGACCTCGCCGATGGTCGGCACCGCCTATCTGTCTGCCGAACCGGGGGCCTCGCCCTTCGTCACCATCGGCGCCATCGTCACCGAAGGCCAGACCGTGCTGATCATCGAGGCGATGAAGACGATGAACCACATCCCGGCACCGCGCGCGGGCACCGTCAAGCGCATCCTGATCGCTGATGGCAACCCGGTCGAATACGGCGCGCCCTTGATGATCATCGAGTGAGGCCGCCGGTGTCCGCAGACGCGCCCGCCCATCAGTTGTTCGACAAGATCCTGATCGCCAACCGCGGCGAGATTGCGCTGCGGGTGATCCGCGCCTGCCGCGAGATGGGGATCAAGTCGGTGGCAGTTCATTCCACCGCCGATGCCGACGCCATGCATGTGCGGATGGCAGATGAATCGGTCTGCATCGGCCCGGCACCCTCGTCGGAAAGCTATCTTTCCAAGGCCGCCATCATCTCGGCCTGCGAGATCACCGGGGCGCAGGCGGTGCATCCGGGTTACGGCTTCCTGTCGGAAAACGCCGCCTTCGCGCAGGCGCTGGAGGACCATGAGCTGGTGTTCATCGGCCCCACCGCCGAGCACATCCGCATCATGGGCGACAAGATCACCGCCAAGGAAACCATGCGCGCGCTGGGGGTACCTTGCGTTCCCGGCTCGGATGGCGGCGTGCCGGATTACGAATCTGCCATCGGCGTGGCGGCGGGCATCGGGTTTCCGGTGATCATCAAGGCCACGGCGGGTGGCGGCGGGCGCGGCATGAAGGTCGCCAACAACCCCGAAGAGCTGGAGATCGCCTTCCGCACCGCCCGGGCCGAGGCCAAATCGGCCTTCGGCAATGACGAGGTCTATATCGAAAAATACCTGCAAAAACCGCGGCATATCGAGGTGCAGGTGTTTGGCGACGGCAAGGGCCGCGCCGTGCATCTGGGCGAACGCGATTGCAGCCTGCAACGCCGCCACCAGAAGGTGCTGGAGGAAGCCCCCGGCCCGGTGATCACCCCGGCCCTGCGCGCCCGCATCGGCAAGGTCTGCGCCGAAGCCGTGGCCGCGATCAACTACATCGGCGCCGGCACCATCGAATTCCTCTATGAAGACGGCGAGTTCTTCTTCATCGAGATGAACACCCGGTTGCAGGTCGAACACCCCGTCACCGAGGCGATCTTTGGCGTCGATCTGGTGCGCGAACAGATCCGGGTCGCCGCCGGCATGGAAATGTCGTTCCATCAGCAAGAGATGGAGATCAACGGCCACGCCATCGAAGTGCGCATCAACGCCGAAAAGCTGCCGAATTTCAGCCCCTGCCCCGGCAAGGTGCGGGTGTTCCATGCGCCGGGCGGCCTTGGCGTGCGGATGGACAGCGCCATCTACGGCGGCTACACCATCCCGCCCTATTACGACAGCCTGATCGGCAAGCTGATCGTGCATGGCCGCGACCGGCCCGAGGCGCTGGCGCGGTTGCGGCGGGCCCTGGGAGAGTTGATCATCGACGGCATCGACACCACCGTGCCGCTGTTTGATGCGCTGCTGTCGGACCCCGACATCCAGAACGGCGAATACAACATTCACTGGCTGGAAAAATGGCTGGCGGCGAACTTCGGCTGAGGCCATGCCCGGCACGCTGACGCCCGACCTGCTGCTGCGCGCCTATGCGGCGGGCATCTTTCCGATGGCGGAAAGCCGGGATGATCCGCAGGTGCATTGGGTCGATCCGCGCTTGCGCGGCGTGCTGCCGCTGGACGGCTTTCATGTCTCGCAAAGTCTGGCACGCCGCATCCGCCGCAGCGGTTATCAGGTGACGGCGGACCGCGATTTCGCCGGCGTGGTGCAGGCCTGCGCCGAGCGGCCCGAAACCTGGATCAACGCGCCGATCTTCCAGCTTTACGCCGATCTGCACCGGATGGGCCATGCCCACAGCCTCGAGGTCTGGCAGGACGGCGCGCTGGCGGGCGGGGTGTATGGCGTGGTGCTGGGGGCGGCGTTTTTCGGCGAAAGCATGTTCTCGCGCCGCACCGATGGGTCGAAACTGGCGCTGGCCCATCTGGTCGCCCGTCTGCGGGCAGGCGGCTTCGAATTGTTCGACACCCAGTTTCTGACGCCGCATCTGGCGAGCCTGGGGGCGGTGGAAATCCCGCGGGCCGAGTATCGCGCCCGTCTGGCCAAAGCGTTGCAAAAACAGGCGAATTTCACCCCGCCCGGTTATGCCGATCAGTCAACCGGCGCATCTTCCGGCAAGGCCGGGGGTTCGGCGGCATCTTCCACCGGCGCATCTTCCGGCACCTCGATTTGATCCGTGGTCGGGGTGATGCAGCGCAGCACCCAGACGTCATAGCGCCGATGGTCCAGCGCCGACAGCGCCGGGCTGGCTGCCACCATCCAGCCGGAAAACACCGGCGTTGCAACCTTGTCTTCGGTGATGGTCAGATGCGCGAATGCGTTGGAGGCCGGGTTGTCCACCGGATAGCGGCACGCGTCAAGCTGGATGGTCAACCGGCCGCTGACCGCCGACTGGCCGCGCGACAATTCGATATCGGCGGTCTCGCCCGACACCTTGTCCAGCCAGCGCAGGATGCCGCCGGGGGCATCGGCCACCTCTTGTGCGGCGGCAGGGCTGGCCAGAACGGCAAGAAGCAGCAGACGTTTCATGGCTGGGCAGGATCGGCGGCCGGGTCGGTCGTGGTGACCGCATCCTTGGCCCCATTGCCGACAAACTTGATCAGCAGGCTGATCAGGCTGACCGCCCCCTGGGTGTCCTCGATCTCCTGCCCTGGCTCCAGATTGATCGGCGAGCCCCCCGGGATCACCTCGATGAAATTGCCCCCCAGCAACCCTTCGGACGAGATCAGGATGGCGCTGTCATCGGGCAGCAGCACGCCGTCCAGCATCGAGATTTCGGCATCAGCGAAATAGGTCTGCGGGTTCAGTTGCAGATCGGTGATCGAGCCGACCTTGACCCCGGCCAGCTTGACATCCGAGCCAACGGTGATGCCCTCGACCGAGCGGAACGAGGCTTTCAGCGGATAACGCCCGACATCGCCGCCAAAGCCCGTGCCCTGACCTGCGTAGATCACGAAGCCGACTGCTGCCGCAAGAACCGCAGCCCCGGCCAGCACCTCTGAGACGTTCTCGGCCATTATTCGGGCTGCCACGCCTCGTAATCACGCCGCGCCACCGGCTGGCCGGGCTTGCGGATCGAGCCGGGCGGCGCATAGGCCGCGGGGGTGCCGGTCAGGTTTTCCTGATGCGGTGCCTCCCAGGGCTTGTGCTTCAGGGGGGCGGTGGTCGGCGGCTGGTCCCAGGTGTGGTGCAGCCAGCCATGCCAATCGGGGTTCACTCGGCTGGCCTCGGCCTCGCCATTATAGATCACCCAGCGGCGTTTGCCGTCGCGGGTCTGGTAATAGATGTTGCCCTGCTCATCGCTCCCGACCTTCACGCCCTTGCGCCAGGTGTAGATTTGGGTGTTCAGCGTCTGGCTGTTCCACCAGGTCAGCAGGCGTTTGAGGAAATACATGCGCGGCCTCCGGGATCGTTTGTCCTGATATGGCGGAAAGGTCGGGCAAGGTCCAGTGGGTTCAGCCCTGCCATGAAAAAGGCGGGCCATGGCCCGCCTGATTTCAGCGATGGAAAAGCGGTCAGGAGGCCGAGGCCGCCTTTTCCTTCTTGGCTTCGGCATGCACCAGCAGCGGCTTGGCCCCAGCGTTCACCGCGTCTTCCTTCACCACCACTTCGGTCACCCCCGCCATGCCCGGCAGTTCGAACATGGTATCCAGCAGGATATCCTCCATGATCGATCGCAAGCCCCGCGCGCCGGTCTTGCGTTTGATCGCCCGCTTGGCAATCGCCACCAGCGCGTCGGGAGTGAAGGTCAGCGTGACACCTTCAATCTCGAAAAGCCGCTGGTATTGCTTGACCAGCGCGTTCTTCGGCTCGGTCAGGATGGTGACCAGCGCCGCCTCGTCCAGATCAGTCAGCGTGGCGATCACCGGCAGACGGCCGACGAATTCCGGGATCAGGCCGAATTTCAGCAGATCCTCCGGCTCCAGTTCCTTGAACAACTCGCCAACGCCGCGATCCTCGGGGCCCTTGACCTCGGCGCCAAAGCCGATGGCCGAGCCCTTGTTGCGCTGCGCGATGATCTTTTCCAGACCCGAGAACGCCCCGCCGCAGATGAACAGGATGTTGGTGGTATCCACCTGCAGGAACTCCTGCTGCGGATGCTTGCGCCCGCCCTGCGGCGGCACCGAAGCCACGGTGCCCTCCATGATCTTCAGCAGCGCCTGCTGCACGCCCTCGCCCGACACGTCGCGGGTGATCGACGGGTTGTCCGATTTACGGGTAATTTTATCGACTTCGTCGATATAGACGATGCCGCGCTGCGCCCGCTCGACGTTGTATTCGCTGGCTTGCAGCAGTTTCAGGATGATGTTCTCGACATCCTCACCGACGTAACCGGCTTCGGTCAGCGTCGTGGCGTCGGCCATGGTGAAGGGCACGTCGAGGATTCGCGCCAGGGTTTGCGCCAGCAGGGTCTTGCCACAGCCGGTGGGGCCGATCAGCAGGATGTTGGATTTCGACAGCTCGATGTCGGTTTTCGACGAATGGTTCAGCCGCTTGTAGTGGTTGTGCACCGCCACCGACAGCACCCGCTTGGCATGGATCTGGCCGATCACATAGTCGTCCAGCACCTTGCAGATGTCGCGCGGGGTGGGCACGCCATCGCTGGCTTTCAGCCCGGTTGCCTTGGTTTCCTCGCGGATGATGTCCATGCACAGCTCGACACATTCGTCGCAGATGAACACGGTTGGGCCGGCAATCAGCTTGCGGACCTCATGCTGGCTCTTGCCACAGAACGAGCAATACAGGGTGTTCTTGCTGTCGCTGCCAGAATTGTTCGCCATGGTCATCCTCTGCAGTGCGCCGCCCCGAAGGGCCCGGCCATGTTCAGAAAGTCTAGGCCAAGGCCCGCGCCTTCACAATGTCAAATCGCCCCGCGGGGCCTTGGGTCACATTGCCCGCGCATTGCACGAGCGGATTGCCGCCCCGGGGCATGGCGCCTGCCCCGGAAAGGCTGCTTTCTCAGGCTCTTGCCTATTTCGGCGTCTCTTCGGCCTTGCCACGGCTTTCAACGATCTCGTCGATCAGGCCCCAGGACTTCGCATCTTCGGCCGACATGAAGTTGTCACGCTCCAGCGCCGCCACCACCGCTTCCATCGGCTGGCCGGTGTGTTTGACATAGATGCCGTTCAGCCGGTCTTTCAGCTTCTGGGTTTCCTGGGCGTGGATCATGATGTCGGTGGCCTGCCCCTGATAGCCGCCCGAGGGCTGGTGCACCATCACCCGGCTGTTGGGCAACGAGAAGCGCATGCCCTTCTGCCCGGCGGTCAGCAGCAGGCTGCCCATCGAGGCGGCCTGTCCGATCACCAGCGTGGAGATTCGCGGCTTGATGTATTGCATGGTGTCATAGATCGACAGGCCAGAGGTCACCACGCCGCCGGGGCTGTTGATGTACATGCTGATTTCCTTGGTCGGGTTTTCCGCCTCAAGGAACAGCAGTTGCGCGCAGATCAGCGCCGACATGCCGTCATGCACCGGGCCGGACAGAAAGATGATGCGTTCCTTCAGCATCCGGCTGAAAATGTCATAGGCCCGCTCGCCGCGGCTGGTCTGTTCGACCACCATCGGCACGAGGGTATTCATGTAGTGGTCGATCGGGTCTCTCATCTGCGCCTGCCTGTTGTCTGATGGATACGGATACCGCCGAGGAATTACTCAAGTCTTAGTGTCGCGCGCCAGAGGCTGCAAGGGCAGGCACCGGTTTTCGCGTGCCGAAGGCGGCGCGGCGGCGCAGATGAAATCCGAACCCCCGAGGGGGCCTGCGCGGGAAAGCCGCCGATGCAATCGCGCCAGAGTTGCGCCGCGGTCATGAAACTGTCCATATTGCACCATCAATCTGGCGGCTTCCGTCGCCATACCGGTCGCAACACTGAACGTGCTTTCGGAAAGGGCAGTCCCTGATGCCAATGCAAAAACCATCACGCACGGGCTTGCCCCTGCTGGCAGGCCTTGCGCTGGCACTGGCTGGTGTGATGGCACCGGCGCCGCAGGTCCTGGCCGCCAACGTGGTGTTCGAGCAACAGTCTGCGGCACCTTCGGACAACCGCCCGGCGGTGGGACGGTGCGCCGCGCCGTCGCGCGCCAGAGGCCAGATCGCACAACTGGTCAAGCTGATCAACGCCGAGCGCCGCGCCCGCGGCCTGCCCGCATTGCGCCCCTCGGCCAAGCTGGAGCGGGTGGCGCATGCCCATGCCTGCGACAACGCCGCCCAAGGCGGCTACAGCCATGTCGGCTCGGACGGGTCGGATCTTGGCCAGCGGCTGCGGCGCGGCGGCTACAAACTGCGGATGGCAGCAGAAAATACCGGCTGGGGCTTTGACACGCCGGAAAAGGCGATGAATTTCTGGATGCACTCGCCGCATCACCGCGACAACATCCTTGCCGCAGGGGCGACCGAGATCGGCGTCGGCCTGGCCGATGGCGCGCGCCCGGCCTGGGTGATCAATTTCGCCCGCCCCCGCTGACCTCGGGCACGCTGAAACAGCCGGTGCCGAGCCAGAGCGCCAGGCCTTAGCGCGCCAGCCGCAATTCCGCCTTCAGCCCGCCCAGAGCCTCGCTGTCTGACAGCCGCAGGGCACCGCCATGGCTGCGGGCAATATCGGCGGCAATCGACAGCCCCAGCCCGACACCGCCGCCGCGGTTGGGGTCGCGGGCGCGGTCCAGCCGGGTGAAGGGGGCCATCGCCTCGTCCCGCAGTTCGGGCGGAATACCGGGGCCGTCGTCCTCGACGCTGATGCGCACCTGCTGCTCGCTCAGCACCAGCGACACCTCGACATGCGTGCCAAAGCGCACCGCATTGCCGATCAGGTTCTCCAGCGCCCGGGCAATCGCCATCGGGCGCAACCGGGCTTCGGCCAGGAAGTCGCCTGGCCCCACCTCTGGCCGCAACTGCACCGGCTGGCCTGCGCGTTGGGCGTTTTCCACCACCCGCTGCACCAAAGCCGCCACATTGACCGGCTGGGTTTCCTCCATGGCATCGCCGCGGGCAAAGGCCAGAAACTCGTCCACCAGCCGCTCCATGTCGGCCACATCGCCCAGAAGAGCCGCCGTTTCGGCATCCTCCGGCAGCATCGACAGCCCCAGCCGCAGCCGGGTCAGCGGCGTGCGCAGATCGTGGCTGACCCCGGAAAGCATCAGCGTGCGCTGCTCGATCTGCCGCTCGATCCGGGCACGCATATCGACGAAAGCACGCCCCGCCGCCCGCACCTCCAGCGCCCCCTGCGGCCGATAGACAACGTGCCGACCCTTGCCAAACGCCTCGGCCACCTCGGCCAGCTTCTTGATCGGCCGCACCTGATTGCGCAGGAAAATATAGGAAATCAGTGTCATCAGCGCCGAGGTCGCAATCATCAGCACCAAAAGCTGATGCGGATTGGACGCCGCCACCCTGCGACGGTCCAGCGTGATCACCACCGGCCCGCTTGCCGTGTCCACCAGCAGCCGCACAGCGCCAATGTCGCTTTCCAGATCGGCGGCGCGCAGCCCCGGCAAGCCTTCGCGCAATGTGCGGATCACCACGCGCCCGGGCAGATCCCAGAAAGCAACGGCATCTGTCTGCGCCACCTCTTGCGCCGGTCGTTCCAGCCGAAACTCCAGCGCGCGCGCCAGCGCAATGCCGGGCATGGGCTGACCCGCCGGTGCCGTCTGCATCTCTGCCAGCACCGCCCGCAGTTCGATCCCCACCCCTTCGGTCATCTGCTGCGTCACCTTTTCAAAGTGGCGCTGGATGAACGCCACCGACACCACCAGTTGGATCGTGACAATCGGCACGATCAGAATCAGCGCGGCACGGCCGTAAAGGCTGCGGGGCAGAAGGGTTTTCAACAGACCGAACATGCGGCCAGCCTACCCGTAGCCGGGCCTGCGCGAAAGAGCAGACGCGCGCGGCACGCGGTGCAGCGCCGTTGCCACCCTCCCCCGCGCCGCGCCCGATCCGGGCGGATCGCAGGCCGAAGGCGCACCAGGTCTTGCCCGGTCACTCCGATTGCCCGGATGCGCCGACGCTGACCACCGCAATGAAACTTTGCGCAGGGCCTGCTTGATCAGGTTTCTGCGCTGGCCGGGCTGATGGCGGGATCGGCCCTGCGAAACACTGGCCTGTGCCGGTCGCGTCGGGCAGCAGATTGGTCGGCCCGATCCACAAATCAGATAACAGACCGACAAACGATGCCTCGTGAATTGGAACCCTGCCGCCGTCCGCTGCAGCACCTCGATCACCGACGGGTGCCCGATCCGGTTCAAGCAAGCCGTTTGGCACGGCACCGATCGACAAAGCCATGCCGATCCGAACATCACAAGGCACCGCCACCGTGAACTCGGCCCGCTGCCCCGCCGCCGAACAGGCGGTGAAATTACCTGCCAATCCCATGATATAAATAGCGAAAACCTCCATAGCCCCGCATGTCGCAACGGACATCTCGCCCCGCGCCCGCGTCTCGGATCGCGACCTGCATCCCGGGCCAATTTAAATTGAAATGCATCTGGACGGCCCGGATTCTGCTTGCTATACGGCCCACGTGTTCCGGCGTAGCTCAGCGGTAGAGCAGTTGACTGTTAATCAATTGGTCGTAGGTTCGATCCCTACCGCCGGAGCCAATAATCCCAAGAAAAGCAAGAAGTTACCAGCCATCCCGCAAGGGGGCTGTTCTCGTTCTGCGCTGGGGGAACACGGGGGGAAGCAGATCGAAGGCGAGGGGAACGCCCCCGGCGGCGCCGATGAATCGGGCTCCTCTGCCCGCTTCAAGCAAGCCACAAGACCCTGATTTGGCCCGCATATAACAAGTCGCTCAAGTGTCGGGGCGCGCTGGCGATCTGGATTGACCCTGACACGATCTGGACGGCGAAGCGCACCGGCAAGCGTGGGCGACAGCCCTTCGGCAGCGACGGAGCCGTGCAGACCCGCAGGGTGATGAAGGTGCCGTTCGCAACGGCCCTGCGGCAAACCTCCGGCTTTGAGGAACGCCCGCTGCAGCTCATTGGCCTGAATTGGGCGGTCTCACCACCTTGCCGGGTCGCCCCCCCCGCGATACAGCGCGAAATTCCGGCGCCAAAGCGCGGAATTTTCAACCCAGGATTGCGCGTGGCGGAGGAGGTGGGATTCGAACCCACGGTGGAGTTCCCCCCACGTCGGTTTTCAAGACCGGTGCATTAGACCACTCTGCCACTCCTCCGACGGGCTGCGTCTAGCGGTTCGTCCGCGATTCTGGAAGGGCGGGCTGCACCGCGACCGTCCTGATTTGCTGCCAAATTCCGCCGAACCGGGCCTCGGCTCTTTCCTCGGGCGGGAGCAATCGTTATGATGCCACGACGCGCCGCAACGCGCGCAGGGCAGAACCCGTCCGGCCGGGCGGATCACGACAAGCGCGACAAGAGAATACGCGCAGTATTGGGGGCTTGGAATGACGAGTGGGACAGGCAGAAATCTGGTTCTGACCTTGGTGGCCTGTGTCGGGTTGATGGCTTGCCAGCCAGGCAGCAACCCCTTTGCGCCAAAGGATAAACCGGCGGAGGACGCGGCGGTTGACGCAAGTGCCGCCCCGGCCACCTCGGTGCGGCTGGTGGACCGTGACGTCGAGGCACCCGAGGTGTTTCAGGTCACCGACGAGGCCCTTTGGGATGGCCGCCCGTCCTTGGGCGGCGTCTGGGTCGCCTCGCCCGATGCGGTGAACCCGGAACGGGTGATCCTGCGCAACCCCGGCAATGGCAAATTCGTGATCGGCGCGCTGTTCCGGCGGGAACGCGACAATCCGGGGCCGAAGCTGCAAATCTCGTCCGATGCCGCCTCGGCGCTGGGGCTTCTGGCCGGGCAACCGGGCAAGCTGAACGTCACCGCCCTGCGCCGCGAAGAAGCGCCGGCGGTGGAACCCGACGCCAGCAAGCCGATCCTGGATGCCGCCGAGACCGTCGAAACCACGTCGCTGGATGCCGTGGCCGTGGCCGGTGCGGCGCTGGACGAGGTGGACGCCACCACGCCCCCGGTGGCCGCGGCCCCGGCAGCGGTGGAACAGCCCGCACCCCCTGCCGCCAGCGGCACCCAGCACACCCTCCAGATCGGCATCTTCAGTGTCGAGGCCAATGCCAAACGTGCCGCCGATGCGCTGAAAAAGGCCGGTGTGGCCTTTGACATCCGCCCCGGCACCACCCAGGGCAAGGCGTTCTGGAGCGTGGTGGCCAAGGGCAGCGGCGACAAGGCCGCGCTTCTGGCCAAGGTCAAGGGCCTTGGCTTCACAGACGCCTATTTCACCCGCTGACCCATGGGGGCACCTGCCATGCTGCACCGCCTGATGCTTTTCCTGGCCCTGCTGACCGCCCTGCCCGCGCAGGCCTTCGACACCCAGGCCAGCAATGCCTGGGTCTATGACCTGACCACGCACACCGTGCTGATGGACAAGAACGCCGATGTCGCGGTGCCGCCGGCCTCGATGTCGAAGCTGATGACCATCAACATGCTGTTCGAGGCGCTGCGCGATGGCCGGGTGGCGATGGACACCACATTCGCCGTCTCGACCCGCGCCAAGGGCATGACGGCGCTGGGTGGCTCGACCATGTTCCTGCAGGAAACCGACCGGCCGACCGTCGAACAACTGATCCATGGCATGATCATCAACTCCGGCAACGATGCCTGCGTGGTGGTGGCGGAAGGGCTGGCGGGCAGCGAAGAGGCGTTTGCCGAACAGATGAGCCAGCGGGCGCAGGCTCTGGGCATGACCAACTCGCATTTCGCCAATGCTTCCGGCATGCCTGATCCCTCGCATCGGATGAGCATGCACGATCTGGGCCTGCTTGCCACAAGGCTGATCGAGGAATTTCCCGAATATTATCCGGTGTTTGCCGAGACCGAATACAATTACGCCGACCGCGCGGTGGAGAACCGCTTCAACCGCAACCCGCTGCTGAAGCTGAACATCGGCGCCGACGGGCTGAAAACCGGCCACACCACCGAGGCGGGCTATGGCCTGGTTGGTTCGGCGGTGCAGGGCAACCGGCGCATCGTGTTTGCCATCACCGGGCTGCCGTCGGAAACCGCGCGGGCCGAGGAATCCGAGCGGATCGTCAACTGGGCGTTTCGCCAGTTCGCGCTGAAAACCGTGGCCAAGTCCGGGGTGCGGGTGGCCGAGGCCGAGGTCTGGCTGGGCGATGCTGCGACCGTGGGTCTGGTGCCCGCCGCCGACGTGACCCGGCTGTTGCCCGCGCTGGTGCAAGATCAGATGAGCGCCGAAGTGGTCTATACCGGGCCGCTGCAGGCGCCGATTGCCAAGGGCGACGAAGTGGCCGAACTGGTGCTGCACATCCCCAACATGCCCGACGCCCGCGTGCCCTTGGTGGCCGAGGCCGATGTCGGCAAGGGCGGCTTTCTGGGCCGTCTGACCGCCGCCGCCAAGGTGCTGCAAGCCCGGTTCTTCCCGCCCGAGGCTGCGGCCTCCTGACATGGCCTTGGGGCGCTTTATCAGTTTCGAAGGCATCGACGGTTCCGGCAAAAGCACGCAAAGTCGGCTGCTGGCCGAAAGCCTGCGCAAACTGGGCCACAGCGTCTGCCAGACCCGCGAGCCGGGCGGCAGCCCCGGCGCCGAGGAAATCCGCCGTCTGGTGCTGGAGGGCGACCCGGATCGCTGGTCGGCGGAGACCGAAATTCTGCTGTTCACCGCCGCCCGCCGCGACCATCTGGAAAAGACCATCCGCCCTGCCCTGGCGCGCGGCGAGGTGGTGATCACCGACCGCTTTGCCGACAGCACGCGGATGTATCAGGGCATCTCGCGCGGCGATCTGGGGCCGCTGGTGAACCGGCTGCACGATCTGATGATCGGGGTCGAGCCTGACCTGACGCTGCTGATTGATCTGGACCCGGCGCTGGGGCTGAACCGGGCGGTGGCGCGGGCCGGGGCCGAGCAGCGCTTTGAAGACATGGGGCTGGCGCTGCAAATCAAGATGCGGGCGGGGTTTCTGGCACTGGCTGCGGCGCATCCCGAACGCTTCCGGGTGATCGACGGCAACCGCCCGCCCGAGGCCGTGGCCGCCGATGTGCTGGGCCATGCCCTTGCGCATCTGGCGCTGGCCTAGACCATGGCGCTGGCCCCGGAAGACCTGCCCGAACCCGACCGCATCGAAGGCGCGCCGCATCCGCGGGAAACCACCACGCTGATCGGCCATGCCGCCGCACAGGCGGAATTTCTGGGTAATTTCAACGCCGGAAGGTTGCACCATGGCTGGCTGATTTCCGGCCCGCGCGGCGTCGGCAAGGCCACCCTCGCCTGGAAGATCGCGCGGTTCCTGCTGGCGACGCCGGAAAACGACGGCGGCATGTTCGCCCCGCCGCCGCCCGACTCTCTGGACATTTCGCCCGACCACCCGGTAGCCCGCCGGATGGCGGCGCTCTCGGAAGGCCGGCTGTTCCTGCTGCGCCGTGGCAAGAACTCCACCGGCACCGGGCTTTCCGCCGATATCCGGGTGGATGAAGTCCGCCAGATGAAAAGCTTTTTCAGCCTCTCCGCTGCCGATGGTGGCCGCCGCGTCGCCATCATCGACAGCGCCGACGAGATGAACCCCGGTGCCGCCAACGCCCTGCTGAAGCTGCTGGAAGAACCCCCGGCAGGCGTCACCCTGCTGCTGGTCAGCCACCAGCCGTTCCGCCTGCTGCCCACCATCCGCTCGCGCTGCCGCGAGTTGCGCCTGACAACCCTGCCGCCCGAGCCGCTGGCCGCCGCCCTGGCGCAGGCCGGGGCGGATGTGGCCGACCGCGATGTGGCGGCGCTGGCCGAACTCGCGGGCGGCTCGGTCGGGCAGGCCCTGCAACTGGGCACGCTGGAGGGGCTTACGCATTACCGCAGCCTGATCGCGCTGATGGCCACCCTGCCCCGGCTGGACCGCCCCAGGGCCCTGGCGCTGGCCGAACTGGGCGCTGGTCGCGGCAACGAGCCGCGCTTTGACCTCTTGGTGACGCTGATCGACCTTTTGCTGGCCCGGCTTGCCCGTGCCGGAACCCTTGGCCACTGCCCGCCCGAGGCTTGCCCGGGCGAGGCCGCGCTGATCGCCCGCCTTGCCCCCACCCCCACCGCCGCCCGGATCTGGGCCGACCTGGCGCAATCGCTTGGCCTGCGGGCGCGGCGCGGCAAGGCGGTCAACCTTGACCCTGCCGCCCTTCTGTTGGATATGATCCTGAAGATCGACGAGACGGCGGCACTGCTCGCCCAAAGGTAAGCCATGACCCCAGCGCCGCAGATCGTCGACAGCCATTGCCACCTCGACTTTCCCGATTTCGACAATGAATTGCCGGACGTGATCGCGCGGGCGCGGGCCGCAGGGGTGACCCGCATGGTCACCGTCTGCACCCGGCTGCACCTGGAGCCGCAGGTGCGGGCGATTGCCGAAGGCCATGCGGGCGTGTTCTACGCTGCCGGGGTGCATCCGATGCGGGCGGGCGAAGATGCAATCGTGCGGGTCGAGGACCTGGTGGCGCTGGCGGCGCATCCGAAATTCGTCGGCATCGGCGAGACCGGTCTGGACTACCACTATTCCGCCGACAGCAAACTGGCCCAGCAGGCCAGCCTTGCGGTGCATATCGAGGCCGCACGGCAGACCCGCCTGCCCCTCATCATCCACGCCCGCAATGCCGACGACGACATGGCGCGGATACTGGCCGCCGAGCACCGGGCGGGCGCGTTCAGTTGCGTGATGCACTGCTTTTCCTCCAGCGCCGAACTCGGCCGGGCGGCGCTGGACCTTGGCTTTTATCTGTCGATGTCGGGCATCGCCACCTTCCCGAAATCCGCCGAACTGCGCGAGATTTTCGCCGCAGCACCCTTGGACCGCATCCTGCTAGAGACCGACAGCCCCTACCTTGCGCCGATCCCGCATCGCGGGCGGCGCAACGAGCCGGCCTATACCGCCGATACCGCCGCCACCGGGGCGGCACTGTTCGGGCTGCCCTTGGCCGATTTCGCCGCCGCAACATCGGCCAATTTCGACCGGCTGTTCTGGAAGGCCGCCGGATGAGCGCGCAATTTCAAGGACTTCGCGCCACCATCCTCGGCTGCGGCTCGTCGGGCGGCGTGCCACGGCTGGGTGGCGACTGGGGGGCTTGCGACCCCACCAACCCGAAGAACCACCGCCGCCGCTGCTCCTTGCTGCTGGAACAGATCGGCCCGCAAGGCACCACCCGCGTGCTGATCGACACCTCGCCCGACATGCGCGCGCAACTGCTGGATGCGGGCGTCGGGGCGCTGGATGGCGTGGTTTATACCCACAGCCACGCCGACCACATGCATGGCATCGACGACCTGCGGCAGATCGTGTTCAACCTGCGCCGACGGCTGGATGTCTGGGCCGACGCGCCGACCCGCGCCGAACTGCTGGAACGCTTCGGCTATGCCTTCGTGCAGCCCGAAGGCTCGCCCTACCCGCCGATTCTGGACCTGCACCTGATCGACGGGCCAATCACCGTTGGCGGCGCCGGGGGGGATATGGTGTTGCAGCCCTTCGTGGCCGATCACGGCTCGATCGACGCGCTGGGGTTCCGGGTGGGCGGGCTGGCCTATCTGCCCGATGCGGTGCGTATCCCCGAGGAAAGCTGGCCGCTGCTGGACGGCTTGCAGGTCTGGGTGGTCGATGCGCTGCGCTACAAGCCGCACCCGACGCATGCGCATCTGGCGCTGACGCTGGAGTGGATTGGCCGTGCCAAGCCTGCCCGCGCAGTGATCACCAACATGCACATCGACCTTGATTTTGCGCGGCTGGAGGCTGATCTGCCGCCGCATATCCGCCCCGCCCATGACGGCATGGTAATCGAGTTGCCCGCGTGAGCGCCTTGCTCGACGTGATCCTGCCGGTGTTCCTGCTGATCGGTTTCGGCTATGCCGCCGCCCGCGCCGGGCTGTTTGCCGAAAGCGCGGTGGATGGGGTGATGCGCTTTGCGCAAAACTTCGCGGTGCCGACGCTGCTGTTCAAATCCATTTCGCAGATGGACCTGGCCGCGACCTACGACCCCGGCCTGTTCGCCAGCTTCTACGCCGGGGCCATCGGCGGCTTTGCCCTTGGGTTTTTCGGCGCCCGCACTCTGTTTGGCCGCAATGCCACCGATGCGGTCGCCATCGGCTTTGCCTGCATGTTTTCCAACTCGCTGCTGTTGGGCCTGCCGATCACCGAGCGGGCCTATGGCGCGGACGCTTTGGCGGGCAATATCGCCATCATCTCGATCCACTCGCCGCTTTTGTATGCCATCGGCATCACCGCGATGGAGCTTGCCCGCAGCCATGGTCAGGGCGTGCCTGCGGGCAAGCTGGTGAGCCAAGTGCTGAAGGCGATCTTTTCGCAGCCGCTGGTGCTGGGCATCACCGCGGGCTTCATCGTCAACCTTAGCGGCCTGCCGCTGCCCGGCACGGTCTGGGCGGCGGTGGAGATGATGGCGCGGTCGGCTATTCCGGTGGCGCTGTTCGGGCTGGGCGGGGTGCTGCTGCGCTATCACCCCGAGGGCGACAAGGCGGCGATTGCCATGGTCTGCGTGATATCCTTGCTGCTGCATCCGGCGATCACCTACGGGCTGGGGCGCTGGGTGATCGGGCTGGATACGGCGCAGATGCGGTCGGCGGTGGTCACCGCCTCGATGGCGCCGGGGGTGAATGCTTATCTTTTCGCGCACATGTATGGCGCGGGGCGGCGGGTGGCGGCTTCGGCGGTGCTGCTGGCCACCGCCGCCTCGATCGGCACGATCTGGATGTGGTTGCAAATCCTGCCCTGACGACCGGGAGCCAAGATTTTTGCAAAAATCTTGCAAAATCCTTCGAAGGATTTTGGTCAGCGCGGGGTGACGCCGCGCAGCCGTTCCGACCGCCGCCGCAACAGCTCTACCGTTGCCAGCAGCGCAATCGAGATCGCCACCAGAATCGTCGCCACCGCCAGGATCGCCGGGCTGATCTGCTCGCGGATGCCGTTCCACATCTGCCTCGGGATGGTTTGCTGATCGGGGCCAGCGATGAACAGCACCGCCACCACCTCGTCGAACGAGGTGACAAAGGCGAACAGCGCCCCCGACACCACGCCGGGCAGGATCAGCGGCAGCATCACCTTGAAGAAAGTCTTCGACGGGCTGGCCCCCAGCGAGGCGGCGGCGCGGCTGAGAGACTGGTCGAAACTGACCAGTGTGGCGGTGACGGTGATGATCACGAAGGGGATGCCCAAAGTGGCATGCGCCATGATCACACCGGTATAGGTGCTGGTCAGCCGACCGCAGTTCAGGTCGATGCCAAACCAGGCCAGCGGCGAACAGGGGTCGGAATAGAAGAAGAACAGCCCGGTGGCGATGATGATGATCGGCACGATCATCGGCGAGATCAGCAGCGCCATCACCAGCCGCCGATACGGCATCTCGCGCCGCGACAGACCTAAGGCTGCCAACGTGCCCAGCACCGTCGCCAGAATGGTGGACCAGAAGCCGATGATCACCGAGTTCTTGGCGGCCTTGATCCAGGTCGAGTTTTCCCAGGCCTGCTGCCACCAGCCGACATCGCGCACCCCGTCCGGCGAGGGCATGCCGAAGGTCAGCAGGGTGTCATACCAGCGCATCGAATAGCCCGCCGGATCGAAGGCCAGCATCTTGTCGGTGAAGGTGAAATAGGCCTCGGCGTTGAACGACAGCGGGATCACGATCAGGATCGGCGAGATCAGGAACACGAAGATCGCCACGCAGATCGCCTTGTAGGTGACATGCCAGGCCCGCTCCAGCGGGGTCGCGTAAACCGGAAGCGCCATCAGATCGGACTCCTCTGCCGCAGAGCCCGGCTGCGGGTGGGTATTTCTGTCAGGAAGAAACCAGCGGTCATCGCCTCATCCCAGCTTCAGGTTGTCGATGCCGATCAGCCGGTCATACAGCCAGTACAGCAGCAGCACCCCCGCCAGCAGCAGCGCGGCCAGGGCGGCAGCCAGCGACCAGTTGGATTTGTCCATGTGGAACTTGATCAGGTTCGAGATCATCTGACCATCGGCACCGCCGACCAGCGCCGGGGTGATGTAGTAACCCACGGCAAGGATGAACACCAGCAGCCCGCCGGCACCAATGCCCGGCAGGGTCTGCGGCAGATAGATGCGGCGGAACGTGGTCCAGCTTGTCGCCCCCAGCGAGCGCGCGGCGCGCGCATAGGACGGCGGGATGGTGCGCATCACCGAATACAGCGGCAGGATCATGAACGGCAGCAGGATATGCGTCATCACAATGATGGTGCCGGTCTCGTTGTTGATCATCGCCAGGCGGCCCTGATCGTCGATCAGATGCAGCGCCACCAGCACGTTGTTCACCACCCCCTGCCCCTGCAGCAGCACCATCCACGAGGTCGTGCGCACCAGCAGCGAGGTCCAGAATGGCAGCAGCACCAGAATCATCAGCAGGTTGGATTTGGCCATCGGCAGCGTTGCCAGCAGATGCGCGATCGGGAAGGCCAGCACCAGGCAGATGCCGGTGATCAGCCCCGACAGCCAGAAGGTCTTGAAGAACAGATACAAATAAATCCGCTCGTTCTCCGCGACCTTGACCGCCTTGCCGCTGGCATCACGCTCGCGGTCGGTGGCGACCAGATAGAAATCCGAGGTGTAGGGCGAGGCGGCCGAGCGCATCGCCTGCCAGATAATCGGCTGGCCCCATTTGGCGTCCAGCGCCAGCAGCGCCTCGCGGTAGGGCGGTTCCAGCTTGTCGGCGGCGCGGGCGGTCGAGGTGAACAAGGACCGGGTGCCGGAAACGTTGTAGTTGATCCGGGTGCCCGCCTCGCCTGCGCTCTTGTCGGCCTTCATCTGTTTCAGATCGGCGGCAAGGGCGGCAAAGGCGGCCTCGTCGGGCGCGGTGCCCTCGGGGTTGGCATCAAACCAGGCCGCCAGTTGCGGCGCGGCCGAGGAAAATCCGTCATGGTAGACCGAGCGATACAGCATCTGCCCGATCGGCAGGATGAAGGTCAGCAGCACGAAGGCCAGCAGCGGCAGCACCAGCACAAAGGCCCTGCGGCGGGCGCGGGCCTGCGCCGAGGCCAGTGCCGCCTTCAGCGGGCGGCCATCGGCGGTGGTCAGGGGGGCTGCGGCGGAAAGCTCGGCCATCTTGCATCCTTCGGGGAAAAACCGGGCGCGAGGTTGCCCCCGCGCCCGTGTAAGGTCAGTTCGCCGCCAGCCAGGCGTTGAAACGCTCGTTCAGCTCGGAATCCCGGTCAACCCAGAACTCATAGCTGGAGGCCAGCGCGTTGGTCAGGTTGACCGCCGAGGTCGGCATATGCGGTGCCATCTCGGTCTTGCCGTCCTGATACATGCCAACCAGCGCCCCCGAGGATTTGCGGGCCGGGCCGTAGCTGATGTATTTGGCCTGATCGGCCAGACGCTGGGTGTCGGTGGCAAAGCGCACGTATTCCATCGCCGCGTCCTTGTTGGGCGCGCCCTTCGGGATCACGAACAGGTCGTATTCATAGACCTGGCCATCCCAGACCGCGACGAAGGGCTTGCCCTCGGCCACGGTGGCGGCAAAGAACCGGCCGTTGTAGCCGGTCGCCATCACCACTTCGCCATCGGCCAAGAGTTGCGGCGGCTGCGCACCGGCTTCCCACCAGACCACATCCTTCTTGATGGTGTCGAGCTTGGCAAAGGCGCGGTCAACGCCTTCCGGGGTGGACAGCGTGGCATAGACATCGGCCGCCGGCACACCATCGGCCATCAGCGCCATTTCCAGGTTGGCTTTGGCGCCCTTGCGCAGACCGCGCTTGCCGGGGAATTTGGTGGTGTCGAACAGGTCGGCAATGGTGGTCGGCTTGTCGCCGGGGAACTTGGTCGAATCGTAGGCGAAGTTGGTCGAGAACACGATGGTCGCCACTGCACATTCGGTCACGGCGCCGGGCAGGAAGTCATCGGCGGCCGAGGTGCCATCGGGGGCTGCAGGCAGCGTGGAGGCGTCGATCGGCTCCAGCAGACCCTCGTCGCACAGGCGGATCGCGTCGGCATATTCCACGTCGGCCACATCGGTGGTGACGTTGCCGGCTTCGACCTGCGCCTTGATCGGGGTGGCGGGGTTATCGACCGCAACCATGATCACCGGGGTGCCGGTGGCGGCGGTGAAGGGCTTGTTGTAGGCCTCGACCTGGCTGGTCTCGTAAGACCCGCCCCAGGACATCACGGTGATATCGGCATGGGCGGCAAAGCCCACACCCGTCAGGGCGGTGGACAGGATCAGCAGTTTTTTCATTCAGTTAGCTCCCTTGTTTAATGTCGTTTCTGAAGTTGGCCGCAAGCTGCGGCAGTCCCGCCCGCAGGCGGTATCACAGCGGATCAAGTGCCCGCGCGTCGGCAGGCGCCCAGCCGATGCGGATTTTCTCGCCCGGTGCCAGCACGCGCTGGCCTTGGGTGTTGCGGCATTTGATCACGAATTCGTCAGACCCCGCCACCCGAAGCCGGGTGCGGAACAGATCGCCCATGTAGATGAATTCCAGCACTTCGGCCTCGATGGTATGGGCGTCGGCGGGCAGCATCTCGGGCTTGAATTCCACCCGCTCGGGGCGGATCGACACCAGCGTCGCCTGCCCCTTGTGGGTGACGTTGACCGGCGTCGCGTCGATCAATTCGCCGGTGACCAGCCGCACCAGGGCGCGACCGCCGACGATATCCTCGATGGTGCCATCAAGCTTGTTGTTCTCGCCGATGAAGCCCGCGACAAAGCTGTTGTCAGGGCGTTCATACAGATCCGACGGGCTGGCAAGCTGCTGGATGCGGCCATCGTTGAACACGGCGATGCGGTCCGACATGGTCAGCGCCTCGCCCTGATCATGCGTCACATAGACCACCGTGATGCCAAGGCTTTCGTGCAAGTGCTTGATCTCGAACTGCATATGCTCGCGCAACTGCTTGTCCAGCGCGCCCAGCGGTTCGTCCATCAGCACCAGACCCGGGTCAAACACCAGCGCCCGCGCCAGCGCAATCCGCTGCTGCTGGCCACCCGAAAGCTGCGCCGGGCGGCGGTTGATGAAGGCGCCCATCTGCACCATGTCCAGCGCGCGCTTGACCTTCACCTCGCGGTCGGCCTTGCCCATGCCGCGCACTTCCAGCGGGAAGGCCAGGTTTTCCCCCACCGTCATGTGCGGGAACAGCGCGTAGTTCTGGAACACCATGCCGATGCCGCGCTTGTGCGGCGGCACCAGGTTGATGTTGCGGCCATCCAGCCGGATCTCGCCATTGGTTGCGGTTTCGAACCCCGCCAGCATCATCAGGCAGGTGGTCTTGCCCGAGCCTGACGGCCCCAACATGGTCAGAAACTCGCCCTTGCCGATGGTCAGGTTCAGGTCTTTGACGACCAGTTGTTCACCGTCATAGCTTTTCTGCACGTGGTCGAAAACGACAAAGCTGTCGGTGCGGGTTTCAGAAGCCACCCCAGTCTCCCCATTGATCGGCAGGTGTCCTGCGCTCTTGTTGACCCGAGTTAAGCGAATTGGCCCGCGCAATGCAACGACCTTGTCACAGCGCGGATGCTGGACGGCGGCGCGCGAAACCTTTGGGCGAAATCCGACACATCGGGCGCGAAATGCGGCCCCCGCGGTTCTGTCACAACGGGTTCAAAGCGTTTGGGCGGAAATTTGCGCCTGCCGAAAGACCGCAGCGCGCGGGGTGCGGCGCTCAGAACGGGCAGCCCATCACCGCATCGCTTGCCGGACGCACAATGTCCAGTTTTTCCGCCTGTTTGCGCAGCAGAACCGGGCGCGCGGGATCGCCATAGACCGCGGATGCCGCAACGGATCCGGCCAGAACCGGTGCCAGCGCCGGCCAAAGCCGAATCAGGCTGGCACAAACCCGCGGCCCCAGTGCCAACAGCGCCTGGCGGCCGGGATACATGGATTCCGTTGCCGCCCCATTGGCAAAGACGATGGCATGGCGGCGCAGCAGGAAGTGGTGATAGCCGACCACGCGCCGCCCCTTGGCCACCCGGAACCGGCCCTCGCCGCGCTGCGCCAGATGCCGCGCCCGTACCAGCACCTCGGCGCCGTCACGTTCCACCAGCAGGCAATGCTGCGGCGAGACCAGCAGATCGCCCCGGTTGCCCAGCGCGCCATCGCGGATCAGCACCGGCCGCAGTTCCGGCCGCGCCGCCAGTTCCACCGCCCCGATCTGCCGCCCACCGGCCCAAAGCACCGGCTGCGGGCCATCGTCCAGCGTCTGCACCAGATCACCGGCGCGCAGATCCTGCACCAACCGCTCGCCCTGCGGCGTCAGGATGCGGGTGTCGGTGGCGAAACAGGGAATCCCCATGGCATTGAGCATGTTGCCGCTGCTCACCAGCGCCGGAGGCACCTCGAACAGGATGATCTGCTCGCCCCCCGGGAAGGTCAGCAGAGCGTTGCCATTGCCATCGTCGGTGACCTGCACGTTCCAACTGTGAACCGCATTGCCGCCCAGATCATGCAGGTCCGAAACGTCCAGCTGGTCATTGGTGAAGCCGTCCACCAGCGTGATGTCGAAATCGGTGACCAGATCAGTGCCGCCGTCGGTGGTCAGAACAAGAAGATCGGCGCCGCTGCCGGTGCCCAGCGTGTCGTCGCCGACGCCGCCGGTCACCGTGTCATCGCCATCGCCGCTGTCCAGCAGGTCATTGCCGGCGTCGCCCTGCAGCGAGTCGTTGCCCAGATCGCCCAGCAGAACGTCATCGCCCGTGCCGCCCAGCAGCGTGTCGTCGCCCTCGCCGCCTGACAGAGTGTCAAAGCCGTCGTTGCCCGACAGCAGGTCATTTCCCGCGCCGCCATCGGCAAAATCCTCGCCCGCCCCACCGGCCAGGGTATCATTGCCGGCGTCACCGCTGAGCAGGTCGCCGCCAGCGCCGCCTGAGATCAGGTCATTGCCGTCCATGCCGAAGAACGTCAGCGGGCCGGTGGCGGCGGCGCCGTTGATCGTGTCGGCCAGATCGGTGCCGTTGAGTTGTTCGATGCCGGTGAAGCTGCCGCTGCCGCCGCTGGCATAGCTGTAGCTGCCCGCCTCGGTGCCGGTGAAGGTGACGTTGACGCCTTCGGTGGTGCCGCCGAATTGCAGCTGGTCCTGATCAAAACCGGTTTCGCCGCCGGTGATGGTATCGACGCCACCACCCTGCCCCACCAGCAGCACATCCCCATCGGCGCCGCCGTCGATCAGGTCGTTGCCCGCACCGCCCGCCAGCGTGTCGAAACCATCGCCGCCGGTCAGCACATCGTTGCCGGACCCGCTGCTGACCGAATCATTGCCGTCACCGCCACTGATGCTGTCGGCACCCGAGCCGCCGGTGATGGTGTCACCACCGCCAAGGCCGTCGATCACCAGACCCCCGGCATCGGCGCCGCCGTAAACCACATCGGCGCCTGACCCAAGGATCAGATGCTCGACATTGCTGAAGCTGATGGTGTCGGTGCCATCGGTGATGCTGCCCGCGCCGGTGCCGCTCAGGGTCACGGTCAGAGGCGCTGTGACTGCCGACAGATCGACAGTGTCGAAATCCGTGCCGCTCCAGCCCGCGTCGATGGTGTCGTTGCCGAAACCGTTCTCGATGACGATGGTGTCATTGTCCATCGACGACTGGAACAGGTCGGCACCCGTGCCGCCATACATGGTGTCGTCGCCAGCGCCGCCTTGCAGCGTGTCGTTGCCCGCCCCGCCATACAGCAGCGAGGCGCCACCGTTCGAGTTGATCAGGTCGTTGCCGTCGCCGCCATAGCCGGTGTCATTGCCCACGCCCAGCAACACCATGTCATCGCCGGCGCCGCCGAAAAGCAGATCGTTGCCCGCATCGCCGTTCAGGATGTCGGCGCCGTCGCCGCCGGAAACCGTGTCGTTGCCGTCGCCCGCCGCCAGATAGTCGGCCCCGATGCTGCCGGTGATGCTGTCATTGCCAGCCCCGCCCGCCACCGTCACCGCGCCGCTGGCGCCCGAGGCGTCGAACACATCGGCGTTGGCGGTCAGGGTGTAGTTTTCGAACCCGGTGGCATTGCCCGAGCCGCCACCGGCATAGCTGTAATTGGCGGTGGCACCGGTAAAGCTGACCGACACCCCCGGCCCGCCGATATCACCAAGAAACACCAACTGATCCCAGTCGGCGCCGCCGTCGATGCTATCGACCCCCGCTGCGGCATTGACATTGATCAGGTCCGATCCGGCACCCGCGGAAATCACGTCACTTCCTGCGCCGCCTGTCAGCACGTCATTGCCGTCGCCGCCATAAAGCGAGTCGTTGCCGTCGCCGCCGTCGATCACATCGTTGCCGGCATATCCGGCAATGAAGTCATTGCCCGCATCGCCGTAAACCGTCGAATCCCCCGCGCCACCGGCAACCGTGTCATTGCCGGAACCGGCGTAGATCGTGTCATTCCCCGCCGAGGTGGCGATATAGTCGTTGCCGGCACCGGAATGGATCAGGTTGGCGTCGGTGCCTGCCCCGGTGCTGGCATTGATGAAATCGTCACCCGAGCCGGTGGTGATGGTATCGTTGCCCAAGCCACCAAACACCTCGATCGTGGTGGTGGCCAGGGCGGCATCCAGGCTGTCGGCACCCGCGGTCAGAACCCAGGATTCGATCTCGGAAAACGTGACCGCGCCGCCAGCGCCGATCAATGTGCCGGTGTCGGCGCCGGTGTAGGTGATGCTGACCGGCGCGGTCAGGGCGGCAAGCGACAGCTGATCCCAGTCGCCCACGCTTTCGCCGCCGACAAGGGTGTCGTTGCCGAACCCGTCCTGCAGCGCAAAGCTGTCGGTGCCCGCACCGCCCAGCAGCAGGTCATTGCCCGCACCGCCATCCAGCGTGTCATTGCCGGTGCCACCATCCACCGTGTCGTTGCCCGCGCCGCCGACAAGGCTGTCGTTGCCGTCGCCGCCACTGATGCTGTCGGCACCCGAGCCGCCGGTGACGACATCATTCCCCGCGCCCGTTGAATAGGTCATCCCCCAGGAGTCGGCAGCGCCATTGATGGTGTCGGCAAGTGCTGTGCCGGTGATCGCCTCGACCTCGGTGAAGGCCAGAGTATAGCCGCCGCTACTGGCGGTGCCGGTGCCGTTGCCGGTCAGGGTGATGCTGGCCGCGGCAGGGATGGTTGAAAGGTCGATGGTGTCGAAATCGTCGCCACCCTCGCCGCCGACGATGCTGTCACCGGCACCGGCAACGAACACATCGCGGCCGTCGCCGCCATAAAGCGTGTCGTTGCCGCCGCCCAGATCGTATTGCGTGGTCAACGTGTCGTTGCCGACGCCGCCATAGACCACGTCATTGCCCGACCCGCCGGTGCCGAGGTTGATGCTGTCGTTGCCGGAACCGCCGTCGATGGTATCGGCCAGCCCGTCCGAAGCGGTCATCGACAGCGTGTCATTGCCGTCGCCCAGCGCGATGCTGTCGGCCCCGGCGCCGCCGATGACGCTGTCGGCGCCCGCCCCGGCGTCGATGCTGTCGTTGCCCGCTCCGCCGGTCACCACATCGTTGCCGTCGCCCGCAAGGATGGTGTCGGCACCGCTGCTGCCGGTCACGGTATCGTTGCCCGCCCCGGTTTCCAGGATGCCACCATCGGTGTCGAGCGTCGCGTTCACGCTGTCGGCGCCGGTCCCGGTGATGATGCGCTCGACGTTGAGGAAGGTAATGTTGTTGGTGCCGTCGGTGATGGTGCCATAGTTGACATCGGTGAAGGTGACGGTCAGCGGCACGGTGACGGCTGACATGTCAAGGGTGTCGATGGCGGCATCCACCGATCCGCCGCCGATGGTGTCCTGGCCCCAGCCGTCCTGCACCACAAAGGTGTCGGCACCATTCTCGCCATACAGCGCGTCATTGCCGGTGCCGCCATAAAGCGTATCGCTGCCACCGCCCGCCCAGATGGTGTCATTGCCCGCGTCACCGAACAGCGACGAATCCCCGGCAATGTCGCCGCTGTTGTGGTCGTCGATGATGTCGTCGCCATCGCCGCCATAGACGGTGTCGTTGCCGCCGCCGTTCCAGATGGTGTCGTTGCCCGCACCGCCGTCGATCAGGTTGGCGCCGATGTCGTAGCCGCCAATATTGTCGTCGATGCTGTCGGCCCCGTCGCCGCCATAGACAGAGTCGTTGCCCGCGCCGAAAATCAGCGTGTCATTGCCGGCGCCACCGGTCAGCAGATCGGACCCCGCGCCGCCAAGGATGCTGTCGGCGCCGGTGCTGCCGGTCAGGGTGTCGGCATAGGCCGAACCCAGCACCGCCTCGAACCCCGAGATGGTATCGCCCAGCGCGGCCCCGCCGGTGGCACCGGTCGCCAGATCGACGCTGACACCCGCCGCGGCATCGGAATAATCCAGCAGGTCAATGCCGGTGCCGCCTGCCAGACTGTCGGCACCCAGGCCGCCGTTGATGGTGTCGTTGCCATCGCCGCCCAGAATCGTGTCGTTGCCAGCCTCGCCCATCAGCAGCGAATTGCCGGACATGTCGCTGATGTAATCGTTGCCATCGCCGCCGAAGGCCATGTTGTTCTCGCTGCCAGTCAGCAGCCAGTCATCACCGGCACCGCCATAGAGCGTGTCGTTGCCCGCGTCGCCGTTCAGCGTGTCGTTGCCAAGACCGCCATATTCCAGGTCATGGCCATCGCCACCATTGAACATGTCGGCGCCCGACCCGCCGGTCAGGGTATCGTCGCCACCGCCCCCCACCAGTGTGGCGCCGGTGGTGGTGGCGCTGGCGTTCAATACATCGGCATAGGCGCTGCCGGTGATCTGCTCGATCTGGCTGAAGCTACCGGTGCCGGTGCCCGCCACATAACTGCCGGTCTCGTTGCCGCTGAAGGTGACGGTGACGCCCGCGGTGGCCAGCGCGAAATCCACGTAGTCGTAGTCATAGCCGGTCTCGCCGCCGACGATGCTGTCGGTGCCCTGGCTGGTGCCGATCTGGAAACTGTCGGCATCCGCCTCGCCCAGCAGCGTGTCGTTGCCCGCGCCGCCAACCAGAATGTCGCCGCCGGTGCCGCCGGACAGGCTGTCGTCGCCGGTGCTGCCGGTCAGGGTGTCGGCATAGGCCGAACCCAGCACCGCCTCGAACCCCGAGATGGTATCGCCCAGCGCACCGCCACCTGTGGCACCGGTGGACAGATCGACGCTGACACCCGCGGTGGCGTCGGAATAATCCAGCAGGTCGGTGCCCGCGCCGCCCAGCAGGCTGTCGGAACCCGCGCCGCCGCGCAGGGTGTCGTTGCCAAGGCCGCCGTCCAGCGTGTCGTTGCCCGCGCCGCCGACCAGACTGTCGTTGCCGTCGCCGCCGGTCAGGCGGTCGGCGCCCGTGCTGCCGGTCAGGGTGTCGGCATAGGCCGAACCCAGCACCGCCTCGAACCCCGAGATGCTGTCGCCCAGCGCAGCCCCGCCGGTGATGCCGGTCGCCAGATCAACGCTGACCGCCGCGGTGGCATCGGAATAATCCAAGAGGTCGGTGCCAAGGCCGCCCGCCAGACTGTCGGAACCGGCCCCGCCGCGGATGGTGTCGCTGGCGGTGCCGCCGATGATTGAATCGTTGCCGGTGCCGCCATCCAGCACGTCGCCGCCCGAGCCGCCGGTCAGCGTGTCGTTGCCCGCGCCGCCATAAAGGATCGCGCCGCCGGTGGTGGACCCGGCGTTCAGCGTATCGGCATAGGCAGAGCCGCTGATGACCTCGATCTGGCTGAAGCTGCCAATGCTGGTGCCCGCGGTATAGCTGCCAGTCTCGTTGGCCGAGAAGGTGACAGAGACCCCACCCACCGCGGTGCCGAAATTCAGTGTGTCGGTATCGGTGCCGGTCTCGCCGCCGACGATGGTATCGGTGCCCTGACTGGTGCCGATCGCAAAACTGTCGGCATCGGCCTCGCCCAGCAGCGAGTCGTTGCCGGTGCCGCCTGCAAGGGTGTCGTTGCCCGCGCCGCCATAGATCGTGTCGTTGCCGGCACCGCCCACCAGACTGTCGTTGCCGGTGCCGCCCAGCAGCGTATCGGCCCCAGAGCCGCCGGTCAGCGTATCGTTGCCCGCCACAGCGTCCAGATACTGCCCGACCGTGGTGGCGCTGGCGTTGACGGAATCGGCGCCATCACTCAGCCACAACGTCTCTATTTGGCTGAAGCTGCCCGACGCACCGCCACCGTTATAGGCATAGCTGCCCGCCTCGTTGGCCGAGAAGGTGACGTTGACGCCGCCCAGCGACGGATCGGCCAGCGACAGCGTGTCGTTGCCGGTGCCGGTCTCGCCGCCGATCAGGCTGTCGGTGCCCGAGGTCTGGTCGATCCAGAAAATATCCCCATCGGCGCCACCGTCGATGGTGTCGTTGCCCGCACCGCCGACGAACTCGTCGTAGCCCGCGCCGCCGGTGATCAGGTCGTTGCCAAGACCGCCCTCGATCCAGTCGGTGTAGTTCGAGCCGATCAGGGTGTCGTTGCCACCCTCGCCATAGATATCGACGCCCGCGCCGCTGGAGGCGGCGGTGATGCTGTCGCCGTAATCGGTGCCGCCCACCGCCTCGATATTGTTGAAGCTGCCGTTGCCGGTGGTACCGTAGAAATCATAGCTGCCCGACCCGGTGCCGGCGAAGCTGACATAAACGCCCTGCGTGGTCAGGTAATTGCCGAACCAGATCGTGTCGAACTCGGTGCCGCCGTCGATGGCGTCAAAGTCGTGGTCGTCCGAGACCATGATATAGTCATTGCCCGCGCCGCCGATCACGTTGTCGGTGCCCGCACCGCCCGACAGCGTATCGCTGCCCGCATCGCCGTAAAGCAGGTCGTTGTCGGCACCGCCGATGATGGAATCGTCGCCCAGACCGCCATAGACGGTGTCGTTGCCCGCCTCGGTGTTCCAGTCGCCAAAACTGTCGTTGCCGTCGCCAAGCAGAACATAGTCGCCGCCGTCACCGCCCGTCACGGTGTCATTGCCGGTCCCGGCGTCGATGGTATCATTGCCCGCCAGACCCGACAGAGAGTCAGCCCCGCCAAGGCCCAAGATGCTGTCTGCACCCGTTGTGCCGGTCAGGGTGTCGTTACCGGTGGTGCCGCTGATCGTGCCCATGACCTAGCGCACCCATGCAATGCGATGCTGCGCAGCACGGCAGACCGTTTTGGCCTGGCAAACAGCCAGAGATTCCCTGCCCTTCGCCCCGCCAAAGGGGAAAACCCTTCCCCGACCTGTCCAATTGCCCCACGCCACGTCTGACCCCAGCCTCAGGCGGACATCAGACTGCCCGCTTCCCCGGGATAAAGGATGCGCATTGCGCGGTGGTTAAACTGCGGAGGCTTTGTGTCTAAAGTTGGAAAGTCTTGAATTTGAACCAAATTTCTGACACCGCCGATTGCGATGGCGCTTTCAGATCAACCATGTGGGGAAAAACTGGTGCGGATGAAAGGACTCGAACCTTCACGGGAGTTACCCCACAGCGACCTCAACGCTGCGCGTCTACCAATTCCGCCACATCCGCATGTTTCGACTTGGTGCAGCGGTTTCTAGCGGCAGTTCGGCAGGAAGGAAAGCAGATTTTTCCAAGGCGATACCCGTCCTTCGTGGTGCCCTGAAAAGGCCGGGGCCACCCGCCTGGGGCGGCCCCGGAAAACCTCAGTTGCGCAACAGGTAAGTCGCTGCCGACAGCATCCGCGCCACGTTCAGCCCCGCCGCCGGAGCCTCGGTGGCGGGGGTCGAGGCCAGAACCGGTTCGGCAACCGGCGCGGCCACAGGGGCTGCGGGGGCCACGACTTCGGCGGAGACCTGCACGTTGGGCGTGGGCGCCAGCACCGGCAGCGGTGCCGCTTCCGGCACCGGCGCTGCGGCGATCACCGGCAGCGGCGTCGGCGCGACCAGATCGCTGCGGCCGTTGATGGTGAAGGCGGCCTTGCGGATCAACTCGCCCCGATCCGCCAGACCCGGCGCAAAGATGCTGCCGGTGGTCTGGTTGGCCTCCAGCCCCATTTCATACCAGCCCAGCGCCAGATCGGGCCGGGTGGCGGCACCAAAGCCCTGCGACAGGTGGTGGCCCAGCAGTTCGGCATAGGCCTTTTCGCCAAGTGCGGTCAGCAGCAGCGCCGAGCCGATGGCCACGTCCATCGAATCGGTGGTGTAGCCGACGCCCAGACAGATCTTGGCGGTGCCGGCCAGTTGCGCCGGGGCCATGCCCGAGGTCAGCACAAAGGACGACACGCCTTGCAACACCTCTTCGGAAGGCTTCAGCGACAGCGCCGCCACATGGTCCTTCAAGGCCGGGCCAAAGCCCTGGCACTGCTCGGCAATCTGCGCCGGGGTAAAGCCTGCCACCTTGGAGGCCGCCTCCTCGCCCGCCGCCATCGCATAGGTGCGCGCCAGACAGAACTGCTCGCCCAACGCAAAGTTGGCGTCGGTCATCGCCGCCGCCGTGGTGTAGCCGCCGTTGGTGTTGGTCAGCAGGCTGATCTTGTTGCATTGCGAGGCCAGTGACACTTGCGTGGCCCCGGTGCCCATGAACGACGGCAACGCGGTCGCGGGTGCCGCGGTCAACACCGGCAGCGCCGGGGCCGCGGGGGCCACCACCTCGGGCTGCGCCACGGGTGCGGCGGGCTCGATCGGCCCCACCGCCTTGTTGACGGTCGGTGAAATGCCCGCCATCTCGTCGCGTTGCGCCAACAGCAGGCCGCGCAGGCCCATCGGATGGGTGGCCACGGTCTGTGCCACCAGCGGCCCGCCCGCCACCGCGCGGTGATACGAAGTCACCAGCAGCGTGCGTTCATATTCGGTCAGCTCGCCGGTGGGCGGATAGCCCAGCAGCACCTGATACTCCGAGATGGCCGCGCGCGACTTCGGGCCGATGGCCCCATCGGGCGTGCCCACCGGATAGCCGAAATAGTTCAGCGACACCTGCACTTCGCGGTTGGCCTCGCGCTGCGCCGAGGACATCGACGACCGCCGCGGCACGGTGGTGCGGCGGGTGGCGTTGCGGCGGCGGTTCTGGTCGTTGGCGATGGCCGAGCCGATAAGCCCGCCGACAATCAGCCCGCCGATAAGATCGCCCCCGCGTGCCATGGCCTGTTCGGCCGGCGCAAGAGCCATGGTGGCCACAAGGGCGCCGCTTGCAATCTTGTTAAATTTCACGACATCTCTCCTTCAACGACGTTTGGTTCAATTCCGCCGCCAGTTTAGCACGGATTTCCCATCGAACCAGTAATTTCACCCGTCCGGCCGCTTCGGGACGGTCGCACAACCAAAGCGAGACCTCCGCGCACCATGGTGGAATGGACGCATCTTCCGGGGCTGGCCCCCTACGGCGAAACCCTGGCCGCGATGGAGGCGCGGGTGGCCGCCATCACCGCAGGCACTGCGCCCGAGGCGGTCTGGCTGCTGGAGCATCCGCCGCTTTACACCGCCGGCACCTCGGCGCGGGCGTCCGATCTGACCGACCCCGACCGCTTTCCGGTGCATGTCGCCGGGCGCGGCGGCCAATACACCTATCACGGCCCCGGCCAGCGCGTGGCCTATGTGATGCTGGACCTGAACACGCGCGGCCGCGACGTGCGGCAATTTGTCTGCAATCTGGAAGGCTGGGTGATCGCCACGCTGGCCGAGTTCAACGTCAAGGGCGAGCGTCGGGCCGGCCGGGTCGGGGTCTGGGTGCAGCGTGCCGACCGCGCGCCCAACCCCGACGGCAGCTTGCGCGAGGACAAGATCGCCGCCATCGGCGTCAAGTTGCGCCGCTGGATCAGCTTTCACGGCATCTCGATCAACGTCGAGCCGGATCTGGAGCATTTCGCCGGCATCGTGCCCTGCGGCATCCGCGAGCATGGCGTCACCAGCCTTGTGGATCTGGGCCTGCCGGTGACGCTGGCCGATCTGGATGCGGCCCTGCTGCACACCTTCCCGCGGTTCTTCCCCGAGGTTGCAACGGTTTGACCTCAATCATGGTCGGCGCAAAGGGCGGCTGCTAGGCCACCGCCGACCCTGATGGCCGTGGTGCCGGGCCAAAGACCTGACCTGCAAGGATATCCGATGTTTTTCCGCCCTGCCGCCTTTGCCCTCTTGGCCCTGACGCCGCTGCCGCTGGCCGCCGAAACCGGCGATGCCGTGGCGGGGGCGGCGCAGTTCATCCGCTGCAAGGCCTGCCATGCCATCGTGACGGATGACGGCACCGTGGTGCAGAAGGGCGGCAAGACCGGCCCCAACCTTTACGGCATGATCGGCCGCCCGGTGGCGGCAATGCCGGACTTCCGCTATAGCCCCGGCTTCAAGGCCGCCGGCAGCGCCGGTCGGGTGTGGGATGCGGCAAACCTTGCGGCCTATCTGGCCGACCCCACCGCCTGGCTGCGCCAAGCCAGTGGCGACGCAGGGGCCCGCACCTCGATGACGGTGAAAATGACGGAAGGCAGCGATGATCTGGTGGCCTATCTGGCAACCCAAGTGCCCGCCCCAATGGCATCTCAATCGCCCACAGCGCCAAACCCGGTGACGAACTGAGCGTCCCACGCTCGTTCACGCCTCACCCCCGCAAGTTTGACTTGACAGGAAGGCCAGCAAAAGAGCACGCCATTGACGCAAGATAGCATCGCATGCGGCAACACGCAGCGGGTGATTCTGACGCAGGGCGGGAGGTCTCTCTGCGAAGCCATTTACGAACCGAGGAAAACACGATGAAAATCAGTCTCTACGCCGCCGTTGCCGCCCTGGCTCTTGCCGCTCCGGCTTTCGCCGCGGGCGATGTTGCGAAGGGCGAAAAGGAATTCAAGAAGTGCATGACCTGCCACTCGATCACCGCCGCTGATGGCACCGTGATCAAGAAAGGCGGCGCGGTCGGCCCGAACCTTTTTGGCGTGGTTGGCCGCACGGTCGGCAGCTACCCGGAATTCGCCTACAGCGAAGCCTACGGCGAAACCGGTGCCAAGGGCGTGGCCTGGACCGAGGAAGCCATTGCTGCCTATGTGGTTGATCCGGTGAAATGGCTGAAGGAAGCCTCGGGCGACGACAAGGCCAAATCGAAGATGACCTTCAAGCTGCCCAAGGGCGGCGAAGATGTGGCCGCCTATCTGGCCTCGGTCGCCACCAACTGATCCGGTCGGCCTGACCGCAAGACATCGCCTTCGGCGTGACCCCGCGTGGGACGTGCCGAAGGCTTTTTCATGCGCCGCTGCGGAGACGGGCCTTGATCTGCCTGCCCCGCGGCCGACGAAACTATTTGGGTCACATTCCTGTTCTTCCACGCAAGTTCGTGTTGACTTCTACCCTTTTAAAAAAGTCTGATTGGAGTCGGAGGAGGCCTTTTGCGCATTTTCGCAGCGGTCTGCTTTGACGCAGGGAGGGAGGCTTGCCCTGCACAGCCCCACGACAGACCAAGGATAAAAATAAAAATGACGCACAGTTTCTATGCTGCCCTCGCCGTTCTGGCGATGGCCGTGCCTGCATCGGCAGGCGACATCGCTGAAGGCGAGGAAATCTTTACGAAATGCATGACCTGCCATTCGATCATCGCGCCCGATGGCACCGCCATCAAGAAAGGCGGGGCGGTCGGCCCGAACCTTTACGGGGTGATCGGGCGGCAGGCCGGCACCTACCCGGGATTTGCCTACAGCAAGTCGATGAAAGCCGCGGGCGAGGCCGGCATCATCTGGAGCGCCGACCAGATTGCCATCTATGTGCAAAGCCCGCCCGACTTCCTGAAAAAAGCCACCAACGATCCGAAAGCCAAGGCCAAGATGGCGTTCAAACTGTCCGAGGGCGGCGATGACGTGGCGGCCTTTGTGGCCTCGGCCAGCCCGGCGGCGGTGAACTGACCCGGCAGGCGGCCTCTGGCGGTTGACCACCGCCCGAGGCCGCCCCCCGTGAAATCAGCCCAACAAGTCCTTGACCCGCGGCCCGACCGCGCCGAAATCCATCTGGCCGGTGTATTTGCCCTTCAGCACCGCCATCACCTTGCCCATGTCGCGGATGCTGACCGCCCCGGCCTCGGCAATCGCCGCCGCAATCGCGGTATCAACCTCGGCCGCATCCAGTTGCCGCGGCAGGAATTCGCCAATCACCCCGATCTCGGCCAGTTCCTTCTCGGCCAGCTCCAGCCGCCCGCCTTCCTCGTAGGCCCGCGCACTTTCCTGACGCTGTTTCACCATGCGGCCCAGGATCGCCAGAATGTCGGGGGCTGACACCACGCCGCCCTCGCCCTCGCCGCGCACCGCAATCTCGCGGTCCTTGATGGCGGCGTTGATCAGGCGCAGCGTCGAAAGCCGGTCGGCCGCGCGCGCTTTCATTGCGTCTTTCAGTTCGGCTTGCAGCCGGTCGCGCAGTGTCATCTGTCAGCATCCCCATGAGTTCGAAGAGGCCACAATACAGCCTTGCCCCGGCCAGCACAACTGGCGCCGATTTTGCCAAGTCCTTGTTTTCGCTAGAAAAGCCTTTTGCCGCAAAGCGCCGTCGCGGCTTGACCCGGCCCGCCCCTGCCCGTAGTGTCCGGCAAATTCAGCCAAAGGGAGTCGCTGATGTCCGCCGCCATCCCAAGCCCGAAACCTCGCCCCACCGCCTGCCTTGCCTTGGCAGATGGCACGGTGTTCTACGGCATGGGCTTTGGTGCCACCGGCGACACAGTGGCCGAGCTGGTGTTCAACACCGCGATGACCGGCTATCAGGAGATCATGACCGATCCGTCCTATGCCGGGCAGATCGTCACCTTCACCTTCCCGCACATCGGCAATGTCGGCGTGACGCCCGAGGATGACGAGACCGCACAGCCGGTCGCCGCCGGCATGGTGGTGAAATGGGATCCGACCGAGCCTTCGAACTGGCGCGCCACTGCCGATCTGGCAAGCTGGCTGGCGGCGCGCGGCCGCATCGGCATTGGCGGTCTGGATACGCGGCGGCTGACCCGGGCCATCCGCCGCCAGGGTGCGCCGCATGCCGCCTTGGCGCATGATCCGAACGGCAATTTCGACATCGCGGCCCTGGTCGCCAAGGCCCGCGGCTGGGTCGGGCTGGTCGGGCTTGATCTGGCGAAAGACGTGACCTGCGCCCAGTCCTACCGCTGGGATGAAACCCTCTGGGTCTGGCCGCAGGGCTATGGCCGTCGCGAAGGCCCCGGCCTGCGGGTGGTGGCGATCGACTATGGCGCCAAGCGCAACATCCTGCGGTGCCTCGCCTCGACGGGCTGCGAGGTGACGGTGCTTCCCGCCTCGGCCACCGCCGCCGACGTGCTGGCGCTGAACCCGGAAGGTGTGTTTTTGTCGAACGGCCCCGGCGATCCGGCGGCGACCGGGGTCTATGCGGTGCCGATGATTCAGGGCGTGCTGGCGGCAGGTCTGCCGCTGTTCGGCATCTGCCTTGGCCATCAGATGCTGGCGCTTGCCTTGGGGGCAAAGACCGTCAAGATGAACCACGGCCACCACGGCGCCAACCATCCGGTGAAGGACATCGACACCGGCAAGGTCGAGATTACCTCGATGAACCATGGCTTTACCGTCGATAGCCAAAGCCTGCCCAAGGGTGTGCGGGAAACCCATGTCAGCCTGTTCGACGGCTCGAACTGCGGCATCCGGGTGGAAGGCAAGCCGGTGTTTTCCGTGCAGTATCACCCCGAGGCCAGCCCCGGCCCGCAGGACAGCTTTTATCTGTTCGAGCGCTTTGCCGCTTCGATGCAGGCCCGCCGCGCCGCCTGACACTGCGCCTGACGCCCCGCCTTACGCCCCGTCTTACGCAACGTCATGCGGCAACCGGGCAGCAATGCCGCAGATTTTTCACCTGTGAAGCGTCGCGTTAACCAGGTTTTAACGCCCCATTAACCATTGCTGGCCGAGGTTTGGGGCGTGCCGAAAAGGTTGACGGATGACAGCCCCCCGCCTGCGCCTTTTGCCCGGTCCCGCGGATGCAGATGCGCTGCCGCATGATCTGTTGGCGTTTCCCCAGTCCGCGCTGGTGCCACAGCCATGGGCGAATGGCAGTGCCACGGCGCAGGCCTTCGGGGTAATGCTGCTGCGCGACGGTCTGGTGGCGCCGCATGATCTGGTGCAGGCGCTTGCCCTGCACAACCAGCGCCGTGGTCGGCTGACCGAGATATTGCTGGCCCGCGGCATGATCAGCGAAGACCGGCTGTTCGACGCCTTTTCCCGGCACTGGCAGGCCAGCCGCATCGACCCGGCGCGTGACCCCGCCGACCCGCGGCTGATCGACCGGCTGGGGGCGGCGACCTGCCTGCGCGACGGGCTGTTGCCGTGGCGGCGCGCCGGACAAGCCACGGTGATCGCCACCGCCTTCCCCGAGGATTTCGCCCGCCACCGCACCGCCCTGACCGCCGCCTTCGGCCCGGTGATCATGGCACTGGCGCCGGTTTCGGTGATCGAGGCGGCAATCCTTGCGCAACGCGGTGCCGTGCTGGACCGGGCGGCGCAGACCCGGGTGCAGGCCGCCGAAAGCTGCCGCGACTGGGGCCGCGGCAGCGGCATCCTCTGGGCCGGGGTGGCGCTGCTGGGGCTGGTGGCGGCGCTGTGGCTGGTGCCGGTGGCGCTGGCGGTCGGGGTTACGGCCTGGGCGGTGCTGACGCTGCTGCTGGCCACAGCGCTGAAGATCGCCGCCACCCTCGCCAGCCTGCGCCGCCTGCCGCCCGAGCCGCCGATGCCGATCATCGCCCGCCTGCCGGTGGTGTCGGTGATGGTGGCGCTGTATCGCGAGGACAACATCGCGCCACGTCTGGTGCGGCGCCTTGGGCGGCTGGACTATCCGCGAGAGCTTTTGGACATACTACTGGTGGTGGAACAGAACGATGCCACCACAAGGGCTGTGCTGCTGTCGGCCGATCTGCCGCCCTGGATGCGGGTGGTGGTGGTGCCGGACGGCGGGCTGAAAACCAAGCCGCGGGCGCTGAACTATGCGCTGGACGCCTGCCGCGGCAGCATCATCGGGGTCTATGATGCCGAGGATGCGCCCGCCCCTGACCAGATCCGCCGGGTGGTGGACCGCTTTCACCAGCGCGGCGCGGCAGTGGCCTGCCTGCAAGGCATCCTCGATTTCTACAACCCGCGCACCAACTGGCTGTCGCGCTGCTTCACCATGGAATACGCCAGCTGGTTCCGCCTGATGCTGCCCGGCCTGGCGCGGCTGGGCTTTGCGATTCCGCTGGGCGGCACCACGCTGTTCTTCCGCCGCGCGGCACTGGAGGAACTGGGCGGCTGGGATGCCCACAACGTCACCGAGGATGCCGATCTGGGGATGCGGCTGGCCCGGCACGGCTATCGCACCGAACTGATCGACACCGTGACCGAGGAAGAAGCCAACTGCCGCACCCTGCCCTGGATCCGGCAAAGGTCACGCTGGCTGAAGGGCTACATGATGACCTATGCCGTGCACATGCGCGATCCGGGGCTGCTGTGGCGGCAGTTGGGGGCGTGGAAGTTCATGGGATTTCAGGTGTTTTTCCTGACCACCCTGTCGCAGTTCCTGCTGGCGCCGGTGTTGTGGAGCTTCTGGCTGGTGGCGTTCGGGCTGCCGCATCCGGTGCTGGAGGTGCTGCCCGCGGCGGCGCAGACCGGCATCATGGGGCTGTTTCTGGTGACCGAGGCGGTGCTGCTGGTGATGACCCTGCTGGCGCTGCGGCTGACGCCGAACCGCATCAACCCGCTGTGGGCGCTGATGCTGCATTTCTATTTCCCGCTGGGGGCCCTTGCGTCCTACAAGGCAGCCTGGGAGTTGCTGGCCAGCCCGTTCTTCTGGGACAAGACCAGCCACGGATTGTTCGACCCCAAGGAGGTCAAGGAAGCCTAGCGCACCTTCAACTCGCCCGCATCCACCCGCAGCCGGGTCTCGAACGCCCGCGAGATATGGGTCTTGGTGGCACCGTAAGCGGCATCGCCGTCATGGCTTTCCAGCGCCCGCACGATGGCGTCATGTTCGCCCATCGCCACCTCGTCGCGGCCCTCGGCGGCAAAGGACGTGCTGGCCATCAGCGCCATCGACCGGTGCACCAGATCAAGCTGCTGCACCAGAAACCGGTTGTGCGAGGCCAGATGGATCTGCTTGTGGAACCGCTTGTTGGCCCGGCTAAGCGCCCGCGGGTCGCCGCCCAGCAGGCTGCGGTCATCCTCGACCATGCTGCGCAACACCCGCAATTCCTCGTCGCTGGCGTGCCGGGCGGCCAGACGCGCGGCCAACCCCTCCAACTCGGTGCGCACGGCGTAAAGCTCGGCCAGCTGGTTGTGATCCAGCGACGCCACGATCAGGCTGCGGCCATCGCGGGTCAGCATCGCCTGGGTCTCCAGCCGCTGCAACGCCTCGCGCACCGGGGTGCGTGACACCCCCAGCCGCTCGGCCAGTTCGGATTCCACCAGCCGCGAGCCGGGCTTGTAAACCCCGGCGTCGATCGCCTCCAGGATCAGCGTATAGGCATCTTTCTGCACGGAACCGAACTTTCACCGGGACTGTCGGCTGCGACGTTAGCGCCGCCGCGTCCGCACCTCAACCGCAAAGCATTGCCGCCGCGCGCCCCGGCGGCTACTCTGGCGCAATGATTGCACAGCAGTTTTCCCACGTCCGGGCCTGGGTCTTTGATCTGGACAACACGCTTTATCCGCCCTCGGCGCGGCTGTTCGACCAGATCGAGGTGCGGATGACTGCCTGGGTGATGCAGGCGCTTGGGGTGGACGCGCCCGAGGCCGACCGGCTGCGCCGCCACTACTGGGCGCTTTACGGCACCACGCTGGCCGGGCTGATGCACGAACACGGCGTCGATCCGGCGCCCTATCTGACCGATGTGCACGACATCTCGCTGGCAGCCCTTGCGCCCGACCCCGACTTGGCCGCCCGCATCCGCGCCCTGCCCGGGCGGCGCATCGTCTTCACCAACGGCTGCGCCCCCTACGCCGAGCGGGTGCTGGCGGCGCGCGGGCTTTCCGGGCTGTTCGATGCGGTTTACGGCGTCGAGCATGCCGGTTTCCGCCCCAAACCCGAACGTGCCGCCTTCGAGACGGTGTTCGCCAGCGACCGGCTGGAGCCTTCCCAGGCCGCGATGTTCGAGGATGACCCGCGCAACCTTGCCGCCCCGCACGCCATGGGCATGCGCACGGTGCACGTGGCCCCGCTGGCCGACCCCGCGCCACATATCCACCATCACACCGACGATCTGGCGGCTTTTCTGGCCCGGCTGACCGGCTGAGTTCCCTTGCGTCACGGCTGCTACAATTCACCGCAGTTCACGGCGCATTTTCCTTGCACCACGGCAGATCGCTGCTACATCCGGAGGAACAAACAAGGAGAACGGCAATGGCACATCCCGAAACCTCGACCTCCGGCAGCAGCACCCGCAGCCTGGTGATGATCTACCTCGCCCTGCTGGTCGTCGTGGTCCTGATCGCCGTGGCAGTGATGATCCTGGGGCCGGCCGGCCTCGCAATCAGCGCCGTGGTCGCAACCGGGGTGATGATGGTGCTGATCCTGTTCGCCGTGCGCGGCTAAGGCGCAAAAACGGCTGGCAATACAACAGCTTGCCAGCCGGTGCTAAGGGCAGGGCAGAGGCAGGCATGACGCGAATTTCCACCGACATCCTGATCTCCGGCGGCGGCGTCGCCGGAATGACCGCCGCTGCCGCCTTCGGCAGCGCCGGTTTTCGGGTGATCTGCGTCGATCCCGCCCCGCCCATCACCGATGCCGCCGCCGAGGGGGCCGATCTGCGCACCACGGCGCTGATGCAACCCTCTGTCGCCGTGATGCAGGCGGCGGGGCTGTGGCAGCGGCTTTCCCCGCAGGCCAGCGCCTTGCAGATCATGCGGATCATCGACGCCGGTGGTCCGGTGGCCGAACCCCGCCTGATCAAGGATTTCGACGCCGCCGATATTTCCGACCAACCCTTTGGCTGGAACCTGCCCAACTGGCTGCTGCGGCGCGAGATGGTGGCGCGGCTGGCGGAATTGCCCATTGTCGATTTCCGCCCCGGCACCGCCACGCAAAAGGTGCTGACCCGCGAGTCCGAGGCGTTGATCACGCTGTCCGATGGCACACGCGTCGCTGCCCGCCTGCTGATCGCCGCCGACGGCCGCAACTCGCCGGTGCGCCAAGCCCTTGGCATTGCGGTGAAAACCATCCGCTATGGCCAGAAGGCCCTGGCTTTCGCCGTCACCCATCCAATCCCGCACGAAAACGTCTCGACCGAGATTCACCGCTCGGGTGGCCCCTTCACCCTGGTGCCGTTGCCCGACCGTAATGGCCTGCCCTGCTCGGCCGTGGTCTGGATGGAAACCGGCGCCGAGGCCGCACGCCTGGCCGCCCTGCCGGTGCCGGAATTCGAGGCCGAGATGAGCGCGCGCTCCTGCCACGTCCTTGGCCCCCTGACGCTGGCCTCGCGCCTCACCCTCTGGCCGATGATCAGCCAGATCGCCGACCGCATGGCGGGCGAGCGCACGGCGCTGATGGCCGAAGCCGCGCATGTGGTGCCGCCGATCGGTGCGCAGGGGCTGAACATGAGCCTCGCAGATCTGGCGGTGCTGCTGGAGCTGGCGCAGGCCAACCCCTCGGGCCTGGGCAGCCCGGCGATGCTGGACGCCTACAACCGCAAACGCCATTGGGAGGTTGCCGCCCGCGTCCGCGGCATTGACGCGCTGAACCGCGCCTCGATGCTGGCCTCGCCCACCCTGCGCGACCTGCGGGCCAAGGCGCTGGACGCGCTCTATTCCGCAGCGCCAGTGCGCAAGACCCTGATGAAGGCGGGCCTTGGCCTGCGCTAAAGCACCGCCTCCACCGCCGCCCCCAGCCGCGCCAGGGTTCCCGGCACATCCACCAGCTTGTCGAGGCCAAACAGCCCCAGCCGGAAGGTGCGGAACTCCGGTCCCTCGCCCACCTGCAACGGCACGCCTGCCGCAATCTGCAAACCCACCGCGCGGAACTTGGCCCCCGACTGCACCTCGGGGTCATCGGTGAAACTGACCACCACGCCGGGTGCGGCAAAGCCATCGGCGGCGACCGAGACCACCCCACGCGCCGCCAGCATCGCCCGAACCCCCTGCCCCAGCTGCCACTGCGCCGCTTTCAAAACCTCGAACCCCAGCGCCTTCGCCTCCAGCATCGCATCGCGCAACCCCAGCAAGGCATCCGTCGGCATGGTGGCGTGATAGGCATGCCCGCCGCCCTCATAGGCCGCCATGATGCTGCGCCATATCTTCAGATCCAGCGCGAAACTGTTGGACGTGGTCGCCGCCAGCCGCGCCTCGGCCAGCGGGGAAAACATCACCAACCCGGCGGAAGGCGAGGCCGACCAACCCTTTTGCGGCGCCGAGATCAGCACATCCACCCCGGTCGCCGCCATATCGACCCAGATGCAGCCCGAGGCGATGCAATCCAGCACCAGCAGCGCCCCCACCGCATGCGCCGCCTCGGCCATCGCCGCGATGTAATCATCCGGCAGGATCAACCCGGCCGAGGTTTCCACATGCGGCGCGAACACCACCTCGGGGCGGCTGGCATGGATTTTCGCCACCACCTCGTCAATCGGCGGCGGCGCAAACGGCGCCCGCGCCCCATTGCCCGAGGCCCGGGCCATCACCACCTCGACATTGCCCGCAAAACCGCCCGCCTCGAAAATCTGGCTCCAGCGATAGGAAAACCAGCCGTTGCGCACCACCAGCACCGAGGCCCCGGCCCCGAACTGCCGCGCCACCGCCTCCATCGCATAAGACCCGCCACCCGGCACCAAAGCCACGGCACTTGCGCCATAGACCTCGCGCAACATGCTTGAAATGTCGCGCATAACCCCTTGAAACTTCGCGGACATATGGTTCAGGGATCGGTCGGTGAACACCACCGAGAATTCCTGCAAACCATCGGGATCAACATCGGGGCGCAAACCGGGCATGGGCATCTCCTGCAAACCTGCCCCGAAGTTAGCCCCGCGCAGGACGAAGTCACCAGCGAAAACCTTTCCCATTCTCCTTTGCACAAATATCCCGGGGGTCCGGGGGCAGCGCCCCCGGCCTGTCCGCTAGCCAATCGGCCCCGGCCTGCGCTCCTCGGTCAGCAGCACATTGGCTTCCACCTGCCCCACCCCCGGCAGCGTCAGGATGCGCCGCCGCAGCACCCGCTCGAAATCGGCAATGTCGCGCGCCACCACCCGCAGCCGGTAGTCGAACAGCCCCAGCACATGCTGCACCACCTGCACTTCCGGAATCGCCGTCACCGCCCGCTCGAAATCCTCCAAGGAAACCCGGCCCTTGGTGGCCAGCTTCACCCCCAGAAACACCGTGACGCCAAACCCCAAAGCGGCGCGGTCCACCACCAGCCGCTGCCCGGCCAGCACGCCCGCTTCCTGCAACCGCTTCACCCGGCGCCAGGCGGCGGGCTGCGACAGGCCCAGACGGCGGCCCAACTCGCCCGCCCCCAGCCGCCCGTCCAGCGCCAGCGCCCGCAGGATGCCGCGGTCCAGATCGTCCAGCTCGATCACAGCGGCACCCCATCGCTGTCCTTGATGGTGGCGATCAGCATCAGCGCCTCGATATCGGCGATATGCGGCAGGGTCAGGATGCGGCGGCGGTATATTTCCTGATACTGTGCCATGTCGCGGGCGATCACGTTCAGCCGCAGATCAACCCGGCCCAGGAAAGTCTCGATGCCGATCACCTCGGGCACCTCGCGGGCGGCGTCGATGAAATCGTCAAACGCCCGCGGGTCGGTCTTGTCGAGCGAAAACCGCAGCGACACCTCGACGCCATAGCCCAGGGCCCGCCAGTCGATCACCGCCTGCTGCGCCTTGATCACCCCGCTTTCCGTCAACCGCTCGATCCGCCGCCAGCAGGTCGCCTGCGTGACGCCGGCGCGTTCCGCCAGATCGGCCATCGCCAGCCCAGGTTCCGCCATCAACTGCCGCAGCACCCGCCGGTCGGTATCGTCGATCTGCATGTTTCATCCACCAATCGCCACATTCGCGCATGACTTTTCCCCCATCCCCCTAGATATGTCAAACTTTGCACGAACCATCGCCGCAAACCGCCTATGCTGCGCGGCAATCAACCAGCAAAGGAACGCCCCATGCGCGTGTATTATGACCGTGACTGCGACATCAACCTGATCAAGGACAAGAAGGTTGCCATCCTCGGCTACGGCAGCCAGGGCCATGCCCACGCGCTGAACCTGCGCGACAGCGGCGCGAAAAACCTGGTCGTGGCGCTGCGCCCCGGTTCGCCCAGTGCCAAGAAGGCCGAGGGCGAGGGCCTGAAGGTGATGGGCATCGCCGAAGCCGCCGCCTGGTGCGACCTGATCATGTTCACCATGCCCGACGAGCTGCAGGCCGACACCTACCGCAAATACGTGCATGACAACCTGCGCGAAGGCGCTGCCATTGCCTTTGCCCATGGACTGAACGTGCATTTCGGCCTGATCGAGCCGAAACCCGGCGTCGATGTCATCATGATGGCACCCAAAGGCCCCGGCCACACCGTGCGCGGCGAATACACCAAGGGCGGCGGCGTGCCCTGCCTGGTGGCGGTGCATAACGACGCCACCGGCAAGGCGATGGAAATCGGCCTGTCCTACTGTTCCGCCATCGGCGGCGGCCGCTCGGGCATCATCGAGACCAACTTCCGCCAGGAATGTGAAACCGACCTGTTCGGCGAACAGGCGGTGCTGTGTGGCGGTCTGGTCGAACTGATCCGCATGGGCTTCGAGACCCTGGTCGAAGCCGGCTACGAGCCGGAAATGGCCTATTTCGAATGTCTGCACGAGGTGAAGCTGATCGTCGATCTGATCTATGAAGGCGGCATCGCCAACATGAACTACTCGATCTCCAACACCGCCGAATATGGCGAATACGTCAGCGGCCCGCGCATCCTGCCTTACGCCGAAACCAAGGCCCGGATGAAGGAAGTGCTGACCGACATCCAGACCGGCAAGTTCGTGCGCGACTTCATGCAGGAAAATGCCGTCGGCCAGCCGTTCTTCAAGGCCACCCGCCGCATCAACGACGAACACCAGATCGAGAAGGTCGGCGAGAAACTGCGGGCGATGATGCCGTGGATCTCGAAGGGCAAGATGGTGGACCGCTCGCGCAACTAAGCCGGAAAAACCTGCATTTTCAATGCACTGATTCGGAAAGGGGCGCTTTATTGCGCCCTTTTTCATCAGTTTTCGCCAATTTGCGCAACCACCGGTAGAAGTCCGGCCGAAATTCGCGTTTGATTTGACAGGCCCCTCACGTTCTCGTTACCGTCAGACCATGGTCGGTATATTTTCGACCAAGGTCTGTATTGAGAAGCCCCCTCGTCAGAATTTTCTGGCAAGAATCTCATGAGCCCTGCCCCCGCTTGCACCGCGTGAAACCTGGTCGATTTTACGCCCGAAAAAATGACCCTTTGGGAGGATGAAATGCTGGACAGAATGAAAGGTGGCTTTGCCGCCACGGCCTTGCTTTGCCTGGGCCTTGCCAACCCGCTTGCCGCCGATACCAGGACGCTTTCACAGCAGTATCTTGACGATGTGCGCAGCGGTGCCATCGTGATCGAGGGTGACAGCGCGGCGGTGTCGGAACTGATCCTGAAACGCGATATTCCGATCCCCTACAGCTATATCGCGCAGCTGTTTGCCACACCGAACGCCTTCGGCTCGGGTCCGGCCTGCATCATCTGCCACGGCTCGAACAACCCGACCCATGCCTACCGCGGCCTCAATCTTTCCACCTGCGACGGCCTGCGCAACGGCTCGACCGAGCAACCGGCCCGCGCCATCTTTACCCCCGGCGAAGACCCCAAGAACGCCATCATCGGCCGCCGCCTGCGCGCGAACCGCATGCCGCTGGGCATCGCCTTCAACAACCCCACCGATTCCGCACCGATCCTGGCGATCAAGGAATGGATCCTGGCGGGGGCGCCGAACGACGAGCATTTCACCAAGGAAATCCTGCCGCTGTTCGCCACCGACAACACCTTTGGCCCCGACACGCCGCATTGCACCACCTGCCACTTCTCGAACCAGGAACCGCCCAGCTTCCACGAGCTGAACCTGACCACCTATGAGGGCATCATGCTGGGGGCGGATTCGGTGGCCAAAGGTGTCGACAATGCCACCAAGGTGATCATTCCGGGTGACCCGGAGGCCTCGAAGGTGTTCCAGCACCTGACCGAAGACCGCATGCCGCCCGGCATCGACCCCTCGGAAGACCGCGACCATCCGAACACCCAGATCCTGTTCGCCTGGATCAAGCAAGGGGCCAAATGCGAGTAACGCCCAACCGGCGCCTTGTGCTGCAATCCCTGATCGCCGGCCTGGTTTTCAGGCCGGCGGTCTTGGCTGCGCAAGACCTGCCCGAACTTGCCGCCCTGCGGCGCTGGAAAACCGGCAATGCGGTTCTGAACCCGCTCGCCTATGGTGAGGATCGCCTGCTGTTCTGCGGCGACAAGACCATCGGCGCGATTGCGCCGGATGCTGCCCAGCCGCTGTGGCAGCTGCCGCACGGCTTTGACAAGGCCGCCGAATTCCGGCCGCGCCCGGCGGCGGCCAAGGTGATCTGCGGCGGCCGGTTCTGGCTGGCCGGCTATGATGCCGCCACCGGCACCGAACTCTGGCGGCATGCGGCAAAGATTCAGATCGGTGTGCCCTTCGTCACCCCGACCCACACGCTGTTTGGCGATGGTCACTGGCTGATCGCGCTGGATACCGCGACCGGCGCCGAATTGTGGCGCTTTGCCGCCATCGAGGATACCATCATCGCCTATGCCCCGGTGGCCGATGCCGATACCGCCTATGTCGGCCCCGGCGACGGCCGGCTTTATGCGCTGTCGCTGGCCGATGGCAGCCTGAAATGGGCGGTCGATGGCCGGGCGCAATGGCAATACCTGCGCCAGATCAGCATCGAGGACGGGATTCTGGTGGCCGGCACCTATCACGAGAACCTCAAGGGCCTGTCGCTGGCCGATGGCCGCGAGTTGTGGAGCTTTTACGCCGGCAATTTCATCAACTCGCAACTGGTGCGCGACGGTTCGGCGTATCTGTGGTCACCCACCGGCTATGTCTATGCCATCGACACCCACAGTGGTGCTATCCGCTGGCGCTATCAGACCACCGATTACGACAACACGCGCAGCAACTGGGCCTCGGTGGTGGCCGAACTGCAAGCCTTTGACGGCAAGCTTTATGCGCTGTCGCTCGACCATGTGCTGCACCGGCTGGATAGCGCCACCGGCACCGACCATGCGGAATGGCGGATGCCCGACAAGATCCGCTATGCGCTGCTTCCCGTAGCCGGTCATGGCATCGCCTTCCCGACCGAAAGCGCCGAGGTGCTGCTGACCGCTTTCCCCTGACCGGCCCTTGCCCCGCCAGCAACCGCCACCTATAACCCCGGCCATGACCGACACCCCGCTCCAGAAGCCCGGCCTTGCCAACTGGTTGCGGGTCATCGCCCTGTCGGTGATCTGGGGTGGCTCGTTCATGGGGGTGAAGCTGGCGCTGGCCGGGTTTGGCCCGCTCAGCATCGCCGCCATCCGCATCGCGCTGGCCGCCATCGCGCTTTTCCTGATCGCGCGCAGCATGGGTCTGGCCTTGCCGCGCAGCCGCCGGGTCTGGGCGCATGCCATCGGCATGGGGTTCTTCTCCAACGCCCTGCCGTTTGCACTGCTCAGTTGGGGGCAGTTGCATGTGGCCTCGGGCTTTGCCGGCATCACCATGGCGGCGGTGCCGCTGTTCACCCTGCTCTTGGCGCACCGGCTGATCCCGGGCGAGCAGATGACGGTGTGGAAACTGCTGGGCCTTGGCTTCGGCATCGCCGGGGTGGTGGTGCTGATCGGCCCAAGGGCGCTTGCCTCGTCGGGGGCGGATGTCGAAAATCTGGCGCGGCTGGCCTGCGTCGCCTCGACCCTGTGCTATGCCATCGGCGCCATCATCACCCGCCGCTGCCCGCCAGTGCCGCTGGTGGCGTTCTCGACCGCCGCCCTGATCGCCGCGAGCGTGATGATGCTGCCACTGGCCTGGGCCATCGAAGGCACCCCGGACCTTGCCGCCGCCACCCCAAGCGCGCTGCTGGCGCTGCTTTACCTCGGGCTTGGCCCCACCGCGCTGGCCACCCTGCTGCTGGTCAAGGTGATCACCACCGCTGGCCCCACCTTCCTGACTCTGTCGAACTACCAGGTGCCGCTGTGGTCGGTGCTGTTCGGCACGATCTTCCTGCACGAGAAACTGCCGCCCAGCTTCTTCGCCGCCCTCGGCCTGATCCTGGCAGGCCTCGCCCTCAGCAACATCCGCCGCAAGGCTTGACCCTGATTTCACCTTTGCTCAAATATCCTGGGGGGTGAGGCGCTATGCGCCGAGGGGGGCAACGCCCCCCTTCCTGCCTCAAACTCAAACCGCCGCTTCCACCGCCGCCACAATGCTGCCCACCACCTCGGCCAGCAGCACCTCGTCCTCACATTCCGCCATCACCCGCACCAAAGGCTCGGTGCCCGACTTGCGGATCAGCAGCCGCCCCGAGCCCTGCAACCGCGCTTCGGCATCAGCAATCACCGCCTGCACCGCCGCCGCCGCCAAGGGCTGCGACCCCGCACCGTAACGCACGTTCTTCAGCATCTGCGGCACGGTCTGAAAGCTTTGCGCCAGCGCCGATGCCGGCTGTTCGGTGCGCGCCATCTCGGCCAGAAACTGCAACCCGGCAATCAGCCCGTCGCCGGTGGTGGCGTAATCGGTCATCACGATATGGCCCGACTGCTCGCCGCCCAGGTTGAAACCGCCGCGCCGCATCGCCTCGACCACATAGCGGTCGCCGACATTGGTGCGCTCCAGCCGCAGCCCGCGCCGCTCCAGAAACCGCTCCAGCCCGAGGTTCGACATCACCGTGGCCACCAGCGTGCCGCCGTGCAGCCGCCCCTCCTCGGCCCAGCGGGCGGCCAGCAGCGCCATGATCTGGTCGCCATCCGCCACCTTCCCGGTCTGATCCAGAATCATCACCCGGTCGGCGTCGCCATCCAGACAGATGCCGACATCGGCGCCATGCGCCACCACCGCCTCGGCGGCAGTCTGGGTATAGGTCGAGCCACAACGGTCGTTGATATTGGTGCCATTCGGCGCCACCCCCACCGGGATCACCTCGGCGCCCAATTCCCACAGCACCTCGGGGGCCGCACGATAGGCCGCGCCATTGGCGCAATCTATCACCACCTTCAGCCCATCAAGCCGCAGCCCGACGGGAAAGGTGGTCTTGGCATATTCCTGATAGCGCCCGCGGCCATCGTCGATCCGCTTGGCCCGGCCGATGTTCTGCGGCTGCGCCAGCGCAATCTCGCCCGCCAGAATCGCCTCGATCTCTCTTTCGGCATCATCCGACAGCTTGAAGCCGTCGGGGCCGAAGAACTTGATGCCATTGTCCTGATGCGGGTTGTGCGAGGCGCTGATCATCACCCCCAGATCGGCGCGCATGCTGCGCGTCAGAAACCCCACCGCAGGCGTCGGCACCGGCCCCAGCAGCAGCACGTTCATCCCCGTCGAGGTCAACCCGGCGGTCAGCGCGTTTTCCAGCATGTAGCCCGACAGCCGCGTGTCCTTGCCGATCACCACCCGGTGCGCCGCAGTGCCGTCGCGCCGGAAGAACCGCCCCGCCGCCGCCCCCAGCCGCAAGGCCATCTCGGCGGTCATCGGGTAGGTATTGGCCCGCCCGCGCACCCCATCGGTGCCGAAAAGTGTCCGTGTCATGCGCCCTCACTCTCTAACAACGACCGCCACAGCGCCAGCGCCTGCCGGGTTTCCCACACATCATGCACCCGCAGGATCTGCGCCCCCTGCGCCACCCCGGCCAGCGCCACCGCCAGCGACCCCGGCGCGCGGCGGTCGGCCTGCGCCTCGCCGCCAATGGTGCCGATGAATTTCTTGCGCGACACCCCCAGCAGAATGGCGCAGCCCAGACCATGGAACAGCGACAGCCCGCGGATCAGCGTCAGGTTATGCTGCAAGGTCTTGCCAAAACCGATGCCGGGATCAACCACGATGCGGGCGCGCGGGATCCCCGCCGCGCAGGCCAGCGCCACCCGTTCGGCCAGATAGTCGTAAACATCCAGAGCCACGTCATCATATTGGGGATCGTCCTGCATGGTCTGCGGTGTACCCTGCGCGTGCATCAGGCAGACCGGCGCATCCGCCTGCGCCACCACCTCCGCCATGCCCGCGTCATAGCCAAAGGCCGACACGTCATTGACCATGCTTGCCCCGGCCGCCAGTGCCGCCTGCGCCACCGCCGCCTTGCGGGTGTCGATGGAAATGGCGGTGGCAATCCCGCCCGCCCGCAGCGCCGCAATCACCGGGGCGGTGCGCGAAATCTCCTCGGCCTCCGCCACCTCGGCCGCCCCTGGCCGAGTGCTTTCGCCGCCGATGTCGATGATCTCGGCCCCCGCCCCTGCCATCATCCGGCCCTGCGCCGTGGCGGCATCCGGGGCCAGAAACCGCCCGCCGTCGGAAAAGCTGTCGGGTGTGACGTTCAGGATACCCATCAGCCGCGGGCGCGACAGGTCCAGCCCGGCCAATGCGGCACGCGGCGCGGTCAGCGCCGCGCGTGCCGCTGCGGGCAGATCGCGCACCGGAATCAGCTGCGGCCGGGCGCTGCGCGACAGCACCTCGACCCGGTCGAACCAGCACCAGCCCCCGGCCAGCGTCAGCGCATCCGCCGGGCGCGCGGCATCGGTCATCACAATCGGTCGGAAGTATTCCATGCCCCCTCGTTAGGGCCTTTGCCGCCCGCTTGGCAAGCCCTTCGCCCCTAAGCCGCCAGCACCGGCACGCGGCTTCCCGCCGGAAGTGTTACAGCGCCGTGAACGATCATCCGCGCCGCCGCCAGCATTTCCGCCAGCCACAGCGCCAGCGCCACCGGATCGCGCGATTGCGGCCCGTCAACCGCATCCAGCACCAGTTTCGACGGCGCCCAGACGATCATCTTGCCATGCCGCATCGCCCAGTCGATCTCGGTCCGGGTCGCCACCACCACGCAGCGCGGGTCGCGGGCGGCCAGCACCCAGGCGTTCTGCTCGATGGCCAAGAGATCAATCCGCCGCTGGGTCGGGCGGTGGCCGGTCAGCGGGCGCGGCGTGTCGGGCAGACCAACGGTCAGGATCACCGGCAAGCCCTGCGCCTGCCAGCCATCCAGCCGTGCCGCCAGATCAGGTGCCGCAATCGCCGCATTGTCCAGATAGACCAGCAGCGGATGCAAGGCGGCTTCCGCCCCATCGGCGGCCACGGCGCGCACCGGCACTTCGGCGCGGCTACGCACGATCTCGACCCCCAGCGCCCCCGGCCCGCGATCGAGCTTTTCCACCCGCACGAACACCCGCATGGCGGGAGGTTCCGCCAGGATACGCTCGGCCACCTTCTCGGCCAGGGTCTCCAGCAGGTTCAGCCGCTCGGCGGCAAGCTCGGCGGCAATCGCCTCGGTGATGCGATCATACGAAAGGATGCGGTCCACATCGTCCAGCAGCGGCGCCGGGTGCGGCCGCACCTCGACCACCACGTTGAAACGCACCCGCTGCCGCGTGCCGCGTTCCTGCTGAAACGCGCCGATCTCGACCTCGACCACATGGTCGCGCAAGGAAATGCGGTCGCGCGGGTCGGCAGAGGCCGAAGCCGCCGCCCGTTCCTCGGGATGCGCAAAGGCAAGACTGGTATCGCTGGTCATCCGGGCCTCCGGCCGCCACTGCGGCTTGCGCAGGATAGCCGCCCGCGCGCGCCTGCCTTGCCCGAAGGCGGCAGGCAAGGCAAGAGCCGCGACATTGCCGCGGTCAGGACCCCGAGGGCTGGCGGTAGAACAGATGCGCACCGATGGCGGCGGTGCGGGCAAAGCGGTTGGCCCAGCCGGGCCGCACGTTGCGTGTGTGGAAATGCGTGGCCCCCAGCGTCAGCGACCGCGGTGCTCCGTCCAGCATCAGCCGGGCGATCTTGCCGGCCTGAGCATAGGCCGCCGGTTCGTGGATGCGGTCGGAATAGCCGTCGCAGGTGAAGGAAAACTGGCACCCGCCGTTACCGCCCTGATTGACCACACCGCAGATGGTGCCGGGATAGCGCGGGCTGTCCACCCGGTTCAGGATTACCTCGGCCACCGCGAATTCGCCCTTCACGGTCTCGCCGCGGGCTTCGAAATACAGTGCCTTGGTCAGGCATTGCCATTGCGCATCGCCAGTGGCGGGCGGCAGTGTCGCCAGCCAGGCCGCGTCATGGCGAACGGCACCCGGCGCCTCGGACTTCTTGCGCGAGGGGGCAGCGACGCCATTGGCCACCGCCTGCAATTGCACCGGCGCCAGTTGTTGCAGCGCCTGGCGTTCACCGCCCAGCAGCGCGGAAAGCTTGCCGCCAATCGCGGCGGTGGGGTCGTTGGACTGGCTCACCGTCACATCGGCGAAGGCCGCTCCGGCAAGGACAATCAGCGCCATTGCGGCACGCGTCCATATCTCAAGCAAGCGCATTTTCGGTTGTTCCCGGTCTATTTCAGCCTGCTGCCAGCGGGGTGTCTTTGAGGGTTCGATGGCAACAGGGGCCGGAAATAGACGCTGCATTGCGGCATCGTCCACCCCGGTGGCAAAAATGCCACACAAAAGGCCGCGATTCTGCGCGGAAACCCGCCGAAGCACTTTTTGAAAAGCCCTAGAAAACTCAAGCCCTTGTGGGGCGTATCTAGCGTTAATCTAACGATAGTTTCAGCCGATCGGGTCGGTCAGCGCCAGATGTGCCGCCGCCAGCCGTGCCTGCGGCACCCGGTAGGGCGAGCAGGAAACGTAGTCAAACCCCGCCCTGCGACAGAAGTCGATTGATTCGGGGTTACCGCCATGTTCACCGCAAATCGACAGCGTCAGGTCGGCGCGGGTGGCGCGGCCGCGCTCTGCCCCGATCAGCAACAACTCGCCCACGCCATCGACATCCAGACTGTGGAACGGGTCTTCGGCAAACACCCCCTGCTGCACATAGGTGTTCATGAAGCGCCCGGCGTCGTCGCGGCTTAAGCCATAAGTCATCTGTGTCAGGTCATTGGTGCCGAAGGACAGAAACGCCGCGTGCTGGGCAATCTCGCCCGCCCGCAGGGCCGCACGCGGGGTTTCCACCATCACCCCCAACCGGAAGTCGAACGTGACACCGGATTTCGCCCGCACCGATGCCGCCACCGCGTCGATGTTGCTTTTGACCAGTTCGACCTCACGCTTGGCCGAGACCAGCGGGATCATGATTTCCGGCACCACCGGCGCGCTGCCGCGGTGGGCAATCTCGACTGTAGCCTCGAAAATCGCCTGCGCCTGCATGGCGTAAATCTCCGGCAGCACGATGCCAAGGCGCACGCCGCGCATCCCCAGCATCGGGTTGAACTCGGCCAGCGCCTCGGCCCGGCGGGTCACGTCGGACAAGGGCTTGTCCAGCGCCTCGGCCAGTTCGCGCAGGCCTTCGCGGCTGTGCGGCAGAAACTCGTGCAGCGGCGGGTCGAACAGCCGGATGCAGACCGGCAGGCCCTGCATGATGTCGAACAACTGCACGAAATCGGCGCGCTGCATCGGCAAAAGCCGGGCCAGAGCGGCAGCGCGGTCTTGTGCTGTGTCGGCAAAGATCATCTCGCGCATCACCACCAGCCGGTCTTCATCAAAGAACATGTGCTCGGTGCGGCACAGGCCGATGCCCTGCGCCTCGAAATTGCGGGCGGTCTGGGCGTCGGCGGGGGTGTCGGCATTGGCGCGGATGCCGATGTCGCGCACTGCATCGGCCCAGGACAAGAGCTTGCGAAAGCTGTCGTCCAGCGCCGGCGGCAACATGGTGGCGGCCCCCACCAAGGCCTCGCCGGTGGTGCCATCGACGGTGATCAGATCGCCTTCCCGCAAGCAGCGGCCATCGGCGGCGATCAGGGTCTTTTCGCGCGCATCCAGCCGCAGGTCGGACGCGCCGACGATGCAGGGCAGACCAAGACCCCGCCCGATCACCGCGGCGTGGCTGGTCATGCCGCCACGCTCGGTCAGCACGCCCGCCGCCGAATGCATGCCGCGGATGTCTTCGGGCGCGGTTTCGCGGCGCACCAGGATGCAGGGCTCGCCGCGCGAGGCCGAGGCCTGCGCCGCCGCCGAGGTGAAGACGATCTTGCCGGTGGCAGCACCGGGAGAGGCACCGATGCCCTTGGCGAACACGTCGCGCGCCCCGCGCGGATCGACCTGCGGGTGCAAAAGCTCCGACAGCGCCCGCGGTTCCACCCGCAGCACCGCGTCGTTGCGGCTGATCACCCCATCCTCGGCCAGTGCCACCGCGATGCGCAGGCCCGCCCGGGCAGAGCGCACCACCTTGACCGCGTCCAGCACCGACATATGGCCGTCTTCGATGGTGAATTCGACCTGCATCTCCTCGCGCAGATTTTTGCGGCAGGTGGCACCAAAGCGCAAAAGATCGGCGTAAATCTCGGGGGCGAGGTCTTGCAGCGACGCCCCGCGCGGGTCGCGGGTCAGGTAGATCGCCTCGGGCTGGCGCAGCGCGTCGCGGCCCTGGGATTGCCCCAGATAGCGCCCGGTGACCTGCGGCACACCGCTGGCCGGATCGACGAACTGGATCACGCCCGAGCCGGACAGACCCGCGCCGATGCCCTGCGCCATCTCCTGCACCACCAGCCCCAGCCCCGCCGCCTCGGGCGCGCCCTTGGCCTGACGCAGCAGGCGGGCGGTGGTGCCCTCCCACGCCCGGGCCATCGAGCGCAGCACATCCGAGAGTTGCCGGGCCGGGTCTTCGGGGAAAGGTTCTTCCATTTCAGTGGCATAGGCCTGAAGCGCGCGGCGCAGGGCTTCGGCGGAAGGCTCCAGCCCCTCGAACATGTCGGGGTCGAGCCGGGCCACATGCAGCGCATAGCCCTGCACGAAGCGCAGATAAAGCGCGTCGGCGGCGGCCTGGCCATGGGTCTGCGCCAGCCGGTCATGGCGGGCGGCGTTGAAGCCGATGTTCAGGATGGTGGCCGGGCCGCCCCAATCGGGATTTTCCGGGCTGGGGCGCACCGAGATCAACGGATCGGGGCCGAAATGCCGCAGGATGGCGGCGCAATCGACCGGCTGACCGGCGGCTATTGCGCGGACGGTGGCGGCGGGAAGGGCCACGGTGCGCGGCACCGGCAGGTCGATCCGCACCAGCCGTTGCAGGCACTTGGCGCGCCAGCCGTGCCGGGCCGAACTGATGGCGGCGGTGGCGGTGATTTCGCTGAAATCGGTGAGCGGGTCGATTTTCTGCACTGCGGCGCCTTTCGGGTTCGGGTGCAGCATAGTCTTATCGGGGGGTGGCGCAAGCGTTGCGGACAGACGGGGGCTATCTGCCCCCCGCACCCCCCCGAGGATATTTGTTCAAAGGTGAATGGGTCAGCCTTCGATCTTGGTGAGGTCGGCCACTTGCGCGCAGAGGCTGCGGATACGGTGCAGCAGGTTCAGGCGGTTGCGGCGGGTGATGGGGTTGTCGCTGTTGACTTGAACCGCCTCGAAGAAGGCGTCGACCGGGGCGCGCAGTGTGGCCATGGCGGCCATGGCGGCGGCGAAGTCTTCGGTTTTCATCGCCGGGGTGAGGACGGCTTCGGCCTGGTCGAGGGCGGTGAACAGGGCGCGTTCTTCATCGGTTTCCGCGAATTTGGGGTCGGCGCCGTAGGAGTATTCGACGCCGTCCTTGGCCTCGGCCTGGCTGAGCAGGGCGTTGGCGCGTTTGAAGCCTTGCAGCAGGTTGGGGCCGTCTTCGGTTTTCAGGAAGGCCGCGAGGGATTGCGCGCGTTTGACCAAGAGGGTGAGGTCGTCGTTGCCGGGCATGGCAAGGCAGGCGTCGATCACGTCATGGCGGATGCCCTGGTCTTTCAGGAAGACTTTCAGGCGGTCGTGGAAGAAGGCGAGGAGGTCCAGCACTTGAGTCGATGCATGCAGTGCTGTCCCGTCGTCAAAGCTTCCAGAAACTAGGACTCTGGTGCCAGTCTCGACAGTCGCGGTTCTGCGAATAGTGGTGATTTCTTCACGAGCGCCAACATTTACTTCAAGAGCATCTAGAACGTCCTGCTTTTCCCTCTCCTTGACGGCTACACGGTGGAAAATGTGGCCCTTCTCCCCTGTATTCATTGCTTTGATGAGGCTCGCCCGCACCCCATTCCCCAGCACCAACCTGATCACCCCCAGCGCCGCGCGGCGCAGGGCGAAGGGGTCTTTGCTGCCGGTGGGTTTCTCGTCGATCGCCCAGAAGCCGGTCAGGGTGTCGATCTTGTCGGCCAGTGCCACGGCCACGCTGACGGGATCGGTGGGCACATCGTCGGCGGCGCCGAGGGGTTTCCAGTGCATCTCGCAGGCTTCGGGCACGCCATCGTCGTGGCCGGCGGCGGTGGCGTAGTAGCGGCCCATCAGGCCTTGCAGCTCGGGGAATTCGGCGACCATGGCCGATTGCAGGTCGGCCTTGCAGATGCGGGCGGCCTCGGCGGCGAGGTCGGGGGCGGCGCCGACGAGGGGGGCGATTTCGCGGGCAAGCGCCTCGATGCGGGCCACGCGATCGGCCTGCGAACCGAGCTTGTTGTGGAAGGTGACATGGGCCAGACCCGCGGCCATGCCCTCCATCCCCACGGCGTGAACGGTGCGCAGGTCGTTTTCCCAGAAGAACTTGGCATCCGACAGCCGGGCCGACAGCACCTTGTTGTTGCCGGCAAGGATGGTGGCGCCGTGGTCCGCTGTTTCGCGGTTGGCAACAGTGACGAAGCCTTCGATGCGGCCGGTTTTCGGGTTCTTCACCGAGAAGAATTTCTGATGCGTGCGCATCGAGGTTTGCAGCACCTCGGGCGGCAGGTCGAGAAAGCCGGGGGCGATGGCGCCCAGAAGCACCACCGGCCATTCCACGAGGCCCGCTACCTCGGCCAAAAGGCCGGCGTCGGGGACGACTTCAAGGCCGCGGGCGAAGGCTTGCGTGGTGGCGTCGTGCCAGATTTGCGCCTCGCGCGCGGCGGGGTCGAGGATCACATGGGCGCGTTTCAGTTTGGCGGCGTAGTCGTCGAAACCCGTCACCGCAAAGCGGCCGGGCGACATGAAGCGGTGGCCTTCGGTGGTGGCACCGGCGTTCAGGTGATCGACGCTCAGGGGCACGACTTGCGGGCCGTGCTCGTCGGTCAGCAGGCAGAGGATGGAATGCAAGGGGCGCACCCAGCGCAAGGAGCCCGTGCCCCAACGCATTGATTTCGGCCAGGGAAAATTGCGGATGGTGGCTTCCAGCACTTCGGCCACGATCGCCGCCGCCGCGCGGCCCGGCTTTTCGATCACCGCGAACCAGACCTGACCCTTCTTGTCGTCGCGCAATTCCAGCTGCTCGCGCGCAAGGCCGGTGGAGCGCAGGAAGCCTTGTAACGCGGCCTCGGGGGCGGTGGCGGCGGGGCCTTTGCGTTCCTCGCGCAGGGCCTGGCTGTGGGCGGTCAACCCCTCCAGCGACAGCACCAGACGGCGCGGGGTGGAGAAGGCGCCTGCCCCGGCATAGGTCAGCCCGGCCTCGACCAGCCCGTCGGTGACCAGCTTTTTCAGATCCGCCGCCGCCCGCGCCTGCATCCGGGCCGGGATTTCCTCGGAAAAGAGTTCAATCAGCAGATCGGGCATGGGTCACTCTCTGGATGCGGTCGGTTGGTGCCAGGCATAGGCGCGGCCATCGGCATAGACCGCCACCACGCGGTCGATGCCGGGGGCAATGCCGGGTTCGGACAGAAAGGCGATGGCCTCGCCGGTGTGCAGGGCTGCGGCAATGTTTCCGGTATCGAAACAGTCGAGGTCGGCGGCGGGCGGGGTGGCGGCGTCATAGACCCGGTAGGTTTCGGTCAGCAGCGCCTGGCTCATCGGCGTGGTGAAACAGGCGCGGAACTGCAAGGGCGCCTCGGTGCCGGTTTCGGTGATGTCGTTGGCAAGGATCACTTCGGGCGCCGCCCCGATGATCGGGGTCAGGCGGATTTCGGCGCCGGGGAAGAACGCCACCGGCACCGCGGCGGCCAGTCGCCAGCCAAGGCTCAGCAATCCGATCACGCCGCACCCCCGGCTTCGGTCAGCACGAAAGCATCGGCGCAGGCTTTGGCAAGGGCGCGCACCCGGCCGATATAGGCCTGCCGTTCGGTGACGGAAATCACCCCGCGGGCGTCCAGAAGGTTGAACAGGTGGCTGGCCTTGATGCACTGGTCATAGGCCGGATGCGCCATCACGATCAGCCGCCCGGCCTTGTCCAGCCCCGGGGCGTTCAGGATGCGGGCACATTCGGCCTCGGCATCCTGAAAATGTTGCAGCAGCATTGCGGTATCGGCCTGATCGAAGTTCCAGCGGCTGTATTCCTGCTCGGTCTGCCGGAAAATATCGCCGTATTTCAGCGGGATCGGTGCATCCGGGTCGTTGAACGGCATGTCCATGACGTGATCGACCCCCAGCACATACATCGCCAACCGCTCCAACCCGTAGGTGAGTTCCCCCGCCACCGGGCGGCAATCGTGGCCGCCGACCTGCTGGAAATAGGTGAACTGGCTGACCTCCATGCCGTCGCACCACACCTCCCAGCCCAGGCCCCAGGCGCCCAGCGTCGGGCTTTCCCAGTCATCCTCGACAAAGCGGATGTCGTGCAGGTCGGCGTCGATGCCGATGGCCTGCAATGACCCCAGATACAGCGCCTGAAGATCGGGCGGCGAGGGTTTGATCAGCACCTGATACTGGTAGTAATGCTGCAAGCGGTTGGGGTTCTCGCCATAGCGGCCATCGGTGGGGCGGCGCGAGGGTTGCACGTAAGCCGCAGCCCAGGGGCGCGACCCCAGCGCCCGCAGCGTGGTCGCCGGGTGGAAGGTGCCCGCCCCCACCTCCATGTCATAGGGTTGCAGCACGGCGCAGCCCTTGGCCGACCAATAGGTCATCAGCCGCAGGATGATTTCCTGAAAGCTGCGCGGGGCGGCTGCCTTGGATGCCATGTCGAACCTCTGGGCCGAACCTCTTGAAAAGCGCCCTCTGCATAGGCAGAAGGCGGCAGGTGGTCAATGCGGGGCGGCACCGCTGCGCGCCAGAATCGGCGTGCATCCGGCAAACGCTCTGCTAGGGTCGCCAAAATGCGCGGATGCGACGAAAAAGACGGGGTTTGAACCAGATGACGCGAGTGATTTTCTTTCTTGGCCTGATGCTGGCGTTGCTGGTTTCAACACCCGTTGCGGTGCAGGCGCAACAGCAGGTCTGGTTGCAGATCGAAGCGCAGCCGACGCTGGCCGAGGCCGAGGGTCGGGCGCGGGCCTATACCGGCGTGTTCCCCGATGTCGCGGGGTTCCAGATGGGCTCGGGGTGGTATGCCATCGCCATCGGCCCCTATGACGCCGGTCTGGCACCAACGCGACTGGCAGAGTTGAAGGCCGAACGGCTGGTGCCCGCCGACAGCTTCATCGCCGATGGCCGGGTCTATCGCAACCAGTTCTGGCCTGTCGGTCCCGGGGCGGTGTTGCCGCAAGCGGCGGCCCCCGAGGCGGTGACGCCCGAAGCCGTGGCACCTGAAGCCATCCCCGAAGCCGCACCCGAAGCGGCCCCCGAACCGGAAGTGGCGGTGGTGGCCCCCCTGCCCGTCCCCGAACCCGTTTTCATCGAGGAAACCCCGGCCGAGGCCCGCCGCTCCGAGGCCGCCCTTGCCGCCGACGACCGCAAGGCGCTGCAGACCGCGCTGCAATGGTTCGGCCATTACAATGCGGCGATCGACGGCGCCTTCGGTCCCGGCACCCGCAAATCCATGGCCGCCTGGCAAGAGGCCGCGGGGCTGGAGCCCACCGGCATCCTGACCACCACTCAGCGTGCCGACCTGCTGGCGGCCTATGGCACGGCGCAGGCCGAACTGGGGCTGCAACTGGTGACGGAACCGGAATCCGGCATCGAGATCACCCTGCCGCTGGCCTTGGTGCAGTTTGACCATTTCGAGCCGCCCTTCGTGCATTACGCCGAAAAGGCCGGATCGGGTGTGCGGGTGATCCTGATCAGCCAGCCCGGCGATCAGGCAACGCTTTATGGCCTTTACGACATCCTGCAGACGCTGGAAGTGGTGCCGCTGGACGGCGAGCGCAGCCGCGACGAGCGCAGCTTTACCCTGACCGGGCGCAGCGCCACGGTGCAAAGCCACAGCTATGCCGAACTGTCGGGCGGGCTGGTCAAGGGCTACATGCTGATATGGGGGCCGGATCAGGATGCAGACCGCATGGCGCGGGTGCTGGCGGCGATGCAGAAAAGCTTCAAGGGCGTTGGGGATCGCGCGCTGGACCCCGGTCTGGTGCCGATGCCCGATACCGCGCGGCAAGGCCTGTTGTCAGGGCTGGAAGTGCGCCGCCCCGGCCTGTCGCGCAGCGGCTTTTACGTCGATGCGGCGGGGGCGGTGCTGACCACCACCGAAGCCGTGCAGAACTGCAGCCGCATCACTCTGGACGGCGATACCGAGGCCGATGTGGTGCTGACCGATGCCGCCCTGGGCATCGCGGTGCTGAAGCCGCGCAAACCGCTGGCACCTGCCGTGGTGGCCGAACTGCTGACCGGGCCGGCGCGTCTTGGCGGCGAGATTGCGGTTTCCGGCTATTCCTACGAAGACCTGCTGCCAGCACCTGTGCTGTCCTTCGGCACGCTGGAGGCCGCGACCGGCCTGAACGGCGAGCCCGGCATGGTGCGGCTGGCGGTGACGGTGTTGGCGGGTGATGCCGGTGGGCCGGTGCTGGATGGCGCGGGCTCGGTGCTGGGGATGCTGCTGCCACGCGTCTCTGATGCCGCCCGGCAACTGCCTGCCGGGGTGGATTTTGCCGCCTCGGCCCCGGCCCTGGCCGCGAAACTGGCCGAGGCGGGCATCACCCCCGCCGCATCGGCCCGTGCCGGTGCGCTGGCCCCCGAAGACCTGACCGGGCTGGCCGAGGGCATGACCGTGCTGGTGTCGTGCTGGAACTGAACGCCTGAACCCGGGGGCCGCAGCCTTGCGGCCGCCGGATCAGGCCCGCCAGAACCGCGGCAGCAGCACGATCAGCACCGCCATCAGCGACAGCCGCCCCATCAGCATCGCCAGAATCATCAGCCATTTCGCGGCGGTGGGAAAATCGATGTAGGTGCCGGTCGGCGCCACCATCGGCCCGATGCCGTAGCCGATGTTGCCCATCGAACTCCAGATGCCGAACAGCCCCGACATCATGTCCACCCCGGCCAGCGTGATCGCCACGCTCAGCACGCCCAGCGTCAGGATATAGGCCGACACGAACAGGATCAGCGCGTTCATCACGTCGTCCTCGACGGTGCGGCCGCCGTATTTGACCATGGCGATCTGGTTGGGGCTGACCACCCGGCGCACCTGCGCCACAATCACCGCCCCGGCAAGCTGCACCCGGAACACTGTCAGCGCCCCGGAACTGGACCCCGAACAACCGCCGATGATTCCCAGCACGAAGGCCACCAGCAAGGCCAGCCCGCCCCAGTTGCCAAAATTGCCGGAAAAGAACCCGGTGCCGGAAATGATCGAGGTCAGGTTGAACAGCGCCTCGCGGAAGGTCGGCTCGAATTCGCCGCCGGTGGTCAGCGCCTGCCACAGCGCCACCAGCACCGTCGCCGTCGCAATCCACAACAGGTAGGATCGCACCTGCAAATCCTTGAACAGCGGTTTGGCGGTGCCCGTCATCAGTTGCACATAGCGGATATAGGGCAGCGAGCCGAGGATCATGAACAGGGTGCCTGCATATTCCATCGCGCCGCGGTATTTGTTGAACGACATGTCCGACGGTGAAAACCCGCCTGTGGCGATCGAGGCCATGCCATGCACCACCGCATCCAGCAGCGTCATGCCCAGGGCCGAATAGACCATGGCACAGATCACCGTCAGCCCGGCATAAACCCCCAGCAACGACAGCGCGATGTCGCTGGCGCGCGGCAGCACCTTGCCGAAAGTGTCAAAGCCCTCGGTGCGGAAGAACTGCATGCCGCCAACCCGCATCACCGGCAGGAAGATCATCGCCAGAAATGCGATGCCCAGCCCGCCCATCCAGTTCAGCATGCCGCGCCACAGGTTCATCCCCGGCGGCAGGAAATCCAGCCCGATGACCACGGTCGATCCGGTGGTGGTGATGCCCGACACCGCCTCGAAATAGGCATCGGTAAAACCCAGCCAGGGCGCGCCATAGATGAACGGCAAGGCCGCGAACATCGGCACGAAGATCCAGATGCCCAGCGTCAGCACAAAGGCGATGCGGATGTTCAGCCCCTGCCGCAGCGAGTTGCGCATCGCCAGCATCAGCAGCAGCCCGGTGCCGGTGGTCAGAAACGACGATTGCACGAAGGGCATGGCATTGTCGGATTGCGCCGCCCATTCCACCGCCGCCGGGATCAGCATCAGCAGACCCAGAACCACAAGCAGATTTCCGATGATGTAGCCGGCGGGGCGAAGATCAAGCATGGTCGGGCAGACTTCCGCCGCGGGGCGGCTTTTGTCAAGGACGGCAGACCCGAACTCAGTTCCCCGCCCGCAACCGCCGCAGCCGCAGCGCGTTGCCCAGAACGAAGATCGACGAGGCCGCCATCGCCGCCGCCGCCAGCACCGGCGACAATTGCGGCCCGCCGAACGGCACCAGCACCCCCGCCGCCACCGGGATCAGCGCCGCGTTATAGCCAAAGGCCCAGGTCAGGTTCTGCCGGATATTGGCCATGCTGGCGCGGCTGACCCGGATCGCCGTGGCCACCGCCATCGGATCGCCGCCGATCAGCACCACTTCGGCGGCCTCGATCGCCACATCGGTGCCGGTGCCGACCGCAATGCCGACATCCGCCGCGGCAAGGGCTGGCGCGTCGTTGATGCCGTCACCGACAAACGCCACCCCCGGCCCCATGCCCTGCACCACAGCCACCTTGCCGCCCGGCAGAACCTCGGCATGCACCTGCGCGATGCCCAGATCGGCAGCAATCGCATCCGCCACCGCCTGCGCATCCCCCGTCACCATCGCCACCGCGACCCCCATCCGGCGCAACGCCGCCACCGCCGCCCGGGACGAGGGCTTGACCGCATCCGCCACCGCGATCAGCCCCGCCGCTTTGCCATCAATCGCCACATAAACCGGCGTGCGCCCCTGCCTTGCCAAAGCCTCGGCCTGCGGCAGCAGCGCCGACAGGTCCACCCCCGCCAGCAACCGCGCCGCACCCACCTGCACCAACCGCCCTTCAACCATCGCCTCGGCCCCATGCCCCGGCGTTGCGGCAAAGCCTGAAGCCTCGGGCAAAGCCAGACCCTGCCCTGCCGCCGCCGCCAGAATCGCCTGCGCCAGCGGATGTTCGGACTGCGTCTCGACCGCCGCCGCCAGCCGCAGCAGGTCGTCCCCGGCCCCATTCAGCGCCACAAGATCGGTCAGCACCGGCTTGCCTTGCGTCAGCGTGCCAGTCTTGTCGAAAGCCACGGTCTTCACCCCGGCCAGTGTCTGCAACGCCTCGCCACGGCGGAACAGCACGCCCAGTTGCGCCGCCCGCCCGGTGCCGACCATGATCGACACCGGCGTGGCCAGCCCCATCGCACAGGGACAGGCAATGATCAGCACCGACACCCCGGCCACCAGCGCCTGCCCGATGCTGGGGCCAAACACCAGCCAGACCGCCACCGTCAAAACGGCAAGACCCATCACCACCGGCACGAACCACAGGGTGATGCGGTCCACCAGCGCCTGCACCGGCAGCTTGGCGCCCTGCGCCTGTTCCACCATGGCGATGATCCGCGCCAGCACGGTGTCGGCCCCGACGCGGGAAACCCGCATCACCAGCGCACCCGAGCCGTTCATCGTGCCGCCGGTCAGCGCATCGCCCGGCGCCTTGGCCACCGGCATCGATTCGCCGGTCAGCAGGCTTTCATCCACCGCGGATGCGCCCTCCTCCACCACCCCGTCCAGCGGGATGCGCTCGCCCGGCCGGATTTGCAGCCGCGCGCCGGGGGTCAGGGTGGCAATCGGCACCTCGGTCACGCCTTCAGCCCCGATCAGCCGCGCCTGCATCGGCTGCAACTGCACCAGCCCCGCAATCGCGGCGCCTGCCCGGCCGCGCGCCCGCGCCTCCAGCATCCGGCCCAGCAGGATCAGCACCACGATCATCGCCGCCGCCTCGAAATACACCGCGCGGCTGGCGGCGGGCAGCAGGCCGGGGGCAAAGGTGGCGATGCTGGAATAGGCCCAGGCCGCAAGCGTGCCCACCGCCACCAGCGAGTTCATGTCGGGCTGGCGCCGGGCCAGCGACGGCAGGCCTTTCAGGAAAAACCGCCGCCCCGGAAAGGCCAGCACCAGCGTGGTCAGGGCGAACTGAATCAGCCACGAGGTCTGCATCCCGATGCTTCCGGCGATCCAGTGATGCAGGCTGGGGAAGATATGCCCGCCCATCTCGGCCAGGAAAACCGGGGCGGCCAAGACCGCCGCTACAATCGTATCCCGCCGCAGCCGCGTGTATTCCTGCGCTCGCGCATCGGGGTTGGCGTCGGCCAAAGGCACCGCCGCATAGCCCGCCCGGCTGACCGCCGCGGCCAGCGTGGCAGGCGTCGCCGCGCCTTCCCACAGCGTCACCTCGGCCCGCCGCGCCGCCAGATTGGCCGAGGCGCTCAGGATACCCGGCTGCGCCCGAAGCACCCGCTCCACCCGCCCGGTGCAGGCGCCGCAACTCATGCCCTCGACCGACAGCACCAGCGTCTGCTGCCGCGCGGGCACCCCGGCCTGCGCCAGCGCCTGCGCCATTGCCTCGCGGCTGGCGGGGGCGGCAAACCCCACTTCGGCGCTGCCATCGACCAGATTGACCCGCGCCGCACTGACCCCCGAAACTCCCCGCAACGCCCGTTCGGCACGGGTGGCCGAGGCGGCGTCGCCAAGGCCTTCCAGCAGGAAGCGCGCGGTCTGGGGGGATGCGGTGGTCATCAGGGTCTCCGGCTGCCAGCTTGCGGGCGGCGGGGCGGCAAGGTCAAGGCCCCGGCTTGCCGGACCCGGCCAAAGCTGCCAGACCAAGCGGGCAAAGCATGATCTGGGGGCGGGGCGATGGATATCAAGGCATTGGAAGCACAGGACGCCCGGCTGGTGCTGCCGCGCTTCGACGAAGCGGTGGCGATCCGGCTGGGGCTGGCGCTGCTGGCGATGGCCGAGGCGGGCGCGCTGCCGGTGGTGATCGACATCCGCACCGCCGACCGCACGCTGTTCCATGTGGCGCTGCCGGGGGCCACGGCGCTGAACGACCTCTGGGCAAGGCGCAAAAGCAACACGGCGCTGCTGTTTCAGGCGGCCTCGCTGCTGGTGGGCGCGCGCAACCGCGACAAGGGTGATATCCTGCAAAAGCATGGGCTTGACCACGAAAATTACGCCGACCACGGCGGGGCGGTGCCGATAAGGGTGGCGGGGGTCGGCGTGGTGGCGGTGGCCACGGTGTCGGGCCTGCCGCAGACCGAGGATCACGCGCTGGTGGTGCGCGGGTTGGAAAGCCTGCTGGGCTGAGGCCTATTTCAGCTCGACCTCGACAAAGCTCATCCCCACCGGGCCATCGCAGATCACGTTGTGTTCAACGCCCTCGGCGCGGCGATAGGCGCTGCCTGCGGGCACCAGAACCCGGCGTTCCTCGCCCTCCGGGCCGATCAGCAGCATCGGGCAATCGGTGATGGCGGTGATCACATAATCGAACCCATGGCGATGCCAGCCGGTCTCGGCGCCGGGGATGAAATCGAAGCGGGTGACGCGGACGCGGTCGTCATCGACCAAGGTGGTAGCGGTGCAAGGGGAACGCATCGGACCTCCAGCGGCGCGCTCTTCCAGCCTTGGCGGCTGTCATCGCTGGCGTTGCGATGACAGCCCGGCGGGCTGGAAGAGCGGCTGGTTATGGCAGGGTTTTCAGCACATTCGCCAGCGTGCCGATCAGCGTGTCGATCTCGGCTTTCGAGATGATCAGCGGCGGCGACATGGCGATGATGTCGCCGGTGGTGCGGATCAGGATGCCCTTTTCATAGGCCCGCAGGAAGGCCTCGAACGCCCGCTTGGTCGGCGCGCCGTCGATGCCCTGCAACTCCACCGCCCCGATCAGCCCCTCGTTGCGGATGTCGATCACATGCGGCAGACCGCGCAAAGAATGGATCGCCTCCTGCCAATAGGGTGCCATTTCGGCGGCGCGGGCGAACAGGCCTTCCTCCTTGTAGACTTCCAGCGTGGCGATCCCGGCAGCCGAGGCGATCGGGTTGCCGGAATAGGTATAGCCGTGGAACAGCTCGATCATGTTCTCGGGGCCGGTCATGAAGGCGTCGTGGATCTCGGCGGTGGTCAGCACCGCGCCCATCGGAATGACCCCATTGGTCAGGCCCTTGGCGGTGGTCATCATGTCGGGCAGCACGTCGTAATGCTGCGAGGCAAAGGCCGAGCCAAGCCGCCCGAAGCCGGTGATCACCTCGTCGAAGATCAGCAGGATGCCGTGCTTCTTGGTGATCGCCCGCAGCCGTTCCAGATAGCCCTTGGGCGGTAGCAGCACGCCGGTCGAGCCCGCCATCGGCTCCACGATCACCGCGGCGATGGTCTCGGCGCCGTGCAGCGTCACGATCCGCTCCAGCTCGTCGGCCAGATTGGCGCCATGCTCGGGCTGGCCCTTGGTAAAGGCGTTCAGCGCCGGAAGGTGGGTGTGGGGCATGTGATCGACCCCGGTCAGCAGGCTGCCGAACACCTTGCGGTTGGTCACGATGCCGCCAACCGAGATGCCGCCGAAGTTCACCCCGTGATAGCCGCGCTCGCGCCCGATCAGCCGGGTGCGCGCCCCCTCGCCCCTTGCCCGATGATAGGCAATCGCCAATTTCAAAGCGGTTTCAACGCTTTCCGAGCCGGAGTTCGTGTAAAACACATGCTCGATGCCCTTGGGCGCGATCTCGATCAGGCGGTTGGCAAGCTCGAACGCCGCCGGGTGACCCATCTGAAAGGCCGGGGCATAATCCAGTTCCGCCGCCTGCCGGGCAATCGCCTCGGTGATCTTCGGGCGGCAGTGACCGGCGTTGCAGCACCACAGCCCCGCGGTGCCATCCAGCACCTGACGGCCATCTGCGGTGGTGTAATGCATGTCCTTGGCGCCCACGAACATCCGCGGGTTCTTCTTGAACTGCCTATTTGCGGTGAACGGCATCCAGAAGGCGTTCAGGTCATTCGGCGTGGTCTTGCGGTCAAGCGCCATTCGGCGTCACTCCCTGTGGTGCGGCCCGCGTAACGGCGCCGCGATTTATTTGATCATATTCACGCTAGCAGGCGGCGACCGGCAGTCAAGCCGCGACATTTGCATGTTGCGCGCAATTCAGTCCTCGCTCAACCTGTGTTGCGGCATTTCGTGCCGAAACCGACCACTTCAGGACCGCAGATGAACCGACCGCATGCCCAGCCCCCCGCCAAAACCAGGATTCAGGCCCGCAATTCCGAGACCATCCTCGACGCGGCGCTGGAGGTGTTCTCGACACACGGCTTTCGCGGCGCCACGCTGGACCAGATTGCCGAGGTGGCCGGGCTGTCGAAGCCCAACCTGCTGTATTACTTTGCCTCGAAAGAGGCGATCCATGTCGCGCTGCTTTCCGATCTGATGGACGCCTGGCTGGACCCGTTGCGCGCGATGGACCCGGCAGGCGATCCGGTCACCGAAGTGCTGACCTATGTGAAGCGCAAGTTGCAGATGAGCCGGGATTTCCCGCGCGAAAGCCGGTTGTTTGCCAACGAGATATTGCAGGGTGCGCCGCGCATCGGGTCGGTGATCGGCGGCGGTCTGACCGACCTCGTGCAGGCGAAAGCGGCGGTGCTGCGCGGCTGGATGGATCAGGGCCGCATCGCCCGGCTGCATCCGGTGCATCTGGTGTTCTCGATCTGGGCGCTGACCCAGCACTATGCCGATTTCGAGGCGCAGGTGCGCACCGTGCTGGGGTCGGAAGGCGCCGACCCCTACCCCGAGGCCGAGGTCTATCTGGAAACGCTGTTCCGCAAGCTGCTGGCAGTCTAGGTCACAGGAAATGCGGGTTTGACCAGGCCCTGCGCCCCGCCGCATCAATCAGCGACACCCGCACCCAGGGCGTGCCTTTCAGCACGCTGAACGGAATCATGGCTTTGGTCAACGATTGGCCATGCACGGCTTTCGACGCCGTCCCCGCCCCCTGCACCACCACCGACACCACCGCCGAGCATTCCACTTCAACCCCGGTCGCGGTGATCCTCACGTCGCGCAACTCCGGCCCCTGCGTCGAATAGAACTCGCCCGCCTTCAGCGCCGCCAGCAGCGCGTCGGGGGAGTTTTCCGTGGCCTTCACCATCACCCAGCCGCCGAAATGGTCGGGTTCGGAAAAATGCGCGTCGTCGGTGGCGATCATGCTCAGGCGGCGGCCTTCGGACAGCAGCAGATCGGCAATGCCGAAGCCGTCGGGGCGGTCGCAGCCCATGGCGCAACCGTGGTTATAAACCTCGACCGCATGGGCGGCGGTGATGCTGCGGGCATCGGCCAGCGTCAGGCCGGACCATTGCGGATGCGCGATGGCGACAAAGGCCCCCGCCGCCACCGCGCGGGCGGCGATCTGCGGCCCGGTCTCCATGCCGGGATGCACCTTGAAATCGGGTGCTGCGGGCGGGGCAAACGCCGGCGGCAGGCCGACCGCCAGAATATGCCACAGCTCGCCATTTTCCATCGGCCCGGAGTGCAGCTCGGCCCCCAGAATGGTGGTGAAATCCGGCGTGCGGAACGGCAGGGTATCGACGATCGGATAGCCCCAGAGCCCGAGGAAATGGTCGGTCAGCGCCAGAAAATCATAGCCCTCGGCGCGGTAGCGGCGGCACACCTCCTCGGGCGGCAACACGCCGTCGGACCGTGTGGAATGGGTGTGCAGATTGCCGCGCCAGAAGCGGCCGGGGGCGGTGAAGGCGGGCAGTCTTGCAGGCATGGCAAACTCCGGTTCGGGCGGCGGCTACAGCCAGTCGCGCCATTTGAAGTACAAATAGGTCGCGGCCGCCGACAAAACCATCAGCCCCAGCGAAATCTCGAAGCCCAGCGGCGAATGAAGCCCCGGAATGGCGTCGATGTTCATGCCATAGGCCGAGGCGATCAGCGTCGGCGGCAGGAACAGCATCGACACCACCGACACGATCCGCACGGTCGCGCTTTGCACCAGATTGATCATGCCCAGCGTCGCATCGGTGGCCATCTGCACCCGGCTGGACAGGAAATCGACATGCACCTCCAGCGCCTGCGTGTCGCGCACCAGCCCCTTGACCATCGGGCGCAAGGCCTCGGCGTCGGGCCGGTCGGCCAGCCCTTGCGTGAAGAAACTCATCGCCCGCTCGATGCTCAGCAGCGCCAGCCGCACCCGGCCCAGCAGTTCGCCGTTCTTGCCCACCCGCTCCAGCGCCGCTTGCAGATCCTGCGGGCGGCGCGGCCCGGCCTGCGGCGCAAAGATCGCCTGCGACACCGAGTCCAGATCGCGCCCCGCACCTTCCAGCAAGTCGGCCTGCCGCCCGATGATCTCCTCCAGCAGCCCCAGAAGCAGCCGGGTCGGGGTGTTGCAGCCCATGCCCACCTTGTCGGCGCGCTCGGGGTAGGTCTCGAACGGGCGCGGCGCGTGGTGGCGCACCGTCACCAGCCGCTCTGGCGTCAGGATGAAGCAGACCGGGCCACTGGTCTGGGCCTTGTCCTCGCCCAGGCCCGGCAGCACCACGGTCATGTAGTCGATGCCGCCCTCGCGATACAGCCGGTTGGAGATCTCGATCTCTTCCATGTCGGCCAGCGACGGCACTTCGACCCCCAGCGCCTGCACCGCGGCCGATTGTGCCGGCATCGGGCACCACAGGTCGATCCACAGCGCCGAGGCGAGGTTGGCATCAAGTGTCAGGCGCTGCAACCGGCCCGCGGTTTCGACATAGGCGTGAAGCATGGACGAACCTTTGCAAGACGGTTCCCTGATGCCTAGCGCCAAGCGTGGCGCGGGCCAAGCGCGATCTGGGGTGGTTTTTCCGCGCCCCCCTTGCCCTGTTGCCGCTGTGGCATAGCTGCCTGCGCAGCACGATTGGCTTTGACAGCCGCCGCGCACCACCGCAAAAGACCCCTGCCCGCCGTTACGGCCAAGGGGGCAAGGACAAGCATGACCCACAGCCTTTCGCCCGATGCCCAGAAAGCCCGCGCCTTGCGCGATGCGCTGGGGCGGTTTGCCACCGGCGTGACGGTGATCACCATTACCGGGCCGGACGCTGCCGGACAGGTCGGGCCGATGGGCTTTACCGCCAACAGCTTTTCGGCGCTGTCGCTGGCACCGCCGCTGGTGCTGTGGGCAGTGGCCAAGGCCTCGCGCCGCGCCGCCGCCTTCGCCGCAGCCCCGCATTTCGCCGTGCATGTGCTGGCCAAGGCGCAAGGCGATCTCAGCGCCCGCTTTGCCGGTGGCGGTGCCGGCTTTGCCGGGTTGCCCGCCCTGCGCAATCCCGAAGGCGTGCCGCTGCTGCAAGGCTGTCTGGCGCGGTTTGACTGCGCGCATCACGCCTGCCACGACGGCGGCGACCATCTGATCATCGTCGGTCAGGTGCTTCGGTTCGAGCAGGACAGCGGCGCGCCGCTGATCTTCAACCAGGGAGTTTACGGCAGCTTCACGCCGCACGGTTAGGCTGAAGCGGACGCCCTTCGTGCACGGGGTCTCGCCATGCCTCATATTCCATGTTATGAATTATTTCAGTCCAGAGGTCCTGCCCCATGTCGCTTGACACAATCGCAACGCCTGCCGACCCCAATGCCGATGGCTGCGGCCAGTTGCCGCCCGATCAGATGGTGGTGCAGGCCAGCCTTGCCGCCGCCTTTCTGAAGGCCTTGGCGCATGAGGGGCGGCTGATGATCCTGTGCCATCTGCAGGCGGGCGAGAAATCGGTGACCGAACTGGAAGACCTGCTTGAGCAGCGTCAGGCGGCGGTCAGCCAGCAATTGGCGCGGCTGCGGCTGGAGGGTCTGGTGACCTGTCGCCGTGACGGCAAGACCATGTATTACGCCATCCAGGACCCCAAGGTGTCCCATGCCGTCGCCATGGTCTATGAGCTGTTCTGCAAGCCCCAGTAAATCCGAGCAGTGAGCCCGAGCAGTAAGCCTCAGCCGCGCCCGATATAGGGCATCCCCGTCGCCATCACCGTGATGAACGGCACATTTACCGACAGCGGCAACCCGGCCATGTGCAGCACTGCGTCCGCGACATGGCGCGCCTCCATCACTGCCTCGGCCCGCACCGAGCCATCGGCCTGCGGCACGCCGCGGGTCATCGGGGCGGCCATTTCGGTCAGCGCATTGCCGATGTCGATCTGGCCACAGGCGATGTTCAGCGTCCGCCCGTCCAGCGCCAAGGACCGTGTCAGCCCGGTCACCGCATGTTTCGACATGGTATAGGGCGCCGAACCCGGCCGCGGCACCTGTGCCGAGACCGAGCCGTTGTTGATGATCCGCCCGCCCTGCGGGGACTGCGCCCGCATCTGGCCAAAGGCGGCGCGGGCGCACAGGAACATGCCGGTGATGTTGACCGCAGACAGTGCCTGCCAGTCCTGCACCGCGATCTGGTCGATCGGGGTGGATTTCAGCGACATGCCGGCGTTGTTGAACAGCACATCCAGCCGCCCCCATTCGGCCACCGCCTGCCCGAACGCCGCCGCAACCTGCGCCGCATCGGTCACGTCACAGGGCAGCACCAGCGCCGCCCCGGCCCCCTCGGCGGTTTCGGTCAAAGTCTCGGCCCGCCGCCCGATCAGCCCGACC
>NZ_ACYY01000009.1 GCF_000176015.1 Rhodobacter ferrooxidans | reverse complement strand
TTCTGTCAGCGGGCGCGGCTTGAAAGACAACAACAACCACCAAGGGAGACCAAAATGAAGAAACTGCTTCTTGCCACCACGCTGCTGGCGCTGACGGCGGGCTTTGCCAGCGCCGATGTGGTGCGGCTGGCCACCGAGGGCGCTTACCCACCCTTCAACCTGATTGACGACAAGGGCGAGATTGGCGGGTTCGAGCGCGAGTTTGGCGACGAGATCTGCAAACGCGCCGCCCTGGAGTGCACCTGGTCCACCAACGAGTGGGACAGCATCATCCCCAACCTGCAATCGGGCAACTACGACGTGATCATCGCCGGCATGTCGATCACCGACGAGCGCAAGAAGGTCATCGACTTCTCGGACAACTACTATCCGCCGGTGCCGTCGGTCTATGTGGCCGCCAAGGCCGATGCCAACTACCAGACCGGCACGGTGGCGGCACAGGTGTCCACCATTCAGGCTGCTTTCATCGCCGCCTCGGGGGCGACGCTGCTGGAATACCCGACGCCGGATGAAACCGTGGCCGCAGTGCGCAACGGCGAGGCCGACGCGGTGTTTGCCGACTTCGACTATCTCAACCCGCTGGTCAAGGAATCGGGCGGCGCGCTGATGGTGGTGGGCGAGCCGGTGGCAATCGGTGGCGGCGTCGGGCTGGGCCTGCGCCAGTCGGACCAGGAGCTGAAGGGCAAGCTGAACGTGGCGATTGCCGCGATGAAGGCGGACGGCTCGCTGAACGCGATGATCGAGAAATACTTCGGGGCCGAAGGCCAGAAGTTCTGATCTGCCCCTGTCCCCCGGCCCCGGCGGTCGGGGGACAGTCTGCCGCATGGGACGTTTTGGATGTTTTCTGCCTGCGCCGACCCCAAGTCGATCGAGGGCCTGACGTGGCTCGGCTGCTACCTGACCTCGGGCAAGCATCTGGATTTCTACATGTCTTTCGCCACGGTGATGTTGCTGCTGGCGGTCACGGCCCCGGCGTCGATGCTGCTGGGCTTTGGTGGCGCGATGGCGGCCCGGTCGCAGGTGGCACCGCTGCGCTGGCTGGGCAAGGGCTACAGCGCCATGGTGCGCGGCGTGCCCGACATCGTGTATTTCCTGTTCTTCGTGATCGCGCTGGATCAGGGGTTCGAGATCGTCAAGCAGCAGTTCGTCTGCCCCGGCTGGGACCAGCCGGTGTTTCAGGGGCTGGAGTTTCACGTCTGCCCGGCGGCCAAGGTGCCGGTGGCGACGGCCTCGCCCTTCGTGTTTCAGGCTTACGGCTTTGGTCTGGCGGTGATCACCTTTGCCATCGTGTTCGGGGCCTTTGTCACCAACGTGCTGTATGGCGCGATGCAGGCGGTGCCGCGGGCGCAACTGGAAACCGCCGAAAGCTATGGCATGAGCCACGGCCAGGTGTTTCGCCGGATTCTGGTGCCGCAGATGTGGACCTATGCGCTGCCGGGATTGGCCAATCTGTGGATGATCCTGATCAAGGCAACGCCGCTGCTGTTTCTGCTGGGGGTCAAGGACATCGTCTATTACGCGCGCGAATTGGGCGGCACCAAGACCCAGGCCTATGACTATCCGCACCCGGACTGGCGGATTTTCTACTTTCTGGGGCTCTTGGTGTTCTATCTCTTGATGACCAAGGTTTCCGAGGTGGTGCTGGGGCGGCTGAGCGCGCGGCTGTCGCATGGTCAGGCCACCGCGGCGGGCGAGGCGATGCGGAAGGCCGCAACATGACCATGACCTGCGCGGAAACCTTCGCCGCCTATGCGCTGCGCTCGATCGGCATCGGGGAAAAGCTGCTGCCGAAAACCGATTTCACCCTGTGCCAGCAGTTCACCCTGATCGGGTCGGGGCTGATCTGGAACGTCTATTTCGGCTTTGTGGCGCTGGCCTTCGGGTTTTTTCTGGCCAATGCGCTGGCGCTGGCCAAGACCGCCCGCAGCCCGCTTTTACGCAAGCCGGCCGATTGGTTCGTGTTCGTGTTCCGCGGCTCGCCGTTGTTCATCCAGTTCTTTCTGGCCTATGAAACCCTGGTGCTGCTGCCGCGCAGCGGCATCAACGTGCTGGGGATGACGGTCGATACCTCGTGGCTGACCAAGGCCTGGGCCGGGGCGCTGATCGTGATGGTGCTGAACACCGCCGCCTATTCGGCCGAGATTTTCTACGGCGCGTTGCGGTCCATCCCCAAGGGCGATCTCGAGGCCGCCGATGCCTACGGGCTGACCGGCTGGCAAAGGTTTCGGCGCATCGAATGGCCCACCATGCTGCGGCTGGGCTGGCCCGGCTATACCAACGAGGCGATCTTTCTGCTGCAATCCTCGACGCTGGTGTATTTTTCCGGCTTTCCGGCGTTCCAGCAGCAGGGCGACGCGCTGTATTACGCCAACTACTTTGCCGACAAGACCTTCAACCCGTTCATCCCTTACCCCATCGTGGCGTTCTATTTCATCTGCCTGACGCTGGCGGTGATCTGGCTGTTCGGGCGGGTGAACCGCCACCTGAACCGCCACCTGCCGCAAAACATGCGCAGCAGAATTCGCTTGCGTCCGCAGGTGATCCGCTAGTATCGTTTATTTGATCAAATTCGCCGGGCCGTCGCCCGGAGTCGCGGTTGCGGCATCCCCTGCCCCGTCGGGCGGGCGCGGAAGGAAGGATCAAGACGGGAGAAAGGACCAAGGGCATGGTCCCCACCCCGCCAGCAGGCCGATGGTCTGATATGGCGCGGATGCGGAACGCCACGCCCCCGGCCTTCATGTGAGAGAGAATGAAAGACTGGCTGAGAAAGCACCCGCAGGTGCGCACCATCCGCGTGGCCGCCGCCGACCTGAACGGCCAGGCCCGTGGCAAGCGCATACCGGCGCGGTTTGCCGACAAGGTGGTGAAAGACGGCACGCGGTTCCCGTTTTCGGTGCTGAACCTCGACATCTGGGGCGAGGATATCGACGACAGCCCGCTGGTGTTCGAACAGGGTGATGCCGATGGCATCCTGCGCCCGACCGAGCGCGGCTTCATGCCGATGCCCTGGCTGGAGGCACCCACCGCCCTGCTGCCGATCTGGATGTTCCGCGAGAACGGCCAGCCCTATGAAGGCGACCCGCGCCATGCGCTGCGGGCGGTGGTGGACCGCTACAAGGCGCGCGGCCTGACCCCGGTCTGCGCCATGGAGTTGGAATTTTTCCTGATCGACGATTCCGGCAAGACCCTGCAAGTGCCGCCCAGCCCGCGTTCGGGCAAGCGGCGCAAGGCGGCGGAGACCCTGTCGATCCGCGCCTTGGACGCCTTTGATACCTTCTTCACCGACCTTTACGACGCCTGCGAGGCGATGGACATTCCGGCCGATACCTCGACCTCGGAAACCGGGCTGGGGCAGTTCGAGGTCAACCTTATGCATTGCGACGACGCCCTGCGCGCCGCCGACGATGCCTGGCTGTTCAAGATGCTGGTCAAAGGTCTGGCCCGCCGCCACGGCTTTGCCGCCAGTTTCATGGCCAAGCCCTACCCGGAATATTCCGGTTCCGGCCTGCACACGCATTTCTCGGTGCTGGACGAAAAGGGCGACAACGTGTTCGACAGCGGCGGCCCCAAGGGCACCGCGATGATGCGCCATGCCGTGGCGGGCTGCCTTGCCGCCATGCACGACGCCACGCTGATCTTCGCGCCGCACGCCAACAGCTATGACCGGCTGGTGCCGGGCAAGCACGCGCCCACAGCGATTTCATGGGGTTACGAGAACCGCACCTCGGCGATCCGCATCCCGGCGGGCAACCCGGCGGCGCGGCGGATCGAGCATCGGGTGGCGGGGGGCGATGTGAACCCCTATCTGATGCTGGCCGCCATCCTCGGCTCGGCGCTTTCGGGGATCGAGGATCAGGCCGAACCGGCGCCGCCGATCACCGGCAACGCCTATGCGGTGGAAGGCCTGCCGCATATTCCCGAAAGCTGGGAGGCCGCGATCGACGCCTTCGAGCAAAGAGATGTGCTGTCGCGGTTCCTGCCCAAGGAGCTGATCCGCAACTACGTGCTGACCAAGCGGCAGGAGCTGCACTACCTTGCCGAACTCAGCCCCGAGGAACAGGTCGAACTGTATCTCGACTCGGTCTGACCGATACCGCGCCCTTGCCGCAAGGCCGGGCGCGGGCTTAGGCTACTGCACCCAACCACGGACATCCCATGCTGATCGGCATCCTGCAAACCGGCCTCGCGCCCGACGCCCTGGCGGGCGAGATGGGCGATTACCCCGACATGTTCGCGCAGCTTCTGGCCGGGCGCGGCCTGACCTTCCGTACCTTTCGGGTGGTGGAGATGGAGTTTCCTTCGGACGTGCATCAGGCCGATGGCTGGCTGATCACCGGCTCGCGCCATGGGGCTTACGAGGATCTGCCGTTCATCAAGCCGCTGGAAGATTTCATCCGCAAGGCGATTGCGGAAAAGGTGCCGCTGGTCGGCATCTGCTTTGGCCATCAGATCGTGGCGCAGGCGCTGGGCGGCAAGGTCGAACGCCATGCGGGCGGCTGGGCGGTGGGGCCGACCGAGTATGATTTCGGCGGCCAGAAACTGACGCTGAACGCCTGGCACCGCGATCAGGTGACCGAACTGCCGCCGGGCGCCGAAGTGGTGGCCTGCAACGACTTCTGCCAGAACGCCGCGCTGGTTTACGGCGACCGGGCCTTTACCGTGCAGGCCCACCCCGAGTTTCGCGCGGCCTTTGTCGATGGCCTGATGCAGACCCGCGGCAAGGGCGTGGTGCCCGACGATCTGATGGCCGAAGCCACCGCCCGGCTTGGCACGCAGATCGACGATCAGGCGATTGCCGACCGGATCGCTGCATTTTTCAAACAGCCGCGTGGCTGAATTTTCCCGTCAGGAGAGGCACCATGGCCGACTGGACCGACAAACTGCCCGAACATACGCGCGACTACATCGCCGGGCGCCGGGTTGACGAGGTGGAATGTGTCATTGCCGACGTGGCCGGGGTGGCCCGCGGCAAGGCGATGCCCGCCTCGAAATTCGCGACGCAGAAAAGCTATTTCCTGCCGAACTCGATCTTCCTGCAAACCATCACCGGCGACTGGGCCGACAATCCGTTCGACGGTTTCACCGAACCCGACATGGTGCTGGTGCCGGATTTCAGCACCGCCACCGCAGCACCGTGGACCGCGGATGTGACCCTGCAGGTGATCCACGACGCGCATGACCAGCAGGGCAACCCGGTGCCGTTTGCGCCGCGCAATCTGCTGCGCCGCATCGTCGGGCTGTTCAACGCGCAAGGCTGGACCCCGGTGGTGGCGCCGGAGATGGAGTTTTTCCTGACCGCCCGCAACACCGACCCCAACATTCCGATCATCCCGCCGATCGGCCGCACCGGCAGGCGCGCCATGGCCAATCAGGCCTATTCCCTCAGCGCTATCGACGAATACGGCAAGGTGGTCGATGACATTTACGACTTCGCCGAAGCCCAGGGGCTGGAGATTGACGGCATCCTGCAAGAGGCAGGTGCTGCACAGGTCGAACTGAACCTCGCGCACGGCGATCCGGTGAAGCTGGCCGATGATGTGTTCTATTTCAAGCGGTTGATCCGCGAGGCGGCGATGCGGCACGACTGCTTTGCCACCTTCATGGCCAAGCCCATCGAGGGCGAGCCGGGCTCGGCCATGCACATCCACCATTCGGTGGTCGATACCAAGACCGGCAAGAACATCTTCAGCGACCGCAAGGGCGGCGAGACCGAGGCGTTTTTGCATTTCATCGCCGGGATGCAGAACCACCTGCCCGCCGCGGTGGCCTTGCTGGCGCCCTACGTCAACAGCTATCGCCGCTATGTGCCGGACTTTGCCGCGCCGATCAATCTGGAATGGGGCCGCGACAACCGCACCACCGGGCTGCGGGTGCCGGTGTCGGACCCCTCGGCGCGCCGGGTCGAAAACCGGCTGCCGGGGATGGATTGCAACCCCTATCTCGGCATCGCGGCCTCGCTGGCCTGCGGCTATCTGGGGCTGATGGAAGCCAAGCTGCCGCGCGCCGAATGTTCGGGCAACGCCTATTCGGGGTCGGACGAGTTGCCCTACAATCTGGGCGACGCGCTGGACGTGCTGGAAGAGGATCAGGCCTTCCGCGAGGTGATCGGCACCGAGTTCTGCACGGTCTATAACTCGGTGAAGCGCAATGAATACAAAGAGTTCCTGCAGGTCATCAGCCCCTGGGAACGCGAGCATCTGCTGTTGAACGTATGAACCTGCTGCACGTCAATGACCGCGCGGGGGGATACCCTGCGTCGTATTACGCGGCCACCGCGGCCCCTTTGGCGCCGTTTGCGCCGCTGCTGGGCGAGGTGCGCGCCGATGTCTGCGTGGTCGGCGGCGGCTATACCGGGCTGTCGGCGGCGCTGCATCTGGCGCAAGCCGGGTTGCGCGTGGTGCTGCTGGAGGCGCACCGCATAGGCTTTGGCGCCTCGGGGCGCAATGGCGGGCAGGTGGGGTCGGGGCAGCGGCTGGATCAGGTGGCCTTGGAAAAGCTGGTCGGGCGGACCGACGCGCACCGGCTGTGGGATCTGGCGGAAGAGTCCAAGGCGCTGCTGCGCGGGCTGATTGCCGATCACGCCATGCCCTGCACGTTTTACCCCGGCGTGGCGCATGCCTGCTGGACGGAAGCCCAGGCCCGCGACACCCATGCCTATGCCGAAAAACTGCACCGCGATTATGGCTATGACCAGTTGGAACCGCTGGACCGCCGGGGCATCCGCGCCCTGATCGGCTCGAAGGCCTTCCATGGTGGCGAGATCGACCATGGCGCCGGGCATGTGCATCCGCTGAACTATGCCATCGGGCTGGCGATGGCGGCGGCCAAGGCGGGGGCCACGATCCACGAGGCCAGCGAAGTGCTTGAAATCATTCCCGGTCCCAAGGTGGCCTTGCGCACCGCGACGGGGCGGGTGCTGGCGGATCATGTGATCCTGGCGTGCAACGGCTATCTGGGCGGGCTGGAGCCGAAGGTCGCCGCCAAGGTGATGCCGATCAACAATTTCATCGTCGCGACCGAGCCTTTGGGCGACCGGGCGGCGGAGATCCTGTCGCGCCCGGTGGCTGTGGCCGATACCAAATTCGTCGTCAACTACTGGCGCCTGTCCGAGGATAACCGGCTGCTGTTCGGCGGTGGCGAAAGCTATGGCTACCGCTTTCCCGACCTGATCAAGACGGTGCGCAAACCGCTGCTGGAGGTCTATCCGCAGCTTGCCGATACGAAGATCGACTATGCCTGGGGCGGCACCCTTGCCATTACCATGAACCGGCTGCCGTGTTTCACCAAGGCCCAGCCCAACATGCTGTCGGCCTCGGGCTATTCCGGCCATGGGGTGGCGCTGGCCACACTTGCGGGCAAGGTGCTGGCCGAGGCGGTGGCGGGGCAAGCCGCCAGTTTTGACCTGCTGGCCAGCCTGCCGCAGCCGCGTTTCCCCGGCGGCGCGGGCCTGCGCGAGCCGCTCTTGGTGCTGGCGATGACCTGGTATGCCTTGCGGGATCGGCTGGGGCTTTAGGCCCCGGCCATCAAAGCTTCGCCAGCTTTTTCTGCAACTCGGCCAGTTGCTTCTTGATGTCTGCCAGTTCTTCGCTGGCCACGGGGGCCGCATCGTCGGCGGCAGGCGCCGTGCCGGTCCAGCCGGGCACCGCCACCAGCAGGGTCTTCATGAAGGCTTCCTGCTGCTTGCGCATCGCCTCGAACCCCGGCACGGCGGCCAGCGGGTTGGGGATGGCCGACAGGTTCTCGATCATCTTGGTCTGGCCGGTGCGCAGCATCTCGAACGAGGCCGCCAGAAACGCCGGCACGATGCTTTGCACTTCCGAGGTGTAGCTGCGCACGAGGTCGGTCAGCACATCCACCGGCAGCACGGATTCACCCTTGCTTTCGTGCTCGGCCACGATCTGCAACAGGTATTGCCGCGTCAGGTCGTCGCCGGATTTCAGGTCGATGATCTGCACCTCGCGCCCGGTGCGGATGAAACCGGCAATATCCTCCAGCGTCACGTAATCGCTGGTCTCGGTGTTATAAAGACGGCGGCTCGCGTAGCGTTTGATCAGCAACGGCTTGTCGGCGTCGGCCATCTGGCCCCCCATGGTTTGTGCGCTTGCAGCAAGCTTAAGCCAGCCTTGGAAAAAAACAAGCAGACAAAAAGAAAGGGCGGGCACTTGGCCCGCCCCGCGCGTCCACACATCGGGAGGAAATGGGGTCGCGTGTTCGTCAGATCACTTCGCGGCGCTGGCCGCTTTCTTCACGGCCGAGGTGGCCTCGGTGGTGGCTTTCTTGACCGCGGCAGTGGTTTCTTCGGTCACGTCCTTGCCAGCCGCCAGCAGCAGCTCGACGGTTTCGACCTGCACCTTCTTGGCGATCTCGGCGAAGGCGGCCAGATTTTCAGCAGCCAGTTCAGCCGAGGCGGTGGCGAAGTCGGACACGGCCTTGGTGTAGTCGGTCGGGTCGGTCTTGGCTTTCGAAGCATCGCCCAGCTTGGCGATGGTTTCCTTGGCCCATTTGGTGCTGATCTCGGTCGATTTCTCGGCGGCTTCCAGCGCCACTTTCGAGAATTTCTCGGCCAGGGTGGCTTGGGTCTTGAAGGCGTTCTGCATGGCGGTCGCGTCGATCGGGAACGAGGCCATGGCGTCCTGGAAGACTTTGGTGAAATCGGTGGTTTTGGTCATTTTCAAACTCCATGTGGCGGGGCGGCAGTGCGTGTTGCGATGACAGATATATACATGCTGCACCGCAGCATTTCAAGTCTTTTTCTGCATTGCAGCATGAGCGACAGCCAAAAATGGCTGATGTCGGAATCTGTGCGTCAGATCAGGTATTTGGCACGGCCACCACATAGGTGCCGGGGGCGGGGGCCAGCACCGGGTTGGTCGAATCACCCGGAACGCGGGGCGGAACCTGCTTGCCCGAACGCTCCGCCAGCCACTTGCCCCAGCGCGGCCACCACGACTCTTTATGGAAGGTCGCCCCCTCGCGGAAGGCCTCGGGCGTGGTCAGGGCGGCATCGTTGGTGTAGTGGCCATACTTGTTCTTCGACGGCGGGTTGATGATGCCCGCGATATGGCCCGACTGCGACAGGATGAAGGTCTTGTCCTTCGACCCGAACCGCCGGATGCCCGCCATCGAGCCTTTCCAGGCCGCGATATGATCGGTATCGCAGGCCACGGCGAACACCGGCAGCTTGATATCCGCCGGGGCCACCATGCCGCCCAGCACGGGGAAAGCGCCGGTGGCAAACTCGTCGCGCTGGCACAGGCCGCGCAGATATTCCACCGCCATCCTGGCCGGCAGATTGGTGCCGTCGCCGTTCCAATACAGCAGGTCGAATGCCGGTGGCGCCTCGCCCATCATGTAGCTTTTGATCGCCGGCTGATAGATCAGGTCGTTCGAGCGCAAAAAGCTGAAGGTGCGCGACATGAAGGTCTTGTCGAGGATGCCATCGACCGCCACCTGCCGCTCGATCCCGTCCACGAAATCGTCGTTCAGGAACACGCCCACCTCGCCACGATCGGCAAAATCGGTCAGCGTGGTGAAGAAAGTGGCTGATTTCACCGACTTGTCGCCGGCCTTGGCCAGATGCGCCAGCGTCAGCGACAGCGTGGTGCCCGCGATGCAATAGCCCACGGCGTTGATCTGCTTCTCGCCGGTGATGCGGCGCACCTCGGCCATGGCTTGCAGGTAGCCGTCGCGGATATAGTCGTCCAGACCGACGTCGGCATAGGAGCTGTCGGGGTTGACCCACGACACTACGAACAGCGTAAACCCTTGATCGACAATCCATTTGATCAGACTGTTCTGCGGCTTCAGGTCCATGATGTAGAACTTGTTGATCCAGGGCGGAAAGATCAGCAAGGGCGTGGCATGCACGGTGGGCGTGCTGGGGGCATACTGGATCAGCTCCAGCATCCGGTTGCGATAGACCACGGCGCCGGGGCTGGTGGCCAGGTTCTTGCCGACGTGGAACGCCTCCTTGTCGGCCAGCGTCACCAGCAGGTTGCCATTGCTGGCCTCGATGTCGCGCACCAGGTTTTCCAGACCCTGCACCAGACTTTCGCCATCGGTTTCCACCGCACGCTCCAGCGCATCGGGGTTGGTGCCCAGAAAATTGGTCGGCGCGAACATGTCGACGATCTGGCGCGAGAAATATTCGATGCGCTTCTGATCCCCCGGCTCCAGGTTCGGCAGATCGGCCACCGCCCCGGTGATCGCCTCGGCGTTCAGCAGGTATTGCTGCTTGAGGTAGTTGAAGAACGGATGCGTCTCCCACAGCGGGTTGGCGAATCGCTTGTCGCGCGGGGTGGGGTCGGCGGGGGCCTTGAACTCGCCCTTGGCCAGCGCCGCCTGCGCCTCGACATAGTGTTTCAGGCTTTTGCCCCAGTAGGCGATCTGGTTTTCCAGAATCCGCCCGGGGTTCTGCATCATCTCGGCGACATAGGCCGCTGCGGCCTTCAAATACACGTCTTCGCCCGGCCCGCTTAACGCCGGATCGGCATTCTTGCGGTGGGTCAGCGCCAGCGTCAGCCGCTTGGACAACGTATCAAGCTTCACCAGATTGGCGTTCAATCGGTCCAGCCGGGCAACTGCGGCACTGTCTTCAGTTGTCATGTGTAGCTTTCCCCCCTATCGTCGCCGCTATGCAGCATAACGCCGCCGCACCCGCGGTCTTGCGACGTTATCGGCCAAGGCCCCTTTGGGCAAGGAGATGCAATGAAGTATATGGCGACTTACGACCTGATGGAAACCGCCCGCAACACCAACGAATGGTTGGGGGCGACCGCCCGGGCCATGGCCTCGTATCCGATGTTTGCACTGTCGATGAACCCGATGGTGCAACTGACGGCCGCCTGGGGCGAAGTGACCGAGCGCACCTTCGGGCGGATGATCGCCAAACCCGACTGGGGCATCCGCTCCATCGTCGGCCCCGATGGCACCGACCATCTGGTGGATATCCTGCCGGTGGTGAAAAAGCCGTTCGGCGATCTGGTGCAGTTCTTCGTGCGCCGCCGCGAACCGGCCAAGCGCCGGGTGCTGCTGGTGGCGCCGATGTCGGGGCATTACGCCACCCTGCTGCGTTCGACCGTCGCCAGCCTGCTGCCCGATTGCGACGTGTTCATCACCGACTGGCACAATGCGCGCGACATTCCGGTGTCGGCGGGCAAGTTCGATGTCGAGGATTACACGCTGTATCTGGCCGAGTTCATGCGCTTCATGGGGCCGGAAACCCATGTGATCGCCGTCTGTCAGCCGGTGCCGCTGGCGCTGGCCGCCACCGCCTATCTGGCCGCCGAAGACCCCGATGCCCAGCCGCGCAGCCTGACGCTGATCGGCGGGCCGGTCGATCCTGACGCCGCCGCCACCGACGTGACCGACTTTGGCCGCCGGGTGACCATGGGGCAGTTGGAGGAACTGGCGATCCAGCGCGTCGGCTTCAAGCACATGGGCGCCGGGCGGCTGGTCTATCCGGGGCTGTTGCAGTTGCAAAGCTTCATCTCGATGAACCGCGACCGCCATTCCAAGGCCTTCTCGGAACAGATCGTCCGCGTCGCCCGCGGCCAGGCCTCGGACCACGACGCCCACAACCGCTTTTACGACGAATATCTGGCGGTGATGGACATGACCGGCGAGTTTTACCTGTCCACCGTCGAGCGTATCTTCAAGGGCCGCGAGATTGCCGAGAACAAGTTCACCGTGGGCGGCAAGAAGGTCGATATCGGCGCGATCACCCAGGTCGCGGTGAAAACCGTCGAAGGCGCCAATGACGATATTTCCGCCCCCGGCCAATGCATTGCGGCGCTGAAATTGCTGACCGGGCTGCCCGACAGCAAGAAGGCCAGCCACGTCGAGCCGGGCGCCGGGCATTACGGCATCTTCGCCGGCAAAAGCTGGCGTTTGAACATCCGGCCGCTGGTGCTGAACTTCATCGACGCCAATTCCGGGGCGCCGGAGAAACCGGCCAAGGCTGCCTCAGCGTAACGGCTGCGGCGCTGCGGCCAGCACCTCGGCCAGCGCCGCCGCGATGGCGCCAAGGCAATCGGGTGTGGAAAACCGGTGGTCGGCGCCCTTGACCAGGGTCAGCCGGATGTCCGGTCCCTGCGCATGGTCGAACAGCCGCAGCGCCACCGCAGGCGGCACATCAGTGTCGGCGCTGCCCTGCAACAGCCGCACCGGGAACGGCAGCGACAAGGGTTGGCGCAGCACCAGATGGCGGCGGCCTTCTTCAATCAGGCGGCGGGTGATGATGTAAGGCGCGCCATAATCCGAGGGTAGCGCCACCTGGCCTTGGGCCAGTTCGGCCTTCTGGGCTTCGGAAAACCCGGCCCACATGCTGTCTTCGGTGAAATCCGGCGCAGCAGCAATGCCGACAAGCCCCGCGATCCGTTCGGGGTGCCTACGCGCCAATAGAAGGGCAATCCAGCCGCCCATCGACGAGCCGACCAGCACTTGGCGCTCCTCGGTCAGCGCCAGCGCCGCCTCTGCATCCTGCAGCCAATCACCAATCGCCCCGTCGCGGAAATCGCCGGAAGACTGGCCGTGGCCCGAGTAGTCAAAGCGCAAGAACGCCCGGCCCTGCGCCTCGGCCCAAGCCTGCAAAAACAACGCCTTGCTGCCCTGCATGTCGGAATTGAAGCCACCCAGAAACACCACCCCCGGCCCACGCCCAGGCGTCTGGTGATGCGCGATGCGGCGGCCTTGCGGCGTGACAAGGTAAGCGGGTTCGGTCATGCGGCTCTCGTTTTCCCAAGCCTTAGCGCAATCGCGCACGCCAATCCACCCGCTCCTCCGGCGTTCCCGCCGTCCTCGCTGCCTGCGCGGAGCAACCGGCAGGGCGCGACAAGCCCCCCGTTGACAATGCCGCGCCGCCCGCGCAAAACACCGCCACATAACCCGCAACCGGGCGTTTCGTGGACGCCAAACCGACGAGGATCGCCTGCGATGGCCCAGATCTCCCTCACTTTCCCCGATGGCAACCGCCGCGATTTCGCGCCCGGCGTCACCCCCGCCGAAGTCGCCGCCAGCATCTCGACCAGCCTGGCCAAAAAGGCGATCTCGGCCACGGTGGATGGCGCGCATCACGATCTGCAATGGCCGATCAACGCCGACGCCCGCATCGCCATCCACACCATGGCCGACGAGGCGCAGGCGCTGGAACTGATCCGGCATGACCTTGCGCATGTGATGGCCCGCGCCGTGCAGGAGCTTTGGCCGGATGTGAAGGTCACCATCGGCCCGGTGATCAAGGACGGTTGGTATTACGATTTTGACAGAATCGAACCTTTTACGCCCGAAGACCTTGGCGCCATCGAAAAGCGCATGAAGGAAATCATCAACTTGCGCGACGTTGTTCGCACCGAGGTCTGGGACCGACCGCGCGCAATTGCACATTACGAACAAAAGGGCGAACCCTTCAAGGTCGAGCTGATCCATGGCATCCCCGGCGACGAACCGCTGCGGATGTATTGGCACGGGCACTGGCAAGACCTCTGCCGCGGCCCGCATCTGCAACACACCGGCCAGCTTCCCGCCGATGCCTTCAAGCTGATGAGCGTCGCCGGGGCCTACTGGCGCGGCGATTCCAACCGGCCGATGCTGCAACGCATCTACGGCGTCGCCTTCAAGAACCGCGACGAGTTGAAGGCGCACCTGACGATGCTGGAAGAGGCCGCCAAGCGCGACCACCGCCGCCTGGGCAAGGAAATGGACCTGTTCCACCTGCAGGAAGAAGCCCCCGGCATGGTGTTCTGGCACCCCAACGGCTGGCAGGTCTGGCGCACGCTGGAAGACTATATGCGCCGCCGCCAGCGCGAGGCGGGCTACCGCGAGATCCGCACGCCGCAGGTGGTGGACCGGGTGCTGTGGGAACGCTCGGGCCATTGGGAGGCCTACCGCGAGAACATGTTCATCGTCGAGGTCGATGAGGAAGGCGCCAAGGAAAAGCGCATCAACGCGCTGAAACCGATGAACTGCCCCTGCCATGTTCAGGTTTATAATCAAGGGCTTAAATCCTACCGCGACCTGCCGCTGCGGCTGGCGGAATTCGGCGCCTGCCACCGTTATGAAAGCTCGGGTTCGATGCACGGCCTGATGCGGGTGCGCGGCTTTACCCAAGACGACGCGCATATCTTCTGCACTGAAGCCCAAATCGAAAGCGAATGTGCCGCCTTCATCGAGCTTTTGTCCTCGGTCTATCACGACCTTGGGTTCGAGAGTTTCGACATCAAGCTGTCCACCCGCCCCGAAGTGCGCATCGGCACCGACGAGGATTGGGACCGGGTCGAAACCGCCCTTGAGAACGCCATCAAGAAGGTCGGCCGCAGCTATGTGATCGACCCCGGCGAGGGCGCGTTCTACGGCCCCAAGCTGGACTTCAAGCTGACGGACGCCATCGGCCGCCAATGGCAATGCGGCACCTTCCAGGTTGACCCCAACCTGCCCAGCCGCCTTGGTGCCGAATACATCGGTGAGGATGGTGCGCGGCATCGCCCCTTCATGCTGCACCGCGCCATCCTGGGCAGTTTCGAACGCTTCCTTGGCATCCTGATCGAAAACTACGCCGGCAAACTGCCGTTCTGGCTGGCGCCGCGGCAGGTGGTGGTGGCGGGCATCGTCTCGGACGCCGACGCCTATGTGCACGAGGTCGTGGCCGAACTGCGCAAGGCTGGGGTGCGGGCCGAGGCCGACGTGCGCAACGAGAAGATCAACTACAAGGTCCGCGAACATTCGGTGGGAAAAGTTCCCGTGATCCTGGCCATCGGCATGAAGGAAGTCGAGGAGCGTTCTGTTTCAGTTCGCCGCCTTGGCGAAACCCGCACCGATAGCGAAAGCCTGACCGGGATCGTCGCCACCCTGGCCCACGAGGCCAAAGCGCCCGATCTGCGCTAGGTTCAACCTGCTGAAATCATGAGAAAAGCGCTGGAAACTCCGGCGCTTTTCGCAGTTTCCCCCAGTGTCGCGGCCCCGGGATGCGATGTTTCATCCGGTCACGCCCGCGTGGCTGACAGCGCTGTGACTGGTCCGTGATCGACCGGCGCGGTTAGGGTTGGAACTGTCGCAAAAGGCGACGCAACAACCAGATCGCAACAGGGAGAACCACATGTCGGATACCATTCGCACCTTGGCCGTCGCCACGGCGCTTGCCGCCGCTTTCGCCGGTCATGCCACCATCGCTTCGGCCGATGACGCCAAGGAGAAGTGCTTTGGCGTGGCGCTGGCCGGGCAAAACGATTGCGCGGCGGGGCCGGGCACCACCTGCGCCGGCACCTCGAAAGTCGACTATCAGGGCAATTCCTGGAAACTGGTGCCCGCCGGCACCTGCGTGACGATGGAACTGCCGGAGGGCCGCATGGGCAGCCTTGAGGCGCTGACGCGCGACATGGCCGGCTGACGCCTTTCCCCTTCCGGGCGCGGTTCCGGAAGGGGGCATTTGCCGCAGGAGACCCGCCATGCTTGACCACACCCGCCCCGCGTTCCTGCCGCCCCGCCCCGGCGCAGGCTTCAAACCGCAGCATTTCCCGGCGATCATGGCGGCGCCGTCGCCGGTGGAATGGCTTGAAATCCATGCGGAAAACTACATGGGAGAGGGCGGGCGGCCCCTGGCGCAACTGCGCGCGCTGGCCGAACGATTTGCGATTTCGCTGCACGGGGTCGGGCTGTCGATCGGCGGCGAGGGCGCGCTGGACGCCGCACATCTGGCACGGCTGAAGCATCTGTGCACCTGGTTGCAACCGGCCTGTTTTTCCGAACATCTGGCCTGGTCCAGCCATGACAACAGCTTTCTGAACGATCTGCTGCCGCTGCCCTATACCGCCGCCACGCTGACCCGGGTGGCCGATCATATCGACCAGGTGCAGACGGTGCTGGGGCGAAAGATGCTGCTGGAAAACCCCTCGGCCTATCTGGCCTTTGCCGAGGCCGAGATGGACGAGGTGACGTTTCTGGCCGAGATCGCCCGCCGCACCGGCTGTGGTCTGCTGCTGGATGTGAACAATGTGTATGTCTCGGCCAACAATCTCGGTTTCAACGCCTTGGGGTATATCGAGTCGTTTCCACATCATCTGGTGGGCGAGATTCATCTTGGTGGCCATGATCCGGATCTCGACAGCGACGGCACGCCGCTGCTGATCGACAGCCACGGCTGCCCGGTGGCCGATCCGGTGTGGCAGCTTTACGCCCGGACCCTGCAATTGGGCGGCGCGAAACCGACGTTGATCGAATGGGACAATGATGTGCCGGAATGGCCGGTGCTGGCTGGCGAGGCGGCGCTGGCGGCGCGATTGCTGGCCGGGGTGGCGGCATGAGCCAGTCGGTCTTTCGCACCGCCCTGCTGGACCCGGCGCACGCCACGCCGCCCGGCCTGCTGGACCGCCACGGCACCCCCGCCACCCGGCGTTTTGCGGTCTATCGCAACAATGTGGCCGTCAGTCTGACCGCGGCGCTGGAGACCGGCTTTCCGGTGTTGCGTCGGGTGCTGGGGGAAGAATTCTTCGCCGCCATGGCCGGGGTGTTCCTGCGGATGCATCCGCCCACCTCGCCGGTTTTGATGTTCTATGGCGCACAACTGCCGGATTTCCTGCACGAATTTCCACCCGTCGCCCATCTGCCATACCTGCCCGATCTGGCCCGGCTGGAGCTGGCGCTGCGCCAGTCCTACCATGCCGCCGATGCGGCGCCGTTGCCCGCCGCCACTTTGGCCGGCCTGTCGGCCGAGCGGTTTCTGGCCGCGCGGCTGCGGCTTGCGCCGGCGCTGCGGCTGATCCGGTCGCCCTGGCCGGTGTTTTCGATCTGGCGGGCCAACAGCGTGGCCGATGCGCCGCCGCCGCGGATGGCAGCGGAAAGCCTGCTGGTGCTGCGCCCCGATTTCGACCCGGAGCCGCATCTGCTGACCCCTGCGGCGGGCAGCTTTCTTGCGGCGCTACTGGCCGGGGAACCGGTCGCTCAGGCGCTGACCGCGGCGGGCCCGCAGCATGATCTGGCCGCAACCCTGGCCCTGTTGCGGCAGGGCGGCGGTATTGTCGGCCTGGTGGAGGATGACCTGTGAACCGCCTGATTTCCCTGCATGAAAATCTGATGCGGCGGCTTGCCTTGCTGGCACCGGTGGTGTTGCCGACACTGGCGCGGCTGGTGTTTGCCGCGGTGCTGGCGCGGTACTTCTGGAATTCGGCCGCAACCAAGCTGGCCGGGCCGCTGACGCCGACCGATGGCGCCTATATCCAGATCTTTCCGCGTCTGGTCGAGGAACTGGGCTATGATTTCGACCGGCTTGGCAGTTTTCACTGGCTGGTGGCAGTGCTGGGCGCCTGGGCCGAGTTTGCCTTGCCGGCGTTGATCGTGCTGGGGCTGGCCACCCGCATCGCGGCGCTGGGCATGATCATCTTCGTGCTGGTGCAAAGCCTGACCGACGTTCTCGGCCATGGCATCATGCTTGATGCCTGGTTCGACACCGCCTCTGACGGGCTGATCGCTGACCAGCGGGCGATGTGGGTGTTCCTGCTGACGGTGCCGATCCTGCTGGGGGCAGGCCCGCTGTCGCTGGACCGGGTGCTGCGCCGGATGACGGGCAGCTGAAACAACGCGCCGATCTTTGAGGCTTGATTTTTAGCGCGCTTTTGGCATGATTTTCCTTGTGAACCGGGTGTTCCCGCACCCGATAGCACGGCCCGTGGCAATTGCGCCTCGGGAGGATTGGTCAAGGAGTGACGGCATGCCGACGGGCACCGTGAAGTGGTTCAACAGCACCAAAGGTTACGGCTTTATTGCGCCGGATGACGGCGGCAAGGACGTGTTCGTCCATATCTCGGCGGTGGAACGCGCCGGGCTCAAGGGCTTGAACGACAACCAGAAAATCGGCTTCGAATTGCAGTCGGGCCGCGACGGCAAACAGTCTGCGGGCGATCTACGGCTGCTGTAAGGCGGTCTGTCGGCCTGGAAACGACCCGCTTCAGCGGGGGTTCTTTTATTGCAGAACCGCGGCCTGCACCGCCTCGTCCCAGCCGAGGTGCCAGACAGCACCATCGCGGATCACCGGGCGCTTCATCAGCGTCGGCTGGGCGGCCAGTTGCGCCTCGGCCTCGGAATTACGCAGCCAGTCGCTGAGCCCGCGCCAGGTGGTCGAGGATTTGTTGATGATCCGGTCACCGAATTCCTGCACCAGTTCGGCAATCTCGGCCTCGGACAGCGGCTTGGCGCGCACGTCGCGGAAGGTCACCGGTTTCCCCGCCGCCTCCAGCGCCTTCAGCGCCTTCTTGCAGGTGTCGCAGGTGGAAATGCCGTAAAGGATCATGCTCAACTCCGTGTGTTTCAGGCGGGCAGGGGGCCGGTGGCTCAGACGTCCAGTTCTTCGACAAACCGGGCGTTTTCCTGAATGTACTGGAACCGCAGTTCCGGTTTCTTGCCCATCAAGCGTTCCACCAGATCCGAGGTTTCGCCGGGTTCATCCTCGTCGATGCTGACCCGGATCAGCTTGCGGGTTTCGGGGTTCATCGTGGTGTCCTTCAAGTCCTTGGCGTCCATCTCGCCCAGACCCTTGAAGCGTTGCACGTCGATCTTTCCCTTGCCGCCCAAGCCCTTGGCAAGCCATTCCTCTTTTTCGGCATCGTCCGAGACATACATCCGCTTGGCCCCCTGCGTCAGCCGATAGAGTGGCGGGCAGGCCAGATACAGATGGCCGCGGTCGATCAGCGGGCGCATCTGGGTGAAGAAAAATGTCATCAGCAGGCTGGCGATATGGGCGCCATCGACGTCGGCATCGGTCATGATGATGATCTTGTCGTAACGCAGGTCATCGACCTTGAAACGGGTGCCCATCTGCACGCCCAAAGCCTCGCAGATGTCGCGGATTTCCGAGTTTTCGTTCAGCTTCGAAGACGCCGCGCCCAGCACGTTCAAAATCTTGCCCTTCAACGGCATGATCGCCTGGGTCTCGCGTTCGCGCGCGCCCTTGGCCGAACCGCCCGCCGAGTCGCCCTCGACGATGAACAGCTCCGTCCCCTCGCGGGTTTTCGACGAACAGTCGGTCAGTTTCCCCGGCAGCCGCAGCTTTTTGGTGGCCGTCTTGCGGGCGGTCTCCTTTTCCTGCCGCCGCTTCAGCCGTTCCTCGGCCCGCAGCACCAGAAAATCCAGGATAGCCCCGGCGGATTTGGTGTCGCTGGCCAGCCAGTTGTCGAAATGGTCGCGCACCGCCAGTTCGACGTAGCGCGCCGCCTCCTCGGTGGACAGCCGGTCCTTGGTTTGCCCGACGAATTGCGGCTCGCGGATGAACACCGAGATCAGCGCGCAGCCGCCCGTCAGCATGTCGTCGCGCGAAATCAGCTCGGCCTTGCGGTTTTTCACCAGATCGCCGTAAGCGCGGATGCCCTTCAGGATCGCTGACCAGAAGCCGGTCTCGTGGGTGCCGCCTTCCGGCGTCGGCACGGTGTTGCAATAGGATTGCAGAAAGCCGTCGCGCGCCGGGGTCCAGTTGATCGCCCATTCGACCGAGCCGGGGACGTTGAATTTATCGGGGAACGACACCTTGCCGGCAAAGGGCCGGTCGGCATAGGTGGTGGTTTTCGCCAGTTGCTCGCCCAGATAATCCGACAACCCGCCGGGGAAGTGGAACACCGCCTCTTGCGGGGTCTCGCCATCGCTGACCGCCGATTTCCAGCGAATCTCGACGCCGGAAAACAGATAGGCCTTGGAGCGCGCCATTTTCAGCAGCCGCGCCGGTTTCAGATGCAGGCTGCCAAAGATGTCGGCATCGGGGTGGAAGGTGACAGAAGTGCCGCGGCGGTTGGGGGCCGGGCCGATCTTCTGCAACGGCCCCTGCGGGATGCCGCGCGAGAAGCTTTGCGCGTAAAGCTCCTTGTTGCGCGCCACCTCGACCCGCATCACATCCGACAGCGCATTGACCACGCTTGCGCCGACGCCGTGCAAGCCGCCCGAAGTCTCATAGGCCTTGCCCGAGAATTTGCCGCCCGAATGTAGCGTGCAGAAGATCACCTCCAGCGCCGATTTGCCGGGGAATTTCGGGTGCGGATCGACCGGGATGCCACGGCCATTGTCGCGCACGGTCAGCGCGTAATCGGCGTGCAGTTCCACCTCGATGCGGCTGGCATGGCCCGCCACCGCCTCGTCCATCGCGTTGTCCAGCACCTCGGCCACCAGATGGTGCAGCGCCCGTTCATCGGTGCCGCCGATATACATGCCGGGGCGTTTGCGCACCGGCTCCAGTCCCTCCAGCACCTCGATCGACGAGGCCATATAGGCGTTGGAGGCATGGTCGCCGGACAACAGGTCGTTGGGCAAGGGGGGCTCGTTTCTTCGGTTGCTTGAGGCAGCAGTAGGCATCATCGCGGCGCAAAACGCAAGATGTGGGGCGGGTCAGGCCGGCTCGGCCATGCGGGCGGCCCACATCGCCTGAAACGCCGGGCGGGATTGGCAGCGGGCCAGCCATGCCTTCACAGCGGGGTGGGCGTCGATCAGCGCGGTCTGGCCTTGTGAATAGCGCAGACATTCGGCCAGCATGATGTCGGCGGCGGTGAAGCGGTCGCCCACCAGCCATTCGCGCCCCGCCAGATGGCTTTCCAGCCGGGCCAGCGGACGCGCCAGCTTTTCCAGATTGGCGGCAATCACCGCGGTATCGCCCGCAGGCGCATAGAGGATCTCGATCCCCGGGCCTTCGATGCTGGTGGCGGCAAACAGCGCCCACTGCTCGAACAGCGCCGCCTCGTCCAGACCGTCCGGCCCCAGCGCGCCGCCATATTTGCGCGCGATATGCAGGGTGATCGCCAGCGATTCCGTCAGCACCAGATCGCCATCGGTCATCGCCGGTATCTGCCCCAAGGGGTTGATCGCCAGAAACGCCGGGGTGGCGGTATGCGGGCCGGGGGCTGCGGCACCCTGCGCCAACCGGTAGGCCTGAATAACCGGCACATGGCTGAAAGGCAGGCCGATTTCCGCCAAGAGCCACAGGGGGCGCGAGGCGCGCGAGCGGTAAACGCCGTAAGGGGTCAGCATGATGGCTCCTGTCGGGTTGGGCGTGCAGGGTAGCCGGGCAGAGCTTGGGCGGAAAGCCCGAAAATCAGGCGCGGTCGCGGCCTGCGGCACTGAACGGGTTAAATGGGCTGGACGCCGGGCAGGGCTTGCGGCAGGCTTTGGGCCATGAAGGAAACCGGGCCAAAAAACCAGACTGCACAGATCGTGGCCCGCGACCACCGTGCCGAGATCGTCGATCGGCTATACGATGTGGCGCTGGACCCGATAAGGCTGGACGAATTGCTGGAGGTCTGGGAAGGCCGCGTCGCCCCCCTGCGGGTCGGCCCGGTGGAAACCGCGATCCCGATCGAAGACCCGGAAATCGAGGCGCATATCGGTCGTGCCCGGGTGTTTCTCGACCGGTTCGAGGCGACGCGCGAGGATGGCGGCTATCGCTCGATCCTGGCCGATATTCCGCGCGCGGCGGCGTTCATCTCCAACGGCGGCAGCACGGTCGCGGCCTGCAACCGTGCGGCGGCGCAGGCCTTTGGCATTGCCGAGGGCGCGCCGATCAGCGCCCTGCCGCTGGACGCCGAGGATATCACCACCCTGCGTTCGGTGATCCGCAAGGTGGCCGCCGGGCGGGCGGAAAAGGTCATCACCCTGCGCATCCGTTCCACGCTGACCGGCGGGCCGGTGATCATGCGCGTCAGCCCGGTGGAAAGTGCCGAAAAGCCGCCCCTGGCGCTGGTGCTTTCGACCGAACTGGTCTGGCCCGAGGGCTTTGAGGTGACGGTGCAGGAGGCGTTCGACCTGACCGCCGCCGAGGTCGAGATTGTGCGCAGCATCACCCTTGGCCTGCCGCTGAAAGACATTGCCGAGGCGCGCGGCCGGTCGTTGGAAACCGTGCGGACCCAGGTGCGCTCGATCCTGGCCAAGACCGAAACCCACGGCCAGTCCGAACTGGTGCGGGTGGTGCTGGGGCTGATGGACGTGTCGCTGATCCCCTCGGTCGGCGCCGATCCGTTGCCACGGCAGGGCGGCCTGGACGATCTGCCGTTTCACAGCCTGCACCTGCCCGACGGGCGGCGGCTGACCTGGATCGAGTTTGGCGACCCGGCCGGGGCACCGCTGTTATACATGCACCTCGATTACGGTCTGATCCGCTGGACCGCCACCGCCGAGCGGCAGGCCCGCGCCCGCGGCATCCGGGTGATCGTGCCGGTGCGGGCAGGTTACGGGCGCAGCGACCTGCACGCGCGGGGGGTGGACCATCTGACCGGCTGCACCGAGGATTATGCGGCGGTGCTGGAGCATCTGGGCGTGACGTCGGTGGCCATTCTGGCGCTGGGGGCCGACCTGCGCTTTGCCATCAACCTGTCGCTGCTGCGCCCCGGTCTGGTGCGCGGCATCGTCGGTTGTGCCGCACAACTGCCGCTGCGCACCGCAGCGCAGTATGACCGGATGGACAAGTGGCAACGCTTCATCCTGGCCAATGCCCGCTATGCGCCGCGCGTGCTGCCGTTTCTGGTGCAGGCCGGGTTCAGCCTCGCCCGCCGTCTGGGCAAGGAGGCGTTCTTTGCCAAGGTCAACGGCGGCTCGCCTGCCGATATGGAGACCTTTGCCCGCGCCGATGTGCGCGAGGCGGTGCTGGCGGGGTCGGAGGTGACGCTGGGGCCGAAGCTGTCGGTGCACGAGGCCTTCACCCGCGAATGTATCAGTTCGGAAAAGGACTGGTCGGGCATCGTGCGGGCCTGCGTGGTGCCGGTGGTGCTGTTGCAGGGCGATCAGGACCCGCAGACGCCGATGCAGACGATTCGCGAATTGATGGGCGATTTCCCGCATTTGCAGATCAGCTTCGTGCCGCACACCGGGCAATTGCTGTTTTTCGCGGCTTGGCAGCAGGCTTTGGCGGCGCTGGAACCGTTTCTGCCGCGCTGAACGGGGGTTTTTCGCAAGCTTACCGCGATTGGGGTATGCGCGGGTTCTGGCCGATGGCTAGCCTTTACGAATGGCGCTGGGATTTCGCCTTTCCCCTTTTTTCCCCATGCTTTTTCAGCATTGTCCGGCGGCGCCTTCAGGTGCCGCCGGTTTTTTTTGGCAAATTTCCAACACCGTTAACCTGTTTTCAAAGTTTGACCGGGATCAATGATGGCCGCGGCACCTTGTCCTAGGCTTGCGGTGTTTGCATGAAAGGGAGAGCCGCATGGAAGACGAAGGTCCGATGATTTCGCCGGTTGCGGCAGTGGATGCAGATCCTGTGGCCGAAGCCGTGCCCGAGACCCCGACCGTGGCGCCGGGGCCAAAATCCTTTCCCGCCATTGACAACAATGCCATCCGCGAAGCCTTTGAATCCGGGCGCTTTCCCTATGCCCGCCCGATGGGCCGCGCCACCTACGAGGCGGAAAAGGCCCGGCTGCAGGCCGAACTCTTGAAGGTGCAGATCTGGGCGCAGGACACCGGGCAGAAATTCGTCATCCTGATGGAGGGGCGCGATGCCGCGGGCAAGGGCGGCACCATCAAGCGCTTCATGGAGCATCTGAACCCGCGCTATGCCCGCGTGGTGGCGCTGACCAAGCCCGGCGAAAAGGAAACCGGCCAGTGGTTCTTCCAGCGTTATATCGAGCATCTGCCGACGCGCGGCGAAATCGTGTTCTTCGACCGCAGCTGGTATAACCGCGCCGGGGTGGAACGGGTGATGGGCTTCTGCACGCCCTCGGAATATCTGGAATTCATGCGCCAGGCGCCCGAGATGGAGCGGATGCTGGTGCGTTCGGGCATCAGGCTGTTCAAATACTGGTTCTCGGTGACGCGCGAGGAGCAATATGCCCGCTTCAAGGCGCGCGAGACCGATCCGTTGAAGATGTGGAAGCTGTCGCCCATCGACAAGGCCAGTCTGGACAAGTGGGACGATTACACCGAGGCCAAGGAGGCGATGTTCTTTTATACCGACACCGCCGACGCGCCCTGGGTGATCGTGAAATCGAACGACAAGAAGCGGGCGCGGCTGAACTGCATGCGGCATTTCCTGTCATCGGTCGATTATCCGGGCAAGGATCTGTCGGTGGTGCAGCCGCCCGATCCGCTGATTGTCGGGCGGGCCAGTCAGGTGATCTCGGGCGCCGGGCGTATTCTGGAAGCCGCCGTTCACCCCGAGGTGCGCAAGGCAAAGGGGGTGTGACCGCAGGTCGTTGATACCTTGCAGCTTGCCCGCCCCGGACCTAGCTTGGTTGGGGGCAGGGAGATGCGCCATGTGGGACAAACGCTACGCCGGGGACGGCTATCTGTTCGGCACCGAGCCTGCGGGGTTCGTGCCGCGATTTGCCGGGCTGTTGCCGCCCGCAGCCAGGGTGCTGTGCCTGGGCGACGGCGAGGGCCGCAACTCGGTGTATCTTGCCGGGTTGGGGCACCGGGTCAGTGCCATGGATGCATCAAGCGTGGCCTTGGCCAAGGCGCGGGCCTTGGCAGCTTCGCGGGGCGTCAGCGTCAGCATCCATCAGGCCGATATCGCCACATGGGACTGGGGGCAGGGCCAGTGGGACGCCATTCTTGGCGTGTTCATCCAGTTCGCCGCCCCGCCTTTGCGCGCCATTATCCATCAGGGCATCGCGCAGGCGGTTGTGCCGGGCGGGCTGGTCTTGCTGCACGGCTATGCGCCGCGGCAGGTGCATAACGGCACCGGCGGGCCTTCGGCGGTGGAAAACCTGTATACTCTGGACGGGTTGCGCGCCGATTTTGCGGGCTGGCAAGTGCTGGAAGCCGCCGATTACGACGCCGAGATTGCCGAAGGCAGCGCCCATGTCGGTGCCTCGGCCTTGATTGATTTCGTGGCCCGCAAACCGCCAGCGCCCGTCCGTCGATGACAGAATCGACAGACGGTCCCTGGCCTTTCGATTCGGCGCGTGTCTGGCGGCAAAACCGGGTGCCACTTTTGCCGGACACGCTTTAGCCTGAGCCATCGTCTTGCAGCAAGCGCCGACCCCGCGTATGCCGGGGCGCATGAGCTTTCCCATGACCAAATCCGACCACGCCCGCGCCACGCTGGTGCTGGGGTTGCCGATGATCGGCAGCCATCTGGCGCAGATGGCCTTGCACGTCACCGATACGGTGATGCTGGGCTGGTATGGCGTGACCGAACTGGCCGCCGTGGTGTTGGGGTCATCGGCGTTTTTCATTGTGTTCATCCTCGGCTCGGGCTTCGCGCAGGCGGTGATGCCGATGGTGGCCCAGGCCATCGGTCGTGGCGACGAGGTGCAGGTGCGCCGCGACACCCGGATGGGGCTGTGGCTGTCCATCGGTTTTGGCGTGATTAGCTATCCGCTGTTCTGGCAATCCGGCACCATCCTGCTGGCCCTGGGGCAGAAACCCGAGGTGGCGGCACTGGCACAGGATTTCCTGCGCATCGCGGGCCTCGGGATGATACCGGCGCTGCTGGTGATGGTGTTCAAAAGCTACCTGGGCGCGCTGGAGCGGACGCAGGTGGTGCTGTGGACCACGATTGCCGCGGTGGTGGTGAATGCCGGGATGAACTGGATGTTGATCTTCGGCAATGGCGGCGCACCAGAGCTTGGGGTGCGAGGGGCCGCGATCTCGTCGGTGACGGCGCAGGTGCTGACGGTGGGCGGGTTGGCCGGCTATGCCGCCGCCCTGCCGGCGCTGCGGCGCTTCGCGCTGTTCCAGCGGTTCTGGCGACCCGACTGGCATGCCATGGGCCAGGTGTTCCGGCTGGGCTGGCCGATCGGTCTGACTTCGCTGGCGGAAGGCGGGTTGTTTCAGGCCACGGCGCTGATGATGGGCTGGATCGGCACGGTGGAGCTTGCCGCCCACGGCATCGCCATGGAGGCGGCGGCGCTGGCGTTCATGGTGCACCTGGGGCTGGCCAATGCCACGACGGTGCGCACCGGCTGGGCGCAGGGCGGTGGCGATGCCCAGGGGTTGCGCGATGGCGCCAAGGTGGCGCTGGGGCTGTCGCTGGGGTTCGGGGCGCTGATCGTCGCGGTGTTCCTTTCCTGGCCCGCGCCGATCATCGCGCTGTTCACCGATGCCTCCAAACCCGAAAGTGCGGCGATCATCGCCTTTGGTTCCACCCTGCTGGCGCTGGCGGCGCTGTTCCAGATTGCCGATGCCATGCAGGTGATGGCGCTGGGTCTCTTGCGCGGCGTGCAGGACACGCGGGTGCCGATGCTGATGGCGGTGCTGAGCTATTGGGTGATCGGCATCCCCTGCAGCTATGTGCTGGCGTTTCCGCTGGGCTTCGGCGGGGTCGGGCTGTGGCTGGGGCTGGTGATCGGCCTCAGTCTGGCCGCCAGCCTGCTGATGGCACGATTCTGGATAAGGGCGCCGCGTTAGGCCTTTGGCGCGTCTTTCATCAGCCGCTCGGCCTTCTTGCGCACCAGCGCGCTGCGCAGATCGTGCATCGCCATCAGCAACGGGTCGGTGACGCTTTCCAGCGCCGCATCGTCGGCCTTGGTCTGCACCCATTGCGTCGTCAGGTTCAGATAATCCACCGCGCGGTGGATGTCGTCGATGTCGCGCTGCGCCAGCAGCGCCACCCTGGCCGCCAGCCAGTCGGCAATCGCCGCCATGTCCTGCGGGGAAAGCGCCGTATCGCCATGCGGCTTGATGTTGCCGTTCTTCACGTTGACGGTGGCGATCTCGTCCATGTCGATGCGGCGCTGGCGGTTCTCGGTATCGACCCGGAACACCACGGCGCCGTTTTCACGGATGCGAAAGTAATAGTCCGGCAGATCGCCCGCCATCCGGTTCCCTCAGCTTAGCGCGGCACAGAACCGCTGGATGCGCGTGCAGGCCTCGACCAGCGCCGCGTCCGAAGTAGCGTAGCTGACGCGGAAGTTCGGGGAAAGCCCGAAGGCGGCACCGAACACAACCGCAACCCCGGTTTCTTCCAGCAGGGCGGTGGCAAAGGTTTCGTCATCGGTGATGCGGGTGCCCGCGGCCGAGGTCTTGCCGATGCAGCCGGAAATATCGGGATAGACGTAGAACGCCCCCTCGGGCGTCGGGCAGGTGATGCCTTTGGCCTGATTGAGCATCCCCACCACCAGATCGCGGCGGCGCTGGAATACTGCCTTGTTGGTGGTCAGGAACTCCTGCGGCCCGGTCAGCCCCTCCAGTGCTGCGTATTGCGACACCGAACAGGGGTTCGAGGTGGACTGGCTCTGGATGGTCGCCATCGCCTTGATCAAGGCCACCGGCCCCGCCGCATAGCCGATGCGCCAGCCGGTCATCGCATAGGCCTTCGAGACGCCATTGCAGGTCAGGGTGCGGTCGTAAAGCTTTGGCTCGACCTGCGCCGGGGTGGTGAACTCGAAATCGTCGAACACCAGATGTTCATACATGTCGTCCGACATGATCCAGACCTGCGGGTGGCGCAGCAGCACGTCGCACAGCGCCTTGAGTTCCGCACGGGAATAGCCGGCACCGGTCGGGTTGGACGGGCTGTTGAAGATGAACCACTTGGTTTTCGGGGTGATCGCTGCTTCAAGCTGCGCGGGCGTCAGCTTGAACGCGGTGTCGATCCCCGCCGCCACCGCCACCGGCGTGCCGCCCGCCAGCAGCACCATGTCAGGATAGCTGACCCAATAGGGCGCCGGAATGATCACCTCGTCGCCCGGATTGCAGGTGGCCATCAGCGCGTTGTAAAGGATCTGCTTGCCGCCAGTGCCCACCGATACCTGCGCGGGCGTGTAGCTCAGGCCATTCTCGCGCCGGAACTTGTCGCAGATCGCGGCTTTCAGCTCGGGGATGCCATCGACGGCAGTGTATTTGGTTTTCCCGGCATCAATCGCCCGCTTGGCGGCATCCTTGATGTTCTGCGGCGTGTCGAAATCCGGCTCGCCAGCGCCAAGGCCGATCACGTCGCGCCCCGCCGCCTTCAACGCGTTCGCCTTGGTGGTCACGGCGATGGTGGGCGAGGGTTTGACGCGGGCAAGGGTGTCGGACAGAAAGGCCATGGCATGCTCCGGCTGGTGGTTTCGCGCGGCTTGTCTTAGGTTGCGCCGCAGCAACCGGCAAGCAGGAATGGCAGCATGGAAACGGCGGAATCGCGGCTGAAACGCCTGGGGATGCGGTCCTGGCGGCGCGGCACCAAAGAGATGGACCTGATTCTCGGTCCGTGGTCGGACGCGCATCTGGCGGGGCTGGACGCGCCGACCCTGGCGCTTTTCGAGGTTCTGCTGGCCGAAAATGACCAGGATCTGCTGCCCTGGGTGCTGGGCCATGTGCCGCCGCCGCCGGCTTTGGCCGATCTGATCGCTGAAATCGGCCAATTTGCGCGCAATCGGTTGCAACCCGGACGGTGATAGAACGAATTTGCCACGATTTCGGTGCGAGTTTACGGAATGTTTGCGTTTTGTGCTGATTCTACCCTCGGTAAACCGATGCGGAGATCAGGAATGAGTATGCAGCAAAATGTTCTGGACGGCTCGCAAAAAGCCTTCATGCTGGGCTATCTGGAAAATCTGGCGCTGGTCGAACGGCTGCACCGATTGCTGCTGGATGTGGTCAAGGATGAATTCGAGCGGTTGAACCTCTTGGAAATCAACCCGGTGCAGGCGCTTTTGCTGTTCAACATCGGCGAGAACGAGGTGACGGCGGGCGAGTTGAAATCGCGCGGCTATTACCAGGGCTCGAATGTCAGCTACAACCTGAAGAAGCTGGTGGAACTGGGCTACATGCACCACCAGCGGTCCGAGATCGACCGCCGCTCGGTGCGGGTCAAGCTGACCGAAAAGGGGCGGCGGGTGCGTTCGGTCCTGAACGAGTTGTTCGGCCGCCATGCCGAAGGGCTGGAACGCCGCGGTCTGATCGGTGCCTCGGGGATGGAGGATATCAACGCGTCGCTGAAGCGCATGGAACGCTATTGGACGGAACAGATCCGCTACATCTACTGAGCCTTAGCGCCGCCACAGCCAGGCTTGCCCGGCAAAAGCGCCTTGCATCTTGGCCAGAAGCCGGTTGACCGGGCCGGGATGCGGCAGCGGCCCGTGCGTCAGGCGGTCCAGCACCACCTCGGGCGGGCAGGGGCGGCGGCTCACCGGATCGAAATAGCGCGGATAGCCGATCAGCGCCGCATGGGTCAGGTGAGTCAGATCAGGGCGTGGCAACGGGTGGCCATCGGCAGCGCGCAAACGGCGTTCCGGCACCGGCCCCAGATCGTGGGTCAGGCCCCAACCGGCATAGAACGGCGCGCCAAGGCAGGTGACCGGCTTGCCGCGCAGAAGGGCCTCGAACCCCAGAAGCGAGGTCATGGTCCAAACCTCGTCGCACGCGGCAATCAGCGCCGCGGCATCGGCGCCATGCACCACAGCATCGGCCAGACCGTTCAGATCATTGGCGGAAATCGCACCAGGGCGCAGACCGGCTTCGATATCGGGATGCGGCTTGTAGATCAGCACCGCGTCGGGATTGGCCGCCCGCGCCGCCTGCAACAGCCCCAGATTCGTGCGCACCTCACCCGCGCCCAAGCGGATCGAGGCATCATCCTCCACCTGGCCCGGCACCAGGATGCGGGGGCCGTCGGGAAGATCGGGCAGGGCGGCGCTGCCGATGTTGTATTTGCTCAAGTTGGCGGCAATCAGCTTTTCCAGCAGCCGTGTCACCCGCAACCCGCCCCCCGGTGGCAAGGGCGCCGCGATCAACCGTTCCAGACGGCTTTCGCGGAGCGGGTCGTAATAGATGCCCAGATCGTCGGCCACCAAGCTGAGCGGCGGGATCAGGTCCGCCCCCAACCCGCGCGAGCGCAAAAAACCATCCTCGACCCGCCGGATCACCGGGGCGGCAAGTCCCTGCGGTTCTTTCCCCGCCCAGACCAGCAGCCCGCGCCCCTCGGCCTGCGCCCGGGCCAGCGCGCGCGCCGGATCGTCCAGAAACACCAGTGGTTTTTCCCGGCCGAACACCGCTTGCAACCGGCCACGTTTCCAAAGCCGCATCCCCAGCGCCACATGGCCCGCGCGATCCTCGCGGAAGGCGCGCACCTCGGCCTCCAGTTGATCGACGGCTTGCTCGAAGCTGCACAGCCGGTCGCGGCAGGGGTCATACCAGACCGGCGCGAGGATCATCGCGGCAGCGAAAAGCTGCGCGCGGGTCAGCACCCGGCGCCGCCGCGGCACCGGGTTTTCATCGGCCGTCAGCCCCCAGCCGGCATAGAACGGCTGGCCGAACACCCGCGGCTTGTGCCCGGCCATGATCGCCTCGAACCCCAGGTGCGACGACACGGTATAGACCGCCACCGCGCCGTCGAGCAGCGCCCAGGGCGACACCGGATCGGCCAGCAGGCTGACATTGCCCACCGCATGTTCCGGCCCGTAATGGCCAGGGCGCAGGCCCTGCGCGGTTTCCGGATGGCTTTTGACGATGACCCGCGCACCGGGATTTTCCTCCTGCGCGAACACCAGCATCTCGCGGAAGGTGCTGGCCGAAGCGCCGGAATGGCGGATCGAAGCGTCGCCCAGCGTCTGGTCCACTACCAGCACGTAGCCCGGGGCAGGCGCCGGCAGGGCCGGATCGTGAATGTTGTATTTTGACAAGTGATGCGCCTGAATTCGACCAATACCGTCGCGCGCGCGCAGCAAAAGGTTCGAATTGTCCAAGGGATGCGATGCCAGCAACCGCTCCAGTGCCGAAGGCACCGTCGCGTCGAAATGCACGCCCGCACCGTCCAGCAACAGGCCCAGCGGTGCATCGCCCATCCGCCCGGGGCGGACCGACCGCAGGAACGCATCCTCGATCCGCACCAGTGGCACACCGCGCCGCACAGCCACCGCCTCGCCGCGGGCGGCATAGGGGCTGCGGCCCCAGACCGCCACGCCATCGCCGGGCGCGGGCAGGCCAAGCCGCAACTCGTGCCCGGCCAGCGTGATGATGCGCCGCAGCCGGGACTGGCGCAGGAAACCGGCGTTGTAAAAGAAAAGCCGCCGGGGAAGACCCCCGGCGGCGTTGTCGTCTGGACCAAGCCCGGCCAAAAAAGCCTCAGCCGCCGGCGGCGGTGGTGACGGTATTGGCGGCACTTGCCGTGCCGGTGATGGCGTTGATGGATTTTTGCCACTGCACGAAGGGCGCCTCGGTCACATAGACCGTGTCGCCATCGCGGATCAGGAAATCGCGCGCTTCGAACATGCCGGTCGGTTGCGTCAGATCCAGCACATAGACCATCCGCTGATCGCCGGTCAGGTCGTTGCGGCCCAGCACCGAATTGGCAATCTCGGCCGGTTCGTTGCGCAGCACGAAAACCCCGGTCGGGTCGGCCAATGCAGTGTTCAAGCCGCCGACCTGGGCAATCGCCTCGATCGCCGACAGGGTCTGGGTCTCGAACGGGATGCGGTTCTGCGCTCCGGTCGCCCCCATCGCCACATAGGCGCGGGTGTCGTTTTCCACCACGATGCGGTCGCCGCCGCGCAGCGCGATGTCCAGCCCGGGGTTTTCCCACAGGTCTTGCAGCCACACCTTGCCGGTCTTGCCGCCACGGGTGACGCGCACGATGGCCACCGCAGGCTCGATGGAAATGCCGCCGGCCTTGGCGAGCATCGCGGACAACGTGCGGGTCGGGCGTTCGATCGGATAGACGCCCTGGCCAGTGACCGCGCCGGACACCGTGACGGTCGAGCCGTCGCCGGCCAGCCGCTGCACGGTCACCTGCGGGTCGGGGGTCTGGGTGTCCAGCTTGCGGGTGATGGCCTGGCGCAACCCGTCAGGCGTTTGCCCCGAGGCCTTGATCCGCCCGGCATAGGGCACGAAGATATAGCCTTGGCCATCAACCTGCACCTGATCCAGCAGCGACACCCGCTGGCCGGTGTTGCCGAGCAGCGGGTCGTCCTTGACGTTTTCGAACACCGTCAGCGCCAGCACGTCGCCAGCATTGATGGTGTCAGAGCCGACGACGCCGGCATTGCGGAAATCAGAGCCAAAGCCGAAAGCGGGGGTGACAGACGTCGCACGGGTAACGCGGCTGTTCACGGTGACAACGAAAGCATCGCCCTGTTGCAGCACGGAACCGGCGTAGATCTCTTTCTTGTTCGGCCCGGCGCGGGGCAGGCCACAGGCGGCCACCGACGCCACAAGCGCAACAAGGACCAGAGATCTGGCCCCCTCGAAAGCCGAAATTTTCACTGCCCGGGCTCCTTTATGGATTACTGCCTCAAGTTTTTTTTACAACCCTACAGAAAGACGCGATAAAACGCCAGTCTTGCGTTCGGCGGTCAGTTCACCAGCCGCAACTGTTGCCGTGGTGCCGCGTTGCCCGAGGTCAGCGCATCATAGGGGTCTTCGGGCGACAGCATCATGTCCACCACCTGCCGCAGCAGGGCGCGCCGCCCGCGGGCCGAGTAAAAGCCGCCCGGAACCTGGCTGGTTTCCAGCAGGTAATGCCGGAAGGCGCGGTAGGCGCGGCTGTCGGGGCGCGTCGGCTGCGCAAAGAAATCGGGCAGGCTCTGGGTCGAGACGAACTCGGGTTTGGCATAGACCGCGGCGCCGAAGGTTTTCAGCGGCAGGCCGCGCCACAGCACCTGCTGCCCGGCAGTGGAATTGACGGTGACCGCCGACCGCGCCTGGTTCAACAGTTGCGCAAGCTTGCCGCCGCGCACGAAATGCACACGGTTTTCAAGGCCTTGGGTCTTGGCCAGCCTATGGATTTCCCGCGCCACCGGCACCCGGCCATCCTCCAGCGGGTGGGCCTTGAACACCAGATGATGATGCGGGGCAGCACCCTTGGCAAAGCCGTCGATCACCAGCGCCAGAAACTCGGTCATCGAGGCGAACGGGCTGTGCATCTGAAAGCTGCTGTCATGTTCCAGTTGCAGCAGCACCAGATGATAGGGAAAGCCGCCGTAGCGGATGCGCAGCGTCGCCCGCAGCCGTTGGGCGCTGTGCAGCGGCAGCAAGGCCAGGCGCTTGCAATACAGCCAGAATTCCTGGCGCACCGACAGGGCGCGATGCGGGCGGAAATTGCGGTAATCCCAGAAGCCGGACAGCACGAACCAGTGATAAAGGGCACCGTAGAACATGTGCTGGCGCATGTCGCCCCAATGCGCCGGGGCGTCGGGCAGGTCGATGTCGGTCTGCGCCAGCGCCGCCTGCATCTGCGCCACCGGGGTCTGCATCAGCCGCGAATGGCCGTTGGCGCCACCGCGTTCATAGGTCACCCAGTAGGGCCGCAAATAGCCCTCCTCGAACACATGCACGGTCAAGCCAAGCTCGCGGGCGATGCTGACGGCCTGGGCGTGGACCGGCCTGGTGTCGCCGTAAAGCACGATGTCGGTGATGGCTTTGGCGGCGATCAGGCCGCGCAGGGTGTCGGGCCAGGCCTCGGGCTTGCCGTCAAAGCCGATGTAGCTGGCAGAGGTCGGCCAGAACGCCCGGTCGCCGCGGTTGAAGCCGACGCGCCAGACCGCCGCCCCCGAAGCCGCCAGCATCCGGCCAAGCCGGTGGAACCAGGGACCATGCGGCCCTTGCAGGAACAAAAAGCGGCGGTTTTCGCCCGACAAAGCCATCAATCGTCCACAACTTGACCGGATCACCGGATTTCGGCCACCATAGTCAGAATTTCCTAACGTGCAGTAACCATTATCCAGGCCCCGCGGCGGCAATGTGGCACGGGTCGGGCCGGGGCAGGGCGGTCTTGCACGGCAGCCCCCATCCCGTTACGCATTGGAAAACAGCAACAGGAAGGCCGCCCATGTTCACCGGCATCATCACCGATATCGGCCAGGTTCTGGCCTGCGACCGCAAGGGCGATCTGCGCGCCCGCATCGGCACGCGCTATGACGTGGCGGGCATCGACATCGGCGCCTCGATCGCCTGCGACGGGGTCTGCCTGACGGTGGTGGCGGTGGGCAGCGATCCGCAAGGCTGGTTCGAGGTGCAGATCTCGGGCGAGACGGTCAGCAAGACCAATCTGGGCGGCTGGCAGGCGGGCAGTCGGGTCAATCTGGAGCGGGCCTTGCGGCTGGGCGACGAATTGGGCGGCCATATCGTGTCGGGCCATGTCGATGGGCTGGCCGAGGTGGTGGGGCTGCACCCCGAGGGCGACAGCCTGCGCGTGACCTTCCGGGCGCCTGAGGCTCTGGCGAAGTTCATTGCCCCCAAGGGGTCGGTGGCGCTGAACGGAACGTCCTTGACGGTCAACGAGGTGGAGGGTTGCGATTTCGGGGTGAATTTCATCCCGCATACCCGCAGCGCAACCACCTGGGGTTCTGTGGCTTTGGGCGACCGGGTCAATCTGGAGGTGGACACCATGGCCCGCTATGTGGCGCGGCTGCGCGACTGGGACGGCAAGTGAGCCCCGGCCCGGGCCACAACGGCGGGCCAGGTCTGGCCCCGGGGTTCGGCTGGCGGCGGCATTGCTGGCAAAAGGCGCGGGCCGATCTGCTGCCGCATCTGCCGATCGAGGTGCTGCGTAACCGGGTGCGGCGGGCCGGCGAGTTGGGGCTGGACTATCGCACCTATGCCTCGGTGCGGGCGGCCAGCGGCCATGACGTGATTGCCTTGCTGTTTTCCTCCAATGCCTTGCGGCTGCTGGCGCCGGTGCCGGTGCTGCCCGCCGAGCGCGCGGCGAAGCTGGCGGCGATTGCCGGTTGCGGGCGGCTGGCGCTGGCGCAGCGGCCTTTGACGCCGCTGCAGGTGGCCGGGGCGACGCCGGGGCTGATTGACGCGGCGCATGTGGCACCGCTGGCCTTGGGCAACTGGCGGCAGGCGCGTGAGGCGCTGCGGGCGGCGCTGGGCAAGCTGGCACCGGACGGGGTGCTGCTGGTGGGCGATCACGGGCTGGAGCGTGACTGGTGTGCTGCGGGGCGGCTGGCGGGGTATCTGGCGGCGGAGCGGTATTTCGGGCGATGATCTTGCGGCAGGCGCGGGAGCCTCCGGCGGGGGTGAGGGCCGTCTCGGAAACGCTCCAGTGGAGCGTTTCAGGCCCGAACGCGCGGAGCGCCGGGAGCAAAGGTGAAGCTAAAGGGCTTTTCAGGCCCGAAGGGGCGGGCATCTGTGCATTTGCGCGGTCCCCCCTCGCCGTTTCCGCCTCTGGCCTTTGGCGCCCGGTCGCGGTATGGGCAGGCAAACGCCCTGGAGTGATGCGATGACCGGACCGAAGACCGATTTTTCCGATGCAATCTCGACCATCGAGGAGATCATCGACGATGCCCGCAACGGCCGGATGTTCATTCTGGTCGATCATGAGGACCGCGAGAACGAGGGCGATCTGGTGATCCCGGCGCAGATGTGCACGCCGGCCGCGATCAACTTCATGGCAACGCATGGCCGTGGGCTGATCTGTCTGTCGCTCTTGGGCGAACGGATCGACGCGCTGGGGCTGCACCTGATGTCCACCAAGAACCTGTCGCGCCACGAGACGGCGTTCACGATTTCCATCGAAGCGCGCGAGGGGGTTTCCACCGGCATTTCGGCGGCGGACCGGGCGCTGACCGTGGCGGTGGCGATTGATCCGAGCAAGGGGCCGTCGGATATTGCCACGCCCGGCCATGTGTTCCCGCTGCGGGCGCGCGATGGCGGCGTGCTGGTGCGGGCGGGGCATACCGAGGCTGCGGTGGATATCAGCCGTCTGGCCGGGCTGAACCCCTCGGGCGTGATCTGCGAGGTGATGAACGACGACGGCACCATGGCGCGGCTGCCCGACCTGATTGCCTTTGCGCAAAAGCACGGGCTGAAGATCGGCACGATTTCCGACCTGATCGCCTACCGCCGCCGTCACGACCATCTGGTGGCCGAAACCGCGGAAAAGCGGGTGACATCGCTGCATGGCGGCGACTGGCTGATGCGGGTGTTCACCGACGAGGTGCAAGGCGCCGAGCATGTGGTGCTGTCGAAGGGCGATCTGACCGCGCCCGGGCCGGTGCTGGTGCGGATGCACGCGCTGAACCCGTTGGAGGACGTGCTGGGCATTGGCGTCACGGGGCCGGGCGAAGTGCCGGGCGCGATGCGGCTGATCGCGGCGGAAGGCCGTGGCGTGGTGGTGTTGTTGCGCGACACCACGATGAAGCTGGTGATGGACGGCGAGGCCTCGCCGCAGACCCTGCGGCAATACGGGGTCGGCGCGCAGATCCTGTCGGCGCTGGGGCTGAGCGAGATCACCCTTGTCACCAACTCCAAAGCGCCGAAAGTGGTAGGGCTGGAGGCTTACGGGCTGACCATCTCGGGCACCCAGGCAATCGAGGGCTGAGCCATGGCATCTACCGAAACCCACCACATTCTGCCCGATCCGGAATTTATCCGGCCGGTCAAGCTGCTGGTCGTGGTGGCGCCCTATTACAAGGACGTGACCGACCTGATGCTGGCGGGGGCGCGCGCCAAGGCTGCGGCTTGCCGCGCTGATCTGGAGGTGATCGAGGTGCCGGGGGCGTTGGAGATTCCGCCCGCCGTGGCGATTGCCGAGGCGCTTTCGAACTTCGACGGTTATGTGGCGCTGGGCTGCGTGATCCGCGGCGAGACCACGCATTACGACACGGTGTGCAATGACAGCTCGCACGGGTTGATGCTGCTGGGCTTGCAGGGCGCCTGCATCGGCAATGCCATCCTGACGGTGGAAAATATGGCGCAGGCCGTGGTGCGGGCCGATCCGGCGGGGCAGGACAAGGGCGGGGCGGCGGTGGCGGCGGCGCTGCATCTGATTGCGCTGTCGCGGCGCTGGGCGGATGCGCGCAAGGGCATCGGCTTTCGCGCCCCCGAAGGGGCGTCGCGGGCATGAGCGACAAGGTGCCCAAGCCCGACAAGAAGCAGATGAAATCGGCGGCCCGGCTTTACGCCGTGCAGGCGCTGTTCCAGATGGAGGTTTCCGGCCAGACCGTCGAGGCGGTGCAGCGCGAGTTCGAGACCCATCGTTTTGGCGCGGTCTATGACGGCGACGAAATGGCCGAGGGCGATGTGGTGCATTTCCGCGCGCTGGTCGGCCATGCGGTGAACTGGCAGGCCAAGATCGACCAGTTGACCGACCGCGCGCTGGTGGCGAAATGGCCGATCAGCCGGATTGACCCGGTGCTGCGGGCGCTGTTCCGCGCGGCCGGGGCGGAAATGCTGGAAATGCCGACGCCGCCCAAGGTGGTGATCACCGAGTTTGTCGATGTCGCCAAGGCGTTCTTCCCCGAGGGCAAGGAAGCCAGCTTCGTCAATGCCGTGCTGGACCACATGGCACGGGAAGCCAAGCCCGAGGCGTTCTGACCGGCCTTGGCGCAGATCTCAGGGGGAATGTGATGAAAACCGTTGCAGGACTGCTGCTGGCGCTGGCAATGGCGGGTGGTGCGGCGCGGGCGCAAGACCTGCCCGCCGACGCGCTGGCCACGATCTGGCAGTTGCAAAGCCTGGATGGCGCGGCCTTTGCCGCCACCGCCACGGTCGAGCTTGCCACCCCCGGCCAGCTTGCCGGACAAGCGCCCTGCAATCGTTATGGCGCGGAGCTGCTGGCACCGCTGCCGGCGTTTCGGCCCGGCCCGATCTGGGCCACCCGCATGGCCTGCGCCGATCTGCGGCTGGAGGCCGATTTCCTGGCGGCGCTGGCGGCGATGACGCAGGCCGAACTGTCCGAAGGCCCGGTTCTGCGGCTGACCGGCCCCGACGGGCGGCACATGGAATTCGCGCCGAAAGCCGATTGACCCCGGCGTCAGCCGCCGGTTCGCGCTTTCCTGCTGGACATTGCTGCAAGCTGGGCTAATCTTTTTCACAATGAAAGGGACCATCATGCCCAAACTCATCCGGCTTTACATCGTCAACGTGGCCATCGGTTTTGCGGTGGCGCTGGCCTTCGTGGTTGGTCTGGTGGCGCTGGACGTGGCGCAACTGCGGCATCTGGTGCTGGAAACCGAAATGGGCTGGCTGGCCGGGCTGATGATGGTGATGTTCAACGGCGTGGTGTTCGCCGGAGTGCAGTTCGCCATCGCGGTGATGCGGATGGCGGAAAAGCCCGAAGCCCCGACCGGCGGGCGGCGCGCGCCCCGGGTGCGTCCGGTGCCGGTGCGGGTTGAAGTGACCGCAGCGCCGCGTCGCAAGTAAGGTCGGCAAGTAAATCCTTGGAAGGTGGTTTGCTGCGGAAAGTGGCGGGATCCGCAGCGGCCGTGGAGACGTGAATTTCCCGAGAGCCTGAGTGTTCAGGTTGGTCGCCAGATACCAGGGCCAGAACCCTGGCAGAGCCAGCTCCCTCGGAGATGCTTATCGGCCACTGGAAAAGGGCCTCGCACGAGAAGAGCAGAACCCGCCACCCCAACAGATAGGCGGCCTTGCCCCGCAACGCAAGGCTTGCGTGATGTTCACCTTTGGTTCATATTTTGCGCATGAACACTCTGGAACCCCTGCCGCCGATGCCCGGCCAGCGCCTTGCGCGCGGGGTCTGTCGGCATTTGCGCAGCCATGATTTCGTCACCGTCGAGGAACTGGTGCCCACCCCCGGCCTGCGGGTCGATGTGATGGCTTTGGGGCCGAAGGGCGAGATCTGGGTGATCGAGTGCAAATCCTCGCGCACCGACTATGCCACCGACCGCAAGTGGCAGGGCTATCTGGAATGGTGCGACCGGTTCTTCTGGGCGGTGGATGCCGATTTCCCGACCGACTTGCTGCCCGAAGGCACCGGGCTGATCGTCGCCGACGCCTATGACGCCGAGATTTTGCGGATGGGGCCGGATACCGCACTGGCCTCGGCGCGGCGGCGGGTGATGCTGCAGAAATTCGCCCGCCACGCGGCGGCGCGGCTGCACGCCTTGCGCGATCCCGGCGTGGCCGGGCTGGTGACCGCGACGCTTTAGCGCTTCTTGCCCTTGGGGCCGGATGTGGCCAGCGTGCGGGCGGCGGCGGCGGCGGCGCGCAGCTCTTCGGCAATCTCCTCGGCCTCTTCGGGGTCGAAATCCAGCGGCAGCTCGATCCCCTCGGCCTCGATATAGATCCGCACCATGCCGACGCTGGTCGGGCCGATCTGGATGTTGGCGGCGATGTCGCTTTGCTTGTCGATGCTCATGGCGGTCTCCGGCGTTGCTGCCTGTTTCGGGTAGCGCCGAACGGCCGCGCAGGCAAGCGCGAAGGCCCTTGCAATCCGCCGGGTGCCCGGCTAAATGGCCGCCAAGTGCCGACGTAGCTCAGTTGGTTAGAGCACCAGATTGTGGATCTGGGGGTCCCCCGTTCGAGCCGGGGCGTCGGTACCATCCAGCACTTGCCCCAAAGCCCTCAGGCCCGCACCGTCATCCGCTGCCGGATGGCGGGGCTGAGCGATACCAGCGCCAGACCGATCGAGAACAGGCACCAGATCGCCGGCACCTCGTTGGGTGCTGTGGTCAGTTGCCCGGCCAGCACCGGCCCCATCAGGAACTGGAACAGCGCAAAGCGCCAGGCACCATACAGCAGCGGCAGCACGAAGGCCGCGATCATGTAGCTGGGGAAGCCCAGCGTGGTGCCCAGCAGGTTTTCCAGCGGCACAAGCAAGCCGTTGTAGGGCACGTCCCAGGCCTGATGCCAGACGCCGGACACCGTGCACAGGATCTTGCCGCACAGGATCGACCCCGGCGCGCAGACCCCGGCCCAGTCGAACGGGTAAAGCTGCAACAGCATGATCACCGAGGACAGCGCGCAACCGATGAACACCGCCATCCGCACCCGCAGCTTCACCTCGCGCGGCACCAGTTCCATGGCGAAGGCGTTGATGAACAGCGGCTGAAACACGATATGCAGGATCGACAGCAGGGTCAGGCTCTGGTTGACCGGGCTGCCGCACTGGTTGATCACCATGTAGCCGCCGACCTGCAACGCCTCCATGAAGGTGAAATAGGCCAGCGCCAGCGGCATCGCCACCGGATCGCCGCGCCGGATGCTGATCGCCGTGGCCACCGCCCCTGCGGCCACCATGGCGATCGTGGCTCCCGAACTCCAGCACATCGCGCGTTCCTCCGTTGCCTGCCCGGTCATCATTGCGGCAGGCGGGCGCATATGGCAACGCCGGGCAGCGGGCCGTTCTGTCGCAGCCCCCCGCGACCGCCCCGCACATTGTCTGCTTGGGGAGCGGGTGCTATGTCATGGACAGGAAAGGCCAAAATGTCGGCCGCAGCAGGGAGGGGCGTCAGGTGAGGGGGCCGGTCGCGGCAATGCTGGCAGCACTCGCCCTGATGGGCGGCTGTGCCGATCCGGCCCGGACCAGCGCCAACCGCCTGCTGAACGCACAGCCAACGCAAGGCCGGGTTGAGGCCGCCTATCAGGCGCAACTGCAAGCCGTGGTGCAGGGCAAGCCGGGCGCTATCGCTCCGCTGACCGCCGGCAGTCTGGCTGCCGCCCCCGGCCCGCGGCTGTTCCAGCAGCGCTGGCGGCGGGCGGCGGCGGATGTCTATCTGGACGCGACGGGGCCGGTGGCAGGAGCGGTGTTCCGCTTCTCGGGCCTGCAAGCGGCGGACACTGCGGTCACGCTGCATCTCAACGGTCCTCGGGCGCTGTCGCTGCGCGGCATCTGCGACGGCCCGTTGCAGATGCGCACCGCCGACGAGGAGCGCGGCGTGGCCGCGGGGCGGCATTTCCTGCTGGCGATGACCAACGCCGCCCCCGATGCCACAAGGCTGCTGCTGCCGCCGCAGACCGACACCTGCAACCTTGCCATCGGCCCGCTGGGCAAACCCGCCAGCTACACCCTGACCCTGCAACGCGAGGAACTGGCCGACCCGGCACTGGCGCGGCTGGATCAGCGTTATGACCTGTGCACCCAGCCAAGCCCCCGCGGGCTGGACCCGCTGGAGCGGGCGTTCTTCGCCTCGGGCGCGCTGTCGCGCAGCTGCACCGGGCCGCTGGGGCAGGCCGACCTGCTGGCCGACCCGTTCGATGCCTTCAACGCCAAGATCGCGGCGCTGACCGGGCGGCGGCTGACCCGGGCGCAGATCGCGGCGGGCAACCCCGAGATGCCGCTGGATTTTTCCAACGCGCCGAAGCTTGACCTGATCTACCTGTCCTACCTGCACCTGCGGGCGGATTTCTCGGGGCGGCTGATCTTCCGGGCGCTGGAATATCACGCCGCCCGTGGCACGCCGGTGCGGGTGCTGGTCACCGGCCACATGACCGGCGGCAAAAGCAACACCATGCTGCGCGAACTCGCCGCCAGATACCCGTTGGTGCAGATCCAGCGGTTCGAATGGACCCCGCCCGCGCTGCCCGCGCCGCGCGATCTGCTGGATCGCTTGCATCGCGGCAACCATATCAAGGTTTTCGCCACGCTTTCCGCCCGCCCCGGCCAGTCGCATTTCATGGCCTCGGGGCGCAACCTGCACGACGGTTTCCTGTTCAGCACCCCGCGCGATCTGTCGGCCTTCCCCGAGCTTTACAACTACGCCGACCGCCCTAAAAGCGTGGCGGCGTTCTTTTCGGCTTATGACGACCTGGATATCGACCTGCGGTCCGATGCCACCGTGCGGGCGCTGATGGCGCAGTTGTCAACCTTCTGGCACCGCGATGCCGCAACAAGCGTGTACCGACCGTTCACGCTGGCCACCGAAGGCCCGGCGCCGCAGACCGGCATGACGCATTTCCTGTCAGTGCCCTATGTCGATGGCCGGGCGCTGGAACGCTGGTATGTGGCGCTGTTCGATGCAGCACGGCACTCGATCGACATCGTGTCGCCCTACATGAACCTGACGCCTGCGCTGGCCGCGGCCTTCCGGCGGGCCGAGGCGCGCGGGGTGCGCGTGCGCTTCATCCTGCCGCTGAACATGGACAACGACCCGCTGGGCAAACAGAAAAGCGACCTGAACCGGCTGTTCGTGCGGGAATTTGTTGCCGAGGCGGCGCTTTACGAGCACATCCACCCCACCAACATCCTTCATTCCAAGATCGTGATGATCGACGGGCGGCTGACCATCCTCGGCTCGGTCAACTTCAACCAGCGGGCATTTCTGCACGATACCGAGAATGGCGTGGCGGTGCTGGACCCTGCGTTCAACCGCCGCCTGCAACCGTTGTTCAACGAATATCTGACAGATTCCGTGCGGCTGCGCGGGCCGGGCGAGATCAGTTTCCTCGTGCGCTTCCTGTCTCATTCGGCGTTTCTGCGTGGGCTGCTGTAGCCCGCCCCGCCAGATGCCGCGGCTTCAGATCGGGCGGCTGTTGCGGTTCTGGTTGGCCCAATAGCCGGAAATGTCCCTGATCAGCGTGGCCCGGCTGCCCGACGCCGCGCCATTGCGGTTGGCGCGCAGGTAATAGACCAGATCAAGCCGCGAACGTTGCACCGCGGCCTCGGCCACCACATCGTCCGGCATGATGGATTGACGGCCATACATCGGGCGCACCGGCAGCGACAGTTCCGGCATCACCTGCGCCACCAGTTCGCCGCAATACAGTTTGGCCGTGGTGGCATTGTCCATGCGGAAATCGAACTTGGTGCCGATCCGGGCATAGAAACCCACCAGCGCCTGCCTGCGGCGCTGCGTCCCGGCCAGATTGGGCCGCAGAACGGCGATCCGGTCGGTATCCAGCGCCTGATCCGGGGTTGAAAGATGCACGCCATGCAGGTCGGATTCAATGAAAACCGCCCCGGCACGGATGCTGTCGTGATGCGGCACCACGCGCGGATCGTCCCAGACCCGCAGCTTGCGCAGCTCGGCTTCGGTGCCCAGATAGGTGATGACATGCCCGAACAGGCCCGGGATCAGGTTGCCCGACATATGGCCCTTGGAACTGAGCACCAGCACATCCAGCGGCTGCACTTCGCGCAACAGCTTTTGCTGTGCCCCGGTTTGCAGCACATATCCGGGCCGCAACACCATGTTGCCAACCACCACGCCAAACACCGGCGCGATCGGATCGACCAGACCGACAAGGGCCGGCGGAAAGCTTTCGGCGCCGGTGCAGCAGTCTTGCAGCGGCGTGTTGGCCAGCGTTCGGCCAATGCTGCCGGTGTCGGTGTTGGTGGACCCGCAGGCCGCCAGCGCCAGAACCAGCGCCGCAAGCACCAAGCGCTTCGTCCGGCCCGCAAGCCGCCCGAATGACCCCGAAAAACCGCCCCGGTGCCTTGCGGTCCGCGCGTCAGCTACAGTCGCCATCATTGTCTCCCAAGCCTTTCGGAACCAATGACAGCAGGACATCGGTCAGCAGCGGCACCAGCCCGACTCTCGCGTCGGCCGCCTTTTTGAGCGTGGAGCGCCTGCGGGAGTCAAGTCCGTTAATGTCGCGAATAGCCCGGTAGCTTGCGCGGCATCAATGCAAATTGCCGTTATTTCAGGCATTATGTCTGTATTGGTTGCAATCGTGGAGGGCTGGCCCATGTCTGCGAAACCCGAATTCCTGAAGTGGTTTGAAGATACCTCGCGCGCCGATGTCGGCATTGTCGGCGGCAAGAACGCCTCGCTGGGCGAGATGGTGCAGGGGCTTGGCGCCAAAGGCATCCGGGTGCCGCCCGGCTTTGCCACCACGGCGCAGGCCTTCCGCCGCTATCTGGCCGAAAACGGCCTGCCCGCGCTGCTGGACGCCCGGATGGCCGCACTGGCCGAAGGCCGGGCGACACTGGCCGCCGTGGGGCAGGAATTGCGCACGGCCATCGCCGCAGGCCACTGGCCCGACGCCATCGCCGCCGAAATTGTCGCAGCCTACCGCAGCCTTGGCCAGCGGGTCGGCAAGACCGATCCCGCCGTGGCGGTGCGATCTTCCGCCACCGCCGAAGACCTGCCCGACGCCAGTTTCGCCGGTCAGCAGGAAACCTATCTGAACATTGTCGGCGAAACCGCGCTGCTGGAGGCCTGTCGGCGCTGCTATGCCTCGCTTTATACCGACCGCGCCATCACCTACCGGCGGCTGAAGGGCTTTGCCCCCACCTCGGTGGCGCTGTCGATCGGGGTGCAACTGATGGTGCGATCCGACCTTGGCGGCGCCGGGGTGATGTTCTCGATCGACACCGAATCGGGGTTCGACAAGGTGGTGCTGATCAACGCCGCCTGGGGGCTTGGCGAAAACGTGGTGCAGGGCACGGTGAACCCGGACGAATATCAGGTCTACAAGCCGTTCCTTGGCAATCCGTCGCTGGTGCCGATCCTGCAGAAATCGCTGGGCGAGAAGGAGCGCAAGCTGATCCACGCCACCGGCGCTGCCGCCACCCGAAACGTGCCGACCAGCCAGGCCGAGCGCGAGGCCTTTGTGCTCAGCGACGCCGAAATCCTTGATCTGGCCCGCCAGGCCTGCGTGATCGAGGCGCATTATGGCACGCCGATGGATATCGAATGGGCGCGCGACGGCGAAACCGGGGTGATCTGGATCGTTCAGGCCCGGCCGGAAACCGTGCAATCGCGCGCCGATGTCGGGGCGTTGCGCAGCTATGCCCTGAAATCCAGGGGCAAGAAGCTGCTCGAAGGCCTCAGCGTCGGGGATGCAGTGGCCGCGGGCGAGGTGTGCCTGATCCGCTCTGCCGCCGATATCGCCAAATTTGTCGATGGATCGGTGCTGGTCACCTCGACCACCGACCCCGACTGGGTGCCGGTGATGAAACGCGCCCGCGCCATCATCACCGACCATGGTGGCCGCACCAGCCATGCCGCCATCGTCAGCCGCGAGTTGGGCCTGCCCGCCATCGTCGGCACCGGCAACGCCACGCATCTGCTGCATGACGGCCAAGCGGTCACCGTGTCCTGCGCCGAGGGCGACCATGGCTTTGTCTATGATGGCATTGCCGAATTCGAGGTGACCGAACTGAAGCTGGATCAGGTGCCGCAGACCCGCACCGAGGTGATGCTGAACCTTGCCAACCCCGCCGCTGCCGCCCGCTGGTGGCGGCTGCCGGTGGATGGCGTCGGGCTGGCGCGGATGGAATTCGTGATCTCCAACGCCATCCGGGTGCACCCCCTGGCGCTGACCCGGTTCGACAGCCTGACCGACCCCGCCGCCCGCGCCGAGATTGCCCACCTGACCCGCGGCTACCCCGACAAACCGGCCTATTTCGTCGAGAAGCTGGCGATGGGCCTGTCGCGTATCGCCGCCACCTGGTATCCGCACCCGGCCATTGTGCGGATGTCGGATTTCAAGACCAACGAATACGCGGGCCTCATGGGCGGCGCGCAGTTCGAACCGGCCGAGGAAAACCCGATGATCGGTTTCCGCGGCGCCTCGCGCTACTATTCCGACGCCTACCGCGACGGTTTCGCGCTGGAATGTCGGGCGATCAAGCACCTGCGCGAGGGCATGGGGTTTGACAATGTGGTGGTGATGATCCCGTTCTGCCGCTCGCCCGAGGAGGCCGACCGCGTGCTGGCGGTGATGGCCGAAAACGGGCTGGAGCGCGGCAAGAACGGCCTGCAAGTCTATGTGATGTGCGAGATTCCGTCGAATGTGATCCTGGCGGATGAATTTGCCAAACGCTTTGACGGCTTCTCCATCGGCTCGAATGACCTCACGCAACTGACCCTTGGCGTGGACCGCGATTCCGCCGAACTGGCGGGGCTGTTCCGCGAACGCGACCCGGCGGTGCTGTGGATGATTGAAACCGTGATCGCGCGGGCAAAGGCGGCGGGGCGGCATATCGGGCTGTGCGGGCAGGCGCCATCGAACGACCCCGAGTTTGCCCGGCTCTTGGTGGCCGCAGGTATCGACGCGATTTCGGTGACGCCCGACAGTTTCCTGGCGGTGAAACAGCACGTCGCGGCGGCAGAGGCGGCGGGGGTCAGGCCGGCTTGATGCCGTAAAGCACCTGCATGGCCTGCGCATCGGGCGGCTCCCGCAACTCGGCCCCCACCGCCTTGCCGCGGATGAAGCCGGGGCGCAGCGCCAACGCCTCCAGCCAGCGTTTGAAATGCGGTTTGTCGTCAAGGCTTTGCTGCTGACCTTCCCAGCCCATCGCCCAGGGCCAGATGGCGAAATCGGCGAGGCTGAGGAAATCGCCTGCGGCGAACTCATGCGTCGCCAATTGTCGGTCCAGCACGCCGTAAAGCCGCGCCACCTCGCGCCGGTAGCGGTCCTTGGCATAGGGCAGGTCTTGCGGTGGCTCCATCGCCGGGGCGTATTTCAGGAAGTGGTGCGCTTGCCCCGCCATCGGCCCGACGCCGCCCATCTGCCACATCAGCCATTCTTCAACCGCCACCCGCTGCCGTTCGGTTGTGCCATAAAACAGCCCGGTCTTGCGGCCCAGATATTGCAGGATCGCCCCGGATTCAAAGATCGAGATCGGCGCGCCGTCCGGCCCCTCGGGGTCGGTGATCGCGGGCATCCGGTTGTTCGGCGCGATCTTCAGGAACTCGGGGTCGAACTGCTCGCCCTTGCCGATGTTTACGGGATGGATGCTGTAGGGCAGCCCCATCTCCTCCAGTGCGATGCTGATCTTGTGACCGTTCGGGGTGGGCCAATAGTAAAGCGTGATCGGTTGCGGCATGGGATGCTCCTTTGCCGCCATGATGCCAGCATGGCGGCAAAGCACAAGCCGCGGCGGTTGACCGCGCCTTGGCAAAGGCGTAATCCGGGCTTCGTGGCGATTTGTTACCGGATTGCGGGCCACGTTAAACATGCCGCTAAAATGGTCAGGGTTTTCACCCCCGGCCCTTTGATGGTTCGGGGGTTTTTTGTTGGCGGAGACGGGCATGAGCAAGGACTGGCAGAAACGCACGCAACTGGTGCACGAGGGCAGCCGCCGCAGCCAGTATGGCGAGATGGCCGAGGCGATCTTTCTGACCCAGGGCTTTGCCTATGACAGCGCCGAACAGGCCGAGGCGCGCTTTATCAAGGCCGGTGACGACGAGTTCATCTATGCCCGCTACGGCAACCCCACCACCCGGATGTTCGAAGACCGCATCGCCGCGATCGAGGGCACCGAGGATGCCTTTGCCACCGCCAGCGGCATGGCGGCGGTGAATGGCGCGCTGGTGTCGATGCTGAAGGCGGGGGATCATGTGGTGTCCGCCCGCGCGCTGTTCGGCTCGTGTCTGTATATTCTGGAGGAGGTGCTGACCCGTTATGGCGTCAAGGTCACCTTCGTCGATGGTGCCGATCTGGACCAGTGGAAGGCCGGCGTGGTGCCGGGGGTCAAGGCGGTGTTTTTCGAGTCGATCTCCAACCCCACGCTGGAACTGATTGATATCGAAGCGGTTTCCAAAATCGCCCACGCGGTCGGCGCGCTGGTGATCGTCGATAACGTCTTTGCCACGCCGATCTTCTCCCGTGCAGTCGATCAGGGCGCCGATGTGGTGGTCTATTCCACAACCAAGCATATCGACGGTCAGGGCCGCGCCCTGGGCGGTGTGATCTGCGGCACGCGCGATTTCATCCGCAAGGTGGCCGAGCCTTACCTGAAACACACCGGGGCGGCGATGAGCCCGTTCACCGCCTGGATCATGCTGAACGGCATGGTGACGCTCGATTTGCGCTGCCGGGCGATGGCGGAAACGGCCGCGAAGATGGCGGTGGCGCTGGAAGGGCACCCGGCTCTCACGAAAGTGATCTATCCCGGCCTGCCCAGCCACCCGCAGGCCGACCTTGCGGCGCGGCAGATCGGTTCGGGCGGCACCATGGTCAGTTTCGATATCAAGGGCGGCAAGGATGCGGCCTTCCGCTTCATGAACGCGCTGAAAATCATCAAGATTTCCAACAACCTCGGCGATGCCAAGACCATTGCCACCCACCCCACCACCACCACGCACCAGCGGCTGACCGATGCGCAGCGCGCCGGACTTGGCATCACGCCGGGGCTGATCCGGCTGTCGCTGGGGCTAGAGGATGCGGGCGACCTGATTGCCGATGTGAAAGCGGCGCTTTCGGTGATCTGATGTCGGGCGCGCGGCGTATCTGGTCTTGCAGGGCTTGGCTTTGATGAAAATCATCCCACATAATATCCCTGCGACCATGACCTCAGGGGGACGCGCCATGAACATCCATATGCCGGAAATTGACCGCAAGCCCAGCCGCGCGCAGGCCGAGGCGGCGCTGGCCCTGCTGCGGCAATGGGCGGGCACGGCCTCGGATGCCGAGATTGCCGCTGTGGACCCCGACGCGCTGCTGCTGCTGGGGCAGGGCGAGACGGTGCTGAGCCGCGCCTACCCCGAGGATTTCGTGGCGACCGAGGCCTACAAGGCCACGCTGCCCGACCTGCAGAACGGCCCGGCCAGCCTGATCGTCGGCACCCGCACGCAGATTCAGCATGTGGGGATTTCCAACTTCCGCCTGCCGATCCGCTATCACACCCGCGACAATGGCGACCTGACGCTGGAAACCTCGGTGACCGGCACCGTCAGTCTGGAGGCCGAGAAGAAGGGCATCAACATGAGCCGCATCATGCGGTCGTTCTATGCCCATGCCGAACGCGATTTCAGCTTCGAGGTGATCGAGCACGCGCTGGAAGACTACAAGCGCGACCTGCAAAGCTTTGACGCCCGCATCCAGATGCGGCTTTCCTTCCCGGCCAAGGTGCAATCGCTGCGCTCGGGTCTGACCGGCTGGCAGTATTACGACATCGCGCTGGAACTGGTCGATGCGGGTGGCGTGCGCAAGAAGATCATGCATCTGGATTTCGTCTATTCCAGCACCTGCCCCTGCTCGCTGGAACTGTCCGAACACGCCCGCCGCAGCCGCGGCCAACTGGCCACGCCACATTCGCAACGCTCGGTGGCGCGCATCTCGGTGGTGGTGAACGACGGCGAATGTCTGTGGTTCGAAGACCTGATTGACCTCGCGCGCGCGGCGGTGCCGACCGAGACCCAGGTGATGGTGAAACGCGAGGATGAACAGGCCTTTGCCGAGCTGAACGGTGCCAACCCGATCTTTGTCGAGGATGCCGCCCGCAGCTTCTGCGCCAAACTGCTGGACGACCCGCGGATCGGTGATTTCCGGGTGCTGGCCAGCCATCAGGAAAGCCTGCACAGCCATGATGCGGTCAGCCTGCTGACCCAAGGCCCGACCTTCGCGCAGGAAAGCCTGGACCCGCGGCTGTTCGGCACGCTGTTCCACGTCGGCTAAGGCTGTCGGGGGCTAAGGCTGCCGGGGCGCGCGAACTGGCGCGACTTCGGCGGCGGATCAGGCTATCACAAGACAGGCTGTCATGGTGTGGGGTCTGATGCAGGATGCGACCGACGACAGCCTGCCGCAGGGGCTGACCGCAGCGCAGGCGCAGGCGCGTCTGGCCTCGGAAGGGGCAAACGAGTTGCCGCGGCAGCAGCGCCGCTCGGGGCTGCGCATTGCCTTTGACGTGCTGCGCGAGCCGATGCTGGCGCTGCTGCTGGGGGGCGGCGTGGTCTATCTGCTGCTGGGCGACCGGCAAGAGGCGCTGATCCTGCTGGCCTTCGCCTGCCTTTCGGTCGGCATCACCGCCGTGCAAGAGGCCCGCACCGAACGGGTGCTGGAGGCGCTGCGCGACCTGACCAGCCCGCGGGCGCTGGTGATCCGCGATGGCACACGCCAGCGCATTGCCGGGCGCGAGGTGGTGCGTGGCGATCTGCTGGTGCTGGCCGAGGGCGACCGGGTGCCCGCCGATGCCCGGCTGTTGCAGGCCAGCGGCGTCTTTGCCGATGAATCCTTGCTGACCGGCGAGGCGATACCGGTTTCCAAACTGCCGGGTCAGGTGGCAAGCCCGCCGCGCCCGGGCGGCAATGACCTGCCGTTTGTCTTTGCCGGCACATTGGTGGTGCGCGGCTCCGGGCTGGCGGAAGTCACCGCCACCGGCGCGCGCAGCGAAATCGGCAGGATCGGCAAATCGCTGGGAATGCTGGAGGTCGAGGTGCCGCATCTGCAACGCCAGATGCGGCGGCTGGTGCTGGTGTTCGCGGCGACGGGGGCGGCGGTCAGTCTTGCCGTTGTCGCCTTGCACGGGCTGACGCGCGGTGACTGGTTGCAGGCGGTGCTGGCGGGGATTGCGGTGGGCATGTCGATGCTGCCCGAGGAATTTCCGATGGTGCTGGCGGTGTTCATGGCGATGGCGGCCTGGCGGATATCGCAGGCCCGGGTGCTGACCCGCCGCGCCTCGGCGATCGAGACGCTGGGGGCGGCAACGGTTCTGTGCACCGACAAGACCGGCACGCTGACCGAAAACCGCATGGCGATTGCCCGGTTGCAGCGGCCGGGCAGCGCCAGCTTTGCGGTGGGCGACGGGCCGATGCCGCCCGACCTGCTGAACCTTGCGCTCATGGGTGCGGCTGCATCAACGCCGCAGCCGTTCGACCCGATGGAAAAGGCGTTCTTCGCCCTGGCGTTGCCAGACCCTGCGATGCGGCTGATCCGGTCTTACCCGCTGTCGCCGGGCCAGTTGTCGATGACCCAGGTCTGGCAGGACGGCGATCAGCGCATCGCCGCGGCCAAGGGCGCGCCCGAGGCGATGGCCGACCTCTGCGCCCTGACGCCCGCGGCGCGGGCGGTGCTGGCAGACCAGGTGCAGGGCATGGCCGATGCCGGCCTGCGGGTGCTGGGCATTGCCAGTTGCACGCTGGCACCGGGGGCGGACCTGCCCGAGGCGCAGGCAGGCTTTGCCCTGGCCTTTGCCGGGCTGGTCGGTCTGGCCGACCCGTTGCGCGCCACGGTGCCGCAAGCGGTGGCCGAGTGTCGCACCGCCGGCATCCGGGTGATCATGGTCACCGGCGACTATCCCGCCACCGCCCGGGCCATCGCCTCTGCTGCGGGACTGGCGGCCGGGACGGTGATCACCGGGCCAGAGCTTGAAACCATGTCGGACGCCGATCTGACAAAGGCGGTCAAGACCGCGACGGTGTTTGCCCGCATCATGCCCGAACAGAAGCTGCGCATCGTGCAGGCGCTGAAGGCGGGTGGCGCCGTGGTGGCGATGACCGGCGACGGGGTCAACGACGCACCGTCCTTGAAGGCCGCGCATATCGGCGTGGCGATGGGCGGGCGTGGCACCGATGTGGCGCGCGAGGCGGCCGCCATCGTGCTCCTGGACGACGATTTCGGTTCCATCGTTACCACGGTGCGGCTGGGGCGGCGGATTTATGACAACCTGCGCAAGGCGATGCGCTTCATTCTGGCGGTGCATGTGCCGATTGCCGGCCTCGCGCTGATGCCGCTGCTGACCGGCCTGCCGATCCTGTTCGGCCCGGTGCATATCGCCTTTCTGGAAATGATCATCGACCCGGTCTGCTCGCTGGTGTTCGAGGCCGAGGGCGAGGAGGCGGGCGTGATGCGCCGCCCGCCGCGACCGGCGGATCAGCCGCTGTTTTCCGGCCAGACCGTGCTGTGGAGCCTGTTGCAGGGTCTCACGGTTTTTGCGGCTGTGGCGGCGATCTTCTGGTTTGCGCCGGGTTTCGGGCTGGCCGCCGATCAGGTGCGCGGGCTGACCTTCGCCGCACTGGTGCTGGGGATCGTGGCGCTGATCCTGGTGAACCGGTCGGCCTCGGCCTCGCTGGTGGCGGCGCTGATCCGGCCGAACCGGGCGCTGTTTGTCGTGCTGCCGCTGGTGGCGGCAATGCTGGCGGTGGTGCTGCTGTGGCAACCGGCGCGGGCGCTGCTGGGGTTTGGCGCGCTGGAACCGCGCTGGCTTCTGGTGCCGCCGCTGGCCGGACTTGGCGTTCTGCTGCTGCTGGAGGCGGCAAAGCCGCTGTTGCGCCGGGCGGTGCGGCGCCTTCCCGGCTGACGGGCGCGCGCGCGGGCTTTCCCTTGCCGCGGACGGCAGCTAAGGTCGGCCTCCGCCTCGTTCAGCACCGGAATATCCATGACCCCCGAGACCGCCCGCCGCATCGCCCGCACGATCGCCACCGAAATTGCCGCCACCCCCGCCCAGGTCGATGCCGCCATCGCCCTGCTGGACGGCGGCGCCACCGTGCCTTTCGTCGCCCGCTATCGCAAGGAAGCCACCGGCGGGCTGGACGACACCCAGTTGCGCAACCTGTCCGAGCGGCTGGATTACCTGCGCGAGCTGGAGGCGCGGCGGCTGGCGGTGCTGGACTCGATCCGCGGCCAGGGCAAGCTGACCGCGGATCTGGAGGCCGGCATCGGCAAGGCCGCGACCAAGGCCGAGTTGGAGGACATCTACCTGCCCTTCAAGCCCAAGCGCCGCAGCAAGGCGATGATCGCGCGGGAAAACGGCCTTGGCCCGCTGGCCGAGGCGATCCTTGCGCAGCGCGGCAGCGATCCTGCGGTGCTGGCGGCGGCTTACGTCACCGAAGCCGTGCCGGACGTGAAAGTGGCGCTGGAAGGCGCGCGCGACATTCTGGCCGAGGGGCTGGCCGAGAATGCCGACCTCTTGGGCCGCTTGCGCCGCCACATGCAGAAGGTCGCCCGGCTGGAGGCGCGGCTGGTCGAGGGCAAGGCGGTCGAGGGCGCCAAGTTCTCGGACTATTTCGCCCATTCCGAAGATTGGGCCAAGGCCCCGTCTCATCGGGTGCTGGCGATGCTGCGCGGCCGGAATGATGGTTTCTTGTCGGTCGACCTGGCGGTGGACGCCGATGCGCCGCGCGGCGAAAGCCCCGGGGAAAAGATGGCGGCGGCGGAACTGGCCGCACATGGAAACGGCCCCGGCGACAAATGGCTGCGCGAGGCGGCAAGCTGGGCCTGGCGGATCAAGCTGAAAACCACGCTGACGCTCGATCTGATGGCCGACCTGCGCGAGCGCGCCGAGGCCGAGGCGATCCGGGTTTTCGCGCGCAATCTGAAGGACTTGCTGCTGGCGGCGCCTGCTGGCGGCAAGGCCACCATGGGGCTTGACCCCGGCATCCGCACCGGGGTGAAGGTGGCGGTGGTCGATGGCACCGGCAAGCTCTTGGCCACCAGCACGGTCTATCCGTTCCAGCCGAAGAACGACCTGCGCGGGGCGCAGGCCGAACTGGCGCTGCTGATCCGCAAGCATGGTGTCGGGCTGATCGCCATCGGCAACGGCACCGCCTCGCGCGAGACCGAAAAGCTGGTGGCCGACCTGCTGGCGCTGCTGCCGGGGGGTGGGCCGAAGCCGGTGAAGGTGATCGTGTCCGAAGCCGGCGCCTCGGTCTATTCGGCCTCGGCGCTGGCGGCGGCGGAGTTTCCCGATCTGGATGTCAGCTTGCGCGGTGCGGTGTCGATTGCCCGCCGCCTGCAAGACCCGCTTGCCGAACTGGTAAAGATCGAACCGAAAGCCATCGGCGTCGGCCAGTATCAGCATGATGTCGATCAGCACCGGCTGGGCCGCAGCCTTGAGGCGGTGGTCGAGGATGCGGTGAACGCGGTCGGGGTCGATCTGAACACCGCCTCCAGCGCGCTGCTGGCGCGGGTGTCCGGCGTCGGGCCGGGGCTGGCCGAGGCCATCGTGGCGCATCGCGACGCCAATGGCCGTTTCACCAGCCGCAGCACCTTGCTGAAAGTGCCGCGGCTGGGGCCGAAGGCGTTCGAACAGGCGGCAGGTTTCCTGCGGGTCTCGGGCGGCACCGAGCCGCTGGACGCCAGTTCCGTGCACCCCGAAGCCTATGATCTGGCGCGCAAGATCGTGGCCGCCTGCGGCCGCGACCTGCGGGCGGTTATGGCGGAACCCGGCGTGCTGCGCGCCCTTGATCCGCGCGATTTCATCGACGAACGGTTCGGTCTGCCGACGGTGAAGGACATCCTGGCCGAGCTGGAAAAGCCCGGGCGTGACCCGCGGCCCAGTTTCAAGACCGCGACCTTTTCCGAGGAGGTGCAGGATATCAAGGACTTGAAGCCCGGCATGATGCTGGAAGGCACGGTGACCAACGTCGCGGCCTTCGGCGCCTTCGTCGATATCGGCGTGCATCAGGACGGGCTGGTGCATGTCAGCCAACTGGCCGACGCCTTCGTGAAAGACCCGCATGCGGTGGTGAAGGCGGGCGATGTGGTCAAGGTGCGGGTGGTCGAGGTCGATGTGGCGCGCAAACGCATCGGCCTGACGATGAAATCCGACAGCAGCAGCGCCCGCGAGGCTGTGTCCCACCGCGCCCCGCAACCACCGCGCGGCCCCAGCAAGCCGCTGCCGCAATCGGCGGGCCCGGCAACGACCGCAAGCTCCAGCCCGTTCGATGCCCTGCGCGGGGCGTTCAAGCGCGACTGAGACAGGAAGGGGGGCTGTCTGCCCCCCTCTTGGCCTGCGGCCAATTCACCTCCCGAGGATATTTGGGCAAAGGTGAAACCTGAATACTTCGTTCTTTGGCTTCTCCTTTGTCCAAATATCCTCGGGGGGTGTGGGGGGCAGACCCAGCCCGGCCACGGGCCGGGCGTTCGGCGCTGAAAACCTTCCACTGGAAGGTTTTCCGGGCGCGCCTCACCCCCGCCTGTCGTCATGCAGCCGAGCCGCCAACCGTCAGCCCGCCGATCAACAGCGTCGGTTGCCCGACCCCCACCGGCACCCATTGCCCGGCCTTGCCGCAATTGCCGACGCCGGGGTCCAGCGCCATGTCGTTGCCAAGGGCGCGGATGTTGCGCAGGGCGGTGGCACCGTCGCCGATCAGGGTGGCACCCTTCACTGGTGCTCCGATGATGCCGTTCTGCACCCGGTAAGCCTCGGTGCAGGAGAACACGAACTTGCCGTTGGTGATATCGACCTGGCCGCCGCCAAAGCCCACGGCATAGATGCCGTCCTTGAGACTGGCCACGATTTCCGCCGGGGGCGTGTGCCCGCCCAGCATGTAGGTGTTGGTCATCCGCGGCATCGGGATATGCGCATGGCTTTCGCGCCGGCCGTTGCCGGTGGCCGCCACCCCCATCAGCCGGGCGTTCTGGCGGTCCTGCATGTAGCCCAGCAGAATCCCGTCCTCGATCAACACGTTGCGCCCCGAGGGCGTGCCCTCGTCATCGACCGAGATCGAGCCGCGGCGGTCGGGGATGGTGCCGTCGTCCAGCACCGTCACCCCGCGCGCGGCGATCTGCTGGCCGATCTTGCCGGCAAAGGCCGAGGTCTGCTTGCGGTTGAAATCACCCTCCAGCCCGTGACCGATGGCCTCGTGCAAAAGGATCCCCGGCCAGCCCGCGCCCAGCACCACATCCATGGTGCCGGCGGGGGCGGGCACCGCCTCAAGGTTCACCAGCGCGATCCGCAGCGCCTCGCGCGCTACGCCCTGCCAATGCGCCGGCTGCATCAGCCGCTCCAGCCCGTGCCGCCCGCCGCCCCCCGTGCCACCGCTTTCGCGCCGCCCGCCCTGCTCGACGATGACCGAGATATTCAGCCGCGCCATCGGCCTTGTGTCGCGGAACTGCTGGCCTTCCGGGCGCAGGATGGCGATTTCCTGCAAGCCCGCCGAGATGGTGGCCGAGACCTGCACCACCCGCCGGTCAAGGCCGCGGGCATAGGCGTCGATCTCGCGCAGCAGGTCGATCTTGCCGGCGAAACTGGCGTCCAGCATCGGGTCGGCGTCGGTGTAAAGCCGGGCGTTGCTGCGGGCGGGGGCATCGGCCAGGGTGCCGCCACCATTGCCCACCGCCAGCCGCGCGGTTTCCGCTGCCCGCTTCAGCGCTGGTTCCGATATCTCGGTGGAATGAGCGTAGCCCGCCACCTCGCCCTTCACCGCCCGCAAGCCGAAACCTTCGGAGGCATCGTAGCTGGCGTTCTTCACCCGCCCGTCATCCAGCACCAGTTGTTCCGACCGGCGGCGTTCCAGAAACAGCTCGCCATCATCGGCGCCGTCAGTGGCGGCGCGCAGCACGCGCAATGCTGTGGCCTCGTCCAGATGCGTCTCGAACGGGCGAAAGGCGGTGTCGGTCATGCGGGTTCCTTCCTGGGCGTTGCCGCTTGATATGGTGTGGGCGGGCTTGGGAACAATGGCAATCTGCGGCTGGCCCGATATCTTGCGGTTTTCGCTTGCAGAAGCCCGGGCGGGGATGACAGTTCTTGCAGTCTGGCGTATCAGGCGTCGGACAGGATTGCGCGGCAGGACGAGGCTTTGATGCGGTATATCTCGACACGGGGGCAGGCGCCTGCCTTGAGCTTTGGCGAGGCGATGATGACCGGCCTTGCCCGCGACGGCGGGCTTTATGTGCCGGAAACGGTGCCGGTGCTGCCCGCCGCGGAAATTGCCGCGCTGGCCGGGCTGTCCTACGAGGAAACCGCGTTCCGGGTGATGCGGCCGTTTCTGGGCGACACCTTCACCGACGCCGAGTTCCGCCGCCTGATTGCCGCCGCCTATGCCGGGTTCGACCATGCCGCCCGCGCGCCGCTGGTGCAGATCGGCCCGAACCATTTCGTGCTGGAGCTGTTCCACGGTCCGACGCTGGCGTTCAAGGATTTCGCCATGCAGATCATCGGCCAGATGATGCAGGCGGCCTTGGCGAAATCCGGCCAGCGGATCACCATCGTGGGTGCCACCTCGGGCGATACCGGCTCGGCGGCGATCGAGGCGTTCCGGGGGCTGAAAAACATCGACGTGGTGATCCTGTTCCCGCATGGACGGGTGTCAGAGGTCCAGCGGCGGCAGATGACCACGCCCACCGAAAGCAACGTGCATGCGCTGGCGATGGAGGGCGATTTCGACGATTGTCAGGCCCGGCTGAAGGACATGTTCAACGATTTCGCCTTCCGCGACGGCGTGCATCTGGCAGGGGTGAACAGCATCAACTGGGCGCGGGTGCTGGCGCAGGTGGTTTACTATTTCTATAGCGCCGTGGCGCTGGGCGCACCGGGGCGGGCGGTCAGCTTCACCGTGCCCACCGGCAATTTCGGTGACATCTTCGCGGGTTACATCGCGCGCAAGATGGGTCTGCCGATCGAAAAGCTGGTGATCGCCACCAACCAGAACGACATTCTGGACCGGGCGCTGCGGACCGGCGACCATCGCACCAACGGGGTGAAACCCTCGATCAGCCCGTCGATGGATATTCAGGTGTCGTCGAACTTCGAACGCGCGCTGTTCGATGCCTACGGGCGCGATGGCGCGGCGGTGGCGGCGGTGATGGACGAGATGAAATCGGGCGGGTTCCGCATCAGCCAGGGGGCGTTGCAGAGCCTGCGCGAAACCTTCGCCTCGGGGCGCTGCTCGGAGGAAGAGACCTCGGCCACCATCGCGGCCACGCTGGCGGCCACCGGCGAGGTGCTGTGCCCGCATTCCGCCGTGGCGGTGAAGGTCGCCGCCGACCACCTTGGCCCGGTGCCGATGATCACCCTTGCCACGGCGCATCCCGCCAAGTTCCCCGATGCGGTGCAGGCCGCCTGCGGCATCCGTCCGGCCTTGCCGCCGCATATGGCCGACCTTTACGACCGCCCCGAACGGGTGACCCGGGTGCCCAACGACCTATGCGCGCTGCAAGCCCTTATCCGCGAGAGGATCGCCCTTTGACCGTCAGACTCGATACCCTGCCCAACGGGCTGCGGGTGGTGACCGAAGCCATGCCGGGGCTGCAATCGGCCTCGGTCGGCATCTGGGTGCAGGCAGGCGGGCGGCATGAACGCCCCGAACAGAACGGCATCGCGCATTTTCTGGAACACATGGCATTCAAGGGCACCAAGCGGCGCACGGCCCTGCAGATTGCCGAGGAAATTGAAGACGTTGGCGGTTTCATCAACGCCTATACCTCCAAGGAAATGACCGCCTATTACGCCCGCGTGCTGTCGGCCGATGTGGCGCTGGCGCTGGATGTGATCTCGGATATCGTGCTGAACCCGGTGTTCGACCCCAAGGAGATCGAGGTTGAACGCCATGTGATCCTGCAGGAAATCGGTCAGGCGCTGGACACGCCCGACGACATCATCTTCGACTGGCTGCAAGAGGTCAGCTATCCCGACCAACCGTTTGGCCGCACCATTCTGGGCACCGCCGAGCGGGTCTCGGCCTTCGCCCGCGCCGATCTGACCGGCTTTGTGGCGGAACATTACGGGCCGGACCAGATGATCCTGGCGGCGGCGGGCGGGGTGGATCACGACGCCATTCTGGCGCAGGCGCAGGCGATCTTTGGCGGGCTGAAACCGGTGGGCGCATCGGCGATCCAGCCCGCGCGGTTCTCGGGGGCCGAACGGCGCGAGGTCAAGGATCTGGAGCAGGTGCATTTCGCTCTCGCCTTCGAGGCGCCAAGCTATCTGCACCCCGATGTCTATATCGCCCAGATCTATGCGACGGCACTGGGGGGGGGCATGTCGAGCCGCCTGTTCCAGAAAATCCGTGAAGAAAGAGGGCTTTGCTACTCGATCTTCGCGCAGTCGGGCGCTTACGAGGATACCGGCCAGATCACCATCTATGCTGGCACCTCGGCCGAGGAGATCGGTGACCTCACGCAACTGACCATCGACGAGTTGAAACGTGCGGCGGGCGACATGGCCGAGGCCGAAGTGGCGCGGGCGCGGGCGCAACTGAAGGCGGGGCTGCTGATGGGGCTGGAAAGCCCCTCCAGCCGGGCCGAACGGTTGGCGCGGCTGCTGTCGATCTTTGGCCGGGTGCCGGATGTGGCCGAAGCCGTGGCCAAGATCGACGCCGTGACCACGGCGGATGTGCGCCGCTATGCCGGCCAGATGGCGGCCTCGCCTGCCGCACTGGCACTGTATGGCCCGGTGCAGGACGCGCCGACGCTGGAGGTGATCCGCGCCGGGCTGGTCGGCTGATGCTGGGGCTGCGGCGCAAACTGCGGGTCGAGACCGAACGCATGACGCTGCGGCTGCCGGTGCAGGGCGATTTCCGCGCCTGGGCGGGGTTGCGCGAGGTTTCCGCCACATTCCTTGTGCCGTGGGAACCGGTCTGGGCCGAAGACCACCTGGGCCGCAAGGCGTTTGTGAACCGCGTCACCTGGGCGGCGCGGGCGCAGGCGCAGGGCACGGCGCTGCCGCTGGTGCTGATCCGGCGCAGCGACAGTCAGTTGCTGGGGGCGATCACGCTGGACAACATCCGCCGTGGCCCGGTGCAGGCGGGAACGCTGGGTTACTGGATCGGCCAGCCCTTCGCGCGGCAGGGCTTCATGCGCGAGGCGATCCTGGCGGTGGTGCATCACGCCTTCACGGTGATGGACCTGAGCCGGATCGAGGCCGCCTGCCTGCCCGAAAACACGCCGTCGCGCGGGGTGCTGGAAAAGACCGGCTTCAAGTATGAGGGCGTCGCGCAAAGCTATCTGCAGATCGCCGGGCGCTGGCGCAACCATGTGCTTTACGCCAACCTGCGCGGTGATCGGCGCGGGCGCACCGATGCGGGCTAGGGCACCCTCATCCCTCGCTGCCGCGCGGTCTTCGTGGCGATGACGGTGTGGGTTTGCCTGCTGCGGGGGGTGAATGTCGGCGGCGCCAACCGGTTGCCGATGCCGGAGTTTCGCGCGCTGCTGGCCGATCTGGGCCTGCCGGGGGCGGTCAGCCATATCCAAAGCGGCAATGCGGTGTTCCGCGCGGCGGAGGCGCCCGAGGTGTTGGCGGCGCGGATTTCGCACGGCCTTGCCCGCCGGTTCGGCATTGCCACCCCGGTGCTGCTGCGCAGCCTTGCGCAGATCGAGGCGGCACTGGCGGCCAATCCGTTTCCCGAAGCCGCACCGACCGCACTACATTTCTTCTTTCTTGGTAATGGGTTGTCGGACGATCTTCAGGTTTCGCTGCAAGCCCGCGCCGTGGATGGCGAGACGCTGGTGGTCGCCAACGATCTCGCTTGGCTGCACGCCCCGGTCGGCATCGGCCGCTCGCGCCTTGCCGAGGCGCTGGGGCGGTTGAAACTGCCGGTGACTGCGCGCAATCTGCGCACGGTGCAGGCGCTGGCAAAGATTGCCCGAACTCTGCCCTGAACCGCAAAGGCCCCTGATGCTGAACCCCGCCGCCCCCGCCTTTCTGGAAATGCTGGCCAGCCAGTTGCCCCCCGACACCCTGCGCCCCCCCGAGCCGCGCCACCTGTCCGAGCCGCGCGGGCGCTGGCACGGGCAGGGGGCGGCGGTGGCTTTGCCGCGGACGGTGGAACAGGTGGCGACCCTGATCCGCGCCTGTGCCGCGGCCCGTGTCGGCGTGGTGCCTTTGGGCGGGGGCACCGGGCTGGTGGGCGGGCAGGTGATGCCAGATGGCCCCGCACCGTTGCTGATCTCGCTGGAACGCATGGCGAAAGTGCGGGCGATCTACCCGGAGGAAAACGTGCTGATCGCCGAGGCGGGCGCGGTTCTGGCCGATGTGCAGGCGACGGCGGAAGCGGCGGCGCGGCTGTTCCCGCTGACCCTTGCCGCGCAAGGCTCCTGCCGGATCGGCGGCAATCTGGCCTGCAATGCCGGGGGGTGAACGTGCTGCGCTATGGCAATGCGCGCGACCTGTGCCTGGGGTTGGAGGCGGTCTTGCCCGATGGCAGCATCTGGCACGGGCTGAAACGGCTGCGCAAGGACAACACCGGCTATGATCTGAAGAACCTGCTGATCGGGTCGGAAGGCACCTTGGGGGTGATCACCGCCGCGAGCCTGAAGCTGTTTCCGCGGCCTGCTGCGGAAGGGGCGGCCTTCCTGACGGTGCCCGACCCGCAAGCGGCGCTGCATCTGCTGGCCCTGGCACAGGCGCGGCTGGGCGGGATGATCTCGGCCTTCGAGCTGATCCACCGCACCGGCCTCGATTTCCTGACCGAGACCATGCCGAGCGTGCGGCAACCCTTCGCCACGCCGCCCGAATGGATGGTGCTGATCGACATCGGCATGCCGATGGGGCTTGATCCGACCGCGGCGTTGGAAGGCCTGTTCGCCGCCGCCGAAGCCGGAGGCCTGGCCCTCGACGGGGTGATCGCCAGTTCCGCCGCTCAACGCGCCAGCTTCTGGACCCTGCGCGAAAGCCTGCCCGAGGCCAACCGCCGCATCGGCGCGGTGTCCAGCCACGACATCTCGCTGCCCCTGAGCCTGATCCCCGAGTTCCTTGCCACGGCTCCCCCGGCGCTGGCGGCTTTGGGCGATTGGCGGATCAACTGCTTTGGCCATCTGGGCGACGGCAACCTGCATTACAACGTCTTTCCGCCGCGCGGCGGCCACCGGGCGGCGCATGAAGATCAGCGCGCCGCGATCAAGACCCTGGTGCATGACATGGTCGATGCGATGGGCGGCTCGGTCTCTGCCGAACACGGCATCGGGCGGCTGAAGGTCGATGATCTGGAGAACTACGCCGACCCCGCCAAACTGGCGGCAATGCGGGCAATCAAGTCCGCCCTCGATCCGCTTGGCATCATGAACCCCGGCGCCGTGCTGCGCGCCACCCCCTGACCTGCGCATTTCTCCTTTGGACAAATATCCTCCGGGGTGAATTGGCCAAAGGCCAAGAGGGGGGCGAGCCCCCCTTGCTCAAGCCTTGCCCTCCAGCCCCGCCGCCGCCATGCCCGAGGCCCCCGGAATCCGCATCTCGAACACCTCGGTGACGGTGGTGTAATCGTAATACCCCAGCCGGGCCAGCGGCCGGATCGCTGCGATGTCGAGCTTGCCTTCGGCGGTCAGCACATGGTCGGCCACGTGAATCCGCACCACCTCGCCGTAAACCACATCCACCCCGCCATGCGCCGAGTTGCCGCGCAGCCGGTGGGTCGAATGAAACCGGCACTCGAACTGCGCCGGGCTTTCGGCCACCCGCGGGCCGGGGGCGTCGATGCAAGGCGCGTGGGTGACGCCGGCCTTTTCGAACTCGTCCACGCCTTCGGGCCATTCCATCGCCGAGATGTTGACTGCCTCGCGCAGCGCGTAGGTGGCCATGTTCCAGACGAACCAGCCGGTATCCTCGGCATTGATCACCGTGTGCTTGCGGCGGCCGTCGCTGTAGGGGTTGGCGGCGAACATCACCATCGGTGGGTCAAAGCTGAGGTTCTGCCACTGGCTGTAGGGCGCGAGGTTGGGGCGGCCGGTTTTCGAGATTGTGGAGATCCAGCCGATCGGCCGCGGCACGGTGCAGGATTTGAACGGGCTGAACGGCAGCGGGCAGGGCTCGGTGCCGGGGGCGTAGTGCATGGGCAGGCTCCGGTCTGGTGGAGAGGCCGGGGGGCTGCCTGCCCCCCGGACCCCCCGGGGATATTTGAGCAAAGGAGAAATCAGGTGCCGAGGATGGCGGGCAGGTTCAGGTCGTGCTCGCGGGCGCAGTCGAGGGCGGTTTGGTAACCCGCGTCGGCGTGGCGCATCACGCCGGTGGCGGGGTCGTTCCACAGCACGTTTTGCAGGCGGCGGGCGGCGTCCGGGGTGCCGTCAGCGACGATGACCATGCCGGAGTGTTGCGAAAAGCCCATGCCGACGCCGCCGCCGTGGTGGATCGAGACCCAGGTGGCGCCCGAGGCGGTGTTCAAGAGCGCGTTCAGCAGCGGCCAGTCAGAGACGGCATCCGAGCCGTCCTGCATCGCCTCGGTCTCGCGGTTGGGGCTGGCGACGGAACCCGAATCGAGGTGGTCGCGGCCGATCACGATCGGGGCCTTGAGTTCACCCGAGGCCACCATGTCGTTGAACATCAGCCCGGCGCGGTGGCGGTCGCCAAGGCCGATCCAGCAAATGCGGGCGGGCAGGCCCTGAAAGGCGATGCGCTCGGCGGCCATGTCGAGCCAGGTGTGCAGATGGGTGTTTTCCGGGAACAGTTTCTTCATCGCGGCGTCGGTCTTGTAGATATCCTCGGGGTCGCCCGACAGCGCCACCCAGCGGAACGGGCCGATGCCGCGGCAGAACAGCGGGCGGATATAGGCGGGCACGAAGCCGGGGAAGGCGAAGGCGTTTTCCAGCCCCTCGTCCAGCGCCACCTGCCGGATGTTGTTGCCATAGTCGAGGGTCGGCACGCGTGCGTTCCAGAAATCGACCATTGCCGCCACATGGGTTTTCATGCTGGCGCGGGCGGCCTTTTCCACCGCTTTCGGGTCGGTTTCCTGCACCGCGCGCCATTGCGCCACGCCCCAGCCCTGCGGCAGGTAGCCGTGCAAGGGATCGTGGGCCGAGGTCTGGTCGGTGACGATATCGGGGCGGGGGCCGCCCTGTTTCATCCGGGCGACCAGTTCGGGGAAGATGTCGGCGGCGTTGCCCAGCAGGCCCACCGACTTCGCCTCGCCCTTGGCCGTCCAGCCGGCGATCATTGCAAGGGCTTCATCCAGAGTCTGAGCTTTGGCATCCAGGTATCTGGTTCTGATGCGAAAATCTATTCTGGTCTCGTCACATTCCACCGCCAGGCAGCAGGCCCCGGCCATTACCGCCGCCAAGGGTTGCGCGCCGCCCATGCCGCCCAGGCCGGCTGTCAGAATCCAGCGGCCCTTCAGGTCGCCGCCGTAATGCTGCCGCCCGGCCTCGGCAAACGTTTCGAAGGTTCCCTGCACAATGCCTTGAGTTCCAATGTAAATCCACGATCCCGCGGTCATCTGGCCATACATCGCCAGACCCCGTTTATCGAGTTCGTTGAAGTGGTCCCAGGTGGCCCAATGCGGCACCAGATTGGAGTTGGCGATCAGCACCCGCGGCGCGTCCTTGTGGGTGCGGAACACGCCGACCGGTTTGCCCGACTGCACCAGCAGGGTCTCGTCGTCGTTCAGGGTTTTCAGGCTGGCCACGATGCGGTCGAAATCCTCCCAGGTGCGGGCGGCGCGACCGATGCCGCCGTAAACCACCAATTCATGCGGGTTTTCGGCCACATCAGGGTGCAGGTTGTTCATCAGCATCCGCATCGGCGCCTCGGTCAGCCAGGATTTGGCGGTGATTTCGGAGCCTACGGCGGGGTAGATGTCGCGGGTGTTGTGGCGGGTCATGGTGTCCTCAGGAAAGCTGATAGGCCGAGATGATGTTGCGTTGAATTTCCGAACTGCCCTCGTAGATTCGCATGATGCGGACGTCGCGGGCCAGCCGTTCCAGCGGGAAATCGCGGGTGTAGCCGTAGCCGCCGTGCAGTTGCAGGGCAGCATCGGTGACGCGATGCGCCATTTCCGAGGCGTGCAGTTTGGCCATGCTGGCGGCAAGGCTGAAGCGTTCGTGGTTCTGGCGTTGGCGGGCGGCTTCGAGGGCCAGCAGGCGCGCGGATTGCAGATCAAGCGCCATATCCGCCAGTTGCCAGCGGATGCCTTGCCGGTCGGCCAGCGGCGCACCGCCGATGATGCGGGTTTTCGCCCATTGCGTTGCCAGATCAAGGGCTTGCTGGGCGATGCCGATGCACATGGCGGCCACTTCCACCCGACCTGCGTCCAGCACTTTCATCGCGGTCTTGAAGCCGGACCCTTCTTGGCCAAGGCGTTGAGTTTCGGGCAGGTGGCAGTCGAAATCCAGTTCCCAGACATGGCCGCCGCGCAGGCCCATGGTCTGTTCGGCCCGGCCGGGGGTGAAGCCGGGCGTGCCCTTGTCCACCACGAAGGCCGAAATGCCGCGATGCCCGGCGGCGGGGTCGGTCACCGCATAAACCACCACGAAATCCGCCACGCCGCCGTTGGAGATGAAGCATTTGCGCCCCTTCAGGTGGTAGCCCTGCGGGGTGCGGGTGGCGCGGCTGCGCATGTCGGCGGGGTCGGAGCCGGCGTTGGGTTCGGTCAGGGCAAAGGCGCCGAGGCTGGTGCCAGCGGCGGCGGCGGGCAGATAGCGGGCGCGGATCGCATCATCGCCGCCGTGCAGCAGGCTGTCGGTGGCCAGATAATGCGCGGTCAGCGCTGAAACGGTCGAGCCGCAGGCACCGGCGACAATCTCCACCGCTTTCAGCAGGGCTTGCGCCGAGATGCCTGCGCCCCAAGGCTCGGGCAGGTTGGCGCCCAACATGCCGGTTTCGGCAAGGGCTTTGATCTGGGGGGCGACGAAGCGGGCGGTGGCGTCGGTTGCCGCGGCTTTGGGCGCGATTTCGGCGGCGCAGAAGCGGGAAAGCATGGCGAGGAAGGCGCGTTCTTCGTCGGTCAGCATGTGAAAGAGGTCAATCATCGCTGCCTCCTTGCAGGATACCGGCGGCGCGCAGGGCGGCGATCTGGTCGGCCATGCCAAGCCGGGTCAGGATGGCGTCGGACTGGCCGCCAAGCGCCGGGGCCGACGCGGCAGCGATGGGTTTTTCGCCATCGAAATGAACGGGTTGGCCGATGGTGGGGGCTGACCCGAGGCTGTGGTGTGGCAGGGCGCTCACCAGCCCGCGGGCGGTGGCCTGCGGCGAGGCGGCGGCTTCGGCCAGGCTTTGCACCTGCGCGGTGGGGATGCCCGCGGCGGACAGGGCGGCGGTCACTTCGGCTGCGGGGCGGGGTTTGGTCCAGGCCTCGATCAGGGCTTTCACCGCAGGTTCATGCTCGGTGCGCAACTCATCCGTGGCAAAGCGCGGGTCGGTTGCCGCTTCCGGCGCGCCGATCAGGGTGCAAAGGCGGCTCCACTGGCCGTCGCCCAGCACCGCGATCACCGCCTGGCCATCGGCGCAGGGGTAGCAGCCGAAGGGGGTGGAGAGGGGGTGGCGATTGCCGACCCGCTGCGGCGCGCGCCCGGCGTAGAATTGCAGCGCGTGGCTGGTCGGCAGCAGCGAGAACAGCGCGTCGAACATGGCGACATCCAGCGTCGCCCCTTCACCACTGGCATTGCGGCGCAGCAGCGCGGCGAGGATCGCCCAACTGGCGTAAAGCCCCGCCATCAGGTCGCCGTAGCTTTCGCCAACCTTCAGCGGAGCACCGCCTTCCTCGCCGGTCGCCGCCATCAGCCCCGACATCGCCTGCGCCACCAGATCATAGGCCGGCAGCAGGGTGTTCGGCCCGGTCTGGCCGAAACCGGAGATCGAGGCGTAGATCAGGCCCGGGTTGGCGGCGCGCAGCGTCTCGGCGCCAAGGCCAAGCCGCGCGGCCACGCCGGGGCGGAAGTTTTCCACCACCACATCGCATTGCGCGGCAATCGCGGCGGCCAGCGCCTGACCTTTCGGCGCTTTCAGGTCGATCACGATCGAGTCCTTGCCGCGGTTCACCAGCGTGAACAGCGCCGATTCGCCCTGCAGGAACGGCCCGATGTGGCGGTAATCATCGCCCGCCGGGGGTTCCAGCTTGATGATCTCGGCCCCCAGATCGGCCAGCAGAGCGGTGCAGAACGGCCCGGCCAAGACGCGGGTCAGATCAAGCACGCGGATGCCTTGCAGCGGTTTCATGGCAGTTCCGGCAGGCTGATCGCGGCGGCATCGGTCAGCGCGCCAGCGGCGACCAGACGCGCGGCGGCGGCGAGGTCGGGGGCCAGGTAGCGGTCGTTTTCCAGCGTGGCCACATCGACCCGCAGCCGCGCCACCACCCGCTGCAACGGCGCGGATGTCGCCAGCGGCGCCCGGAAATCCACGCCTTGCGCGGCACAGATCGCCTCGACCCCGAGGATCACATTCAGGTTTTCGACCATCCGCCCCAGCCGCCGCGCGCCATGGGCGGCCATCGACACATGATCCTCCTGATTGGCCGAGGTGGGCGTCGAATCAATCACCGTCGCATGGGCCAGATGCTTGTTTTCGCTCATCAAAGCCGCCGTCGTCACCTCGGCGATCATCAGGCCGGAGTTCAGGCCGGGGCGCGGGGTCAGGAAGGCGGGCAGGTCGCAACTCAGCACCGGATCGACCATCAGCGCCACCCGCCGCTGGGCTATCGCGCCGATCTCGCTGATCGCCAGCGCGATCATGTCGGCGGCAAAGCCCACCGGTTCGGCATGGAAATTGCCGCCCGAAACGATGCTGCCGTCCGACAGCACCAGCGGGTTGTCGGTGGCGGCGTTGGCCTCGGTCTGCAGGGTGGTCGCGGCCATCCGCAGCACGTCCAGCGCCGCCCCGGTGACCTGCGGCTGACAGCGGATGCAGTAGGGGTCTTGCACGCGGGTATCGCCGTCGCGGTGGCTTTCGCGGATCACCGAGCCGTCCAGCAGCGCCCGCAGGGTGGCGGCGGCGAGGATCTGCCCCGGTTGGCCGCGCAGGGTGTGAATTTCGGGGTGCAGGGGGGCGGTGGAGCCCATGATGGCGTCGGTCGATAGCGCCGAGGTCACCAGCGCGTTCTGCGCGCCGCGCCAGGCACCCCACAGGCCGACCAGCGCATAGGCCGTGGAAAACTGGGTGCCGTTGATCAGGGCGAGCCCCTCTTTCGGCCCCAGCACCACCGGGGTCAGGCCAGCCTGCGCCAAGGCCTGCGCGCCGGGCAGGGTTTCGCCAAGGTATTCCGCCGCGCCCGCGCCAATCATCACCGCCGCCATATGCGCCAAGGGGGCCAGATCGCCCGAAGCGCCGACCGAGCCCTGGGCCGGGACAATCGGGGTCACGCCTGCCGCCAGCATCCCCTCCAGCAGCGCCACGATGTCCCAGCGCACGCCCGAGGCACCACGGCCAAGCGACAGCAATTTCAACGCCATCATCAGCCGCGCCACGGCCCGCGGCATCGGATCGCCCACACCGCAGCAATGCGACAGGATCAGGTTGCGTTGCAACGTCGCGGTGTCGGCGGGGGCGATCTTCAGGCTGGCGAGTTTGCCAAAGCCGGTATTCACCCCGTAAACCGCGGCCTCGCCCGCCGCCGCGCGGGCGATGCAGGCGGCAGCGGCTTCAACGCCGGGGCGGGCTGCGGGGTCAAGCCGGGCGGGGGCTTCCGTGCGGAAAAGCCGTTCCAGTTGCGAAAGCGTGGTGGCACCGGGTGTCAGGATTTCAGGCGTCAAGATGGCCTCCGACCATGCGGGCAAACAGCGGGGTGGCGCCGATGCGATAGGAAAGTTCTGCGGGATGCGCGGCGTCCCACACCGCCAGATCGGCGCGCTGGCCGGGGGTAATGGTGCCCCCGGTCGGCCAGGCCAAGGGCGCGGGCGGCGTGCAGCGTGGTGCCTTGCAGCGCCTCCAGCGGGGTCAGGCGGAACAGGGTGCAGGCCATGTTCATCGCCAGCGGCAGGCTGGTCATTGGCGCTGTGCCGGGGTTGCAATCGGTGGCCACCGCCATCGGCACGCCATGGCTGCGCAGCAGGTCGATGGGGGGCAATTGCGTCTCGCGCAGGGTGTAGAAAGCACCGGGCAGGATCACCGCCACGCTGCCCGCCTCGGCCATCGCGGCGGCGCCGGCTTCGTCCAGATACTCCAGATGGTCGGCGGACAGGGCGGAATGGCGGGCGGCGAGGGCGGCGCCATGCAGGTTGGAAAGCTGCTCGGCATGCAGTTTCACCGGCAGGCCAAGCGCGCGGGCGGCGGTGAACACCCGTTCGATCTGGGCGGGGGAAAAGGCGATGGTTTCGCAAAAGCCGTCCACCGCATCCACCAGCCCTTCGGCATGGGCGGCATGCAGGGCGGGCAGCACCTGCTGGTCGATATAGGTGTCGGCGGTCAGGCCGGGCGGCACGGCATGGGCACCCAGAAAGGTCGTGCGCACCGTCACCGCACGCAGGTGCCCGATCCGCCGCGCCACCCGCAGTATCCGCAGTTCTGTATCCACATCAAGGCCATAGCCCGACTTGATCTCCAGCGTCGCCACGCCCTGCGCCAGCATCTGGTCAACACGGGCAAGCGCCTGCGCCAGCAGATCATCCTCCGATGCCACCCGCGTGGCGGTGACCGTGGCCATGATCCCGCCGCCGGCGCGGGCGACATCGGCATAGCTGGCGCCGTTCAGCCGCATCTCGAATTCCGCAGCCCGGCTGCCCGCGAACACCACATGCGAATGGCAGTCGATCAGCGCCGGGGTGATCAGCCGACCGCCCATGTCGTGCCGCGGGCCGCTGGCGTCGGGCAGGTCAGCCTCGGCACCCACCCAGACGATGCGGCCTTCTTGCACCATGATCGCGCCATGCGAAATCAGGCCGTAGCCTGTCGCCATGGTTGCCACCCGGGCATTGGTCAGAATCATCGCCGCCCCTTGCCATATCGCTGCCGATGCGGCTAATATGTCTGCACATAATAACCGCTGTCAAGAGGGCCGCCATGACCGCCACGACGCTTTGGGCCGAAACCGCGCTGCTGCCTGATGGCTGGGCGCAATCGGTGCGGGTCGATCTGGCCGGGGGCCGGATTGCCGCGATCACGCCGGGGGCGTCCCCCTCGGGTCAGCGGCTGGGATGCCTGCTGCCCGCACCTGCCAACCTGCACTCCCACGCTTTTCAGCGCGCCATGGCTGGGATGACCGAGCGGCGCGGCTCCGGCACCGACAGCTTCTGGACCTGGCGGGCGCTGATGTATCGCTTCCTCGACCACCTGAGCCCCGACGACGTGCAGGCCATCGCCGCCTTCGTGCAGATGGAAATGCTGGAGGCGGGTTATGCCGCGGTGGGCGAGTTCCACTATCTGCACCACCAGCCGGGCGGGGCACCCTACGCCGATCTGGCCGAGATGGCGGCGCGGATCGTGGCGGCGGCGCATCAGACCGGCATCGGGTTGACGCTGCTGCCGGTGCTGTATCAGCAGGGCGGTTGCGACGGGCGCAGCCTTGGGCCGGGGCAGATGCGCTTTGGCAATGACAACGCGCGGTTTGCCGACCTGTGGCAGGGGGCGGCGCGGGCGCTTGCGGCCTTGCCCGCCGATGCCGTGCTGGGCGTGGCCCCTCATTCGCTGCGCGCGGTCAGCAAGCAGGGCTTGCAGATGGCCGCGGCCCTGGCCCCGCAAGCGCCGATCCACCTGCATCTGGCCGAGCAGCAGGCCGAGGTGGCCGAAGTGCAGGCGGCTTACGGCGCGCGCCCCACCGAATGGCTGCTGGCCAATGCTTCGGTCGATGCCCGCTGGTGCGCCATTCATGCCACCCAGATGACCGCCGCCGAGACTGTGGCTCTGGCGCAATCGGGTGCCGTGGCCGGGCTGTGCCCGATCACCGAGGCCAATCTGGGTGACGGCATCTTTGACGGCGCGCGCCATCTGGCGGCGGGCGGCGCCTTCGGCATCGGGTCGGATAGCAACCTGCGGATCGCGCTGGCCGAGGAATTGCGGCTGCTGGAATACGGCCAGCGGCTGCGCGATCATGGCCGCGCGGTGCTGGCGACGCCGGACCGCTCGACCGGCCGGGTGCTGTATGACGGCGCGGTTGCCGGGGGCGCGCAGGCTTGCGGGCGCGGGCCTGGCGGGCTGCGGGTCGGCGGCTGGGCCGATATGCTGGCGCTGGATAGGGGGGCGGTCGATCTGGCGGGCACGGCGGGCGATGCCACGCTCGACGCCTGGATTTTCGCAGGCGACGACCGGATGATCAGCGAAGTCTGGTCGGCCGGGCGGCATCTGGTGACAGGTGGCCGCCACCACGCGCATGACGCCATCACCGCCGCCTACCGCGCCTGCACGCAGCGGCTGCGGGGGCGGCTGTGAGCGGGCAACCCAAGGGCTGGGAGGCGATCCGCGCCGAGGTGCTGCGCCGCATCCGAGCGCGTGATTGGGCGCCGGGGGAGGCCATTCCGAACGAGGCGGACCTCGCGGCGGAATTCGGCTGCGCCCGCGCCACGGTGAACCGGGCGCTGCGCGATCTGGCCGCCGCCGGGGTTCTGGAACGTCGCCGCAAGGCCGGCACCCGCGTGGCGCTGCACCCGGTGCGCAAGGCGACGCTGGACATCCCGGTGACCCGCGCCGAGGTCGAGGCGCGCGGCCAAAGCTACAGCTTCCGGCTGCTGCAGTCGGAGATGGCGCTGCCGCCGGTGCCGGTGGCGTTGAAACTGGGTCTGGCGCCGGGGTCGCGTCTTTTGCACCTGCGCACCCTGCATCTGGCCGATGGCAAGCCGTTCCTGCACGAGGACCGCTGGCTGAACCCCGCCGCCCTGCCGCAGCCGCTACCGGACTTTGCCGCGATCTCGGCCAATGAATGGCTGGTGACGCATGTGGCCTATACCTCTGGCGACATTGCCTTTTCCGCCGAAAACGCCAGCGACGCCGAGGCGGCGATCCTGGGTCTGCCCAAAGGCACCGCGCTGTTTGTCACCGAACGCAGCACCTGGAGCGAGGCGCAACCGATCACTGCCGTTCGACTGGCCCACGCGCCGGGCTATCGGCTGCACACGCTGGTCTAAGGCTTTCATCTGTTCTCAAATATCCCCCGCGGAGCGTCTGTGCTGGCAGCGGGAGCCTCCGGCGGGGATATTTGAGAACAGATGAATGACTAGCGGCCAGCGAGTTGGCGTTGCACGATACGGGTCAGGCGGCGGTGCAGCGGGGCGGGGCGGTGGCGCAGGTGCATGGCGGCATAGACCGGCTGGGTGATCGCGGGCACATCGGTGACGGCGCGAAAGCCGTGCTGGGCGATCAGTTGCGCCGCAGTTTCCTCCAGCACGAAGGCAGCACCGCCAAGGCTGGTCAGCAGGCCCGCCACGGCGGCGTTCTGCCCGGCGGCCAGCGGGGCTGTGGCGAGGTCGGGGAAAAGCTGGCGCTGGGTTTGCTCGAACGCCGGGGCGTAATTGCCGCGGATGTAGCGGGCGGCGGTCAGGCTTTCGCGGCTGTCGCCGTCGGAACTGACCAGCCGGTAGCGCACCTCGCCTACGGAGGCGAAATGCAGGTCGGGCAGGGCGCGCGGGGTGAAGATCACCGCGAAATCAAGGGCCCCTTGTGCCAGGTCGGTGCACATCTGGGCGGAGTAGTCAGGTTCCAGATAGAAGGCGCAATCGGGCAGTTTGCTGCGGAACTCGGCCACCCAGTCACCGATATGGCCCGCCGCCAGATCGTTCTGGATGCCGATGCGCAGCGACAGCGCCGCGGTGCCGCTGGGCCGCACTGCCCGTTGCGCCTCGGTCCAGCCGTGGCGCAGGGCGCGGGCGTGGGCTTCGAACTTCAGCCCTTCGGTGGTCAGATCGGTGCCCGCGCGGGAGCGGGTGAAGAGGCGGGTGCCAAGCGCCGCCTCCAGCGCCGCGATCCGGCCCGAGACGGTGGATTGGGTGACGCCCAACCGCTCGGCGCTGCGGTTGAAGCTGCGGGTCTGGATCAGGTCGAGGAAGGTTTCAAGCTGGTCGATGTGCATTTGGCGCTCTGATCGGGTTTTCCGATCAATAAGACCGGAAATGGCGAATTGAAAGCCTGAAGGGGCCGGTTGATAGTAGGGTGGCAAACAGGGGGGCGGGCATGGCGGAATTTCCTTCGCAGGCGCGGGTGGTGATCATTGGCGGCGGGGTGGTGGGGGTTTCCGCACTTTACCATCTGGCCAAGGCGGGCTGGACCGACGCCGTGCTGCTGGAGAAGAACGAACTGACCGCAGGCTCCACCTGGCATGCGGCGGGCAACGTGCCGACCTTCTCCTCCAGTTGGTCGATCATGAACATGCAGCGCTATTCGGCGGGGCTTTACCGTGGCCTTGGGGCGGCGGTGGATTATCCGATGAACTACCATGTCACAGGCTCGGTGCGGCTGGGGCACACGCCCGAACGGCTGGAAGAGTTTCGCCGGGTGGTCGGGATGGGCCGCTATCAGGGCATGGATCTGGACATTCTGGCGCCCGAGGAAATCCGGGCGCGCTATCCGTTTCTGGAAACCCACGACCTGACCGGGGCGCTGTATGACCCCAACGATGGCGACATCGACCCCGCGCAACTGACGCAGGCGCTGGCCAAGGGCGCGCGGGCGATGGGGGCCAGGATCGAGCGGTTCTGCCCAGCGACCGGGGTGCGGCGCGACGGCGATGACTGGGTGGTCTCGACGCCGAAGGGCGATATCCGCTGCGAGATCGTGGTCAATGCGGCGGGATATTATGCCCGCGAGGTCGGCCGCTGGTTTGGCCGCGAGTTGCCGATGATGGTGATGAGCCATCAATACATGCTGTTCGACACCATTCCGGAACTGGAAGCCTGGAGCCGCGAGGTCGGCCACAAGCTGCCGCTGCTGCGCGATGTGGACAGCAGCTATTACCTGCGGCAGGAGAAGCACGGCTTCAACCTTGGCCCCTATGAGCGGAACTGCCGCGCGCATTGGGTGACGCCCGACGATCCCTTCCCGCAGGATTTCAGTTTCCAGTTGTTCCCCGACGATCTGGAGCGGCTGGAGGGCTATATCAACGACGCCATGGCCCGGGTGCCGCTGTTGCAGAAGGCGGGGCTTTCCAAGGTGATCAACGGCCCGATCCCCTACACGCCGGACGGCAATCCGCTGATCGGGCCGATGCCGGGGGTGCGCAATGCCTATGAGGCTTGTGTTTTCACCTTTGGCATCTGTCAGGCCGGGGGCGCGGGCAAGGTGCTGGCGGAATGGGTGACCGAAGGGGCGACCGAATGGGACATGTGGTCGTGTGATCCGCGCCGCTTTACCGGTTTCGAGGATCAGGATTACTGCGTGAAGAAGGGGATGGAGGTTTACGGCCACGAATACGCCATCCAGTTCCCGCGCCACGCCTGGCCCGAGGGGCGCGACATGAAGCTCAGCCCGGTGCATGATCGGGTGGCGCCTTTGGGCGCGCAGTTTGGCGCCTATGCCGGCTGGGAGCGGGCGTTGTGGTATGCGCGCCCGGGCGATGATGTGTCGGACGCCGGGCAGCAGACCTGGAAGCGCGCGGGGCCGTGGTTTGGCGCGGTGCGCGAGGAATGTCTGGCGGTGCGGGATGCGGCGGGGATTTTGGACCTGCCGGGATTCTCGCGGTTCCGGGTGAAGGGCGGCCATGTGGCGGCCTGGCTGGGGGCGCAGATCACCGGCAAGGTGCCGGGGGTGGGGCGGCTGGGGCTGGGGTATTTTGCCGATGGCAAGGGGCGGATCGTCACCGAGATGTCGATCGCGCGTCTGGCCGAGGACGAGGTGCTGCTGATCACCGCCGCCACGGCGCAGGCGCATGACCGCGAGTGGTTGCAGCGGCATCTGGCGGCGGGGCTGGAATTGTCGGACGAGACCGACGCCTGGGCCTGCCAGATTCTGACCGGGCCAAGCAGCCGGGCGATTCTGGCGCAGGTTTGCGATGCGGACCTGACGCGGCCCTGGCTGACTTGGCAGGCGGCGCGGATCGGCGGGGCGGAGGTGCTGCTGTTCCGGGTGTCGTTTGCCGGAGAATTGGGTTGGGAGATCCATTCGCGCGTTGCCGATACGGCGGCGGTGTTTGATCGGGTGATGCAGGCGGGGCAGGGCCATGGGCTGCGGCCCTTCGGGATGTTTGCGCTGAATTCCTTGCGGATCGAGAAGGGCTACCGCGCCTGGAAGGGCGATCTGTCCACCGATTACACGGTGTTGCAGGGCGGGCTGGAGCGGTTCGTCGATTTCGCCAAACCCGCGTTCCGCGGTCGTGGGGCCTTGACGCGCGAGCGGGACGCGGGGGTTGCCAAGCGGTTCGTGACGCTGGTGGTGCAGGCGGGCGACTGCGATCCGCCCTACATGTCAACGCTGTGGCACGGCGGCGCGGTGGTGGGCGAGACCACCAGCGCCGATTGGGGGCATCGGGTGGCGGCTTGCGTGGCGCTGGGCATGCTGCGGGCCGATCTGGCGGTGCCGGGGGTGGCGCTGGAGGTCGAGGTGTTCGGGCAGCGGTATCCGGCGGTGGTGCAGGCGGATGCGCCGTTGTGGGATAGCAAGAACGAACGCTTGCGCGGCTGATGAGCCGGAGCCGGGGTTTCACACCCCCGGACCCCCGTGGGATATTTGTGCAAAGATGAATGAGGTTGGGCGGATGGTTGAGGTTCCGAAGACGGCGCGGGCGGTGATTATTGGCGGGGGGGTCTCGGGCTGCTCGGTGGCCTATCATCTGGCCAAGGCCGGCTGGACCGACATCGTGCTGCTGGAGCGCAAGCAGTTGACCTGCGGCACCACCTGGCACGCGGCGGGGCTGATCGGGCAGTTGCGCGGCTCGGCCAACATGACGCGGTTGGCGAAGTATTCCGCCGATCTTTATGTGAAGCTGGAGGCCGAGACCGGGGTGGCGACCGGGATGCGGCAGGTGGGCAGCATCTCGGTGGCGCTGACGGCGGCGCGGCATGAGGAGTTACTGCGGCAGGCCACGGTGGCGCGGATTTTCGATGTCGAGGTGCATGAGATTTCGCCTGCCGAGGTCAAGGCGCGCTATCCGCATCTGAATGTCTCGGACGTGGTGGGGGCGGTGGCTTTGCCGCTGGACGGGCAATGCGACCCGGCCAATATCGCCATGGCGCTGGCCAAGGGGGCGCGGCTGCGGGGCGCTCGGATCATCGAGGGGGTGAAGGTCACCGGCGTCACGGAGGCCGGGCGACGGGTGACCGGGGTGGATTATGAAGTTGATGGCGAAAAGGGCCATATTGCCGCCGATATGGTGATCAACTGCGGCGGTATGTGGGGGCGGGATCTGGCGGCGCAGAACGGCGTGGCGCTGCCGCTGCATGCCTGCGAGCACTTTTACCTCGTCACCGAACCCATTGACGGGCTTGGGCATTTGCCGGTGCTGCGGGTGCCGGATGAATGTGCCTATTACAAGCAGGATGCCGGCAAGATGATGCTGGGGGCGTTCGAGCCGAAAGCAAAGCCCTGGGGCATGGGGGGGATTCGGGAAGACTTCTGCTTCGACACGCTGCCCGAGGATTTCGACCATTTCCAGCCGATCCTGGAGGCGGCGATGCAGCGGATGCCGCTGTTCCAGACCGCGGGGATTCACACGTTTTTCAACGGGCCGGAGAGTTTCACGCCGGATGATCGCTATTATCTGGGCGAGGCGCCGGAGCTGGGCGGCTACTGGATTGCGGCGGGGTATAACTCGGTCGGCATCGTGTCGTCGGGTGGGGCCGGGATGGCGCTGGCGCATTGGATCACCGAGGGCGAGCCGCCGTTCGACCTGTGGGAGGTGGATATTCGCCGCGCCCAGCCGTTCCAGCGCAACCGGCGTTATCTGAAGGAGCGGGTCAGCGAGACGCTGGGGCTGCTTTATGCCGACCACTTCCCCTACCGGCAGATGGCGACGGCGCGCGGGGTGCGGCGCTCGCCGCTGCACGCGCATCTGGCGGCGCGCGGGGCGGTGTTTGGCGAAGTGGCGGGTTGGGAGCGGGCGAACTGGTTTGCCGAACCGGGGCAGGTGGCGGAGTATCAGTATGGCTGGGGGCGGCAGAACTGGTTTGCCAACCAGAAGGCCGAGCATCTGGCGGTGCGCAACGGCGTGGGGTTGTTCGACATGACCTCGTTCGGCAAGATCCGGGTCGAGGGCCGGGATGCCCGTGCATTGCTGCAACGGCTTTGTGGCAATGATGTCGATGTGCCGGTGGGGCGGATTGTCTATACCCAGATGCTGAATGCGCGCGGCGGCATTGAAAGCGACCTGACGGTGACGCGGTTGACCGAGACGGCGTTCCTGCTGGTGGTGCCGGGGGCGACGTTGCAGCGCGATCTGGCCTGGCTGCGGCGGCATCTGGGCGAGGCTTTCGCCGTGGTGACGGATGTGACGGCGGCCGAGGCGGTGCTGTGCGTGATGGGGCCGAAGTCGCGGGAGATGCTGGCGTCGGTCAGCCCGGACGACTTCAGCAATGCCGCGCATCCCTTTGGCACAGCGCGGGAAATCGAGATTGGCATGGGCGTGGCGCGGGCGCATCGGGTGACCTATGTCGGTGAATTGGGCTGGGAGCTTTATGTCTCCACCGATCAGGCGGCGCATGTGTTCGAGGCTTTGCTGGAGGCCGATCCGGGGCTGAAGCTCTGCGGGCTGCACACGCTGGATAGTTGCCGGATGGAGAAGGCCTATCGACATTTCGGCCATGACATCACTGACGAGGATCATGTGCTGGAGGCGGGTCTGGGCTTTGCGGTGAAGACCGGCAAGGGCGATTTCATTGGCCGCGAGGCGGTGTTGCGCAAGGCGGAGGCCGGGTTGGAGCGGCGGTTGGTGCAGTTCCGGCTGACCGACCCCGAGCCGATGCTGTTTCACAACGAGGCGGTGGTGCGCGATGGCAAGATCGTCGGGCCGGTGACCTCGGGGGCTTACGGGCATTTCCTGGGGGGCCTCGGTGGGCCTGGGCTATGTGCCGTGCAAGGGGGAGAGCGCCGAGGCGGTGCTTGGGTCGCGCTACGAGATCGAGATCGCCGGCCGGCGGCATGAGGCGGTGGCGTCGCTGGTGGCGATGCATGATCCGAAAGCCTTGCGGGTGCGCGGGTGACTTGGGCCGGAGCGGGGGCCAGCCCCCGCACCCCCGGGATATTTTTCCAGAGAAGAAAGGGTTTGCGATGAGCGATACCGGCGAGATTTGCGAACCCGCGCGTGGGCGGCGCAGTGGCGGGCGGGCGAGCCGGGTGGCGTTGCGGGCGGCACCTTTGGCGGAGGGGCTGCGGCCGATTCGGGCGGGGTTGCCGGGGGGGCAGTATCGGCCTTTGACTGACGCGGGGATGGCGAAGATCCATGAATCTGCGCTGGAGGCGCTGGAGGTGATCGGGCTTTCGCAGGCGCCGCCTTCGGGGGTGGAATTGCTGACCGGGGCGGGGGCGGTGCAGGGGGATGACGGGCGCATCCGCTTTCCACGGGCGCTGGTCGAGGACATGCTGGCGGTGGCCGCGCGCGACATCACGCTGTTTGGCCGCGAGGAGAAGCATGACCTGCATCTGAGCGGCACGAAGGTGCATTTTGGCACGGCGGGGGCGGCGGTGCATATCGTCGATGCGATCTCGGGCGAGTATCGCGACAGCACGGCGCAGGACCTGTATGATGCGGCGCGGATCACCCATCACCTTGATAACGTGCATTTCTTTCAGCGCGCCATGGTCTGCCGCGACGTGCCTGACAACTATGACATGGATATCAACACGCTCTATGCCTGCCTCAGCGGCACCACCAAGCATGTTGGCACCTCGTTCAGTGACCCCGCGCATGTGAAGGGCTGTTTTGATCTGCTGCATCAGGTAGCTGGGGGCGAGGCGGCCTGGCGGGCGCGGCCATTTGTCAGCAATTCCAATTGCTTCGTGGTGCCGCCGATGAAGTTTGCCGAAGAAAGCTGCATCACCATGGAGGCCTGCATCCGCGCGGGCATGCCGATGCTGCTGCTGTCGGCGGGGCAGGCGGGAGCCACAGCACCGGCGCCGATTGCGCTGGCGATCGTGCAGGCGATGGCGGAGTGTCTGGCGGGCGTGGTCTATGCCAACGCCATCCAGCCCGGCGCGCACTGCATCTTCGGCACCTGGCCGTTTGTTTCCGATCTGAGAACGGGGGCGATGTCGGGCGGGTCGGCGGAACAGGCGTTGCTGACCGCCGGTTGCGCGCAGATGCACCGGTTCTACGACCTGCCGGGCGGGGCGGCGGCGGGAATTTCCGACAGCAAGATGCCCGACATGCAGGCGGGCTGGGAGCAGGCGATCACCAACACCCTGGCCGGGCTTTCCGGGCTGAACATGGTCTATGAGGCGGTGGGGATGCATGCCTCGCTGCTGGGCTTTTGCATGGAATCCTTGGTGCTGGGCGACGACATCCTGGGGCAGGTGCTGCGGACGGTGCGAGGGATAGACGTGACGGAAGATTCCACCAGCATCGAGGCGATGAAGGCGGTCTGTCTGGGCGGGCCGGGGCATTACCTGGGGTCCGATCAGACTCTGGCCCTGATGCAGACCGAATATGTCTATCCGGTGCTGGGCAACCGCATGTCGCCCAAGGAATGGGTCGAGGCCGGGCGGCCGCTTTTGCTTGACCGGGCGATTGCGCGGAAGAATGATATCCTGGCCAAGGCGGGCTGCCAGATTGACCCGCAGATCGACGCGGCGATCCGGGCCACGCACAACATCTATTTCAGGTGAGGAAACAATGGATTGCTTGAACCTGTTGAAATTCTACATCAACGGCGCCTGGGTGGAACCGCTGGGCAAGGCTCGCATGGGGGTGGAGAATCCGGCGACCGAGGAGATTGTGGCGGAACTGGCGCTGGGCAACGAGGCCGATGCCGACCTTGCGGTGGCGGCGGCGCGGGCGGCGTTTGACAGCTTTTCCGTCTGGCCGGTGGCCGAGCGGATCGCTTTGGTGCAGCGCATCCTTGACGAATACAACGCCCGCTACGAGGAATTTGCGCAGGCCATCAGCCTGGAGATGGGTGCGCCGCTGGAGTTTGCCCGTTCGGCGCAGGCCTGGGCCGGGCAGGTGCATATCGAAAGCACCATTGCTGCGGCGAAGACGATGCAATGGGAATATTCGCGCGGCAATTCCCGCATCGTCCACGAGGGCATTGGCGTCTGCGCCCTGATCACGCCGTGGAACTGGCCGATGAACCAGATCGCCTGCAAGGTGGCGCCGGCGCTGATTGCGGGCTGCACCGTGGTGCTGAAACCCTCGGAAATCGCTCCGATTTCGGGGGTGCTGTTCGCCGAGGTCTGCCATGCCGCGGGGGTGCCTGCGGGGGTGTTCAATCTGGTCAACGGCACCGGGCCGGTGGTGGGGGCGCGGCTGGCCAGCCACCCACAGGTCGATATGGTCAGCTTTACCGGCTCGACCCGGGCGGGCACGGCGGTGGCGGCGGCGGCGGCGCCGACGGTGAAGCGGGTGGCGCAGGAATTGGGCGGCAAGTCGGCCAACATCCTTTTGCCGGGGGCGGATATTGCCGCGGCAGTGGCGGCGGGGGTCGAGGGCTGTTTTGGCAATACGGGGCAAAGCTGCGACGCGCCGACCCGGATGCTGGTGCCGCGCGACCGCCACGCCGAGGCGCTGCAAGTGGCGAAAGCCACCGCCGAGGCGATGGTGCCGGGCGACCCGCGCGAGGCGGCGACCACGCAGGGGCCGGTGATCTCGAAGGCGCAGTTCGACAAGATTCAGGGGCTGATCCAGAAGGGCATCGACGAAGGCGCCACGCTGGTGACCGGCGGCACCGGGCGGCCCGCCGGCCTGAACCGCGGTTATTTCGTCAAGCCGACGGTGTTCGGCGACGTGACCAACCAGATGACCATCGCGCGCGAGGAAATCTTTGGCCCGGTGCTGTCGATCCTGCCCTATGACACGGTGGACGAGGCGGTGGCGATGGCCAATGACACGGTCTATGGCCTTGCCGCCTATGTGCAGGGGCCGTTGCCCGAGGCGCGGGCGGTGGCGCGGCGGCTGCGGGCGGGGCAGGTCAGCCTGAACTACCCCGACTGGGACACCTTCGCGCCGTTCGGCGGCTACAAGCAGTCGGGCAACGGCCGCGAATATGCCGACTGGGGCATCCACGATTTCTGCGAGGTCAAGGCCATCGTCGGCTATGGAGAGGCGTGATGCATTACGGCTATATCGGTCTGGGTAACCTCGGCGGCCATCTGGCGGCCAGCCTGCTGCGCGAGGGCTTTCAGGTGACGGTGCATGACATCGACCCCGCGCTTGCCCAGCGGCATCTGGCGCTGGGGGCGGGTTGGGCCGACAGCCCGGCGGAACTGGCGGGCATGGTCGATCACGTCTTTACCTGCCTGCCGTCGCCCGCGATTTCCGAGGCGGTGCTGGCGCAACTGCTGCCCGACATGCGCCCCGGCGCGCATTGGATCGAGAATTCGACGCTGGGGCGCGACGACGTGCTGCGGCTGGGGCAACTGGCCTCGGAAAGCGGCGTGCGGCTGATGGAGGCGCCGGTGACGGGCGGCGTGCATCTGGCGGCACAGGGCGAGATTACCGTGCTGGCGGGCGGCGACAGCGATCTTTACGACCTGCACCTGCCCGCCCTGCAGGCGATGGGGGGGCGGATTTTCCACATGGGGCCGCTGGGCTCGGCGGCGGTGATCAAGGTCATCACCAACATGCTGGCCTTCATTCATCTGGTGGCCGATGGCGAGGCGCTGATGCTGGCCAAGCGCGGCGGGCTGGACCTGAAAACCGCGTGGGAGGCGATTTCGGCCTCGTCGGGCAGCAGTTTCGTGCATGAAACCGAGGGGCAATTGATCCTGAACGGCAGCTATGACATCGCGTTTTCGATGGACTTGGCGCTGAAGGATCTGGGCTTTGCCATGGGCTTTGGCCGCGAATTCGGCGTGCCGCTGGATCTGGCCTCGATGACCCAGCAGACCTTCGTCAAGGGCAAGGCCGCCTATGGCGGAAGGGCGCAATCGACGCAGATCGTCAAGCTGCTGGAAGACCTGCTGCAAACCGACCTGCGGGCCGAGGGCTTTCCGGCGCGGCTGGAATAAACCCGCCTGTCGCGGGTGCCGTGGTCGGGCTGCAATGCGGCGCCACCCGGCCCTGCGGCACCTGCGCGTTACCAATCCGCATCAACTTGCAGCAGAAGCGGCGCGATTTTGTGCAGTTGCAGCATTTGGCCGATCTGCCAGCGCCCGCTGCGGCCAAAGTGATCCTTCCGACCTTGCTCTGCCGTGGACTTTGCGCAGAAACCGCCCATCTTGAAAGGTGCAGCCCGCGAGGTTCCGATGCAACAAGACCCTGCCACAACCTTCAGCACCGCACCTGTCGCCAGCGATGAATATCACCCGCTGGACGCGGTCTGCGAGGCCGCCAAGATTCTGACCGGCGCCGCCGATCCGATTGCGGCGATGCCGTCGGTGTTGCAGATGCTGGCCTCGTTCATGGGCTTGCGGCACGCGGCCCTGGCGCTGCTGCAAGAGGGCGGCACGCCGGGCGGTGCCGCTGCGGTCAACCCCTATGTCATCGCCGCCACCACCAAGGGGGCGGTGGCCAGCCCCGCCAGTTGTCAGGCGATACCGCAGCGGGTGGCGCGGCATGTGTTCCGCAACGGCGTGTCGATGGTGTCGCGCGATCTGGTGTCGGAACTGGGACCCGAGGCGCTGCCGCCCGGGGCGCGATCAAGCCGGATGGCGCTGCTGGCGGTGCCGATCCGCGATCAGGCCCATTCGCAATTCGTGCTGGGGGTCTTGTGTGCCTACCGCGACCATGCGGGCGGCGCGGTGCGGCATCTGGATACCGACCTGCGGGTGCTGAACATGATCGCGGCGATACTGGAGCAGTCGATCCGCTTCCGCCGCAACGTGGCGCGCGACCGCGACCGCATTTTGCAGGAAGCCCGCGCCGCCATCCATGCCGCCGCCGATGTGGCCGGGCAGGGCGCCCCGGCGCAGGCCACACCGATTGCCGGCATCATCGGCAACAGCCCGGCGATCAAGCATGTGATCGCACAAATCCGCAAGGTCGCCCCGACGCAAGCCCCCGTGCTGCTGCGCGGTGAAAGCGGCACCGGCAAGGAACTGTTTGCCTCGGCGCTGCACAACCTCAGCCCGCGGCGCGACAAGCCGTTTGTCAAGCTGAACTGTGCCGCGCTCAGCCACAGCCTGCTGGAATCCGAACTGTTCGGCCACGAGAAGGGCGCCTTTACCGGGGCTTTGGCGCAGAAAAAGGGCCGGTTCGAGCTGGCCGATGGCGGCACGCTGTTTCTGGACGAGATCGGCGAGATCAGCCCGGAATTTCAGGCCAAGCTGTTGCGAATATTGCAGGAAGGCGAATTCGAACGGGTGGGCGGGTCCAAAACCCTGCACGTCGATGTGCGGCTGATCACCGCCACCAACCGCGATCTGGAACAGGCGGTGGCCAGTGGCAGCTTCCGCGCCGATCTGTATTTCCGCATCTGCGTGGTGCCGATTTCGCTGCCGCCCCTGCGCGAGCGGCGCACCGATATCGACATGCTGGCCAAGGGCTTTCTGGACCGGTTCAACAAGCGCAACGGCATGGACAAGAAGCTGTCGAAAGAGGCGCTGGAGGGGCTGCGGGCCTGCAATTTCCCCGGCAACGTGCGGGAATTGGAAAACTGCATCAGCCGGGTGGCGACGCTGTCGGCGGGGGGCGTGATCAACGCCGACGATCTGGCCTGCCACACCAACCAGTGCCTGTCGGCCGACCTGTGGCGCTTGCAGACCGGTGCGGCCTCGCCCATCGGCGGGCTGGCCGCCGGGGCCATCGTGCTGCCGGTGCTGGGGCGGCGACCCGAGCCTGCGCCGGTGGCGGAAAAGCCTGCCGCATTGCCGGTGGATGCCGACGAACGTGCGGCCCTGGTCGATGCGATGGAACGCGCGGGCTGGGTGCAGGCCAAGGCGGCGCGGCTGCTGGGCATGACCCCGCGCCAGATCGGCTATGCCTTGAAAAAGCACGCCATTCCGATCGAGCGGTTCTGAAGGGGCGCTTTGCGACAGGCCTTCGCGGCTTTGTCGGCTTTGCGACCAACACCCCTGCCGAAACCGCCTGAAAACCCAACGCCCGGCACTTGGCACGCTTGCTGCTTCTCCCCCTGCGAGACCAGCAAAGGGGCGGATCATGGCGCAAATCATCTCACTCGGCGCATTGCAGGTGGCGTCGCGCGACGATCTGGAAAAGTCGCTGGGCGGTTGCGAGGCGTCTTCCTGCGGATCGAAGGAAGGCCCGGCGGACATGGACCCGGCCACCTGGGCCAAGGTCAAGGACCACCCCTGCTATTCCGAGGAAGCCCACCATTATTTCGCCCGGATGCATGTGGCGGTGGCCCCCGCCTGCAACATCCAGTGCAACTATTGCAACCGCAAGTATGACTGTTCCAACGAAAGTCGCCCCGGCGTGGTTTCGGAACGGCTGACCCCCGATCAGGCCGCCCGCAAGGTGATTGCCGTCGCCGCCGCCGTGCCGCAACTTTCGGTGCTGGGCATCGCCGGGCCGGGCGATGCCGCCTACGACTGGCGCAAGACCAAGGCCACCTTCGACGCCGTCTCCGACCGGCTGCCCGACATCAAGCTGTGCCTGTCGTCGAACGGCCTGGCCCTTCCCGACCATATCGACGAGCTGACCGCGATGCGGATCGACCATGTGACGCTGACCATCAACACGCTCGACCCTGAGGTGGGCGCGCAGATCTACCCGTGGATCTACTACCAGGGCAAGCGCCACGAGGGCGTCGAGGCCGCGCGCATCCTGCTGGCGCGGCAGATGCAAAGCCTTGAATTGCTGGTGGAACGCGGGATTCTGGTCAAGGTCAACTCGGTGCTGATCCCCGGCATCAACGATGCGGGGATGCTGGAACTGAACAAGGTGGTCAAGGCCAAGGGCGCCTTCCTGCACAACATCATGCCGTTGATCTCCGACCCGGCACATGGCACGCATTTCGGCCTGACCGGCCAGCGCGGCCCGACGGCTGCCGAACTGGCGGCGGTGCAGGAGGCTTGCGCCGGTGGCGCCAACCTGATGCGGCATTGCCGCCAGTGCCGCGCCGATGCGGTGGGTCTGCTGGGCGAGGATCGCGGGCAGGAGTTCAACCTCGACCAGTTGCCCGAGGTGGTGGAGGATGCCCCCGAAGCCCGCGCCGCCTATCGCGACTGGGTGGCGCGCGAACGCGAGGACCGCCGTGCCGCGACCGAGCAAGCCACCGCCAGCCTGCCCGAAGCCCCCGCCGCCCTGCGCATCGCCGTGGCCACCAAGGGCGGCGGTCGCATCAACCAGCACTTCGGCCATGCCACCGAGTTCCAGATCTACGAGGTGGACAGCGACGGCGTGCGCTTCCTGACCCACCGCCGCGCCGACAACTATTGCACCGATGGCCACGGCACCGACGACCGGCTGGCCGAGATCATCCGCAGCCTGGACGGCGTGCCTGTGGTGCTGTGCGCCCGCATCGGTGACGCGCCGCGTGCCCATATGGCCGCGGCGGGCATCGAGGTCATCGACGCCCATGCGCAAGACTACATCGAAACCGCGATTGCCGCCGTGTTCCGCGACCGCAACGCTGAAACGGCGGCCAAGACCGCCTGACCCTGAAGGAGACCCCCATGGCCTACAAGATCGTCACCTCGTCCTGCACCGTCTGCGGCGCCTGCGAGTTCGAATGTCCCAATGCCGCGATCAAGTTCAAGAACGACACCTACAAGATCGACCCGGTGAAATGCACCGAATGTGACGGCGATGCGCCCAAATGCGTCGCGGTCTGCCCGGTGCCGAAAACCTGCATCCCGGCCTGAGCCGATGCCCGAAGGCCCGGACCCGGTGGATTGGCTGGGCGCTGCCGTTGATTGCAGCGCCTGCCGCTATCGGGGCCGGGCCGGAACCGGGCAATGTGCGCCGGGCTGGGCCTGCGTGCAGGACCGCCAGTCCCGGCGGATCGAGCGGTTTTTCCTTTTGAACCCGGACCTTGCCGACGATTGCCTGACCCTGCCGTATTTCGAGGCGCGGGCGCAGGCGGCGCGGGCGGCAACGCTGTTCCGCCTGCCACCCTTGCTGGACGACCCCGACCCGGCGGTGCGCTCGGTCGCCATCCTGCGCCTGCCTGCCGCCCATGCGCTGCGCCGGTTGCGCGACCCTGACCGGGCGGTGCGGCTGGCGGTGGCGCACAGGTTACCTCCGGGTGATCTGCTGCCGTTGCTGTCGGACGCCGACGCCTATGTGCGGCTGATTGCGGTGCGGCGGATTGACGCGGGCGCCTTGCCGGTGATGCTGCACGACCCCGACCCGGAAATCCGCTGTCTGGTGGCCGATCGCATCGGCCCTAGCTGGCTGGTGCATCTGCTCACCGACCCCGAACCTTTGGTGCGCCGCGCCACCGCGCTGCGCCTGCCGCCCGACAAGCTGCACCGGCTGGCCCACGACCCCGACATCCGGGTGCGCCACGCCGTCGCCGAACGCGCCCCCGAAGCCTTGGCGCGGGCGATGCTGGCCGACCCCGAACCGCTGATCGCCGAGACCGCCGCCGAACGGCTGGCGGCACGAAAGGATGATGATGAAAAACGATGACAAGCCGCTGGAGGTCTATTCACCGCCGCTGTGGCAACCCGGCGACAAAGTGCGATCACGCATGACCGTGCGCAACGATGGCACCATGCCGGGGGTCGAGGTGGGCCACATCGTCGTGCGCAAGGGCGACGTGGGCTACGTGCGCGACATCGGCACCTACCTGCAGGAATTCTATGTCTATGCGGTTGATTTCATTGACCGCGGCAACATCGTCGGTATGCGCGCCCGCGAGTTGACAAGCGAAGGGGACGACAGATGAAAGTGATGATCCGCCGCACGCCGAAGGGGCTGGAATGTTATGTCCCGAAGAAGGACCTGGAGGAGATGATCGTGGAAACCGAAACCCCGGCGATCTGGGGCGGCTGGGCGCGGCTGGGCAACGGCTGGGTGCTGGACCTGCCGGCCTTTGCCGAACCGCCGTCGCTGCCGGTGACGGTGGAGGCGCGCAAACACCCCGGCGCGGGGGATTAGGCGGTGGACGACCGGAAACGGCTGCGGGTGGCGCTGGACGATCTGGCGGCGGGGCGGTTGCTGCCCTACCTCGGGCCGTCGGTTTCCGCCCTGGGGCAGGGCGGTGGGCCGACCGAGCCGCAGGGGCTTTGCGCGCTGATCGAGGCGGAAGTGCGGGCGCCGAAACGGGCGCGTGGCAACCTGTGGGCGGTGGCGCAATATGTCGAAAGCCGCAAGTTTCGCGCCACGCTGGAGGCTTTGGTGCGCCGCGCCTTTGCCACGCAAGCCGGGCCGAACCCGCTGCATCAGTGGCTGGTGGGGCTGGGCTGCCCGATGATCGTCGATGCCTGGTATGACGGCAATCTGATTGCGGCGCTTCGGGAAGGGCCAAGCAGTTGGGGCTGGGTGCAGGGGGTCAGCCGCAATGGCGAATGGGCGGAAATCTGGCACCGCGCCTATGATGCGGCGGGCGTTCTGCGCCCGGATGGCGCCGACCGGCACTGGCAGACCCTGCTTTACAAGCCGCACGGGCTGGCGGCGCCGGGCCATTCCTTCCTGGTGTCGGACGCCGATTATGTCGAAGTGCTGACCGAAATCGACATCCAGACCCCGATCCCCGACGAGGTGCAGGCGCGAAGGGCCAACCGCGGTTTCCTGTTCCTCGGCTGCCGGTTCGACGACCAGACCCTGCGCACCTTTGCCCGGCAGATCGCCAAACGCTCGGGTGGCGGCCATGTGGCGGTGATCGACGGGGAGCTTACCCGGATGGAGCAGCAGTTCATGGTCGAACTGGGCATCACAAGGCTGGACCTGCCGCTGTCGGCGGTGGTGGAGAGCATCGGGGCAGGGCAACCGGCCTGACACTCTGACACGGCAGCACGGCCCTCGCACCAAGCGGGGGCCGTTGGCATTTCAGGGGCGCGACAGGGCGATTGTCGCGGAATTGTCGGAATCTCCACATGCGTCGGGTTGCGACACGAACCTGACAGGTCGTTGAAAAACAAAGGTTTCACCATTCGGAAACCACTTGGCACGCCCCCTGCTTCTATGTCTTCGAGATCGGCGGAGACGCCTTACTCCTGAAGTTGATCCAGATGCAAAGGATATCAAGATGAGCAAACTCCGGCAGATCGCCTTTTACGGCAAGGGTGGCATCGGCAAGTCCACCACCTCGCAGAACACCCTCGCGGCGCTGGTCGAAATGGGCCAGAAAATCCTGATCGTCGGCTGCGACCCCAAGGCCGACTCTACCCGCCTGATCCTGAACACCAAGATGCAGGACACCGTGCTGCACCTCGCGGCCGAAATGGGTTCGGTCGAAGACCTCGAACTCGAAGACGTGCTGAAGGTCGGCTACAAGGGCATCAAATGCACCGAAGCCGGCGGGCCGGAGCCTGGGGTTGGCTGTGCGGGCCGTGGCGTGATCACCGCCATCAACTTCCTGGAAGAAAACGGCGCCTACGAGGACGTGGACTATGTGTCCTATGACGTGCTGGGCGACGTGGTCTGCGGCGGCTTCGCCATGCCGATCCGCGAGAACAAGGCGCAGGAAATCTACATCGTGATGTCGGGCGAGATGATGGCGCTGTATGCCGCCAACAACATCGCCAAGGGCATCCTGAAATATGCCAACTCCGGCGGTGTGCGTCTGGGCGGGCTGATCTGCAACGAGCGTCAGACCGACCAGGAGCTTGAACTGGCCGAAGCCATGGCCGCCAAGCTGGGCTGCACGCTGATCCACTTCGTGCCGCGCGACAATATCGTGCAGCATGCCGAACTGCGCCGCCAGACCGTGATCCAGTATGCGCCCGAAAGCGCGCAGGCGGCCGAATACCGCGAACTGGCCCGCAAGATCCACGCCAACTCGGGCAAGGGCGTCATTCCGACCCCGATCACCATGGACGAGCTGGAGCAGATGCTGATGGATTTCGGCATCATGCAATCCGAGGACGACCGTCTGGCCGCCATCGCCGCCACCGAGGCTGCTGCCAGCGCCTGACGTCACGCGGGACCGGTGCGCCCCACCGGTCCCCCCATCCCTCAAGGAGCCCGCCCGATGGCCAAAGACATTGCCGATACCGCCGAACAGAACAACAAGCTGATCGAAGAGGTGCTTGCCGCCTATCCCGCCAAGACCGCCAAGAAACGCGCCCGCCATCTGAACGTGGCCGGGGCGGTGGAGGAAGGCGAGACCGAAATCCTGTCGAAATGCGACACGGTGAAATCCAACATCAAGTCGATCCCCGGCGTGATGACCATCCGCGGCTGTTCCTACGCCGGGTCGAAAGGCGTGGTCTGGGGCCCGATCAAGGACATGGTCCACATCAGCCACGGCCCGGTCGGCTGCGGCCAGTATAGCTGGAGCCAGCGGCGCAACTACTACACCGGCGCCACCGGCATCGACAGCTTCGTGACCATGCAGGTCACCACCGATTTTCAGGAAAACGACATCATCTTCGGCGGCGACAAGAAGCTGGAAAAGTCGATTGACGAGCTGAACACGCTGTTCCCGCTGCTGAACGGCATCTCGATCCAGTCGGAATGCCCGATCGGTCTGATCGGCGACGACATCGAGGCGGTGTCGCGCAAGAAGAACAAGGACATCGGCAAGACCATCGTGCCGGTGCGCTGCGAAGGCTTCCGCGGGGTCTCGCAATCCCTGGGCCACCACATCGCCAACGACACCATCCGCGACTGGGTGCTGGAAGCGGGCGAGGGCGCGCGGGCGGGCTATGAGGGCACGCCCTACGATGTCAACGTCATCGGCGATTACAACATCGGCGGCGATGCCTGGTCCTCGCGCATCCTGCTGGAGGAAATCGGGCTGAACGTGATCGGCAACTGGTCGGGCGATGCGACCCTGGCCGAGATCGAACGCGCCCCGAAAGCCAAGCTGAACCTGATCCACTGCTACCGGTCGATGAACTACATCTGCCGCCACATGGAGGAAAAGCACGGCGTCGCCTGGATGGAATACAACTTCTTCGGCCCCAGCCAGATCGAAGCGTCCTTGCGCGCCATTGCCGCCAAGTTCGACGCCACCATTCAGGCCAACGCCGAGGCGGTCATTGCCAAATACAAGCCGCTGGTCGATGCGGTGAAGGCCAAGTATCAGGCCCGGCTGGAAGGCAAGACCGTGATGCTTTACGTCGGCGGCCTGCGCCCGCGCCACGTCATCACCGCCTATGAAGACCTGGGCATGGTGATCGCCGGCACCGGCTACGAATTCGGCCATGGCGACGACTACAAGCGCACCGGCGAATACGTCAAGGAAGGCACGCTGATCTATGATGACGTGACCGGCTACGAGCTGGAAAAGTTCATCGAGACCATCCGCCCCGATCTGGTCGGTTCCGGCATCAAGGAAAAATACCCGGTGCAGAAGATGGGCATCCCGTTCCGTCAGATGCACTCGTGGGACTATTCCGGCCCCTACCATGGCTATGACGGCTTTGCGATCTTCGCCCGCGACATGGACCTTGCGATCAACAACCCGGTCTGGGGTCTGTTCGACGCGCCGTGGAAGAAATCGGCCTGATCCGGCGGGGGGCACCTCTGCCCCCCACTCCCCTCAACCCTCGCGGCGCGTCCCGGAATGCGGACGGCCAGCAGAAGGAATGCGACCATGCCCCAATCGGCAGACAAGGTGCTTGACCACGCCGACCTGTTCAACGAACCCGAATACAAGGCGATGCTGGACAACAAGCGCGCCACCTACGAAAACGGCCACTCGGCCGAAAAGGTCGCCGAGATCGGCGAATGGACGAAGTCCTGGGACTACCGCGAAAAGAACCTGGCCCGCGAATGTGTGACCATCAACCCGGCCAAGGCCTGTCAGCCGCTGGGTGCTGTGTTCGCCGCCGCAGGCTACGAGGCCACCATGAGCTTCGTGCACGGCTCGCAAGGTTGCGTGGCCTACTACCGCTCGCACCTGGCGCGGCACTTCAAGGAGCCGGCCTCGGCAGTGTCGTCCTCGATGACCGAGGATGCGGCGGTGTTCGGCGGCTTGAACAACATGATCGAGGGGTTGCAGAACACCCACACCCTGTATTCCCCGAAGATGATCGCGGTTTCAACGACTTGCATGGCGGAAGTCATCGGCGACGACCTGAACTCCTTCATCCTGAAGGCGCGCGAAAAGGAATCGGTGCCCGCCGATTTCCCGGTGCCCTTCGCCCACACGCCCGCCTTCGTGGGCAGCCATGTGGACGGCTATGACAACATGCAGAAAGGCATCCTGACGCCGTTCTGGAAGGATGTCGCCCGCGTCGCCGACGACAGCATCAACATCATCCCGGGTTTCGACGGCTTTGCCGTGGGCAACATCCGCGAGCTGAAGCGCGTGCTGGCGCTGATGGACGTCAAGGCCACCATCCTGTCGGATGTCTCGGACGTCTATGACACCCCCTCGGATGGCGAGTTCCGCATGTATTCCGGTGGCACCACGCAGGATGAAATCAAGGGCGCGCTGAACGCCAAGGCGACGATTTCCATGCAGGAATATTGCAGCCGCAAGACCCTCGCGTTCTGCGCCGAGCATGGACAGGACACCGCCGCCTTCCATTACCCGATGGGCGTTTCCGGCACCGACGAGTTCCTGATGAAACTGTCGGAACTGACCGGCAAGGAAATCCCCGAAAGCCTGCGGCTGGAGCGGGGCCGTCTGGTCGATGCCATGGCCGACAGCCAATCCTACCTGCACGGCAAGACCTACGCGATCTTCGGCGACCCGGATTTCGTCTATTCGATGGCGCGTTTCGTGATGGAAACCGGCGGCGAGCCGATCCATTGCCTCGCCACCAACGGCGGCAAGGACTGGGAAGAAAAGATGCAGGCGCTGCTGGCCTCGTCGCCCTTTGGCGCCAACTGCAAGGTCTGGCCGGGCAAGGATCTGTGGGCCATGCGGTCCTTGATGGCGACCGAGCCGGTGGACATGCTGATCGGCTCGTCCTACGGCAAGTATCTGCAACGCGACACCGGCACGCCGCTGATCCGCCTGTCCTTCCCGATCTTCGACCGGCATCACCACCACCGGTCGCCGACCTGGGGCTATCAGGGCGCGATCAACGTGCTGGTCAAGCTGTTGGACACCATCTTCGACAAGCTGGATGGCGCGGCAACCGGCGCTGGCGAGGGCGACATCTCCTTCGATCTGACCCGCTGAAACCGCTGGCCCCGGCGCAATGCCGGGGCCGCAACCAAGGGGCAAGCGATGGCCGAAGCACTCAAGACCCAGATCGCCGGGCTGCTGAACGAGCCCGCCTGCGACACCAACCGCGCCAAGGACGAGGGCAGCCGCCGCAAGGGCTGCACCAAGCAACTGACGCCGGGTGCGGCGGCGGGTGGCTGTGCGTTTGACGGTGCGAAGATCGCCTTGCAACCCATTGTTGACGTTGCGCATCTGGTACATGCGCCGCTGGCCTGCGAGGGCAACGGCTGGGACAACCGCGGCTCTGCCTCGTCGGGGTCCGAGATTTACCGCACCGGTTTCACCACCGATCTGACCGAGCTTGATATCGTCATGGGCAATGGCGAGAAGAAGCTGTACCGCGCCATCCGCGAGGTGATTGCCGAACAGGCGCCGGCGGCGGTGTTCGTCTATGCCACCTGCGTTTCCGCCCTGATCGGTGACGATATCGAGGCGGTGTGCAAGGCCGCCACCGAACGCCTTGGCACGCCGGTGATCCCGATCAACGCGCCGGGCTATGTGGGCTCGAAAAACCTCGGCAACAAGCTGGCCGGGGCGGCGCTGTATGCCCATGTCATCGGCACGATGGAGCCTGCCGAGCCGGGGCTTTGCGACATCAACATCATCGGCGATTTCAACCTGTCCGGCGAGCTTTGGCAGGTCAAGCCGCTGCTGGATCGGCTGGGTATCCGCATTCTGGGGTCGATCTCCGGCGATGCCCGTTATGCGCAGGTGGCGATGGCGCACCGGGCGCGAGTGACGATGCTGGTCTGCTCCAAGGCGCTGATCGGTCTGGCGCGGCAGTTGGAAGACGGCTATGGCATCCCGTTCTTCGAAGGCTCTTTCTACGGCATTTCAGACACTTCGGCGGCACTTCGTACCCTTTGCATGAAGTTGGTCGAACGCGGCGCCCCCGCCGATCTGATCCCGCGCTGCGAGGCATTGATTGCGCAGGAGGAGGCGGCAACCTGGGCCGCCCTCGCATCGTTCCGGCCGCGCGTCGCGGGCAAGCGGGTGCTGCTGTACACCGGCGGGCACAAAAGCTGGTCGGTGGTCTCGGCGCTGCAGGAACTGGGGATGGAGGTCGTGGGCACCTCGGTCCGCAAGGCCACCGAGGAGGACAAGGGCCGGGTGGTGGAGATCATGGGCGACGACAGCCACATGTTCGACAACATGGCCCCGCGCGAGATGTATGCCCTGCTGCGCGAGGCCCGCGCCGATGTGCTGATGTCGGGCGGCCGCAGCCAGTTCGTGGCGCTGAAGGCGCGGGTGCCCTGGGTGGATGTGAACCAGGAAAAGCACGAACCCTATGCCGGTTACATGGGCATGATCGGCCTGCTGCGCGCCATCGACCGCGAGATGAACAACCCGATGTGGGCCGACCTGCGCGGCCCGGCACCGTGGGAGGTTGCGGTGCAAGCCCCGGCGCCCGCCCCCCTGCGGCTTGCCAGCGGCTCGCCCGCCGATTTCGAGGATTGCTGAGATGGCGCATCTGGTTCACCCGCAGCGCGCGCTGTCCACCAACCCGCTGAAAACCAGCGCCCCGCTGGGGGCGGCGATGGCCTATCTGGGCATCGAGGGCGCAATTCCGCTGTTTCACGGCGCGCAGGGCTGCACCGCCTTTGCCATGGTGCATCTGGTGCGGCACTTCCGCGAGTCGATCCCGTTGCAGACCACGGCGATGAACGAGGTGTCCGCCATTCTGGGCGGTGGCGAGCAGATCGAGGAAGCGATCGAGAACCTGCGCAAGCGGGCGAAACCGAAGTTCATCGGCATTGCCTCGACCGCGCTGGTGGAAACCCGCGGCGAGGATGTGGCGGGCGAATTGCGCGAAATGCTGGCGCGGCGGGCGGATTTCGCCGGTACGGCAGTGGTTTACGCCGCCACCCCGGATTTCGCCGGCGGGCTGGAGGATGGTTGGGCGCGGGCGGTCGAGGCGATCATCGCCGCCTTGGTGCCTGCGCAGGCTGGTCCGAAAATCGCCGGGCAGGTGAACCTGCTGGCGGGCAGTCACCTGACCCCGGCGGAAGTCGAGGCGGTGGCCGATATGGTCCGCGGCTTTGGCCTGACCCCGATCGTGCTGCCCGATCTTTCCACCTCGCTGGATGGGCATCTGTCGGATGACTGGTCGGGCACCTCGCTGGGCGGCACCCGGTTGGCCGAGATCGCCCGCATGGGCCAAAGCATCGCTACCCTGGCCATCGGCACCGCGATGCGCCCTGCGGCGGAGGCTTTGGCAAACCGGGGTGTGCCGCCGCAGGTATTCGCGTCACTGACCGGGCTGAAGGCGGTCGATGCGTTTGTCACCGCCCTGATGCAGCTTTCCGGCCGCGATGCCCCGGCGACCATCAAGCGCGACCGCGCGCGGCTGGCCGACGCCTGCCTTGATGCGCATTTCCAGATTGGCGGGCTGCGGGTCGCCCTGGGGGCCGACCCCGATCTGGGCTTTGCCCTTGGCACCGCGCTGACCGCCCTGGGGGCCGAGATCGTCACCGCCGTGACCACCTCTGGCCTGAACCCCATCGCCGCAGATATCCCCGCCGCCGAGGTGATCCTGGGCGATCTGGGCGATCTGGAACGCGGTGCTGCCACGGCCAAGGCCCACCTGATCCTGACCCACGCGCATGGCCGGATGGCCGCCGAACGGCTGCACCTGCCGCATGTCCGCGCCGGATTTCCGGTGTTCGACCGGCTGGGTGCGCAGGACCAGTGCCGGGTCGGCTATGCCGGAACCCGCGCCTTTTATTACGAGATTGCCAATGCCGTGCTGGCCCACCCCCACCGCCCGAGGCCCGAGGATTTCGGCGCCACCCCCGTTGCGCAGGAGTTCGACCATGCCTCCCCGCCGCCTTCGACTCATTGACCCGGAGCCCGCCATGACCAACGCCCTGAAAATCGCCATTGCCACCAATGACATGGAAAACCTGAACGCGCATTTCGGCTCGGCCCGCAACTTCGCGATCTACGAGGTCAGCGCCACCGCCGCGCGCTTTGTCGAGGCGGTGTCGTTCGAAAGCGTCACCGGCCAGACCGCGAAACACGACGACGAAGTGGACCGCATCTCTGCCAAGGTCGAGGCGCTGGAGGGTTGCGCGCTGATGTTCGTGCTGGCCATCGGCGGGCCGTCGGCGGCGCGGGTGGTGCGGGCCGGGGTGCATCCGATCAAGCGCCGCGACCCCGAGCCGATTGCGGCGGTGCTGGCGCAGGTGCAGGAGATGCTGAAGAACGGCCCGCCGCCGTTCCTGCGCAAGGCGATGGGGCTTTCGCGCGGCAGTTTCATCGACGCCGAGGTGGGCCAATGACCGACACGCAGACCCTCACCGCGCGCGGCGGCGACTGGCCGGACAGCGCCTTTCTGAAACAGTTGGTGGCGGTGGTGCGGGCCGAGGATGGCCATGGCGCCTGGGACAACAAGACCGACCCCGAATTGCTGTCGGAATTCATCCTGACCGCCGAGGAACGCCGCGACATGCCGATCATGGGCGACCCCGACCCCGATACCGTCTGGCGGCTGGAGAAGTTCTACGCCGCCATCGGGTTGCTGATCGAACGGCAATCGGGCTGCATGGCCACGCCGATGAGCAAGTTCAGCCATGAAGGCTTTGGCCGCATGGTGCTGATTGCCGGCAAGCTGGTGGTGCTTTCGAAACACCTGCGCGACATCCACCGTTTCGGCTTTGCCTCCTGGGCCAAGCTGGCCGAGGCGGGCGAAAAGCTGACCGCCGATGCCGTTGCCACCATTGAAACCTACCCGGATGCCGCGCGGGCCTGAGGTCTGCGGGAAAGGAAAACTCATGCCGATCACTGCCTTTACCCGCGATGGCACCGAATATGTGCCGCTGTTCCTGACCGCGATCGACGCCGCCAAATGCATCGGCTGCGGCCGTTGCTACAAGGTTTGTGGCCGCCCGGTGATGACCCTGCGCGGAGTCACCGAGGATGGCGCGATTGTCGAGGTGTCGGAGGATGACGACGATGATGACGACGACGGCGATATCGTCCGCAAGATCATGGTGATGGTCGATGCCGGGGCCTGCGTCGGCTGTGGCGCCTGCAACCGGGTCTGCCCGAAGGACTGCCAGACCCATGCAGCCGCCGAAGCCTGACCCGGCCCCCTTGGGCGACCTGCGCGCCGATCTGGGCGCCATTCTGCTGCATGCGTTGGCCGAACGGGCGCAGGGCCGGGGGCGGCTGACCGACCTGCTGGGGCTGGAGGGCAAGTCCTTGGCGCGGCTGGGCGAACGCTGGTTTCCGGGGTTGGCGCTGCCCGATCTGGATGCCCCGCTGGCTGCGGTGCCCGAGGATCAGGCGGCGATCACCCTGATGATCCGCTGGCGCGGCGGCGCCAATTCCGAGGAAAGCTTCTGGCTGGCGCATATCCTTGCCCGCCGGTCGATGGAGGCGCGGCACCTGTGGGAAGACCTTGGTCTGCCCGACCGCCCGGCGCTTGGCCGCCTGATCGCCCGCGAATTTCCCCGGCTTGCCGCCGCCAACAGCCGCAACATGCGCTGGAAGCGGTTCTTCTACCGCCAGATCTGCAGCGAAACCGGTGCCACGATGTGCCTGTCGCCGAATTGCGAAGATTGCCCGGAAAAGACCGTCTGCTTTGCCCCCGAGGCGTGACGCGCTGTCGCAAACCCGCCATTGTCGGATTGGCCCCTTGCGACACGGCCCAGCCAAGCCGCTGAAATCCCGATAAAACCACACTTGGCACGGCTGCTGCTTCTCCTATCCCGAACCCTCCGTCGGAACAGGAGCAGACGATGATCGAAATCACCCCCGCCGCCCGTGACGCCATCCGCACCGCGATTGCCGGGGCCGCCCAACCGGTCGCTGGCCTGCGGGTCATGGTGCAGACCGGCGGTTGCGCCGGCCTGAAATACGGCATGGCGCTGGAGCTTGACGCCGCCCCCGGCGATGCGGTGATCGAATCCGATGGCGTGACCGTGCTGGTCGATGCCGAAAGCCAGGCGCATCTGCAGGGTGCCACCATCGACTTCGTGTCCAACCTCGAAGGCGCGGGTTTCGTGTTCGACAACCCGAATGCCACCAGCAGCTGCGGCTGCGGCAAATCCTTCTGCTAGGGGGCGACGATGCTGGGGTCTTCCGATCAGGTCCGCGACCATTTCTTCAACCCGCGCAATGGCGGTGCCCTTGAGGGTGCCAATGCGGTGGGCGAGGCGGGTTCCTTGAGCGCGGGCCATGCGCTGCGGCTGATGCTGCGGGTCAACCCGGAAACCGAAGTGATCGAGGAAGCCCGTTTCCAGAGCTTTGGCGGCTTTCCGGCGATTGCCGCGGGGTCGGTGCTGACCGAACTGGTGCAGGGCAAATCGGTGGCCGAGGCGCGGCTGCTGACTGGCGCCGATATCGCGCAGGCATTGGGTGGATTGCCGGAAGACCAGATGCAAAGCCCGGCGATGGGCGCGCAGGCTTTGGCCGCGGCCTTGGCGGTGTTCACCGGCGAGCCGTTGCCGGTGCCGCAGCCGGTGACGCCGCTGACCGTCTCGCCGCGGCAATCCTTTGTGCCGATTGCCCCCACCCATCCCTCGCAGCCCCGCGTTGCCCGCGAGGTGCCGCTGTCGCCCGCCGAGGAAGCCGCCGAAGTGGCGCGGATCCTGGAGCAGATGCGGGCGGTGTTCCGCGCCGATGGCGGCGATGTCGAGCTGATGGAGTTCTCCGGCAGCCGGGTGCAGGTGCATCTGACCGGCGCCTGCAAGGGCTGCCAGATGGCCTCGCTGACGCTGGGCGGCTTGCAAAAGCGCATTGCCGACGCGCTGGGCCGGCCGATCCGCGTCATCCCCGTGGCGAAAAGCTGAGGGTCAGGCCATGCGCAGCTATCTCGACAACAACGCCACCACCCGCCTTGCCTCCGAGGCGTTGACCGCGATGTTGCCGCATCTGGCCGAGGCTTATGGCAACCCGTCGTCGATGCACGCGCTGGGCAATCAGGCGGCGCGGGCGGTGGGTGTTGCGCGGGCACAGGTGCGCGGGCTTTTGGGGGCGGCGCTGGAGGAGGAGATCATTTTCACCTCGGGTGGCACCGAGGCCAATACCACGGCGATCATGGCGGGGCTGGCCGATCCTGCGCGGCGCGAGATCATCACCTCGACCGTCGAACACCCGTCGATCCTGGCGCTGTGCGGCTTTCTGGAGCAAAGCGCCGGGGTGCGGGTGCATCGCATCGGGGTGGACGGGCAGGGGCGGCTGGACATCGACGCCTATCGCGCCGCCCTGGGGCCGCAGACGGCGCTGGTCAGCCTGATGTGGGCCAACAACGAAACCGGCACGATTTTCCCCATCGAGGGGCTGGCGGAACTGGCGCATCAGGCGGGGGCGCTGTTTCACACCGATGCGGTGCAGGCGGCGGGGAAATGCCCGCTGGACCTGGCGGCGTCGGGGGTGGATATGGCCTCGGTTTCCGCCCACAAGCTGCATGGGCCGAAGGGCGTCGGCGCGCTTTATCTGCGCAAGGGCACGCGGTTCCAGCCCTTGCTGCGCGGTGGCAAGCAGGAACGCGGGCGGCGGGCGGGTACCTTGAACGTGCCGGGGATTGTGGGTTTCGGGGCGGCGGCAGACCTGGTTTCCACCCATGATTTCCGCAAGATAGCCACCCTGCGCGACCGGCTGGAGGCGGGGATTCTGTCCCGCATCGCCGGGGTGCAGGTGCTTGGCGACCGGCTGGACCGGCTGGGCAATACCTGCGCCTTGGCCTTTGATTTCGTCGAAGGCGAGGCGCTGGTGATGCTGTTGGACCGCGAAGGGATTGCGGCCTCGTCGGGCTCGGCCTGCGCCTCGGGGGCGATGGAACCCAGCCCGGTGTTGCGGGCGATGAAGCTGCCGTTTGCGGCGCTGCATGGCGGGCTGCGGCTGTCGCTGTCGTGTGAAACCACCGACGCGGAGGTCGATCATGTGCTGGCGGTGCTGCCGGGCATCGTCGAAAAGCTGCGGGCGCTGTCGCCGTTTGGCGCGGGCCAGCCCGACTTTGCCGGGGAGGCCGTGCGATGAAACCGCTGGTGCTGTGCGACACCACCCTGCGCGACGGCGAGCAGACCGCCGGTGTGGCGTTCTCCAGCGCCGAAAAGCGGGCGATCGCCCGGGCTTTGGACGGCGCAGGGTTGGCCGAGATCGAGCTTGGCGTGGCGGCGATGGGGCCATCGGAGATTGCCGACATCCGCGCCATGGCCGCCGATCTGCGCCGCGCGGAACCGGTGGTCTGGTGCCGGTTGCGCCCCGAGGATCTGGAGCAGGCCGCGAAATGCGGCGTGCGGCGGCTGCATGTGGCGGCCCCCACCTCCGACCGGCAGATGGCGGGCAAGCTGCGGGTGGATGCCGCCTGGCTGAAGCGCGAACTGGCCGGTTGGGTGGGGCGGGCGACCCAAGGTGGTTTTGCGGTGTCGGTCGGCGCCGAGGATGCCTCGCGCACTGACCCCGGCTTTCTGGCCGAGATTGCGGGCATTGCGGCCAAGGCGGGCGCGATCCGCTTCCGGCTGGCCGATACGCTGGGCATCCTCGACCCCTTTGCGGCGCATGATCTGGTGGCGCAATTGCTGCCGCGCCTGACCCTGCCGCTGGAGTTTCACGCTCATAACGATTTCGGCATGGCCACCGCCAACACTCTGGCGGCTGCCAAGGCCGGGGCCAGCCATCTGTCGGTGACGGTCAACGGTCTGGGCGAACGGGCGGGCAACGCGGCGCTGGAGGAGGTGGCGGCGGTGCTGGCGGCGGGCGGGCGGCAAACCGGCATCGCGCTGGACAAGTTGGTTGCCCTGTCGGCGCTGGTGGCAAAGGCCTCCGGGCGGCCGGTGCCTGCGGCAAAACCCATCGTCGGGGATGCGGTGTTCACCCACGAGGCGGGCATCCATGTCGATGCGCTGCTGAAGGACCGCCGCACCTATGAAAGTGCCGCCCTGCCGCCGGAACGCTTTGGACGGCAACACCGGCTGGTGGCGGGCAAGCACTCCGGCGCTGCGGGAATTGCCCGGGCGCTGGCCGAAGCCGGCCTGCCGCATGACCCCGACACCGTGCGCGCCCTGCAACCGGGCCTGCGCACCTGGGCATCCCGTTCGAAACGCTGGGCTGGCCCCGGCGATCTGGCGGCCTTGCTGGCCTGTGTTCAACCCCTTGGAAAGGCTTCAGAATGACCCGTGTGATCCAGAAACCGATTGCCACCCCGCGCGCTTCCGTGCTGGCGCAGATCCAGGCGCTGCCCTCGACCGAGGCGATCTTCGAATTCCTCGACGTGCCCTACAACCCCGAGGTGGTGAACGTCGCCCGCCTGCATATCCTCAAACGCATGGGGGTCTATCTGCAACCCGCCAGCCTGTCGGGGCAAAGCGATGCCACCATTCTGGCCGCCGCCAAGGACGCGCTGCGCCGGGCGCATGCCGATTTCGAAACCAGCACGCCGTTGCAGGAAAAGGTGTTCAAGGTGCTGGCCAATGCCAATGCCAAGCGCAGCCCGCGGCTGGTGCCGCTGAGCGCGATCCGCCCCGCGACCCTGAAATGACCCTGAAGAAATGACCACAAGGAAGCCCGCCATGGATGAGCCGATCATCGAAGCCCTGGAGCCGCCAAAGCCCGAACCCAAGGGGCTGAACATCGTGGTCTGCATCAAGCAGGTGCCGGATTCGGCGCAGATCCGGGTGCATCCGGTGACCAACACCATCATGCGGCAAGGCGTGCCCACGATCATCAACCCCTATGACCTGTTCGCGCTGGAAGAAGCCTTGCGGCTGCGCGACCAGTATGACGGGCAGGTGACGGTGCTGAGCATGGGTCCGCCGATGGCCGAGGATGCCTTGCGCCGCGCCTTGGGGCTGGGGGCCGACCGCGCGGTGCTGATCACCGACCGCCGGTTTGCCGGGTCGGATACTCTGGCCACGTCCTTCGCCTTGGCCACCGCCCTGGGCAAGATTGCCGAGGAACGGCCCATCGACATCGTGTTCACCGGCAAGCAGACCATCGACGGCGATACCGCCCAGGTTGGTCCCGGCATTGCTCGGCGCATGGGGCTGAACCAGCTGACCTATGTCTCGGCCATCGACTCGCTTGACCTTGGCCAGAAGGCCATCGTGGTGCGGCGGCGCTCGGAAGGCGGGGTGCAGGTGCTGCGATCCAGACTGCCCTGCCTGATTACCATGCTGGAGGATACCAACACCATCCGCCGCGGCTCGATCCAGGACCTTTTGCGCGCCGCCCGCGCCCCGGTGGCGATCTGGTCGGCGGAAGATGCAGGCGTTGCCGACCCGATGAAATGCGGTCTGCGCGGCTCGCCCACCGTGGTGAAGCGGGTGTTTGCCCCCAGCCCGCGGGCTGAGAAGGCCGAGATGGTGACCATCGAAGGCAAGGCGCCGGCGCAGATCGGTGACGCGCTGATCGACCTGCTGTTCGCCCGCGATCCGAAACTTGAAGCGGTGATGACCGCCCCCCGCCCGTAAGGAGCACGCCATGGCCGAAGCCCCGAAACCACCAGCCGCCAGCCGCGCCGGCATGAAGAAGGAACTGCCCGAGCGGTTCCGCGACTACAAGGATGTCTGGGTGTTCATCGAGGTCGAACGCGGCCGGGTGCATCCGGTGTCGTGGGAGCTGATGGGCGAAGGCCGCAAGCTGGCCGACAAGCTGGGCTGCCAACTGGCCGCCGTGGTGATCGGCCCCAAGGCCGAAACCACCAAGCGCGCCATCAAGCAGACCTACCATTACGGCGCCGACGTTTGCTACATCGTCGAACATGCCGCCCTGACCGACTACCGCAACGAGCCCTATACCCAGGTGCTGACCAATCTGGTCGATACCCACAAGCCCGAGATCCTGCTGCTGGGCGCGACGCCCTTGGGCCGCGATCTGGCGGGGTCGGTGGCGACCACCTTGCAGACCGGGCTGACGGCGGATGCCACCGAACTGGCCATCGACGACGACATGTGCCTTGGCGCGACGCGGCCCACCTTTGGCGGCACGCTGCTCTGCACCATTTATTCGCTGAACCACCGCCCGCAAATGGCCACGGTGCGCCCCCGCGTCATGGCGATGCCGACGCCCGACCCCAGCCTTTCTGGCCGGATGGTCTGGGACAGCTTCAAGATGAAAGAGGCCGACATCATCACCAAGGTGCTGGAGTTCGTGTCCGACAACACCAGCAAGGATGCGAACCTCGCCTATGCCGATATCGTGGTGGCGGGCGGCATGGGGCTGCGCAACGAGGGCAACCTGCGGCTGGTGCGCAATCTGGCGCAGGTGCTGGGCGGCGAATGGGGCTGCTCGCGTCCGGTGGTGCAGAAGGGCTGGGCCACGGCGGATCGGCAGATCGGCCAGACCGGCAACACCATCCGGCCGCGGCTTTACATTGCTGCGGGGATCTCTGGCGCCATTCAACACCGCGTGGGGGTGGAGGGTGCCGATCTGATCGTGGCGATCAACACCGATCCCAACGCAAGGATCTTCGATTTCGCCCATCTGGGCGTGGTGGCCGATGCGCTGACACTTCTGCCGGCGCTGACCGAAGCCTTCGCCCGCCGCCTTGGCGCGCGCGCGCTGGCAAGCTGAGGAGCACCCGCGATGTCTGACCATTTCGACGCAATCGTGGTGGGGGCCGGGCCTTCGGGCAATGCCTGCGCCTATGTGATGGCCAAGGCCGGTCTGAACGTGCTGCAGATCGACCGTGGCGAATATCCCGGCTCGAAAAACGTGCAGGGCGCCATTCTGTATGCCGACGCGCTGGAACGCATCATCCCCGATTTCCGCGACGATGCCCCGCTGGAGCGGCATGTGATCGAACAGCGGTTCTGGATGTTGTCGGAAAAATCCCACACCGGCGCGCAGTATCGCTCCGACGAGTTCAACGAGGAACGCCCGAACCGCTACACCATTCTGCGGGCACAGTTCGACAAGTGGTTCTCGCGGCAGGTGCGGGCGGCGGGGGCGGTGCTGATCACCGAAACCACGGTGAAAGACCTGATCAAGGACGACGCCGGCCGGGTGATCGGCGTGATCACCGACCGCGAGGGCGGGCCGATCTATGCCAATGCCGTGGTGCTGGCCGAAGGCGTGAACGGCATCGTCGGCCAACGCGCCAAGCTGCGCCCGGAAATCAAGGCCAACCATGTGGCCTTGGCGGTGAAGGAAACCTTGTTCCTGCCCGAAGAAACCGTGCGCGAACGCTTCAACCTGGCGGGCGAGGAGGACGGCGTGGTGATCGAGGTCTTGGGGTCGGTTTCCTCGGGCATGGTCGGCACCGGCTTCCTTTATACCAACAAGGAATCCATCTCGATCGGCGTCGGCTGTCTTCTGTCGGATTTTGCCGAAACCAAGATCGCGCCCTATGCGCTTTTGGACAAGTTCAAGCAGCACCCGTCGGTGGCCCCGCTGCTGAAGGGCGCCGAGATGAAGGAATATGTGGCGCACCTGATCCCCGAGGGTGGCTATGACGCCATTCCGCGGCTGACCGGGGATGGCTGGCTGATCGTCGGTGATGCAGGCCAGTTCGTGAACGCCGTTCACCGTGAAGGCTCGAATCTGGCGATGACCTCGGGGCGCTTGGCGGCGGAAACGCTGATCCAGCTTCGGGCCGAGGGCAAGCCGGTCACCGAGGCCACCCTGAAGCTTTACCGCGACAAGCTGGCCGACAGCTTCGTGATGAAAGACCTGAAGAAATACCGCAAGGTGCCGCGCTTGCTGGAAGGCAACCGGCAGTTCTTCACCACCTATCCCGCGGTGGTGAACAAGGCGATGCAGATGTTCCTGCGGGTCGATGGCGTGGACAAGGCCAGCAAGGAGGCCGCGATGATGCGCGGCGTGGCCAAGGCGCGTGGCGGCTGGTGGGGCGTGGTGACGGATATTTTCAAAATGGCGAGGGCCTGGCGATGACCGACAAGACCAACAAGACCGGGCCGCAGATGGAAGAGCGGCTGTATCAGAACCGCTATCTGGTGGACGAGGGCAACCCGCATGTCACCATCCATTCGCAGCCCGGCGGCGACAGTGCAGCACTGAAATCGCTGACCGAGATCTGCCCGGCGGGCTGCTATCGCACCGGCGAGGATGGCCGAGTGGAAGTGGTGCCCGATGGTTGCATGGAATGTGGCTCGTGCCGTATCCTGACCCAGGCCACCGGCGAGATCGAATGGTCCTACCCGCGCGGCGGCTTCGGCATCCTGTTCAAGTTCGGCTGATCCCTGCCGCGGCGGGGCCTGGCGCGACGATCTGACCACGCTGCAACTGCAGCATCGTGCTAGGCTGTCCGCATGGAGATGCAACGCTTCCAGCGCCAGACCACCGCTCTGGCCATGACCACCACGATGCAGGCGGCCTTGCGCATCCTGCAGATGAACAACCTCGACCTGACGGACTATCTGGCGCAGCAGGCGCTGGAAAACCCCTGCCTCGATCTGCGCCCGCCCAAGGTGACGCGGCTGACTGGGGCGCAGGGCGCCGACTGGGACGAGATCGCCACGCTGGCCGCGGCCCCCCGCAGCCTTTACGCCCATGTCGCGGCGCAGATCGAAACCGCGTTTCCGGGGGCCGAGGACCGCCGCATCGCCCTGGCCTTTGCCGAAGGTCTGGAGCCTTCGGGCTGGCTGGGGGTGCCGCTGGCATTCGTGGCGCAAAGCTGCGGGGTGGATGAGGCCGAGGCGCTGGCGGTGCTGGAGCATCTGCAACAGTTTGAACCCGCAGGGCTTTTCGCCCGCGATCTGGCGGAATGTCTAAGCCTGCAAGCCGCCGACCAGGGGCTGCTGACCTGGGAGATGCAGACCCTCCTGGCCAACCTGCCTTTGCTGGCGGCGGGAAAGCTGGCTGACCTCGCAAGCCTTTGCGACGCCACCCCCGACGACATCCGCGCCGCCCTGGCGGTGATCCGCAGCTTCGATCCCAAGCCCGGCGCCCGCTTTGCCGCCGCCCCGGCGCCGATCCATCCGCCCGATCTGCGGGTGTTCTGGCAGGACGGCGGCTGGGTGGTGGAGCTGAACCGCTCGACCCTGCCGCGCCTGCGGCTGACCGGCGACGATCTGCCCGCCCCCGATGCTGCAACCCGCGCCTATCTGGTGCAAGCCCGCAGCGAGGCGCGGTTTTTGCTGCGGGCGATGGAGCGGCGGCAGTCCACGCTGTTGCGCACCGCCATGCTGCTGGTGCAGCATCAGGTGGCGTTCCTGTCGCACGGCGCGCGGCATATCAAGCCCCTGTCGATGGACGAGGTGGCGGCGGAACTGGCGTTGCATCCTTCCACCATCAGCCGCGCCACCGCCTCGCGCTTGATCGAAACCCCGCGCGGCACCCTGCCGTTGCAGGCTTTCTTCAGCCGCGCGGTTGGCCCGGACACCGGCGACGAGGCGCAATCGCAAGACGCGCTGATCGCCCTGGTGGCCGAGATCGTGGCCGGTGAAGACAAGTCCCGCCCGCTGAGTGACGCGGCGATTCAGGCGTTGGCCAAGGCCGCCGGGGCGACGCTGGCCCGCCGCACCGTCACCAAATACCGCGAGCAACTGGGCATCCTGTCCTCTTACGACCGCAAGCGCAGCGCAGGACTGGCACCTTAGGGCCGTTGCTGCAATCGCCCGAAAATCCGGCACAACGCCGGAAATTTGGGCATACAAACTTTCCCCACAGCAAAATTCCAGCGCCGCACGGCTGCCGGGTTGCGACAGGCACCGCTCTGCCCACGATGGACGTCAGATCGGGGCGCAACATGCTGGATACCACCCACCCTCCACGGATGCAGCGCAGTCGCGGCACGGCGATGGTGGCGTTTCACCACGCCCGCGGTGCCACAAGGCTGGCCGATCTGGCAATGGCGGGGTCGGCCAAGGTGATGCTGCCGCGCGTGCCGGGCGATGTGCCGGAGGTGGTGCTGCTGAACACCTCGGGCGGGCTGACCGGCGGTGATCGGCTGTCTTTCCAATTGCAGATCGGCGCGGGGTGTCGCGTTTTGGCCACCACCCAGACCGCCGAGCGTGGCTATGCCGCCCTGGGGGTTCCGGCGCAGGTTTTGGTTCGGGCAAGCATTGGGGCCGGGGCGCGGCTGGACTGGCTGCCGCAGGAGACGCTGCTGTATCAGGACGCGCATCTGGAACGGCGGACCGAGATTGATCTGGCCACGGGTGCCGAGTGTCTGCTGGCCGAAAGTCTGGTGCTGGGGCGGCAGGCGATGGGCGAGACCTTGCGCAGCGCCACCCTGCAAGACCGCCGGATGATCCGCCGCGACGGCCGCCCGGTCTGGGCCGACAGCTTTTATCTGGACGGCGGCGTGCTGGCCGACGGATCAGCGGCGCTGCTGAACGGCGCGCGGGCTTTGGCGGTGGTCTGTCTGGTGGCGCAGGGGGCCGAGGATGCGGTCGGCCCGGTGCGGGCGGTGCTGGGCGATGGCGCTGTGTCCGGCTGGGATGGGCGCTGCATCGTGCGGCTTTGTGCGCCGGATGGCTGGCCGCTGCGGCAGCAACTGGCGCAGGTGTTGCGGATACTGACCGGGCGGCAATTGCCGCGGGTCTGGCAAGGCGGAGGCTTCCCATGAACCTGACCCCGCGCGAGCGTGAAAAGCTGCTGGTGTCGCTGGCCGCGATGGTGGCGCGCAACCGGCTGGCACGCGGCGTGAAGCTCAACCACCCCGAGGCGGTGGCGCTGATCACCGATTTCGTGGTGGAAGGCGCCCGCGATGGCCGATCCGTGGCCGATCTGATGCAGGCCGGGGCGCAAGTGATCCGTGCCGAGCAGTGCATGGACGGCATCCCCGAGATGATCGCGTCGGTGCAGGTCGAGGCGACCTTTCCCGATGGCACCAAGCTTGTCACCGTTCACCATCCCATCCGCTGAAAGGTTTCCCATGCGCATGCTCCTCCTGCTGACCCTGCTGCCCACCGCCGCCCTGGCCCATGCGGGCGACCATTCCCATGTCGGGTTGTTTCACCTGCTGACCGAGCCGGACCATCTGGCAATGCTTGCCGTCGCCGTGGTCGCCGTGGCACTGGCGGTCTGGTGGCACAAGGGGCGGCAGGAATGATCCCCGGCGAGGTGATCTGTGCCGCGGGCGAGATTGAACTCAACGCCGGGGCGGCGGCGATCACCCTGATGGTGGCCAATACCGGCGACCGCCCAGTGCAGGTGGGGTCGCACTACCATTTCGCCGAAACCAACGCAGGCCTCGCCTTCGACCGCACCGCCGCCCGTGGCATGCGGCTGGACATCGCCGCCGGCACCGCCGTCCGCTTCGAGCCCGGCCAACGCCGCGAAGTGCGCCTTGTCCCCTACGGCGGCGCGCGCCGGGTGTTCGGGTTCAATGGCGCCGCGATGGGGGATTTGTGATTTTGATCTATTGCTCGGCAACTTCGAGCAACGCGGCGACAAAGGCAACAAGGCACTCAGGTGAAACACCTTCGGAATGGATCGCCAACGTGATGGCAACGATGTTGAGAAGCGAACTAAATTTCATTCGTGTGGCTCCTTGTGGAGCGGACCTGTGTCCGCGAGGAGCCTCCCAATCTTCACACATCTGGCCGTGGTCCTATGCACGCCCGTGGCGAACGATGGTCCCGTAGAAAAGTAGTTCCGTATTTGTATATGATTTCAGAGGATTAGGTATGCCCACCCGCATCTCCCGCCCCGACTATGCCGCGATGTATGGCCCGACCACCGGCGACCGGGTGCGGCTGGGCGATACCGATCTGATCATCGAGGTCGAGCGTGACCTGACCACTTACGGCGAGGAGGTGAAGTTCGGCGGCGGCAAGGTGATCCGTGACGGCATGGGGCAATCGCAGGTCAGCCGGGCGGGCGGCGCGGTGGATACGGTGATCACCAACGCGCTGATCCTCGACCATTCCGGTATCTACAAGGCCGATATCGGGCTGCGGGGCGGGCTGATCCATGCCATCGGCAAGGCGGGCAACCCCGACACCCAAAGCGGTGTGACCATCATCATCGGCCCCGGCACCGAGGTGATCGCGGGCGAGGGCAAGATTGTCACCGCCGGTGGTTTTGACGCGCATATCCACTTCATAGCACCCGGGCAGATCGAGGATGCGCTGCATTCGGGCATCACCACCATGCTGGGCGGCGGCACCGGGCCTGCGCATGGCACCCTCGCAACGACCTGCACCCCCGGCCCGTGGCATATCGGGCGGATGTTGCAGGCGCTGGATGCCTTCCCCATCAATTTCGGCCTGTCGGGCAAGGGCAACGCCAGCCGCCCCGAGGCTTTGGTGGAAATGGTGCGCGGCGGCGCCTGTGCCTTGAAACTGCACGAGGATTGGGGCACCACCCCTGCCGCCATCGACTGCTGCCTGACGGTGGCGGATGCCATGGACGTGCAGGTGATGATCCACACCGACACGCTCAATGAGTCCGGCTTTGTCGAGAATACCCTGGCCGCGATCAAGGGCCGCACCATCCATGCCTTCCATACCGAAGGCGCGGGGGGTGGCCATGCGCCCGACATCATCAAGGTGGTGTCCAGCCCGAATGTGATCCCCAGTTCCACCAACCCGACGATGCCCTACACAGTGAACACGCTGGAAGAGCATCTGGACATGCTGATGGTCTGCCATCACCTTGACCCTTCGATCCCCGAGGATGTGGCCTTTGCCGAAAGCCGCATCCGGCGCGAGACGATTGCGGCGGAAGATATCCTGCACGACATGGGGGCGTTTTCGATCCTGTCGTCGGACAGTCAGGCGATGGGGCGGGTGGGCGAGGTGATCACCCGCACCTGGCAGACCGCCCACAAGATGAAGCAGCAGCGCGGGCGGCTGGCCGAGGAAACCGGCGCCAACGACAACATCCGCGCCCGGCGCTATGTGGCGAAATACACCATCAACCCGGCGATTGCCCAAGGCATGAGCCGCCATATCGGCAGCATCGCGGTCGGCAAGCGCGCCGATCTGGTGCTGTGGTGGCCTGCGTTTTTCGGGGCCAAGCCCGAGATGGTTCTGGTCGGCGGCACCATCGCCTGTGCGCAGATGGGCGACACCAACGCCAGCATCCCCACGCCGCAGCCGGTGTATTCGCGCCCCATGTTTGGCAGCTTTGGCCGGGCGATGGAGCGGGGGTCGGTGCTGTTCGTATCCGCCGCCGCACAGGCCGACGGGTTGCGCGGCAGCCTGGGGTTGGCCAAGGAGACCGTGGCGGTGGAGAATACTCGGCACATCGGCAAGGCCGATATGGTGCTGAACGACGCGCTGCCGCAGATCGAGGTGCATCCCGAAACCTACGAGGTGCGGGCCAATGGCGAATTGTTGACCTGCGAACCGGCGCGCGAACTGCCGCTGGCGCAGCGTTATTTCCTGTATTGATCCGATGACCCCGCTTGCCATCGCCCGTCAGGTTCTGCTTTCCGGCCAATGGGATACCGCCCATGACCGGGTGACTTTGGACTATGAACAACGGTTGCTGCGGCGCAAGCGGCTGGGGACTGACAGTGGTGCCGATTTCATGCTCGATCTGGCCGAGGTGACCAATCTGCTGCCCGGGCAGGCGCTGCTGCTGGACGATGGCCGGGTGATCGAGATTGCGGCGGCGGCAGAGCCGGTGGTGGTGATCCGTGGCGCCCTGCCGCGGCTGGCCTGGCACATCGGCAACCGTCATACCCCCTGCCAGGTGGCCGAGGATCATCTGCTGATCCGCCGCGACCCGGTGCTGGAGGCAATGCTGGCGCAGCTTGGGGCGGCGCTGCAACCGATGATGTTGGCGTTTCATCCCGAGGGCGGGGCCTATGGCCATGGCCGGACCATGGGCCATGACCACTGAAGCCGCCGACCGACTGGCGCTGGCGCAACTGCTGTCGCCGGGCTTTCCGGTGGGCGGTTATGCCTACAGTCAGGGCCTGGAGCAGGCGATGGTCGATGGATCGGTGCGCAATGCCGCCAGCCTCGCGGCTTGGGTGGCGGCGGTGCTGCGCAGCGGCACGGGCCGGATGGATGCGATTTTTCTGGCCCATGCAAGGACCGGCGATCTGGACGCCCTTGCCGATCTGGCCTTTGCCTATGCGCCCTGTGCGGAACGGGCCGCCGAGATGCGCGATCAGGGCGCGGCGTTCGGGCAGGTGGTGGCGCGGCTGACCGGGGTCGCGCCACCGCCCTTGCCTTATGCGCTGGCGGTGGGCCATGCGACGCGCGGCATGGCGTTGCAAACCCCGGAAATACTGGCGCTGTGGCTGCACGCCCAGGCGGCACAACTGATTTCGGCGGCGGTGCGGTTTCTGCCCTTGGGCGGGGCCGATGGGCAGGCGGTGCTGGCATCCCTTTCCCCGCTGATCCTGCAACTGGCGGCAAGCTGCGCGCAGGCCAGCCTTGACGACCTTGCCAGCGCCGGTTTTGCCGCCGATCTGGCGGCGATGCGGCATGAAACCCTTGAGGTCAGGATATTCCGGTCATGAACAGCAAGCACGGCCCGCTGCGGGTGGGGATCGGCGGCCCGGTGGGTGCGGGCAAGACCACGCTGACGGAACAGTTGTGCCGGGCCTTGGCGCATCGCTGCTCGATGGCGGTGATCACCAACGACATCTACACCCGCGAGGATGCCGATTACCTGACCCGGGCGCAGGTGCTGGCCGCAGACCGCATCCGCGGCGTTGAAACCGGCGGCTGCCCGCACACCGCGATCCGCGAGGATGCCAGCATCAATCTGGCGGCCGTGGCCGACCTGCGCCGCAACTTCCCCGACCTTGACCTGATCCTGATCGAATCCGGTGGCGACAATCTGGCGGCGACCTTCTCGCCCGAACTGGCCGATATCTCGATCTACGTCATCGACACTGCCGCCGGTCAGGACATTCCGCGCAAGAAGGGGCCGGGGGTGACGCGGTCGGACCTGCTGGTGGTGAACAAGATCGACCTCGCCCCGCATGTCGGCGTCGATCTTGCCTTGCTGGAGCAGGATACCAAGGCCGCCCGTGGCAGCCGGCCCTATGTGATGGCGCGGCTGCGGGCGGGGCAGGGGGTGGACGCGGTGGTGGCGTTTCTGCAAGCCGAAGGCGGGCTGGCGCTGGCGTAACCCGCCGTTGGCTGCGGACCCAAGCCCTGCCATCGCCGCGTGCGATCTGTTTGCCATCAAAAGCACATCACACCGACCCAGGTTAATGCACAGACTCGGTGCCGTGACGAAAACTGTCACAAAGTGCCGGTAAGTTCCGGGCCATCACCAAAGCGGCTTGCACCGGGCAGGCCGCAAGGCGCGGGGCTGCCAAGGAAAGGCATGTGCCGCGGGAAGGAGCCGATCTTGAGCCTGCCACCTCACACCCCAGTCCGGCCTGTCCGCGACCACCGCAGCCTGTTCCTGTCCGACCTGCATCTGGGGTCGCTCAGCTGCCGCGCCGATCTGGCGCTGGCGTTTTTGCAAGCCAACCGCGCCGAGCGCTATGTGCTGGTGGGCGACATCCTTGATCTGTGGCGACCGATGCCCGCGCATTGGAGCCAGGCGGCGCAGGGGGTGATCGACCATCTGGCGGCGCGGCAGGCCGAGGGGGCCGAAGTGGTGTATCTGCTGGGCAACCACGACCCGCATCCCGATACCGTAGCACACCCCCGCCGTATTCCCGCCCAGGCGCTGACCGAGATGGTGCATCACGCCGCCGATGGCCGCCGCTTTCTGGTGGTGCATGGCGATTGTCAGGACCACCGGCTGTTGCGCTTTCACATCCTGACCCGGCTGGGCACCCGGCTGGATCACGGCTTGCGGCTGTTGGACCATTGGCTGGGGCGTCTGGCGTGGCGGGCGGCGCCGCAGCGGCGCAGCCTGATCGAGGCGTTGTTGTCGGGTCTCAACGCCGCCCTCTATCCCACCCGGGGGCACGAGCGGCGGCTGGTGCAACTGGCCCGCGCGGGCGGCTATCACGGGGTGATCTGCGGCCATTTCCATCTGGCGGCGCTGCATGACGACCACGGGCTGATCTATGCCAATTGCGGCGACTGGGTGGACAGTTTCACCGCCCTGGCCGAGGATTTCGACGGGCGGCTTGGCCTGATGGGCGGGCGCGCCGCCTTGGCACCCCTGCCGCGACCGATTTACGCAAGCAACGGGGTGTCGCCATGATCGCGCTGGTACTGTGGCTGGTGGCGGGTGGCTTTCTGCTGGCGCATCTGGCCAGCATCGCGCTCTATCTGCGGCGGTTGCACCGCCCGGTGGGCGAGGGCATTATCGGTCGGCCCAGGCTGACCCTGCTGCGCCCGGTCTGCGGGCTGGACGCGCATGACGCCGAGACGCTGGAAAGCGCGTTTCATCAGGATTACCCGGCCTACGAGGTGATTTTCTGTGCTGCCCGGGCCGATGATGCCGCCGTGCCGCTGCTGCGTCGGCTGATCGCGAAATACCCGCAGGTTCCGGCGCGGGTGCTGATCGGCGCGGCCGGAAAATCGGCCAATCCCAAGCTGGACAATGTCTGGAAGGGCTGGGCTGCGGCGCAAAGCGACTGGATCTGCATGACCGACGCCAACCTGATGCTGCCGCCGGACTATCTGCAAACGCTGGTGCGGTGCTGGGGGCCGCAGACCGGCATGGTGTCCTCGCCCGCCATCGGCACGCGGCCCGAATGGGCGGGAGGGCATCTGGAGGCGGCGTTTCTGAACAGCAATCAGGCGCGGCTGCAATTTGCCGCCGACAGTCTGGGGTTCGGCTATGCGCAGGGCAAGACGATGTTTTTCAACCGTCCGCTGCTGGAGCGCGCCGGGGGCCTGCCCGCGCTGCACCGCCATCTGGCCGAGGATGCCTGCGCCACGCTGGCGATCCGCCGTCTGGGGCTGAAGGTGACGCTGCCGCCGCTGCCCTTTGCGCAGCCGGTGGGCCGCAAAAGCGTGGTGCAGGTCTGGAAGCGGCAGTTGCGCTGGAGCCGGGTGCGCCGCGATGCCTTCCCGGCGCTGTTTTTGTTCGAGATCGCCAATGGCGCGGCCTTGCCCATGGCGGTGGCGGGCGCTGCACTGCTGGCCTCGGGCGGGACGCTGTGGGGGCTGCTGCCGTTGCTGGCGCTGTGGTATGGGGCCGAGGTGCTGCTGCTGCGGCAGGCGGGTTGGCCCGCCGGCTGGCGCGATATTGCGGCGCTGCCGCTGCGCGATCTGGCGATGCCGGTGCTGTGGGCGGCCACCTTCCTGCGGCGCGGCTTTGAATGGCGCGGCACGGCGATGGCGGACAAGGGGCAGGCGGCATGACCTCGGAAATGGACCTGCTGGCGCTGCTGTCCAGCCATGGCATCGCCATTCTGGCACCGCTTGCGATACTGGAAGGCCCGATCATCACGTTGATCGCGGCCTGGCTGGCCAGCCTTGGGGTGCTGGTGCTGTGGCAGGTGCTGGTCTGCGTGATCATCGGCGATCTGGTGGGCGACAGCATCCTTTATCTGGTGGGCCGCTATGGCATGGGCCGGGTGCCGCTGGGCTGGCAACGCTGGATCGGGCTGAACCGGCGGCGCATGGTGCGGCTGGCGCGGACGTTCCAGCACAGCGGCATGAAGATCCTGATCATCGGCAAACTGACCCATGCGGCGGGCTTTGCGGTGCTGCTGGCGGCGGGGGCGGCGCGGATGCCGTTTCCGGCGTTTCTGGCTGCAAACTTCATCGCCACCGTGCCGAAAAGCCTGAGCCTGGTGGCGCTGGGTTCTCTGGCGGGGGCGGCTTATGGCCAGATCGCTGACGGCCTCTATTGGGCGTCGCTGGCGGTGATCGGGTTGCTGGTGCTGGCCGTCACCTTGCGGCACAAGCTGGTCGCCTGGGGCGCTCCATGACCATCGCCTGCCTGATCCCGGCCTGGAACGAGGCCGCCCGGATCGGCGGCGTGCTGCAAGCGGCGCAAGACCATCCGCTGATCGACGAGCTTCTGGTGATCGACGACGGCTCGACCGACGCCACCGCCGAAGTGGCGCATCAGCATGGCGCGCGGGTGCTGGCGACGCCGGGCAACATCGGCAAGACCGCGGCGCTGGCGCATGGGCTGCGGCAGACCGATGCCGAGCATGTGCTGCTGCTGGATGCCGACCTGCTGGGGCTGACCGCGGCGGACATCACCGCCCTGCTGCGCCCGGTGATCGAGCATCGGGCGGTGGCCACGATTTCCTTGCGCGGCAATGCGCCCCGCACCTGGCGGCTGATCGGCATCGACTACATCTCGGGCGAGCGGGTGATCCCGCGGGCGCTGCTGGTGGCGCATCTGGTGGCACTTGAGGCGCTGCCGCGCTTTGGCTTCGAGGTGTTCCTGAACCGGCTGCTGATCGCCGCCAAAGCGCCGGTAGAGATTGTGCGCTGGCCCAATGTCGCCAGCCCGTCGAAGGCCGCCAAGCGCGGGCGGCTGGCCGGTCTGCGCGCCGATGCGGCGATGATGACCGACATTTTCCGCACCATCTCGCCCTGGCAGGCGCTGGTGCAGATCCGGGCGTTGCGGGCGTTGGCTCCCACGACGCGCTGATCCACGCCCCGCGGTGCGTTCAAACAGGGCGCCGATTGCCCTTTGGGCCGAGGACGGAAAGATTGCATCCATCGGTGACGGACTGCTGCCCTGCCGCAGAAACGGCACGGCAACGGCACGGCGCGCGGCCATCGACGTCAGGCTGGCAGTTTGCCCGATTGTTTGGCGACATGGGTGGCGATGGCGTCCATCAGCGCCGGTGACAGCGCGTCATAGGGCGGCAGGCCGATCTCGGTCAGCCGGGCGCGGATCGCGGGCATCTTGTCGGGGCTGACGCCGCTTTCGATCACCGACGACACGAAGGCGGCAAATTCCGGCGCGGCCCAGCCCTTGGCATCGCTGAGTTCGGTGTGAATGAAATCAAGGCCATAGAACGGGTGGTTCTTGTTCTCGATCCGGCCGTACATATGCACGCCGCAATCCTTGCAGGCATGGCGCTGGATGGTGGCATTGGGGTCCACAACCACCAGCTTGTCGGCGCCGGAGATCACCTCGACCTTGTCGCGTCCGACCACCGCCACTTGCGAAAAGATCGCCCCCGCCGGTTTCCAGCATTTGGTGCAGCCGCAGGCGTGGTTGTGCGCGGTCTGGCCGCTGATGCGCACCTTGACCGGATTGGTCTTGCAATGGCAGGTCAGCGTGCCGCCGGAAAACCCCGGCGCGGTCGGGGCGATGCCATTGTCGATCGCGGGATGCAGTGCCAGCACTTTCTTTCTCCTCCACAGTTTGAACATTGTTTCCTCCGCCAGTTTTCCGACCAGCCGCGGGGTCGTCGTGCCCCGGTTCCGGCCTTAGCCTCTGCGCAAATCCGCCTTCCGGCAATACAGCCGAAAGTCGGGGTTTTGGCCGGGCAGCGGCTATCCCGGCCGGCGCCGCTGCATCGCCCGCGCCGGGTCGTAGCCCCAGAGGGCCGCGGCCATGAACAGCGCGCCGCAGCCCACCACCCAGGCCAGTGCCGTCAGGTTCAACTGGCCGTAAAGCGCAAAGCGGATCAGTTCGACCGCATGGGTGAACGGGTTCAGCGCGCAGATGTCGCGCAAGAGGGGCGAGCTTTCCGCCATCCGCCACAGCGGGTAAAGTGCCGACGACAGAAAGAACATCGGGAAGATCACGAAGTTCATCACCCCGGCGAAATTCTCCAACTGCCGGATGGTCGAGGACAGCACCAACCCCAGCGCCCCCAGCATCAGCCCGCTGGCCAGCAGCGCAGGCAGCACCGCCAGATACCCCCAGGGCGGCACCGTGATTCCGGTCAGCGCCGCGATGCCCAGAAACACCGCCACTTGCAGGATCGACACCGCCACCCCGGCCAGCAGTTTGCTGAACAGCAGCCACCAGCGCGGCAGCGGCGAGGTGAGCAAGAGCCGCATCGAGCCCATTTCCTGATCATAGACCAGCGACAGCGACGACTGCATGCCGTTGAACAACTGGATCATGCCGCAGAGGCCGGGCAGGATATAGACCTCGTAGGTGATGTAGGTCTGGTAGGGCGGGATGATCGACAGGCCAAGGGCTGCACGAAACCCGGCGGCGAACACCACCAGCCAGACCAGCGGCCGCACCAGTGCCGCCAGAAACCGGCCGCGTTGCTGCACAAAGCGCATGGCCTCGCGGCTGACGATGGCGGCAAGGGCGGTGGCATAGGCGCTCATGCGTCCTCGCCTGCGGTCATGGCCATGAACGCATCAGCGAGGGGTTGGCCTGCTGCGATGGCGGCGGCGGTGCCCTGCGCCAGCACCCGGCCGCGGTGCAACACCACCACCTGATCGGCAGGGCCGATCTCGTCCACCAGATGCGTGGCCCACAGCACCGCCATGCCGCCAGCCGCCAGATCGTGGACATGGGCGGTGATGGCGCGGCGGGAGGCGGCATCCAGCCCGACGGTGGGTTCATCCAGCAGCAGCACGGCGGGGGCGTGGATCAGGGCGCGGGCGATCTCCATCCGCCGCCGGTGGCCGCCGTTCAGCACCCGCACCGTCTCGCCTGCGCGTTCCAGCATGCCCAGCCGGTCAAGGGCCGCGTCGATGGCCATGGCCGCCGCGCGCCCCGACAGCCCGTGCAGCCCGGCGAAGTAGCGCAGGTTGCGGCGCACCGTCAGATCAAGGTCCAGCGTCGGTTGCTGGAACACCACGCCGATGCGGGCAAGTGCTGCACGCGGCGCTTGGGCAAGGTCGAACCCGGCCACCCGGATGCGGCCCTGACGGCTGACCATCAGCCGGGTCAGCAGCGCAAACAGCGTCGATTTCCCAGCACCGTTCGGCCCCAGCAGCGCGCAGAACTGCCCCGGTGCCACCGCAAAACTGACATCCTCCAGCGCCACCCGCGGCCCGTAGCGAAAGCCCAGCCCGTCGATCTGCAAGCCGGTCATGCCACCCCCTTGTGCCGACCGGGCTTGCTGCGGTCGGGCACCGGCTGCGGCGCGCAGGCCAGCGTCGCCGGGCGGCCGACCAGCCGCAGGATGCGCCCGGCCAGCCGTTTGGCCTCGGCCTCGGAATGGGTGACAAGGATGGTGGCGGGGCGGGTTTCGGCAATCAGCGCCTCGGTCAGCGCCAGCATGTCCTCGGCGGTGTCGGCATCCAGCGACACGAAGGGTTCGTCCAGCACCAAAAGCTCGGGCTTGCCCGCAAACGCCCGCGCCAGCGCAAGCCGCCGCTGCTGGCCCAGCGACAACTGCCGCGGAAAGGCGCGTGCCTTGTCGGCCAGACCGACCCGATCCAGTGCCGCCAGCGCCGCGGCATCGCAAAGCCCCGGATGCAGCAGCGTCAGGTTCTGCAACACGCTGCGCCAGGGCAGCAGGGTTGGTTCCTGAAACACCATGCCCATGCGCGGCGGCGTGGTGATCTTGCCCTCGAAATCCCGGTCGATGCCGGTGATCAGCCGCAGCAGCGTCGATTTGCCGATGCCCGAGGCGCCGAGGATGGCGATACATTCGCTGCGGCCCAGCGAAAAGCCGATGTCGCGCAGCACCTCGGTGCTGCCGAACGTCTTGCGCGCTACTTCGACCCGGATCATGCCAGCCTCCAGCGCCGCACCCGCGCCTCGGCGGGTTGCAGCAGCAGCCATTCCACCACCAGCATGACCACGATGAACGACAAGGCATAGACCAGCACCATGCCGACGTTATAAAGCTGGAAATACAGGTGAATCTGAAAGCCGATGCCGTTCGAGCGGCCCAGGAATTCCACCACCAGCACGATTTTCCAGATCACTGCGATGCCGGACCTTGCAGCCCCGGTGATGAACGGCGCCAGTTGCGGCAGCACGACATGCCGCAGCCGCGCCAGCCGTCCCATGCGGTAAACCCGCGCCATCGCCGCCAGATCGGGGCTGAGCGCCCGCGCCCCCTCGCGCAGCAGGGTGGTGACATTGGGGATCTTGTTCAGCACCACCGCGGTGATCGCCGCGGTCTCGTTCAGCCCGATCCACAGATAGCACAGCACGATCAGCACCAGTGCCGGCAGGTTCAGAAACACCACCAGCCAGGGGTCGAGCCAGCGGTCAAGGCCCGGATAGCGCCCCATCGCCAGCCCCAGCGCCATGCCGATGCTCATCGCCAGCGCGAAGGCCCAGACCACCCGCCAAAGCGTCATACCCAGATGAAAGGGCAGTGCGCCGCTGGCCATCTCGCGGCCAAAGGGTTCGGCCAGCGCCCAGGGGGCGGGCAAGACCGACGCATCGGCGGTCAGAATGGCGGCGCCGACCCAGACCAGCAGCAGCAGCCCCAGCGACAGGGCGCGCACCACTGCCGCCGGGGTTTGCGCCTTATTGGGTGGCAAGGAACACCCCATCCGGCAGAGTGGTGGCCTTGCCGACCAGATCGGCACCGCCGAGGTCCGCCAGCAGCCGCAGGAAACGGTCGGCGGCAGCAAGATCGACCGGCGCGCCGCTGGGAATACCGGCGCGGTAGCCGTCGCGCAGCGCGGCAAATTCGGCGTCATTGGCGACGTTCATCCGTTCGCGCAGCGGCTCCCATGCTGCATCATTGCTGCGCAGCATTTCCTTGGCCGACAGCGAGGCGCGGTAAAGCCCCGAGGCAAGTTCGGGGTGGGCGGCGACGTATTCGCCGCGCAGTGCATAGCCCAGCAGCGGCGTGTCGGGGTCCAGCCCCAGCGCCGTGGCGGCCTCGGTCACGGTGACCAGGTCATGCATGCCCTGCACCTTCATCTTGGCCAGGAAATGCCAGAAGTTGATCGCCCCCGCCGTCTCGCCGCCCAGGGCGGCCTTGAAGATCAGCGGCGGCGCGCCATAGACCTGCTCGGTCTGGCCGGCCAGATCAAAGCCGTATTCCTGCTGGGCATAGGCGCGCAGGATCAGCCAGCTTTTGTCCAGCGGCCCGCCGGCGATGCCGATCTTCTTGCCCGCAAGGTCGGGCAGGGCGGTGATGCCGCTGTCGTCGCGCACCACCAGCCCGCCCACCGCCCGGGAATAGGGGATGAACACGAAATCCTTGCCCTCGGCCCGCTGCATGGCGACCCAGATCCAGTCGGTGACCATCACATCGGCCTCGCCACCCTCGACCGCCACCCGGGTGGCGCCGTTGTCGGCATAGTCCTGCACCGCCAGCGTGAAGCCGTTGGCGGTATCCAGGCCGTTGGCCTTGATGGTGGCGATCTCCCAGTTCACCGTGCCCGAGGCCAGCAGCGCCGCGCGCAGCACCGGCAGGTCTTCGGCCAGCACCGGAGCCGCCAATGCCGCCACCGCAAGGCCGCCCAGCAGCCGTTTCATCCAGGTCGCAATCGTCATGTGGTTTCCTCCCTTTGGTCTGTTTCGGGCGCGGTGCTGCGGAGCGGGAATTGCGGCCTTGCGCGCCGCTTGCCCTGAAAGCCTGTGCAATCAATCGGGTGCCACCACCACGCCCCAGGGCTGTTCGCCCACCTGAACCGAGCGGATGACGGTCTGCGCCTGCACGTCGATGATGCTGACATCGTTGGAATTGCCGCTGGTCGAGATCAGGAAGGCTTCGTCGGGGGTGAAGGCCAATTGCCAGACCCGCTGGCCGACCAGCAGATAGTCGATCACCGCGTCGGTGGCACCGTCGATCACCGCCACCCGGTTGGCCGGCCCCAGCGCCACGAACACCCGGCTGCCGTCACGGGTGATGCGCACCCCCACGGGTTGTATCCATTCCGGCAGCACGCCGGGGATCGCAAAGCCGATCTTCCTTGTCACCACCGGTTTTTCCGCGGTCAGGTCGATCACCGACACCGTGCCGCCGATTTCCGAACTGACATAAAGCTTGTTGCCGTCGGCGGTGAACTGGGCATAGCGCGGTCGCTGGTCCACCAGCACATTGTCGGTGATCTGATAGCTGGTGGCGTCGATGAAATGCGCCATGTTGGTGGTTTCCGAGGTGTTGACGAACATCTGGCCATCGGGGGCAATCGCCATGCCCTCCGGCTCTACCCCCACCGGCACCTCGGCCAGCACCTGACGGGTTTTCACATCGACAACCGTCACCAGATTGTCATTCTCGTTGGCGATATAAAGCGGGTTGCCCGAGGGGTGCAGCACGAACAGTTCCGGGTCGGCACCCGAGGGCAGGGTGTGCAGTTCGCGGTAGGTTTCGGGGTCGAACACCCGCACGGTATCGTCGTCCGAGGCGGCGACGTAAAGCTCCTTGCCATCGGGGCTGATGGTGATGCCGCGCGGACGGTTGCCTGCCGGGAAGGTGGCGATCACCTCCCAGGTGGCGCTGTCCAGCACGGTGACGGAATTGCCGCGCTCGTTGGTGACGAACACCTTGTTGGCCAGTGCCGGGGGGGCGGCCAGCAGCAGCGCGGCAAGGATCAGGGCGGGTTTCATGCGGTCAGCCTCCAAACGCGGTGCAGGTGGTTTCGGGCGCATCGGTGCCCAGCGTGTCCAGCGGCGACACCTGATGCAGATAGCCGTCCTGCGGCGACACCGAGACCGTCATCCGCCCGTCCGACAGCAGGATCGGCTGGCGCAACTGGCCGTTCCAGGGCCGGAAGGTCAGCTTCTGCCCCTTGAAGGCGGCCAGTTCAAAGCCGTCCGAAAGGGCATAGGCGCGCAGGGTGGCGGGGTCGGCGCTTTGGCTGCGGGTCACCGCCTCGCCGATCACCCGCAGCGCCAGCCAGACCTGATAATCTGCCTCGCGCATCGACCGGCCTGCCAGCTTTTCGAAGCGTTCCTGAAACTGCGCCGCCCCCCAGGCCTCCAGCGCCGCATCCCAGGTGACGGGGCGCAACCCCGCCGAGCCAACGACCGGCCGCGCATCCCAGGTGTGATACGGCAGGTAGGCGGCAAACACCTCGGCCTCGTCGGCGGCCAGCACCACGTCATGCGCCGCAGCGCGCTGGGTGAACACCGGGATCTGGCGCTGCACCAGGGCAATGCCGGTATCGGCCTGCCGCGCGCCGCCGGTATCGGCAAATTCGCGTTCCTCGACGATGCTGGCGCCGAACTTCGCCGCCGAGGCGCGGTAGGCCTCGGCCAGCGCCACATCCTCGGGGTGCGAGCCGTGGATCAGCAGCAGTTTCGGCCACTGCTTCCACATCAGGAACTGCACCAGCGCATCGGTCAGCATGGCACGGCTGGGGGCGACGTGCAGCACATTGGCGCGGCAATCGGCGTTGCGCAGCGCCTCGTCGCGGGCGGTGGCGTTCAGCAGCAGCACTTGCGGCCCGGCACTGTCGGCCAGTGTGGTCAGGGTGGCGGCATCGGCCATCAGCACGACGATGCCGATGCCTTCGGCCCGCAGCGCGTCGAACGCCGCCTGCGCCTGATCGGGCGGCACGCTGGCGGTTTGCAGGCTGTAGTCGATGCCAAGAAAGCCGCCGGTGGTCTGGTTGTCCTGCTGGCCAAGCGCCGCCCCGGCCAGCCCCAGATCGGCGGGCGGCAGGTCCAGCCGCGACAGCGGCAGGGGTGCCGCGCTTTCGATCTGCAGCAGGCCCACCTTCACCTCCAGCGCCAACGCCGGACCGGCGGCGAAAAGGGCGGCCAGAACCACGGCTATGAAGGCACGCAAACCGGGCATCGACGGCATTCCTGCTGGCTGTTTCCATCCGCTTGAACCAGCATGGTGGCCGCGAAATCCGCGCCGCGGAACCGATACTTATGTAGCATTGTCGCCCCCCGGCGCGCCGTTACACTTCCGGCCATGGCACGCATCCTGATCCTGCTATTGGCCCTGTGGCCGGCGCTGGCTTTCGCCGCACTGGACGATCCCCTGGCACCGGGTGCCAAGGTGGCATTCCTGGGCATCACCTTCCTCGATACCTCGACCGAGGGCGCCTATAACGGCGTCCGCGCCGACGAGACCGCCCGTATCCCGCTGCTGGAAAACGCCGTGCGCCAGCGCTTTTTGCAGGAAGGGTTCGTGCTGCTGCCCACCGATGCGCTGGCCGCCGAACTGGCCGCCACCGCCAACCCCGCCGACTGCTATGGCTGCGAGCGGCGGATGGCGGCAAAGCTGGGGGCCGACTATGTGCTGGTGGGCGAGGTGCAGAAGGTGTCGAACCTGATCCTGGCGATGAATCTGGTGCTGCGCGACGTGGACAGCGGCACCATGCTGCGCGGCATGTCGGTCGATATCCGCTCCAACACCGACGACAGTTGGCTGCGCGGCATCCGCTACATCCTGAAAAACCACTTCTTCAAACCATGAGGGCCAAGATGCGCATATGGCGATATTTGATGCTGATCGTTCTGGCGGTGCTGCCGTCGCTGGCCTTGGCGCATGGCCCGACCCGGCAGAAAACCGTGCTGTCGGTGGATGTCGCGGCCCCGCCGGCCGAGGTCTGGGCGGTGATCGGCAATTTCCACGACATGAGCTGGCATCCGCTGGTATTTTCCACCACCGGCGAGGGCGGCAACGCGGTCGATGCCAAGCGGCTGTTGACGCTGGGTGCCGCCGATGGCCCGACGATCGCAGAAGTGCTGACCAAATACAGCGCCGAGAAGATGAGCTATTCCTACATGATCGAGGCGGTCGATGTGGCGGTGCTGCCGGTCACCAATTATTCCTCGCATCTGACGCTGACGCCAACGGCGGCGGGCGGCACCCATATCGAGTGGAAAGGCGCGTTCTATCGCGGCTATCCCAACAATGACCCGCCGGAAAACCTGAACGATGCCGCGGCGATTGCGGCGGTGAACGGGGTGTATCAGGCGGGCTTGGATGCGCTGGTGGCGCGGTTTGGCCAGTAGGCTTGCCGCCGCCCTGCTGCTGGCGCTGGCTGATCCGGCAGCGGGGCAGGTGGCCTATGTCACCAACCAGTCCAGCAGCGATCTGAGCGTGATCGACCTTTCAGCGATGACCGAGGTGGCGCGGGTGCCGGTGCCGGGAAATCCTGCCGGGGTGGCGCTGGGGCGGGACGTGGTATTCACCGTCAGCCCCGAATCCAAGACCCTGCGCCGGCATGCCTTGACCGATGGCGCGGTGCAGGCCGAACTGGTGCTGGACGGCGGGCCGATGGGGGTGGCGGTCGATGCCGCTCGGGGCCGGGTGTTCGTCTCCGACTGGTTCAACGCCCGGGTCTGGGTGATCGGTGCCGCCGATCTGGCGGTGCAGCGCGAACTGGCCACCGGCAGCGCGCCTGCGGGGCTGGCGCTGTCGCCGGACGGGCGCTGGCTGGTGACGGCGGACCGCGATGCCGACCAGCTTTCGATCTTTGATGCCGAAACCCTGGCGCTGCGGCACAGCGTCAAGGTTGGCCAGCGGCCGTTCGGGGTGGCCTTCGCGCCGGACGGGCGGGTGTTTTCCGCCGATGTCGGCAGCGATTCCGTCAGCGTGGTCGATCCGGCCTCCGGCACGGTGCTGGGCCATGTCGCCACCGGCAAGCGACCCTACGGGCTGGCCTTCGCCGCCGGGCGCGGCTTTGTCACCAACCAGTATGCCGACAGCGTGACGGTGTTCGATCTGGCGACTTTGGCGGTGCTGGCCGAGGTGGCGGTGGGCGAGTATCCCGAAGGCATCGACGCCACCGCCGATGGCCGCCGCATCGTGGTGGCCAACTGGTTTTCCAACAGCCTGTCGGTGATCGACGCGCAAAGCCTGACGCTGCTGGGCGAGGTGGCCACCGGCGACGGCCCGCGCGCCTTCGGGACGTTCGTGGCGGATTAGCCGCTATTGCCCGCCCGGCTCCGGCTGCAATTCCGCGCTCGGATAGCCCTGTGCCAGCCAGCCGTCGCTGCCCTGCGGATACCAGAACACATGGGTATAGCCGTAACCCTGCGCCCGTTTGGCGGCGTTCCACGACATCCAGCACTCAGAGAGGCAGAAGAACACCAGCGGATGATCGGGGTCATTGCCGCTGGCCTTGGCCAGCCCGGCGCGGAAATAGTCATGCATCACCGGCGCCAACTGGCCGTAGCCCACATTGGCCAGCCACAGCGCCCCGGGGATCGAGACGCGCGGCGCCTCGTGCCAGATCGTGCCTTCGGGCAGGTCGGCGGGCTTGGGTGCCCGCGGCAGCGCGTCGATGAAGGCCACGCGGTCGGTTTTCCACAGCGCAAAGGCGGCCTCGGTCGAGATCACCGTGCCGCCTTCCAGGGTATCCGGCACCGGGGCGCGGTAATTGTCCTGCCGGTAGGCGGCGGGGTCTTCCTGCGCCAGCGCCATCACAGGGGCAAGGCACAGGCACAGCACGGCCACGCGGATCATGGTGCCACCGCCAGCGGTCCGGTGCCCATGTCGTTGATCAGCGGCACCCCCGCCTCGGCCAGAATGCTGTTGATCTTGCCCTGATTGCGCCGGATCAGTGAATTCAGCTTGCGCTCCCAGACCTTTTCGCCCTGCCGCACCCCCATGGTGATGCGGTAGAAAAGCTTGGGCGGCGCGGTTTCGGCCAGCAGCGGCGTGATTTTCAGACCCGGATGCGCCTGCGCCACCAGCGGCCCGCCGATCGGCCCCCACAGGATGGCGGCGTCGATCGTCCCTGCCTCCAGATCGGCCAGCATGTCCTCGGCCGGCGACTGGTAGCGGCGGTCCACCATCAACTCATAGCCCTTGGCCAGTGGCATCAGCCCCAACCGCGCCAGATGCGAGGCGGGCGGCGTTCCGGCCACTACCCCCAGCCGCTGCCCTTGCAACACCGGATCGGCCAGCGAGGTCACCCCCGCAAGCGGCCCCGCAGCCGCCACGATCAGCACATAGGCCGAGGTGTAATAATGGTTGGTGTTCAGCACCATCTCGTCGCCCTGCGCATAGCCGATCACCACGTCACATTCGTTGGCCTGCAAGGTGCGGCGGATGAAACCGGTGGCCATCGGAAACCAGGTGTAGTGCAGCGGCAAGCCCAGCTCGGCGGCGAAGAGATCAGCGATGTGGTTCTCGAACCCGCTGCCATCGGTGCTGGACAGTGGCAGGTTGGCCGGATCGGCACAGACCCGGAATTCGGTTTTCGCCACCAGATCCGAGGTCTGCGCCAGACCGGGCGTGCCGCAGGCCAGCAGCAGCGCCAACGCCAGCCGGGCGGCATTACAGCCCAAGGCAGGCCGCTTCGGCATCGCGGATTGCATCGGGCTTGGGTTCCTTTTTCGACGGGCGCCCGCGCGGCAGCGCCTCGGAGCCGCGGGCCTTGAGATAGGTGTAGATGTCGTCCAGATAGCACATCACGTTCGGGTTGGTGCCGAAGGTCGGCATCACCTGGTTCTGCGCCGCGTTCACCACGGTGCGGCCATTGGCCACCACGGCGATGAAGTCGTAATAACTCAGCCGCACCGCCGAATTCTTGATGGCCGGCGCATAGGCCGAGCCTTCGCCCTCGGGGCCGTGGCAGACGTGACATTCGGAATGATAGCGGCGAAAGCCGGAATAGGTGGCCCAGTCCATCGTGCCATCGGCGGCGATCTTGAAGGTGGGCACGCCATCGGCGGTCAGATAGCGGCCGCCCTCGAAGGTGACGGCGGTCAGGTTGTCGGCGGCCGCCGCAGCAGCGGGGGTCGCGTCGGGTGTGGCAACAGCGTTCGGGTCGGGGGCGGTCTGAGCCAAAGCCCCGCCATCGGTCAGGGTCGTTGCGGCAATCACCGCCAGCGCCGCGCAGAGCGTTCCTTTGGTCATCATGCGTCCTTTGAGCAGTCGGGCTTTGAGCAGTCGGGCTTTGAGCAGGCTTCAGAAGTCGAAGGATCGGGCTGGCGCGGCAGGGAAAACCGCGCCAGCCCCCTTGGCGCAGGGTCAGATCAATCGGGCAGCGCGAACACCGTCAGCGTGCCGCCAAGCGCGGTATAGTCGCTGAGCGCCGCATAGCCGCCCACCGCCCCCAGACCGTCGTTGGGGTTGGTCAGCCCCGCCGCCAGACCGATCCCGGCCCAGCCGCCGACGCCCGAATAGACCGCGACGTATTGCTTGCCGCCGTGGCCATAGGTCATCACGTTGCCGATGATGCCCGAGGGGGTCTTGAAGCGGTAAAGCTCGGCGCCGGTATTGGCATCGACCGCCTTCAGATAGCCTTCCAGCGTGCCGTAGAACACCACATCGCCCGCCGTGGCCAAAGCCCCGGACCAGACCGAGAACTGCTCGGGCAGCGACCACTTGATCTTGCCCTCCTTGGCGTCCCAGGCGATGAAGTTGCCCATGCCGCCATGGCTGTCAGGTGCCGGATACATCGCCAGTGTGGCCCCGACATAGGGCTGCCCGGCGGTATAGCTGACGCGGAACGGCTCGTAGTCCATGCAGACATGGTTGGTCGGCACATAGTGCAACTGGGTCTTCGGCGAATAGGCCGAGGGTTGCTGGTCCTTGCTGCCCAAAGCCGCCGGGCAGATGCCGGTCGAGTTCACGTCCTCGCCGTTCTGCTGGGTGGAATAGGCGGCCACCACCTGCGGGCGGCCATACTGGTCCGAGGCCGGGTCCATCACGACTTCGCTGGCCCAGTTGACCTGCGGGTCGTATTTCTGCGCCACCAGCAATTCACCGGTCACCCGATCGAGCGTATAGCCAAAGCCGTTGCGGTCGAAATGGGTCAGAAGCTTGCGATCCACTCCGCCGATCTGCTGTTCGGTCAGCACCATCTCGTTGACGCCGTCAAAGTCCCATTCGTCATGCGGGGTCATCTGATAGACCCATTTGGCGACGCCAGTATCGGCATCGCGGGCCCAGATTGTCATCGACCAGCGGTTGTCGCCCGGCCGTTGCGACGGGTTCCAGGTCGAGGGGTTGCCCGAGCCGTAGTAGATCAGGTTCAGCTCCGGGTCATAGGAATACCAGCCCCAGGTGGTGCCGCCGCCGATCTTCCACTGGTCGCCCTCCCAGGTGTTGGTGCCGGAATCCGGCCCCACCGGCTTGCCCAGATGCGTGGTGTTGACCGGGTCGATCAGCGTGTCGCTGTCGGGCCCCATCGAATAGCCGCGCCAGGCCAGGCTGCCATCGGCGATGTTGTAGGCCGTCACCGACCCGCGCACCCCGAACTCGCCACCCGAGATGCCGACGATCAGCTTGTCCTTCACCGGCATCACCGTGGCGGTGTTGGTCTCGCCCTTGGTCGGATCGCCGTTCTTGACGCTCCAGACCACGGCGCCGGTCAGCGCATCCAGCGCCACCACCGTGGTATCGGCCTGGTGCAGGAAGATCTTGCCATCGGCATAGGCCACACCGCGGTTCACCGTGTCGCAGCACATCACCGGGATCACCGTCGGATCCTGCACCGGCTCGTAGCGCCAGATGATCTTGCCGTTGTCGTTCAGGTCCAGCGCATAGACCTTGTTGGGAAACGGCGAGTGGACATACATGATGTCGCCCACCACCAGCGGCGAGCCTTCATGGCCGCGCAGCACCCCGGTCGAGAAGGTCCAGGCCACCTGCAGGTCCGCGACGTTGCCGGTGTTGATCTGGTCAAGCTCGGAATAGCGCTGGTTGGCATAGTCGCCGGTCTGGATCACCCATTGGTTCGGGTCGTCGATCAGCGCCTGCAACGCGGGGTTGGCGCTTACGCTCAGCGCACCTCCCAGCGACAGCGCGGTGGTCAGCAGAATTATTCTGTTCATTGTCACCTCCCATGTGATTGTCCCCGATCAGGGCCTGCCCCCTGCGCCCCGGAAAGACCTTGCGGCCTCCTTCTTTCCGGGATCGGTTTCGCGCGAAATCCTTGGTGTCAGTCGGTATCCGGTCTCCTTTCGGGGGCTGGCGGGGCGGTCATGCCGCCAGCAGCCGTTCGGCGTGCCAGCGCACGTGGTCTTCGCCAAAGCTGGCGACGAAGGCATAGCTGTGGTCGTAACCGCCCTGCAGCCGCAGCGTGGCGGGCTGGCGGCGGCTGGCGATCAGCCCGGCCAGCACCTCGGGGCGCAACTGGTCCAGAAACTGGTCGGCGGTGCCCTGATCAATCAGAATGTCGCCCGGCCAGCCATGTGCGGCCAGCAAGAGGCTGGCGTCATGCCCGGCCCAGGCCGCCTCGTCATCGCCCAGATAGGCCGAGAACTGCCGCCGACCCCAGTCCGAGCGGGTCGGGTTGCTGATCGGCGCAAAGGCGGAAACCGAGCGGAACAGCGCCGGATTGCGCAGCGCGATGGTCAGCGCGCCATGGCCGCCCATCGAATGACCGGTGATGCCGTGGCTGCCGTTCAGCGGCAGCGCCTCGGCCAGCAGGGCGCGCAATTCGTGCACCACATAGGCGAACATCCGGTAGTGGCGGCTCCAGGGTTCCTGCGTCGCATCGACATAGAACCCGGCGCCCTGGCCCAGATCATAAGCGTCGTCGTCAGCCACCCCGGCGCCGCGCGGCGAAGTGTCGGGAAACACCAGCGCCAGCCCGTATCTCGCGGCATGTGCCTGCAACCCGGCCTTGGTCATGGCGTTCTCGTGGGTGCAGGTCAGCCCGGAAAGATACCACAGCAGCGGCACCGGATGCGCCTTGGCCTGCGGCGGCAGGAAAACGCCAAAGGTCATCTCGCAGTCGCAAACCGCCGAGCGGTGTCGGAACACCGTCTGGGTGCCGCCGTGGCTTTGGCTTTGCGACAGGATTTGCATCAATACACCACGACCGACCGGATGGATTCGCCGGAATGCATCAGGTCGAACCCCTTGTTGATGTCGTCCAGCGTCAGGATATGGGTGATCATCGGGTCGATCTGGATCTTGCCGTCCATGTACCAATCCACGATTTTCGGCACATCGGTGCGACCCCGT
>NZ_ACYY01000010.1 GCF_000176015.1 Rhodobacter ferrooxidans | reverse complement strand
TGAAATCCGGCAAGGTCAGCTACATCGAGGGCAACCGCGACCATCCGGTGAACAAGGGGGTGCTCTGAACATGCCGTTGGGTACCACGGCCTTGGCTTGCTGCGAACGTTGGCCGGGCTTGTCAGGCTCTTTGGTGCCGATGCGCCCGGCCAAACGTGCCGCGCTGCGGCTGAGAATAGATTTGACAGCGCAGGTTTCCCATATAACGTTTTTAGAATGTCATCGGCGGCGAGAGTCGCTTTGCTTGGGGGAGGGTGGCTTGGCCGGAACTGCACTGAATTCCATGCATCGCGCTGTTTCGTCCCAAGGTGACCGCGGGTGCACCTGCGCAAATGCCCATGCGGGTTGGCGATGAAGGCACATTTCATCTCGGCTGCGATCTATCGCCAGACCGGCTACCGCGGCAACCACCCGCTGGCTATCCCGCGCATCGGCACGGTCGAGGCGTTGTGTGCGGCGCTGGGCTGGACCGGGCCAGACCATCCGGTGCTGGAAAGCCCGGTGGCCGACCGCGCCTTTCTGGAACGCTTTCACACCCCGGCCTATCTGGAGGCGATGCTGCGGGCCGAGGCTGCCGGGCGGGCAAGCCCGGAAGATCAGGCACGCCATAACCTCGGCACGCTGGAAAACCCGGTGTTTCCCGGGCTTTGGCAGCGGGCGGCCACGTCGGTCGGCGGCTCTGTGCTGGCAGCAGACCTGGCGCATGCCGGGGCTGTTGCCTATCATCCGGCGGGCGGCACCCATCATGGGATGCCCGACCGCGCCAACGGTTTCTGTTTCTTCAACGACCCGGTGTTCGCCATCCTGCGGCTGCTGGATCTGGGCCGCGCAAGGGTGGTTTATGTCGATCTGGACGCGCATCACGGCGACGGGGTCGAGGCGGCCTTTGCCGCCGACCCACGGGTGCGGACGATCTCGATGCATCAGGCCGGGCGCTGGCCGTTCACCGGCGCGCTTTCAGACGGCGGCGGGGCGTGCAACCTGCCGGTGCCGGCAGGGCTGAACGACAGCGAGTTCGACCGGCTGGTGCAGGCGGCTGTCCTGCCTCTGGCGCGCGACTTTCGCCCCGATGCGGTGGTGGTGACCATGGGTGCCGATGCCTTGCAGGGCGATCCGCTGTCGGGGCTGATGCTGTCGAATGGCGCGCTTTGGGCGGCGGTCGAGGCGTTGGTGGCCCTGACCCCGGCCGCCGTGGTGCTGGGCGGTGGCGGCTACAACCCCTGGACGCTGGGCCGGGCCTGGGCCGGCATGTGGGCGCGGCTCAGCGGGCAGGCGATCCCGGATGTGCTGCCCCCGCAAGCGCAGTCGATTTTGCAGGCGCTGGACTGCGATCTGGTGGATGATGACGAACGCGACCCGCTTTGGCTGACCACCCTGCTGGACGCGCGCAATGACGGGCCGATCCGGCCCGAGATCGAGTCGATTGTCGCGGCGCACCGCCCTGCGGTGGCTGCTGGATGAGGGATGTGATGGACGGCACAAGCACTACCGCAGCCGGGTCAGGCTGGCTCGACCGCATCCGCCGGATCGAGGCGCTGGAGGATGCCGAGTTTGATGCGGACCTGGTGGCCGAGATGCAGGCGCATGCCGCCCGTGCTCACGCGCGGCGGCTGAAATTTTCAACCCCGACCTTCAAGGAATACGAAACCGCCGATGTGAAGGGCTGCGGCAAGAACTCGTTCCCGGCGTTTTCGATCACCGGTGGGGCCTGTGCGCTGGATTGCGACCATTGTCAGGCCAAGATACTCGACCCGATGATCCCGGCGCTGCGGGCCGAGGATCTGGATACCAAGGTGCGCGATCTGGTGCGGACGCAGGGCTTGCAGGGGTTCCTGTTGTCGGGCGGGTCGAACCGGCGCAACGAGATCCGCTATGAGCGGTTTTATCCGGTGATTGAGGGGCTGAAGCGCGATTTTCCGGCGCTGAAGATTGCCATCCACACCGCGCTGACCACCGAAACCGAAGCGCGGCGGATGGAGGCTGCCGGGGTCGATACCGCGATGATGGATGTGATCGGCGCCGATGCCACCATCCGCGAGGTCTATCATCTGGATCGCCCGGTCGAGGATTTCGAGGCGACTTTGGCGGCACTGACCGCGACCGGCATGGAAATCTCGCCTCATATCGTCATCGGGCTGCATTATGGCCGGATTCTGGGCGAGGCGCGGGCGCTGGAGATGGTGGCGCGCTATCCTGTCAAGGCCTTGGTGCTGGTGGTGATCATGCCCTATTACGCCCGCCCCGGCACCTTCGTCACCCCCGATCCGGCCGAGGTGGGCCGCATCTTCCTGCAAGCGCGCGAGGTGTTGGGGGAACGCGAAGTGCTGCTGGGCTGCGCGCGGCCCGGCGGCATGCACAAGCGGCTGGTCGATGCCTATGCGGTGATGGCGGGGCTGGACGGCATCGCCTTTCCCGCCGAGGGGGCCTTGGGGGTGGCGGCGCTGACCGGGCGGAAATGGCATCAGGAACACGCCTGCTGTTCGATCAAGGTGGGCGGCAAGCTGCCAGGGTTGACCACGGTGGCGGGCGGATGAACCGGGTCGATGTTCTGGTGGTGGGGCTTGGCCCGGCCGGCGCTTCGGCTGCTACGGCTGCGGCCCGGTCGGGTGCAAGGGTGCTGGCGCTGGACCGCCGCCCGACCCCCGGCCTGCCGGTGCAATGCGCCGAGTTCGTGCCCGCGTTGCTGGGGGCCGATACCGCAGCGGTGCGGCTGGCGGCACTGCAAGAAATCGCGGCGATGGACACCTATCTGGGCGGCACCTGCACCCATACTCCGGATTTCCGCGGCGTGATGATCGACAGAGCGGCCTTTGATGCGGCATTGGTTGACGAAGCCCGCGCTGCCGGGGCAACCATCATCACCGCCGAGGCCCTGCTGACGGTCGAGAACGGCGAGGCGCGTCTTGCCTCGGGCGACTGCTTTTATCCGCAGGTGATCATTGGCGCCGATGGGCCGCGCTCGACCGTGGGGCGGCTGTCCGGGATGGAAAACCGCGCGCTGGTCGAGGCGCGGCAGATCACCGTGCCGCTGACCGCGCCGCATCAGGCCACCGATATTTTCCTGTCGCCGGAAATGGTGGGCGGCTATGGCTGGCTGTTCCCGCGCGGTGCCGAGGCGAACCTGGGGCTCGGTGTGGCGCCCGAAGCCAAGGCGCTGCTGAAACCGCTGCTGGAAACCCTGCGCCGTCAGCTTGTGGCCGAGGGCCGGATTGGCCCCGCCATCCGCCGCCTGACCGGCGGGGCGATTCCGGTGGGCGGCATTTGCGGGCTGGAAGGCCGCGCCGGTGGCATGCCGGTGCTGCTGGCGGGTGATGCGGCGGGGCTGGCCAACCCGATCACCGGCGCCGGGATCAATGCCGCCGTGCTGTCGGGCCGCCTGGCGGGGGATGCCGCCGCCCGGATCGCCGCAGGAAAACCTGAAGCCGCCGTTGACTACGCCGAGGAGGTGACCGACCTGCTTGGCCCCTCGCTGGCCCTGGCGTTGCAGCGCCGCGGCGAGTTGATGTCGCACTATGCCCGCGGCGGCCTTCCGGGGCCTGCCGCCCTTCGCCGCTCCTGGATCGCCTTTGGCGACTACTGGCAGCGCAGCCCCTTGCCCGAGGAGATTCCCGCATGACCTGTCTGAAACCCGAAGGCACCCAACCGGCGCAACCCCGCGCCGATGGCCTTGATTTCAACCCGTTCGAAGCGATGCAGCCGCGTCACCCGGAAAAGGTGCCGCAAGCCCTGCGCAATGGCCGCCCGGTCACCCAGGCCGACGTGACCCCGGACGGGCTTTACCGCCCCGACTACCGGGTGATGACGCCCAACATGCGCTCGCCTGATTATGTGCAGATGTCCACCGCCGCCGCGATCACGCTGGGGCTGGTGGAAGGCAAGATGCATGGCTGCGCCTGCACCCGCTGCCTGAACCTGCTGCTGACCTACCCCGAAGGTTGCCGCGCCAATTGCGCCTATTGCGGTCTGGCCCGCCACCGCGAGGCCGAGCGCAACTATGCCGACCGCAATTTCATTCGCGTCGATTGGCCCGCCGTGCCGATGGACGAGGTGGTGGACCGCATCGCCGCCGACCTGCCCGGCACGCCGTTTCACCGCATGTGCATCTCGATGATCACCCATCCCAATTCCGATGCCGACACCTTTACCGTGCTGAAGAAATGGACCGACCGGATCGACCCCGACGCGCTGCCGATCTCGATCCTGTCCAATCCCACGACCATGACCCGCGCCGATGTGACCCGGCTGCGTGACATGGGGTCGGACATTTTCACCGTGGCGCTGGATGCCGCCACGCCCGAGATTTTCGACCGCACCCGCGGCAAGGGCGTGCAGTCGCCGCACACCTGGGCCAAATATTGGGAAATCCTGATGGATGCCCGCGACGTCTTTGGCCCGCAGAAGTTCGGCGCGCATCTGATCGTCGGCATGGGCGAAAGCGAACGAGACACGCTGGAAGTGGTGCAAAACCTGGTCGATCTGGGCGGCCACAGCCATCTGTTCTGCTTTTTCCCGGAGAAGGGCAGCCTGATGGACCACCTGCCCGCCACTCCGCGCGATCAGTGGCGCCGGGTGCAGCTGGCGCGTTATCTGCTGGATTACTGCGGCGTGCGGCTGGATCAGATGCGGTTCGACGATCAGGGCCGGGTTACCGATTTCGGCCTGCCCGCATCCGAGCTTTCCGCCATCATCGACGCCGGCATCGCCTTTCGCACCTCGGGCTGCCCGGGCAAGTTTGCCGAGGATATCTCGGCCTGCGACCGGCCCTATGGCGACAGCCCGGTGTCGGACATCGCCTCGTATCCGTTCCCGTTGCAGCCGGTCGATATCCGCAAGGTGCGCAGCCAGTTGGACATGAACCGCCCCGGCGAAAGCTACACGCCGGGCGAGGAATTCGACACGCTATAAGCGGGGGACACCATGGCCAGACCCTTTCGGGTGATCGACACCGGCATCCGGCATTGCCGCGACCAGATGGCCTTCGATCAGGCGCTGATCGAGGGGCACCGGGCGGGCACCACGCCGGACACCATCCGCTTTCTGACCTTTCCGCCCTCGGTGCTGGTCGGGCGGCATCAGGCGATCAGCCAGGAATTGAACCTGCCGGCCTGCCGGGCGGCGGGGGTCGGCATCGGGCGCAGGGTCACCGGTGGTGGCGCGCTGTATCTGGATGAAGGCCAGTTCGGCTGGGAGATCGTGGCCAACCGGGTCACGCTGGGCCTGCCGACGCTGGCCGAGGTGGCGCGGGCGTTCTGCGAGGCGGCGGCGGATGGCATGTCGCGGCTGGGCATCAGTGCCCGCTATCGCCCGCGCAACGATATCGAGGTGGAGGGCCGCAAGATCTCGGGCACCGGCGGGTTTTTCGACGATGACACGATCTTTTATCAGGGCACCGTGCTGGTGGCCATGGACGGCGCGCGGATGGCGTCGCTGCTGAACATCCCCGCCGCCAAGCTGGCCCGGCATGGCCAAAGCAATGCCGCACAGCGCGTGGTCACCCTGACCGAGCTGTTCAACGGCGCACCGCCGCCTGCCGCCGAGGTGAAAGAGGCGCTGCTGGCGGCCTTTGCCGAACGGCTGGGTATTGACCCGGTCTGGGGCGCGATCTTGCCCGGCGAGGAAGCCGCCGCCGCCCGCATATTTGCCGAGGAAATCGGTCAGGACGACTTCGTTTACAGCCTTGACAACTCTGCCGCGGCCGACGTGCGCCAGGCCAGCCATGCCAGCCCAGGCGGCAGCATCACAGCCCATCTGCGGCTGGAAGGCCCGGGTCAGGACCGCATCCGCGAAGTGCTGTTCACCGGCGACTTCTTCGCCACGCCGCCGCGCATCATCCCCGATCTGGAAGCCGCGCTGCGCGGCGTTGCCGTGGCCGAGATCGACAGCGCCGTCGCGGCGTTTTTCACCCGCGCCCGTGCCGGAATCCTGACCGCCACGCCACAGGATTTCGCCACTGCCTTGGGCGCGGCGATTGCAGCCCCATTGGCGGCGGACGCGCCAATCCCGGGTGCCTGACCGCAGTTTCGGGCCGCTTGGGGCGACCGTGTGACATTTGACAACCACTTGCACACGCAAGCCCAGGTTGCGTCATCTCGTCGGCACATCCATCAAGGCTGCGCGATTCGGATCGGATTGTTGACGTCATCGAGTTTAAGCCAGCCAGCGGAGCTGGATTGTGTCGGCACGCGAAACCTGCCGGCGAATTCAAGAAATGATTGGCCAAACAATACCATAGACAAGAATGTCGTTAACGGTATATGGAAAGATATAAACACAAGTTAATTGAAAATACCGATTCGGAAAAAAAATATTTCTACCCGAGCCTCGCCGAGCAGCCAAAAAGACTGGACCGCACGATCTGAACGTGTGGACGCAAGACGGAGGAAAGGTGGCTTGGGAGGGCCGCCTGAAGTGGAGGAGCTGATCAATGCCCGAATTGTTTTCTGACGACTGGATGGTCGATTACGGCAATGCCTGGAACGACGAATCCGACCTTGGCGATGCGCTGGCCAAGATCGGCTTCAGTTCGAACATCGGCTATGGCTTTGACGGCGAAGATCAGCCGCGCGGCTATTTGCAAGTCGAGAATGGCTATGTCACCGGCGCCGGTGCCTACAGCGGTCAACCGCTGAACTGGGATCTTCGGGCCAAGCCCGCTGACTGGAAAAAGTGGTGCGACGGCGGGCTTGGCATGATGGCGATGGGCATGGCCTACACCACCGGCAAGCTGAAATTCAAGACCGGCGACTATGGTGCCATGGTGAAGAATCCGGCGATGGCCGGCCCCTTCATCAAGAGCTTCTCGGTGATGGGGCGCGTCGCGACCAGCTGATCTGCAAGACCTTCTTAATGTGCGCGAAAGGGCTGGCTGCATGAGTTCTGCGGTTTCCAGATTTGGCACCTTTTTTCTTGCGGCTTTGGCCGGCGGGATCGTGGTGTGGTGGCTGGGCGGCGGAACCCCCGCGCCGGAAGCGCCGGTTGCCGTGGCTCAGGCAAATGCATTTTTCACGATGCGCGACCAGGTGGTGGCGGTGTCGCAGATGCCCGCCGCCGAGCGCGTGCGGCTGGGTGGTCATGTCGAGCCGCGCCATTCGGTGCGACTGACGGCGCAGGCACCGGGCCGGGTGACCTATGTCGCCGGGCAAGAAGGCGAGCGGTTGCAGGCGGGTCAGGTTGCGGTGGCGCTGGATGACAGCGGCTTGCAGCCGGAATACCGCGCCGCCTGGGCCACGCTGTCGGCCGAAATGGCCCGGTCGCAAAACGCCCAGACCCAGCTTTACCACGACCTGTACGGCAACCGCACCTCGCCGCTTGGCGGGCCGCTTTACGATGCCTACGACCGCTCGTCGGTGCCGCTTTACAATATGGCGCAAAGCTTTTTCGGCCAGATGCTGCCCGGCCTGACCGGCAGCCCCACCACACCCTTCGGCAGTTCCAGCCCGATGCTGACCCAACAGCAGGCGCAGAAAGACTGGCCTGTCGTGAACGCAGCGCGCATGGCCTACGAGGGGCAGATTGCCGCGCTGGCCGGTGCGCAGGCGCATATCGACATGCTGGATGCCCGCCTGCGCGATCTGCGGGCGGTGGCCCCGGCCCAGGCCGCGATCATGCAGCGCTATGTGCGGGTGGGCGACATTGTGCAACCGGGCCAGCCGCTGATGGATCTGGCGGATGTGGACCAACTGGACCTGCGCATCGAGGTGCCGCTGGAACAGGTGGCCAACCTGCGGGTCGGCGAGCAGGTGCCGGTCACGCTGGGCGCGGTGAACCTTTGGGCACCGGTATCACAAATCTTTCCGGGCGCGTCGGATGGCCAGCGCACAGTGACGGTGCGGCTGGCCCTGCCGGCCGATGCCCCGGCGGCACCGGGCATGTTTGCGGTGGCCTGGGTGACACAGCCGGGTGGCGGCAGCCCCTCGGCGCTGGCCCCGGCGATTCCGAACTCGGCCATCGCCCGGCGCGGCAGCTTGCCAGTGGCCTTTGCGGTGGATGGCCGCGGCACGGTCGAGATGCGTGTGCTGCGGCTGGGCGAGGTGCAGGGCCCCAACACCGCCGTGCTGTCGGGGCTGCAAACCGGCGAGTCGGTGGTGGCAAATCCGTCGGCTGACCTCAAATCCGGCGACTCGCTCGCCGGGTCCAACCGCTGACCGGGGGGTGCACAGAACGCCATGACCGAGCCGATGTCCCCCATTTCCCAGCCTGACGCCCCGGCACATGCCGCGGTCGCCGGTCATGGCGGTGCCTGGGGTCTTGGCATCGCCGGGCGCACGGCGCGGGCCTTCATCCGCTCGCCGCTGACTCCCTTGCTGCTGGCGGGGTTTTTCCTGATCGGGGCCTTGGGCCTGATGGTCACCCCGCGCGAGGAAGACCCGCAAATCTCGGTGCCGATGGTCGATATCATGGTGGCCGATCCCGGCGCCTCGGCGGCCGAGGTGACCAACCTGATCTCGGAACCGCTGGAACGGCTGATGTCCGAGCTTTCCGGGGTCAAGCACGTCTATTCGATGTCGCGTGACGGCATGTCGATGGTCACGGTGCAGTTCGAGGTCGGCGAGCAGATGGAATCGTCGCTGGTCAAGCTGTATGACAAGCTGCAATCCAACATGGACCGCATCCCCAAGGGCGTGCTGCCGCCGCTGGTCAAGCCGAAGTCGATCGACGATGTGCCGCTGGTCACGGTGACGCTGGCCTCCGATCAGCTTGATCTGGTGCAGTTGCGCAAGCTTGGGCTGGATGTGGAACAGCGGTTCAAGTCGCTGCCCAACACCGGCCTCAGCTTTGTCACCGGCGGCAGTCTGGAACAGGTGCGGGTCGAGGTCGATCCGGCCCGGCTGGCGACGTTCCAGTTGACCATGAGCATGGTGGCGCAGGCGATCTCGGCGGCGAACCAGCGGGTGCCTGCGGGCAATGTGATCGACGGCAGCCTGTGGTTTGATGTGTTTTCCGGCGATCTGCTGACCAATGCCGCCGAGATCGGTGATCTGGTGGTTGCGGTGAACCAGAACCGGCCGGTGTTTCTGCGCGACATCGCCAGCATCCGGCTGGGCGACTCCGAGACCCGCTCGATCGTCGCAGACACCCAGCGCGGCGAGGATGGCGCCTTTACCACCAAGGCGGCGGTGACGGTGGCGGTGGCCAAGAAGCACGGCACCAACGGCGTCGATGTGGCAACCACCGTGCTGGATGAATTGCAGGCGATGACCGGCACGCTGATCCCGGCGGCGGTGGATGTGACGGTGACGCGCAACTACGGCGCCACCGCCTCCGACAAGGTCTCGCACCTGATCCTGAAGCTGTTCATCGTCTCGGCGCTGGTGACGGTGCTGGCCTTCGTCACCATGGGGGTGCGCCCCGCGATCATCGTGCTGATCACCATTCCCGCCGTGCTCTTGATGTCGCTGGCGGTGGCCTATGTGCTGAATTTCACCATCAACCGGGTGTCGATGTTCGCGCTGGTCTTCGCCATCGGGATTCTGGTCGATGATGCCATCGTGGTGGTCGAGAACATCTACCGCCGCTGGCTGGCGCAAGAGGATACCGGCGACGAGGTCACCGTTGCCGCGGTGGACGAGGTCGGCAACCCCACCATTCTTGCCACCTTTACCGTGGTCGCGGCGCTGCTGCCGATGGGATTCGTCAGCGGCATGATGGGGCCTTACATGCTGCCGATCCCGGTGCTGTCCTCGGCGGCGATGGTGTTCTCGCTGTTTGCGGCCTTCGTGTTCGTGCCCTGGCTGGCGGCCAAGGTGAAACCCTCGATGGCGACGCTGCGCAAGGCGGCGGCATCCGAACACCGGCAAACCACGATCATCGCCAAATACTACAGCAAGCTGATCACCCCGATCATCGACAGCCGGCTGATCGGGCGGCTGACGTTGCTGGCGATTATCGCCTGCATGTTGGGCGCCGTGGCGATGTTTCCGCTGAAGCTGGTGGCGTTCAAGATGCTGCCCTTCGACAACAACGCCGAAATGCAGGCCGTGATCGACATGCCCGAGGGCACCGACCTGTTCGTGACCGAGAACCTGGCCAAGCGCATCGGCGCGCAACTGGAACAGATCCCCGAGATCACCGGCTTTCAGACCTATGCCGGAACCGCCTCGCCGTTCAATTTCAACGGCTTGGTGCGGCACTACTTCCTGCGCGGGCAACCCTGGCAGGGCGATATCGCCATCGCTTTGGTGGACAAGAAGGAACGCGTCCGCTCCAGCCATGAGATCGCCTCCGAGATCCGCGCGGTGCTGGCCCCGATTGCCGCCGAGGCCAATGCCCGCCTGACCATCGCCGAAGCGCCGCCCGGGCCGCCAGTGCTTGCCCCGGTGGTGGTCGAGCTTTACGGCCCCACCGCGGAAATCCGCCGCGAGGTTGCCAGCCATATCGAAGGCATCCTCAAAGCGACGCCCGACGTGGCCGACGTGAACAGCTTCATGGAAGAGCCGTTTGACCGGCTGGAGTTCACCGTGGACCGGCTGCGCGCCGCGATGGCCGGGGTCAGCGTCGAGGCGATCAACCGCGAGGTCGCGCTGGCGGTTGGCGGCTATCAGGTCGGGCCGTTGCAGAACACCTTCAATCTGGAACAGGCGGTGATCGTGCTGCAAACGCCGCTGGCGACGCGGGTCAACCTTGGCAACCTGCTGGTGCTGCCGATCCCGACTGCCACCGGGGGCACAGTGCCGCTGGGCGAGCTTGGCCGCTTTGTGCAGGTGCCGGTCGAACCGCCGATCTATCACAAGGATCTGCGCGCGCTGGAATATGTGACCGCGGATGTGGTCGGCCCGCTGGGTGCGCCGCTTTACGGCATGCTGGCGGTGGACCGCGCGCTGAAATCCTACGTCACACCCGACGGACAGACCATCAGCGGCCATTACTTCAGCCGCCCGACCTCGTCTGACGTGTCCGGCTTCAAATGGGACGGCGAGTGGGAGGTTACTTACGTCACCTTCCGCGACATGGGGCTGGCGTTCATCGCGGCGCTGGTGCTGATCTATTTCCTGGTGGTGGCGGAATTCCGCAGCTTCCTGTTGCCGGCGGTGGTGATGGCGCCGATTCCGCTGACGCTGATCGGCATCATTCCGGGGCACTGGCTGCTGGGCGCCGACTTTACCGCCACCTCGATGATCGGCTTCATTGCGCTGGCGGGCATCATCGTGCGCAACTCGATCCTTCTGGTGGAGTTCGCCCGCGCCGAGGTGCAGGGCGGCCGCGATGTCAAGGATGCCATCACCCTGGCGGCACAGGTGCGGTTGCGGCCGATCCTGATCACGGCGCTGGCGCTGGTGATCGGCTCGATGGTGCTGCTGGGCGACCCGATCTTCCGCGGCATGGCGGTGTCGCTGCTGTTCGGCTCGCTGGTGGCCACGTTCCTGACGCTGGTGGTGATCCCGCTGGGCTGCATCTCGGTGCGTCGGCGCTTTCTGGCCGCGGTTGCCGATGGTGGACCGTCAGCCCCACCGTCTGCACCCGACAACGGCCCCGGCCCGAACAACGGCGGGCCGGCACCCACAGCCCCCAGCCCACCATCGGGGCGCCCGGCGAAACTGGCGCGTCGTGGCGACGAGACCGCCGCAGCGCCTGCCGCAACACCGGGCCGCCCGGCACCGCTGCAGCGCCGATCCGAAGCGCCGGAAGCCGCTGCCGCCAACCCGCCATCGGGCCGCCCGGCACCCTTGCTGCGCAAATCCGACAGCGGCGTGCCCGCAGCGCCCGCAGGCCGCCCGGCCCGGCTGGAACGCAAAACCGAAGCTGCCCCGGCTGCCGCTGAACTGCCACCAGAGGTCGACAGCGGGAAACCGGAACCCAAGGCGAAGAAACCGCTCCGCAGGCCGAAATCATGAGGAGGCGTTCGAACATGCTGCCAATCAGATCGACCGCACCGGCGCGCGCAACCGTGGTGTTTCTGGTGCTGACCGGTGCTGCGCTGCCAGCGTGGGCCGACACCTTTGGCGAACTCAGCGCCAGCCGGGCACCAAATGGTGCGGCGCAATATGGCGGCTACAATGCCGGGCCTTATGCCTCGGCCCCGGGTGGGGATTGTCAGCCGCTTTGTCAGGGCAACGGCTTTTCCGGCGGCGCCGAGGGCACGCTGCCCACCGATCCGGGGTATGGCCAGCCCTATATCTCGCCGCTGGCGGCAAATCCTCGGGCTTACCTGCCTTACGGCCAACGCGGCGACCAGCCGAACGATCAGATGATGCTGGGCAGCTTTGGCCAGATCAATGCCACGACAGACCCCTTCAATCCCTGGGGTCTGAGCACGCCATACATGTTCGTGCCCTGGAGCACCCCGATGTCGGGCTGGACCAATGCACAGACATGGAACTGGTGGCGCGAGCGCTCCGGCGCTTTGCCACGCAACTGGTAGGGACGGCCATTCCGGCCCAACTCCACAAACTGAAGGAGACGAAAATGCGTAAGATTTCCAGTTTTCTGATCATTGCGGCGTTGGGGGCTTCCACCGCCATCGGCTATGCTCAGGAGGCCGCCCCGACCCCGCCGCCCAGCGGCCCCTATGCCGGCGCGCCGCAGCCCGGTGACCAGTCGCAGATGCAGAACGGCCAGATGCCGCAGCAGCCGCCGGGTGCACCGCAACAGGGCTGGGGCGCACCGCCGCCGCCGGCACAAGGCTGGGGCCCGCCGCCGCCCTATTTCGGCAATCCGTACAATGGCGGCTACGGCAACGGTTACGGCAACGGCAATGCCTACGGAAATGGCTATGGCAATGGCAACGCCAACGGCAACATGAACGGCGGCTTCGGTTTCGGCGGCGGCGGCAATGGCTGGGGTAACGGCGGCGGTAACGGCGGCGGAAACGGCTGGGGCAACGGCAATGGCTGGGGCAATGGCGGCGGAAATGGCCGTGGCAACGGCTGGGGCAACGGCAATGGCAATGGCTGGGGTAACGGCTACGGCAACGGCAACGCTTATGGCAACGGCAATGGCTATGGCAACGGCAACGGCTATGCCAATGGCAACATGAACGGCGGCTTCGGTTTCGGGGGCGGTTCGAACATGAACGGCGGCGGCTGGGGTAACGGCAATGGCTGGGGCAATGGCAATGGCTGGGGCAATGGCAACGGTTGGGGCAACGGCAATGGCTGGGGCAACAACGGCTGGGGCCCGAACTGGTAATGACGAACGCTGGCGCCTTCGGGCGCCAGCCTACCCACGACGTGGCGCGGTGACCGGACCCAATGCCCGCCGAACGCCAACCTCACACCGGAGAGGACGATGAAACAGATTCGAAAGACAGTGGGAGCCCTGACCTTCACCGCCTTGATCTGCCTGAGCGGTGCAGCCCAAGCCCAGATGTGGGGCCCCAGTCCCATGGGAGTCAGCCCGATGGGCGGCAGTCCGTGGGGGGGAAGCCCCTGGGGCGGCAGTCCCTGGGGTGGGAACCCGTGGGGCGGGAACCCCTGGGGTGGCAGCCCATGGGGGGGCGGGCCTTTTGGCGGCGGGCCCTGGGGCGCCTATCCGGGCTTTGGCGGCAACGGCAGCGGTTGGGGGACCGGCGGCATGAGCATCAGCTCGGGCTTTGGCGGCTGGGGCAATGGCTCCGGTAACGGCTGGGGGGGCGGGTATCCCGGCTATGGCGGCTACCCCGGTTACGGCGGCTATCCGGGTTACGGCGGCTATCCGGGCGCTGGTGGTTTCCCCGGCTATGGCAGTCCCTGGGGAAATCCGGCGTCGGGCTACCCTGGCATGACCGCGCCCTGGGGTGTCTTTCCGCGCGGCATTTCCGGCCCTGCCGGATGAGAGCCGGGACCGCCGTGGCCCATTGCCCTGCACGGATGGCCCGGATCGCCCTGGCCTTCCCGACCGCCTGTATTCGACCAGAAAGTGAGGCGCCATGATCGCGCGTATCGGAACCTGGCTGTTTTATGCCGTCGTGTTTTTTCTGCTCGGAGTCTGGAGCAGCAGTCGCCTGCCCTCGGTTTCGTCCTTTCTCGACCGGCAGGTGGCCGGGGCCGGGCACAGCGCCGCACCCGTGGCCGACCGGGTGACAAAGCCGCAACCGCCGGTGGTGAAGCCAACCCAGCCGCCCGCCGCCAAGCCTGTGGCCGATGCGGCTGTGGCCGATCTGGAACCCGCCCGCGCCGCCTTTGCGCGCGGCGACCTCAAGGCGGCCATTGAGGCTTACCGCGGCATCCTGGCCAGCCATCCCGACGATACCACCGCGCGCGGCGAACTGGGCAACGTGTTCTTCAACGCCGGCCGGATCGACGAAGCCGCCACCACCTATCACGAAACCGCGGTTCGCCTGATCGCCGCCGGTCAGACCGCAGCCGCCCGCACCATGATCCCGGCAGTGCGCCGCATCCAGCCTGCTCTTGGTGACGATCTTGAACGCCGCCTTTCAAGCGATCCGGCGGCAAAGCCCTGACACTGGCCTCGCCGCCGCTGCAATGAAAACTGCCCTGCATGGATTGCACCGGCGCAACTCTGAAAGGCCCGCTTGTGAAACGGCAAACCGACAACAGCGACGGGTCCGAGCGGAAAGACCCGGAGATCGACTTTTCCAACAGTGGTGCTGTCCTGCGGGGCGAGGTTTACCGGCCACCGGAATACCTGGCCTATCTGGAACGGGTGGCAGGCGCGCTGAAGACGGTGCGGATCATCGTCTATGCCGGCATGACCGGCTTTATCGTTCTGGCGTTCTACGGCTTCTTCCTGATCTATCAACTGACCGGAGACGTGCGGCGCGCGGTGGATCAGACCGTGCTGATGACACAGCAGATGCAGGCGATGGCGCTGACCATGGCGAACATGCACGACAAGATCACCGACATCAGCGGCGACATGACGGGCATGCGGCGGTCGATCACCACGATGGACGCGACGATGACCGGCCTTGCCGGAACGGTCGGCCAGATGGGCAGCGCCGTCGCGCTGATGCAACATTCGACCAGCAATCTGGATCAGAGCATCGGGCCGATGATGGGGGCAGTGAACAGCTTTGTGCCGTTCGGAATGTCGGGCAACGACTACCCGGGCGCGCCGCCTTATGCCCCGGTACCTGAACCGGCCAGCAGATAACGCAACCGGCGGCAGGCCGGTGGAAAGACCGGTCGCTCAGCCTTCGTCCAGATGCTCGGCCACGATCTCGACCAGGCTTTCCAGCCCGCCGTCCCATTTCCAGTGCGCCTTGCTTTCCTCCATCGTCACGCGGCAGTTGGCGCAGGCCGAAACCAGCGTGCCGGTGCCGGTGGCGGCGACCTGATCCATCTTGATCTTGAACACCTTGTGCCGAAGATCGGCGCCCCGGCTGATCGCCTGCACGCCGCCGCCACCGCCGCAGCACCAGTTCATTTCGGCGGTGGGGGTCATCTCGTGGAAATCGGTGGCAAAATCTTCCAGGATATAGCGCGCATCCGCCGCCGCCCCGCCCCGGCGCGACACCTGGCACGGGTCGTGATAGGTCATCGGCTTGTCATAGGGCTTCAGCTTCAGCTTGCCCTCGCGTTTCAGCTTGGCCATGTATTCGGTGATGTGCAGCACCTCGAACGGCAGCGGGCGGCCAAGGATGTTGGCACCCCCCCAGCGCATCACGCCGTAAGCATGGCCACATTCGGGAATGACGACGGTCTTGGCCCCCACCGCCTCGGCAGCCTCGACGATGCGCAGGATCATGGTCTTGGCAATATCGGGTTTCCCGGCCAGAAAGCCGAAGTTGGTCGCCTCGTATCCTTTGGAGGAAAACGTCCAGTCCACCCCGGCATGGGTCAGGATCTTGGCCATGGCGGAAAGCGAGGTGGGGTATTTCATCGCCTCGATGGAAGAAACGGTCAGCAGAACGTCGGCCTTCGCCTTGTCCAGCACCATCTCCACCTCTTGATCGTCGGCCAGCCATTCCAGCCGGTCCACCAGCTTTTCCGGCGTCAGACCCAAGGGGCTGCCATGATCGCGCGAGTTTTCCGCCGCCTGCAGCAAATCCGCAGGCCCCAGCCCGGCGGCGACGAATGCCTTGCGGGCCTGGCCGACGATCGAGGCGATGTCGATGCTCATCGGGCAGACCTCGGTGCAACGCCCGCACATGGTGCAGGTGTCAAAGATCAGCTCTTCCCATTCGGTCAGGTCTTTCTCGGTCAGCTTCGGCGCCAGGCCCAGCCATTTCAGCGGCCATTTCTGCGCCTTCAACGCCTTGGCGATGGGAAACAGCTTGTAGGCCGGCGTATGGCGCGGGTCGCCCGAGGTGCGGTAGAACAGGCAGGCATCGGCGCATTGGCCGCAATGCAGGCAGGCCTCCAGGTAGCTGACCATGTGCACCTCGGTCTGGGCCAGGAAGGTGCGGGTTGCGGCTTGCACGTCGATGGTCATGGCGTTCCCCTAATTCACGGTGATCTGGGTCAGTTCGGCGCCATCGGGATCGACGACATGCACGGCGCAGGCGATGCAGGGGTCGAACGAGTGGATGGTGCGCTGAATTTCCAGCGGTTGCTTGGGGTCGAACAGGGTGTGACGGTCCATCAGCGCCGCCTCATACGGTCCGGGTTTGCCGTTCTGATCACGCGGCCCGGCGTTCCAGGTCGAGGGCACGACGGCCTGATAATTCTCGATCTTGCCGTTCTTGATGACGATCCAATGTGCCAGCGCCCCGCGCGGCGCCTCCATGAACCCCACACCGCGGGCCTCGGCGGGCCAGGTTGCGGGATCCCATTTTGCCTCGTTATGCACGGCAAGGTCGCCCGCCTTGATGTTGGCGACAAGGTTGTCATACCAGGTCGGCATCTGGTCGGCGATGATCTTGCTTTCCAGCGTCCGCGCCGCGGTGCGCCCCATGGTCGAGAACATCGCGGTCAGCGGCAGGTCCAGCGTTTTCAACGCCATGGCGGCCAGTTCCATGGTCGGCTCGTGGCCCTTGGCGTGCAGCATCAGGATGCGCGCCAACGGCCCCACCTCCATCACGTTGCCTTTCCAGCGCGGCGATTTCAGCCAGGAATAGCTTTGCTCGACATCAAGCTGGGCATAGGGCGGTTTCGGCCCGGTATAATTCAGCTTCGTCTCGCCGTCATAGGGGTGCAGACCGCCGTTCTTGCCCGCGGCATAGTCATACCAGGAATGCGACACGAATTCCTGAACCTCGGTCGGGTCGGTCAGGTTGACCGGGTGGATGGTGGAAAGATCGCGGTTCAGGATCGCCCCCGAGGGGATCAGCCAGGTTGAAGGATCGCCCATGCCATCCGCCGGAAAATCGCCGAAGGTCATGAAGTTGCCCACACCCTCGCCGCGCGCGAACCAGTCCTTGTAATAGGACGCAATCGCCAGCGTGTCGGGCACATAGACCTGATCGACAAATTCCTGCATCTTGGCGATGGTCGCCTTGATCTGGCCCAGCCCGGTCATGTTCAGCGCCGTGCCGGATACCCCACCGCTGTCGCCGGGGTTGACGCTGATCGGCGAGGGTGAGCCGCCGACCAGAAAGTTCGGATGCGGGTTCTTGCCGCCGAAGATCGTGTGAATCTGCACCACCTCGCGCTGCCATTGCAACGCCTCCAGGTAATGCGCCACCGCCATCAGGTTGGCCTCGGGCGGCAGCTTGTAGCCGGGGTTGCCCCAGAAGCCGTTGGCGAAAATGCCAAGCTGGCCGCCTTGGACAAAGGTTTTGACCTTCTTCTGCACATCGGCAAAATAGCCGGGGCTGGATTTCGGCCATTTCGAGATCGATTGCGCCAGCGCCGAGGTGGCCGCAGGGTCCGCCTTCAGCGCCGACACCACATCCACCCAGTCCAGCGCGTGCAGATGGTAGAAGTGCATCACGTGGTCATGCACATACTGCGCCGCGATCATCAGGTTGCGGATCAGTTGCGCGTTCGGCGGGATCGGATAGTTCAGCGCATTTTCCACCGCCCGCACCGAGGCCACGCCATGCACCAGTGTGCAGACGCCGCAGATGCGCTGGGCAAAGGCCCAGGCCTCGCGCGGGTCGCGCCCCTGCAGGATCAGCTCGATGCCGCGCACCATGGTGCCGGACGAATAGGCACTGGTGATCGACCCGTCGGCGGCGGTTTCCGCCTCGATGCGCAGATGGCCTTCGATGCGGGTGATCGGGTCAACGACGACGCGTTGGGTCATGGGTCAATTCCTTCCGGTCAAAGCTTGACGCCGCGGCGGCTGTAGGCAATCGCGGTTCCCGAACTGGTCACGAACACCAGGAACGCATGCATCAGCTTGCCGAACGGGAACCAGATCAGCATCGCCGCGATGCTCAGCAGGTGGATCGCCAGCAGGGTTTCATAGCGCGCGCCCAGGTGGCTGACGGCCAGAAGCCCGGTCAGCACCGGCAGCGCGGTGACCAGCCAGGTGAAATAGTCGTTGGGGGTCGAGATCATCTTCAGCACCGGGCTGGTCATCCGCCGCACCAGTGCCGCCACCAGCGAGGCCAGCGTGACGATGCCCACCACCGAGATCACGCTGGTCGGCAGGCCCGGCCAGCCAATGCCGAACAGCCCGCGAATGAACATGATATGCTGGGCAAAGCCGAACACGATGATCGCAAGGCCGATGTGGAACACATAGCCGTTGATCTGCGAGAACATCGAGGTTTGACCCATGCTTTTGGGCACCCAGAGATGCCGCACAAAGCCCGAAACCGCGGCTGCGGCCGCCGATGGCGTGCCCGGGCGCTTGACGCTGCGGTCCTTGGCGCGTGGCAGCCCCAGCAGCGACACCAGCCGCCACATCAGCCCCAGAACGAAGATCGCCATGGCGATCTGCAACGCCGGTCCGCGTGCGAAATCCAGCAAGCTCATGCTTTCTTCTCCCCTACCGGCGGCGATTGCGCTTCGGCCCGGCGCTTGCGTGCGATTGCGACACTTGCGGCCCCGGCCACGGCGCCGACTGCCGCGGCCCCACCGATGATCGCCGGATTGCCCATGACCGAGGCTGACAGCGGTTGGTAGAACCCGCCACGGTCCCAGAACCCCGGCTCGGAACAGCCGATGCAGCCATGGCCCGACTGGATCGGGAAACTGATGCCGCCGTTCCATTTCAGCGTGGCGCAGGCGTTGTAGGCCACCGGCCCCTTGCAGCCGACCTCATACAGGCACCAGCCATTGCGCGCGCCCTCGTCATCGAACGATTTGGCGAACAGCCCCTTGTCGTAGAACGGGCGGCGATAGCAGCGGTCGTGGATGCTGTCGCCAAAGAACGCCTTGGGCCGGTTCAGGTGGTCCAGTTCCGGCAGGCCGCCGAAGGTGATGATATAGGCCACCGTCCCGGCAATCGCTTCGGGAATCGGCGGGCAGCCCGAGATGTTGATCACCGGCTTGTCGCTGATGATGTCCGAGACCGGCACCGCCCCGGTCGGGTTGGGCGCCGCCATCGGAATACCGCCGAAGGCCGCGCAGGTGCCGACCGAAATTACCGCCATGGCATCCGCGGCCATTTCCTTCAGCGTCTCAAGATTGCTTTTGCCAGCGTTGGTCGAATAGACCCCGCCCGCCGCGGTGGAGACCGAGCCATCCACCACCAGCACATATTTGCCCTTGTTGGCCTGCCGCGCCGCCTGCATCGCTTCTTCGGCCGCCTCGCCGGAAACCGCCATCAGGGTTTCCTGATAATCCAGCGAGATCAGGTTGAAGATCATGTCCTCGATGGTCGGGTTGAACGACCGGGTCAGCGCCTCGCTGCAACCGGTACATTCCTGGAACGACAGCCAGATCACCGATTGTCGCCCTGCACTGGCCAGCGCATCGGCCATCGCCCGCGAGGCCATCGGCGGCAGCGCCAGGATCGAGGCCAGATAGCCCGTGTATTTCAACAGCGACCGGCGCGAGATGCCTTGCCTTTGCATCGCCTCGCCGATGGTTCCGCGGTCAGACATGCGCGGCCTCCTTTGTCATGCTTGCCAGTTCCGCCAGCATCAGCGCCGATGCGGCCGTTATTTCGTCGGCATGGGTGACCAGAATGTCCGGCACCGGCGCGATCTCGATCACCTCGGCGGCAATGCGGTCGTCGCCGCCGAAATGCCGCAGCCACCAGACCCCGGCAAACCGCGTCTCCCAGATCTCGCTGCGGCCGGCCGATTGCAGCGTCACGCTGACTTCGCCACGCCCCAGCGCCGTTTCCAGTTCGGCGCGGTCGGCAGCGGTCATCGGCAGGCTGCGCAGATCGACGGCATCGCGCGCGCCGGTTGCCGCCAGGGCTGCCAGCGCGCGCGCCACCTCGCGCAGGATGCTTTGGGCCATGCCGGTGCGCAGCTTGTCAATGTTCATCGGCCCAGCCCTGCAAAAGCGCCCGGATCGCCGCCACCGCCTGCGGAATGGCCGCGGCAACGGCGGGCGTCGGAGCCAGCCCCCATGTCGTCACCTCGGGCTGAATCGCCACCAGCGCGCGCCGCGCCGGTCCGATGCCGGAAAATTCGGCCGCCTGCATCAGATCGGCCAGCGCCACCTCATGCGCGCTGCGCTTGGTGCCGCGCAATTGCTGGTCCATATCGGCGCCGACAAACACCAGCATGGTTCCGGGGGGGGCGTGCAACTCCATCGCGTCCACCGCGATCAGCGCGCCACCGGGGTCAATCTCGGCCAGCAGCGACAGGCCGATGGTGCCGCCATCGCGCACCCGCACCGGCTGTGCGATCTGCCCCGCCTGCGCCTCGATTGCCAGCGCCACATGCACGCCGATGCCATCGTCGGAAAGCAGCGTGTTGCCGATGCCAAGGATCAGCGTGGGCTGGCGCACCGTGGCCAGGGTTTCTGCGAGAATGGGCATGGCACACCTCTGAGAGTCATCGCAGTTAGCGCTGTCGGGCAAAACCCGTCCTTGATCTTCATCAATGCATGACAATCGCGGAATGTATAGCTTCTTCCGAAACTGGTCCGGAATCCGCCGATGTGCCTTGCTGCCCCGATGAAGGTGACCCGCATCGACGGCGTGATGGCGCTGTGCGAGGCGCGGGGCGTCAGCCGTCAGGCCAGCCTGTTCCTGATGCAGCACGAAGGCATCGCTGCGGGCGACCACGTCTTGGTCCAGTCCGGCCATGTGACCGCCAAAGTGTCGGAAGCCGAGGCCGCCGCTACTTGGGCGCTTTACGACGAGATTTTCCAGGCCGAGGCTGCGGCGCAACATCGCCTTGCTGCGGTCAAACCGGCCTGAAAGCCGATTGCCGATCCATCGACAGGCGTGCGGCCTATTCGACGCGACTGACCAGCAGCTTGTCGATGCGCAGCCCGTCCAGATCGACCACTTCGATGCGCAGCCGCTTGAAGCTTACCACCTCGCCAATCTGCGGCAGATGGCCCAACGCGTCCAGCACCAGGCCCGCCACCGTCTCATAGCTGCGCGGTTCCTCCAGCGTGATCCCCAGCGCATCGGCAAATTCATCCGCCGGCATCCAGCCCGCGATCAGCATCGAGCCGTCGGCGCGGGTCACCAGCTTGGGCTCCTCGCCCACGTCATCCAGAAACTCGCCGGTGATCGCCTCCAGCACGTCCATCGGCGTGATGATACCTTCGAAATGGCCGTATTCGTCATAGACCAGCACCATGTTGCCCGGCGCGCGGCGCAGCCGTTCGATCACCTCGATGGCGCTTTGGCCGTCGCGCACCACGGGGGCTTCCTTGACGGCGGCGCGCAGATCGAAGGCCTCTTTCATCAGCGCCGGGGCCAGGATGTCGCGGGTGGTAACGACGCCGATGATGTCATCAGGCCCGCCATCGCGCACCGGCAACCGCGAGCGGCGCGAATCGTGAAACTGCCGCAAGAGTTCGGTGCGGCTCATCGACAGATCGGCAATCTCCACCTCGCCGCGCGGGGTCATCAGGCCGCGGGCGGTGCGGTCAGCGATGCGCATCACCCCGGCGATCATCTGGGTTTCGGCATGTTCCATCACGCCGGAGGATGCGGCTTCGGAAATCACCAGCTTGACCTCTTCATCGGTCACGCCGCTTTCGGCCTGCCCCGATTGCCCCAGCAGCGCCAGCACCAAGCGGCCCGAGCGGTCCAGCAGGAACACCAGCGGTGCCGCCACTTTCGAGACCATCAGCATCGCCGGGGCCACCTTGGCCGCCACCCGTTCGGGGGCACGCAGGGCGATCTGCTTGGGCACCAGTTCGCCAACGATCAGCGACAGATAGGTGATCGCCACCACGACAATGGCCACCCCCAACTCGTTGGAAATGCGAGCCGGCACGCCGAAACCCGGCAATGCCGCCGCCAACCGCGCCCCCAGCGTGGCACCGGAAAACGCCCCCGCCAGCACGCCAACCAAAGTGATGCCGATCTGCACGCTGGACAGAAACCGCCCCGGATCTTCGGCCAGCCGCAACGCCACCCGGGCACCCCGGCTGCCATTGTCTGACATCACCTTCAACCGTGCCGGACGGGCGGAAACGATGGCCAGTTCCGACATCGCCAGCACGCCGTTCAGCAGCGTCAGCAGCAGCACAAGGCCGATTTCCAGAAACATCGCAAGAATACCCCGACAGGGAAGGGCGCCGTTGGTCAGCCAAAGGCGTTCAGCGCCAGAAAGATTGCGGTTTTCAGGATGCCGTAAACCACGCTGACCACGATGACAAGCGACACCACCCCCAGAACGCTGCCCAGCAGCACCCAAAGCCCGTCCCGCTCCAGCAACCCCAGCGCCAGCATGCAGATCGCCAGCGCCGGCAGCACGTTGCCGAACGGGATCGGCAGCGCCAGCGCCAGTGCCAGCACCAGACACAGCGCGCCGATGCCGCGCTGCATGATCGGCCAGACCAGATAGGTCAGCCTTGGCCGCAACAACCGCTCGGCCCGCGCCAGCCAGGGGGCGGCGCGCGACACCAGCCCGGCAAAACCCTGCCGTTCCATGGTGCGGTCTGCGATGAAGCGGGGCAACCAGGGCACGCGGTCCAGCATCAGTTGTGACGCCAGATACAGCAGCGGCAAGCCCAGGATGCCCGAGGTGCCCGGCGGCGTCGGCAGGATGTTGGGCAGCGCGAACACCAGAAGCAGCGCCCCCATCGCCCGGGCATCCAGCGCGCGCATCAGATCCGAGACAGAGATGCGGTCGCGGCTGTCGTCGCTGGCGATTTTTTCCAGCAATTTCGACAGCCGGTCGCCACGCTTGCGCAGACTTCTGCGGTGGTCCGGAGGTGCGCAATCGTTGTCTGCCAGATCGGCCGAAAGATCTTCGACGGCATCTGCCCGGCGGTCAGGATCGGCTTCCATGGTCATATGGCCTTGTTCAGTGCATTTAAGACCATTGATGTGGTGGTCGCACAGCGCTTTCGCCAGTGCCGAGTCATGTCAGCGCTCGCAGTCGGCGGCGCGGTTGCGACATCGTGTTGACCACCGGACTGGTGGCGCGCGCGGTCGAAACCCGATGCCCGACACCTGTGCCAAAAGCGCCCCTGCTTCGGGCTTGCATGTGCGATGGCAGCAATTGGTGGCCTGACCCCGGTCAAAGCCCTGGCGGAAAGCCCTCGCGATCCAGCGGCCATACCGGGCGGCGGACGCGGGTGTAGGGGCGCAGGTGGGCTTGCGGGGTGGCCAGCGCGCCGCTGTCGCAGACGATCACCCTTCCCGCGACAGGTTCGAACGCCGCCCGAAAATGCTGCATCGACTTGACGACAAGGAAGCGCTGCCGTGCAGGCTCGATGCCGAAGGCCCGGACCTGCTGAAGGTCAAGCATCTGGCCTGGCAGCGTGACGATCAGAATGTCGATGCCCTGCACACGGAACACCGCGGTAGGACCAAAGCTGTGGGTGATGCCGCCCAGGATGGGGCCATCGCCGGTGTATGTGCCATCCGACAGGTGAACGACATTACCGGTCAGGCGCAGCGGGCCGCCGCCGAAGGTCGCGTCGCATTTGCCGCCGATCAGCAGGGTAACGGTGTCTCCGACCTTGTGGCGATGCAGTTCGGCAGCGGCTTCGGGGTCGATCATCGGTGCAAAGGCACCCGGATGCGCGCCGGACTCCAGAAGCGCAGCCAGAAGCGCTGTCGCATCGCCATAGGCTCCGGCACCGGGGTTGTCGGCAAAGTCCGCGATCACCAACGGCCCGTCCGCGCTGTCGAAGTCGCGCGCCATTGCGGCAGCTTCAGCGGGGGTCAGGAATGTGTTGGCCACGTGTCCCCGGCTTTCCCACATGCGGTGCGCCAGCCCTTCGGCGATATCGCACGCCCGGGCGGCGGCCCCGTCGTCATGGGTCACCAGCACGGTCGGGCCCATCTCGGTGATGTCCGCCTCGGAGAATCCGGCATTGACGGACACCGCAAGAATACCCGGCTCCGCCTCATGTGCACGGGCATCGGTGTAAAGCGCGGCCGTATCGGCCACGTCGGTGCGGCCAGAATTCACTTCGTCCAGCATCGGGCGGTGGGCGCGAACCGTGCGCGGCCGGATATCACCCCGCATCGCCGCATCCAGCAACCGGCCGGCATGGTGGCCGGTCTCGCGCATGTCCACATGCGGATAGGTCTTGTAGCTGACGAAAATCTGCGCCTGAGCGATCATCGCGGGCGTGACCATGGCGTGCAAATCCAGCGTCACCGCGATTGGCATCTCCGGCCCGACGATGGCCCGAAGGCGGCGCAGCAATTCGCCTTCGCCATCCTCGCAAAAGCCAGGAACCATCGAGCCGTGCAGGCTGAGGGCGATGCCGTTCAGCGTGGCGCGGTGCATGGAAGCCGCGTCACAGATCAGCCCGGCGATGTGGTCAAAGGCCTCGCGCGAGACCGGCGCGCCGGGGTTCGCATGGGCCGAGACGCTATGAGTGATGTGCCAGCCCGCGGCACGGCCTGCGTCCAGAAACCCGGCCAGTTCGTCGTTCACGTCACCAAAGCGGTCGATGGCGGCCTGGCCAATATCCAGTACGTCATCGCGAAAATCCTGAAGCGTGGTTTCGCCTTTCTTGAAGGTGTTGCTTTCATGGACGAAAGCGCCGGTAAGGACGTGAAAGGGCATGACGGGGGCCTTTTATTGCGGGTGAAAGCAGGCGACGGGGTGGGCGGGGTCATCCGACAGCACGGGGCGTTCCGCACGGCAGCGGTCTGATGCAAGCGGGCAGCGGGTGGCGAAGGCGCACCCCGGCGGCAGGGCGAAGGGGCTGGCAATCTCGCCGGTCAGTGCAGCGATGACGCGCCGCTGGCTTGGGTCGGGGGCAAAGTTGGACTGCATCAGGGCGCGCGTATAGGGGTGGCGCGGCGCAGTGCGGGTATCGGGCAGCACCTCGACCACGGCCCCCAGATACATCACCAAGACCCGGTCGCAAAAGTAGCGCACCAGGCCCAGATCGTGGCTGATGAACAGATAGGTCAGGCCCAGCCGGTCGCGCAGGTCGGCCAGAAGGGCGATGATCTGCGCCTGGATCGACACGTCCAGCGAGGCGGTAGGTTCATCAAGCACCACGAAATCGGGGCGCAGGGCCAGCGCGCGCGCGATGCCGACGCGCTGACGCTGGCCACCCGACAACTGGTGCGGGTGGCTTGCGGCCAGCGTTGCCGGAAGCCCGACCGCCTCAAGCATAGCCTCGACCGTGCCAGGCGGCAGCGCCTGGCCATGCACGCGGAACGGTTCGGCCAGAACTTCGGCCAAAGAATAGCGCGGGTCGAGGCTGGAGTAGGGGTCCTGGAACACCATCGCCATCCGGCGGCGCATCTGGCGCAGGGCAGCCGGGGCCAGGCCGGTCAAGTCGGTTCCGTCAAAGCTGATGCGGCCCGAGGTCGGTTCAATCAGCCGCAGCACAAGACGGGCCAGCGTCGATTTTCCGCAGCCGCTTTCGCCAACGACGCCCAGCACCTCGCCTTTGCCGATGGTCAAAGAGACGTCCCGCACGGCCAGCATGGCCCTCGGGCGCGAAAGAAAGCCGCCACCGGTCTGAAAGCGTTTGGTCAGCCCGTCGATCTGGACCAGAGCGGGGATCATGCGGCATCCCCTGTGGTCTGTCCGGCGTGGTGACAGGCAACAAGGCCCTGGTCTCGGGGCAGAAGCGCGGGCACGGCAGTACGACAGATGTCGGTGGCGTGGGCGCAGCGGGTGTGAAAGCGGCAACCGGACGGGAAGGCCAGCGCCGAGGGCACGGCACCAGGAATTCCGCGCAGACTGCCGCGTGCCATCCCGTCTTGCGGGATGCACCCGATCAGCGCCCTGGTGTAGGGATGGGCCGGGGCGGCGAAGATCGGGCCGACGGGGCCTTCTTCGGCAAGCCGTCCGGCATATAGCACCGCCACCCGGTCGCAGACCTGCGCGACCACGCCCATGTCATGCGTGATCAGCAAGAGCGCCAGCCCACGGTCACGCACCAACGCACCCAGAATCTGGATGATCTGTGCCTGCACCGTCACATCCAGCGCGGTGGTGGGTTCATCGGCGATGATCAGATCAGGGTCGCCGGCAAGGGCCATGGCGATGACGATGCGCTGTTTCATTCCGCCAGAAAGCTGGTGTGGCCAGGCCTCGGCCACGGCTGCGGCCTCGGGGATGCGAAGCTGGGTCAAGAGATCCAGCGTGCGGGCACGGGCCGCGGTCCGCGACAGGCCAAGGTGCAGCCGCGAGACCACATCGACCTGGGCACCGATCCGTTGCACCGGGTCCAGCGCCGTCATCGGGTTCTGGGTGACGAAACCGATGCGCCGACCCCGCAAGGCACGGCGCTGGGCGTCGGTCATGGCCCCCATGTCCTGCCCGTCAAAGCCCACGCTTCCAGCGGTGATCCGCCCGCCGATCAGCGGCAGCAGACCCATCGCCGCCATCGCCGTCAGCGACTTTCCCGAACCGCTTTCCCCGACCAGACCCAGAATTTCGCCTTGGCCGAGAGTCAGGCTGATCCGTTCCAGCAAGGCGATGGTGCCGATGGCGACGCTCACCTCGTCAAGATGCAACAGGGCGGTCATGCCGTCCTCCGCAGTTTCGCGCGAATGTCGAGTTCAGCGATCAGCGCATCGCCGTAAAGGTTGATCGCCACCACGGTCACGGCGACGGTCAGGCCCGGAAAGATGATGATCCAGGGTGCCTTGAACACCAGGGCCGAACCTGCCGACATCATGCCGCCCCAACTGGGCACCGGCGGTTGTGCGCCAAGGCCGAAAAAGCCCAGCGTTGCTTCCAGGATGATCGCATCGCCGGTGGCCAGCATGGCCGAAACAAGAACCGGGGCAAGGGCATTGGGCAACAGGTGACGAAACAGGATGTGGGCGTTTCCGGCACCCAGCGAACGCGCGGCCTCGATGAAGGTCTCGCCCTTCAGCGTCATGATCTGGGCGCGGGTCAGGCGGGTGAACTGCGCCAGATAGGCGACGGCGATGGCGATCATCGTGCCGGTTGTGCCCGGGCCGATGATGGCGACCAGGATCAGCGCGATCAGGATCTCCGGGAACGACCAGGTCATATCCACCACCACCGTGACCATCCGGTCAAGCCAGCCGCCGAACCAGGCCGCCGCCGCCCCCAGCACCATGCCGCAGGCAACCGAGATCGCAATCGCCGTGGCGCTGACGGAAAGCGAGGTGCGTGCGCCATAGATCAGCCGGGTCAGCAGGTCGCGGCCGAATTCGTCGGTGCCCAGCCAATGTGCGGCCGAGGCCGGCTGATAGGCGCGTTTGAGGTCTTGCACATCAAAGGCATAGGGCGACAGCACCGGGGCCAGAATCGCTGCGACAATCACAAGGATCAGCCAGGTTCCGGCGATGCCGCCCACGGGGCGGCGCAGGGCCCGGAGCGGCGCCGCGCTCATGCCAGGGCCGCCCGCACGCGCGGGTCCATCACGGCTTGCAGGATATCGCCCAGCAAGGTGCCCAGCATCACCGCCATGGCCAGCATCAGCAGGCAGGCCTGCACCACCGGATAATCATGCTGGCTGAGCGACTTGATCAACAACGTGCCCAGCCCCGGCCGGGCGAACACCACCTCGACCGTCACGGCGCCGCCCAGCACCCAGCCGATCCGCAAAGCCAGGATCGTCACCACCGGGATCAGCGCGTGCCGCAGCACATGGCGCAACTGGATGCGCAACGGTGACAGGCCCTTGGCGTGCAGCAACGTGACGAAATCGCGTCCCGACGCCTCGATCATCGACACGCGGGTGATGCGGGCCACCAGCGCCGTTCCGCCCAGGCCGATGGTCAGCACCGGCAGCACCAGCGACGACCAACCTCGCGCACCCGAAACCGGAAACCAGCCCAGCGACACGGAAAAGATCAGCATGAAGATCAGCCCCAGCCAGAAACTGGGCATGGTAGAGCCGATCAGCACCCCCCCCATGATCGCCCGGTCAGGCCAGCGATCACGGCTTAGCGCGGCGATGACACCCAGTCCCACGCCCACCACGGTCGAGAACAGCAGCGCCAGCCCCCCCAACCGCAGCGAATGGGGCAGCGCTTGCGCGATCAGCTCGGCCACCGGGCGGCGGGCGACAATGGCGGTTCCCAGGTCCCCCTGCAGCACCTTGGAAAGCCAGATGCCGTATTGCACCGGCAGCGGCTTGTCCAAGCCATAGCGCGCCTCCATGGCGACGCGCGCCTGTGGCGACGACCCGACCTTCAACAGGTTGTCGATCGGGTCGCCGGGAATGAAGTGGAGGATCGAAAAGATCACCACCGAGACGGCCAGGAACACCGGCACGAGCATCAGGATCCGTCGGATCAGATACCAGATCATGCCGCTGCCCCCGCTTTCAGTGACTCATTCCTTCACTTCCAGATCCAGAAAGGCAACCGCGCCAAAGGACGGGGCATCAATCTTTTCGGGAAGGGTGATGCGCTCGGTGTTGTAGGCCACGGCCTGCACCGGTTGATAGATTGGCGCCATCGGGAACTGGGTCAGCACATAGTCATGATAGGCGGTGAAGTTCGCAACCCGTTCGGCCATGTTCTTCGCGCCGGTCATCGCCGCGGTGCGCAGTTCCTCGGCCTTGGGGTCGTTGAACATCGACACGTTCGGATAGCCCAGCCGGTCGCCGCCAAAGAACCAGTCAACGATGTCGGCGTTGTCCCAGTTGTAGGACCGCACGGCCAACTGCTGCTCGCCGGTCTTGTATTGGTCGCGGATCATCGAACTGTCGAAGGTGGTGATTTCGGCCTCGATCCCCACCGCCTTCAACTGCGCCTGCACCACTTCGGTCAACCGGCGGAAGATGCTGTCGCTTTGGGTCCACAGGCTGACCTTCAGCGGTTGACCATCCTTCATCCGCACGCCGTCCGGCCCCATCGCCCAGCCGGCCTCGTCCAGCGCCGCGTTGGCGCGGACCGGATCGTAGCTGATCTTCGCGCCGTCCGAGACGTTGCTTTCCGGCAAGGCCGAGATCAGGAAGGTGTGCGCCACAGCCCCCACGCCACCAAAGACCGCGCTCAGGATTTCGTCCTGGTTGATGGCCTTTGCGGCCGCCTCGCGCACGCGGATATCGTCGAAAGGCGCTTTGGAAACGTTGATCGGCATATACCAGACGTCTTGCCCGGGCATGGTCAGAACGGCGAGGTTCGCCTCTTTGGTCACTTCGCCCATCAGATCGGCCGGCACGCTCAGCAGGAAATCGACGCCGCCGGTCTTGAGTTCCAGGAAGGCGGTGGAATCCTCGGCAATCTCGCGGAAGGTCAGCCGCGCAACCTTGGCCGGGCCGGAGTTCTTGGCCAGCGGCGACCCCCAGGCATAGTCATCGTTGCGCACCAGCACCGTTTCCTGCCCGATGGTAAAGCTTTCCAGCTTGAAGGGGCCGGTGCCGTAAACCTCTGTCACGCCGTAATTTTCGCCCAGCGCAACAAAGGATTTCGGCTCGACCACACCCATGAAGGTGGACGAAAGGTTATATAGCAGGTTCGGCTCGGGCCGCGCCATCACGAAGGTCACGGTGTGGTCATCCACCACCTGAACCTCGGCAATGGCCTCGGCCATATAGGTGTTCTCGCCTTCGGTGGCCTTGAACAGATCAATCCACAGCTTCACCGTCTCGGCGTTGAAAGGCTCGCCGTTGTGGAAGCTGACACCCTGCTTCAGCTTGAAGGTCCAGGACATGCCGTCCGGCGCCTCTTCCCAGCTTTCAGCAAGCCCCGGGTGATAGGACAGATCGGCGGCCTGGCTGATCAGCCGATCAAAGATCAGGCCGGTTGCGGTGTTCAGCACGGTGGCCGTGACCGGGTTGTAGGTGGGGGCACCCACCTCGTTGGTGGCCATCACGAAAACGGCCTCCTGCGCCGCCACGGCCTGGGCGGCCAAAAGGGCTACAAGGCTGACGGAAGCAGAAAGCAGGGTCTTGCGGAAGGGGAAAGTCATGGCAGGTCCTCTCTGTTGTCTGTTGTGCAGGGTCAGGTTTTGCCCGGGTTGCGTCCCGGGACGGTATGTCCGATCAAATCGCCGTAAAGCGCCGAAACGCGGGCCATGCGCAGTTCGACGCCGGCGCCAAGTTCGCGGAAGACGCCATTCACCATCAGCCCGATCAGCGAGGACATGGCCGATGTGGTATCCCAGAAATGGTTCAGGTCGGTCGGCACCGCGAAAACTTCGGTCACCAGACCCGGAGCCCAGTCGCAATAGGGGTCGGTGACCAGCGTGACGGGAATACCCGCATCATGCGCCGCCATCGCCAGATCGCGCGTCAGCCGCGAATAGCGCCGACCGTCGATCAGAACCAGCGTGACCTCTTCTGGCTCTGCCAGCAGGATCTCTGCGAAATGCCCGTCCGAGGCATCGGCCAGATGCACGCCGGGCCGCAGGTATTGCAGATTGTGCGCCAGTTCGGCGGCATGGCCGCGCTCTGTCTGAAAACCCGCGACCCAGACCGCGTTGCGGTGCGCCAGACGCTTTACGGTCGCCTCGAACGCCGGGCTCGCCGCAATCTCGTAAACCGCGACCAGCGCTGCGATCTCGTGCTCCAGCGCGCGGGCCAGCTCTGCGCCACCCTCGCGGCTGCGGCGGTGAAAGTCGTGCAGACGATCACCGATCAGCCAGGCCTTCTCGCCCAGATCCATCTGCAGGCTGGACTTCAGCTCTTTCAGGTGTCGATAGCCGATCGACCGGCAGAACCGCCCGACCGAGGCTTCGGAGACGCCCACTTTCAACGCCACCGCAGCCGCCGTCTCGAACGGCAGCACCGACAGGTTGGACAGCAGATAGTGCGCCAGCGCCCGCTCGGCCGGCGTGCCGCCTTCGGCCGCCGCTGCAAGCCGCTGACGCAGATCGCCCGCCGGGGCGTCTGTCCCGGTCGTCACATTGGGCCTTGCCTCATCGACGTGCTGCACCGGCGCATCTCCCGTTCTTCGTCAAAGCGTGTCAGGAATCTTTCATTCGGTCAATAATGCAAGTAAACTGAAATCGACTGCTCGCAAAATTCCGGATCACCAGGAGGCCGCCCATGCCCGTCGCCGTTCCGACCCGTGCCGCGCTGCGCATCGACGGGGCAACCCTGCGGCTGGTCCGGCTGCCACTGGTCACGCCCTTCACCATCGCGACCGGCACGATGACGGAAAAGGTGTTTCCCTTGCTGACCTTACGGGCAGACGGGCTGGAAGGCTTTGCCGAAGGCGTGATGGATCCGCTGCCCGATTACCTTGAAGAAACGGTGGCGGGCGCGATGAGCCTGCTGGAGCAGGTGCTGCTGCCACAGGTGCTGGGCCAGACCTTTCTCAACCCCGAATCGCTGGCAACCCTGCTGGCTCCGTGGCGGGCGAACCATATGGCAAAGGCCACCGTCGAGATGGCGTTCTGGGATCTTTGGGCCAAATCCCTGAACCTGCCACTTCAGACAGTTCTGGGCGGCACCGGCGACGCCATCGACGTGGGGGTGTCGCTGGGAATAGGCCCGATCGCGGGCACCATCGACCGCGTGGCCGCGCATTTGCAGCAAGGCTACAAGCGCATCAAGCTGAAGGTGAAGCCGGGGCATGACATCGGCTTGCTGCACGCGGTGCGGGCCGAGTTTCCCGATGCACACCTGACGGTGGATGCAAACTGCTGCTACACGCTGGCCGATACCGGCCTGATCCGCCGGATGGATGATTTTGCGCTGGATTATATCGAACAGCCGCTGGCCTGGGATGATATCCACGACCATGCCACGCTGCAGTCACGCATCCGCACACCGATCTGCCTGGACGAATGTATCCGCACGGTCGAACATGCCCGCAAGGCGCTGCAGACCGACGCCGCGCGCGTCATCAACATCAAGGTCGGGCGTTCAGGTGGCCATGCCGCCGCGCGCCGCATCCACGACCTGTGCGAAGCTTTTCAGGTTCCGGTCTGGTGCGGCGGGATGCTGGAATCCGGCATCGGTCGGGCACACAACATCCACCTTTCCACCCTGCCAAACTTCTCCAAGCCGGGCGACACCTCTTCGGCCAGCCGCTATTTCACCCGCGACATCATCGAGCAGCAGCTTGAAACAGTTTCCGGCCGGATGCCGGTGCCAAAAGGCCCCGGTATCGGCGTGACCCTGGATCTTGACTATCTGAAGACCGCCACCCTGTCGCATCAGGACTTTCGCGCATGACCGCGATCACCTTGCGAGACCTTTCCGGCATGGCCGAGTTTCGCCAGGCCGAAGCGTTGCAGCGCGAGGTCTGGGGCGAAGGTGACCTGCCCGACCCCGCTGATTTGATGATGGTGATCCAGGCCGAGGGCGGGTTGGTTGGTGGCGCCTTCGCTGAAGGACGGCTGTTGGGCTATGTCTTCGGCTTTCCCACCCGCGATCCGGGGGTCCAACATTCGCACAGACTGGCGGTGCTGGCTGGTGCCCGCGGGCATGGCCTGGGCGTGCGGCTGAAGCACTATCAGCGTGATTGGTGCCTGGCACGTGGCATCACCCGCGTCCGCTGGACCTTCGATCCGCTTCGCGCGGTCAATGCAACCCTGAACATTCACCGTCTGGGCGCGCAATCGGACACCTATCTTGAAGATTATTACGGCGAGATGGCGGGCATCAACAGCGGCCTTGGTTCGGACCGGCTGCTGGTGGACTGGGATCTTGACGCACCCGTGGTCGCGGCACTGGCGCGCGGCGAGGCAAGGCAATTGAACCGCGCCGAGCCTGTTGCGCTGGCGCTGCCGGAAGATGTTGGCCAGCTTGCAACCGTCGATCCTGATCGCGCGCGCGACTTGCGGCAAGACCTGCGCGGACGGCTGCAGACCGCCTTCGCAAATGGTCGCCGGATTGTGGATTTCGACCGGCAGAACCGGATCTACCTGCTGTCAGAGTAACACCGCAACCATGCCCTTGGGTGATGGTGTCATCAATGCAGCTTGCCGGCACCTGCAAAGACCAGCCGTCTCGGCCAGAAATGTTCTACCAAAACCGACGGCCTGGTTGGAACAGAATCGGAAAGTTTGCCCCGAACTTCCGCCCTGAAAGCCGATACATCGCGAAATTTTCAAGCTTTAAGTGGTGGCGAGGGGGGGACTCGAACCCCCGACCCCGTGATTATGAGTCACGTGCTCTAACCAGCTGAGCTACCTAGCCACAGGTCCGGCTGGGTAGTGGAGCCGGGCCGGGGCGTCAAGCGGATTCGTCGGCCACGGCATGCGCCACCCGCGGGCGGCCCGAGGCGGTGACGGTAACGGTGGCCTCGATGAACATCGGGCGGCCTTCGACCTCGGCCTCGCGGATGTCGCGCTGGGTGGTCAGGTGCAGGTCTTCTGCCCCGGCGTTGCGGGCGCGAAACTCGGCCTCGCGGCACAGGGTGGCTTCGGTCGCGGCAAGGGCGGCATCGCGGCTGGTGAAGGTTTGCAGACCATCGGGCAGATGCGCCACGAACCGGCCCTCGCCGGGGCTGGAGACCAGACCAGACACCCGCTGCGTCACCTGCCCCACCACCGCGCCGATGGCATTGGCCACCCCGGCATGTTCGGGCAGGATCATCCGGCAGCCCAGCTTTGCCCCCACCGCCGGGTAATAGGCGGCAGCCGAGGCGCCAAGGCCGATCACCGGCACGCCCAGTCTGGCGGTAAGTTCCACCACGCCGCGATGGCCGCGCAGACCGGCCAGCAGCAGCGGGTGGCGGGCCAGAGCCTCGGGCGTTTCCTGCGCGAAATCAGGGTCTTCGGCAAAGGCGGCTTCCAGCAGGCAATCGGCGGTCTGCGTGGTCAACTGGTCGGTGATCGCCTGCGCCAGCACCACAGGATCGGGCGCGAACCGCTCGCCCTTGCCGGTGCGGCGACGGCCCAGCAGACGCAGCGCCTTTTCGGCGGCCAGCCCGTCCCAGCCCGCTTGCCGCCCCAGCAGATGGCTGGCATCCGACGGCGTTACGCCCGACAGCATCACCAGCCCGCGCGCCACCAGCCGCTCCATCGCCGCCACTTCCAGCCGCGAGGTGATCGCTGTGGCCAGCGGCATCGGTTGGGTGATGCGGTCCAGCAGCGCCGCCTCGCGCGGGGCCAGACCGCCGGGGCCACCAAACAGCGGCACCACAAAGCGGCCATCCAGATCGCCCGCCACTTCCGCCGCCAGCGCCCGGTCAAGGGCGGCATGCACCATCGGCCCGTGATCCATGGCCAGCAGCGACACCGGGATCAGCCGCCTTGGGCCAAGCCGCAAGCCGCCCTGCAAGCCTGCGGTCAGCAGATGCACCTCGCTGTCGCCGCCCAGCCCGGTGGTGCGCATCGCCACCGCCTCGACCATGGTGCGGAAGCCGCCGACGCGGGCACCGGCGGGGTCGATCTCGGGCAACCCGTCCTTCAGCAGCGCCACATCGGTGGTGGTGCCGCCGATATCGGACACCAACGCATCGGCCACCCCGGTCAGCCAGCGCGCGCCGACGATACTGGCTGCTGGGCCGGAAAGGATGGTCTCGATCGGCCGTTCCCGCGCCATGGCGGCAGAGATCAAAGCACCGTCACCCCGCACCACCATCAAGGGCGCGGTGATGCCGATGGCGGCCAGATGGCCCTCGCAAGCCGTCACCAGCCGGTCGATCATGCCGATCAACCTTGCGTTCAGCACCGCAGTCAGCGCCCGTTTCGGGCCGTTCAGGTTGGCGGAAAGCTCATGGCTGCACGTCACAGGCCGCCCGGTAACGCGGCGGATCAGGTCGCGCGCCGCCACCTCGTGCGCCGGGTTGCGGGTGGCGAAACGGGCGGCGACGGCGAAACCCATCACCAGCGGGCCAAGCTGCGTCACCTCGGCTTCCAGTCGCGGCAGGTCCAGGGTCGCGGCCTCGGTTCCGGCGTGGCTGTGGCCGCCCGCCAGCAGGATCACCGGGTCGCCCGCCAGCGCCTCGGTCAGCCCGCCCCGGGCCAGATCGGCGGCATCAAAGCCGATGAAGATCAGCGCCACCCGGCCGCCCTGACCTTCCACCAGCGCATTGGTGGCCAGCGTGGTGGACAGCGACACCATCGCCACATCGCCCGGCGCCACCCCCGCCGCCGCCAGCGCCGCATCCACCGCCCCGCCCACGCCCAGCGCCAGATCGGCACGGGTGGTCAGCGATTTGGCACTTCCGATCACCCGATCCGAGGCGGCATCCAGCACCACCGCATCGGTATAGGTGCCGCCGGTATCGACGCCGAGAAAAAACGTCATCGCCATTCCATTCCTGTTGCGCCCTTTGCACTTAGGGCGCGCGCAGCCGCAGGTCAGCCCCCGGCGCGACCTTTTGCGGCTTTCTCCGACCGCTTGGCCGGGACTTTCGCCCGCCGCCGCCGATGCGCGGGCGGGATATGCAGCATCTCGCGGTATTTCGCCACCGTGCGGCGGGCGACTACCATTCCGTCCTGCGCCAAAGCCTCGACCAGCGCCTGATCGCCCAAGGGCTTGCCCGGGTCTTCGCCCGCCACCAGCCGGGCCAGCGCCGCCCGCAGTGCCGCCGCCGAGACGCCATCGGTTTCATTGCCAAGCCGCGTGCTGAACATCTGCCGCAGCCACCAGCAGCCCAACGGCGTGTCCACCGCCGTGCCTGCGACAATGCGGCTGATGGTGCTTTCGTGCAGGCCAAGCGCCTCTGCCACCTGTGCCATGGTCAGCGGCACCAGCGCCGACAGCCCGCGCTCCAGCGCCGCCTCCTGCCGCCGCAACACCTCGGCCGCGACCCGCAGCAGCGTGGCATTGCGGTTCTGCAACATCCGGTTCAGCGCCTGCGCCGCCGCCCATTGCGCCTTGGCAGCCTCGGGCACCGGACGATGGTCGGGGGCGTGCAACTCCAGCATCGGCAGCGCCGAGCGGTTCAGCGCCACTTGCCAGCCGGTCGGGCCGCGCGTCGCCAGCAGGTCGGGTTCGCGCAGGGGGGCGGCGCCATGATCGAACTGCGCGCCGGGCTTGGGGTCAAAGCCGCGGATCAGCCGCAGGCGGGCGGTAATCTCGGCCTCGGTCACGCCGCACAGCCGCGCCAGCCGGGAGAACTGGCCGTCGGCCAGCAGGTCCAGATGCCCCAGAACCGCCTGCATTACCGGGTCCAGACAGTCGGCGTCCTGCGCCTGCAACCGCAGACATTCGGCCAGATTGCGGGCAAACAGCCCCACCGGCTCGATGCCCTTTTGCAGCTTGGCCAGCACGGCTTCGGCTTCGGGCAACGAGGCCCCCGCACTGTCGGCAATCGCCTCCAGACTGCGGCCCACCCAGCCCGAAGGCTCCAGCGCCTCGGCCAGCAGATGCGCAATCTGCCGCTCGCGGCCCGGCCTGGTCAACGCCTCGATCCGGTCCATCACATGCGCCATCAGGCTGGGCGCAGCCGAGGCGGCTTCCGGCGGCTGGGCGGTTTGGGCAAAGGCCGTGGTCCAGCGCGGCAGCCAGTCGCCGGGGGCCGGGCGTTGCAGCGACAGATGCGGGTTGTCGGCGGCCTGCTCCTGCAGATAGCGCGTCAGCCCCGAAGCATCGGCCTGCAACAGCTGGATCGAGGCCGACAGGCCAAGGTTCAACTGCAACCGCTGGGTCTGCGCCAGCACGATGCGGGGTCTGGTTTTCATCTGCATGTCCGGGGCGACAGAGGTCCGGTCACTCTAAGTGCCACAGGGATGCAGCGCAACTGCGGCGGACGGCCTCTCGCCATTGCCGAACGCAGCGGATAGGATCGGCACAGCGCCGCGGGTTAAACGATTGCGCGACAAGCCGGGGGTGTTGCCCCATTGGGCTTTGCACAATGGATAGGCCATTGGTCGATACTTGGGAATTTGTCGATGCAAAATGACGACTTGCCGCTGACCCGCGATCTGGTGATGATCGGTGGCGGCCATGCGCATGCGCTGGTGCTGCGGATGTGGGGCATGGACCCGATGCCGGGGGTGCGGGTCACCGTCATCAACCCCGGCCCGGTGGCGCCCTACACCGGCATGTTGCCCGGCCATATCGCCGGGCATTACCGGCGCGATCAGATGATGATTGATCTGGTGCCGCTGGCACGGTTTGCCGGGGCGCGCGCGATCATGGACCGGGTGGTGGGCATCGACCGCGTTGCGCGGCGGGTGCTGTTGGCCAGCGGTCAGGCGATTTCCTATGACGTGGCCTCGGTTGATATCGGCATCGGCTCGGCGCTGCCTGGCGTACCGGGGTTTGCCGAACATGCGGTGGCGGCCAAGCCCTTGGGGGGCTATGCCGACCGCTGGCAGGCGTTCGTGGCGCAGGCCCCGGCAGCGCCGCGGGTGGTGGTGGTCGGTGGCGGTCTGGGCGGCGTGGAACTGGCGCTGGCCTCGGCGCACCGGCTGCAAGCGGCAGGTCTGCAACCTTCGGTGACGGTGCTGGAACAGGCCGCCGTGGCGCTGCCCGGCATCGGGGCCGGTGCGCGGGCGGCGTTGCTGGCGCATATGCAGCGGCTTGGGGTGCGGCTGTTGCTGAACGCCGCCCCCGTGCGGATCGAGGCCGGGGCGGTGGTGCTTGATGGTCAGACATTGCCATCCGATTTCACCCTGGCTGTGGCCGGAACCAGGCCGCAGGGTTGGCTGGCCGACACCGGGCTGGCGTTGCGCGATGGCTTCCTGACCGTCGGGCCGACGCTGCAAACCTCGGACCCTGCGATCTTTGCGGTGGGCGATTGCGCCGATCTGGCCTTTGCGCCGCGCCCCAAGGCCGGGGTCTATGCGGTGCGCGAGGCGCCTTTCCTGTTCGACAACCTGCGCGCGGTGCTGTCTGGAAAGAGCACCCTGCGCCGCTATCGCCCGCAACGCGACTACCTGAAACTGGTCTCGACCGGCGGTCAGGGTGCTGTGGCCGACAAGTTCGGGCTGCGGCTGGATGGTGGCTGGTTGTGGCTCTGGAAGAACAGCATTGATCTGAAATTCATGGAGAAATTCGCGTCCTACCCGGCGATGACCCCGCCGCCGCCCGCTGGTCCGGTTGCCGCTGGCGTTGCGCAGGCGCTCGGGGAAAAACCGCTGTGCGGCGGTTGTGGTGCCAAGGTCGGTGCGGATGCGCTGACCACCGCACTTGCCAGCCTGCCCGCGCCTGCCCGCCCCGATGTGGTTTCCGGCGCGGGCGACGATGCCGCCGTGCTGCGCTGCGGCGATGGCTTTCAGGTGATCAGCACCGACCATCTGCGCGCCTTCAGCCATGACCCGGCCTTGATGGCCCGGATATGCGCCACCCATGCGCTGGGCGATATCTGGGCGATGGGGGCGGCACCACAGGTGGCACTGGCGCAGATCACCCTGCCGCGCATGTCGCCACGGATGCAGGCCGAAACCCTGCGCGAGATCATGGCGGCAGCCTCCGAGGTGTTCCGCGCCGAGGGCGCCGATGTGGTCGGCGGCCATACCGCCACCGGTGCCGAACTGACGCTGGGCTTCACCGTCACCGGCCTTGCCAAACGCATCCTCGCCAAGGGCGGCGCCCGCCCCGGCGACGCGCTGATCCTGACCAAGCCCTTGGGCACCGGCACGATTCTCGCCGCCGAGATGGCTGGCCAACGCGCCCCCGGCCTGATGCTGGGCGAGGCGGTGGTGGCAGCACTTGCCAGCATGACCCGCAGCCTTGGTCCCGACGCGGCCATCCTGACCCCGCAGGCCCATGCGATGACCGATGTCACCGGCTTTGGCCTGGCCGGGCATCTGCTGGAGATGCTGACCGCCTCCAACTGCGCCGCCGAGATATCCCTCCCTGCCATCCCGCTGCTGCCCGGTGCCGAAGCCCTTGCGGCCACCGGTGCCGCCTCCAGCCTCGCCCCCGCCAACCGTGCCGCCTGCACTGCGCGCATGGCGTTCAACGATACCCCGCGCGCCGCCCTGCTGTTCGATCCGCAAACCGCCGGAGGCCTGCTGGCCGCCGTGCCCGCAGATCAGGCCACCGCCCTGCTGACCGCCCTGCACGCCGCCAACGTCCGCGCCGCGATCATCGGCCAAGCCACGGAAGGCGCGCCGTTCCTGACCATCAAGACCTGACTTTGGCTTTCATCTGTTCTCAAATATCCCCGCCGGAGGCCCACAATCGGCCACCTGCACTCCCTCAGGGACAAAGCGCCGCGACCTCAACCGAAATCCGCCCGGCCAGCGCGTCCAGATCACCCGGCAGCAACCGCTCTGCCGCCACTTCCACACAAACCCCGCCACTGCGGCTGTGGTGCTTGCCATAACGCGGGTCGTAATGCCGGGCCATCAGCCCCTCGGCCAAAGCCTCGAACGCCCCCGCCGCCGCCATCGCCTGCCATTCGGCAATCACCTCGGCGGCGTGCAGTGGGCGCAACTGGTTGATCACCGTCCCCAGCCTGACCGGATCGGCGATCAGATCGCCGTAAGCCCGCACCAGATAGCTGGCCCGCGCCGCCAATGGTGCCGCCACCACGATCCGCGGTGCCGCAACCATCGCCTTCCACAACTCGGGCGGCAGGCTGCGGGCGCCGATTTTCGAGCTTTCCGCCTCGACCACCACCGGCCTTGTCGGATCAAGCCGCACCAGCGCCATCGCCAGCGCGGATTCGAAGGCCTTCTGCGACGGCTGCCCGTCCGGCATTGCGCCGAACAACGACCCGCGATGCCGCGCCAGCCCTTCCAGATCAATCACCTGCACCCCGCGCGCCGCCAACAGCGCCAGCAGCTCGGTCTTGGCGGTGCCGGTATTGCCCGCCAGCACCACCACCGGGCTTGCCACGGGCGTGTCGTAAAGCTGCCGCACCACCAGCCCGCGCCAGGCCTTGTAGCCGCCCGCGACCAGCTCCACCCGCCAGCCGATCTGCGAAAGGATGCTGGCGAAAGACCCCGAACGCTGCCCACCGCGCCAGCAATAAACCAAGGGCCGCCACCCCCCCGGCTTGTCGGCCAGCGCGCCTTCCAGATGTCTGGCCGCATTGCGCGCCACAAGCGCAGCCCCCAGCTTGCGGGCGCGAAACGGGCTGTCCTGCTTGTAGATGGTGCCAACGCGAGCGCGCTCGTCGTCGTCCAGCACGGCCAGGTTGATCGCGCCGGGCAGGTGATCCTCGGCCCATTCGGCGGGGGATCGCACGTCGATGATGTCGTCAAACCCAAGGGCTTGCAGATCGTGCAGTGAGGTCAGCGTGATCGCCATGCTCAGAACCCCACTTCCAGCCGATCAACCAGTGCCGCCAGCATCGCCTGACAGCGGGCGATCTGCTCGATGCTGACATATTCATCCGGCTTGTGGCCCTGTGCCATCGACCCCGGGCCGCAGATCACCGTGGGAATCCCCAAACGGTCGGAAAACAGCCCGCCCTCGGTGCCGTAGGCCACCTTCATCGTGCCATTCGCCCCGGTCAGCCCCTTGACGAAATTCACCACCCCCGCGTCCGAGGGCGTGCCGAGCCCGGGGTAATCCCACAGCCGCTCTACCCGGATCTCCGCCTCGGGGAAATCGGCGCGCAGCGGCGCCACGATCGCCTCGGCACCGGCGCGCAGGCCAGCGATCAGCGCCCCGGTATCCTCGCCCGCCAGCGCCCGGATTTCGAAATCGAGCACACAGGCGTTGGGCACGATGTTCACCTGCACCCCGCCGTTGAATTTGCCGACATGCAGCGTGGTATAGGGCACGTCATAGTCGCCGTCGCGCAGGCCGGTTTCGGCAATCTTGGCCTGCAACACCCTGACAAAATTCAGGAAATCCGCCCCCAGATGCAGCGCGTTCAGCGCCAAAGGTGCCAGCGCCGAATGTCCCTCGCGGCCCACGCAGGTCGCCCGCAAGGCGATCTTCCCCTTGTGGCCGGTGGCGACCTGCATCCCCGTCGGCTCGCCGACGATGCACATCCGCGGCTGCACCGGGGCTGCGGCCAGCATGTCGATCAGCGAGCGCACGCCCATGCAGCCAATTTCCTCGTCATAGGAAAGCGCCAGATGCAGGGGCACCTTCAGCGGGCGCTTGGCGGCTTCCAACATTGTCGCAATGGCGCAGGCGACAAAACCTTTCATGTCGCAGGCGCCCCGGCCGTAGAACCGCCCTTCACCTTGCGTCAGCGCAAACGGTGGCTTGCTCCAGACCTGCCCCTCCACCGGCACCACATCGGTATGGCCCGACAGCATGACGCCGCCCACCCCGGCAGGCCCCACCGTGGCGTAAAGATTGGCCTTGCCCGCACCATCGGGGATCAGCACCGCCTCAATCCCGGCCCCGGCCAGCAGCGCCTGCACATACAGCATCAGGTCGATGTTGGGGCGCGAACTGACGGTATCAAAGCCGATCAGCCGTTCGAAAATGTCGCGCATCTTGGCCTCCCTGGCTCGCCGCTGCACAAAACCCCAAATCGGCGGCGACCGGAACCCCCCATCGGCCTTGGGGCTTTCCAAGCCTGCGCCCGCCTGCCAATGTCGGCGCGCCCAACCCCGGAGCCGAAATGCGTCTTGCCCTTGCTTTCATCCTTGCCTTACCCGGTCTTGCGCAGGCGGGTGGCGTGGCGCAACTGGCGCTGGCGCAGGAACTGTTTGCGCTGGGCAAGACCGGGGGCGACCCGCTGGTGATGCTGACCGCCGCCAAACTGGCCGGGGCGGTAGATGTGACAACCGTCGCCCGCAAGCCCGAAACCAGCGGCGAGGTGGCGGCTGACCAGCCCGACACCGCGCAGGCCCCCGCTGATGCTGCGGCGATGCTGGCCGAAGCCCGCGCCTCGGTGGCTCCCGACGAGACCTTGGCAGCCCTGCTGGCCGAGGCAGAGACCGGCAACGCTTTGGTGCGGGCAGGCACGGTATCGGCCAGCCTTCAGGCTTTGGCCGCCGGGCAGACGGATACCTGGCACCTGCCGTTCGATGGCGGGATTGCCGCCGAACTTGCGGTGCTGGGCGATGGCGACGGCAATCTGGACGTGACGCTGACCGATGCCGAGGGGCGGGCCTTGTGTCAGGAAACCGGCCCCGCCGACCGCAGCCTGTGCGGTTTCCTGCCGGTGGAAACCGGGTTCTTCATCCTTACGGTGACGAACCCGGGCCCCGGGATGAACAGCTATCTGCTGCTGACCAACTAATTGATTTTGAACAGTTGCTGCGCAGCGAAAACTGCGAACACCGCGCAGCATTGCAGACCATGTTCGCCGCCGTTCAGCCCAGACTATCGCTTGTCTGCGCCACCCGATTTTCGGCCACTTATCCCGGCTATCCAGATTTACCCGACCAGAATTCCATCTTCACATCGCCAATCTTGCCCGCATCCATCGCCGCGAACACGCCCATCGCGTCAGTCTGCCGCCCGCAGCACCTGCGCCGGACGCGCGGCCAGCGGCCGCCACGCAAAGGCGAGGCCCGCCAGCAGCGTCGCCAGAACGCCGCCCAGCACGATGGCCAGCGCCGACCACGGCTCGAAGCTGTATTTGACCTCCATCACAAAGGTCATCACCGCCCAGCCGGCCAGCCCGCCTGCCGCAATTGCCACCAGCCCGGCGGCGGCGCCCAGCAGCGCCGAACGCAGGGCAAAACTGAACAGGATGGTGCCGCGAGTTGCGCCCAGCGTCTTCAACACCGCCGCCTCGTAAACTCGTCCCCGTTCGCCCGCCGCCGCCGCCCCGATCAGCACCACGAATCCGGTCAGCAAGGTCGCCGCTGCCGCCCAGGCCGTGGCGGTAGCAATCGCCGTCAACGCCTCGGACACCTGACCGATGGCGTCGCGCACCCGGATTGCGGTGATATTGGGGTAAGCCCCGGCCAGATCGCGCAGGATCGGCGCCTCGGCGGCCTCGGTGGCATAGACCGTGGCAATGTAGGTATGCGGTGCGCTGGCCACCGCCGCGGGGTTCAGCGTCATCACGAAACCCATCCCGGCCGAGGAAAAATCCACCTCGCGCAACGAGGTGATGCTGGCGGTGATGTCGCGGCCCAGCACGTTGACGGTGATGTTGTCGCCCAGCTTCAGCCCGATCTCCTCGGCCTCCTTGGCGGCGAAAGACACTTGCGGCGGGCCGGTGTAATCCTCGGGCCACCAGGTGCCGGCGACCACCTTGGTGTTTTCGGGCGGTTTGGCGGCAAAGGTCAGGCCCCGGTCGCCGCGTACCACCCAATGCTCGCCCGCCACCTCGCGCGCCGGTCTGCCGTTGATCTGGGTGACCATGCCGCGCAGCATCGGCGCGGTCTGCACCTGCGACACTGCCGGATCACCGGCCAGCCGCGCCTGAAAGCCGTCGATCTGGTCGCTTTGGATATCGACGAAGAAATAGCTGGGCGCCCTTGTCGGCAGGTCGCGGCTGATGGCGGCGCGCAGATTGGAATCGATCTGCCCCACCGCCGCCAGCACCGAAAGCCCAAGGCCCAGCGACAGGATCACCGAAGCCGCCGCCTCGCCCGGCCCGCCGATGGCCGCCAGTGCCAACCGCAAGGCGGTATGCCCGCGCGCCCAGATGCCGCGCGCCAGCCGCCGCGCCAGCCTGCGCACCGCCCAGGCGGCGATGGTCAGCACCAGCAATGCCGCCAGCACGCCCCCCGCCACCCCCAGCGCCAGTTTCCACGCGCCCGAGAACCAGACCGCACCGCCGATCAGCGCCGCTGCCAGCACCGCCAGCGCCAGCCAGTGCCGCGCCCTTGGCCAGCCCATCCGCCCGGCACCACGATAAAGCGCCGCCGCCTTGACGTTCTCGCTGCGCGCCAGCGGCCACAGCGTGAACAGGAAGGCCGTCACCAGCCCGTAAAACGCCGCCTCTGCCAGCGGTTTGGGGTATAGCCCGAACGCCACCGGGAAAGGCAGCGAGGCCTCGATCAACGGGGCGGCCAGCAGGGGCAGGCCTGCACCCAGGATCAGGCCGATGCCCACCCCAAGCCCGGCCAAGGCCCCGATCTGCAACAGGTAGATCTGGAAAATCATGCCGCTTTCTGCGCCCAGCGTTTTCAGCGTGGCGATGGTGGCGGTCTTGCCCTCCAGGTAAGCCCGCACCGCTGCCGAGACGCCAACGCCGCCCACAGCCAGCCCGGCCAGCCCGACCAGAATCAGAAACGCCCCGATCCGGTCCACAAAGCGCTCCACCCCCGGTGCCGCGCGGCGGCTGTCGGACCAGCGCATCCCGGCATCCTGAAAGGCGGTTTCCGTCGCACTTTGCAACGCCGCAAGGTCGGTGCCCTGCGGCAGCAACAGCCGGTATTCGCTGTCATAAATCGACCCCGGCCCGATCAGCCCCGATTGCGCCAACGCCGAGGTTTGCACGATGGTGCGCGGCCCCAGCGTCATACCGTTGGTGGCGGTATCCGGCTCGCGCAGCAGCACCGCCGAAAGCCGGAATTCCTGCACGCCCAGCTTGAAGCTGTCACCAATCGCTAGCCCCAGCCGGTCGACCAGCACCCGGTCCATCACTGCGCCGGGCAGCCCATCCGCCGCGTCAAGCGCCTGCGCCAGTGGCATTTCCGGGTCCAGTTGCACCGCGCCGACCAGCGGATAGGCGGCATCCACCGCCTTGATCTGGGTCAGCACATGCTGGTCGCCCACCACCGCCATAGACCGGAAGTCCACAATTTCCGAGACTTGCGTGGAGATGCCCGCCATATAGGCACGCTCGTCTTCGGTGGCGAAGCGGTAGGTGAACTCCATCTGCGCATCGCCGCCCAGCAGGGTGGTGCCCTGCGCCGACAAGCCGCCCTCGATGGCGGCGCGCACCATGCCGACCGCGGCAATTGCCGCCACGCCCAACGCGAGGCAAGCCAGGAACACCCGAAAGCCGCGCAAGCCACCGCGCAATTCGCGGCGGGCGATGCGGGCGGCAAGGGCGAGGCTCATGCCAGTTCCTCGGCCACGATATGCCCATCGGCCAGCCGCACCACCCGGTCGCAGCGGGCGGCGAGCTCCGGCGCGTGGGTCACCAGCACCAAGGTCGCACCATGGCGGTCGCGCAGGCCGAACAGCAGGTCCATGATCGCCGCCCCATTGGCGCCATCAAGGTTGCCGGTCGGCTCGTCGGCCAACAGGATCGCCGGGCGGGGGGCGGCGGCACGGGCAAGCGCCACCCGCTGCTGCTCGCCACCCGACATCTGGCTGGGGTAATGGTCGATGCGGGCACCAAGCCCCACGGCGCGCAGTTCCGCCTCGGCCCGCGCGAAGGCATCGGCCACGCCCGCCAGCTCCAGCGGCACCGCCACGTTTTCCAGCGCCGTCATCGTCGGGATCAGGTGAAACGACTGGAACACCACGCCCATGTTGGCCCGCCGGAACCGCGCCAGTTGATCCTCGTTCATCGCGGTCAGGTCTTGCCCAAGTGCTTGCACCGAGCCCGAGGTGGCCTGCTCCAGCCCGCCCATCAGCATCAGCAGCGAGGATTTGCCCGACCCCGACGGCCCCACCAGCCCCAGCGTCTGGCCGCGTTCAACTGTCAGTGTGATGCCCCGCAGGATCTCGACCGGACCGGCGTTTCCGGCCAAGGTCAGCGTTGCATCCCGCAGTTGCAGAATCGGAGCGGGAGAAACCGGAATCGGATCAGTCATGCGTCACACCTGGGAAACTGTCTTTGACCTTGGATATGGGGCGCTGCGGGCGCTGCGCAACAGCGCAATCGCCTTAAGTGTTTCCACCTGTGCGGTTTTGGCCGAGCCGGTGACGGTGGTGGCACTGGGCGACAGCCTGACCGCAGGCTACGGGCTGCCGCAGGACGAGGGCTTCGTGCCGCAGATGCAGGCCTGGCTGGTGGCGCAGGGGGCGGATGTGGTGCTGCTGAACGCGGGGGTTTCAGGGGATACCACGGCAGGCGGTCTGGCACGGCTTGACTGGAGTCTGACGCCCGATGTCGATGCGCTGATTGTGACGCTGGGCGGCAATGATCTGTTGCGCGGCATTGATCCGGCCAACAGTCGCGCCAATCTGGAAGCGATCCTGAAGGCGGCGCAGGGGCGCAAGTTGCCGGTGCTGCTGGTGGGGATGAAGGCGCCGGGGAATTACGGGCCGGAGTATCAGAGCCAGTTCGACTCGATCTATCCCGAGTTGGCGGCGCAATACGGCACGCTGCTTGTGAGCAGCTTCTTCGCGCCGCTTGGGTCGGAGGATCCGGCGAAGCTGGGGGCGTTCATGCAGGCCGACGGGTTGCACCCGAACAAGGACGGCGTGGCGAAGATCGTGGCGGGGCTGGGGCCGAAGCTGCTGGAACTGGTGGCGAGCGTGCCGAAGTAGGCAACAGGCGGGGGGCCAGGCCCCCCCTATGCCGCCGGTTCTCGGACCGGTGGCGAACGCGGCGGCAAACCCCCGGGATATTTGTGCAGAGAAGAATAGGCGTGGCGGTTTTGGCTGGTTGCGGCGGCGCGCTTGGGTGTAACCCGGCGTGGAAAACCGGGGATGTGGCATGGCGTTGATCAAGGAATTGCAGGGTCTGCTGGGGGCGGCGCATGTGCTGACCGGCGGCGACGTGGCGCGCTATGCGGGTGATTGGACCGGGGTCTATACGGCGCAGCCTTTGGCGGTGGTTCGGCCTGCGGATACGGCGCAGGTGGCGGCGGTGTTGCGGCTGGCGTCGCGGCACGGGGTGGCGGTGGTGCCGGTGGCCGGGCTGACCGGGCTGGTGGGCGGGGCGATGACCAAGGGTGGCTTGATGCTGTCGGTCGAGCGGTTGAACCGCATCCGCGAGATCAGGCCCGACAGTCGGATTGCCATCGTTGAGGCGGGCGTGGTGCTGTCGCGTTTGCACGAGGCGGCCGAGGCGCAGGGCTTGTATTTCCCGCTGTGGTTCGGCGCGCGGGGGTCGGCAATGATCGGCGGCGTGCTGTCCACCAATGCGGGCGGGTCGAACGTGCTGCGCTACGGCTCGACCCGCGCGCTTTGTCTGGGGCTGGAGGTGGTGCTGGCCGACGGGCGGGTGCTGAACCTGATGTCGGAACTGCACAAGGACAACTCGGGCTATGATCTGAAAGACCTTTTCATCGGCGCCGAGGGCACCTTGGGGGTAATTACCGCGGCGGTGATGAAGCTGGTTCCGGCGCCACGCGCCCATGCCACGGCGACGCTGGCCCTGGACAGCCTGCCGCAGGCGCTGGTGCTGCTGAACCGGTTGCAGGCGGCCTGTGGTGGCATGGTCGAGGCGTTCGAATACATGCCCGCAAGCTATATGCGCCAGTTGCAGGCGGTGCGGCCCGATGTCGGCCTGCCGTTCGCCAGCATCCCTGAAGTGACGCTGCTGGTGGAACTGGCGGCCACCGCGCGGCGCGATTGCGAGGCGCTGGCCGACGGCAGTCTGCCGATCGTCACCCTGTTGCAGCAGGTTCTGGCGGCGATGCTGGCCGAAGGCCTGTTGCAGGATGCCGTGGTGGCGCAATCGGAGGCGCAACGGCGGGCGATGTGGCAGCGGCGCGAACTGGCCGCCGAGATCACCTTCGCCCGCAAACCCGCCATCGACACCGATGTGGCCTTGCCGCTGGACAAGGTGGTTGCGTTCTTCGACCTGATCCATGCCCGGTTGCCGGTGCTGGATGCCGGGGCCGACACGCTTTCCGTGGCGCATCTTGGCGATGGCAACATCCATTTCACCGTGTTCCCCAGCCGGAAAGATGCCGCGCTGAAGGATGCGGTGATCTCGGCGGTCGAGGATGTGGTGCAGGACCTGGGGGGCAGTTTTTCGGCGGAACATGGGGTAGGGCTTTCCAAGCTGCCGTCGATGGCGCGGCGCAAGGATGCGGTGGCGCTGGCGGTGATGGCCCAGATCAAGGCCGCCCTTGACCCCGACAACCGGATGAACCCCGGCAAGGTGATCCCTGCATAAATGCTGACCCCGCTTGCCACCATTGCCCGCCACCCGACCCTGCGGCTGATCGGCGGCGCGATGCTGCTGATCGGCGCGGTCAATGCCTCGCTGTTCCCCTATCAGTCGCTGGTGGCGATCGAGCGGGTGGGGTTCAGCGGCAATGCCTATGCGCTGGTGCTGCTGTGCGCCTCGGTGCTGGCGGTGACGGCGTCGGTTACGGCGGGGATCGTGACCGATCAGCGCAGCAACCGCCGGCAGATTGCGGCGCTGACTGCCGCCACCACGGTGATCGGGCCCTCGCTGATGCTGCTGGCGCCGGGGCCTGCCAGCCTGATCATGTGCCACGCCATTCTGCTTCCCGTTTCGACAAGCCTTTACGGCCAGGCGTTCGCGCTGGCAAAACTGGCCTGCGCCGAGATGCCCGCCCAGCGCGATGCGATCCTGGCCAGCCTGCGGGCGGCGCTGTCGCTGACCTTTGTGGTGGTGCTGACGGTCTGGTCGCTGGTGTTCAAGGCGGGCGTCGATGTGATGGCGATCTACTGGACGGCGGCGGTGGCGGGGGTCTTGCTGCTGGGGCTGGTGCTGCGGCGATGGCCGCGCGATGGCGCGACAAGCTGGCAGGATGCGCCCTCGGGGCTGAACCTGCGGCAGTCCTTGCACGAGATTGCCCGGCCAAAGGTGCTGACGCGGCTGGTGGCGCTGGGGGCGATCACCTCGGCATCGGCGCTGTATATGGTGCTGATCTCGCTGGTGTTTTCGGCAACACCGGGGCGGGATGCCAGCGATGTGGCGCTGTTTGTCGGGCTGGTCGCGGGGTGCGAGGTGCCGTTCATGCTGGCCTTGCCGCTGGTGACGCGGCGCTGGCGGCGCAGCGTGCTGATTGCGGCGGGCGGCACGGTTTATGCCAGTTTTCTGATCCTGCTGCCGCTGCTGGCGGGCAGTCCGGCGGTGTGGTTGCTGCCGCTGGTGGCGGGGCTTGGCGGGGCGGCGACGCTGACCCTGCCGATTGCCTACTTGCAGGATCTGATGGCCAACCGGCCCGGCGCCGGGTCGTCGCTGATGGCGTTGCAGAAGGTGACCGCCGACAGTTTCTGCGCGCTGGCCTTTGCCGCCAGCAACGGCCACCATGTTCTCGCGGCAGGCTTGGGCGGGGCGATTGCTTTGGCGGGCGGGGCGGCGCTGCTGCTGGCCGACCGTCAGCGCGGCTGAGCGCCCGCCACGTCGCCCTGCGCCACCGCCACCGATTTCACCACCGCATAAACCGCCACCCCCGGTGCCAGTTCCAGCGCCGCGACGGACCTGCGGGTCAGACGGGCCAACAGAAGGTCATCGCCCGCCCGCAGTTGCACGGTGGCGCCGTGATCATCCTCCAACTGCACCGCGGTCACGGTGGCGGGCAGGATGTTCAGCGCCGATAGCCCCTCGGGCCGGCTGCGCGACAGGATCACGTCCTGCGCGTGGATGCGCAGTTGCAGGCGGCTGCCGATGGCGGCACCGATCCGCGCCACCCACAGCGGCCCGGCGCCGGTTTCCAGCCGGGTCAGCCCGTCGGAGTCCTGCGCCGCCACCACCGCGCCAAGCAGCGCCCCGGCCTCGCGCGGGCCAAGGAAGGGCACCGCCTGCGGGTCGGCCAGCACTTCCTGCACGCCACCGGCACGCAGCACCCGACCGTCCTGCAGCACCACCACCTGTTGCGCCAGCCGGGCCACCTCGGCCACCGAATGACTGACGTAAAGGATCGGCACCCCGGCCTGATCGCGCAGCCGTTCGATATAGGGCAGGATCTCGGCCTTGCGCGCCTCGTCCAGTGCGGCAAGCGGTTCGTCCAGCAACAGGATGCGCGGCGCGGTCAAAAGGGCGCGGCCAATGGCGACGCGCTGCTTTTCGCCCCCCGACAGGGCAGCGGGGCGACGGTCCAAAAGCGGGCCAAGGTCAAGCGCCGTGGCAACCTCGTCCAGCCCCGGGCCTCCAAGGCCACGGGCGCGGGCATGGGCAAACTCCAGATTGCCCCGCACGCTCAGATGCGGGAAAAACCGTGCGTCCTGAAACACATAGCCGATGCCGCGGCGCTCGGGCGGTATCCAGGCGGCCCCCTGCCAGACCTGCCCCGCCATCACCACATCGCCCGCAGCCCGGCCCTCCAGCCCGGCAATCACCCGCAGCAAGGTGCTTTTGCCCGAGCCGGAGCGGCCAAACAGCGCCGTCACCCCGGAAAGCGCGAAATCCTGCGCCACGTCCAGCGCAAACGCCCCGAGTTGCAGTTTCACGTCAACCCGCAACACCCCGGTCATCCGGCCACCAGCGGAAAGCGGCGGTTGATCGTATAGACCAGCAGCAGCACCAGAAACGAAAACACCAAGAGCCCGGCGGACAGCACATGCGCCTGCGCATATTGCAGGGTTTCGACCTGTTCATAGATGGCGATGGAAATCACCTTGGTCTTGCCCGGAATATTGCCACCCAGCATCAAGACCACGCCAAACTCGCCCAGCGTATGCGCAAAGGTCAGCACCGAGGCGGTCAGGAACCCGCGGGCCGCCATCGGTGCCGCCACAGACCGAAACCGGTCGAAGGGCCCGGCGCGCAGCATCGCCGCGGCCTCCAGCGGGCCAGGGCCAACCGCCTCGAACGCCGCTTGCAGGGGCTGCACGGTGAAGGGCAGCGAGTAGATCACCGAGCCGACCACGAGGCCAAGGAAGGAAAAGGTCAGCGTGCTGCCGGTCATGCTGAACCACGCCCCGCCAAGCGGCGACTTCGGGCTGAGCATCACCAGCAGATAGAACCCCAGCACGGTGGGCGGCAACACCAGCGGCAGCGCCGTCAGCGCCTCGGCCACCGGTTTCAGGCGGCTGCGGGTGAAGGCCAGCCACCACGCAATCGGCGTGCCGATCAGCAGCAGCACCAGGGTGACGATCGCCGCCAGCTTAAGCGTCAGGGCAAGCGGGGCGAGGTCCGGGATATCCATGCGTTATTCGATGCCATATCCGAAGCTTTGCGTGATCTCGCGGGCCTTTGCCCCTTGCAGATACTGCATGAAGGCCAGTGCCGCAGCATTTTCCGCACCATGGTTCAGCAAAATCGTATCCTGCCGGATCGGCGTGAACAGCTCTTGCGGCACTTCCCAGGCGGAACCCATCATTTCAGCCCCCGGCACACGCACCGCCGAAGCGGCGACGAACGCCAGTTGCGCCGCCCCGCTTTGCGCCAGACTTTGCGCCTGACCGATATTTTCGCCCAGCACGATCTTCGGTTGCACCGCGTCCCACAGGCCCAGCGATTGCAGGGTTTCCTGTGCAGCCAGGCCATAGGGCGCCAGTTCGGGATTGGCGATGGCGATGAACAGGGTGGCGGGGTCGGTCAGCGCGGCTTTGGGATCGGCACCGATGCGACCGGCATCCGGGCTCCACAGCGCCAGCTTGCCGATGGCATAGGTAAAGCTGCTGCCCGCCACACCCAGCGTTTCCTTCTCGATCTTCGCCGGGGTCTTGGCATCGGCGGACAGCATCACGTCGAACGGCGCACCTTCGGCGATCTGGGCGTAAAGCTTGCCGGTGGCACCGGTGGTCAGCGTCAGCGTATGGCCGGTTTCCCTGGTGAATTCGGCTGAAATCGCCTCGGCGGCACCGGCAAAGTTGGCGGCAACCGCCACAAGGGCTTCATCGGCTTGCGCGGTGGCGGGCAGGGCAAGCAGCGCAAGGGCGAACGTGGCACGGCGGGTCAGATGCAGCATGGGGTGTCCTTCGCAAAGCGTTATGTTTCGCCGAACATAACAGCGCGATTCGCCCGGCATTGCAACGTTATTTCCCGCCGGAAATATCGCCAGCCAGCGCCTGCAATGCCGCAATTTCAGGCGCTTGCGCGGACCGTGCCTCGAAACTGCGATACAGCGCCAGCACTTCGGCCCCGGTTTCGGTCAGCCGCGCGCCGCCACCATGCGCCCCGCCACGCAGGCTTTCCACCAGCGGCACCCGGAACATGGCGTTCAATTCCTCGACCAGCATCCAGGCCCGCTTGTAGCTCATCTGCATCTGCCGCGCGGCTTGCGAAATCGAGCCGGTATCGCGGATCAATGCCAGCAGGTCTGCCTTGCCCGGGCCAAGCATCGCCTCGCCGAACAGGATGCGCAGTTTAAGCCGCAGGTGCGGCGGGGATTGTTCTTCCATCGCCCGAATGTTCCGCCGATATGCCCGATTTGCAAGCGCCTTCATGGCGCAGCGACTGTTGCGGCAAGCGCCGGGCGGTTTGCGCTTGGCAGCGGCGAAAACCCTGCGTTATGTTCGTTCATACCTAACGCAAACCCAGGAGAACCCGATGAAACTCAGCGCCCGCAACGTCCTGCCCGGCACCGTGACCGAGATTGTCACCGGCACCGTCACCAGCCATGTCCGCATCAGCGTCGGCGGCACCATCGTCACCGCGGCGATCACCAACGAGGCGGTGAAAGAGCTTGGGCTGAAAGTCGGCGAGGCGGCCTATGCAGTGGTCAAAGCCTCGGATGTGATGATCGGCAAGGACTGAGGTCCGGCGATCCTGTTGCAACCACAGGAAAGTTAGTTCTCGCCCAAGCTGCGACAATTCGTCTATTCTGACCGCAGAGTGGCGCAAGTCACCGCGCGGGGGGAACCGCAGCAAGGGAGGAGAACCATGCGCCGCGCTGCGGGCTATACCCATTCGCACGTCATCGCGGCAGCCATTTCCGGCCATGCCGCGGCACGCTCGCCGCTGGTGGCGTCATGGAGCCGGTCGGCGCGGTTGCACAAGCTGGACCCGGAAAAGCGCATCCCGCCGGAACGGATGACCGCGGCGGAACTGGCGCAGGCGCGGGAGCGGATGGAGCCGATGATCCGCGCCGCCGGGCCAAGCCTTGACAGGCTGTTTCAGGCGGTGGGGGGCGTCGGCTGCTGCGTGCTGCTGGCCGACCGTGACGGCGTGCCGCTGGACCGCCGCGGCGCGCCCGTGGATGACCCGACCTTCGAGGATTGGGGCTTGTGGACCGGCACTCTTTGGTCCGAGGCGCAGGAAGGCACCAACGGCATCGGCACCTGTCTGGCCGAACAGCGTGCCGTGACCATCCACCGCGACCAGCATTTTCTGGCCCGCAATACCGTGCTCAGTTGCATGACGGCGCCGGTTTATGACCCGCAGGGGCAATTGTGCGGCGCGCTGGATGTCTCCAGTTGCCGCGCCGATCTGACCGAGGCCTTTGCCGGGCTGATTTCACATTCCGTGGCCGAAGCCGCGCGGCGGATCGAGGCCGAGGCGTTCCGGGCCGCCTATGGTCGCGCCCGCATCCTGCTGGTGCCGGGGGCAGACCGGGCGGCGGGGGCACTGCTGGCGGTGGACAGCGACGATCTGGTGATCGGTGCCACCCGGGGGGCGCGCATGCTGCTGGGCCTGAGCGGCGATCTGGCGGCCAGCCCACGGCCGGCTGCCGACCTGCTGGAGCAGGGCGGGCCGGAAACGCTGGATCAGGCCGAACGCGCCGTGCTGTCGCGCGCACTGGCGCGGGCGGGGGGCAATGTTTCCGCCGCAGCCCGGGCGCTGGGCATCAGCCGCGCCACCTTTCACCGCAAGCTGGGGCCGACGCCGCGGGCCTGACCACAGCCACAGGGTCAAAGTGTCGCAGGCTTGCGACACATCGCGGGCACCGCTTGCCGCGGCCGGGGTGACAGGCCCGGCCAATGCGCCAGACTTCCCTTCAGACGCCGCAGGCCTGCGGCATCATCCTTGGAGGAGGACCCCATGACCAAGATCGCCTATTTCACGTCCGTCGCCTCGCCGTTTCCCAAGCGCTATGACAACTTCATCGGCGGCAACTGGGTGGCCCCGAAAGCCGGGCGCTATTTCGACAACACCTCGCCGGTGACCGGCCATGTGATCTGCGAAGTGGCGCGGTCGGATGCCGCCGATGTCGAGGCAGCCCTTGACGCTGCCCACGCCGCCAAAGACGCCTGGGGCCGCACCTCGGTGGCCACCCGCGCGATCATCCTGAACAAGATTGCCGACCGGATGGAGGAGAACCTGGCGCTGCTGGCCACCGCCGAGACCTGGGACAACGGCAAGCCGATCCGCGAGACCACGCATGCCGACCTGCCGCTGGCCATCGACCATTTCCGCTATTTCGCAGGCGCCATCCGGGCGCAGGAGGGTCGGCTTTCGGAGATCGACAACGACACCGTGGCCTATCACTTCCACGAGCCACTGGGCGTTGTGGCGCAGATCATCCCGTGGAACTTTCCGCTGCTGATGGCGGTGTGGAAACTGGCGCCGGCGCTGGCCGCGGGCAACTGCATCGTGCTGAAACCGGCCGAGCAGACCCCGGCCTCGATCCTGCTGCTGGTCGGGTTGATTGCCGATCTGCTGCCCGCAGGGGTTCTGAACGTGGTCAACGGCTTTGGTCTGGAGGCGGGCAAGCCGCTGGCCACCTCGAACCGCGTCGCCAAGGTGGCCTTTACCGGCGAGACCACGACGGGCCGTCTGATCATGCAATACGCCAGCCAGAACCTGATTCCGGTGACGCTGGAACTGGGCGGCAAGAGCCCCAACATCTTCTTCAAGGATGTCTGCGCCGAGGATGACGATTTCCTCGACAAGGCCATCGAAGGTTTTGTGATGTTCGCGCTGAACCAGGGCGAGGTCTGCACCTGCCCGTCGCGCGCGCTGATTCACGAATCGATCTATGACCGCTTCATGGAGCGGGCGTTGAAGCGGGTGGCGGCCATCGTGCAGGGCGACCCCTTGGACCCGAACACCATGCTGGGGGCGCAGGCGTCTTCGGAACAACTGGAAAAGATCCTGTCCTATTTCGACATCGGCCGTCAGGAAGGCGCGCAAGTGCTGGCGGGCGGCGAGCGCAACGTGATGCCGGGCGGGTTGGCCGACGGGTTCTATGTCAAGCCGACGGTGTTCAAGGGCCACAACAAGATGCGGGTGTTCCAGGAGGAAATCTTTGGCCCGGTGGTGTCGGTGACCACCTTCAAGGACGACGAAGAGGCGCTGAGCATCGCCAATGACACCCTCTATGGTCTGGGCGCCGGGGTGTGGAGCCGCGATGCCAACACCTGTTACCGCTTTGGCCGCGCCATCAAGGCCGGGCGGGTCTGGACCAACTGCTATCACGCCTATCCGGCGCATGCGGCCTTTGGCGGCTACAAACAGTCGGGGATCGGGCGCGAGAACCATCTGATGATGCTGGGGCATTATCAGCAGACCAAGAACATGCTGGTCAGCTACAGCCCGAAGAAGCTGGGCTTTTTCTGAGCGAAGACGTGGGGGGCTGTCTGCCCCCCACACCCCCCGAGGATATTTGGGAACAGATGAAACGATGGAAAAGGTGACGGCGACTCCGGCGGCTTTGGACTTGCTGGCCGAGATCGTGGCAGAGCATGGGCCGGTATTGTTTCACCAGTCGGGCGGCTGCTGCGACGGGTCTTCGCCGATGTGCTATGCGCAGGGCGATTTTCTGATCGGTGACGGCGATGTGCAACTGGGCACGATTGGCGGCATGCCGTTCTATATCTCCGGGTCGCAGTATGAGGTGTGGAAGCACACCGATCTGGTGATCGACGTGGTCAAGGGCCGCGGCGGCATGTTCAGTCTGGACAATGGCCGCGAGCGGCGGTTCCTGACGCGGTCGGTGGTCTGTCTGCCCCCCAAGGCCTGACTAACCGGCCTCCCGGAACCATTGCACGATCTGCGCCCGCTCCTGCGGCTCGATGAAGCTGAGGTTGCCGGGCGGCATGGCGTGGCTGACCCCGGCTTGCAGGTAGATCCGTTCCGCCGCATGGGCGATCTGCGACGGGGTTTCCAGCACCACGCCCTTGGGCGGCCAGGCCAGCCCCGCAAAGCCCGGTTCGGCGGCGTGGCACATCGCGCAGCGACCCAGCACGATGCCGGTGACCTCCTCGAACCCCGGAGCGGCGGCGTAGCGTTTTGCGGCGCCGGTCAGGGCGGCCTCCTCCGGTGGCAGGCGCATCGGGGCGGTTGAGAGCCAGGCGATCAGCACGAACAGCAGCGCCGTCACCCCCCATGTCCACCACGGCTTGCCGCTGCGGGAATGTTTGCTGTTGAACCAGTGGCGGATGCTGACCCCCATCAGGAACACCAGCGCCGCGATCAGCCAGTTCCATTGCGTCGCAAACACCAGCGGGTAGTGGTTCGACAGCATCAGGAACAGCACCGGCAGGGTCAGGTAATTGTTATGGGTGCTGCGTTGCTTGGCGATCTTGCCATACTTCGGGTCCGGCTTGCGCCCCGCCTTCAGGTCGGCCACCACGATGCGCTGGTTGGGCATGATGATCAGGAAGACGTTGGCGGTCATGATGGTGGCCGTAAACGCCCCCAGATGCAGCAAGGCCGCCCGGCCCGAGAACACCTGCGTGTAGCCCCAGCTCATCACCAGCAGCACCCCGAACAACAGCAGCATCAGCCCGGTGGTGCTGTGACCGAACCGGCTTTTGCACAGCGCGTCATAGGCCAGCCAGCCGAAAGCCAGCGATCCCAGCGAGATGCCGATGGCCTGCCAAAGGCTCAGGTCCAGCACCGTGGGGTCGATCAGGTAAAGGTCGGCGCCCAGGTAATAGACCAGCACCAGCAGGGCAAACCCACTAAGCCAGGTGGAATAGCTTTCCCATTTGAACCAGGTCAGATGCTCGGGCATCATCTCGGGCGCCACCAGGTATTTCTGGATGTGATAGAAGCCGCCGCCATGCACCTGCCATTCCTCGCCATGTGCCAGCGGGGGCAGGCTGGGGGTCTGCCGCAGCCCCAGATCAAGCGCGATGAAATAGAAGCTGGAGCCGATCCAGGCCACGGCGGTGATCACATGGGTCCAGCGCACCGCAACCTCGGCCCAGGCCCACAGCATCGTGGCGTCCATCATGCGGTGTCCTTTGCTGCGGGCGACATTTTAGCTGCCGCGATAGGTGGAATAGCCGAATGCCGACAGCAGCAGTGGCACATGGTGATGCGCGCCCGGGTCGGTGACGCCAAAGCGCACCGGGATCTGATCGAGAAACAGATGCTCGCCCGATGCCTGACCGCTGGTGCGCAGATAGTCACCGGCGCAGAACACCAGCTCATAGCCGCCCGCGGTGAAGGCCTTGCCCGCCAGCAGGGGTGCGTCACAGCGGCCATCGGCATTGGTCACCGCCTCGGCAATCTTTTTGTGGCTGTTGCCGGTGACGCGGTAAAGCAAGATTGTCACCCCCGCCGCAGGCACCCCCCGCGCGGTATCCAGAACATGCGTTGTAAGCTGGCCCGCCATCACATTCCCCCTTCGCCGCCTGCCCGCAGTCTGGCCGCCAAGCGGGGGGCGATGCAACGGCGAAGTTGCGCCCGCAGGGTCACGAAAGTTCTGGCGCTTTTTTCCGGGCGGAATGAAGATGCGCGCCAAGAAGGAGTGCAGAGTTGAACCGTTACCCGCGCGATTTCACCGGCCATGGCGCCACCCCGCCCGATGCTGCATGGCCGGGGGATGCGAAAATCGCCGTTTCTCTGGTGCTGAACTACGAGGAAGGTGGCGAGAACAACATCCTGCATGGCGACGCGGCGTCCGAAGCGTTCCTGTCGGATATCGCCGGGGCCGCCCCCTGGCCCGGCCAGCGCCATTGGAACATGGAATCGCTTTATGACTACGGCGCGCGTGCCGGGTTCTGGCGGCTGCACCGGCTGTTCACCGGGCTTGGCCTGCCGGTCACGGTTTACGGCGTAGCCTCGGCGCTTGCCCGCAACCCCGAACAGGTGGCGGCGATGCAGGCGGCGGGGTGGGAGATTGCGTCGCACGGCCTGAAATGGGTGGAACACCGCGACATGGCGGAAGCCGACGAGCGCGCCGCCATCACCGAGGCGATCCGCCTGCACACCGAGGTGGTGGGCGCGGCACCGCGCGGCTGGTATACCGGGCGCTGTTCGGCCAACACCGTGCGGCTGACCGCCGAAACCGCGGCTTTCGACTGGATTTCCGACACTTACGACGACGACCTGCCCTATTGGCGCGAGGTCGGCCCCCGCGATCAACTGGTGATCCCCTACACGCTGGAGGCCAACGACATGCGCTTTGCCACGGCGCCGGGCTACAGCACCGGCGAGCAGTTCTTCCAGTATCTGAAGGACAGCTTCGACGTGCTCTATGCCGAAGGCGCCGCGGGCCGCGCGAAAATGTTCACCATCGGCCTGCATTGCCGCCTGATTGGTCGCCCCGGCAAGTTCGCCGGGCTGCAACGGTTTCTCGACTATGCCCGCGGCCACGACGGCGTGTGGTTCCCCCGCCGGATCGACATTGCCCGGCATTGGGCCACCTGGCACCCGCACCAGCGCCGCATCCGCCCGCACCAGATGGACCGCGCCAGCTTCGTCGCCCGCTTTGGCGGCGTTTTCGAACACTCGCCCTGGATCGCCGACCGCGCCTTTGACCTGGAGCTTGGCCCGGCGCATGACAGTGCCATCGGGTTGCACAATGCCCTCGCCCGGGTGTTCCGCAGCGCCAGCCCCGCCGAACGGCTGGCCGTGCTGCAAGCCCACCCCGACCTTGCGGGCAAATTGGCCCAGGCCCGGCGGCTGACGCCCGATTCCGCCTCCGAACAGGCCAGTGCAGCACTCGACGCCCTGACCGATGCCGAGCGCGCAACCTTCCAAAGCCTGAACGCCGCCTATACCGCCAGGCACGGCTTCCCCTTCATCATCGCCGTGCGCGACCATGACAAGGCGGGGATTCTGGCGGCCTTCCACACCCGTCTTGCCAACGACACCGAAACCGAACTCGCCACCGCCTGCGCCCAGGTTGAACGCATCGCCGCCCTGCGCCTGAAGGACATGCTGCCATGACCGACTACTACGCCCCCCCGGGCGGCCTGCCGCCACAAACCCAACTGATGACCGGCCGCGCCGTGTTCACCGAGGCCTATGCCTTCATCCCGCGCGGGGTGTTTTCCGATATCGTCACCAGCCTGCTGCCCGGCTGGGCCAATACCAAACTCTGGCTGATCGCCCGGCCGATGTCGGGGTTCTCCGAAACCTTCTCGCAATATGTGATGGAGGTCGGCCCCGGCGGCGGTTCCGATACGCCCGAACCCGACCGCGGTGTGGAATCGGTGATCTTCGTCACCGGCGGCGAGGTCTGGCTGTCGCTGGATGGGCAGGAATACGACCTCGGCCCGGGCGGTTATGCCTATATCCCGGCGGGCTGCCAATGGCGGTTGAAGAACGCCCACCGCCACCCCGCCCGCTTCCACTGGATCCGCAAGCTGTATGAACCCGCCCCCGGCATCGCCAGACCCGCCGCCTTCGTGACCTCGGACGCCGAAGTGCCGCCCACCCCGATGCCCGACACCGGCGGCCGCTGGGCCACCACCCGCTTTGCCGACCCGACCGATCTTGCGCATGACATGCATGTAAACATCGTCACCTTCCAGCCCGGCGGCGTGATTCCCTTCGAGGAAACGCATGTGATGGAACACGGGCTTTATGTGCTGGAGGGCAAGGCGGTCTATAAACTCAACCGCGACTGGGTCGAGGTCGAGGCCGGTGATTTCATGTGGCTGCGCGCCTATTGCCCGCAAGCCTGTTATGCCGCGGGCCCCGGCCCGTTCCGCTATCTGCTTTACAAGGACGTCAACCGCCACGCCCGCCTGCGCGGCCCCGGTGCCTTCGGAACCCCGTAACTCTCTGCAATTCTTCTCTGCACAAATATCCCCGGGGGGTGATGAGCGATCAGAAAACCTCCAGTGGAGGTTTTCCGCGAAGAACGCCCGGCCCGTGGCCGGGCCGGACTGGGGGGCAGGTAGCCCCCGCCTCTGCCATAACAGCCGGAACCAACGCCCGATGCCCCGCACCCTGCACACCGAACCCCTGACGCCCGAAGCCTTCGCCCCGTTCGGCGATGTGCTGCAAGCCGCAGGCCCGCCCGACCGGATGATCAATCGGGGCCTCTGCGCCCGCTTCCACGACCGCGCCCGGCTCGACCTCACCGATGGCCGCGCCGGCATCTCGATCTTCCACGCCGAGCCGCGCAGCCTGCCCTACCGGCTGGACCTGCTGGAGCGGCACCCCGAAGGCTCGCAAGCCTTCCTGCCGATGACCGCACAGCCGTTTCTGGTGATCGTGGCGCCCGACGACAATGGCGCCCCCGGCACGCCGCGCGCTTTCCTGACCAATGGCGCCCAAGGCATCAACCTGCACCGCGGCACCTGGCATGGCGTGCTGACGCCGCTGCACGCCCCAGGCCTGTTCGCCGTGATCGACCGCATCGGCCCCGGCGCAAATCTTCAGGAGTTTTCGCTGCCCACACCGTTCACCGTTCTGAAGGGCTAGGGTCAGTCGTGCCGCCTGCGGCTGACAATGGCGACCACGCAGAAAACGCAGGCCGCCACCGCCACGATCGAAGGGCCGGCCGGGGTGTCGTAACTCAGCGACATCCGCAAACCACCCAAAGCAGAAGCCATGCCGATGAGCGCCGCCAGAACCGCCATCTGTTCCGGGCTGCGGGCCAGCCCACGCGCGGCGGCGGCGGGGATGATCAGCATCGCGGCGATCAACAGGGCGCCGATCACTTTCAACGCCACCGCCACCACCACCGCCAGCGCCAGCGTCAGGATCAGCCGCTCGCGGTCGGGGTTCAGCCCCGAGGCACAGGCCAGGTCCTCGCTGAGCGTTGACGTCAGCAGTGCCGACCACCGCCAGACCAGCAGCGCCAAAACCAGCGCCGCCCCGCCCCAGATGAACCCCAGATCAACGCGCGATACCGCCAGAATGTCGCCGAACAGATACGAGGCCAGGTCCACCCGCACCTCGGGGATGAAGCTGACCGCCACCAGCCCGAAGGCCAGCGCCGAATGGGCCAGCACCCCCAGCGTGGTGTCCATCGCCCAGCCACGCGCCGCCAGTGTCGAAACCGTGGCCGCCATCGCCAACGCCACCAGCAGCGTGCCAAGCCCGATCGGCAGGTCGGTCGCCAGCGCCAAAGCCACGCCCAGAATCGCCGCATGTGCCGTGGCGTCGCCGAAATAGGCCATCCGCCGCCAGACCACGAACGACCCCAGCGGCCCCGCCGCCAGCGCCACGCCAATGCCCGCCAAGGCGGCGCGGATCAGGAAATCGTCAAGCATGCGGATGCTCCGCCGGGCTGTGCGGATGCGCGTGGTCATGGCCGTGGCCATGGTCGTGGGTGTGGTCGTGGTCATGCACATGCTGATACAGCGCCAGCGCACCTTGCGTGCCCAGACCGAACAAGGCGCGGTATTCCGGGGCGTTGGAAACCACCAGCGGCGTGCCCTCGCAGCAGACATGGCCGTTCAGACAGATCACCCGGTCCGAGGCGCTCATCACCACATGCAGATCGTGGCTGACCATCAGCACGCCCACTTGCGTATCGCGCCGCACCTCCTCGATCAGCCGATAAAACGCGGCCTCGCCGGGTTGATCCAGTCCTTGGGTGGGTTCGTCCAGAATCAGCAGGTCGGGCTTGGCCAGCAGGGCGCGGGCCAGCAGCACCCGCTGGAACTGGCCGCCGGAAAGCCCGGTCATCGGCCGATTTGCCACCTCGGGCACGCCCACACGGGCCAGTGCCGCCGCGGTATCCGCCGGGGTCTGCCGGGCAGGCAAAGACAAAAACCGCCCGGCGGTCATCGGCATGCTGCGGTCGATGTGCAGCCGCTGCGGCACATAGCCGATGCGCAGCGCGTCCTGCCGGGTCACCCGCCCCGCCGCCAGCGGCACGATGCCCAACAGCGCCCGCAGCAGCGTGGATTTGCCCGAACCGTTGGGGCCGAGGATGGTCACGATCTCGGCCTTGCCGACGCGCAGCGACACGTCGTGCAGCACCTCGGCGCCGCCCAGCCGCACGCAGATGTTTTCCGCGGCGATCAGGGTCATTCGGTGCCTCGGCAAGTGGGGCACAGGCCCAGAGCTTCGATATTGGCACGCTCGATGCTGAAGCCAAGGCTGGCCGCGGCGGCATCCAGGGCCTTGCGCACCGGGGCGGCAGGGGCCTCGGCCACGGCATCGCAGGCACGGCAGATCAGGAAGGCAGGGGCATGTGCCAGGCCCGGATGCATGCAGGCGGTGAAGGCGTTCAGGCGGCGGATGCGGTGGGCAAGCCCTTGTTCCACAAGGAACTCCAGCGCGCGATAGGCGACGGGCGGCTGATTGCCGAAACCCTCGGCGGCCAGCCGTTCCAGCACGTCATAGGCGCCCAGCGCGCGATGCGATTCCAACAGAATCTCCAGCGTGCGACGGCGCACCGGGGTCAGGCGCAGACCCTTTTCGGCGGCCAATGCCTCGGCCCGCGCCAGAACATCGCCGCTGCAATGGCTGTGGTCGTGGCTGTGAAACGCTGGGGATGCGGTTGCCATGCAAGCCTCTTGACATGTTATAGTATTACATCAATACCCGATGCCTGAGGGAAAGCGAAGGGTGATCTGATGCGTTATACCATATCGTTCGTTCTGGCCAGTCTGCTTGCCAGCCCCGCCTTGGCCGAGGTGCCGCGCGTGGTGACCGATTTCGGGCCAGTGGACTCGCTGGTGGCGCAGGTGATGGGCGATCTTGGCGCGCCGCAAGCGTTGTTGGCGGCAGGCGGTGACCCGCATGATTTCCAACTTCGCCCGTCGCAAGCGCAGGCACTGGCCAAGGCAGATCTGGTGTTCTGGGTCGGGCCGGAACTGATGCCATCGCTGGACCGCGCACTGGCCAGCCTTGGTGCAGGCGCCCGCGTCGTATCGCTGTTGCATCAGGGCGGCGGCGTGACGCGCAACTTTGCCGAGGGCGGCATCGACCCGCATGCCTGGCTTAGCCCGGCGAACGCCGAAGCCTGGCTGGCCACGATTGCTGCGGCACTGGCGCAGCAAGACCCGCAGAATGCTGCGGTCTATGCCGCCAATGCTGCAGCGGCGCAGATGGCCGTGCAGGCACTGGATGCCGAACTTGCCGCCCAGCTTGCACCGGTGCGCGGCAAGCCCTTCGTGGTGTTCCACGACGCGCTGGGCTATTTTGCCGACCAATACGGGCTGACCGTTGCTGGTGCCATCGAGCTTGGGGATGCTTCAGCGCCGGGTGCAGAACAGTTAAGCGAAATCAGCGCATTGATGAAAGATGCGGGGGTGATCTGTGCCTTTCCGGAAGCCGGACGCGACCCGAAATATCTGGAAATCGTGCTGGAAGGCAGCGCGGTCCGTCTGGGCCCGCCACAGGATATCGAAGGCATGACGCTGCAACCCGGGCCGGGGCTTTATGCCGAAATGCTGCGCAGCATTTCTCGTGGCTTGACGGATTGCCTGATCGAAAACTGAGGGCAAATTCCGCAACGAACGCTGCGCAGCATTGATGCAGCGACGCTTGACCAGCCGGCCGCTTTGCGCGATGCCGAAAGCTGCGAAAGCGGGAGGCTGGGTTGAACCTTGCAGGCACAACAACACCGTTCGGCGTGACGGCGGATGGGCGCATGGTGCAGCGCATCACCCTGCGGGCGGGCGATCTGACGGCGCATTTGCTGACCTGGGGCGCGGTGCTGCAGGGGCTTTGGTTGCAGGGCGTCCCCTACAGCCTGACGCTCGGATCGGACCGGCTGGCGGATTACCAAGCGGCTATGCGCTATCACGGGGCTCTGATCGGGCCGGTGGCAAATCGTCTTGGCGGGGCTGCGGCGCGGGTGGGCGGCATCCTGCACCGCTTTGATGCCAATCAGGACGACCGGATCACCCTACATTCCGGCAAGGCGGGCACACACCTGAAGGTCTGGGATGTGCTGGAGGCAAAGCCGGAAAGTGCCACGCTGGGTCTGCAACTTGCCGACGGTGAGGGCGGTTTTCCCGGCAACCGCCGTGTCACCGCGCGGTTTGAACTGACGCCGCCCGCGACCCTGCACCTGACCGTTCAGGTGGAAACCGACGCGCTGACCCTGATCAACTTCGCCAACCACAGCTATTGGAATCTGGACGGCACGCCAACCTGGGTGGGCCACAGCCTGCGGGTCGATGCCGCCCGCTATCTGCCAACCCATGCCGATTTCCTGCCGACCGGAGAAATCCTTGCCACTAAGGAAAGTCCGCTGGATTTCAGCACCCTGCGGCAGATTACCCCAAACCAACCGCCGCTCGACCATTGCTTCTGCCTGGCCGATGCGCCCCAACCGCTGCGCGACGTGCTGTGGCTGCGCGGACGATCCGGCGTGCAGATGACTCTGGCCACCACGGCGCCGGGGGTTCAGGTTTACGATGGCCGCGACGCCCGTCGCCCCGGCACCGGCCCGCATGAGGGGCTGGCAATCGAGGCGCAGGGCTGGCCCGACGCGCCGAACCATCCGGGCTTTCCGCCCATCGAACTGGCGCCGGGGCAATTCTGGCGGCAAGACACCGAATGGCATTTTAACCGAGCCTGACCTTTCATCTGTTCTCAAATATCCCCGCCGGAGGCTCCTGACTTTGCCGTCAGAGCCTCCGGCGGGGATATTTGGGCAAAGGTGAAGCCTATCTTTTCAGCCTTGCAGATCGGGGAACATCGCGGCCATGGCGGTGGTGTTGGCCGAACAAACCCCGCGTTCGGTAATCAGGCCGGTCACCAGATGCGCGGGCGTCACGTCGAAGGCCGGGTTGCGGGCCGGGGTGCCGTCGGGCGAGATTTGCACGAGGCCGACTTTGCCCTGCGCGTCGCGGCCCTGCACATGGGTCACCTCGGCGCCGGTGCGTTCCTCGATCGGGATTTCCTTGACGCCATCCTTAACCGTCCAGTCGATAGTGGGCGATGGCAAGGCCACATAGAACGGCACGCCATTGGCATGGGCGGCCAGCGCCTTCAGATAGGTGCCGATCTTGTTGCAAACGTCGCCCTGCGAGGTGGTGCGGTCGGTGCCGACGATCACCATATCGACCTCGCCATGCTGCATCAGGTGGCCACCGGCGTTATCGACGATCAGATCATGGCTGACGCCGTGGTGGTTCATCTCCCAGGCCGTCAGTTGCGCGCCCTGATTGCGGGGCCGGGTTTCATCGACGAAGACATGCACGTCGATGCCCGCGGCCAGCGCGTGATAGATCGGCGAGGTGGCGGTGCCCCAATCGACGGTGGCCAGCCAACCGGCGTTGCAATGGGTCAGGATGTTGACGCGGCCGTTCTTGCGGGCGGCAATCTGACGGATGATCGCCAGACCGTTTTCGCCGATGCGGCGGTTGATCTCGACATCCTCGTCGCAGATCTCGATGGCGCGGCGGCGGGCGGCTGCGGCGCGCTGGCTGGGCGGCAGCGGCGTCAGCAGGCTGCGCATCTCGTTCAGCGCCCAGCGCAGGTTGATGGCGGTGGGGCGGGTTTCGTGCAGCACCTGCCAGGTTTCCGCAAGCGAGGCATCTGAAGCATCATGCTCCATCTGCACCGCCATGCCCCAGGCCGCCGCCGCCCCGATCAGCGGCGCCCCCCGCACCCACATGTCGCGGATCGCCACGGCAAACTCGGCCCGGCTTTGCAGCGGCACGATGCGCAATTCATGCGGCAGCCAGCGCTGGTCGATGATCTGCACCGTGCCCGCGGCGTCGTGCCAGATGGAGCGGTAGGGTTTGCCGTCGATCTTCATAGGAAATCCTCGTTGCCTGTGGCGCGGGTCAGCGCAGTCACCTGCCCGATGCCGGTGATCTGGCCGCGCGCCAGTGCCAGAGTGCGCCCCAGCATCAGGGCCTGCGCTTCGGCCCGGGCGCGGGTGGCGTCATCGCCGATCCGGTCGAACTCTGCAATATGGGCAAGGCCGAGAATCCGGCGGTGCATCTCGATGCCGCAGAAGCCCAGTGCATCGCGCCAGATTGCCGCCAGCCGTTCCAGCCGGGCCTGTTCGGCGCCATAACCGTGGCCCTGATCTTCAAACAACGTGGCGGGATACAGCATGCCGCTGCGTTCTGTGCGCCAAAGGTGGGTGAATTCGGCCTCGAAGGTCTGCCACAGGGTTTCAACCTCGGCCAGAATCCAGTCCTGATAGCCCGCGCGGGCACCCGGCGCTTCGCCGTGACCGGGCTGCGCCAGATAGGCCATCAGGAAGTTGGAAATCAGCATGCCGACATCAAAGCCGATCGGGCCGTAGGTGGCAAACTCGGGGTCGATCACCCGGGCCTCGCTATCGGATACCATCACCGAGCCGGTGTGCAGGTCGCCATGCAGCAGGGTTTCGGCATTGTTGGCAAACGCCATTTTCAGATGCTGCGCCGCGATTTTCAGATCGACATCGGCGCGCAGCCTTGCCACCACGGGGGCAAGTTGCGGGGTGTAGCGGTTCAGGGCTGCGTCGAAATAGGGGTCGGTGAACACCAGCGATTCCGTGATGTCGCACAGCTCGATATTGGCGGCGAACAGCGCCAGATCCTGCTTGCGCGCGGCGGCTTTCATCGACAGATCCGAGCCGCGGAACAGCGTGCGGGCGCAGAACCGGCCCAGCATCTGCCCCAGCCCCTCATGCCTGCGCCCGGCCATCAGCGACTGGCGCAGGATGACGTGCTGGCCCAGATATTCCATCACCACCAGCGCCTGCGCTTCGTCGAAATGGTAAACCTCGGGCACCGACCCCGGATCGCGGGCCTGATGCCTTATCAGCGCATTGTATTCGAAAAAGCTGCGGCGCAGCGGCAAGGGCCAGCTTTCGCCCACCAGCCGCACATAGGGCAGCGCCTGCTTCACCACCACACCACCCAGCGGGCTTTGCACGATGAACACCAGGTTCAGGTTGCCATCGCCAACCTCGCGCACCTGCCAGCCCGCCGCGTCGCCCAGCCGATCGCGCAGCACCGCAACGCCGCCCAGCCGCTGCGGCAGGGTTTGCGGCGTCAGCGCCTGATACTCTGCAATTGCCATCTGCTCCCCCTTGCTCTCCCGACGCTGCGGCATGATTTTCGCTTTCTTCTTCATATGTCAAATTATATTGACTCATGAAAGGTTGGCCCCTAGCTCAGTTCATGGCCTGCCGAGAAGGACGCTGTCATGCCCCACCCCTTGCCCAATGCCCGCAGCACCGAGGATGTGGCGCTTGGCATCCGGCGGCGGGTGTTCGAGCATGTGATCCGCAACAACGGCGGGTATCTGTCGCAGGCCTGTTCCGCCGCCGAACAACTGGCGTTTCTGTATAACGAGGCGCTGACGCTTGGCCCGCCGACGCTGCCGATGATCCCGCAGCCCTTTGGCGGCGTGCCCTCGGCCGGGAACCCCGATTACGTCACCGGCGCGGGCTACAACGGGCCGTTCGCACCGCACTACGACCGGTTGTTCATCGCGCCTGCGCATTACGCGCTGGTGGCCTATGCCTGTCTGATCGAAGTGGGGCGGATGGCGCCCGAGGGGCTGGAGATGTTCAATCAGGATGGCAGTTCGGTCGAGATGATCGGTGCCGAACACTCGCCGGGGATGGAGGTGCACAATGGCACGCTCGGCATCGGCTTTTCCACTGCGGCGGGGCTGGCCTGGGGGCGCAAGCGGCGCGGCGACAGCGGGCAGGTTTGCGTCTTCATGTCGGATGGCGAGGTGCAGGAGGGCCAGACCTGGGAGGCGGTTCAGGCCGCGGCGCATCACGGCATCGACAATCTTTGGGCATTGATGGACGTGAACCGCCAGCAATGCGATGGCGCAATGGAGTCTGTGATGACGGTGGGCGACATTGCCACCAAGCTGCGCGATTTCGGCGCGGTGGTGGCCGAGATCGACGCGCATGACCTGGGCGCCTTGCGGCAGGCGAAAGCCGAGCCGCATCCGGGCAAGCCATTGATCATCCTTGCACATTCCTCTCCCACGCAAGGCATGGAGACCCTGCGGCCCCGGCTGCCGCGGCTGCATTATGTGCGGTTCAAATCCGATGCCGAGCGCGATGCCACCAATGCCGGGATCGCCGCCGAACTGGGCATCGCACCGATCACGCTGGGGGATCACTGAGATGGTGGAACTGGTCAACCGCCCCTATGCCACAGCCTTCGAGGCGCATGCTTTGGCCAACCCGGATGTGTTGTGCCTGTCCGCCGACCTCACCTCCAGCTGCGAGATCGACGGCTTTCGCGACCGCCACCCGGATCGGTTCCTGTCGATGGGCATGGCTGAACAGAACATGCTGTCCTTTGCCGGTGGCCTTGGGCTGGCGGGGTATCGGCCCTTTCTGCACAGCTTCGGCGTCTTCCTCTATCGCCGCCCCTATGATCAGTTGATGGCCAGCATTGCCTATCCCCGCCGCAAGGTGCGGCTGATGGGGTTCTTGCCCGGCATCACCACCCCCGGCGGCATGACGCATCAGGCGATCGAGGATATCTCGGTGATGCGCGCCATCCCGAACATGACCGTGCTGGAAACCGGCGATGCGACCGAGGTGGAAAGCATCTGCGCCGCCGCTGATGCGGTCGATGGCCCGGTCTATTGCCGGGTGTTGCGCGGGGCGGTGCCGCGCCTCTTTGATACGCCGCTGCGGCTGGGCGAGATGCGGGTGCTGGCGGCGGGCAGCGACGTGCTGGTGGTGACGGCGGGCATCACCACCGAAGAGGCGATCCGCGCCCGTGCGGCGTTTGACCGCGCCGGGGTGTCGGTGCGGCATCTGCATCTGAGCACGCTGAAGCCCTTTGATGCCGCCGCCATCGTCGCCCATGCCGCCGCCTGCCGCTATGGTGTGGTGACGCTGGAAAACCATCTGGTCGCCGGCGGCATCGGCTCCATGGTGGCCGAGGCTTTGGCCGAAGCCGGTCTGGCCCGACGGCTGATCCGGCTGGGGTTGCAGGATACCTACGCCCATGGCGGCTCACGCGCTTACCTGATGGGCTATTACGGCATGGATGCGATGGCGCTGGTGCGGGCGGTGGAACGGCTGACCGGCTTGCAGACCGGCATCGACGAGGCGGCGCTTGGGGCGGTGCGGCTGGAGGCCGTTCATTCGGTCCTGAAGGCCGAGGCGCTGTAGATGCGGTTTTCGGTCACCTATCGCATCGCTGCCGCCAACCTGGCCGAGGCGCGCCTTCGGGCGGAAGGCATCGCGCTGGAGCAGACGGTCGAGGTGCCTGCCGATGTGGTTCCCGCAGGTTTCATCGCCGATCAGATCGTCGGCCAGATCGTTGAAATCGGCGCCGAGGCCGAGGGCCGCTATCGCGCCACCCTGAGCTATAGCCCCGAAAGCGCCGGGTTCGAGGTGGCGCAGCTTTTGAACGTGATCTTCGGCAATTCCTCGATTCAACGCGGCATCAAGGTGATCGGCTTTGCCCCCGGCGCCACGCTTGCCGCGCGTTTCCCCGGCCCGCGTTTCGGCATTGCCGGGGTGCGCGCGGCTTGTGGTCGCCCGGAAGGCGGGCTGATCGTGCCGGTGCTGAAGCCGCAGGGGCTGGGGGCCGATGCGCTGGCCACGCTCGCCTATGCCTTCGCCAGCGCCGGGGCGGATATCGTCAAGGACGACCATGGCCTTGCCGACCAAACCAGCGCACCCTTCCGCGAGCGGGTGGAAAAGATCAGCGCCGCTGTCGCCCGCGCCAATGCCGAAACCGGCGGCAGCACGCGGTATTTCGCCAATGTCGCGGGGAAGTTCGACCAGATCGAAGGCAACCTGCGCTTTGCCGCCGATGCTGGGGTTGGCGGGCTGCTGGTGATCCCCGGCCTGCTGGGTTTCGGGCTGGTGCAGCGCATCGCCGCCGACGCCAGCCTGAACCTGCCGGTGATGACCCACCCGGCGTTTCTGGGCAGCTTTGTGCAGGCCGAAGACTCCGGCATCAGCCATGGCGTGCTGTTCGGCACGCTGCAACGGCTGGCGGGGGCCGATATTTCGGTGTTTCCCAATGTCGGTGGCCGCTTCGGCTTTACCGAGGCCGAATGTCTGGCCATCGCCAAGGCCTGCCGCACGCCGGATGGCCCCGGCCTGCCTATGTTCCCCAGCCCCGGTGGCGGCATGTCGCCCGACCGCGCCGCCGCGATGCGGGCGATGTATGGGCAGGACGTGGCCTATCTGCTGGGGGGCAGCCTGCTGCGCCACCCTGACCGGATTGCCGACACCATCGCCGCGATGCGCCGGGTGCTGGATACCGCCTGACACGGGCGATTATTGACACATGTCAAAAATTGGTTTCCTTTGTTTAAAACGCCGTGCCCGGCAATGCAGGACCGACCGATGACCGAAACCGACGCCCGAGCCGAGATCATCGCCGCCTACCGGGCGCTGGAGGCCAAGGGGCTGAACCGTGGCGCCTCGGGCAACGTGTCGCTGCGCTGCGGCGAATACCTGCTGATCACCCCGACCGCTGTGGCGTTCGACGCCATCACCCCCGAGATGATCGTGCGGATGCGGATCGACGATGCGTCGGGCGATTGGCAGGGGCCAAAGCCGCCCTCGTCGGAATGGCGGTTTCACCGGGGTATCCTGGCCACCCGGCCCGACATCAACGCCGTGGTCCACACCCATGCGCCGTTCTGCACGATTCTGGCGATTGCCCGCAAACCCATCCCCGCCATCCACTACATGATCGCGGCCTTTGGCGGGGCGGATATCCCGCTGGCCGACTATGCCCGCTACGGCTCGGAAGACCTCGCCAAACACGTTGTTGCCGCGATGCAGAGCCGCAACGGCTGCCTGATGGCCAATCACGGCATGGTGGCGGGCGGGCATGATCTGACCCGCACGCTGTGGCTGGTCGATGAACTGGAGGCGCTGGCGCATCAGTATTATCACGCGCTGGCGATCGGCGGCGGCCATATGTTGTCCGACGCGCAGATCGAGGAAACCGCGCGGGCGTTTTCCGGCTATGGCGTCGGCGCCCGGCCGGAAACCGCGGCATAGGATGGGGCGATGACCAGCGCTGGGACATTCTGGGTGGGCACCAGCTGGAAGATGCACAAGACGCTGGCCGAAGCCCGCGCTTTTGCCAAGGCTCTGCCGGCGACTGCCGACCCGCGGCTGCAACGTTTTGTGATCCCGCCCTTCACCGCGATCCGCGAGGTCAAGGCGCTGCTGGCGAACAGCAGCGTTCTGGTCGGCGCGCAGAACATGCATTGGCAGGATGCCGGTGCCTGGACCGGCGAAATCTCGGCACCGATGCTGGTGGATTGCGGCATGGATCTGGTTGAACTGGGCCATTCGGAGCGCCGGGCGCATTTTGGCGAGACTGATGAAACCGTCGGGCTTAAGGTTGCGGCGGCGGTGCGGCATGGGCTGGTGCCGCTGATCTGCGTCGGAGAAACCCGGGCGCAGCGCGCGGCGGGGCAGGCCGCTTTGGTGCTGGAAACCCAGGTGCGGGCGGCGCTGGCCGGGGTGGATGGTCCGGCACAGGTGCTGCTGGCCTACGAGCCGGTCTGGGCCATCGGCGCGCAGGGCACACCCGCCAGTGCCGATTATGCCGATGCCCGGCAGGCGGAAATCATTGCCGTGGCGCAGGATGTGCTGGGCAGGCCAGTGCCTTGCCTTTACGGCGGCTCGGTCAACGCTGAAAACTGCGCCGAACTGGCGGCCTGCCCGCATGTGGATGGGCTGTTCATCGGCCGCGCCGCCTGGGACGTGGCGGGCTATCTGGACATTCTGGCGCGGGTTGGCACCGCAATCTGACAAGAGGGAACCAAGATGAAACTGGCAATCGCGGGCGACAGTGTCGGGTTCGGGCTGGCACATCTGCTGGCTGAACACCTGAAGGGTCGTTTCGACGTGGCCGAGGTGACCGAAACCGCCAGCGGCCCCGACCCGTTCTATGCCACACTGGCCGACCGGGTGGCCTCGGGTGTGGCCAGCGGGCTTTATGACCGCGCCATTCTGATCTGCGGCACCGGCATCGGCGTCAGCATCGCCGCCAACAAGGTGCCCGGCATCCGGGCCGCGCTGTGCCACGACACCTATTCCGCCGAACGCGCCGCCCTGTCGAACAACGCCCAGATCATCACCATGGGCGCGCGGGTGATCGGCACCGAACTAGCCAAGGCGATTGCCGAGGCGTTTCTTGCACAAAGCTTCGATCCGGCCGGGAAAAGCGCCTCTAACGTGGCGGCGCTGGATGCGGTCGATGCGAAATACCACAAGCCCCGCTGACCCCTTTCCCGTTCACCCAACCGGAGCATCCAGCATGACCGCGATCAAAGGCCCCGCCATTTTCCTTGCGCAATTCGCCGGTGACGCCGCACCGTTCAACAGCTTGCCTGCCATCACCAGATGGGCGGCCGGCCTCGGTTACAAGGGCGTGCAAATCCCGTCCTGGGACGGGCGGTTGTTCGATCTGGACCGTTGCGCCTCCAGCCAGACCTATGCCGACGAGGTGAAGGGCATCTGCGCCGAGGCGGGGGTGGAGATCACCGAACTGTCCACCCACCTGCAGGGCCAGTTGATCGCGGTGAACCCGGCCTATGACCGCGCCTTCGACGCCTTTGCGCCCGCCTCGGTGCATGGCAACCCGGCGGCGCGGCAGCTTTGGGCCACCGACCAGGTGACCAAGGCCGCCAAGGCCGCGCGCAACCTGGGGCTGGATGGCACCGTGGGCTTCACCGGCTCGCTGGCCTTCCCCTATCTTTACCCCTGGCCACAGCGTCCCGCCGGGCTGATCGAGGAGGCGTTCGCCGAACTGGCCCGCCGCTGGACCCCGATCCTGAACGCCTACGAGGATCAGGGCGTCGATCTGGGCTTCGAAATTCACCCCGGCGAGGACGTGTTCGATGGCGCCACATGGGAGATGTTTCTGGACGCGCTGAAGGGCCACAACCGCGCCCGCATCAACTATGACCCGTCGCATTTCGTGTTGCAGGCGATGGATTATGTCGGCTTCATCGACCTTTACCACGACCGGATTTCCGCCTTCCACGTCAAGGATGCCGAGTTCAACCCGGATGCCCGGCAGGGGGTCTATTCGGGCTATCAGCCTTGGGTCAACCGCGCCGGGCGGTTCCGCAGTCTGGGCGATGGCCAGGTGGATTTCGGCGCGATCTTTTCCAAGATGACCCAGTATGGCTATCGCGGCTGGGCGGTGCTGGAATGGGAATGTTGCCTGAAATCGCCCGAACAGGGGGCGGCGGAAGGCGCGCCGTTCATCGCCGCCCATCTGATCCAGCCCGCCGCCCGCGCCTTTGACGACTTCGCGGGCGGGGCTGCGGACATGGGGGCGATCCGGTCGATGCTGGGTCTGGGTTAACGCAAGGCGGCCTCGATATTGCCGCCATCCACCGTCATCACATGGCCGGTGGTGCGCTCGGCCATCGCCAGAAAGGTGAAGGCCTCGGCGACATGCCGGGCCTCGACCTCGCGCTTCAGCAGGTTGCCGGCAAGGTAGGTCTGGCGGTCGATGCCCCTTGCCGCGGCGCGGGTTTCGATCATCGCGTCGGTCAGCAGGCCCGAACGGATGCGGTCGGCGTTGATGCCGTTGACCCGGATGCCCTCGCCGCCCAGTTCGAGCGCCAGTTGCCGCAGCAGGAAGAAGGTGGTGGCTTTCGGCAGGCCATAGGCGGCGAAACCTTTGCCCGGATTGACCGCCTGTTTCGAGACGTTGATCAGGATCTGCCCACCGCGCCCCTGCGCCCGGAACACCGCGATGGCGGCCTGGGCAAAGGCCATGTGGGCGAAGAAATTCAACTCGAAAGATTGCCGCAGCGTGGCGTCGGGCAGGGTGGCCACGTCGCCGGAAATCGCGGCGCCAGCGTTGGAGACCAGAATATCCAGCCCGCCAAAGCGGCGCAGGCAGGCGGCGATGGCAGCCTCGGCGGCGCCCGGTCTGGTGATGTCCAGCGCTACGCCGCCATGATCCCTGCCAAGGGTTTGCAAAGCCTCGTCAAGGGCTTGCTGCGACAGATCAACCAGAAAGATCGTGGCACCAAGGTCGGCGAAGGCCTGCGCGGTGGCCAGCCCAATGGCCCCCGCGCCGCCCGTCACCAGCACAACCCGGCCCTGGAACAGCGGCGGCTTGCCCTTGCCCAGCTTGGCCTGCTCCAACGACCAGTATTCCATATCGAACAGGTCCGCCTCGCCGATCGGGGCAAAGCGGCCCACGGCTTCGGCATCGCGCATCACCGACAGGGTCTGGCAGCCAAGGTCGGCGGCCATGCGGGCGGCGGTGGCATCGGCGCCGATGCCGATCAGCCCCAGCCCCGGCACCAGTGCCAGCCCCGGCGTTGGCGGCAGCATGGTTTTCTCGCCACCAAAACGCGGGGCCTGCCGGGCGAAGTAGGCGGTGTAGCGGCGGGCGAAGTCCTTCACCGCCGCCGCAATCGCCGCAGACCCACCCGCCAGCACCGCATCATCCAGCAGCAGCGGCTTGCCCTTGGTGCGGATCACATGATCCGGGGTCGCCACTCCGCGCGCCGACAATTCCGCCAGATCGGGGCGGGCGAGGAAGTCCTGCACCGCCGCATCGCTGCGCAGATCGAACACCGGCATCGGCGCGTCGTCGCCCAGTTGCGCGGCGATGGCTCCGCGCAGCGCGGGCAGCAGGCTGTTCACCTGCGCCTCGGGCAACGCCGCCACCGGCAGCAGCGGTGCCGGGCGACGGTCGGCCAGCCAGGCGGACACTTCGTTGCACTGCGCGATCAGCCGGTCGTAAGAGGCTTTCGCCGTCTGCCCCCAGGTCACATGGCCGTGGTTGCGCAGCAGCAGCGCCTCGGCCTCGGGATGCGCCAGCGCCGCAGCTTCGGTGGCCTGCGCCAGTCCGAACCCCGGCATCACATAGCGCACCAGTGCCAGCCGCTGCCCAAAGATTTCGCGGCAGGCGGCCTCGGCTTCGGGCAGGTTGGCCAGCACCAGAAACGGCGTGGCGTGGGTATGGTCGATGTATTTGTGCGGCAACCAGACGTGCAGCAGGCTTTCCACCGAGGGGTTCGGCCCGCTGCTGTCGATCAGGTTGGTGCGCTGCACATTCACCATCTCGGCATCCGTCAGCGCGGAAAGCTGTCGCAACCGCAGCAACGGTGCCATCCGCATCGCGGGCAGGCCTGCGGCGTCGATCACCGCCAGATCGCGGCCCGAGCCCTTGATATGCACCACCTCGACCGCATCGCCGTAAAGATCGCGCTCCACCAGCTTGACCGAGGTGTTGCCACCGCCATGCAGCACCAGATCCGGATTCTGCCCGATCAGCCGCGAGGTATAGACCCGCAACGCCAGATCGCGGGCATTGGCATGGGCGGCATCGTCCGGCCCGGCGGCATCCTGCATCGCGCGCGCCACCGCATCTTGCCAGAGGTTTGCAAACATTCCATTTCCCCTATAGATGGTGGTTCACCACCGCGCCTACATGCGGTCGTTGACCTTTCGAGCCGGGTATACAAAAGTCAGCTAGAATTGTCTTAGATAAAATGAGTGGGGCGGATGGCCAATCCCAAACGGCGCACGACCGGGCAGATCAGCGGCGAGAACGTGGTGATCACCGTTGCCTGGATGTATTATCAGGACGGGATGAACCAGAAGGATATCGCTGACAGGCTGGGGATTTCTCGCGCCACGGTGGTGAATTACCTGCAGGAAGCGCGCGAACGTGGCTATATCCGCATCACCTTGAACGCGCCCGCCTTCACCACGCACCGGGTGTCCTTGGCGCTGTGCCAGAAGTTCGGGCTGCAAGGCGCCTATGTGGTGCCCGACGAGGGTTGCGATGCCGAGGCGCGGTTCATGCGGGTGGTGCACGGCGCGGCGGACTGGCTGCCGACGCTGCTGCAACCGGGTGACCGGCTGGGGCTGGCCTGGGGCCGCACGGTTTACGAAATGGCCGAACTGGTGGAAGAGCAGCAGATCGACGATCTGACCGTGCTGCAACTAGTCGGCTCGATGGCCACGCCCTATGGCTTTACCGCCGAGGCCTGCTCCACCCGGTTGGCGCAGCGGTTGGGCGCGCGCTGTCTGAACCTGCATGCGCCGGCGGTGATCAGCTCGGTGACGCTGGCGCGCGAATTGCGGGCAGAGCCGATCATCGCCGCACAACTGGAGCAGTTGGAGACGGTGAACAAATTCCTGTTCTCGGTCGGCACCTGCGATGCGGAAAGTCATATCGTGGTGTCCGGTCTGGCCTCGCTGGACGATCTGGCCTGGCATCAGGCGCAGGGGGCCATCGGCGTGCTGTGCGGCCGGTTCATCGACGCCGAGGGCCGCGCCATTGCCGGGCCGATGAGCGAGCGGATGATCGGCGTGCCGATTGACCGGCTGGTCGGGCTGGATATGGGCATCCTGATCACCCCCGGTGTGGACAAGCTGGCCGCGACACAGGCCGCCATCCGCGGCGGATATGTGACGCATCTGGTGGCGGGGCTTGGTGTGGCCGAGGCGTTGCTGGCCGTTTAGCCAAAGCTTTCGGAAATCGCCTTGATCACCAGGGCCGCCGAGGCGGCACCGGCGTCGATATGGCCGACCGAGCGTTGGCCAAGCCGGGCGGAACGGCCCAGTTTCGCCTCCATCGGAATCGTCGATTGCGCGCCGGCTTCGGCGGCGGCGACGGCTTCGGTCAGCACCTGCGCCAGGGGTGAACCCTGCTCGACCAGCGCCAGCACCCGGTCAGCGGCGGTCTGCCAGGCGTCCAGCATGGTCTTGTCGCCGGGCTGCGCCTTGCCGCGGTCGGAAATGCCTTTGGTCATCGCCGGGATCAGCAGTGCCACATCCTGCGCCGAAGCCGTAGCCTTGCCCTTCAGCGAGGCACCCGCGCGCATCATTGCGGTGGCATACAATGGCCCGGACGAGGCACCGACAGCGTTCAGGAACGACTTGGCGGCGGTGTTGAACACATCGGTCGGGCTGGCTTGCCCGGCATCCAGTGCCGCCAGCGCCTTGTCGACGGCGGCAAAGCCCTGCTGCATGGCGATGCCATGGTCGGCATCACCGATCACGCCATCCAGCGCGCACAGGTGGTCGCGGTTTTCCTCCATGCTGCGGGCGATGGCGGTGAACATGGCGATGAAGGCGGGGGTTTCGTAGGTCATCGGCGTTTCCTTATCCGGCCCGGAACATCGCACAGTCGCAGGGCAGGTCGATCAGCCGGGTCAGCTCATCGTCCAGATGCATCAGCGTGACCGAAGCCCCCGCCATCTCCAGCGAGGTGCAGTAGGGGCCGACCCAGGTGGCATGCACCTCGACCCCCAGCGCATCCAGCCGCTGCCGCACCCGGCGGTTCATCACGTAAAGCTCCATCAGCGTGGTGGACCCAAGCGAGTTCACCAGCACCGCCACCCGGTCGCCGCGCTGCGGGTTCATCTCGGCAAAGATCCGGTCGAGCATGTCATCGACGATGGCATCGGCGGTCTGCAGCGGCTGGCGGATGATGCCCGGCTCGCCATGGATGCCAAGCCCAACCTCCATTTCCTCGTCGCCCAGATGGAAATTGGCGCGGCGGGTCTGCGGCAGCGAACAGGCCGACAGCCCGACGCCGACGGTATAGGTGCGGTCGTTGGCCAGGTTGGCCACCCGCACCACCTCGTCCAGCGGCAGCATCAGGTCACACGCCGCCCCCGCCGCCTTGAACACGAAAAAGTTGCCCGCCACGCCACGACGCTTGTGGCGCTGATCCCGCGGGGCCGAGGCGACATCGTCGGTGGTGACCACGGTGCGCACCTCGATGCCGTCCATTTCCGCCATTTCGGCGGCCATGTCGAAGTTCATCACGTCTCCGGCGTAGTTGCCGTAGCAGAACAGCACCCCGGCGCCCTGGTTCACCGCCACGGCACAGGCCAGGATCGGGTCGGGCGGCGGCGAGGCGAAGACGTTGCCGATGGCCGCGGCATCCGCCAGACCCTTGCCGACAAAGCCCACGAAGGTCGGCTCGTGCCCCGAACCGCCACCGATCACCATGCCCACCTTGCCCGGCCGCGGCCCATGGCGGGCGATGATCGAGCGCGGCGAGCCGGGCACCGAGGTGACGATGCCGGAATGGGCCAGCAGCAGGCCTTCGACCATTTCGTCAACAACGTCGTCGCCCGAATTGATGATCTTCTTGGTCAGGGTCATGGCACAGATTTCCTTGCTTTGGACGCGGCGCGCACCAGATCAAATGTCAAAACCGGCATCGGCACAATTGCTTTCTGCGACGTTTGCCGGCCGGGCAAGGCCGCGGCGCGCAACCACAGGGCGAAGCAGCAATGCGGGTGCAGAAAACGGGCCTCCGATCCGGTTTTCACCAAGCTTAGACACTTCTTGACAATTGTTCAAAGCATTTGATTAATGTCTAGAGCACCGATTGTGCGCCTGTTTTCAATGGCGCCCGAGTCGGTTGGCCCGCGGGGGAGGCGGGTTGTTGGTGGCTGGATTGACGCAGGCGGCGGTGCTGCCTGCCGGAAGCGACAGAAAAACAATCGGGAGGAGAAAATCATGACCAAAGCAGAGAATTTCGAGGCCGCATCAGGCCTGAAGCGTCGATCTGTGCTGAAGGGTGGCGCCGCTCTGGGGCTTGCCGGTGTGGCGGGCAGCGGGTTGGTGGGCCGTGCGCTGGCGGCAGAGCCGCATCCGCTGGCGGGCCAGAAGATCGAGATGAACATTCTGGGCATCGCCGGCTGGGGGCCCTCGTCGCTGGGCGTGGCGATGTCGCCGCTGTTTGCCGAATACGTCAAGGCGAAATACGATTATGACGTGACCTTCCAGTTCCAGGAAGCGCCGTTCGCCGACCTGTTCCAGAAGGCCGCCACCTCGCTGGCCACCAAAAGCCAGGAGTTCAACATCATCATTTCCGACAGCCAGTGGCTGGGCGCGCTGGCGCAGCCGGGCTGGATTCTGAACCTGAACGAGATCATCAAGGCCAACCCGAACCTGCAACTGGAATGGTATTCCAAGGCGGTGGTCGATACCTACATGACCTATCCCGACGGCTCTGACCAGATCTGGGGTCTGCCGCAGGAAGGCGACGTCGAGGCGCTGTTCGTGCGCAAGGACTGGCTGGAAGATCCGGCGGAACGTGCAGCCTTCGAGGCCAAGCACGGCAAGCCGATGCCGCAGACCTGGGAGGATTTCGCCGAACTGACGATGGACGAATTCGAACTGCTGGCCGATTTCTTCACCCGGCCCGACAAGCAGGTCTGGGGCTTTGCCCAGCAGTATTCCCGCGTCTATGACTTTGCCACCTGCGCCTTCAACAACTTCCTGTGGAGCCGTGGCGGCCGCACCTGGGATGCCACCACCGGTCAGGTCGAGGGTATCCTGAATACCCCCGAAAACGCCGCCTCGCTGGCCGAATACAAGCGTTGGCTGAAATACTGCCCGCCGGGCGCCACCAACATCGGCATCGGTGAAGGCGTCGATGTGTTCGTGCAGGGCAAGGTGTTCTCGGAGATTCAATGGGCCGCCGTCGGCCCGGCGATGATCCCCGAGGAGCTGAAAGGCAAGGTTCTGGTGGTGCCGCCGCCGAAGCATGGCACCGGTGCCGATGCCAAGCGCATCATGTCGATGGGCGGTCAGCCCTGGGTGGTCAACGCCTTCAACGACGATGCCCACATGCGCGTCGCCATCGACTTCATGAACTGGTGGTATCTGCCGGAAACAGCGCTTGAATTTGCCAAGCGCGGCGGCAACCCCTGCGACAAGGCCACGCTGTCGCGGCCCGACTTCGACGACATCAACCCGTGGAACCGCACCTTCAAGTACATGCTGGAAGATGGCCGGTCGCAGGACTTCTGGCATGATCCGAAATACTCGGAAATGCTGGCGATCCAGCAGGAAGGCTATTCGGCCTTCGTCACCGATCAGGCCACCGATCCGCAGGCGGTGATGGATTACATCGCCTGTGCCCAGCAGCAGATCCTGCTGGACAGCGGCACCTCGAAGATCGAGCCTTCTGCGATGTGCGCGGGCACCTCGCTGTAAGGTCGGCCACCAGACCGGGGGGATGCGGCGGTGCTGCTGCCGCATCCCTTTTCATGCAAAGCGGAGCCTGGCCTCCGGTGATCTGATCGAGGCGATTGAATGTCCCCAGGAATGCGACCCCAAGGCCGCGGGCGGCTGATGGACAACCCCAGAACGCGGGTGTTCATTCTGCTGGCGCCGGTGGTGACGTTCTTCGTGGTGTTCAACACCATCCCGACGCTGTGGCTGCTGGGCCTGTCGTTCTACAACCACTCGCTGACCAGCGGCATGCCACCCGAGTTCATCGGCTTCAAGAACTTCGTGGCGATCTTCAACGGCAAGAATTCGATCTGGTTCGACCTGTCGCGCACCTTCACCTTTGTGATTTGCGGCGTGACCTTCCAGACCCTGCTGGGGGCGGCGCTGGGGTTCCTGTTCTGGGGGTCGAAGAACATGCCCGGGCGGCGGATCGCGCTGACGCTGCTGTTCGCGCCGATGGTTCTGACGCCAGTGGCGACCGGCACCTTCTTCCGCTTCATCTATGACCCGACCTTCGGCGTGCTGAACTACATCGCCCGCGACGGTTTCGGCATGGCGCCGATTGATTTTCTGGGCAACCCGAAGATCGCCTTCTGGGCGGTGCTGGCGGTCGATAGCTGGATGTGGACGCCGTTCATGACGCTGATGACGCTCGCGGCCCTGGGTTCGGTGCCGAAAGCCGAGTTGGAGGCCGCCGAGATCGACCGCGTGCCCTATCTGCGGCGGCTGTCGCTGGTGATCTGGCACCACGGCAAGTTCATCATGATGCTGGGCATCCTTCTGCGCACCATCGACAGTTTCAAGACCCTTGATCTGATCATCCCGATGACCAAGGGCGGGCCGGGGCAAAGCACGCGGCTGGTGGCGCTGGAACTGAACAAGCAGTCGTTCGAAAGCTTCAACATGGGCTGGTCGTCGGCCTATGCGGTGCTTTTGCTGCTGATCTCCATCGCCATGACCTCGGTGTTCATCTACGTCTTGAACCTGCGCCGCCGCAAGGAGGCCGAAGAATGACCCGCCTGCGCGCCACGCTTTACTATGGCATCCTGTGGCTGATCAGCCTGTGCTTCTTTGCGCCAATCGGCTGGATCGTGCTGTCGTCGTTCAAGACCCAGAACGAGATTCTGGCGATGCCGCCGAAGCTGCTGTTCTCGCCGACCTTCGACAATTACCGCGCGCTGTTTGCCAATGACGGCATCTTCAAGCAGATCGCCAATTCGGTGTTCCTGTCCTTGGGCGCGGTGATCGTGGCGGTGGTGGTGTCGTTCCTTGCGGCCTTCTGCTTTTCGCGCTTCAAGCCGCGCGGCACCGATTTCCTGATGTTCCTCTTGCTGTCGATCCGCATGTTGCCGGGGCCAGCGGTGATCCTGCCGGTGTTCCTGATGTATGTGGCCTTCGGCTGGAAGGACTCGCACCTGTGGCTGCTGCTGTTCTACGCCATGTTCTCGATCCCGTTCTCGGTGTGGATCCTGAAGGGGTTTCTGGACGGCGTATCCACCCGCTATGACGAGACCGGGCTGGTGAACGGCGGGTCGTGGATGCACATCATCTTCAAGGTGGTGCTGCCGCAGGTGCGGCCGGGGCTGATTGCCGCCTTCATCTTCAACCTGATCTTCGTGTGGAATGAATACCTGTTCAACTTCATCATCGGCGGGGTGAACACCCAGAACATCCCCTATGCGCTGATGGTGGGCACCTATTCCGATGGCGGGCTTAACTGGACGTTCATTTCCGCCATGACCTCGATCTACATGGTGCTGCCGATCGTGTTCATCTTCATTTTCCAGAAATACCTGCTGGTCGGCATGACCTTCGGCACGGTGCGGGGCGAGGTGTAGCCATGAAACATTCCCGCAGCTTTCCCGAACGGCTGGAGATGGCGCTGATCGTCGGGCTGTGCCTGGGCATCGTGCTGATCGCGCAGCGTTACAGCGTCACGATCTACCGGGTCGGGCTGTCGATCCTAGTGATCTCGACCCTGTTGCAGATCGCTGTGGGCAATCTGCGGAAAGATGCCGGGGTCTGGGCCAGCCTGCGTTTCATCGCCATTATCCTGGCCGTGATCGCCACGGTGTTCGGCATCGGCATCCTGCTGGTGCCGACCTTCTCGCAGCTTGGACGGTGACGCATGACGCTTGAATTCCGCGGCATCGCCAAAAGCTATGGCAAGACCAAGGCGCTGGACCGGCTTGACCTGACGGTCGAGGCCGGCAGTTTCACCGTGCTGTGCGGCCCGCCGAAATCGGGAAAATCGGTGCTGTTCCGTATTCTGGTGGGGCTGGAGGCGCCGGATGCCGGGCAGATATTGCTGGCGGGGCGCGATATTGCCAAATCGCCGCCCGCACAGCGCCCGGTCGGCTATGTGCCGCAGAACTTTGCGCTTTATCCGCATCTGACGGTGGCGCAGAACATGGCCTATCCGTTGACGCTGGCGCGGTTTCCACGTGACGAGATTGCCAAACGGGTGGACCGCACGGCGGGGATATTGTCGATCACACACCTGCTGGCCAAGACCCCCGACCAGCTTTCGGGTGGCGAAAAGCAGCGGGTGGCGGTGGCGCGCGGCTTGCTGAAAGACGCCGAGATTTTCGTGCTGGACGACCCGCTGGTGGGGCTGGACTACAAGCTGCGCGAGCGGTTGATGGATGAGTTGAAAGGCCTGCGCGAAGAGTTGCGCGCCACCTTCCTTTACGCCACCTCGGATTCGCTGGAGGCGCTGTCGATGGCGCAGGTGCTGGCGGTGATCGACCATGGCCGCATCCTGCAATGCGCCCCTCCGGCCGAGGTTTACCACAACCCCGCCGTGGCTCGGGCGCTGGATCTGATCGGTTTTCCCCATGCCAATCTGCTGCCGGGAAAGCTGGGCGGTGGGCAGCTTGTCGCCGGGCCGCTGCGCTTTGCCGCCGAGGGCAGTGGCGATGTGGTTCTGGGCATCCGCCCCGAACATGTCCGGCTGGGGCCAGCGGGCCAACCGGCGCGGGTGACGCTGGTGGAAAACCTCGGCGGCGAGGCGGTGGTCTATCTGGACCTGGACGGCCAGCCGCTGACCGCCGCCATGCTGCTGCTGGACAACGACCCGCCCGAGATCGACGCCATGGTGGGCGTCAGCATCGACCCCGCGTCGGTGCTGCTGTTCGATGCCACCACGGGTGCGCGCCGCGATGGTTTGCAAAAGGCGGATGCCCATGGCTGAGATCATCATCGACCATGTGACCAAACGCTTTGGCGCGCTGGCGGCAGTGGACGACATCGACATGAGCTTTGCCGATGGCGAGGTGGCCTGCCTTTTGGGCCCCTCGGGCTGCGGCAAGACCACCTTGATGCGGATGCTGGCGGGGCTGGAGCAACCCACCTCGGGGCGCATCCTGTTCGGCGGCAAGGACGTGACCCGCCTGCCGCCGGGCAAGCGCAATGTCGGCATGGTGTTCCAGTATCCGGTGATGTACCCGACGCTGTCGGTTTCAGAAAACCTGAATCTGCCGATGAAATATGACAAATCCGTCAGCCCCGCCGAACGCCAGCGCCGGGTTGACGAGGTGCTGGACGTGCTTGACATGCGCCCGATGGCCCGCGCTTTCATCGAGGATCTTGATATCGGCAGCCGCCAGAAGGTGGCAATCGGCCGGGCGGTGGCGCGGCAATCCGAGATTGTGCTGTTCGACGAGCCGACCACCAACATGGGCGTCAACGCCAAGTTGCAACTGATCCACGCCTTCAAGCAGGTCACGCGGCGGCTGCGCCAGACCATCGTTTACGTCACACACGACCAGACCGAGGCGATGACGCTGGCCGACAAGATCGCGCTGATGAAGGATGGCAAGATCCTGCAATATGACGGCCCGCACGTGCTGTATTCCCAGCCCAGCACGGCGTTTGGCGGCTGGTTCATGGGCAATCCGGGGATGAACTTCATTCCCGCCACGCGGCAGACCGGCGGCATCGCCTCGCCGATTCTGGCGCAACCGCTGCCCGCACCGTCGCATCTGCCGCAAGGCGAAATAACCATCGGCATCCGCCCCGAACGGGTGGAGATGAGCGCCGAACCGGGGCCGGGTAGCGTGCCGGGCGTGCTGGTCGATCAGGCGGTGGGCATTGCCGGGCGGTATCTGACCACGGTGCGGGTCGATGGAGCCAAGGTCAAGGTCAACACCGCTGGCGCGCCGCCGGTGGGGCTTGGGGACACAGTGCATCTGAGCGTGCCGCATGCCAGAGTGATCTTGTTTGTGGACGGAAACCGCGTGGCGGGCTGACCGCACGCGCCACGCCAGGGAGGGCGGAATGCGCTACGACGTTTCGGTGATCGGTCTTTACATCCTTGATATCCTTGGCCGTCCGGTCACGCACATCCCCGAGCGCGGCAATGTCGAATTCATCGAGGAAATTCGCCTGACGGTGGCGGGAACCGCCGGTGGCGTGGTGGTCAACACCGCCAAGTTGGGGCTGAAAAGTCTGGCCGTGGGCGCGGTAGGCGATGACGAGAAGGGCGATTTCGTCATCGACACCATGGGGCGGTTCGGCATCGACACCAGCGCCATGCAGCGGCTGACCGGGGTTCCGACCTCGGCCACCATTCTGAACGTGCGGCCCAACGGTGACCGGCCCGCGCTGCATGTGCGCGGCGCGTCCGATCATTTCGATGTGGCGCCTGCGATGTATGATCAGGTGTTCGACGCGCCCATCGTGCATCTGGGCGGCACCGGGTTGCTGAAAAAGCTCGACGGCCCGCGCAGCGTGGTCTTGCTGCAAGAGGCCAAGAAACGCGGCTGCACCGTCACCTTCGACCTGATCGCCGCCAGTTATGAGACCCGCGAACTGGTGCTGCCGCTCTTGCCGCATATTGACTATTTCATGCCTTCCATCGAGGAAGCCCGCGACATGTCGCGCCAGGCATCGGTGCAGGATTGCGCCGCCTTCTATCTGGACAAGGGCGCCAAGACCTGCGTGTTCACCCTTGGCGGCGACGGCGCCTACTATGCCTCGGCCGATGGCACCCGGATGCATGTGCCGGCCTATGACATCCAGGTGGTGGATACCACCGGCTGCGGCGACGGCTTTGATGCGGGCTTCATTACAGCACTTCACCACAAGATGAACCCCGAACAGGCGGTGCTGTTCGCCCAAGGTGTTGCCGGGCTGGTGGCCTCGGGGCTGGGGTCGGATGCCGGGGTGAAATCCTTTGCCCATACGCTGGAAACCGCAGCCGGGTGGCGGCGCAAATCCTGACAGGCACCACATGATTGGGCCTTCGGATGCCTTCGGCGCGGGTATTCAGACCAGCAAAAACACCCCAGTGCTTTCATCTGTTCTTAAATATCCCCGCCGGAGGCTCCACCCTGTCGGCCAGACCGGCGGCAGGTGTCATTCCGAGGCAGACGAGCGTGCCCAGAGGTTGATGTCCTCTTCGGCGGCAAGGCGGTCGATCTCGGCCAATTCCGCGGCGGTGAACTCCAGATTGCCGATGGCCCCGGCGCAATCGGTCACCTGTTCGGGGCGCGAGGCGCCGATCAGCGCCGTGGTGATCATGCCGCCGCGCAGCACCCAGGCAATCGCCATCTGCGCCAGCGTCTGCCCGCGCGCCTGTGCCATCGCATCCAGTGCCCGCACGCTTTCAATCGCCCGCGGGGTGATGGTGGCCGGGTCCAGGCTCTTGCCCTGCGAAGCCCGGCTGCCTGCGGGAATGCCGTTCAGGTATTTGCGGCTGAGTATCCCCTGCGCCAGCGGCGTGAAGGCGATGGAGCCGACGCCAAGCTCGGCCAGCGTCTCCTTCAGCCCGTCATGTTCCACCCAGCGGTTCAGGATGTTGTAGCTGGGCTGATGGATCACGCAGGGCGTGCCCAGATCGCGCAGGATCGCCACCGCTTCACGGGTTTTCTCGGAGTTGTAACTGGAGATTCCGGCATACAGCGCCCGGCCCGACCGCACGATCTGATCCAGCGCGCCCATGGTTTCCTCCAGCGGCGTTGCGGGATCAAAGCGGTGCGAATAGAAGATATCGACGTAATCAAGCCCCATCCGCTTCAGCGACTGGTCGCAGGACGCGATCAGATACTTGCGCGAGCCCCATTCGCCGTAAGGCCCGGCCCACATGTCGTAACCGGCCTTGGAGCTGATGATCAGCTCGTCGCGGTAACCGGCGAAATCGGTCTTCAGAATCTCGCCAAAGGCTTCCTCGGCGCTGCCGGGGGGCGGGCCGTAGTTGTTGGCCAGATCGAAATGGGTAATGCCCAGATCGAACGCCGTCTGACAGATCGCCCGCTTGGTAGCATGCGGCGTGTCATGGCCGAAATTGTGCCACAGCCCCAGCGACACCGCCGGCAGTTGCAACCCCGACCGGCCGCAACGGCGATAGATCATCTTCGAATAGCGGTCTTCGGCGGGGTGGTAGGTCATCGGATTTCCTTTGCTTTGCGGCAAATGACCACATCGAACTGATGCATGCAAGTTGCCCTTGGGTTGCGCAAGCGCCATGCTGTTCACGAAGGGAAACCAGATGCGGCGCAGGGCTAAACATGCAGGGTCTTTCCTCTGGTCGGTCTGGCTGCGGATGGAGAACAGCCATTTCGGCCTGATCTCGGCCGGAGTCGCCTTCTATGCGATGTTCGCGCTGTTTCCCGGCCTGACCGCCACCATCGCGATCTGGAGCCTCGTATCCGACCCTTCGGTGATTTCGTCCTATGTGAAGGTCGCCGACGAGTTTCTGCCGCATGATGCTGCCGTTCTGGTGCATGACCAGATCACCGCGCTGATCACCACGCCGAAGGTGCATCTGGGCTGGGCCACGCTGCTGTCGCTGGGCATCGCGGTCTATTCGGCGCGGGCGGGAATTTCGGCGCTGATCCAGGGGCTGGACGTGGTGCATCGCGCCACCCCGCGCGGGCTGTTGCAGGGCTGGTGGGTGGAGTTCGTGATGACCATGTCGCTGATCACCACGGTGCTGGTGGCGCTGGCCACGGTGGTGATCGTGCCGCTGGTGCTGAACTTCGTGACCTTGGGCGTGCTGGAGGGCTGGATGCTGCTGGCGCTACCCTGGGGCGCGATGGTGCTGCTGCTGATGTCCTGCCTGATCATCCTTTACCGCTTCGGCCCCAACACGCCGCAGCGCCGGGTGCACCGGGTTATTCCCGGCGCGTTCCTGGCGGCGCTGGTCTGGGCGATGGTGTCGATCGCGCTGTCGGCATATCTGGCGAATTTCAACAGCTACAACCGGATTTACGGCTCGATCGGCGCGGTGATCGCGCTGCTCAGCTGGCTTTATCTCAGCGTCTGGTCGGTGCTGCTTGGCGCCGCCGTCAATGCCGAAATTCCGTATTCAAGGCCGCATTAGGGGCGCCGTAAAGCGCCCCCTGACCAGTCAGATATAGCGGTTCCACAGGTTTTCCAGCCGTTCCTGCTTGCCAGATACCGGTTGCGGGTCGATGCCGCGGGCCAACACGTCGGCGGAAATCGCGGCCAGATCGCTTTTCAGCATTGCCTGCGCCGCCGGCGCCTCCCACCCGGCATAGCGGGCGCGGCGGGCGGCTTCCAACTCGCCCCCCTCCAGCATCGCCGCGGCGGATTTCAGCGCCCGCGCGCAGGTGTCCATGCCGCCGACATGCGCCAGGATCAGGTCTGCCGGATCAAGGCTTTGCCGCCGCACCTTGGCATCAAAGTTGGTGCCGCCGGTGGTATAGCCGCCCGCCCGCAGGATTTCATAGAAAGCCAGCGCCTTTTCGGCGTGGTTGTTGGGGAACTGGTCGGTATCCCAGCCCGACTGGTAATCGTTTCGGTTCATGTCGATCGAGCCGAAAATCCCCAGGCTGGTGGCCAGCGCGATCTCGTGTTCGAATGAATGTCCCGCCAGAATGGCATGGCCCTGCTCGATATTGACCTGGACTTCCTTTTCCAGCCCGAAGCGCTTGAGGAAGCCGTAAACCGTGGCCACATCATAGTCATACTGATGCTTCGAAGGTTCCTGCGGCTTCGGCTCGATCAGGATCGCGCCCTTGAAGCCGATCTTGTATTTGTAATCGACCACCATCTGCAGGAAGCGGCCGGCATGTTCGGCCTCCAGCCCCAGATTGGTGTTCAGCAGCGTCTCGTAACCCTCGCGGCCGCCCCACAGCACATAGTTCTGCCCGCCCAGTTTCAGCGTGGCATCCATGCAGCTTTTCACCGTCGCCGCCGACCAGGCGAACACGTCCGGGTCAGGGTTGGTGGCCGCCCCCGACATGAAGCGGCGGTGCGAGAACAGGTTGGCGGTGCCCCACAACAGCCGGGTCTTTGATCCGGTAATCTTCTCACCGATGTAATCGACGATTTCCTCCAGATTGCGTTTGCTTTCGGCGAAAGTCGCACCCTCGGGGCGGATGTCGGCATCGTGGAAACAGAAGAACGGCGCGCCCAGAATGTCGAACATCTCGAAGGCCACGTCGGCTTTCAGTTTCGCGTGGGCGATGCTGTCCCCGAACCACGGGCGATCAAAGGTCTGGCCGCCGAACGGGTCGCCGCCCGGCCAGGCAAAGCTGTGCCACCAGGCCACGGCAAAACGCAGATGATCCTTCATCGGCTTGCCCAGCAACACCTGATCGGGGTTGTAATGGCGGAAGGCGAATTCGTTGGTGCTGTCTGCCCCTTCGAACTTGACGGCGGGGATGCCCTTGAAGAAATCGGTCATGGCAGGCTCCTTATGGCGGTTTGTGCGGCGCGGTAGCGGGCGTGGCCCGCATCGAACGCCGCTGAAAGGGCAGGGTCGGGCTCGATCACCCGCGAGATTGGCGGCAGCGTGGCAATTTCCGCCCCGGCACCAGTGGCGGCCATGATGGCCAGACGCGCGGCACCGAAGGCCCCGCCGAAATCACCGGCGGCGGGAAGTTGCACCGGGCAATCCAGCGCCGTGGCGATGGCGGCAAGCCAGTAGTCGGATTTAGAGCCGCCACCAACGGCGATCAGATGTTCCAGCTTGGTGCCGGTGGCGGCCAGCGCATCGCGGCAATCGCGGATGGCGAAGGTCACGCCTTCCAGCACCGCCCGAGTGCCCGCGGCGCGGTCAGTGGCGTGTTCCAACCCAAGGAAGGCCCCACGGATGGCCGCATCGTTCAACGGCGTGCGCTCGCCACCCAGATAGGGCAGGAACAGCGCCTTTCCGGGCGCCTGCAATGGCCCCATGGCATGGGTCAGGCTGACGGCAGTTTCGCCCACCAGCCCGGCATACCAGTTCAGCGCATCGGTGGCGGCAAGGATCACCCCCATCTGGTGCCAGGTATCGGGCAGCGCATGGCAGAAGGTGTGCACGGCGGTCTCCGGCGCCGGTTGATAACCGTCATTGGCGGCAAACAGTACGCCCGAGGTGCCAAGCGACACGAACGCCTCGCCCGCCCGCACCACGCCGACGCCAACGCCCGAGGCGGCATTGTCGCCGCCACCGCCCGCCACCACCACCTTGCGCGATAGCCCCCAGCGCGACGCCAGTTCACCCCGCAGCGTGCCCGACACCGCCGAGCCTTCCACCAACCGCGGCATCTGGCTGCGGCTGAGGCCCGTCGCGGTCAAAAGATCATCCGACCAGTCGCGCGCCCCGGTATCCAGCCAGCTTGTTCCGGCGGCATCCGACATCTCGGCCACATGCTCGCCGGTCAGCCATAGCCGCAGATAATCCTTTGGCAGCAATACCTTGGCTACCCTGTCGCGCAAGCGCGGCTCGTGGTGCTGCACCCACAGCAGCTTCGGCGCGGTAAAGCCGGGGAAGACGATATTGCCGGTCACCCGGCGAAACTGCGGGTCGGCGTCCAGATCTGCGGCCTCGGCAAAACTGCGGGTGTCGTTCCACAGGATGCAGGGCCGCAGCACCTCGTCCGAGGCATCCAGCAGCGTCGCGCCATGCATCTGCCCCGACAGCCCGATGGCCTTCACCGAGGCCAGCGCATGCGCCGAAGCCAGCGCATCCAGCACGGTTTCCGCAGCGGCGATCCAGTCGGCCGGCGATTGCTCCGACCAGCCCTCATGCGGGCGCTGCACGGTCAGCGGCGCGGTCGCCTCGGCCAGCACCCGCTGGCGCGCATCAATCAGAATACCCTTCAGCCCCGAGGTGCCCAGGTCCAGCCCGATATACATCACGCGGCCTTCGCCGGTTTCTTGCCCATGATGATCATGCCCAGAATATCCTCGTCGGTCACATCGGCGATGTTCACCGTGCCGACCAACTGCCCGTTCTTCATCACCGAGGCGCGGTCGCACAGCTTCATCACGTTGTGGATGTCATGCTCGATCAGGAAAATCCCCAGGCCCTGCGCCTTCAGCTCCTGAATCAATTCCGCGACCATCTGGGTTTCCTGCGGCCCAAGGGCGGCGGTCGGCTCGTCCATGATCAGGATTTTCGCGTTGAAATACACCGCCCGCGCGATGGCCACCGACTGCCGCTGCCCGCCCGACAGCGCCGAAACCGGCACGTTGAACTTGCGGAAGTTGGGGTTCAGGCGGCCCATGATCTTGCGGGTTTCCGCCTCCATCTGCGCGTCATCGACAAAACCTGCCCCGGTGATCAGCTCGCGCCCCAGAAACAGGTTGGCCGAGGCGGTCAGGTTGTCGGCCAGCGCCAGCGTCTGATAGATCGTCTCGATGTTCTGCGCCCTTGCGTCGCGCGGGTTGTTGATGGTGACCGGCTTGCCGTTGATCAGGATCTGGCCGGAATCGGCATGATAGGCCCCCGACAGGCATTTGATCAGCGTCGATTTGCCGGCGCCGTTATGGCCCAGCAGACCGACAACCTCGCCGGGGTGCAGATCGACCGACACGTGGTCCACCGCCCGGATGCCGCCAAAGGCGATCGAGATGTCGCGCATCTCGACCAGCGGTGTTGGCTTGTTGGTGGTCATCTTACACCCCCGTCCGTTTGCGATACTGGATGTCGATCCACACCGCCAGCACCAGCACCATGCCGACGACGATGTTCTGGAACGGCGCATCGACGCCCACCATCGCCATGCCCGATTGCAGCGATTGCATGATCAGCGCGCCCAGAATGGCACCGTAAACCGTGCCCATGCCACCGGCCAGCGCCGTGCCGCCGATCACCGCTGCGGCGATCACCCGCAACTCGTCCAGCGAGCCGAGGTCGAGCGAATGGTTCGACAACCGGGCCGAGGCGACGGCGGCAGAGATGCCGCACAGCCCGCCCATCAGGCCGAACACCTTGACGGTCAGCAGCCGGGTGTTGATGCCCGAAAGCTCGGCCGCGTCGGGGTTGCCACCGGTGGCGTAGATATAGCGCCCCAGCCGGGTGCGCGAGGACATCACCGTCAGCACCAGCGCCACGATCAGCAGCAGCAGCACCGAAATCGGGATTCCGTAGAATTCGGTATACCCCTCGGGCATCGTCTCGCCACGGGCGGCGAACAGGCGGCGCAGACGGGCGGTGGGAACCTCGTTCGAATTGAGCAGCGCCACAAAGCCCAGGATGGCCGCGACGGCGATGGCCGAAAGGGCGGCTTCGGCCCAGACCGGCTTGACCGGAAAGCCATGCCCCGCCCGGGCGCGGCGCGATTTGATCAGGCCATACACCGCCCCCGCCGCAGCAATCGCCCCCAGAATCCACGAAGCGGTCACGCCGATGGTGCCGTTGGTGCCGCCCAGCATCAGGAAGGTGCCGTCCAGCGGCCCGACCGTCTGGCCACCGGCGATGAAATAGGCAACCCGGCTCCAGATCAGCAACCCGCCCAGGGTGACGATGAAACTCGGGATACGCTGATAACCGATCAGCCAGCCCTGAAAGCTGCCGACAATCACCCCGGTCAGGATGCCCACCAGCACCGAAAGCGGCGCGGTCAGCGGGTGTTCAAGGCCAAAGCCGAAGGTGTTCGGCATGATCTGGGTCTGAAACACCGCCATCACCGAGGAACACAGCGCCAGCAGCGACCCTACCGACAGGTCGATGTGTCGCATCACGATCACGAACACCATGCCCGCGGCCATGATCGCCACCGACACGGTCTGGATGGTGATGTTGAAGGTGTTCTGCGGCACGAAGAAGCGTCCGGCAGACAGCCATTCCAGCGGGTTCGGCACGAACACCGGCATGGCGCGGATGCCGGTCCAGAACTGGAACGACAGGCAGATCACCAGAAACGCGCCGATCATGCCCAGCAGGCGGGTATCGACTTCCAGCGTCTGCAACAGGCTGCGCTTGGCTTCGGACTGGGGTTTGTGTTCGGATTTGGGGGAATTGGAGGCCGCGTCGGTCATGGTCTGTCCTTGCAAGCGAGGCGTTGCCGCATGGGCCGCGCGGCACCAGAAATCGCCCCGACCCGAAGGCCGGAGCGATGAAGGTTCAGATCGTCAGCCGATCAGTTGCAAGGCGCCGGACCGGCGGTCACGCCCTGGCACAGCGCTTCCTTGGTGATCCAGCCGCCATCGACGACCAAAGCCAGATTGTCCTTGGTGATCGGAACCGGCTTCAGGAACATCGCGTTCATCTCGTTGCCGCCCGGGGTGGTGAACTTCACCGCGCCGGTGATGGCATCGGGAGCAGTGCCGCCAGCCAGAGCCACGGCAATCTCGCCCGCGGCCTTGCCCAGATCACGCGCGTCTTTCCAGACCGAAACCGTCTGGGTGCCCGCTGCCACGCGGTTCAGCGCGGCATGGTCGCCATCTTGCCCGGAGACCGGAACCACCATGCCCTGCGCGGTCAGCGCGGCAATCGCGCCCCCGGCAGTGCCGTCGTTCGACGCCACGACCGCATCAACCCCGTTCGAGGTTTCGGTCAGGATCTGCTCCATGTTCTTCTGGGCATTTTCCGGCTTCCAGCCATCGGTGTAGGCTTCGCCAACGATGGTGATGTCGCCCGCGTCGATCGCTGCTTGCAGCACTTCTTGCTGGCCGCCGCGCAGGAAGTCGGCGTTCGGGTCGGTGTTCGAGCCCTTGATCATCACATAGCGGCCCTTGGGGGCAGCGGCCAGAACGGCAGCGGCCTGCATCCGGCCAACCTCGACGTTGTCGAAGGTCAGATAGAAGGCGCGGTTGTCTTCGATCAGGCGGTCATAGGCGATGACCGGCACACCGGCGTCGGCCGCGGCCTGCACGCCCGGAACCACGGCGGCGGTATCCATGCCCAGCACGATCAGCGCGTCAACGCCTTGGGCCAGAAGCGCCTCGATGTCGGAAAGTTGTTTGGCCGAAGACGCTTGCGCATCCGCCGAAACATAGGTGGCACCGGCAGCGTCAAGGGCGGCCTTGATCGCGGCTTCATCGGTTTTCCAACGCTCTTCCTGGAAGTTCGACCACGACACGCCAACGGTCAGACCTTCGGCAAGGGCTGCCGACGAAAACCCGGCGGCGGCAAGCACCGCCAAAAGAACTGCATTACGCATGTTTATCCTCCCTGTGGATGCGGCCAGCGAATGGCCGGTCCGACGGATTCGTCGGCACGGCAGGAAGGTGCCGCTAATAATTTCAGTTGTCAAAATAAAAATGCTGGTCAAAGCTGACAGCGCTAACGTATTCCCCGCGTTTTCGCTGCCATGCAGCATAAATTGGGCGGTTGGCGAAGAATTTGCCGGGTTTTTTGTTCGGGAGCCTAAGAAATGATGCCGCAACTGCGAAAAGCCGCCCGCAACAAGGCGTCGCAAGGCTGCGGCCCGCTGATTCCGCCGCTGTCGGAAACCACCCGTCCCTTGCGCCAGCAGGTGTTCGAACGGGTGCGGGCGGCGGGGCTGATTCCCCGCGTGCAACTGGCCAAGGAGCTGGGGGTTTCGCCGGCGTCGGTCACCACCATCACCTCGGAACTGATCGAGGCCGGGCTGATCGAAGAAGTCGCCGCCCCGCGCGATGGCGATCAGGGGCGCGGGCGGCCTGCGGTGGCGCTGGGCGTGCGGGCCAGCGCGCATCGGGTGGCCGGGATGAAGCTTTCGGACCGCGAGCACACCGCGGTGATTGTCGATTTCGCGGGCAACCTGATTGCCGATGACGTGATCCCGCGACGCCCCGGGGCGATGGCCTTGCCGGAACTGCTGGATGCGATGGCGACGCTGCTGGTCCGGGTCTGCGCCAAGGCCGGGATGGCGCCTGCCGATCTTAGCGCGCTGGGCCTTGGCGTGCCCGGCTTTGTCGATTGCGAGGCGGGGGTGGTGCATTGGTCCTCGGTGCTGACCGACCGACTGGTGCCGTTGGCGCAGGCGGCCACGGCGCGGCTGGGGCTGCCGGTGCATGTCGATAACGATGCCAATCTGGTGACGCTGGCGGAACTGTGGTTCGGCGCCGGGCGCGCGCTTTCCGATTTTGCCGTGGTGACCATCGAGCACGGCGTCGGCATGGGCTATGTGCTGAATCACCGCATCTATCGCGGCGGTCAGGGCTTGGGAATGGAACTGGGCCATACCAAGGTGCAACTGGACGGCGCGCTGTGCCGCTGTGGTCAGCGCGGCTGTCTGGAGGCTTATGTCGCCGACTATGCGCTGGCGCGCGAGGCGACGATTGCGCTGAACTGGAGCCACAAGGAAGGCCAGTCGATCAATGTGCTGCTGGAAAGCCTGTATGATCATGCCAAGGCCGGCAACTCTGCCGCGCGGTCGATCTTTCGCCGCGCCGGGCGTTACCTTGCGGTGGGGCTTTCCAACGTGGTGAACCTGTTCGACCCCGCGCTGATCATCCTGTCGGGCGAGCGGATGCGCTACGACTACCTTTACGCCGCCGAAACCCTGGCCGAGATGGAAAACCTGTCGATCGCCACTGGCCGCCCCCGCGCACCGATTGAAATCCATGCCTGGGGCGACCTGCTGTGGGCGCATGGCGCGGCGGCATTGGCGCTTTCGGCGGTTTCCGAGGGCTTGGTGGCGCCTTACCGGGAGATTGCTGCGCAATGAGACTGCTGCTGGTTCTGGCCACCCTGCCCGGCACCGCGCTGGCCGACCCCGCCTTCATCGACCGCGCCGCCGCCCTGCCGGTGCCGCAGGTCTATGATGGCGACTGGGAGCATTTTGTCGGCGGCGGCGTGGCTGTGCTGGACTGCAACGCCGACCACAAGCCCGACCTGTTCACCGCAGGCGGCACCAACCCGGCGCGGCTTTACGTCAATGCCACACCTGAACCCGGCGCCGACATCGCCTTTACCGCAGGCACCCTGCCCGATTTGAAAGGCGTCACCGGCGCCTGGCCCATCGACATCGACAACGATGGCTGGCTGGACCTGGTGGTGCTGCGGGTCGGGCCGAATCTGCTGCTGAAAGGCGGGCCGGAGTGCGCCTTTACCGATTCCACCGCCGACTGGGGATTTGTGGCGGGCGACCGTTGGTCCACCTCGTTCACCGCCACTTGGGAGGATGGCCAGGTCTGGCCGACACTGGTGATCGGCAACTACGTTGACCGAACCCGCAAGGACGGCCCGTTCGAGGCCTGCGATGTCAACGAACTGCACCGCCCCGAAGGCCGCCGCTACGGCCAACCCACCCTGCTCGACCCCGGCTATTGCGCGCTGTCGATGCTGATTTCCGACTGGCAGCGCAACGGCGTGGCCGATCTGCGCATCTCGAACGACCGGCATTACTATGTCCGCGGCGGCTATGAGCAGATGTTCCACCTGAACCCGCTGGCCGAATACACCGAGGCCGAGGGCTGGAAACACGTCTCGCTGTGGGGCATGGGCATTGCCAGCCGCGACATCACCGGCGATGGGCTGCCCGAGGTGATGCTGACCTCGATGGCCGATCAGTTGTTGCAGATCAACGAGGGTGGCGGCCGGTTGCACAACGCGCCCTACAGCATCGGCACCTATGCCCAGCGGCCGTTTCTGGGCGACGATGGCCGCCCCTCCACCGGCTGGCATGCCGAGTTCGGCGATATCGACAATGACGGTCGCAGCGACCTGTTCATCGCCAAGGGCAATGTGCAGGAGATGCCTTCGAACGCCATGCGCGACCCCAACAACCTGCTGATGCAGCAAGCGGATGGCACATTTGTCGAAAAGGCCGATGCGGCGGGGGTGGCAACGCTGCACCGCTCGCGCGGGGCCGGGCTGGTTGATCTGAATGGCGACGGGCGTCTGGATATCGTGGTGATGAACCGCCGCGCGCCGATGGAGGTTTGGCAGAACGCGACGGAAGGCACCGGCACCTGGCTGGAGGTCGAGCCGCGGCAGGAGGCGGTGAACAGCCGCGCAGTGGGCGCCTGGGTCGAGGTCCGTAGCGGTGACGCGGTGCAGGCGGTCGAGATTACGGTGGGCGGCGGCCATGGCTCGGGTCAGGCCGGGCCGCTGCATTTCGGGCTGGGATCGGCGAAAAGCGCCGAGGTGCGGGTGATCTGGCCCGGCGGTGTGGCGTCAGACTGGCTGCGCCTGGACGCCGGGCAACGGGTGGTGCTGCGCGCCGATGGCACGGCGCTGGTTGCCGAATGATCAGTGCGCGAAAGCCGTCTGATCGCCCCAAAGCTGCCTGACCCTGGCATCGCGCCCGCAGCCCTCGCGGTAGAACTTGTAGGCGTTGGATTGCTTTTTCGGCCCGCCGCGGGTCAGCACCAGACTGCCGCCCTTGTAGTAATCCTGATGATATTCTTCGGCGGGCCAGAAGGCGCCGGCATTCAGGATCGGCGTCACGATCTGCCGCCCCAGCGCCGCTTCCGCCTCGGCCTTCGCCGCCTCGGCAATGGCCTTTTGCGCGGTGTTAGAGACGAAAACCGCCGAGCGATAGCTGGGCCCGCGGTCGCAGAACTGGCCCTCGGCATCGGTCGGGTCGATGGAGCGGAAGAACAGCCGCATGATCTCGGCATAGCTGACCACGGCGGGGTCGAACGTCACCTCGACCGCCTCGTAATGGCCGGTGGTTTCCGAACTGACCTGCTCGTAGGTCGGGTTCTGCTCGGGTCCGCCAGTATAGCCCGACACCACGCCGCTGACCCCCGCAACACTTTCGTAATTCGACTCCATGCACCAGAAACAGCCGCCTGCCAGCAGCGCCTTTTCGGTGGCGGCACTGGCGGCACTGGCCAGACCAAGCGCTGTTATCAAGGCAAAGAGATAGGTTTTCATGACAATCCTTTCGGGTTTTCCCTACCCTGCGGTCAAAGACACCGCCCGGCAACTCACTGCCGCGTGACCTCACGCAGCGGTGATGCGGGAAAGATTTTCCGTTTCCCGGTAAAACCGCGTATGACTTTGATGCCCAACCATGGACCCACCATGACCCTGACCTGCTTCAAAGCCTACGACATCCGCGGTCGCCTTGGGGCGGAACTGAACGAAGATATCGCCCGCCGCATCGGCAGGGCCTTCGCGCAGACGCTGGGGGCGAGGCGGGTGGTGATCGGGCGTGATTGCCGGGAATCCTCAGTGGCGCTGACCACGGCGGCGACTGAAGGGCTGATCGCGGCGGGTGCCGATGTGCTGGACCTCGGCCTGTGCGGCACCGAAGAGATGTATCACGCGGTGACGCATCTGGGCGCGGATGGCGGTATCGAGGTCACCGCCTCGCACAACCCGATGGATTACAACGGCATGAAGATGGTGCGGGCCGCTTCGGCGCCGCTGGATGCCGAAACCGGACTGGCGGCAGTAAAGGCGCTGGCCGAAAGCGGCGATTTCGCGCAAGCAGTGCCGGGCAGTTTGCACGAGGCTTTGGGGGCCAGAAAGTCCTATATAGAGACTGTTCTGGGCCTGATCGACATCCCGGCGCTACGGCCGATGACCATTCTGGTCAACGCCGGAAACGGTGCCGCCGGCCCGACCTTTGACGCCATCGAGGCCGAACTTGCCGCCCGGGCCGCGCCGCTGCGCTTCGTGAAACTGCACCATACCCCCGACGGCAGTTTTCCGCACGGCATCCCCAACCCGCTGCTGCCGGAAAACCAGCCCGTCACGGCGCAGGCGGTGCTGGCGGCGGGGGCCGACATGGGCGTGGCCTGGGATGGCGATTTCGACCGCTGCTTTCTGTTCGACCATCTGGGCCGCTTCATCCCGGGCGAATACATTGTCGGCCTGCTGGCCGAGGCGTTTTTGGCCTGCGAACCCGGCGCCACCATCGTGCATGATCCGCGGGTGATCTGGAACACGCAGGACGTGGTGGCGCGGGCTGGTGGCCAAGCAGTGATGGCGCGCACCGGCCATGCGTTCCTGAAGCAGGTGATGCGCGACACCGGGGCGGTTTACGGCGGCGAGATGTCGGCGCACCACTATTTTCGCGATTTCATGGCCTGCGACAGCGGCATGATCCCCTGGCTGTTGATCGCCGAACTGGTCGGGCGGCGCGGGATGCCGCTGGCCGACCTGCTGGCGGAACGGATGGCCCGGTTTCCGTCCTCGGGCGAGATCAACTTCCGGCTGGAAAACCCCGCCGCAGCAGTTGCCGCCGTGGTCGCGGCGCTGGAGTGTCAGGCCTTGTCGCGCGACGATACCGATGGCGTCAGCCTGACTTTTGCCGACTGGCGGCTGAACCTGCGGTCCTCGAACACCGAGCCGTTGTTGCGGCTGAACGTCGAGGCGCGGGGCGATGCCGGGCTGGTGGCGCGGGCAGTGGCGCGGATTTCGGCGCTGATCCGGGCGGTTTAGGGAACCGGCATCAGCCGGGCGGTGGCGGTCCACAGGATCGCGGTTTCCACCCGCCGGTCGGGGTAAATCTGCGCCAAAGCCGCCGCATAGGCTCGCATTTGTCGCAGCAGGCCTTCCGGCACCTGCGCCGAAGTGGCAGGTATCACGCTGTTGGACTTGTAGTCGATCGCCAGCACCCGATCCGGCAAAAGGATCAGCCGGTCGATGGTGCCGTAAAGGCGTTTTCCGTCGATTTCCGCGGTAACAGAGACTTCTTTCAGCGCGTCAGCGGCGAAAATCGGTGCCAGATCAGGCGCGGTCAGCACCGTTGTCGCCTCGGCCAGCAACGCCAGACGATCCTCGGCCTCGGCCAGCAGGCTTTCGGCCAGCGCGGGCCACAGCGCCGGGTCTTGTCCCGGCAAATGCTCCAGCAGCAGATGCAACCTTGTGCCGCGCAGCTTGGCCGCCGCCGTGTCGCCCGCAAGGTCACCCGGCAGCACCTTGGCGCCACCCAGATCGGACGGCGACAGCGGCTTTTCAGCTGTCGGCGGCACCGGCGCGTGGCGTTGCGCCCAGTCGGGCAGGGCTGGCAAGTCGGCCGCAGAAATCCCCGCACGCGGCGCGTTTTCCGGCCACACGCCACCGCGCAAGATCAAGCCGCCTCCCACCGCCGCCTCGGCCCCCGCTGCCATCATCCCGGCGCGGATACGGTCGTGCCACGAAGCACCACTGACCTTGCCCGCCGCGGCCACCATCAGCCAGCATTGCGCCCGGGTCATCGCCACATACAAAAGCCGCAGGCTTTCCGCCTCGGCCGCCAGCCGCCTTGCCTCGCGGGCCTCGCGGGTCGGGGCCGGGCTGTCCTCGGCGGCGGTTTTCCAGATCATGCTGCCATCGGCCAGCCGGTAAAGCTCGGCCCGATCGCGCGGGGCATGGTCGGCGGTATCGGGCAGGATGACGATCGGCGCCTCCAACCCCTTGGCGCCATGCACCGTCATCACCCGGATGCGCCGCCCGGCACTGTCGGCCTGACGCTTGACCTCGACATCATCGGTCTGCAACCAGCTCAGGAACCCGGTCAGGCTGGGCACATCGTTGCGCTCATAGGCCAACGCCTGCGACAGCAGTTCGTCAATGCCATCCTCGGCCTCCGGCCCCAGCCGCGCCAGCAGAAGCCGCCGCCCGTCATGCCGGGTCAGCGCCCGCTCGATCAGGTCGAAAGGCCGCAGGAAATCGGCCTGATCGCGCAGGTCGTGCAGGATTGCCAAGGTTTCCGGTGCATCGGCCTGCCGCAACGCCTGCCACAGATAACCGGTCCGCCCCTGCGCCAACGTGTAAAGCTGGCCCTCGGTCCAGCCCAGCAGCGGCGAGCGCAACACCTCGGCCAGCGCCAGATCATCCTCGGGCGTCGCCAGAAACGCCAGCAGCGAGGCCAGATCCTTCACCGCCATTTCACCGCCCAGCTTCAGCCGGTCAGCCCCGGCAATCGGCAGACCGGCGGCCTTGCAGGCGCGGATGATCTCGGCAAACACCGCAGACCGCCGCCGCACCAGCACCAGAAAATCACCGGCATGGACCGGGCGCTCGCCGCCATCGACGGGGATCTGCACGCCGGCGTCGATCATGTTCTTGATCCGCGCCGCCACCTGCCGCCCCAGCCGCGCCGCCACATGTTCGTCGGAGATCAGATCGACCGGGTCGAACCAGTCGCCATCCTCGGGCTTGCCCGAAGGCTCCAGCGCCGGCCACAGTTCCACCTGCCCCGGCATGGCGGATTTGAAGGCGATGTGGTTCACCTTCCCGCCGACATCGGCATGGGTGGTGGCGTCAAAGGTCAGATCGACCAGCCGCAGGATCAGCGGCGAAGAGCGGAACGAATACTCCAGCTCCAGCCCCTGCAACGGCGTGTTGACCTGCGCCAGATTGGCGCGAAACAGGCTCTGCATCGCCTCGAACGCGCCGACATCGGCACCCTGGAAGGAATAGATCGACTGCTTCTTGTCACCCACCACGAAGATCGTGCGCGGCACGTCGCGCGCCCCACGCCCGGCGGTGAACTCCTGCGCCAACAGGCGGATCACATCCCATTGCTCGGGCGAGGTGTCCTGCGCCTCGTCCACCAGGATGTGATCAATGCCGCCATCCAGCCGGAACAACACCCACTGCGCCACCGAAGGATCGGTGAGCAGGGCCTTGGCGCGGGCGATCAGATCGTCGAAATCCAGTGCCCCCCGTGCCAGCTTGCGGGCGGCATAGCGCGGCAGAAAGGCGGCGGCAAAGGCGTGGAGGATGCGGGTTCGGTCGGCGGCAAGCAGCGCCATCCGATCCTCGCGCGCGGCTTCCACCCGGCGCATCAGGTCTTGCAACCGGGGCAGCAGCGGACCGAGCTTGGGTTGCGTGGCTTTGGTGGGAAAGCTGCCCAGCTTGGCGGTGAACGGCTCGGCGGCCTTGGGGCCAGTCAGCAGCACGTCTTCCAACGCGGCCAGAACCGCCAGATCAGGCACCTCCAGCCGCAGGGCGCGCAGCTTGTCGGCGGCTTTCACGTCATTGGCCGACCCCGTGGCCATGACCGAGGCGACCTGCGCCAGCCACTCTGCCTCACCGCCCAGAAACACCTGCGCCAGCAGGGTTTCAGCGGTCAGCCCTTTCGGAAGCCCGAACAGCGCCCGGCAATCGGCGTCGTTCAAGGGCCGTTCAAACCACCTGCGCTGGCCTGCCACCTCAGCCGCCAGCGCGCTGAAATCCTCGCCGGTATAGGCGCGGGCCAGATCGGCCACGGCCTCCGGCGCGCCAAATTCGGCCAATTCGTCAACGATTTCGTCACGCAACAGGCTGGCAGCACGGTCATCGAGTTCGGTGAACTGCGGCGAGACGCCCGCCTCCAGCGGAAAGCGCCGCAGCAGGCTGGCGCAGAACGAATGGATGGTCTGGATGCGCAGACCGCCCGGCGTCTCAATGGCGCGGGCGAACAATTGCCGTGCCTTGCCAAGGGTTTCCGGCTGTACCGCCCCCGCCACCCCCAGATCGGCCAGTGCTGCGCGCAGGGCGTCATCCTCCAGCATCGCCCAGCCGCCCAAGCGCCGGAACAGCCGGTTCTGCATCTCGGAAGCCGCGGCCTTGGTGTAGGTCAGGCACAGAATCCGCCCCGGCTCCACCCCCTCCAGCAGCAGCCGCGCCACCCGGTCGGTCAGCACCCGGGTCTTGCCCGACCCCGCGTTGGCCGCAAGCCAGGTCGAGCGGCCCGGATCGGCGGCCTGCACCTGCCGTGCGCTGGCGTCATTGCGGGTCATCCGACATCCTCCGGCACCGGGGCATCGCTGGTTTCCCATTCGCCGTAACGCGCGAGGTGGTCGTAATCGCCGGGAAAGCGTTCCTCGAACACCGCGCGACGGGCGGCGTAGCCTTGCGCGCGGGTCAGGTAGCGGGCGATCAGCTTGTGCAGGTCTTCCCAGACCTTGCCCAGAAGTTCCTCGGTCACCTCGGTTTCCACCAGCTTGGGCGAGGTGCCAAGCCCGACATAGCTGATCCGCGCCACCTGCCGCGCGCCGATGGGGGCAAAAGCGCCGCGTTCGGCCATCGCTGCCTCCAGCAGCAACTGCTTTTCGAACTGCGCCTGCTGCTTTTCGGTGGGCGGCGTGCCGGTCTTGTAATCGAGGATGTGCAGCCGCCCGTCGGGCAGCGCGTCGATGCGGTCGGGCTTGGCAGTCAGGTTGAAGGGCAGCGGCGCAAGCGCAATCGCGCCGCCGCTTTCAAGGATCACCGACGTGCCGCCCTGCGCTGCATCAGCTGCCAGAAAGAAATCCGCTGCCCGCTCCAGCCGTGCCCGCCACAGCGCGCGGGCGGCAGGCCAGGGCGCCTGTTCGGCCATCACCTGATCGGAAATTTCCAGCAACCGCAGCCGCGCCTCGGCCCGGGTTTCCGCGGGCCGTTCCTGCACGAAGCGTTGCAGGATGGCGTGCAGCAATGATCCTCGCAGCCGGGCATCCGGGGTCTGGCGCAGCGGGTCCAGTTTCTTCAGCCGCAGGATGGTGCGCGCGTAAATCGCATAGGGGTCGCGGATCAGCGTGCGGATACCAGTGACCGCCAGTTGCGCCGGGCGGGCCTCGACCGGCGGGCGCGGGGCGGGGCGATTGGCGGCGGGAACGGTGGCAGCGGGCGTCTCCAAAGCCTCGGCCAGCCGCAGCCATGTCGCACCACGCGCCTGCATCGCCGCCAAAGCCTGTGGCCCGCCCTGCCCGGGCAAGCCGCGCAGCAGGTTCTGCAACCGGTTCAGCCAGCGCGACGGCACGGTTTCCGCCTCGGCATTGCGGGTGGCATGGGTCAACACCACTTCGGTGGCGGCAATCGCCTGCTGATAGTCATGCGCCGACAGGCCGATACGGCGTTCGGGCAATAACAGAGCCGCTTTTTGCCGCATCTGCCGGTTCAGCCAAGGGTCGGGCGGCGGCATCTGCGGCCAGATGCCGTCGTTCAGCCCGCCCAGAATCACCAGATCGGCGCCCTGCACCCGCGCCTCCAGCGTGCCCCAGATCATGATCTGCGGATGGCTTTGCACATCCTCGCGCACCTCGCCTTTCGCCAGGATCGCCTCGAACAGGTCGCGGTAATCGGCGGGGGTCAGATCGCCGCCATAAGGCGCCTCGCGAGCCAGTTCCTGCACCGCCGCCAGTGCCGCCTCGCCGGGTTTCTTCAGCCAAAGCTCGCCGGTGCCGAGACCAGCGGGGCCGCGCGCCAAAGCCTCGGTCAGTGCCAGATGCTGCGCGACATGGTCCGCCAGCGGCCGGTTGCCGACGTCTTCCACCCCGTCCAGCGCCTGCACCAGCCAGTCGGCCCAGAGCAGCACCGCCGGGTCGCTTTGCCTCGCCGCCCAATCCGTCAGCATCGCCGCCGAGGGGAAAGGCGGGCCGTATTTGCGCAGCTTCAACTCCAGATCGCGGGTGAAACGCAGATGCTCGCCGCGATCAGTGCCGCTGGCGGTCAGCGGGTGTTTCAGCAGCGTCAGCAACGCCTCGCAGGTCATCCGCTGGCCGAACAGTGCCGCCACATGCCTGAGCAACCGCCCCGGCGCCGAAAGCGCCAGAGGCCGCCCGGCGCTGTCATCGGGCAGGATGCCCCAACGGTCCAGCGCCGCCGTCACCTGCCGGGTCAGGCCGCGGTCGGGGCTGACCAGCGCCGCCACCTTGCCCTGCTCTGCCGCCTGCCGCAGGATCAGCGCGATCGCCAACGCCTCGGCCCGCGGGGTGGGGGCGGCGATCAGGGTCATTGCAGCGGTTGCCTGCGCCAGATCGTGCAGCCGCTTGCCCTCGATCAGCCATTGGTCGGTGACAGGGGCGGGCCGAAGCGACAGCGAAATCAGCCGGTTGCGGGCGGGCGAAGGGGCATTGACCGCAGTCCAGGGCTGCACATCAGTCGGCGACAGGTCCAGACCGCTCAGCAGCCGGTGAAAGCGGTATTGCGGATGATCCTCGCCGGTCAGCGCGTCGCCAAGACCCTGCCAGACCGCCGCCGGCATATCGAAATCGAACCCCGGCAGCACCAGCGCCCCCTGCGGCAACCGCGCCACCGCCTGCATGAACAGCGCCGTGGTGCCGCGAGAGCCGGTCGAACCGGCCACGATCACCGGCCCCGGCGGCGGGTTCTTCTGCCATTCGGCGGCCAAAGCCTGCACCACCAGCCGCTGCCGGGTTTCGGCATCCGGGCGGCTGGTGCTGGCGAAGAACGGCAGCACGATGGCCATAAATTTCTGGGTGCGCTGCCAATGCGCCGAGTGGTCCGAGACATCCAGCGCCGCAATGGTTTCGGGCGAAACCCCCTCGCCCTGCATCTCATCCAGCAGGGTCGCAAGGCTGTCGGACAGGTCGTAAAGCGCGGCCCGTGGCGCAAGATCGGGTTGCGCATCCAAGAGCCGCGCCACCAGTTGCGTCAGTTGCAGGCGGCGGCGCAGCGGCGGGATGGCGGCGGGTATCCCGGCCAGCGCCACATGCTGCGAAAGATCGGTGACCAAGCCGATGTGCGGCAGGAAACCGGCGCCCGTGGCGGTGAACAGCCCGGTGATCCGCCGCGCCATCCGCGTGGTGTTGACGTAAAGTTGCACCCGCGCCATCGCCTCGGGCGGCTGGCCTTGCAACCGTTGCCGCAAACCGGCCACCAGTTGCGCCGGGAAATCGACGCCGGGGGCCATGGCGAACACGCGGGGGCCGGGGTCGGGGAACATCGGTTCAGCCATCGGCGGCCCGCAACATCGCCTCGGCCTGCGCAATGCCCTCGGGGCGGCCGACGTCGCACCAGCCGCCCTGATGCACGATGCCGTAAGCCCGGCCTTCGGCAATCATCTGGTCCCACAGCAGGTTCAGCGAGAACACCTGCGCCGGAATATCCGCCAAGCCCTCGGTGCGGATGATCTGCGCGCCCAGATAAACCGCCCCCGGCGCGCCTTTGGCCCGGGTGATGCGGCCCGACACGTCCAGCAGGAAATCGCCGTGGCCGCTATGCCCGATGGCGTGGCTTGCTGGCAAAAGCAGCAGCAGGGCGTCCATCTGCGCAGGCTCCCAGGCCTTCCGCAATTCGTCCAGCGGGTTCCGGCCAGTCCAGACCGCATCCGAGTTCAACGTGAACACCGGCCCGTCGCCCAGCAGCGGCAGCGCCGCCCGCAAACCGCCGCCGGTTTCCAGAATCTGTGCAAATTCATCGGAAATAGCCACATCCGGGCGGGGGGCCAGATGCGCGGCAAGCTGTTCGGGCAGGTAGTGCAGGTTGACGACCTTGCGCGAAACTCGGGCCGTATCGGCCAGTTCCAGCGCGTGGTCGATCAGCGGCTTGCCCGCGACATGGATCAGCGGCTTCGGCCGGTTGGCGGTCAACGCGCCCATGCGGGTGCCCAGACCGGCGGCAAAGATCATCACGGCGTCGGGGGTTTGGCGCATGCGGCGGCGATCCTTTCCAGCCGGGCGGGGGTGGGGACGGGCAGCAAGTCCTGACAGATCTGCGCCAGCGGCGCCAGCGCCGGATGCGCCAGATTGCGCTGCAACTGACCCCAGACCCGCGGCATCAGGGCGACGTAGTGCCGCTTGCCATCGCGCAGGCACAGCCGGGCGAAAATGCCGAGTATGCGCAGCGCCCGTTGCGCGCCCAGCGCGGCATAGGCGGCGCTGAAAGCCATCTCGTCGGCACCGGTGGCTGCACGGAAGCGCGCCTTCATCGCGGTCTCGGTCACCTCGGTCACCTCGCGCCGGGCGTCTTGCAGCAGCGACACCAGATCGTAGCCCGGCTGCCCCATCTGCGCCAGTTGGAAGTCCAGCAGGCCGACCCGGGCCAGACCCGCGCGGTCGGGCATCCACAGCAGGTTTTCGGCGTGATAGTCGCGCAGGATCATCACCCGCGGGCCGTCGGCATGAGTGGTCAGAACCTCGGTCAGGCACGCCACGAAAGCGGCGGGATCAATCCGGTCTCCGGTGATGGCAAAGCGATACCAGTCCAGCGCGAAAGCCGCCGCCTGCGCCCAGTCCTGCGCCGAAGGGTCGGGCAGGCCTGGTGGAGCCTTGTGGCGTTGCAGATGCACCAGAACATCGGTGGCGGCGGCGTAAAGTTCCGGCTCGCGGCTGGGGTCGGCCATGGTCAGGCGGGCGAACAGGGTGTCGCCAAGGTCTTCCAGCAGCAGAAATCCATTGGTCAGGTCTGCGGCCAGCACTTGCGGCGCCGACAGGCCGATGCCGGTCAGATGGCGGGCGATGGCCATAAAGGTGGCGGGGTCGTCGCCCTTTCCCGGCGGGGCATCCATCAGCACGGCAGTTTCCGCCCCACGGGTCAGCCGGTCATAGCTGCGGTCCGAGGCGTCACCGGCCAGAAACCGCCGGTTGGCATCGACCCAACCGGCGCGGGTCAGGAATTCGTGGCTGAGGGTGCTGCGGTCAGGCATCGGCGGGCCAATCCTGCATGATGGCGGCGCGCAGATCGGCGCGGCCACCGGAAACCAAAAGCCGCCTCCCCTCGCCCTCCTGCGAAAGCTGCAACCGCATCGCACCGGGCGGGGCAAGGCTGCCCAGCCGGTCGGGCCATTCGATCAGGCAGATTGCGGTATCGAAGGCTGCCTCCAGCCCCAGTTCGGTCACCTCATCAGGGTGGCTGAGGCGGTAGAGGTCGGCGTGCCAGATCTCGGTATCACCCGCGTCATAGGTCTGCACCAGCGTGAAGGTGGGCGACGGCACGTCTTCCATCCGCCCCAGCCGGGCACGGATCAGGGACCGGGCGAGGTGGGTTTTACCCGCGCCGATCTGGCCTTCCAGCAGCAGCGTATCGCCGGGGCGCAGTCGGGCCGCCAGCCATTCACCGAAACGGGCGGTTTCCTGTTCCGAGGCCAGGAAAATCGAAAGGGGGGCGGCGCTTGACATGGGCCAAGCTTACCGCCCTGCCCAGCCGCTGCAAGCCCATCACGCCGACTTGCGTGCCTTGCTGGCGGCCAGCCGCGGGCTTCGGGCCTTTTCGGGGGCCGCCAGCCGGAACGTGGCCAATGTCGAGCCGCCCTGGATCGGGGTAAACCGGCAGTCCAGCAACCGCCCGTCGTTCAACCGCGCCTCGCCACCCCAGGCCTTGCGCTCGCCCATGGTGGCGATGAAATCCTCGACTTCGGACCAGATCGGTGAGGGCGCACTGTTCTCGCGCCAGTGGGCGCAGAGTGTGGCCACGCCGCTTTCGCCCAGGGTGGAGGCCGGATCATGGCCCCAAAGCTCGGTATAGGCGGTGTTCGACATCACCAGAACGCCGGATTCCGAAAACACCGCCAGACCCTGATCCATCGCATCGACCACCGCCTGACCCAGTTCCAGATCGGCGCGATAGCGGCGGGTGCGCGACATCTCGGTCGAGATATCCTCGAACATCAGCGCCAGCGCGCCGTTGGGGTGTGGGCGGCCGATCACCCGGTAGGTCTGCCCGGAGGGAAGGCTCCAGGTTTCCTCGTAAAGCCCGGAAGACGCGGCCTTTTCCAGTTCCGTCATCTGCTTGCGCCAGAACCGGTAGTCTTTCGGCTCGGGGATCATGTTGCGGTCGCGCATCGCATCCAGAAAGGCAAACAGCGTCGGGCGCAGGGACAGGAAATCGGGCTGCAAGCCGGAAAGATCCAGCAGCGCCGGGTTGAACAGTTGCAACTGGCGCTGGCGGTCGAAAATTGCCAGTCCGATCGGCAGATGCGCGAAGGTCTTGGTCAGCGTCTGCATGAAATCGCGCAGCGAGGTTTCGGCCTGCACCGCGGCATCGGCGGGCAGGCCGAACATCAGCCGCCCCTCGCCTTCGGCAAAGCCGATCAGGTCATACCAATGCGCAGGCCCGGTCGGCTGGTCCAGTCGCTGACGCTGGCCATTCACCCCCTGCGCCACGGCTGTCCGTTCAAAAAGGCGCGGCAGCGGCCAGGACAGATCCTGCCCCGGTTCCAGCTTCTGGCTGGCCTGATCCAGATAGGTCGCATTGGCCCAGGTGACATCGCCCGACGCCGCCTCGCGCCAGATCATCAGCGGCGCCTGCGAGATGGTGCCGCGCAACTGCGCCAGTTCATCCTCCTGCGCGCGCTGGGTCAGCAGATCGGCACCGGGAGCGCGGCGTTCGGTATCAGGGTCCAGCAGGGTGATGCGGGTCAGACCGCCACGCAGTTCCGCCCGCAGCAGCAGCGGCTGCGAGGCGGTATCGGTCGAGGCCAGCATCACCTGCCCTTCGCCCTCCAGCCCCTGAAACCGCGCTTCGAACCCCGGAAACCGCGGCGAGAGGAACGCCGCCAGCCGCGCCCAGGGACTGCCCTTGATCTGACTGAGCGACAGCAGCGCCCGCGCCTCTGGTGTGGCGTCGATCAGCGTTTCGCCGTCGAACAGAAAGCTGGCGTGATCGCCCTGATCGAGGAACACGCTGCCGGTCGCGGCCTTGGCCTTGGCTTGCAGCGCCGAAAGCACCATCAATCCACCGATGGCGGAAAGCAAAGCTGCGGCGATAACCACCAGCCCCAGCACCAGATCATATTGCATCACTGTCCCCGAAGGCGAACTTCTTTTTCAGGTTCAGCTTTGAGAGGAGAAAGTTAATGCGTGGTTAAGCACATTAAAAATATCAAGCCGGACGCCCAAGTTGCAGCTTTTGCGCGATAAAAGCCACAGACAGGACCGCGGCCTACCCTTCCAGAGGGCTGTTTTCGCCCAGATGCTGGTCGGCGGGGGCCAGCAGCGCCTCGTTGTGCCAACTGACCTCGACCACCGCACCACAGCGTTCCGGCACTTCCTGCGGCCGCAGGAACGGATCGGAGCCGTTGGAAAACACCAGCACCGCACCCGTGCGCTCCAGCAGGGTCTTGGCGATGAACAGGCCCAGACCCATGCCCTCGTATTCCGGGCGCCGCGCCAGATCCTGCTCGGTCGAGCGTTTGCGCACGAAGGGGTCGCCGATGCGGCCGATCACGTCGGGCGGATAGCCGGGGCCATTATCGACCACCCGCACGGTAATGGTCTTGTCGGTCCAGCTGGCATCGACCCAGACCGCGCTTTCGGCAAAATCGACGGCATTCTGCACCAGGTTGCGCAAGGCGTGGATCACCTCGGGGCGGCGCAGCACCATCGGCTCGCGCGCTGAACCCCCGTAGCCGGGGCGCAGGTCGAAGGCGACGCGCTTGCCGCGATTCAGATGTGGCTCGGCCGCCTCGCGCAGCACCACACCCAAGGCGGCCTGCCGCATATGCTTGTCATCCTTGCCGACTTTCCCCATCGAACGCAGGATGTCACGGCAACGATCCGCCTGTTCGCGGATCAGCTTTGCGTCGTCCAGCAGATCGGGATGGTCAGCCAAGTCGGCCATCATCTCGGTCGAGACCAGCTTGATGGTGGCCAGCGGTGTGCCCATCTCGTGCGCCGCGGCCGCCACCACGCCGCCCAGATCGGTCAGCTTCTGTTCGCGTGCCAAGGCCATCTGGGTGGCCAGCAGCGCATCCGACATCGACCGGATTTCGGTGGCGACACTGCGCGAGTAATAGCCCTGGAACAGGATGCCGATCACGATGGCAAACCAGAAACCAATCAGAAACACCCTTGGCACCATCAGGAAACTGCCATCGGCGAATTGCAGCGGGATGCTGTCGATCAGCATCACCGCCATCATCGCCATGGCCGTGGCACCGAGGATCAGCGTGGTGCGCAGTTGCAGCGCCGAAGCCGAGATCGTCACTGGCGCGAGGATCAGCAACGCAAACGGGTTGTTCAGCCCGCCGGCCAGATAGATCAGCGCCGAATGTTGTGCCATGTCGAACAGCAAGGTCAGCAGAGCCTGAGTCTCGGTCAGGCGGGCATTGTCGGGAAACCAGAACGCCGACAGCACGTTGGCCACCACCGAGGCACCGACCACCAGATAGCAAAGCCCCAGCGGCAGGTCGATGCCGTAAAGACGGTCGGCCACGATGATCGCCGCGACCTGCCCGGCGATGGCAATCCAGCGCTGGACGATCAACGTGCGCATCCGCACCCAATCGCCGCGATTCTCGCCCGAAGTCAGGGGGTGGCCGATGACTGTCATTCAGGAAACCTTGTTGGGGTGGCGGAAACTTTGCCATTGTTAAGGCGGGCAAGTTGCAGGATCAATGCGCAACGGATTGGCAGAGGATCTTTGGCGATGACAAGACTATCGGCCTGGCTGGCGGCAGGGATGACCGCGGTGATCGTCGCGGTTTCGGTCTGGGCGGCGTATTTCCGGGGCGGCAATGACATCTTTGCCGAATGTCGCAGCGGCCAGGTGGCCGGGGGCGAAATCGGCGGGCCGCTGAACCTGATCGACGAAACCGGTGCCGCGGTGACCGAAAAGGAAATGCTGGCAAAACCGTCGCTGGTCTATTTCGGCTACACCTTCTGCCCCGATGTCTGTCCGTTGGACAACGCCCGCAATGCCGCCGCCGTGGACATTCTGGAAGAACAGGGAATCGAGGTGACACCGGTATTCATTTCAGTGGATTCCGCGCGTGATACGCCGGAAACCCTGACCAGTTTCACTGACAGCCTGCATCCGCGGATGATCGGCTATACCGGCACGGCTGAACAGATCAAGGCGGCGTCATTGGCCTACAAGACCTATTTCAAGATCAAGAACCCGGAAGAAGAATATTACCTGATCGACCATTCGACCTTTACCTATCTGATGTTGCCGGGCATCGGCTTTGTCGATTTCTTCAAGCGCGACGCCACACCGGACCAGATGGCCGAGAGCGTGGCGTGCTATGTCAACACCGCGGCGGTGCAGCAACGCTGAAGTGTCAGGCCGGATTGACGGAAATCTGTCAGGTTAGTTTGACGTTTCGGCAAAAAGCGCCTAGGTTCGCTGCACATGCGCGGAACAGGGGAAGCCGTAATGACCGAAGACTTGGGTGTCGACCTTGGGGCCGACAAGACGCTTCTGCTGGTTGACGATGATGAGCCTTTTCTGAAGCGGCTAGCCAAGGCTATGGAAAAGCGCGGCTTTATCGTCGAAGTTGCGGAAACCGTAGCCGCTGGCAAGGCCTTTGCCTTGTCGCACCCCCCGGCTTATGCGGTCATCGACCTGCGTCTGGAAGACGGCAACGGTCTGGACGTGGTGGAAACCCTGCGCGAAAATCGCCCCGATTGCCGGATCGTCGTGCTGACCGGCTATGGCGCGATTGCCACAGCGGTGGCTGCGGTGAAGATCGGCGCCATCGACTATCTGTCCAAACCGGCCGACGCCAACGAGGTGACGCGCGCCCTGCTGGCCCGTGGCGACGCCCTGCCGATGCCGCCGGAAAACCCGATGTCTGCCGACCGCGTGCGCTGGGAACATATCCAGCGGGTCTATGAGATGTGCGAGCGCAATGTCTCGGAAACCGCACGGCGGCTGAACATGCATCGACGCACCCTGCAACGTATTCTGGCCAAGCGCAGTCCGCGGTAATCGGCCTGAATTCGCCGTTGAAATCGACGGCGCTAAATTAACATGGCAAATACTTGATTTCCGATCAGGCATGACCTAAAAAGGTCAAATCTCTATCGGAAAAGGATAATGCCGTGACCCCAGACCTGAACAAGCTATCGCTGAAGGAATTGAAAGATCTTCAGTCGCAGGTTGTAAAAGCCATTGGCTCTTTCGAGGACCGCAAAAAGAAAGAGGCTCTGGCCGAACTGGAAGACAAAGCCCGCTCGCTGGGTTTTTCGCTTTCGGAGCTGACCGGAACGGTTGCCCCTCGCAAACGCGCGCCGGCTGCGGCGAAATACGCCAATCCGGCCAATGCGGCCGATACCTGGTCTGGCCGCGGCCGCAAGCCGCGCTGGTTTGAAGCCGCTTTGAAATCCGGCAAATCCGCTGACGATATGGCGATCTAACCCAGGCTCATCGCCGCCAGCAAAGCCTTGTGCCGGGCCACGAAATCGGCCCGCACAAGTACCGGTGGGCGCAGATGGATCTGCAATCCCGCCAGATCGCCCGGCACCTGCCGCCCGAACAACTTGTCGGCCTCGGCATGGGAAAACCCGGCGATCTGCACCGCCTCCAGCCAGGCTGAAACCTTGTCTGCAGCCTTGATCGCTTTCTTGATCGGGGCGGGCAGCACGGCGGGCAGGCCAAAGCGCAGATGCACCGCCGCCGCCAATCGCGCGTCCATCTCGCCATAGCCCGGCCCCACCGCCGATTTCACCGGGCTGATCATGTCGCCAATCACATATTCCGGTGCGTCATGCAAAAGCGCCGCCAGCCGCCATTTTGCGGCAATTCCCGGATTGCCACGGCCAAAGATTTCCTCGACCAGCAGCGAGTGTTCGGCCACCGAATAGGGAAAATCGCCGCGCGTCTGCCCGTTCCAGCGCGCGACGAACGCCAGCCCGTGCGCGATATCCTCGATTTCGATATCCACCGGCGTCGGGTCCAGCAGGTCCAGCCTGCGGCCCGAAAGCATCCGTTGCCAGGCGCGGGGTTGCTTCATGTTGTCCTCATGGTCGGTGGCGACCCTATCCGGCCAAGCCTTCCATTGTCGAGAGGCCGGACAAATGCTATCTGCCCGGCAATCAAGGATCAAAGGAGTGCGGCGGATGCCGAAGGATTACATTGTCAAGGATATCGCGCTGGCCGCTTTCGGCCGCAAGGAACTGACCATCGCGGAAACCGAGATGCCCGGCCTGATGGCGCTGCGCGAGGAATTCGGCACCACCAAGCCGCTGAAAGGCGCGCGTATCGCAGGCAGCCTGCACATGACGATCCAGACCGCCGCGCTGATCGAGACGCTGGTGGTGCTGGGCGCCGACGTGCGCTGGGCCTCGTGCAACATCTTCTCGACCCAGGATCATGCGGCGGCGGCGATTGCCGCGGGCGGCACCCCGGTTTTCGCCATCAAGGGCGAAACGCTGGAGGAATACTGGACCTATACCGACAAGATCTTCCAGTTTGCCGAAGGCACCTGCAACATGATCCTCGACGATGGCGGCGATGCCACGCTGTATATCCTGTTGGGCGCGCGGGTCGAGGCGGGGGAAACCGATCTGATCGCCGTGCCGACCAGCGACGAAGAAGTTTGCCTGTTCAACCAGATCAAGAAGCGGCTTGCTGCCAGCCCCGGCTGGTTCACCGCCCAGCGCGCCGCCATCAAGGGCGTCTCGGAAGAAACCACCACCGGCGTGCATCGGCTTTACGACCTGCACAAGCGCGGCCAACTGCCGTTCCCGGCGATCAACGTCAACGACTCGGTCACCAAGTCGAAGTTCGACAACAAATATGGCTGCAAGGAATCGCTGGTTGATGGCATCCGCCGCGCCACCGACACCATGATGGCCGGCAAAGTCGCCGTGGTCTGCGGCTATGGCGACGTGGGCAAAGGCTCGTCGGCCTCGCTGCAAGGCGCCGGTGCGCGGGTCAAGGTCACCGAGGTCGATCCGATCTGCGCGTTGCAGGCGGCGATGGACGGCTTTGAGGTGGTTCTGCTGGAAGACGTGGTGAAAGACGCCGACATCTTCATCACCACCACCGGCAACCGCGACGTCATCCGCATCGAGCATATGCGCGAGATGAAGGACATGGCGATCGTCGGCAACATCGGCCATTTCGACAACGAAATTCAGGTCGCCGCGCTGAAGAACCACAAATGGACCAACATCAAGGACCAGGTGGACATGATCGAGATGCCCTCGGGCCATCGCATCATCCTGCTGTCGGAAGGTCGCTTGTTGAACCTGGGCAATGCCACCGGCCACCCGTCTTTCGTGATGTCGGCAAGCTTCACCAACCAGGTGCTGGCGCAGATCGAGCTGTTCACCAAGGGCAACGAATATGCCCCCGGCGTTTATATCCTGCCCAAGGCGCTTGATGAAAAGGTGGCCCGCCTGCATCTGAAGAAGATCGGCGTCAAGCTGACCGAACTGCGCCCGGAACAGGCCGACTATATCGGCGTCAAGGTTGAAGGCCCGTTCAAGGCCGATCACTACCGCTACTGAACCTGGCCACCCGCGATGGTTGAACATCCTGCCCCGTGCCGCAAGGTTCGGGGCATTTTGCTGTTCCGCGGGGAATTTCGGCCCGACATTTCCCTTTGTGGGTTAACAATCTTCCCCTAAGCTTCGCCGACCCCGCAGGGAAAACCCGATTGCGGTTGGCCGGACAGTGTTGTGAACGAGGAGCACGTGGAATGAGCAAAAGAGACGACCTTATCGCCAAATATGCCGATGACCTGCGCAACAAGTGCAAGGTGACGCCGGATATGGACCTGCTGACCAAGGTCACCATCGGCTGCGGCCCGGCGATCTACAATGCCGATGCCTCGACCGTGGCCGGCACCGATGCGACCGAGCTTGAGACCGTCAAGAACAACTTCCTGATCAAGAAGATGGGTCTGGCCGACAGCCCGAAGCTGATGGAAGCCATCAATGCGGTGATCGACACCTATGGCCGGTCCGAGCGCAGCAAGCACCGCGCCGTGGTCTATTACCTGCTGGTCAAGCATTTCGGCAAGGAAGCGGCCTACAAGTAATTCCGGGTTCCGGTTCTGCAATGCCCGCGCCGGTCGCGGGCATTTTGCTTTCCCAAACCTTGCCAGCAAGCCATTGGTCTTGCCTCAATTCTTCCGGACTTCAGATTTGCGCCAAAGCCGCGAATCCCCTATACCTACCTCAACAGGGCAGTAGCTCGAGACCTTATCATATCACGTGTGGTGCAAAGGGAGCACGTGGGGTGGATGGAGGGTCTCGATGGGGTCGGGGCCCTCCATTTTAATTTGCCCCTATGCGTCAATTCCCGCCATGCCCAGCACGATCCGCCATTCCTCTGGCGTCACCGGTTGCACCGACAGCCGCGAGTTGTTCACCAGCACCATGGCTTCCAGCCCCGGCTGCACCTTGCAAGCGTCAAGGCTGACCGGCTTTGGCAAAGCCCGCAAGGCGCGGATATGCACGCAATCCCAGCGCGGATCGTCGGTGGTGCTGTCGGGCGCCGAAAGCCGGCAGACCTCGACAATGCCCACCACCGCCTTGCCGATGTTGGAGTGATAGAAAAACCCCTGATCACCGATCTGCATGGCCCGCATGTTGTTGCGCGCCTGATAGTTGCGCACGCCGTGCCATTCTTCGCCCGCGTCACCCTTCGCGACCTGCTGATCCCAGCTCCAGGTGTCGGGCTCGGATTTGAACAGCCAATAGCGCATCAGCCGACCACCTTTTTCCATTCGCGGATGCTGACCGACTGGAACAACCCCGCCAGCGCATAGGGGTCCGCGGCCGCCCAAGCCTTGGCCTGATCCAGCGTCTCGACGTTCAGCACCAGCAAGGATCCGGTCATCTGGCCGTCCGCATCCAGAAACGGCCCGGCCAGTTCCACCACGCCGCTGGCCTGGATATGCGCCAGGTGTGCTGCGCGGTTCTCCAGCCGGGTCTGCAGCGCCCCGGGTTTGTCAGTGCAGATCACGGCAACGCGCATCGTTCACTCCTGTTTCAACGGGCGCGACATCAGCGCCTGAATGGCTTGCGCATGGGTAATCCGGCCTTCGGTCAGCGCCGCCACCATGCTGGCCACCGGCATGTCGATGCCCTTGGTTTCGGCGATGTTAGAGACGGCTTTGGCGGTGGCAACCCCTTCCACCGTCACGCTGGCATCAAACGCCTGCCCAGCGCCCAGCGCCCGGCCAAAGCGGAAATTGCGCGATTGTTCCGAGGTGCAGGTCAGCACCAGATCGCCAAAGCCGGAAAGCCCGGCCAGAGTTTCGGCCCGTGCCCCAAAACTCAGCGCCAGCCGCACCATCTCGGCGTAACCCCGCGTCATCAGTGCCGCGCGGGCCGAGTCGCCCAAACCGGCGCCGATCACCACGCCCGCGGCAATGGCGATGACGTTCTTCAACGCGCCGCCCAGTTCCGCCCCCACCACATCGGTGCTGCGATACAACCGCAAAACGCTGGTTGAGAGCCGCTTTTGCAGCGATTCCCCCAGTGCATCGTCGGCACAGGCGAGGGTCAGCGCCGTCGGCAAGCCGCGCGCAATATCGGCGGCAAAGCTGGGGCCGGTCAGGATGGCGGGCGGATGATCCGGGCAGGCCTGCGCGATCAACGCCGTCGGCCCAAGGCCGCTGGCAAGGTCCACCCCCTTGCAGCAGGCCACCAGCCGCGCGCCGCGCAAGGCCCTGGCGTTCTGTGCCAGAAACCCGCCCAGCGCCTGCATCGGCAAGGCCAGCAGAACAACATCCGGCACGCCCAGATTGTTGATTTCGGCAGTCACAGAGACGTTTTCCGGCAGATCGACCCCCGGCAGCCGCGGCGCCACATGCCCGGAAATGCCGCGCCCCCACAGCGTCACCGGCCCCTCGCGCCCCAAGGCCACCGCCAGCGCCGCCCCAAAGGCCCCCGCGCCCAGAATTGCCACTTTCATGCCTTGGCTCCCTTTTTGCCAAATCCCAGCAGCGCCGGGCTGGTGGTATCCAGCGGCCAGCGCGGCCGGGCCATCAGGTCCATGCCATCGCGCGCCCCGGCCCGAAACCGCTCGATCCCCGCCCAGGCGATCATCGCCGCGTTGTCGGTGCACAGCCGTAGCGGTGGCGCCAGAAAGGGCACGCCTTTGGCAAGACAAACCGTCTCTAACACCGCGCGAATGGCCGAATTAGCAGCAACGCCCCCCGCCACGGCAAAGCCAGTGACCGGTGCCAGATCCAGCGCGCGACGGGTTTTTTCGCCCAGCACGTCCGCCACCGCCGCCTGAAAACCGGCGCAGATATCGGCGCGGTCTTGCAGATGCAGCCCGCCCTGATCGGCCGCCAACCGGTCACGGGTGCGCAGCACGGCGGTTTTCAGCCCGGAAAACGACATGTCACACCCGGGCCGGTCCAGCAGCGGCCGTGGCAGGGCAAAGCGGCGGGCGTCGCCGGTCTTCGCCGCCGCCTCTACCGCCGGACCACCCGGCTGCGGCAGACCCAAAAGCTTCGCCACCTTGTCGAACGCCTCGCCCGGCGCATCGTCGATCGAGCCGCCCAGCCGCGTGTAATCTTCCACCCCGGCAACCCGCAGAAACTGGCAGTGCCCGCCGGAAACCAGCAGCATCAGATAGGGAAACGCCAGCCCATCGGTCAGCCGTGGCGTCAGTGCATGCCCCGCCAGATGGTTCACCCCCACCAGCGGCAGACCGGTGCCCGCGGCAATGCCCTTGGCGCACATCACCCCCGACAGCACGCCGCCAATCAGCCCCGGCCCCGCCGTGACAGCGATACCGTCCAGATCGGACAGCGAAACCCCTGCTTCGGCCAACGCGCGTTCAACGCAAAAATCGAGCCGCTCGGCATGGGCGCGGGCGGCGAGTTCTGGCACCACGCCACCGAACGGCGCATGCAGCGCCACCTGGCCATCCACCACTGAGGCGAGAATCTGCGCCGCTGCCCCCGGCACATGCCGCACCACGGCGGCTGCGGTATCGTCGCAGCTTGACTCGATGCCAAGGAAGGTCAGGCTTTGCATAGGCATCCCGTTGCCAGAAGGTTTCAGCGCAGGTAACACCGCAGCCATGTCCAGACAATCCTCACCAATTCTGCTGACCCGTCCGGCGGCGCAGGGCGACCGCTTTGCCGCCGATCTGCGGGACAGGTTCGGCGGCGATATCCGGATCATCGACTCGGCCCTGCTGGCGCCACGATTCCTGGCGCCGGTGCTGCCACAAGTGCGCCTGAAGGCGCTGATTTTCACGTCGGAAACCGGGGTGCAGGGGTTTCAGCGGATAGCTGCCGAGACGATTTTTTCTGGCGTCGCGTGCGCCTGGTGCGTTGGCAATCGCACGGCGCAGGCGGCGCGCGAGGCGGGATTGCAGGCGGTCTCGGCGCAGGGCGACGTTGTGGCGCTGACGGCAGCGATCAAGGCGGCGGGCGAGATGGGGCCGCTGTTGCATCTGCGCGGTCGCGACGTGCGCGGCGACTTGGTGGAATCGCTCAATTCCGCCAATATAGAGACGTATTCGGCCATCGTCTATGCGCAAGAGCAGCAACCGCTGACCCCGCAGGCGTTGGCGTGCCTGCAAGCGCCGGGGCCGGTTCTGGTGCCGCTGTTTTCGCCGCGCACGGCCAGCATCCTGCGCGCGGCGCTGGCTGATGTGCCATTGCAGGCCGATCTTTGGTTGGCAGCCTTGTCGCCCGCGGTGGCAGAGGCGGCCGAGGGGATGCCCAGAGCAGGGCTCGCCATTGCCAAAAGGCCCGATGCGGGTGCAATGATAGAGACTTTACAGGGTCTGATTGCCGCAGGCACGCAAGCTTGAGACAAAGCCCAACAGGCATTAAGGTCGCAGGAACGAGGCTCCGCCGGAGCCCGACAGGGGAGGTTGGCCATGGCAGATCCGGACACGCCACCGAAAGCGACAGACATGCCCGCGCCGAAGCCGCCGCAAACCCCGACGCAAGCTCCGGTTCCACCAAAACCCCCGGCCCCTGAGAAGACCGAGGCCTCCCCGAAGGCCCCGCCGCCGGTGAAATCGAAATCCGGCGGCATTGGGGCGTTTGTCGGCCTGCTTGCCGGGGGTGCGGTTGCGGCGGGCGGCGGTTTTGCGCTGGCGCGTTATGGCGTGCCGCCAGACTGGCCACCGGGCCTGCCCGCCACGCCGATGACCCTGCAACTGGCCGAACAGGCGACCAAGCTGGCGGAAAACCAGGCCGGGCTGGCCGCCGTTCAGGCCGAACTGGCCAAGCCCAAGACCGACAGCGATGCTGTGGCCCGGCTGGACGCGCTGGAAGCCGCGATTGCCGCCGTAAAGGCAATGGACCCGAAACTGGCCGCGATCGACTCGCGGCTGACCGAGCTTGGCGGCAAGTTCGACGGCCATGAAAGCTGGTTCAGCGATCTGGAAAAGCGCTTTGCTGAGAGTAACGCCCGGATCGACGCGTTGGATGCAAGACTGAGCGCGCTGGAAAAACAGCCGACTGCCGAAGGTGGCGTGTCGAACTCGGCGTTGCAGGCTTACGAGCGCGATCTTGCCGCGCTGCGTGACGAGATCAAGGCGCAGTCCGGCAATGGCGCCGAAATTGCGGCCGACATCAACGCCGCTGCCGCCGCCGCCGAGGCTCGGATTGCCGAAGCCGAAGCGAAATCGGCCGCCTTGAAGGCCGAAGCCGAAGCTCAGGCCGCCGCCATGCAAGCCGAGGCCGAGGCGAAGTCTGCCGCTTTGAAGGCCGAAGCCGATGCCGCGGTGCGCGGGGCCAAGCTGACCACGGCGCTGAATGGCCTGAACGCCGCTGCCGAAAGCGGGGCGCCCTATGCCGATCTGGTGGCGGTGTTCCAGACCGAAGGCCAGGAACTGCCGCCCGCCCTGCTGGAGAACGCCGAAACAGGCATGCCCACGCTGGCGGCGGTGCAAGAGGCCTTCCCGGCCGCCGCCCGCGCGGCGTTGAACGCCTCGCTGCACGCCAACATGGGGGCTACGGTGTCCGAACGGATTGCCGCCTTCCTGCGCACCCAGACCGGGGCACGCTCGCTGACCCCGCACGAAGGCACCGACCCCGATGCCGTGCTGTCGCGGGCCGAACAGGCCTTGCGCAACGGCGATTTATCCGCTGCATTTGCTGAAACTGCGGGTCTGCCACCCGAGGGGCAGGCGGCACTGACCGAATGGCGGGCAATGGCCGATCGCAGGCTGGCCGTAACCGAAGCGCTTGCTGCCGTCGCGGCCGCAATTGCACAGCAATAGGGGCGCATGATGATCTGGTCTTTGCTCAAAGTCGTTTTGTTCGTGGCCGTGATCGCCGGGCTGACTTTCGGGGCGGGCAGGCTGACCGATACCGGCGGCGGCTTGCAGATTGCCGTCTATGGCTATGAGGTGACGCTGGGGCCGTTGCAGGCGCTGGTGGGGGCGCTGCTGCTGGTGGTGGCGGTCTGGCTGCTGCTGAAGGCGATCGGGCTGCTGGTGGCGGTGCTGAAGTTCCTCAACGGTGACGAAACCGCCGTCTCGCGCTATTTCGACCGCAACCGCGAGCGCAAGGGTTATCAGGCGCTGTCGGAAGGCATGATCGCGCTGGCCTCGGGCGAGGCGCGGGTGGCGCTGTCGCGGGCGGCCAAGGCGCAGAAATATCTGGGCAAACCGGAGCTGACCACGTTGCTGACCGCGCAGGCCGCCGAACTTGCCGGCGACAGTGCCCGGGCGACCGAGGCTTACAAGGCGCTGCTGACCGACGAGAAGACCCGCTTTGTCGGCGTTCGCGGCCTGATGCTGCAAAAGGTGGCCAGCGGCGACAAGGCAACCGCGCTGAAGCTGGCCGAAAAGGCTTTTGCGATGAAGCCGCGGCATACCGAGACCCAGGACGTGCTGCTGCAATTGCAGGCCAGCCAGGCCGACTGGAAGGGTGCGCGTACCACGTTGGGGGCCAAACTGCGGGCAGGCACGCTGCCGCGCGAGGTTTTCCGCCGCCGCGACGCCGTTCTGGCGTTGCAAGAGGCCAAGACGGTGTTCGACGAATCTGCCAGCATCGAGTCGCGCGAGGCGGCTATCGAGGCCAACAAGCTGTCGCCCGACCTGATTCCCGCCGCAGCAATGGCTGCACGCAGCTACATTGCGAAGGGCGATGCGAAAAACGCCACGCGGGTGCTGAAAAAGGCCTGGGAGGCGCGTCCGCACCCCGATCTGGCCGCTGCCTTTGCCGAAATCGAGCCGACGGAATCGGCGCAAGCCCGGCTGAAGCGCTTCAAACTGCTGACCGCCATCCACCCGACGCATGAAGAAACCCGGCTGCTGCTGGCCGAGTTGAACCTGGCGGCCGAAGATTTCCCCGCCGCGCGCCGCATCATCGGTGATCTGGCCACCAGCCACCCAACCGGCCGGTCGCTGGCGATCATGGCGGCCATTGAACGCGGCGAAGGTGCCGACGATGCCGTGGTGCGCGGCTGGCTGGCCCGGGCGCTGACCGCACCGCGCGGACCGCAATGGTGCTGCGACAAGTGCCAAGGCATCCATGCGCAGTGGACGCCGATCTGCGACAACTGCGGCGCGTTCGACACCCTGTCCTGGCGCGAGCCACCCGAAGGCAGCCGCCCCAGCTCGACCGGCACCGAACTGCTGCCGTTGATCGTCGGCAGCCCGAAACCGGTTGCAGAGGCGAAAGTGGCCAAAGCAGCCGAAGCCGCACAAGATGCCGAGATCATCGACATCGAGGCCATTGCCCGCTCAGCCAACTAGTCCTGCCGGGCCCTGCCAGCTATTCGGAGGTTTCACGCAGCAGAACGGCTGTGGGCCAGCACGGCCTGGCGCACAATTCGGCTTCACGAATAGCGCGGATCATGGATTAAAATGTGAGCGATGTCGTCAGCCCCGTGGTTTCGGGATGAGGTCATTTAGGACATGCCGCCTAGCACCTGAGTTTGCAGGAGTTTGGCCATGGAGCACCAAAATGAGGACCGGAAGGAGGTTCCCGGTCGCAAGGGAGAGTTTCACGCATCTAGGTTCTGGATGGGCCGTCAGGACGGTGGCGTTGGTCGGATGATGTGAAGGCGCGGATTGTGGCCGGGAGCCTGCTGCCTGGTGTGCGGGATTGTGGCGTGTCGCAGAAGAATGGCTTGATCGCCCGGCATGTTTCGCAGTGGCGCCGCCTTGCCCGGAAGACCGATCGCCAAGACTGCCTGATCGCCGAGCTGGGCCATGCGCTTTGCGGCAAGCGGTCCGGGCAGTTGTCCCCCGATGAGCGCCATCTGGCTTTTGAGGATATGGAAAACGGCCGTCGCCGAGGCAGCGGCCGCCCGAGATGCGGTGGCCGAACGCAACGCCGATGGCAAACGCATACTGAATAGCCCCTGGTTTGCCAGCCGTCGAGTCCGGCAGAAGTTTGGCAATGGCCTGTCCATCTGGTGTAGAACAATTTCCTCGAAAGCGATTGATCTGACTCAGCGATTCGGGGTTGAAGACGCGGCCCCGGTCGTTTAGACGCACTACCGCGCGGCCCCAGTAGCACAGCTGGTAGTGCGCCTCATTCGTAATGAGGAGGTCGGGGGTTCGAGTCCCTCCTGGGGCACCATCTTCCCTCACTGAATCAACGAACACTGGCAGATTTTGCGCCTCGCTCGTTTCACACCGCTGAACGTTGATTCAGCGTGGGCGCGAGATGGATAGAGTGAATAGCCCTTCGATTTGTAGACGCCTTGCTTGGTATTTTTGGAAGCAAGGAGGACGAGATGTCCGGAGCAAATTTCACAGATGAGTTCAAGCGTGATGCAGAGGCCCAAGTCGAGGATCGGGGTTATCCGATGCGCGATGTGGCCGAGCGGTTGGGTGTCAGCACCAAGTCGATCTACTCGTGGCAAAAGCAATTCTTGCGGCCCGCGAAGGTGATCCAGGAGGTTGATGCCTAGGCCTGCGAGATCCGCCGGCTGAAGCGCCATTTGGCCAAAGTGACAAATTTGAGCCGGATCAGAAAGCAGTCCGGGGGACTGTTTTCCGGGCGAACCGGGACATCCTAAAAAAGGCGACCGCATAACTTCGGCAGGGAATCCCGGTGAAGTATGCTTTCATTGCGGAGAACCGGCTGACCTTTGCGGTTCGGGCCATGTGCCGGACGCTGCTGGTTCATCCGAGCGGTTTCTATGCATTGCTGCGCGTACTCCTTTCCCAACGGGCGCTGGAGGATCAGCGGCAAACAAAGCTGCTGAAGAAGGCCTGAACGGAAAGTGGTGAAGTCCATGGCCACCGCAAACTGCATGACGATCTGCGCGATCTGGGCGAAGACATCAGCCCCAACCGGGCGTGGCGTTTGGCCCGTCAGGCAGGCATAAGGGCCCAGATTGGTTACAGAAAGAAGCCCGGCTCTTACGGGGGGCAGCCCAGCTGTTGTTGCCGAAAACACCCTAAACAGAGGGTTCGATGTCGATGCCCCCGACCAGTTCTGGGTCGCAGTTATCGCCTACATCCGCACCCACGAGGGGTTCTTGTATCTGGCGGTCGTGATCGATCGGTTTTCCTGGCGGGTCATCGGTTGGTCGATGCCGGGCCGCACTCATGCTGGATGCTGTCGAAGCGCTGGCGATGGATGCACTGTTCCTTGAGCGTTCGGATCACGCGCTTGACCATGCCGTTCTGCTGGGGGCAGTGCGGCGTGATGAACTCCTGGCGCAACCCATAGCTGCGGACCAGGGCGGTATAGCGCCGACTGGTGAAGACTAGCCCGTTGTCGGACTTCAGAAGGAACTCGCGCGTCACCTTGCCCAAGGTCCCGAACCGGGAGATGAGGGCATGCTCCAAGGCACTGGCAGCGGTGGTGGCCTTGCCGGATCGCGACAGATGCCATCCCAAAAGTTCGCGGGTATGGCAGTCGATCACCAAAGCCAGCGTGGTCCAGCCGTCGCGGCCCGGCCAAACCCGGCACAGGTCCGTCGACCAGCGCTCGTTCGGTGCGGCGGCCACAGATGGCACCGCTTCGATCCGGGGCCGCATGCCGATCGGGCGCTTGCGGACTTGCCAGCCCTTGATCTGGAAGATCCTTTGAACCGTGTTCTTGTTGAAGCCCAGAAGCCAGGCCACCGTACGATAGCCGAAGGAGGGTTCCTTTTCGATCATCGCCTTGATCGGCTCGGCAAAGCGGGGATCGACCTGCGGCGCGGCCTTGGTCGGCTTGTAATAGACCGTCCGCCGCGGCACGCCGAACCAGGCGCATAGCTTGGTCATCGGCACCGCGATCCCATCCGCCAGAAGGCCCTCATGGAGCGTCCGGATCATTGTCCGTCCTCCCGCTCCATGAGGGCCGCCAGCTTTTTTCTGGCGCGCAGCTCCAGCATGGCCTCGCCGTAAGCCTCCTGCAGGTCCCTCAGCTGCTTCTGGTATTGCTCGCGGATCTCCAGCGGGTTCGCACGCAGGGCATTCTCCATGCCCCACTTGGCGTCATCAACCCAGCCCTCGATCTCCGACGGCGAAAGGTCAAAGGCCCGACTGGCCTCTGCCACCGTCGTCTTGCCCTGAATGATCTCTACCACCAACGCCGTCTTACGCTTGGCCGTCCACCGTTTGATGCGGTCGTCCATCGTCACACTCATCGCTACCTTCTCCTTTGTAGCATGAGCAGATTTTCAC
>NZ_ACYY01000011.1 GCF_000176015.1 Rhodobacter ferrooxidans | reverse complement strand
TGGCGCTGAACTTTGCCGCACGGGCGCGCGGCGACAGTCTGGCGGGGGTGATCGACCGGGTGGCGCAGGCCACGCTGGGGCTCGAGGCCGCGGCGTGAGCGAAACCGCCCTCCTGCGGTCGCGGGCCGAGGCGCTGGGGCAGGCCCTGCCGCCCCTGCTGGCGGCGGCCGAGCATCTGGCGGCGACAGTGATGCTGGGCGAGCATGGCCGCAGGCGCGCCGGGCTTGGCGATGAATTCTGGCAATACCGCCCGGCCCATGCCGGGGATTCGGCGCGGATGATCGACTGGCGCCGCTCGGCCCGGTCGGATGCGCATTTCGTGCGCGAACGCGAATGGCAGGCGGCGCAGTCGGTGGCGCTTTGGGTCGATACCGCACGGTCGATGGGGTTTACCGGCGACAAATCCCGCGCGCCGAAGGCCGACCGGGCGCGGCTGCTGGCGCTGGCTTTGGCGGTGCTGCTGCTGCGCGGCGGTGAACGGGTCGGGCTGGCCGGGGCCGCGACGCCGCCCCGCTCGGGCCGCGGGCAGGTGATGCCGCTGGCCGAAGGGCTGCTGGCGGAAACCGACGCCGATTATGGCCAGCCCGATACCACCGGTCTGGTGGCGCATGGCCGGGCGGTGTTCGTGTCCGACTTTCTGGCCGATCTGGCGGGGGTCGAGGCGGCAATGGGTCGCGCCGCCGACCGTGGCCTGCGCGGCGTGCTGTTGCAGGTGCTGGACCCGGCCGAGGAGGATTTTCCGTTCGACGGCCGCACCATCTTCGAATCGATGGGTGGCAGCCTGCGGCATGAAACCCTGCGCGCGGGCGATCTGCGCGACCGTTACCTGGCCCGCCTGGCCGAGCGCAAGGAACGGCTGGCGACCCTCGCCCGTGCTTCCGGCTGGCACTACCATTGCCACCACACCGGCCAGGCGGCGCAACCGGCGCTGCTGTGGCTTTACCGGGCGCTGGAGCGGGCGGCCTGATGTGGATGCTTGGCCCCATCGGCTTTGGCTCGCCCTTGCTGCTGCTGGGGCTGGTGGCCTTGCCGCTGCTGTGGCTCTTGTTGCGCGCCGTGCCGCCCGCGCCGATCCGGCGGCGGTTTCCCGGCGTGGCGCTGCTGCTGGGGCTGAAGGATGCCGAGGCCGAGACCGACAAGACGCCGTGGTGGCTGCTGCTGTTGCGGGCGCTGGCGGTGGCGGCGGCGATAATCGCCTTTGCCGGGCCGGTGCTGAACCCGCAGCAAAGGGCACCCGGCAGCGGGCCGCTGCTGATCCTGATCGACGCCGATTGGGCCGACGCCCGCGACTGGCCGCGCCGGATCGACCGCGCCACCGCGCTGGTGGAAGAAGCTGGCCGTGCCGGGCGCCCGGTGGCGCTGCTGCGGCTGACCGACACGCCGCAACCGCCGGTGTTTCAGGCCGCCGATGCGCTGGGCGCCACTCTGGCCGGGTTGACCCCGCAACCCTTTGCGCCGAATGATCTTTCCGCCTGGGCCAAGGTGCTGCCGTCCGAGGGTTTCGACAGCTTCTGGCTGACCGACGGGCTGGAGCATAAGGGCCGCGACGCGCTGACCGTGGCTTTGGGCGCCAAGGGCAAGCTGACGGTGTTCCAAAGCCCGCGGCCGCTGCTGGCCCTGCGCCCGGCGGGGTTCAAGGATGGCGCGGTGCAGGTTTCTGCCCTGCGGCTGCCAGCGGGCGCTGCGGTGCAGGCCGAGGTGTCCGCCCGCGGCCTTGACCCGGCGGGGATCGAGCGCGAACTGGCGCGGGTGGTGCTGGCCTTCCCCGCGGGCAAGGATCAGGCCGAGGCCAGCCTCGATCTGCCGCCCGAACTGCGCAACCGCATCACCCGGTTCGAGATTGCCGGGGTGCGCTCTGCCGGGGCGGTCAGCCTGACCGACGACAGCCTGAAGCGGCGCAAGGTGGCGCTGATCGGCGGCGCTGCCGACCGCGAGGGGTTGCTGCTGCTGTCGCCCACCCACTATCTGAAGCAGGCCCTCGCCCCGGTGGCAGACCTGATCGACGGCACGCTGACCGACATCCTGCTGGCCAACCCCGATGTGATCGTGCTGGCCGATGTGGCGCGGTTGTCGCCGGTGGAAACCGACGCGGTGATGGATTGGCTGGACAAGGGCGGGCTGCTGTTGCGCTTTGCCGGGCCAAGGCTGGCGGCCTCGGACCTTGCGCGCGAGACCGACGACCCGCTGATGCCGGTGCGGCTGCGCATCGGTGGACGCACGGTGGGCGGCGCGATGAGCTGGGGCGAGCCGAAGGCGCTCGCACCCTTTGCGCAGGGCAGCCCGTTCTTCGGGCTGGAAGTGCCGCCCGAGGTCACCGTCAGCCAGCAGGTGCTGGCACAGCCCGACCCGGAACTGGCCGCCCGCAGCATCGCCGCCCTGGCCGATGGCACGCCCTTGGTGACCCGCCGCGCCGTGGGGCAGGGCCAGGTGGTGCTGTTCCACGTCACCGCCAATGCCGAATGGTCCAGCCTGCCGCTTTCCGGCCTGTTCGTGCAGATGCTGGAGCGGTTGGCGGTTTCTACCCGCCCGGCGCTGGCCGAGGCTGCGGACCTCGCGGGCCAGATATGGGTGCCCGAACTGGTGCTGGACGGTTTCGGGCAGGCGTCAGAGGCCGGCGAGGTGCCGGGGGTGGCGGGCGAGGATCTGGCGAAGGCTGTGCCCGGGCCGGGGATGCTGCCGGGGCTTTACGCCGGGGCCGACCGCCGGGTGGCGCTGAACGTCATCGGGGCCGACACCAAGCTGACGCCAGCAAGCTGGCCTGCCGGGATTGCCGTCGAGGGCATGGAAGTGGCCCGCGAGCAGGCCTTGAAGGGGGCCTTCCTTGCCGGGGCCATGTTGCTGTTGCTGCTGGATATTCTGGCGGCGCTGCAAATCTCGGGTCGGCTGACCGGCCGGATTGCGGCGGGTGTTGTCGCCACGCTGCTGGCGCTGTCGCCGCCACAAGCCCGCGCCGAAACCGGCGATGATTTCGCAATGATGGCCACCGCCGAGGTGCGGCTGGCCTATGTCGTGACCGACGATCCAGGCGTGGACAAGATCGCCGCCGCCGGTCTGCGCGGCCTTGGCCTGCGCCTCTTTGAACGCACCACGGTGGAACCCGGCGAGGCTGTCGGGGTGAATATCGAGGCCGACGAACTGGCGTTCTTTCCCTTCCTTTACTGGCCGGTCACCTCTACCCAGCCGCTGCCCTCGGTCGAGGGTTATGCCAAGCTTAACCGCTACCTGCGCTCGGGCGGCATGATCCTGTTCGACACCCGCGATGGCGACATGACCGGCGGCGGCGCTTCGCCCGAGGCGCGGCGGCTGCAACTGCTGGCCGCCCCCCTGGACATTCCGCCGCTGGAGCCGATCCCGGCTGACCATGTGCTGACCCGCACCTTCTATCTGCTGCAGGATTTCCCCGGCCGCTACGCAGGTTCGCCGCTGTGGGTCGAGGCCGCCCCCCCCGATGCCGAACAGGCCGAGGGGATGCCGTTTCGCAACCTCAACGACGGGGTGACGCCGGTGGTGATCGGCGGCAACGACTGGGCAAGCGCCTGGGCAGTGGACGAACGCGGCGCGCCGATGTTCCCGGTGGGGCGCGGCTATGCCGGTGAGCGGCAGCGCGAGATTGCCGCAAGGTTCGGCATCAACCTGATCATGCATGTGCTGACCGGCAATTACAAATCCGATCAGGTGCATGTGCCGGCGCTGCTGGAAAGGCTGGGCAATTGACCGGGACGCTAATCACCGATCCGCTGCTGCCCTGGCCGGTGCTGGCCGGGCTGGCGTTGCTGGCGGCGCTGCTGCTGGGCTTTGCCGCCTGGCGCGGGCTGTCGGGCTGGCTATTGCGCGGGGCTGCGGGGCTGGTGCTGCTGGCGGCCCTTGCCAACCCCAGCCTGCAACAGGAGGACCGCGCGGCGCTGTCCGATATCGTGATTGCCGTGGTCGATGACAGCGCCAGCCAGAAGCTGTCCGACCGGCCCACGCAATCCGAAACCGCCCTTGCGGCGGTGCGGTCGGAACTGGCGGCCTTGCCGGGCACCGAATTGCGGGTGGTGCGGCTGGCCGATGCGCCGGGCGATGGTGGCACCCAGTTGATGACCGCACTCTCGGGCGCTTTGGCCGAGGAGCCGCGCGGCCGGGTGGCGGGGGCGATCCTGATCACCGACGGGCAGGCGCATGACCTGCCCCTCGCGCCGCCGATGCCAGCGCCGCTGCATGTGCTGCTGACCGGGCAAAAGGCCGACTGGGACCGCCGCCTGATCATCCGCAACGCCCCGGCCTTCGCCATTCTGGGCGAGCCGGTGATCCTGACCCTGCGGATCGAGGATCAGGGCGCGGTGCCTGCCGAGGCGGGCTATGAGGTCGATCTGACCATCGCCATCGACGGCGGCGAACCGGTGCTGTTCTCGGTGCCGGTGGGCGAGGATATGGAACTGCCGGTGACCCTGCCGCATGGCGGCATGAACGTGCTGCAATTCCAGATCCCCGAAAGCCCCGGCGAATTGACCGCCCGCAACAATGCCGCCGTGGTGTCGATCAACGGCGTGCGCGACCGGCTGCGGGTGCTGCTGGTTTCCGGCGAGCCGCATGCCGGCGAACGGGTCTGGCGCAACCTGCTGAAATCCGACGCCTCGGTGGACCTCGTGCATTTCACCATCCTGCGGCCGCCGGAAAAGCAGGATGGCATCCCGGTGGACGAGCTGTCGCTGATCGCCTTTCCCACGCGGGAATTGTTTGTGGAAAAGATCAACGAGTTCGATCTGATCATCTTCGACCGCTACCGGCTGCGCGGTATCCTGCCGCTGTCCTATCTGGAAAACGTCCGCGATTATGTGCGGCAGGGCGGCACGGTGCTGGTGTCGGCGGGGCCGGAATTCGGGGCGGTGGACAGCCTGTGGCGCTCGCCGCTGGCCGAGATTTTGCCGGTGCTGACCACCAGCCGGGTGATCGAGGGCGGCTTTGTCCCGGCGCTGACCGATCTGGGGCGCAGGCATCCGGTGACCCAAGGGTTGGAGGCTTTGGCGCCGGAAGGTGGCTGGGGCCGCTGGTTCCGCCAGATCGAGATTTCCGCCAAGCCCGGCGCGCAGGTGGTGATGCAGGGGGCGCAGGATCAGCCGCTGCTGGTGCTGGCGCGTGAAGGCGAGGGCCGGGTGGCGGTGCTGGCCTCGGATCAGGCCTGGCTGTGGGGCCGCGGCTACGAGGGCGGCGGGCCGCAACTGGAACTGCTGCGGCGGCTGGCGCACTGGATGCTGAAGGAACCGGAGCTGGAGGAGGAGGCGCTGACCGCGCTGGCCAAGGATCAGCTTCTGACCATCACCCGCCGCAGCGTGGCCGAAACGCCGCCGGGCGAGGTGACGATCACCGCCCCGGATGGATCGGAGGTCAAGCTGGCGCTGCCGCAGGTCGAGCCGGGCCATTTCGCCGCCGACTGGCTGGCCCCCGGCGTCGGGCTTTACCGGCTGGCGCAGGGCGATCTGACGGCGGTGGTGGCGGTCGGCCCCTCGGCGCCGAAGGAGTTCGAGGAAACCATCGCCACTGGCGACAAGCTGGCCCCTGCGGTGACGGCGGCCAATGGCGGCATCCTGCGGCTGCAAGATGGCGCGCCGGATATACGGGCGGTGCGCGAGGGCCGGGTGGCGGCGGGGCGCGGCTGGATCGGCATCACCCCGCGCGGCGCCTATGTCACGCAGGATATCCGGGTGGCGGCTTTGCTGCCGGGCTGGGCGTATCTGTTGCTGGCGGTGGCCTTGGCACTGGCGGCCTGGCTGCGCGAGGGCCGGTTCGGCAAGCGCAGACCCAACTCATAACCCGCGGTTCAGCATCACCGCCCGCGACTGCGAGGCGAACTCGCGCCGCAGCCCCTGCGCCAGAGTCAGGGTGATGGTGGCTAGCAAGACCTCCGGCCCCAGGAACCACCCCAGCGCCCCCAGGGCAAAATACACCGAGCGCAGGCCGCGATTGTAGGCGCGGGCGGCGGTGATGTTCAATTCGGCCGCCTGGGCTGCGCGGGGCAGACATTCGGGGTTCGAAATGTCATTCGGAACCGCCGCCATCATGATCGAGCAATAGCCGAACAGCCGGTGCGACCAGACGAATTTCAGGAAGGCGTTGACCAGAAATGCCAGCACGAACAATATCTTGACCTTCAGCACCAGCGCCGAGGCGGTCTCCAGCGTCAGTTCCTGGGCCAGGCCCTGCAACGGTGTGGTATTGCCCACCAGCGCCAGCCCGCTGCCGATGGCGATGATGCAGGCCGAGGCGTAGAAGGTGATGCCCTGCCGCAGCCCGTCCAGCACGCCGGAATCGAAGATGCGCGGGTCGCGGGTGATGAATTCCCGCATCCACTCGCGCCGGTAGGTCATCATCAGCACCGACACCGAAGGGTAGCGAAAGCCGGGCCGATCGACCAGACGGCCCAGCAACAGCGAGGCCAGCACGGCATAGGCGGCGGCGATGCCGTCCAGCGGGGTGAACAATCGGGAAAGCGACATAAGGTCCATGCCGCAGCCTAACCGGGAACGGCTGTCCTTGCCAGTGCGGCGGCGCGGGTTATAGTCCATGCAAGGATTGGAGGATTGCCATGCAGATGCCCGTGCCGAACCCGGCGATCCTGGCGCGCAAGGCGCAGATCGTGCGGCGCTTGCAGTCGGTGCTGCCCGCCGACGCCGTGGTGCATGACCCCGCCGATACCCGCGCCTATGAATGTGACGCGCTGGTGGCTTACCGCTGTGCGCCGCTGTGCGCCGTGCTGCCGCGCACCACCGCCGAGGTGTCTGCGGTGCTGCGCATCTGCCACGAAGAAGGCGTGCCGGTGGTGCCGCGCGGGGCGGGCACCAGCCTTGCCGGGGGCGCCTTGCCCACCGCCGATTGCGTGCTGCTGGGGGTGGCGCGGATGAATGGGCTGCTGGAGGTGGATTATCCCAACCGTTTCGTGCGGGTGCAGGCCGGGCGTACCAACCTGAGCGTGACTGGTGCTGTCGAGGCGCAGGGGTTCTTTTATGCCCCCGACCCCTCCAGCCAGTTGGCCTGTGCGATTGCCGGCAACATCGCGATGAACTCGGGCGGGGCGCATTGCCTGAAATACGGGGTGACCACCAACAATCTGCTGGGGGTGACGCTGGTGCAGATGGACGGCACGGTGCTGGAAATCGGCGGCGGCTTTCTGGATGCGCCGGGGCTGGACCTGCTGGGGGTGATCTGCGGATCCGAAGGCCAGTTGGGTGTGGTGACCGAGGCCACCTTGCGCATCCTGCCCAAGCCCGAGGGCGCGCGCCCGGTGCTGATCGGCTTTGACGCCAACGAGGTGGCGGGGCAATGCGTGTCCGACATCATCCGCTCTGGCGTGTTGCCGGTGGCGATCGAGTTCATGGACCGCCCCTGCATCGAGGCGACCGAGGCCTTTGCCCATGCCGGCTACCCCGATTGCGAAGCCTTGCTGATCGTCGAGGTCGAGGGCAGCCCTGCCGAGATCGACGAGCAGTTGGCGCGGATCATCGCGGTGGCCCGGCGGCACAACCCGGTGGAGATCCGCGAAAGCCGGTCCGAGGCGGAATCGGCGCGGATCTGGCTGGGGCGCAAATCCGCCTTCGGGGCGATGGGCAACATCAACGATTACCTTTGTCTGGACGGGGTGATACCGGTGTCGGACCTTGGGCTGGTGCTGCGGCGGATCGGCGAGATGAGCCGCGAATACGGGCTGGATGTGGCCAATGTGTTCCATGCAGGCGACGGCAACCTGCATCCGCTGATCCTGTATGACGCCAACAAGCCCGGCGATCTGGAGTTGTGCGAGGAATTCGGTGCGGCGATCCTGAAGCTGTGTGTCGAGGTCGGCGGTTGTCTGACCGGCGAGCATGGCGTGGGGGTGGAGAAGCGCGATCTGATGGGGGTGCAGTTTTCGGATGTGGATATGGAGGCGCAGTTGCGGCTGAAGGATGTGTTCGACCCGAGATGGCTGATGAACCCCGCCAAGGTGTTTCCGCTGGTGCTGACCGCCGGGCGGCGGGCGGCGTGACGAGAGCCGGGGGGCTGTCTGCCCCCCGGACCCCCCGAGGATATTTGTGCAAAGGTGAAGGATGAAGCCTGCGACTGAGGCAGAGGTGGTGGAGTGTCTGGCGGCGGCGTCGGGGCCGTTGCGCATCGTGGGCGGGGGCACCCGCGGCATCGGCGGGACGCGGGGCGAGGTGCTGGAGACCGGCGGGCTGGCGGGGATTTCGCTTTATGAGCCGGGGGCGCTGACGCTGGTGGCGGGGGCGGGCACGCCCTTGGCCGAGGTGGAGGCGGTGCTGGCGCGGGCCGGGCAGCGGCTGGCCTTCGAGGTGCCGGATTTCCGCGCGCTGTTGGGGCGGCGCGGGGTCTCGACCTTGGGCGGGGTGGTGGCCGCCAATGCCTCGGGGCCGCGGCGGGTGCAGGCGGGGGCGTGCCGCGACGCGCTGATCGGGGTGCGGTTTGTCGATGGTGCGGGGCTGGTGGTGAAGAACGGCGGCCGGGTGATGAAGAACGTCACCGGCCTTGATCTGGTCAAGCTGATGGCGGGGTCCTGGGGCACTTTGGGCGTGCTGACCGAGGTGGCGTTCAAGCTGTTGCCGGTGCCCGAGGCGTCGGTGACGCTGCGGTTGCCGGGGCTGGACGATGCCCGCGCGGTGGCGGCGCTGGCGGCGGCCTTGGGCACGCCCTACGAGGTGACCGGGGCGGCGCATTGGCCGGGGCAGGGCACCTATCTGCGGCTGGAGGGGTTCTCGGGTTCGGTGGACTATCGCGCCGGGCGGCTGGCGGAAGTGCTGGCGGGCTTTGGCGCGGCGGAACGGGTGGACGGGGTGGCGCGCTGGCAGGCGATCCGCGATGTGACGGCCTTTGCAGGCTGCGCGGGCGATGTGTGGCGGCTGTCGGTCAAGCCATCCGACGCGCCGGGGCTGGTGGCGCGCAGCGGGGCGCAGGCGGTGCTTTATGACTGGGGCGGCGGGCTGGTCTGGCTCTTGATGCCGGAAGGCGCGGATTTGCGGGCGGCTTTGGGCGGGTTTTCCGGCCATGCCACGCTGGTGCGGGCGGCGGCGGAAACCCATGCCCGGCTGGCCACCTTCCAGCCCGAGGCACCACCGGTGGCGGCGATCACCGCGGCATTGCGGGCGCGGTTCGACCCGCGCGGCATTCTGAACCCCGGCTTGATGTGAGGGCACAATGAGCGGCGATGCGATCTATTTCGGCCTGCCGATCTGCAGCTATCTGGCGCTGTGCGCCTTGCCGAAGGGCCGGGTGGCGGCGATTGGGGTGAGTCTGGCCGCCGTGGTGGCGGCGGGGTTCTGGCTGGCCGGGGTCGGGGTCGAGGTGGTGGGGGACCGCCTGGCGCTGATCAAGGTGATGTTTGCCGCCATCGCGCTGGCCGCCTTGCTGCAATGGTTGCGCACCCAGTTGGGGGCGAAGCCGCCGCGCTGGATTTACCCGGCGCTGGTGGTGCTGGCGATGGCCGAGGGCGGCTCGCCCGCGGTTCACATGCTGGGGATGTGACGTGCAAACCGCCTTCACCCCCGAACAGTTGCGCGACCCCGGGATTGCCCGCGCCAACCAGATCCTGCGGGCCTGCGTGCATTGCGGCTTTTGCACCGCCACCTGCCCGACCTATCAACTGCTGGGCGACGAGGCCGACAGCCCGCGGGGGCGGATTTACCTGATCAAGGACATGCTGGAAACTGGCCGTCCCGCCGATGCCCGCACCGTCAAGCACATCGACCGTTGCCTGAGTTGTCTGGCCTGCATGACCACCTGCCCCTCGGGCGTGCATTACATGCATCTGGTCGATCACGCCCGCCTGCACATCGAGCGCACCTATCGGCGGCCCTGGCCTGACCGGGCGTTGCGCTGGCTGCTGGCGCGGGTGATCCCGCATCCGGCGCGGTTCCGGCTGGCGTTGCGGGCGGCGCGGTGGGGTCGACCGTTTGCAAGCCTGATGCCGGATGCGCGGCTGCGGGCGATGCTGGCGATGGCACCTGCGGCTTTGCCTGTGGCCAGTGACAGCGACCGGCCGCAGGTGTTTGCCGCTGTGGGGCCGTGCAAGCTGCGGGTGGCCTTGCTGACCGGCTGTGCGCAGAAGGTGCTGAACCCCGACATCAACGACGCCACCATCCGGCTCTTGCGGCGGCTGGGCTGCGAGGTGGTGGTGGCGCGCGGGGCGGGCTGTTGCGGGGCGTTGACCCATCACATGGGCAAGGAGGCTGAGGCGCATGCCTCGGCCTCGGCCAACATTGCCGCGTGGATGGCCGAGGCGCGCGGCGCGGGGCTGGATGCGGTGGTGATCAACGCCTCGGGCTGCGGCACCACGGTGAAGGATTATGGCCACATGTTCCGCGATGGCCCACTGGCGGCGGATGCGGCGGCGGTTTCGGCGCTGGCGCTGGATATTACCGAACTGCTGGAGAAGATCGGGTTGCCGGAAGGCGCGGCGAAGGGGCTGCGGGTGGCCTATCACGCGGCCTGTTCGTTGCAGCATGGGCAGAAGGTGAAGGCGGCACCGAAAGACCTGCTGCGGCGGGTTGGCTTTACCGTGGTCGAGCCTGCCGACAGCCACCTGTGCTGCGGCTCGGCGGGCACCTACAACCTGTTGCAGCCGGAACTGTCCGGGCAGTTGAAGGCGCGCAAGCTGGCCACATTGGCCGCCACCGGGCCGCAGGTGATCGCCACCGGCAACATCGGCTGCATGATGCAGCTTGGCCCGGGTGCCGGGGTGCCGGTGCTGCATACGGTGGAACTGCTGGATTGGGCCACCGGCGGGCCGCAACCGCGCGGCTTGCAATTGGCGGACATGCGGCCTTAAATCCGCCCAAGATTGCCCGTAACGGCAGGGAAATGCCCGGAGGAACCATGCGCCTTTCCCTGCTGATCCCGCTGCTGCTGGCGCTGGCCGCACCACTTGCCGCCCAGGAAAGCCCGCTGCGCGCCTTGCAGACCGCCGATGACAGCCGCGGCTGGAATGCGGTGGGGCGGATCAATCTGGGCAGCCGCGGCTTTTGCACCGGGGCGCTGATCGCGCCGCAACTGGTGCTGACGGCGGCGCATTGCCTGTTCGACAAGGACAGCGGTGCCCGCATCGACCCCGCGACAATCGAGTTTCTGGCTGGTTGGCGCAATGGCCGGGCCGAAGCTTACCGCGGCGTGCGCCGGGCGGTGGCGCATCCCGATTACGTCTATTCCGGCGATGGCAAGCTGGCGCGGGTGGCCTATGATCTGGCGCTGCTGGAGCTGGATCAGCCGATCCGCCTGCCCTCGATCGAGCCGTTTGCCACCGACGACCGCCCCTTGAAAGGCGACGAGGTTGGCGTGGTGTCCTATGCGCAGGGCCGGGCCGAGGCGGCCAGCCTGCAAGAGGTCTGTCATGTGCTGGGCCGCCAGCCCGGCGTGCTGGTGCTGTCGTGCAACGTCGATTTCGGATCCTCGGGTGCGCCGATCTTTTCGGTGAAGGGCGGGGTGGCGCGGCTGGTTTCGGTGGTGTCGGCCAAGGCCGAGGTGGACGGCCAGCAGGTGGCGCTGGGCACCTCGCTGGAAGAACCGCTGGAGGAGTTGCGCGCCGAGATGGCCAGCGAGGACGGGGTGTTTCACCGTATCGCCCCAGCGGTCCATTCGCTGTCCGGGGCCACGGGCGGCGCAAAATTCGTGACACCATGAGGCTGGCGGTTCTGCTGTTGCTGTGGGCCAGTGCCGGGCTGGCCGAAACCGCCAACACCGGGCTGGACCGGCTGACCCGGCGCGATCAGGTGCTGGGATGGGAGGCGGTGGGCCGGGTCGAGGTCGGTGGCGGCTTCTGCACCGGCACGCTGATTGCCACCGATCTGGTGCTGACTGCCGGGCATTGCGTTTACGATCAGGCAACCGGTCAGCCGGTGGATGTGGCGTCGATGCGGTTCCGCGCCGGGCTGCGCGATGGCGAGGCGATTGCCGAAGTGCCGGTGGCGCGCGTGGTGGCGCATCCCTCCTATGACCCGCTGGCCGCGACCGGTGCGGCAAGCATCCGCCACGACGCGGCGCTGCTGCAATTGGCCAGCCCGATCCCGGCGGCTGTGGCGGCCCCTTTCGCCGTGCAAAGGTTAGGCGCGGGGCGCGAGGTGTCGGTGGTGTCCTACGCCCGCGACCGTGAAGACGCGCTGTCCTGGCAGAAGGTCTGCGGCGTCAAGGGCCGGATGGACGGGCTGCTGGCCTTTGATTGCGACGTGTATTTCGGCTCGTCCGGCGCGCCGGTGTTCGACACCTCGCTGGGCCGGGCGCGCATCGTGTCGATCATCTCGGCCGGGCGGCGCGACGAGGCGGGCACGATTTCCTTCGGCATGGACCTGCCGGATGTGCTGGCCGATCTGAAGGCGGCGCTGCGGGCCGGGCGCGGCGTGGTGCAGGCGGCGGTGGCGGCACCGGGCATCCGCAGGATCGGTGCCGGGTCAGGCACGCGGGCGTCAGGCGCGCATTTCCTGCGGCCCTGAGGGTCTTGAAACTGTCGCCGGGCTTTCCCAAATCAGTGTCAACCGGGTGCCATGACGGGCCCGGTCAACCCGCCCGCCCGGTTACCGGGGGGCAATGATTGCCTGATGAGGATGACATGCGCAATTTCGACTTCTCGCCGCTTTACCGCGCCACCGTGGGCTTTGATCGCATCGCAGACCTGATGGATCGCGCGCTGACGAGTGACGGAACCCAACCGACCTACCCGCCTTACAACATTGAAAAGACGGCAGAAAACGCCTACCGGATTTCGGTGGCCGTGGCCGGCTTCGCGCCTGATGACCTTTCCGTCGAGGTCAAGGACGGCACGCTGCACGTGGCCGCCCGCAAGGCCCCCGAGGAGGCCAGCCGCGCCTATCTGCACCGCGGCATCGCCACCCGCGCCTTCGAGCGCCGCTTTGCGCTGGCCGATCACGTTCGGGTGACCAACGCGCTGCACGAACATGGCATGCTGCACATTGATCTGGTGCGCGAGATCCCCGAGGCGCTGAAGCCCCGCCGGATCGAGATCGCCCATACCAACGGCGCCACCGCGCTGGAAGCCCCGGCGGCCTGAGCCTTTGCCGCACATGAAGAAGGGGCGCATCGCAGGGTGCGCCCCTTTTTGTTGGCGTCGCTCATCCGGCCTGACAGCCGTCTTCGCTGGGTTTGCAGCGAGGAAAGCTGTCAGGCTTGACGAGCGGCTATTGCGCCAGGGTCTGCGCCATCCGCATCAGGTTCACCGCCTCGATCCGGTAGCCATAGGGGTCGTCGCCCCGCGCCCCCAACGCCAGTTCGATCGCCTGATCCCAGCCCCAGTCGCCCAGATAGGTCGAACCGGTCAGCAACTGGCCAAAGCCAGCAATCGCCACGGCAAAGCGGGCATCGGCGTCGGGCTCAGAGGTGGCGGGCTGGATCGGCGTCTCGATCAACGCCGAGACATCCTCGCCCGGTGCCTTGTAGCGCAGCCGCAGGAAGCCCAGCTCGTCGGCCTGCGCCAGCGGTTGCGCGGTGCCATAGCGCAGCGGATCGTTGCGCAGCGCCGCCGAGCCGGGGGCGGTGACCTCGTAAAGCGCCGTCACCGCCGTGCCCGCGCCAATCTCGCCCGCATCGACCTTGTCGTTGTTGAAATCCTCGCGCCGCAGCGCCCGGGTTTCATAGCCGATCAGCCGGTATTCGGCCACCGCGGCGGGGTTCCATTCGACCTGGATCTTCACGTCATCGGCAATCGGGAACAGCGCGCCGGTCAGTTGATCGACCAGCACCTTGCGCGCCTCGTTCAGCGTGTCGATATAGGCGGCGGTGCCGTTGCCGTTCTGCGCCAGCGCCTGCATGGTGGCATCGTCCAGGTTGCCGCGGCCAAAGCCCAGCACCGACAGATAGACCCCGGTATCGCGTTGTTTGGCAATGTATTTCGTCAGGCCTTCCGGGTCGTCGATGCCGACGTTGAAATCGCCGTCGGTGGCCAGCAGCACGCGGGACACCTCGCCCGCCCCGGCCATCTTGCGCGCCACCTGATAGGCCAGCGCCAGCCCCTCGGCCCCGGCGGTCGAGCCGCCAGCCCCCAGCCGGTCCAGCGCCGCCAGAATCTCGTCGGCGTTTTCGGCCTTGGTGGGCGGCAGAATTTCACCCGCCGACCCGGCATAGGCGACGATGGCCACCTGATCCTCGGGGCGCAGTTCGGCCAACATCAGCCGCAGCGACTGTTTCAGCAGCGGCAGCTTGTTGGCATCCTCCATGCTGCCCGAGGTGTCGATCAGGAACACCAGGTTCAGCGGCGGCCGGTCGTCCAGCGCCGGCAAGCGGCCCTGCAGGCCGATACGCACCAGCCGCGTGCCGGGGTTCCACGGCGTCTGCATCACCGTCACCGCCGTACGGAACGGCGCCTCGCCCGCCACCGGGGCGGCGTAGGCATAGGGGAAATAGTTCACCATCTCCTCGACCCGCACCGCTTCGGCCTCGGGCAGGTAGCCCGCGTTCAGGCTGGAGCGGACCACGGCATAGGACGCGGTATCGACGTCGATCGAGAATGTGGAGACCGGCTCCTCGGCGGTCACCTTGACCGGATTGACCGGGGCGGAGGAAAATTCCTCGGTATTCTCCAGCGGCATCGGCGCCATTTCGGGCATCGCGAGGCCCACCATACCGCCCGGAGCGGTCTTGAAGGCAGGGGCCGGCGCACCAGCCATCGGTGCCGCCATTGCATCGGCGCTTTCCATCGCCGGCTCGGGGGCGGCGGCGGTATCGGCCATCGGTTCGGTGATCAATTCGGGCGTCAGTTCAGGCAGCACGGGGGTCTGCGGCGCTGCGGTCAGTGCATCCACATCCTGCCGGACGCGGCCCGGTTCGGCGGGCGGCTGCACTGGGGTTTCGGCCAGCGGCGCCACCGGGGCCGCCTGTTGCACCGCCGGTTTCGGCACTGGCAGATTCAGATCGCCGATCAACGGCAGCACCACCACCAGCCCCACACAGATCGCCGCAACCGAGGTGGTGGCGGCCAGCACACGAGTCGTTCCAAGGGATTTCAGCATGTCAAACACTCCGTTCAGGAAACCCGCCGGTTCGGGGCGGTCGGAGTTAGGACGTGCCGCCGAGGGCGATCCTTGGAGGTGATCGAAATTTTTCATCGCCAGCGCGATGGCCTCGGCCTTGGCCGTGGCTTCAGGGGCGGGGGCTTGCCGCAGCGCGGCCTGCAATCTGTCGAATTCGTCCATCATCTTGCCTCCTCGGCTGCGATGACGCGCAGGCGTTTTTTCACTTCCGACATCCGCCAGGCGATGGTGCCCTCGGAAAGCCCCAGCACCTGCCCGGCCTCGGCCTGGCTGAGGTCTTGCCCCAGCACCAGCGCCAGGGTGTCGCGCAATTCCGGTGGCAACCGGGTCATTGCCGCCTGCAACCAGTCCAACGCCGCGCGGTCCTCGGCGATGCCGTCCTGCCGCGCCAGTTCCCAATCGCCCCAGCCGTTGGCGGCGCGGGAATGGGTAGCCTGACGGCGGCGCAGGTCGTGGGCGGCGTTCACCGTGACCCGGTAAAGCCAGGTGGTAAAGCGTGCGTCGCCGCGCCAGCCGCGCAGCTTGGCGGGCAGGGCGGCGCAGATGTCCTGCGTCAGGTCCTGCGCCTCGGTCCGGCTGCCGGTCATCCGCCAGGCCAGCGCAAACACCCGGTCGTAATGCCGTTGCAGCAGCGTGGCAAACGCCGCGCGGTCGCCCGCGGCGGCGGCTGTGGCCAGGGTTTCATCGGTCGTGTCCATGCACATCACGATAAGTGAGACGCGGGGGGCAGGGCAATCCTTGGTGCTGTGGCAGGAATATTTGCGGGTGACGGGGGATATCTGCCAAAGCCCCGGAATCGCGGGGGTTTCCTGTGGGGTGCGGCACGGCGGCCTTCGGCTCAAGGTGTCGCACCCGGTAATGCAGACCGATTTTCGCCCCGCCGGAAATATTTTCGTTGTTAATTACCCGGATTCCGGCAGTCTGGCGTGGCAACCACAGGAGATTGCGATGCGCGATATTCTCGATCTGGACCGCTATCCGCTGGACCAGCCCGGCAGCCCCGAATGGCAGGCGCTGGTCGATCGCTGCCGCGCCGATCTCGCGCGCGACGGCATGTTCAATCTGGACGGGCTGCTGCGCCCCGCGGCCATTGAAAAGGCGCTGGCCGAGGTGATGCCGGTGATGCAGACCCTGTCCTTCACCCACCGCCGCCTGCACAACATCTACTTCAGCAAGACCGTGCCCGGCCTGCCCGAGGATCATCCGGCCTTGCGGCAGGTGGCCACCGTCAACCACACCGTCTGCGCCGACCAGATCGCGCAATCGGTGCTGCTGTGGGTCTATGAATGGGCGCCGTTCATCTGGTTTCTGGCGGCGGCGATGGACCAGCCGGTGCTTTACCCGATGCGCGATGCGCTGGCGCGGGCGAACGTGATGGAATACCGCGACGGCGAGGGGCTGAACTGGCATTTCGACCGCAGCGTGTTCACCACCACCCTGCTGTTGCAAGCGCCCGCGGTGGGCGGCGAGTTCATCTACCGCACCGGCCTGCGCACGGCGGATGACCCGAATTACGACGGCGTGGCGCGGCTGCTGCGGGGGCAAGACCCGGATGTGCAAAGCCTGACGCTGGCGCCCGGCACGCTGAACGTGTTCTTCGGCCGCGACACCCCGCATCGGGTGGCACCGGTGCAGGGGGAACGCTCGCGGGTGATCGCGGTGTTTTCCTATTTCCCGCGGCCCGGCGTCGAGTTTTCGCGCGAGGAGCAGATCGGGTTCTACGGTCGCACCGGCTAAACCCCGCCGCTCCTCAAGCCTTGGCGGCTTTCCTCGCTGAAACCCAAGCGAGGAAAGCCGTTCCGGCTTGAGGAGCGCCTGGTCAGATCGACAGGCAGATGTATTTCATCTCCAGATAGTCTTCCATGCCGTGATGGCTGCCCTCGCGGCCCAGCCCCGACTGCTTCACCCCGCCAAACGGTGCGACTTCGGTGGAGATGATGCCGGTGTTCACCCCGACGATGCCGTATTCCAGCCCTTCCTGCACCCGGGTGATGCGGCCGATGTCGCGGGCGTAGAAGTAGCTGGCCAGACCAAAGATCGTGTCATTGGCCTTGGCCACCACTTCCTCCTCGGTGTCGAACTTGAACAAGGGCGCCAGCGGGCCGAAGGTTTCCTCGTTGGTCACCATCATCTGCTCGGTGACGCCGGTCAGGATCGTCGGCTCGAAGAACGACCCGCCCAGCGCATGCCGCTTGCCGCCCATGGCGATCTTCGCGCCCTTGGCGGTGGCGTCGGCAATGTGCTCTTCCATCTTCAGCACCGCGTCCATGTTGACCAGCGGCCCGAACTCCACCGCCTCGGACAGCCCGTCGCCAACGCGGGTCTTGGCCAGCGCCGCCTCCAGCTTGGCGGCGAAGGCGTCATAGACCCCGGCCTGCACATAAATCCGGTTGGCGCAGACGCAGGTCTGGCCGTTGTTGCGGAATTTCGACATCATCGCACCGGCCACCGCCGCATCCAGATCGGCATCGTCGAACACGATGAAGGGCGCGTTGCCGCCCAATTCCATCGAGCATTTCATCACCTGATCGGCGGCCTGGCGCAGCAGGATGCGGCCGACTTCGGTGCTGCCGGTGAAGGTCAGCTTGCGCACGATCGGGTTCTCGCAGAACTCCTTGCCGATGTCGGAGGAGCGTTTCGAGGTGATGACCGAGAAAATCCCGCCCGGCAGCCCGGCGCGTTCGGCCAGCACCGCAAGCGCCAGCGCCGACAGCGGGGTTTCCGCCGCAGGCCGCGCCACGAAGCCACAGCCCACCGCCAGCGCGGGTGCGCATTTGCGGGTGATCATGGCGTTGGGAAAGTTCCACGGCGTGATCGAGCCGACCACGCCGATCGGCTGCTTGATCACGGTGATGCGCTTGTCGCGCTGATGGCCAGGGATGGTTTCGCCGTAAACCCGCTTGGCCTCTTCGGCAAACCATTCGATGAACGACGCGCCATAGGCGATCTCGCCCTTGGCCTCGGCCAGCGGCTTACCCATTTCGGCGGTCAGGATCAGGCCAAGGTCATCCTGATTGGCCATCATCAGGTTGAACCAGGCCCGCAGGATGTTGGCGCGTTCCTTGGCGGTGCGGCCGGCCCATTCCTTTTGCGCCACGGCTGCGGCGGCAATGGCGCGGGCGGTCTCGGCGCGGCCAAGGTTGGGCACCTGGCAGATCACGTCGCCGCGCGCCGGGTTGGTCACCGGGAAGGTGGTGCGGTCATCGGCGTCGATCCATTGCCCTGCGACATAGGCCTTGGTGGCCAGCAGCGTCGGGTCTTTCAGCAGCGCGCGCAGATCGGTGACGGAATCGAGCATCTTGGTCTCCACTTTCGGTTTGCATCATGCAAAGCATGGCAGGCGGGGCAATGTCTAGGTCTGCGGCATTGGTTTTCGCCACGTCCACGGGGTTTTGATCAAATTGCGGGGGGAAACATGCGCAGCGATCTGGCCTATGCCAATGCGGCCTTCATTGCGGGCGGGGCCGAGTATCCGGCGCGCTGGGCGCGGGACGCGGCTTCGTTTCGTGCCGCGGTCGGGGCGCGCGGGCGGCTGGGGCTGGCCTACGGGCCGGGTGCGGCGCAGCGGTTTGATCTGTTTTTGCCGGAAGCCGTGCCGCGCGGGGCGCTGATCTTCGTGCATGGCGGCTACTGGCTGGAGGGTGGGCGGGAATATTATTCCCACCTTGCCGCCGGGGCGCTGGCGCGGGGCTGGGCTTGTGCGCTGCCGTCCTACACCCTCGCCCCTTCGGCGCGGATCACCGCCATGGTGGCCGAGATTGCGGCGGCGGTGCAGGCGGTGGCGGCTTTGGTGCCGGGGCCGCTGGTGGTGACAGGCCATTCGGCGGGCGGGCATCTGGCGGCGATGATGGGGGTGGTGGCCAGTGGTGCCGCGCGGGTGGTGCCGATCTCGCCGGTGGCCGAACTGGCGCCGATGCTGGACAACAGCATGAACGGCGATCTGCATCTGGATGCGGCCGAGGTGGCGGCGCAAAGCCCGGCGCGGCTGGTGCTGCGGCCGGATTGCAGCGCCCATGTCTGGGTTGGCGGGCAGGAGCGTCCGGCCTTCCTTTGGCAGGCGCGCCTCTTGTCGGAAAACTGGGCCTGCCCCTGGACCGTGGCCCCGGGGCGGCACCATTTCGACGTGATCGACGATCTGGCCGACCCTGAAAGCCTGCTGATGCAGACCCTGCTCGGCGGTTTATGAGCCGAACTTCTCCAGCCCGTCGAAGTCGATCTGTTCCAGCAGCGGCAGCATCACCTCGGTCGGCGCGCCCTCGGCCTGCACCAGCACCCGGTTGCCGATCAGCGCCGACAGATTGCCCTCCTGATCCAGAAACTTCTGCCGCCCCACCCGCACCACCTTGCCCATCTGCGCCATCATCGTGGCATTGCCCAGCATGGCCCCCATCGAGGCCACCATCGGGTTGTCGGCCATCAGGGTGATCTTGAAGCTTTGCTCGCCCATTTCATACTGCGCCTCGATGCCGGAACCGCCGCCCATCATGGCGAAAGCGTCGTTCATGTCGGAGTTGACGGTGCGGGTCCAGCCATCGGGGGCGGCGGGCAGGAAGGTGGTCAGATTGTCGGCCTTGCGGGCTTGCAGCAACTGCTGGGCAAAGGCCAGCTCGTCCGTGGCAAAGGCCACGTCGCCCGCAGTATAGGCGTCCAGCGCGCTTTTGATGGTATCGGCAATCTCGTCGGCCCGGGCCGCAGGGGTGGCCAGCAGCAGGGCTGAGGCAAAGGCGATGGCAATGCGCATGTGAAACCTCCCGGTGAAAACTAGCCGCAGCGTAAGACGCCGGGACGGTTGTCGCAAGCCGGGTAGGCGGAACTGCCGCACGGGTTACGGCGTGGCGTGCATCCGTTCGATATAGGCGCGCATTTCCTCGGCCTCGGTGCGGGCGTCGCGCAGGCCTTCCATTGCCGCGCGCAGTTCCGCCTCGGTCTGCGAGATCCGGTTGGTCAGTTCGGCCTCGCGGTCCTCCAGATACAACAGCGCCTGATCGCGGGTTTCCTCGGCCTCGTGCAGCGATTGCGCCAGCCGGTCCAACTCGCCCATGTCAGCCCCGGCGATGCGACGAAAGCGGTGCAACAGCCAGTAGGAAAACCAGCCCAAGGCAAAGGCCAGCATCAGGATGATGGCCGTGGCGATGATGAATTCGGTGCGGTTCATGTCGGGTGCCTTGGCGGTTCAAAGGGTCAGGGGCTGGTTGCGGCGTTGGCGGGGCGGCGCTTGGCGCGGCGGGTCTTTTCGGTGGGGGCGTAAGAGACGGTTGGATCGGCAGCCGCCACCACGGCGTCATCGGCAGGTGTGTCGGGGGCAGCGGCGGCGGGCATGTCCACCGGAGTGAACTCGATCCGCCGGTTGGCCTCGCGGCCTTCGTCGGTGCCGTTGTCGGCCAGGGGCTTGTCCTCGCCATAACCCACCGCGGTCAGTCCGGCCACCGGCGCGCGGCGGCCCTGCAGGCCCAGCAGCACCGCTTCGGCCCGCGCCTGTGACAGCGCGCGGTTGCCCTCGGTGCTGCCTTGGGCATCGGTATGGCCGCCGATTTCCAGCCGCAGGTCAGGGCATTTGATCAGCACTTCGGCCAGCGCATCCAGCGTCTTGCCGGCCGAGGCGGCAATCTCGGCCGAGCCGGGGGCGAAGGTGATCTTCTGCACCGCGAGGGCCGTGTTGATGTCGGCCAGACATTCCGCGGGCGTCGGCAGCGCGGCCAGCGGGTCCAGCGCCTCGTCATAGGTCACATCGACCTTGAAGCTTTTGCCCTGCCCAAGCTGCCCCGACAGCACCTGGGTGATGCGGGCGCGCGCCCCCTGGTTGCCGGTGACGCCCTTCACCTCGACGGTATCGCTGCGCACCATCAGGCTGCCGTGATGCAGCACCGCCAGACTTTGCAGCCCCGCCAACACCCGCACCGGCCAGCCATCGGGAAGTTCAGGGTCGAACCGCGTGGCGGTATAGACCTTGCCTGCACCGAAATTGGCGCGGGCAAAGCTGTCCACCGCATCGCGCAGCACCTCGTCGGTCAGCCGTCCGCGCAGTTGCACCTGACCATCCTCGGCCAGCGTGGCGGTGAATTCGGCGGGGCCCGCCAGTTCGGCGCTGGGCTTGGGCGGCAAGGTGGCTTGCAGCGAGAACACCGGCGGCAAGGCGGCCTGCAATTCCCCCACCACCCGGTCGAATGTCGCCTGCGGGGTTTCGGGGTCGGCCAGCAGCGTCACATCGGCGTCCGAGAACGTCAGGCTGCCCTTGCCAATGGCGGTCAGCGCGTTGATCCCCGCCTCGGCGGCTTCGGCCCAGGACGGGGTGGGCACGCCAAGGCCGATGGTGCAGGCCGATTTCGCATCGGCCCCGGCGGCGGTGGCGGCGGCCAGAATCCGGCTGCGGGCGCGTTCGGTATCGGCAGAGCAGGCGTCGAACCGCGCGCCTTCGGCATCGCGCACGAAGCGCAGGGTGAAGGGCGTCAGCACCGGCCGGGGCGCCGAGATGTCCATCGTCACCGCCAGCCCCTCGGGCTTGGCCTTGGCCAGAGCGGCCTCCCAGGTGCGCTTTTCAGCGTCCGAGCCGGAAATGGCGGTGATCGCCACGAGGTCGGCGGCGACCGAAATCTTCGACCGTGGCAGCATTTTCAGCGCCGCCAGCCCGTAATCCAGCGCCGCATCCCAGCCCGCGGGCGCCGGGAAGGCGGCGGTTTCCAGCATGTCCGACACCGACAACCCATTTGCCAACGCCGTGGCATCGGCCAGCAGCGCATCCTGCCCGGTGGTGTTCTCCGCCGCCTCGGGCAGCAGCCCGATCAGCGAGATGCCGTCATCATTGCGCAGCATTTCCACCGAGAATCGCGGCGCCTCGATCGCCATCAGGGGCGTGACTTCCAGATCATCGCGCACCCTTGCCGCGTCGATCACCCCACCGGCCATGTTGATCACGCTGAACCTAGCGGCCTCGTTCGGGGCGGTGCCGACCAGATGCACCTGCAAGCCGTCCGGCACCGCCTGCGCCCAGGTGATGCCCTCGGCCAGCAGCCGCGAGGTGATGGCGGCAGCCGAGCGGTTCTCGATCACCGCATTGGCGGCAAAGGCCACCAGCACGGAAAACAGGCCCGCCGAGGCAAAGGCAGCGGCGGCGATTCGCGTCTCGGTCAACTGCATCGGGGGCCTTTGGTCGGGGTGTTGCAGACTGTCTAGGCGGATGCCGCCCCGGGTTCAATCAAGCCAGCGCCGCTGCGGCAAGAAACAGCGCAAGGATCAGGCCGGCGTCGCGGTTGGTGCGGAAGAGGTGCAGGCAGCGCGCCGGGTCTTCGGTATCCAGCCGCGACAGTTGCCAGGCCAGATGCCAGCCAAAGGCCCAGACCCCGGCCAGCGCTAGCGCCAGCGCGGCAATTCCGGCAGTATCCACCAGCGCCAGCCCGCAGGCCAGCATCAGCAGCACCAGCGTTGCCACCAGAAACCCCCGCAGCCAGGGTTTTGTCGCCGCGCCGAACAGCCGGGCGGTGGATTTCACCCCGATCAGCGCGTCGTCGTCCTTGTCCTGATGCGCATAGATGGTGTCGTAGAACAGCGTCCAGGTGATGCCGCCCATCCACAGCAGCACGGCGGGCGCTTCCAGCCGTCCGGCATGGGCGGTATAGGCCAGCAGCGCCCCCCAGTTGAACGCAAGGCCAAGGAACACCTGCGGCCACCAGGTGAACCGCTTGGCAAACGGGTAAACCGCCACCAGCGCCAGCGAGCCGACGCCTAGCCCGATGGCCACCCAGTTGAAGCTGAACAGAATAAGCGCGCCAGCCAAGCTTTGCCCCACCATCCAGACCAGCGCCTGTTTGACGGTCACTTGCCCCGAGGGGATGGGGCGCGAGCGGGTGCGGGTGACGGCGGCATCGAACTCGCGGTCGGTGATGTCGTTCCAGGTGCAACCCGCGCCGCGCATCAGGAAGGCCCCCAAAGCGCAGCCGAGGATGATCCACAGATCGAACAGGCGAAAGCCGTCGCGGGCGGCGGCCAGCGCCACGCCCCAGAGGCAGGGGATCAGCAAAAGCCAGGTGCCGATGGGACGGTCGGCGCGGCTGAGGCGCAGGTAGGGGCGGGTTGCGGCAGGGGCGAGGGTATCGACCCAGTTGCCGCGCGGCGCATCGGCAACGCTGCCTTGCGGGGCGACAGGCTCTGGCAATTCGGGCGGGACGGACATAGGTTTGCCCTCATGGCAGATGCAAAGATCAGGCTCTATGTAGATCAACCGCTTGGGGTGGGGCAACCGGTTCCGCTGAACGCCGATCAGGCGAATTACCTGTTTGCGGTGATGCGGCTGGGGCGGGGCGACGCGGTGCTGCTGTTCAATGGCCGCGACGGCGAGTGGCGCGGGGTGGTGGCCGAGGCGGGAAAGCGCGGTGGCGTGCTGGTTTGCGACGCGCAGACCAGGCCCTTGCAGATGCCGCCCGATCTGTGGCTGCTGTTCGCGCCGATCAAGAAGGCGCGCACCGATTTCATCGTGGAAAAGGCAGCGGAGCTTGGGGCGTCACGCATCCTGCCGGTGCAGACCCGCTTCACCAATGCCGAGCGCATCCGGCAGGACCGCTTGCAGGCCCATGCGGTCGAGGCGGCAGAGCAATGCGGCGGCACCTTCGTGCCCGAGGTCTGCGATCTGCAAGGTCTGGACAAGGTGCTGGACACCTGGCCCGCCGAGCGGCGGCTTTTGTGGTGCGACGAGCATATGGTGGGCGGCTCCTCGGCCCTGACAGGCCTCCTCGCAACGGCGCGCGGTGGGCCTTGGGCGATCCTGATCGGGCCGGAGGGTGGGTTTGCCGAAAGCGAACAGGCGCGGCTGCGGGGGCTGCCGCAGGTCGTGCCGATCAGCCTTGGCCCGCGCATCCTGCGCGCCGATACCGCGGCGGTGGCGGCGCTGGTGCTGTGGCAGGCGGCGCTGGGGGATTGGCAATGAGGGGTGACTATCGCGACTGGCTGAAGGCCGAGGGCTATTCCGACAAGACCATCAGCACCCAGTTGTCGCAGGCGGCGCGGATCGAGACCAACTATGGCCCGATCGAAGATATCCTGTCGAATGGCGGCTATGACGCGCTGTTTGCCGAACTGACCTATTCATCCGAGGACGAGCGGCGCAACCGGCCAAACCCGTCGAAGATTGGCATCGACGGCAACCTGCGCAACTCGCTGGCCTCTTACAAGAACGCGCTGGCGCGCTATGCCCGGTTTCTGGGCGCGGCACCGGGCGAGGTGGTGGAGCCATCGGTGCTGCCGCCCGCGGACACCATGGAAAAGCAGCGCCTGTCGTTGGAGCGCGACATGCAGACGGCGCTGCGCGAGGATCTGGCGCGGCTGGAGCCGGGGCTGGTGATCATCGACGATGGGGCGGAACGGGTGGTGCTGTCGGGCTTCATCGACATTCTGGCGCGGGATGCGGCGGGGGCTGTGGTGGTGATCGAGTTGAAGGCGGGCAAGACCGATGCGCGGGTGATCGGGCAGGTGCTGGGCTACATGGGCGACATCGCCGCCGAGGATGCGGCGGCGGCGGTGCGCGGCATCATCGTGGCGCATGATTTCGACCAACGCACCCGCTCGGCGGCGCGGGCGGTGCCAAACCTGACGCTGGTGCGCTATGCCGTGGCGTTCAGCTTTTTCCCCGAGGGCTAGGCGATGGCCGGTGCCCTCTTCCGCCCCGAGGTGCTGGCGCTGCTGCGGCGTTGGCGCGAGGTGATTGCGGCGGCTCTGGTGGCGGCTGGCGGGCTGTGGCTGATGCGCCTTGGGGGCTGGTTGCTGATCCCGCTGGGGGCGGCGCTGGTGGGGCTGGCCTTGGGGCTGGGGCTGCTGGCCTGGCGGCGGATGCGGTTCTGGCAGGGGGTTGATGCACCCGGCGTGGTCGAGGTGGACGAGGCGCAGATCAGCTATTTCGGCCCCGAGGCGGGCGGCTTCGTGGCGCTGCCCGATCTGGTGGAGCTGCGGCTGGTTCGCCTGCAGGGGCGGCAGTTCTGGCGGTTGAAACAGGCCGACGGGCAGGCGCTGCTGATCCCGGTGGCAGCGGCGGGGGCGGCGCTGCTGTTTGACGCCTTTGCCGAATTGCCGGGGATGGACAGTCAGGCGCTGGTGGCGGCTTTGGCGCCGGGGGCGGCGGGGGCGGTTTCCGGGGCACGGGGGCTGGCGATGGTGTCGGATACCGCCAGCATCGGCCCGGTGATCTGGCGCCGCGCCGCGCGGGCGGCCTTGACTCGCGCGCCGTGACGCGACACCTGTGTTCGCCTGAACAAACCGAAGATCGGAGAGCCCCCCATGTCCATTCCCCAGTCCGGCGGCGGGCCGATCGAGGATTTCGCGCAGCTTGCGGCGGCGATGGAAGACGGCTGCAAGCCGAAAGCCGATTGGCGCATCGGCACCGAGCACGAGAAGTTCGGCTATCTGACCGCCACGCATGCGCCCTTGCCCTATGAAGGCGCGGCCTCGGTGCGGGCGCTGCTGGAAGGCCTGCGCGACCGCTTCGGCTGGACCCCGGTGCTGGAGCAGGAGCATATCATCGGCCTGACCCGCAACGGCGCCAACGTGTCGCTGGAACCGGGCGGGCAGTTCGAACTGTCGGGCGCGCCGCTGATGTCGGTGCATGAAACCGCGGCCGAGTTTGACAGCCACATGGCGGAAGTGGCGGCCCTTGCCGGTCCGATGGGCGTTAAGTTCATGGGGATCGGGGCGGCGCCGGAATGGCGGCACGAGGCCATGCCGGTGATGCCGAAGGGCCGTTACCGCTTGATGACCGACTACATGGGCCGGGTGGGCAGCCATGGCACCGAGATGATGTATCGCACCTGCACGGTGCAGGTGAACCTGGATTATTCCAGCGAAGCCGACATGGTGAAAAAGCTGCGGGTGTCGCTGGCGTTGCAGCCGGTGGCGACGGCGCTGTTCGCCTCCAGCCCGTTCTTCGACGGGCGGCTGAACGGCCACAAAAGCTGGCGCTCGCGCATCTGGCGGGGGCTGGATGACAGCCGCACCGGCATGCTGCCGTTCGCGTTCGAGGACGGCATGGGGTTCCAGGCCTACGTCGACTGGGTGCTGGATGTGCCGATGTATTTCGTCTACCGCGACGGCAAGTATATCAATGCCCTGGGCCAGAGCTTCCGCGATTTCCTGAAGGGGCGCCTGCCCGCGCTGCCCGGCGAATTGCCGACGCTGAGCGACTGGGCCGACCACATGACCACGGTATTCCCCGAGGCGCGGGTGAAGAAATACATCGAGATGCGCGGCGCCGATGCCGGGGATCGCGGTCATATGGTGGCGCTGCCGGCGTTCTGGGTCGGGCTGATGTATGACCAGTCGGCGCTGGATGCGGCCTGGGATCTGGTGAAGGGCCTCGACGCCGAAACCCGCGAGGGGCTGCGGGTGGCGGCCTCGGTTTCCGCCTTGCAGGGCGAGGCGGGGGGCGTGAAGCTTATGGCGCTTGCGCGGGCGGCGGTGGAGCTGAGCCATGCCGGGATGGTGGCGCGGGGCTTGGGCGAGGAGGCTTTGCTGGCGCCGTTGCAGGACAGTCTGGCGAGCGGCGGCGTGCAGGCCGACCGGCTGCTGGCGCTGTATCACGGGCAATGGGGCGGCGATCTGGGGCGGGTTTATCAGGCGGTGAGTCTGTAAGGGGGGCGCTGCCCCCATTCGTGCCGTTGGCCCGAATTCCCCCGGGATATTTAAGAACAGATGAAAGGCGAGAGGCTTTACTTCTTGCCGATCTTCGGCTCGGTTCCGGCGCGCAGGCGGGCGATGTTGGCGGCGTGGCGCCAGTAGATCAGCAGCGTCAGCAGCACGCCCAGCAGGAACATCCGGCCCTGGCCGAGGCCGAGCATCCACAGCGTCGAGGAACCCGCCGCCACCAGTGCCGACAGCGACGAGATCCGGCTGAGCGCGGCGGTGACCGCCCAGGTGGCGCAGACCGCAAGGCCCACCGGCCAGGCCAGCGCCAGCAGCGTGCCGATGAAGGTGGCGACGCCCTTGCCGCCCTTGAAGCGCAGCCAGACCGGGAAGATATGGCCGATGAACGAGGTCAGGGCCGCCAGTTGGGCTGCATCCTCGCCCACCGCATAGCGGGCGATCAGCACGGCGATGCCGCCCTTGGCCGCATCAAGGATCAGCGTCGCCAGTGCCGCGCCCTTGTTGCCGGTGCGCAGCACGTTGGTGGCCCCGATATTGCCCGAGCCGATGCTGCGCAGGTCGCCCAGACCCATGGCGCGGGTGATGACGATGCCGAAGGGGATCGAACCCAGAAGGTAGGCCATCAGGCCTGTCAGAACCAGAAGCCAGGGGGCAGAGGTGAGAAGGGGCATGGCTTACTCCTGTGGGCCAAAGACCGAGGCGCCGCCGAGATAGGTGGCCAGCACCTTGCCCTCCAGCCGCTCGCCGTCAAAGGGCGTGTTGCGCGATTTCGACAGCAGGGTGGCGCGATCGAGCACGAAGGGGGTGTCGGGGTCGAACAGCACCAGATCGGCTGGCGCGCCGGTGGCAAGGCGACCCTGCGGCAGGCCAAGGCGGCGGGCGGGGTTCAAGGCCAGCGCCCGGAACAGGCCGGGCAGGTCGATGGCGCCGGCATGGTAAAGCCGCATCGCCGCGGGCAGCAGGGTCTGCAGGCCCACGGCACCGGAAGCGGCTTCCTCGAACGGCAGGCGCTTGGATTCCTCGTCTTGCGGCGTGTGCATCGAGCAGATCACGTCAATCAGCCCATCCGCCACCGCCTGCACCATCGCCAGCCGGTCGGCCTCGGCTCGCAGCGGCGGGGTCAGCTTGAAGAAGGTGCGATAGTCGCCCACGTCGAGGTCATTCAGCGTCAGGTGGTGGATCGAGATGCCTGCGGTGACATCCAGCCCGGCATCCTTGGCGCGGGCAAGGGCGGGCAGCGACTGGGCGCAGGTGATCTGGTCGGCGTGGTAGCGCACACCGGTCATTTCCACCAAGGCCAGATCACGCTCCAGCCCCAGCCGCTCGGCCAAGGGGTGCACGCCGGGCAGGCCGCGCAATGACGCGAACTTGCCCGAGGTGACGGCGGCACCGGCGGAAAGGCCGGGGTCTTGCGGGTGGCCGATCACCAGCGCGCCAAGGCTGCGGGCATAGGTGAAGGCGCGCGACAGCACCTTGCTGTCGGTGGTGACATGGTCGCAATCGGTGAAGGCAAGCGCGCCCGCGTCCAGCAGGAAACCGATCTCGGTCATCTCGCGGCCCGCGCGGCCCTTGGTCAGCGCCGCCATGTGGTGGATGCGCACGGGGCTGGCATCGCGGGCGCGGCGGGTGACGAATTCCAGCGTCTCCGGCGTGTCGATGGCGGGGGCGGTATCGGGGCGGGCGATGATGGTGGTCACGCCGCCCGCCGCTGCCGCCAACCCGGCCGAGCGGAAGGATTCGCGGTGCCGCTCGCCCGGCTCGCCAATCTTGACGCCCAGATCGACGATGCCGGGGGCCAGACACTTGCCGCCACAGTCGATGATCCGCGCGCCTTCGGGCGCCGGGCCGTCCAGCGCCGTTATCAGGCCACCCGCCACCGTCAGGCTGCCCAAGGCATCGCTGCCGGTTTCGGGGTTGATCAGGCGGGCGTTGGTGAAATGCAGGGTCATGGCAACTCCGGCCCTTGGCTGGGGGATTGCAGGGCTTTGACACGGGCATGGAAGGTGCGGTGCAAGGCGCCCAGGGTTTCGGCCAGCCATCGGTGCTGCGCGGGCCAGGTGGTCTGATCTGCAAGTGCTGCAACGTTGCGGGTGATCGCGATGCGGCGGTCCTTGCTGGCGGTATCATCCCAGATCAGCGGCTGGCCAAAGTCGGTCTCGATGGCGCTGCGCTGGGCGGCAAGCTGCTGGAAATGCGCGTCGGCGTTGGGTCCGGTCAGATAGACTTCCGCCCGCAGCCAGTTTTCCTTGAAACCGACCACCGCATTGAGGTTGACCCCGGTCTTGCCAAGGCCATGCACGATCCAGTTCTGCGCCAGCGCCTTGACCGGGCGGATGCGCTGCTGCACTTCGCCCAGATGCGTCTCGAAAGCTTCCCAGAACGCCAGTTGCAACTGCCGCCGGTCCGACAACTCGCCGGGGGGCGTCACCTTGCCGATGACGCGCCGCGCCCAGTCGTTGGGTTCAACGACCACGTTGAAGCGCGGAGCGGGCAGGCTGTCGCCAATGTGCCAAAGCTCCAGTTCACAGGCAAAGAAGCGGTGGTCTTCGCTGGTGATGCTGTTCAGCCAGTCCAGTGCCGCGCGGTGTTCGGGGCGGATGGCCTCGCCGATCAGCACGACGGTGCGCGCCTGCAGCCCCGAGGCATAGGTCAACAGCTTGCCCAGATGGTCGTGATCGGACTTGCCAAACTGGTTTTCGATCAGCACCCGGTCACTTTCCGGGCTGCCGGTGTCACGGCACAGGATATCGGCGCGATAGCCGCCACCGGGCAGCGCCATCTCGACGGCCTCCAGTTCCCAGCCATCGGCACCGAACCCCAGCGTTTCGGCCAGAATTGCCAGATTGTCGGGCTGGGCCAGCCAGGGGGTGAAATCGCGCGCCTCGTCCTGCCAGATCTGGCGCAACGAGGCGATCCGCTGCAGCCGACCCAACGCACTCATTTGCGGCGGCCCTGCCGGGCGGCGTCGATGGCGGTGATCACGGCGGGAGCGTCGGCCAGATATTTCATCAGGTGCTTGTCGCCGCCATGCGTGACGATCTGCACGTCACCAAAGAACGGCCTGGCCTTGGAAATATCGCCCAGCGGGATGTTGCGCCCCGCAGGCCCCAGCAGGCGGCGGTTGGTCAGCCGCCAGTTCAGCACCAGCGCTTCCGAGGCCAGATAAGCCGCCCGCGCGCCGATGGCCAGCACCGCCGCCACCGGCCCGACCCAGGGCGCCGGGTCGCCCCGTGCCACCAGCACGATACCGGCGATCACGCCCCCCACCAGCGCCAGTATGGCGTGGCCGCGCCAATAGCTGGCCCGGTCCGAGGTCCAGCTTTGCAGCAGGGTTTCGCCCTCGGCCAAGGGCGTCGGGATGTTGGAGCCGAAGAGCGTATCGCGCTTGATCTCAGGCATAGGTTTCCACTGCTTTCCGGCCGCGTTCCGCCCGCAGGTTGCGCGCCAAGAGGTCCATGCAGGCCATCCGAACTGCCACGCCCATCTCGACCTGATCCTGAATGACGCTGCGGTTGATGTCGTCGGCCAGCGTGCCGTCGATCTCGACCCCGCGGTTCATCGGGCCGGGGTGCATGACGATGGCATCGGGCTTGGCATGCGCCAGCTTGTCGGCATCCAGCCCGAAGCGGTGGTAATACTCGCGTTCCGAGGGGATGAAGCCGCCGTCCATCCGTTCGCGTTGCAGGCGCAGCATCATCACCACGTCGGCGCCCTCCAGCCCCGCGGCCATGTCGTCATACACCTCGCAGCCGAATTCGGCGACGCCGGGGGGCATCAGGGTCGGTGGGGCGATCAGCCGGATGCGGTTTTCCATCTTGCCCAGCAGCAGCAGGTTGGAACGCGCCACCCGGCTGTGAGCAATATCACCACAGATTGCCACGGTCAGCCGCTGGATGCGGCCCTTGGCGCGGCGGATGGTCAGCGCATCCAGCAAGGCCTGGGTCGGATGCTCGTGCCGCCCGTCACCGGCGTTCAGCACGGCGCAATTCACCTTTGACGCCAGCAGGTTGACCGCCCCCGAACTGGGATGCCGCACCACCAGCAGGTCGGGGTGCATGGCGTTCAGCGTCAGCGCGGTGTCGATCAGCGTCTCGCCCTTTTTCACCGACGACTGCGCCACCGACATGTTCATCACATCCGCCCCCAGCCGCTTGCCCGCCAGTTCGAAACTGGCCTGGGTGCGGGTGGAGTTTTCGAAGAACATGTTGATCTGGGTCATGCCGGCCAGCACATCGGCCTGCTTGACGGTGCGCCGGTTCAGATCGACATAGCGGTCGGCCAGATCCAGCACGGTCCTGATCTCGTCGGGGGCCAGGTGTTCGATGCCAAGCAGATGGCGCGCGCGAAAGGTCATGGGCATAGTCCCTGTCTTTTGTCCCTCTATCGCAAGAAGGGCGCCGGGGGGCAAGCGTCAGAGCAGCGCGGGCGTGCAGCGCAGATCCTCGGCCCGGATGCCACCGCGAACAAAGCCATGCCAGCGGAACGACCAGCGCAGAAAGCGCGGGCGAGTGGGGTCGGCGATGTGCAGCAGGATCGGCTTTGGCGCGGTCAGGCCCATCAGCGGCGGCACTTGTGCAAGCGGCATGCCCTGCGGGCCGATCGCCATGCAGCGCGGCAGGTCCGGCTTGATGCGGGCGGCATCGGCAAGCAGCTGACCTTCCAGCCGCATGGAATCCGCCACGATCACGGCCAGCCACAGGCAAAAGCCCAGCGCCGCCGCCCGCACCAGCCCGTGCAACCCGAAAGTGGTCACCAGCGCCAAGGTCGCAAGGGCAGCCAGCAGCCCCAGATGTACCGCCAGCGGGTGCGCGTTGCCGGCCAGAGCCGACCCAAGGGCCAGTGCTGCAATCCCCGCCGGGACCACCATGGCAACGGCAATCAGCAGGTTGTCCAACGCCGGGGGCATGGCAGGATCGGCCGCAGCCGGCCAATTGCCATGCCAGGCCTGCCACAGCCCGCTGGCAATCAGACCCGCAACAATGGCTCCGAAGACCAGCGCGAAGAAGGTGCCAACCATCGCGACGCCCAGCGCATAACCCGCGCCCTGATGGTAGGCTGCATTGCCATAGACGGCAAAGGTCATCAGTGCGATGACCCCCAGCGCGCCCAGCCGCAGCGCATGGCGCGCGGGCAGGACCAATCCGGCAAGGGGCGGGCTCGGCGGGGCTTCCATCAGCCCGGTTCTACCGACTGGCCCCGGCCCCGGCAATGTCCTAGGCTGACGCCCATGGGAATCGCGCCAGATATCGACGGGATGGACGGGCAGGTGGCGCTGGCGGCGCTGGCCTGGCAGGTCGATCTGGGCGCGACAGAGGCGATCGGCGATGCGCCGGTGAACCGCTATGAAATGCCAGATGCCGTGGCGGTTGCCAAGGTGCAGTCGGCACCCGTGGTCGCAGCCCCTTATGCCGATCCGGTGGCGGTGGCCCGTGCTGCGGCGGCGGGCGCGGGCACCCTGGCCGAATTGCGGGCGGCGATGGAAGCCTTCGATCTGTGCGACCTGAAACGCGGTGCCCGCAACACGGTGTTCGCCGATGGCAATCCAAATGCCCGCGTCATGCTGATCGGTGAGGCGCCGGGCCGTGACGAGGATGCCGAGGGCCGCCCCTTCGTCGGCCGCGCCGGGCAGTTGCTGGACCGCATGCTGGCCGCCATCGGCCTGTCGCGGCAAAGCCCAGATCCGGCAGCGGCGGTCTATATCACCAATGTGCTGCCCTGGCGGCCACCGCAGAACCGCGACCCCGCGCCGGACGAGATCGCGATGATGCAGCCGTTCCTGGCCCGGCACGTCGAACTCGCCGCCCCCGAGCTGATCGTGCTGATGGGCAATATCTCGTGTCAGGCGGTGCTGGGACAGCGCGGCATCACCCGGCTGCGCGGCCAATGGACCGAGGCTTTCGGCCACCCGGCGCTGCCGATGCTGCACCCGGCTTACCTGCTGCGCACCCCCGCCGCCAAGCGCGACAGCTGGGCCGACCTGCTGGCGCTGAAAGCCCGGCTGCGCACCGGTGGCTGAGGCTTTCATCTGTTCTCAAATATCCCCGCCGGAGGCACCCGCTGCCAGCACAGACGCTCCGCGGGGGATATTTGAGAACAGATGAAGCCCATCCGCCGGTTTTCACGACGGAAACGCAGATGTGAGGCGTTCAGGTCGTTGTAGGGTAGCCGCGGCAAAGCTTCCGCATATATCATCGGCGGCAGGGGCACCGGCGCGGGAGTAGGCCTGAGACATGCGATTTTTCGGACGCAGCCTGATCGGACTGTTGTTGCTGGCGCTGACGCTGGGGGTGCTGGCGCTGGCCGGGCAAACCGTGGTCGGGGCGTTTCAGGCGCGGCTGGCTGATGCCGGGCCGGGGGGGGCAGCACGCGAGCGCGAGTTCACCGCGGCGGTGGTCACGGTGCAGCCGGGTGTCGTGGTGCCGGAACTGACGGTGTTCGGCGAGGTCAAGGCGCGGCGGATGCTGGAATTGCGCGCGCCCGGCGGTGGCCGGGTGATCTGGCTGGCCGAGGGGTTCGAGGACGGCGCCGCGGTTGCGGCTGGGCAGGCGCTGGTGCGGCTGGACCCGGCAGAGGCCACCACCGCCCGCGATCTGGCGCAAAGCGATCTGGCGAAGGTCGAGGCCGAGGTGGGCGAGGCTGACCGGGCGCTGGTTCTGGCGCGCGATGCGCTGGCCGCCGTGCAGGCACAGGCGGCGTTGCGGGCGCTGGCTTTGGCGCGGCAGAATGACCTGCGCAGTCGCGGTCTGGGCTCCGAGGCGGATGTCGAGGCGGCGGCGCTGGCGGCGTCCAGTGCCGATCAGGCGGTGTTGTCGGCGCGGCAGGCGCTGTCGCAGGCCGAAACCCGGGTCGATCTGGCGGCCACCGCCGTCTCGCGGCAGCGCATCACCCTGGCCGAAGCCGAGCGGGCGCTGGCCGAAACCGAGATACGTGCCGGTTTCGCCGGGCGGCTGAGTGGTGTTGCAGTGACGACCGGCGGGCTGGTCAGCCCCAACGAGCGGCTGGCCGATCTGATCGACCTGGCGGCGCTGGAGGTGTCTTTCCGGCTGTCCACCGCGCAATATGCCAGGCTTTCCGACGCCACGGGCGGGTTGCTGGCCGCCCCGGTGCAGATCGCGCTGGATGCGTCGGGCAGCAAGGTGGTGGCCCGCGGGCACCTGAGCCGGGTCGGCGCGGCGGTGGGGGAGGGCCAGACCGGGCGGCTGGTCTATGCCGCCCTTGACGCAAACCCCGGCGCGGGAAGCGGCGATCTGCTGCCGGGCGATTTCGTCAGTGTGATCATTGCCGAACCGGCGCTGGAGGGGGTGTTCGCGCTGCCCGCCGCCGCCTTGGGCACCGGCGACCGGGTGCTGGTGCTGGGGCCCGAGGACCGGCTGGAGGAGCATCCGGTGCAGGTGGTGCTGCGCCAAGGCGACAGCGTGATCCTGCGCGCCGAGGCGCTGGCCGGGCGCGAGGTGGTCTCGGCCCGTTCGCCCTTACTGGGGGCGGGGATCCGCATCCGGCCCACGCGCGGCGATACGGCGGCGGTTGACCCCGAGCCGGTGGTGGCGCTGACGCCTGAGCGGCGCGCCAAGCTGGTGGCTTTTGTCGAGGCCAACAGCCGGATGCCCGCCGAGGCCAAGGCGCGGATGCTGGAACAACTGGCGCAGGATCAGGTGCCGGTGCAGGTGGTGGAACGGCTGGAACAGCGGATGGGGGGCTAGGCCTTGGCGCAGACCCCCGAGCGTATTCAAGGCCTTGTCGCCTATTTCGTGCGGCATCGCACGCTGGCCAACCTGCTGCTGGTGGCGCTGATCGCTGCGGGGTTGCTGGCTGCCACCCGCATCCGGGCGCAGTATTTCCCCGATATCGTGATTGCCGAGGTCACCGTCTCGGTCGCCTGGGAAGGGGCGGGGGCCGAGGATGTCGATCGCGGCATCGTGCAGGTGCTGGAACCGGCGCTGCTGGCGGTCGAGGGGGTGGCGGATGCCACCTCGCGCGCCAGTGAAGGCTCGGCCCGCATCACGCTGGAATTCGAGGCCGGGCGAGACCTTGCGCGCGCCACCGAGGATGTGCAGGCGGCGGTCGATGCGGTGCGCGATCTGCCCGAGGGCGCCGATGACCCGGTGGTGCGGCGCGGCGCCTGGCGCGATCAGGTCACCGATGTGGTGATCACCGGCCCGGTGTCGGTGCAGCAACTGGGCCGCTTTGCCGACGAGCTGGTGGGGCGGCTGTTTGCCCAAGGCATCACCCGCACCACCATTCAGGGGCTGGCGGCGGGGCAGACGGTGGTCGAGGTGTCCTCGGGTGCGCTGATCCGGCATGACGTGACGATGGAGGCGGTGGCGCAGGCCATTGGCGCCGCAGTCAACACCACGCCTGCGGGCGATGTGGGAGGGGCTGCGCGGTTGCGCACCGGCACCGAAACCCGCGGCCCGGAGCAGATCGCCGCCATTGTGCTGCGCGCGGGCGCGGATGGCAGCACGCTGACGGTGGGCGATGTGGCAAAGGTGCGGGCGACAGGCGCCGACCGCGACCGGGTGTTCTTTGTCGGTGATCAGCCCGCGATGACCCTGCGGGTGGACCGCAACGACGCTGGTGACGCCATCCGCATGCAGGCCGACGTGGCCGACGTGGTGGCAAGGATGCAGCCGACCCTGCCCGCCGGGGTGCAGGTCGATCTGGTGCGCACAAGGGCCGAGCAGATCACCGACCGGCTGAACCTTTTGCTGGACAACGGCATCATGGGCCTTGGGCTGGTGCTGGGCCTGCTGTTCCTGTTTCTGAACGCCCGCACAGCCCTTTGGGTGGCGATGGGCATCCCGGTGGCGATGCTGGGGGCGCTGGCGGCGATGTATGCCCTGGGCATGACGCTGAACATGATCTCGCTGTTCGCGCTGATCCTGATGGTGGGGATCGTGGTCGATGACGGCATCGTGGTGGGCGAGCACGCCGATTTCCGTGCCCGCACCCTGGGCGAGCCGGCCGAGATTGCCGCGATCAACGGTGTGGGGCGGATGGTGGCGCCGGTGCTGGCCTCCAGCGTCACCACGATGATCGCCTTTGCCGGGCTCTTGGTGGTGGGCGGGTCGTTCGGCCACATGATCCACGACATTCCGGCGGTGGTGATCCTGGTGCTGCTGGCCTCCAGCATCGAGTGCCTTTTGATCCTGCCCAACCACATGGCGCGGGCGCTGGCGCATGTCGAGCAGGTGAAATGGTATGACGCGCCGTCGCGCTTCGTGATGCGCGGGTTCGACTGGATGGTGGCGAAACTGGTGCGCCCGGCGATGGTCTGGGTGGTGCGGGCGCGCTATCTGGTGCTGGCGCTGACCGTGCTGGCGCTGGCCTCGCAGGCCGCGTCCTATATCCGCGGCGACGTGCAGTTCCGCTTCTTCAACGGGCCGGAGCAGACCACCGTCACCGGCAATTTCGCCATGGTGCCGGGGGCCACACGCGACGACACCCTGGCGATGATGCGCGAGTTGCAGCGGGCGACCGAGGCGGTGGCGGCGCGTTACGCTGCCGAACATGGGGCTGCCCCGATGACGCATGTGATTGCCGCGGCCGGGGGCGGATCGGGCCGCGGGCTGGCCGGGGCCGAGACCAAGGACGCCGACCTTCTGGGTGGCATCTCGATCGAGTTGATCGACCGCGATCTGCGGCCCTGGACCTCGTCGAGTTTCGTGGCCGATCTGCAAGCCGAGGTGCGCCCGCATCCGCTGCTGGAGGAGTTGAGCTTTCGCGGCGGGCGCTATGGCCCCGGCGGCTCGGGGCTGTCGGTCGATCTTTATGGCGCCGAGGCGGGCGTGCTGAAGGCGGCGGCCGAAGCGGTGAAAACAGCACTGGCCCCCTATCCCGAAGTGTCGGGGCTGGAGGATACTCTGGCCTATGACAAGGCGGAACTGGTGCTGAACCTGACACCGCAGGGTCAGGCGCTGGGCTTTTCCATCGACACGCTGGGGCACGAGTTGCGCGCAAGACTGAGCGGGATCGAGGCGGCAAGCTTTCCCGACGGGCCGCGGTCTGCCACCATCCGGGTGGAACTGCCCGAGGCCGAACAGAACGCCGACTTTCTGGAGCGGATGCTGCTGCGCAGCCCTGACGGCCAGTATGTGCCGCTGGCCGACATTGCGACGGTGACGCAAAGCGAGGGATTTTCCAGCATCCTGCGCGAGAACGGGTTGCGGGTGGTGACGGTGACCGGCGATCTGGCCGAGGACGACCCGGCGCGGGCCGCCGAGATCCAGCGGCAGTTGGAGACCGAGATCCTGCCGAAAGTGTCTGCCGATTTCGGGGTGGCCACGGCGCTTTCCGGCATGGCGGCGCAGCAGGAGGAATTCTTTGGCGATGCGTGGATCGGGCTGCTGGCGGCGCTGCTGGGGATATACTTGGTGCTGGCCTGGGTGTTTGCCAGTTGGACACGGCCCCTGGTGGTGATGTCGGTGATCCCGTTCGGGCTGGTTGGGGCGGTCTGGGGACATTCCTGGTGGGGGGTGCCGATGTCGCTGTTCTCGGTGGTGGGGATGATCGGCATGAGCGGCATCATCATCAACGACGCCATCGTGCTGGTCTCGACCATCGACGACTATGCGAAAAAGCGCGGGTTGCATGCGGCGATTGTCGATGGGGTGGCCGACCGGCTGCGGCCGGTGTTCCTGACCACGGCGACCACGGTGCTGGGGCTGGCGCCACTGCTGTATGAACGCAGCTCGCAGGCCGAGTTTCTGATGCCGACGGTGATCACGCTGGTCTATGGGTTGGGCTTCGGCATGGTGCTGGTGCTGCTGGTGGTGCCGGCGGTGCTGGCCGTCGAGGCCGATATCGGGCGGCAGGTGGTGGCGCTGCGGCGGATGGCACGGCGCGGGCCGGTGCGGGCGCGTGGGCTGCTGGCGGCGGCGGCGGCGGCGATGGTGCTGCTGTTTGCGGCGACGCTGGGGGCCAGCCTGATGGCCGGGGAAGGCACGGGCCGGGCGTTCCTGTGGTTCGCGGCCGGGTGCGGGCTGATCAGCCTCGCGGCCTATGCCGCCGGTCGGTTCTGGCGGCCTGTGCGGTAACAGGGGGGGGGACGGCCTTGGGGGGCATCGAGCCCCCCTGCTGCCGGCCGCAGTCGCGGCGGGCGGTGCTTACGGTGCCGGACAGCCGTGGATTTCCACCGCCCGATCCGACCCCAGCACAGTGACCACCACCGCCGAGCGGTCCAGCGCGAAGGGTTGGCCAGAGGTGGCCACCAGATCGGCACTGGCCACCAGCGCGCCGCCCTGCCGCAGCGACGTGGCTTCCGAGGCCCAGACCTGCGCCTGCCCCGGCTCCAGCACCACGACCTCGGTTCCGCCGGTGGCGGGCAGCCTGACCCGGGCAGTCAGCCGCAGGCCATCGGCAATCGGTTCGACATCGCAGGTGATCTCGGTCAGCCCGGCCTCGCGCCCGGTGTCGGGACGGGACCGCAGCGCCGCCTTGATGCTGGCATCCGGCATGCCGGGGGCGGGCAGGTCAGCGGCAAGGTCCAGCACGGCGGGCATGCAGATCTCGTGGCACACCCCAAGGTCGATGCGGGCGCGCAGGTGGATCGGCTGGCCGGGGTCGATGGCGGTCACCTCGATCGGCAGCACCAGATCGCGCAGGTAGCCGATGGTCTGCATGCCGTTCAGCCGGAACACCTGCGGCCGCGGCCAGTGCAGATGCACCGATTTCAGGTTCTGCGAGCCGGTCCAGTCGAACTCGGGCGGGATACCGGCCTCGCCGGGGCTGCGCCAGTAGGTCTTCCAGTCGGGCGCCAGTTGCAGATGCAGCGCCGCGAAATGGCTGCCGCCAGCGCTGCGCCAGCCGGGCAGAATCTCGGCGGCCAGCACGTCGGACTGGGGCTCGGCAGCCGCGGCCAGCGGGGCAAGGGCCAGCAGGGCGGCAAGGGCGGCGGGGCGGAGGCGAGCGTTCAGCATGAGCCGCACCATAGCCAGCCCGCGCCGGATGGAAAGTCACATTCAGGCGACGATCCGGTGATGGCCCCTTGAGGTGCGGCACCCGTCGCGCCATATCTTGAGCAACGGGAGGTGCTGATGCAGCTTGGCGGCTCGATCCTGATTGCGATGCCCGGCATGGGCGACCCGCGCTTCGAGAAAAGCGTGATTCTGATCTGCGCCCATTCGCCCGAGGGGGCCATGGGGCTGATCGTCAACAAGCCGCTGCCCGACCTCAGCTTTGCCGGACTGCTGGAGCAACTCGACATTCCGCGCGCGCCGGAAGGCCGCGATATCTGCGCCCATTTCGGTGGGCCGGTGGAACGCGGGCGCGGCTTCGTGCTGCACTCGCCCGATTATGCGGGCGGCGCCTCGACCATGGCGGTGCCGGGGGGCTTCGGGATGACGGCGACGGTGGATATCCTGCAGGCGCTGGCCCGCGGCGCGGGGCCGGCACAGGCGCTGCTGGCGCTGGGCTATGCTGGCTGGGGGCCGGGGCAACTGGAATCCGAGATCCTGCGCAACGACTGGCTGACCTCGGGGGCCGAGGCCGATCTGGTGTTCGCCGCCGACGATGGCGGCAAGTGGGGTGGCGCGCTGAAGCATATGGGCATCGACCCGCTGTCGCTGTCGGCCACTGCCGGGCGGGCCTGAGGCTCACTGGTTTCTCCTTTGGTCAAATATCCCCGCCGGAGGCACCCGGCCTTGCCGCAGGAGCCTCCGGCGGGGATATTTTTGCAGAGAAGAAAGCCATGTTTCAGGTTGGGATGCGTCAGCGCCGGGGGCGGCGGCTCGATGCCGCTGACCCCGGCTGCCCCTTTGCCGTCATTCGCCGTAGGGCACCCAAACGGTTTTCACCTCGGTGGCGGCGCGCAGGAAGCCGCGGCCTTCGCCCTCGGGGCCGAACCAGTCGCGGGCGCGGGCGTGGTTGACCCAAGCGCGCTTGAGGTTGCCCGCCGCCTCGCGTTCCACCAGCGCCGACAGCGGGGTGGATGAGAAGCTCCAGACCGCATCGACATCCATGTGGCTGGCCAAGGGCTTGGCGAGTTCGGCGTGGGAGCCTGTCACGATATTGACCACGCCGCCTGGCAGGTCAGAACATTCCAGCACCTGCATGAAATCGGTGGCGGCCAGCGGGTGCGGCTCGGAGGGCACCAGCACGCAGGTGTTGCCCAAGGCAATGGCGGGGGCCATCAGGCTGATCAGCCCCAGCAGCGGCGCCTCGTCGGGACAAAGGGCTGCGATCACGCCGCAGGGTTCGTTCATCGCCATCGCCACGCCGCGGATCGGCACCGATTTCACCGCGCCGTCGAACTTGTCGGCCCAGGCGGCGTAGGTGAACAGGCGGGCGATGGCGGCCTCGACTTCCGCCTCCCCCGGTTTGCCGGTCAGATCGCGCAGGCGGGCGGCGAATTCGGCGGCGCGGGCCGACAGGTTTTCAGCGATGTAGAACAGGATCTGGGCGCGGCTGTGGGCGGTGCTGCGGGCCCAGCCTTTGGCGGCATGGGCGGCCTCGACGGCGTTGCGGATGTCCTTGCGGTTGCCGATGCCCGCATGGCCCAGCAGTTTGCCGCGGGGCGACCAGATGGCGCGGGAATAGCCGCCGTCGGGGCGGGCCTGCTTGCCGCCGATATAGTGCTTGGCGGTGCGGTCGATCTCGGGGGTTTCGGGCGCTCTCGGCGCGGGGCTGGCGAGGGTGGGTTTCAGCGGTTTCGGGGTAGCGGCGGGTTTGAGGTAGGCCAGCAGGCCTTCCCATCCGCCCTCGCGGCCAAAGCCGCTTTCGCGCACCCCGCCGAAACCGGCAGCGGCATCGAACAGGTTGGTGGCGTTGACCCAGACCACCCCGGCTTTCAGTTTCGGCGCCACGTCCAGCGCGAGATTGATATTCTCGGTCCAGACCGTCGCCGCCAGGCCGTAGCGGCAGTTGTTGGCCAGTTCTACCGCCTCGGCGGGCGTGCGGAAGGTCATCGACACCAGCACCGGGCCAAAGATTTCCTCCTGCATCAGCGGCGAGGCGGCGGTCAGGCCGGTGATCAGCGTCGGCGGATAGAAGCAGCCTGCGGGCAGCGGGCAGGCGGCGCGATAGGTCTCGCCTTCGCGGCAGGCATCGACCATCGCGGTGATGCTGGCCAACTGACTGGGGTCGATGATCGCGCCGATGTCGATGCATTTGTCCAACGGGTCGCCCAGCCGCAGCCCGTCCATCCGGGTTTTCAGCTTGGCATGGAAGCGCTCGGCCACGCCCTCCTGCACCAAGAGCCGCGAGCCGGCACAGCAGACCTGACCCTGATTGAACCAGATCGCATCGACGAGGCCCTCGATGGCGCTGTCGAGATCGGCGTCGTCGAACACGATGTAGGGCGACTTGCCGCCCAGCTCCAGCGTCAGCGCCTTGCCGCTGCCTGCGGTGGCAGCGCGGATTTTCCGCCCGACGGCGGTCGAGCCGGTGAAGGCGATCTTGTCCACCCCCGGATGCGCCACCAGCGCCGCCCCGGTGTCGCCGTCGCCGGTGACGATGTTCAGAACACCTTTGGGCAGGCCCGCCTCGCGGCTGATCTCGGCGAACAGCAGGGCGGTCAGCGGGGTGAACTCGGCGGGTTTCAGCACCACGGTATTGCCTGCGGCCAAGGCGGGCGCGACCTTCCAGGCCAGCATCAGCAGCGGGAAGTTCCACGGGATCACCGCACCGCAGACGCCCAGGGGGGCCATGCCGGGCTGTTCGCTGGCCAGAAGCTGCGCGAGGCCGGCATGGTAGTAGAAATGCCGCGCCACCAGCGGCACATCAATGTCGCGGGATTCGCGGATCGGCTTGCCATTGTCGAGGGTTTCCAATACCGCCAGCAGGCGCGCGTGTTTCTGCACCAGCCGGGCCAGCGCATAAAGGTGTTTGGCGCGTTGGTGGCCCGAAAGCTTCGCCCATTTCGGCTGCGCCCGGCGGGCGGCGGCGATGGCGACATCCAGCGAGGCGTCGGTGCCTTGCGCCACTTCGGCCAGCGGCTGACCGGTGGCCGGGTTGAAGCTGGTGAAGCCACGGTCGCCAAGGTCGGCAAAGCCGCCGTCGATCCAGTGGCCAAAGCGGCCGCCGTGGCTGGCGATCCATTCCAGCACCTCGGCGGCGGATTCCGGGGCGGGGCCATAGCTCATGTCGTTGAAAATATCGCGCACGGTCATTGGCTTACCCTATCGGATGGCGGTTGGCGGCGCTGTAGGCACCGGTCAGATGGTGTTCAAGCTGCCGCTCGATATCGCCCAGCAGGCTGGAGGCACCAAAGCGGAACAGGTCGGGTTGCAGCCAGGGGTGGCCCAACTCGTCCTTCATCAGGCTGAGGTAAACCAGCGCGTCCTTGGCCTTGGAAATGCCCCCCGCGGGCTTGTAGCCGATGCGGAACGCGGTGCGGGCGTGGTAGTCGCGCAAGGCCCGGATCATCACCAGGCTGACCGGCAGCGTGGCATTCACCGATTCCTTGCCGGTGGAGGTCTTGATGAAATCCGCCCCCGCCATCATGCAGACAAGGGACGCCCGGGCGACGTTGCGCAGGCTGCCCAACTCGCCTGTGGCCAGGATGGTTTTCATATGCGCCGCGCCACAGGCTGCCCGCATCTCGGCGGTTTCGTCATACAGCGCCTGCCAGTTGCCGGTCAGCACATGACGGCGCGAGATCACGATGTCGATTTCAGCCGCCCCTGCCGCCACCGAATCGCCGATCTCGGCCAGACGGGTGCGATAGGACGACAGGCCCGCCGGAAAGCCGGTGGACACCGCGGCGACCGGGATGCTGGAACCTTCCAGCGCCCGCACCGCCACTTCGACCATCTCGTGATAGACGCAGACCGCCCCGGTGGTCAGGCCTTCCATCCCCAGCGCCGCCAGCAGGTCGGCGCGCACCGGCTGGCGGGCCTTGGCGCAAAGCCGCTGCACCCGGCCCGGCGTGTCATCGCCCGACAGCGTGGTCAGGTCGATCAGGCTGACGGCCTTGCAGAGCCACGCCGCCTGCCAGTCCTTTTTCACCGAGCGCCGACCGGGAAGGCTGGCCGCCCGCCGCTCGATCGCCGAGGTGTTGGCCTGCACGCTCGCCACCCAATCCAGATCCAGCGCCATGCCGGGGTTGCGGGCATGGGCAAGCTGCGGCAGCAGGCTGGCGCGGCGGGCAAGGTCGGTGTGCAAGGGCGCAAACTCCGGTCGGGAAGGACGCCGCAGGTTTGCACGCCGGGGCCATGCGGTGCAAGCGGTGCGGCGGCTGGTATTTGATCAAACGGTCGAAGGCTCCGCCCCCGGCCCTTGACCCCCCCGGCGTCTTGGTGCGTGGTGGCCATAACGCGCTGTGGCGCAAGGGGATGCGAATCGACCATGACCGATCTGACCTTCACGACCCATTGGGCGGGGCTGCTTTCGGTGGCGATCTTCCTGATCGCCTATCTGCTGGTGATCTTCGAAGAAGCCACCCACATGCGAAAATCCAAACCCGTGATGATGGCGGCGGGGCTGATCTGGGCGCTGATCGGCATCGCCTTCGCCCAGGCCGGGCAATCGGCGGTGGCGCATGAGCATGCCATTCAGATCATTGGCGAATATGGCGAATTGTTCCTGTTTCTGCTGGTGGCGATCACCTATGTCAACACGCTGGAAGAGCGCCGCGGTTTTGAAGTGCTGCGCGGCTGGCTGGTCAGCCTTGGGCTGACCTATCGCAAGCTGTTCCTGCTGACCGGGTTTCTGGCCTTCCTTTTGTCGGGCGTCTTGGACAACCTGACCACGGCGCTGGTGATGGGGGCGGTGGTGATGGCGCTGGGTTCGGCCTCGCCGCGGTTCGTGGCGGTGGGTTGCATTTCCATCGTGGTCGCGGCCAACGCGGGCGGTGCCTTCACGCCGTTTGGCGACATCACCACGCTGATGGTCTGGCAGAAGGGCAAGGTCGAATTCTTCGAGTTCTTCGCGCTGTTCATCCCGGCGCTGCTGAACTGGGCGGTGCCCGCGGCGATCATGTTTTTTGCCGTGCCCGCGGGCAGCCCCGAGCCGCATGCCGAGCGCATCCGCGCCAAGCCGGGCACGCTGGGGGTGGCGATCCTGTTTGCGCTGACCATCGTCACCTCGGTCAGCTTCAAGAACTTCCTGCAACTGCCGCCCGCGATGGGGATGATGCTGGGCCTGGGCTACCTGCAGGTCTGGTCGTATTTCCTGAAAACCACCGGCACAAGGCGCGGCGATGACGAGATGGTGCTGGATTCGTTTCGCCAGATCGAGCGGGTGGAGTGGGATACCCTGCTGTTCTTCTTCGGCATCATTTTTGCGGTGGGCGGGCTTGGGGTTCTGGGATACCTCGCGCTGTCGTCCGAACTGCTTTACGTCGGCATGGGGCCGACCTGGGCCAACGTGATCATCGGCGCGCTGTCGGCGGTGGTGGACAACATTCCGCTGATGTTCGCGGTGCTGACCATGGACCCGGAAATGAGCCACGGCCAGTGGCTCTTGATCACCCTGACCTGCGGTGTGGGCGGGTCGATGCTGTCGATCGGCTCGGCGGCCGGGGTGGCGCTGATGGGGCAGGCCAAGGGGGCCTATACCTTCTTTGGCCACCTGAAATGGACCTGGGCGATTGCGCTGGGGTATTTCGCCAGCATTGGCGCGCATCTGCTGATCAACGCCAGCCATTTCTGACGGGGCTAGACCTCTTTCAGAAAGCTGTTCTGATCGACCATATAGCGTTGCGACAGCGGGATGGCGGCGGCCCCGAGGGAGCGCGCCTGCGGCCCCACCGTGCCTTCGCGGATAGCAGGCGGCGTGACCCCGGCCAGGTCCAGCCGGTGCAGGGCGGCATGGGTCTGGCGGGTGATCTCGGCGCGCACGGGTGCCGGCATCCAGCCGTCGATCAGCACCGCCTCGATCTCCAGCAGGGCCGCGGCACTCAGGGCGGCACTGGCCAGCCCCTCGGCGGCGCTGGCGATCCAGGGGGTCAGCACGGCGTCGCTGACCTGCCAGGCATCGGGGTTCTCCCACAGTTGCGCCGCGTCCTGCCCCGCCGCCTCCATCGCCTCGGCCAGCACCGACACCGAGGCCACGGTCAGCAGGCGGCGCACCGTGCCATCCGGCCCCGGCACCGGCATCGGGCCGACACCGGCGGCATTGCCGCTGCGGCCGGTGAACAACTGGCCGTTCAGCACCAGCCCGCCGCCGATGAAATAGGCAAAGAAGAAATACAGAAAATCCTTGGGTTTTTCGCCGGTGCCGAAGGTCAGCTCGGCGCCACAGGCGGCGGTGGCGTCGTTCTGCACATGAACCGGCATCCCGGCGATGGCGGCAATCTCGGCCTGAATGTCGCGCGTGCGCCATTCGTCCATCTCGGCTTGCGGCGCGCCGATGTATTCCACCCAGGCCCAAAGCTGGAACGGCATGGCGATGCCAAGGCCCGCAATGCGGGCGCGCAGCGCGGGTGGAAGCGTCGCCACCAGTTGCGGCAGCGCCTCGGCCACAAAGGCCACCACGGCACCGGGGGTGGGATAGCGATAGGTGCGCCGCCGGGTGGCCTGCGCCCGGCCCAGAAAATCCACCAGCGTCAGATCGACCGAGCGCCGCCCGATCTTCAGCCCCAGAAAATAGGCACCCTCCGGGGAAAGCGACATCGGCACCGAGGGTTGGCCGATCTTTCCCCGTTGCGGCGTGCCGCGCAGCAAAAGCCCGTCCTGCTCCAGACTGCGCATGATCACCGAAACCGTCTGCGCCGACAGGCCGGTGATCCGGGCGATATCGGATTTCGCCAGCGCGCCGTGCTGCCGCAGCAGCGACAGCACCAGCCGCTCATTATGCGCCCGCATCCCCGACTGGTTCGAGCCGCGCAAGCCGCCGGGGTCGGCGGTCGGGCGGTCGGGGCTGGGGTCGATATCCTGCGGCACTTGGCGTTCCTAAAAGGGTCAGAGCGGCGCGGTTATCACGCCCTTGCGCAGGATCACATTGGCAAAAAGCGCGCGCTCCGAGGTGGCGACGATGGTGTGCGCCGCCCGGATGCGCGGATAAAGATCGGCACCCGCCAGCGGCACCACGGCGAAACCCGGGGCCAGCCGGGCGCAGGTGGCGTCGATGGCAGCATGGATCGCCCCCGATTGTGCCGGGTCGTTGTTCAGCGCCGCGCGAAAGACCGCCGAAGCGCAATGGTCCAGCGGCAGCACCGTCAGGATCGCCTCCAGCAGCGCCAGCACGCCATGGCCGTCCGCCCGCAACAGCCGCCGCGCGTGCTCTTGCGCCGGGTAATTGCCGTCCACCACAGCGATTTCGTCGCCGTGCCCCATCGAGCGCAGCGTGTAAAGCAGGTCCGGCCCGAGGATGCAGGGGATGCCGATCAACATGGGTCTGGTCTCTTTGTAAGGGTGGTCTGCGCAGTTGAAGGACGTGCTAGACCGCGAAGCCCGGCACAGACCTCAACCTGCGCAGGAAGCCGGAGTCTGTCAATAATAAATCACAGTGATTTATTTAACTTGACGGAATCGGCGGATTAGGCTTTTCATGCGGACATCGCGGTGGAGGAAGACTGCGGAAGGTTTTCGACAATGGGGCAAGCCCCGTGCAATACCTGGGAGGGTAACTACATGAATTTCAAAGCAAAAGCACTGCTTGGCGCGGCGGCCATTGCGCTGGTCTCGGCGGTTCCGGCGATGGCCGAAGGCGTTTCGGCCTGCCTGATCACCAAAACCGACACCAACCCCTTCTTCGTCAAGATGAAGGAAGGCGCCACCGCCAAGGCCGCCGAACTGGGCATTACGCTGAAGTCCTATGCCGGCAAGATCGACGGCGACCACGAAAGCCAGGTTGCCGCGATCGAGGCCTGCATCGCTGATGGTGCCAAGGGCATCCTGATCACCGCCTCGGACACCAAGGCCATCGTCGATTCGGTGAAAGCTGCCCGCGAGGCCGGTCTGGTGGTGATTGCGCTGGACACGCCGCTTGACCCGATCGACGCCGCCGACGCGACCTTTGCCACCGACAACTTCCAGGCCGGTCTGCTGATCGGCCAATGGGCCAAGGCGCAACTGGGCGACGCTGCTGCCACCGCCAAGATCGCCATGCTCGACCTGGCGATCAGCCAGCCGTCGGTGGACGTGCTGCGCGACCAGGGCTTCCTGACCGGCATGGGCATCGACACCGCCGACATCGCAAAATGGGGCGACGAAACCGACCCGCGCATTGTCGGCAACGAAGTTACCGCCGGCAACGAAGAGGGCGGGTTGAAGGCGATGGAAGCCCTGCTGGCCAAAGACCCCGACATCAACGTGGTCTATACCATCAACGAACCGGCGGCGGCCGGCGCGTTCGAGGCGCTGAAGGCCGCGGGCAAGACCGCGCTGATCGTGTCGGTTGACGGCGGCTGCCCGGGCGTGGCCGACGTGAAAGACGGCGTGATCGGTGCCACCTCGCAGCAATACCCGCTGCAAATGGCGGCGCTTGGCGTCGAAGCCATCGCCAAGTTCGCCGCTGACGGCACCAAACCGGCCCCGACCGAAGGCAAGGCCTTCTTCGACACCGGCGTGGCGCTGATCACCGACAAGCCGGTGGAGGGCGTGACCTCGCTCGACACCGCCAAGGGCGCGGAGCTGTGCTGGGGCTGACCCAGGCAGGCCGCCCGCAGGCAACAGTTGCTTTGCGGCGGGTCTTGACCCCATGCTGACACCAAGGGCGGCCATCGCGCCGCCCTTGGCATAACTGCCGCCCGGACGGGGACCGGGCAAAAGGGGAGGGAAAAGCACCATGGCAACCGACGCCAAAGCGGCGACCAGCTATGAAGAGGGCCTGAAGGGCGCCTCGGAAAAGGTGGCCGAGTTCAGGGAAGACCGCAGCCCGCTGAAGCGGGTGCAGCACTGGCTGCATCAGACGCCCTCGGCGGTGCCGATGATCGTGCTGATCGTGGCCATCATCATCTTCGGTTTCCTGTCCGAGAATTTCTTCAAGGCGGGCACCCTGTCCACCATCCTGCAACAGATCGCCATCGTCGGCATCCTGGGCTGTGCGCAGACGCTGGTGGTGCTGACCGCGGGCATTGATCTGTCGGTGGGGGCGATTGCGGTGTTCTCGTCGGTGCTGATGGGGCAGGCAACCTTCCGCTATGGCATACCGGCCGAGCTTTCCATCGTCATCGGGCTGATCCTTGGCACCGCCATGGGGGCGGTCAACGGCCTGCTGATCGCCAAGATGAAACTGCCGCCGTTCATCGCCACGCTTGGCACCTGGCAGATTTTGCTGGCGTCCAACTTCATCTTTTCGGCCAACGAAACCATCCGCTCGTCCGACATCGAGGAAAAGGCCCGCGCGCTGCAGTTCTGGGGCGGCTCGATCCAGCCCGGCGGCGTGAAGATCCTTTATGCGGTGTTTCTGATGATCGTGCTGGTGGCGATCATGTCCTATGTGTTGCGCTCGACCGCCTGGGGGCGCCATGTCTATGCCACCGGCGACGACCCGCAGGCGGCGGAACTGGCGGGCGTGCCGACGAAGAATGTGCTGATCCAGGTCTATGCGCTGGCCGGGTTCTTCTGTGCCATCGCCGGTTGGGTGATGATCGGGCGGTTCGGTTCGGTGTCGCCCACCGCCTCGACCGGGCAGTTGGGCAACATCCAGTCGATCACCGCCGTGGTGATTGGCGGCATCTCGCTGTTCGGCGGCCGCGGCAGCATCGTCGGCATGTTCTTTGGCGCGCTGATCGTCGGCGTGTTCGAGATGGGTCTGCGCCTTGTCGGCACCGACCCGCAATGGACCTTCTTCCTGATCGGCGTCTTGATCATCTTCGCCGTGGCGGTGGACCAGTGGATCAGAAAGGTAGCAGGCTGATGGAACCCATTCTTACGGGCCGCAATCTGGTAAAGCGGTATGGCAAGGTCACGGCGCTGGATAACTGCGACTTCGACCTTTACCCCGGCGAAATTCTGGCGGTGATCGGTGACAACGGCGCGGGCAAATCGACCCTGATCAAGGCGGTCTCTGGCGCGGTGATCCCCGACGAGGGCGAGATCACGCTGGAGGGTCGCAAGATCCGCTTCACCAATCCGATCGAGGCGCGGCAGGCCGGGATCGAGACGGTGTATCAGACCCTCGCCATGTCGCCCGCGCTGAGCATTGCCGACAACATCTTCATGGGGCGCGAGTTGCGCAAACCCGGGATCATGGGGTCGGTGTTCCGCCAGCTTGACCGCGCGGCGATGGAAAAGTTTGCCCGCGCCAAGCTGAACGAGTTGGGGCTGATGACGATCCAGAACATCAACCAGGCGGTGGAAACCCTGTCGGGTGGCCAGCGGCAAGGCGTGGCGGTGGCGCGGGCGGCGGCGTTCGGGTCGAAGGTGGTGATCCTGGACGAGCCGACAGCGGCACTTGGCGTCAAGGAAAGCCGGCGGGTGCTGGAACTGATCCGCGACGTGCGCAGCCGTGGCATCCCGATCATCCTGATCAGCCACAACATGCCGCATGTGTTCGAGGTGGCCGACCGCATCCACATTCACCGGCTGGGCAAGCGGCTGTGCGTCATCAATCCGAAGGATTACACGATGTCGGATGCGGTGGCCTTCATGACCGGCGCCAAGCTGCCCGAAGGCGTGACCGAAGCCGCATGACCCCGCAGGATCTGGCCCGCGAGATCAAGGCGCGTGCTGTCGGGCCGGGGCGTTTTCTGACAGCCCTTGCCGGACCGCCGGGGTCGGGGAAATCGACCCTGGCGGCAGACCTTGTGCGGGCGCTGGGGCCGGGGGCGAAGGCCGTGCCGATGGACGGCTTTCACTTCGACGACCGGGTGCTGATCGCCCGCGGTGCCCGCGACCGCAAGGGGGCACCCGATACGTTCGACGTGCAGGGCTTTCTGCACCTGCTGCGCCGGTTGCGCGCCGAGGACGAGGTGGCGATTCCGCTGTTCGACCGCGATCTGGAAATCAGCCGCGCCGGGGCCGAGATCATCACCGCCGCCGACCGGCTGCTGGTGGTCGAGGGCAACTATCTGCTGCTGAACGAGGCCCCCTGGACCGAGGCCGCCCCGCTGTTCGACCTGACGGTGTGGATCGAGGTGCCCGAGGCCGAACTGGACCGCCGCCTGCTGGCGCGCTGGGCGCATCACGGCAAGACCCCGGCGCAAGCGCGGGCCTGGATCGACGGCAACGACCTGCCCAACATCCGCCGGGTGCAGCGCCAGTCGCGTCCGGCGGACCTGGTGATTTCCCAAACCTGACCGCCGCTTGTCGCGCCCTTGCGGTTGCTCCGCGCTGATCCGGGGGGTGGGGCTTTGTGCACGAGCGCGGTGCAGGAATGGCTGCGGCAAGCTCAAGACGCGCGATGCGATTGCGCCGCGTCGGAGGAACAGCCGCCAAGGCACCGAACATGTGCCGCCAAAGCTGGATGGCGGGTCTTCTGGGCGCGACCCTGTGAGATCCCAGCGGCCCGAAGATTGCCTGCGCTGGCGAGATGCTGGCGGGACGTCGCGCAACCCGGCTGCGCGCATCAGGCAGGCCTCTGGGTGGCCGCCACCAAGCGGACGCGGGATGCCTGTTTCGCGCAAGTGCCGCATCAGCGCGGACGCCGGGAACGGCGGAGAAGCGGCCCCATAAAAACCGCTGCCCCACCGGGGTGAACCGGCGGGGCTGGGGTTGGGGTAGGTTGGGTCACGTGTTGCAAGCAGCGCCCTTGCCGAGCCACTTGCCCGGACAAGGCAAGATTTAGACTGATTCCCTTACCAAAAGGTGAACGTCCTCAATCTCTTTCAAAGGCCTTCGAATTCGCACAGCGCATAGACATCCATGCCCATCGCCTCCAGCTTCTTGCGCCCGCCAAGTTCGGGCAGGTCGATCACGAAGGCACAACCCACCACCTCGGCGCCCAGCCGCTCGATCAGCTTGATGCCCGCTTCGGCAGTGCCGCCGGTGGCCAGCAGGTCATCGACCAGCAGGATCTTCTCGCCCGGCTGAAAGGCGTCGTCATGCACCTCGACCACCGCCTCGCCATATTCCAGCGTATAGGCCTGGCTGATGGTCTGCCCCGGCAGCTTGCCCTTCTTGCGGATCGGCACGAAGCCGGTGGAAAGCTGATGCGCCACCGCCCCGCCCAGGATGAAGCCGCGCGCCTCCAGCCCCGCCACCTTGTCGATCCGCGTGCCGGCATAGGGGGTCAGCAACTGGTCGATTGCCATGCGAAAGCCGCGGGCATCGGCAAAGAGGGTGGTGACATCGCGGAACAGGATCCCCTCATGCGGGAAATCGACGATGGTGCGGATGTAGTCCTTGACGTTCTTCTTCATCTTTCAAACCTTCAGGATGCGGCCGGCAATGGCGTCAAGCCGTGCCAGAACTTCGGGGTCGCGCATCTCGGGCGCGGTCATGATGGCGTTGTCCAGTGCGCGGTCGCAGCCATGCGGGCAAGGCGCGCGGTCGGTCCCCAGCAGGCCGGGCAGCCGCGAAACCATGCTGCGCCCCTGCGAGGAATTGGCGGTCAGCGTGGCGATCACCGTGGCCACATCCACCGCGCCATGGCTTTCGTGCCAGCAGTCGTAATCGGTGACCATGGCAACCGAGGCATAGCAAAGCTCGGCCTCGCGGGCCAGTTTGGCCTCGGGCATGCCAGTCATGCCGATCACGTCGCAGCCCCAGCTTCGATAGAGCTTCGATTCCGCCAGGGTGGAAAACTGCGGCCCCTCCATCGCCAGATAGGTGCCGCCCTCGTGCACCTTGATGCCCCCGGCGCGGGCCGCTTGCGCACAGGCCGAAGACAGCCGCGGGCAGGTGGGGTGCGCCACCGAGACATGCGCCACGCAGCCGGTGCCGAAGAACGATTTCTCGCGTCCGAAGGTGCGGTCGATGTATTGATCGACGATGACGAAATCACCCGGCGCCATGTCCTCGCGCAAGCTGCCGCAGGCGGACACCGCGATCACGTCGGTGACCCCCAGCCGCTTCAGCGCGTCGATGTTGGCGCGGTAGGGCACGGTGGTGGGCGAATGCACATGGCCGCGGCCATGCCGGGGCAGAAACGCCATCGGCACGCCGTCCAGCCGGCCCACCAGCACCTGATCCGAGGGCGCGCCCCAGGGGGTCTTGACCTTGACCCAGCTTGCGCCCTCCAGCCCGTCGATCTGGTAGATGCCAGAGCCGCCAATGACGCCGATCATGGTTTTCATGCGGTTACTCCCCTGCGAAACCCCGGTCTCTGCAAAACCGTCGCCAGACTAGGGGCAGGCGGCGCCGGGGGAAAGGGGGCAAGCGGCGCGGCACCGGATGCGTGGCGCCGCTGCACGTATTTGCCGCACCCCGGCGACCAGCGTTTCTGGCCGCTCAGGCGCCGCGCGACAGCGCCGCAACCCCGGTGCGCGCCATTTCGCGCAGGCCCAGGGGCCGCATCAGATCGGCAAAGGCGTCCACCTTTTCCGGCGTGCCGGTCATTTCGAACACAAAGCTTTCCAGCGTGCTGTCCACCACCTTGGCGCGGAAAATCTCGCACAGCCGCAGCGCCTCGATCCGCGCCTCGCCCTTGCCCGCGACCTTGAAAAGCGCCAGTTCCCGCAACACCGCCGGGCCTTCCACCGTCAGGTCATGCACCTCGTGTACCGGCACCATGCGGGCCAGTTGCGCCTTGATCTGGTCGATCACCAGCGGCGTGCCGGTGGTCACCACGGTGATGCGCGAGCGGTGGCCCAGATGGTCAACCTCGGCCACGGTCAGGCTGTCGATGTTGTAGCCACGACCGGAAAACAGCCCGATCACCCGCGCCAGCACACCGCTTTCGTTATCGACCAGCACCGCCAGAGTATGGGTCTCGATCGCCTCGGCATTGGGGTCGCGCAACTCGTAGGCCGAGTGGCTGGTCGAGCCTTTCTTGATGTTCAGTGCCGACACCGCAGTCTCCTTCACCCATCTGCGCTGCAATCGCAGCCCGTTTTCCCAGCAATACAAGATGCCCGCCGCCATCGCCAGAGGATATCCGCTGCTGCCCTGTGTCATGGTTTCGCCGCTTTCAACTTTTACGCGTGCGGGGAAGGCAGGTTCGGCAGCGGAGACCATCCATGGCGCGGCATCTGGCAATGGCGGCAGCACTCACCCTTGCGGTGGCGGGGGCGGCGCAGGCCGAAGGCGTCCTGCCCGCGCCACCGCAGCCAACTGCGGCGCAGCCGGAAGTCATCCGCGGCGCCGAACTGCTGCGCGACCGCACCATCAGCCATATCGTCAGTCGCGCCGACACCCTGAAGGCGTTGCAGGCGGAATGGGCGCAACTGTTCTACGCCGGGGAACGCGACGGCGCGCCCGGGCTGGGGCCGAAGGACAGCGAACTGGCCGATGCCATGGATCTCGCGGCCCACCGGGCGCAGGAAATGAGCCGCGTGCTGGCCTATGACCTGAACGGCGATTTCACCATCGCCGTTGACGAATTGCGCCCCTTCGCCGTGCAGCAGGCCAACCGGCCGCTGCGCGCGGGCAATGCCGAACTGGAGCCATCCGAGCCGCAAAAACAGCAGATCATCGCCGCCTTCATCGCCGAGCAGATGGTGCGCGATGCCGATGGCAATGGCCAACTGGACCCGGCGGAGCTTGGCACGCCGCCTGATCCGGCCTTGCAGGGTTCCTCTCGCAACCGCGGCGTTTTCGGCTTTCTCCCGCTGCTGGATGCCGATGGCGATGGCGTGCTGACGCTGCCCGAACACATGGCCGGGCTGGCGAAAGGCATCACGGGGCTGGATGCCAATGGTGACGGATTGCTGTCGGACGCCGAACGCACCGCGTTTTTGCAACACTTGCTGGCGCGGAACCAGCCTGCAGCGCGGGCGCGGCCGGTGGACCCCGGGGTGCTGCTGCTGGACAGCCTTCGTCCAGCCTGCGCGCTGCGCCCGGTGCCGGATGGCGCCGATGTGGTGGTGATCGCGGGCTACGAGGGCGCGGCGCTGTCCACCTTGCGGATCGGCCCCGAAGGCACGCTGACCCAGGTGGCGGATGTGGTGGTGCCGGAAGGGCAGGGCAAGCTCATGCTGATCACGTCCTTGGATCCCTCGATCATCCTGCGGTTTTCCGGCGCGGTGGACCGCATCAACGGCCTGCTCAGCCTGGATGGCATGGTCGCCACCATCGGGCTGCAACGCCGCCAGCTCAAGGTTGCCGGCAATGCCCCTGCGGCCTGCGCGCGGAATTTCCTGAACAAGGCCGAGGCCGGCAAGCCGTCGAACGAAGACTTCCTGACCGCCGCCATTGGCAAGCCACCACTGGCGATCATCACCGGCACCACCTTCGGCACGCTCGATCTGGGCCGCGGCACCATTGCCCCGCTGGCCCCCTTGCCCGGTGCCCGCACCTTGCCGACCACCGGCCCGTCAGCCCCGATCTGGGCCGAAATGCTGCGGCTGAATCCCGGCGGGCTGATCGACATCGCCGCCACCGACGTGGTCAGCCTGTCTGAAACCACCCCCTATCCGGTGCTGCCGCAAGAGGCCGGTCTGGCGCAACTGGTCGAGGCCGGGGCGCTGATCCCGCAGCCGCGCCCCGAGGTCGAGGACATGGTGATGGAAGAACTCGGCGGCCGGGTGACGATTCAGGGCAAGGAATTCTTCCCCGGCCGCGGCGATGACCGGATCGACCGCAACGGCCTGTCCTACACCGAGGAAGCGCCGCTGAAATGGATCGGCCGCAAACCGATCGAATATGTGGTGAGGCGCGAAATCACCCTGCCGGATGCGATGGAAGGCAGCCATGCCGCGATCTTCCTGCTGCCCGACGGCGTGCCGATGCCCAAAGGCAACCCCGGCCATTCGAAAATCCGCCCGGCAGGCTGATCCTCGTGCCCTCATTCACCTTTGCGCAAATATCCTCGGGGTGACACGCGCCCGGAAAACAGTCCGGTGGACTGTTTTCAGCGGGGAACGCGTCGCCCGTGGCGACGCCGGGGGGGCAGACAGCCCCCCGGCTCCGCCCGTCACACCAGCACGGCCCCCTTGGCGCCAATCGCGCCTTCGGTCTCGGCATCGCCCAGCAGCATCTCGTTGTGCGGCTTGCCGGACGGGATCATCGGAAAGCAGTTCTCGTGCTTTTCCACCAGGCAGTCGAAGATGAACGGCCCGTCATAGCGGATCATCTCCATGATGGCGTCGTCCAGATCGGCGGGGTCGGAACACTGGATGCCCTTGCAGCCGAAGGCATCGGCCAGTTTCACGAAATCCGGCAGGCTTTCCGACCAGCTTTGGCTGTAACGCTCGCCATGCAGCAACTGCTGCCACTGCCGCACCATGCCCAGCCGTTCGTTGTTCAGGATGAACTGCTTGACGGGTGCGCGGAACTGCACGGCGGTGCCCATTTCCTGCATGTTCATCAGCCAGCTTGCATCGCCCGCCACGTTGATCACCAAAGCCTCGGGATGTGCCACCTGCACGCCGATGCTGGCGGGCAGGCCATACCCCATGGTGCCAAGGCCACCGGAGGTCATCCAGCGGTTCGGCGCCTCGAAGCCCAGGAACTGCGCCGCCCACATCTGGTGCTGGCCCACTTCGGTGGTGATATAGCGGTCCATGCCCTTGGTCAGGGCCTCCAGCCGCTGCAGCGCGTATTGTGGCTTGATCAGCTTGGTCGAGCCTTTGTAGTCCAGACAGTTCACCGCCCGCCATTCAGCGATCTGCGCCCACCATTTCGCCAGCCCGGCCTTGTTGACCTTGCGGCCGCGCGCCTTCCACAGCCGCAGCGCGTCTTCCAGCACATGCCCCACGTCACCGATGATCGGCACATCGACGCGGATCACCTTGTTGATCGACGAGGGGTCGATATCGACATGCACCTTGGTGGACTCGGGGCTGAAATCCTTGATCCGCCCGGTGATGCGGTCATCAAACCGCGCGCCGATGTTGATCATCAGATCGCAGCCGTGCATCGCCAGATTGGCCTCGTAAAGCCCGTGCATCCCCAGCATCCCCAGCCAGGCCTTGCCCGACGCCGGATAAGCCCCCAGCCCCATCAGGGTCGAGGTGATCGGAAAGCCGGTGGCATCCACCAGTTCGCGCAAAAGCTGGCTGGCGCCGGGGCCGGAGTTGATCACGCCGCCGCCGGTATAGAACACCGGCCGCTCGGCGGTTTCGATCAGCTCCACCATCCGGGTGATCTGCGCCAGATCGCCCTTCAGTTGCGGCTGGTAATGCGAAACCTTGGCCTTCGGCTTTGGGGTATATTCGGCGGTGGCGAATTGCACGTCTTTCGGGATGTCGATCAGCACCGGGCCGGGGCGGCCATGGGTGGCGACATGAAAGCCCAGATGGATCACTTCCGACAGCTTGGCAGTGTCCTTCACCAGCCAGTTCATCTTGGTGCAGGGCCGGGTGATACCGACGGTATCGGCCTCCTGAAAGCCGTCAGTGCCGATCATGAAGGTGGGTACCTGGCCCGACAGCACCACCAGCGGGATGCTGTCCAAGAGCGCGTCGGTCAACCCGGTCACCGCATTGGTGGCGCCGGGGCCAGAGGTCACCACCACCACGCCGGGCTTGCCGGTGGAACGGGCATAGCCCTCGGCCATGTGCACCGCGCCCTGCTCGTGCCGCACCAGAATGTGCTTGATGTCGTTCTGCTGAAAGATCGCGTCATAGATCGGCAGCACAGCCCCGCCGGGGTAGCCGAACACCACCTCGACGCCCTGATCCTTCAGCGCCTGAACCACCATCTGCGCGCCGGTCATCGTGCCGGTCTGTGCCTTGTTCATCTGTCACTTCCTCTGCTGCCACAGCCGCGTGGCGCTTCGCACAACAAAAAGCCCCCGGGGGTCAATCGGGGGCGCATGGGGAACCTGATGGTTTGCCGTTACCGGCCCATGCGCCTTTTTCCGACCCGGACTAGAACGACACGCATGGCGGCCCCCTGATGCTTCGCCGCGGAAACTATGGCGGGGGAAACCGGGCGTCAACCGCAAATCAGCGCAGAAAGTGTCGCAGGAGAGCATTTCAACGAACAAATATTTCGCCGGAAGGCGATCAGTCGCAATAACGCGAAAGCCAACCGGCGGCTTTCGCTTTGTGGCACCCGAGTCGCCTGCCTGGCGGTGCCACGCCCGCAGCGCCTCAGGCGGCCAGCAGCACCTTGGCCTCGAAGGATTTCAGGGTGATGCGGGCGGATTCGAACTGCACCGGCATCTCGGGCGCGGCCATTTCGGGGAAGATCGCCTGCAACTCGGCGCGCTGGTCGGCGTCCATCGCCCCAAGGCTGCGGTCGCCGGGCTGGAAGCTTTCGCTCCAGGCACCATCGGCCAGCACCACCTCGTGACGGTCGAACAGGATGTGCAGATAGGTCACGTCGGGCAGGGCCAGCGCCCGCACCCCCGGTAGCACCGTCAGATGGGCCGCGCGCACCAGCACCTCGTCGCTGCCGAACAGCAGTTCCGCCTTGGGGCCACAAACCAGCATCCGGTGCTGGCGCGACACCATCATGTCGCGTTCCGGCAGGCCAGCCCCCAGCGCGCCTTTCTCGATCAGGATCGGTTGCAGGCGCGGGTCGGCGGCCAGCACCGCCGTGTCCAGCCGCTTGGCCCCGACCCAGCGCACCGGCTGCAAGCCGTGATCGCGGGTCAGCACGAGATCGCCGGGCACCAGCGCCTCGACCAATACCTGTCCGTGGCGGGTGGTGATGCGGGTGCCCGGGGTAAAGCACGAGATCACCGTCTCGATGTTGGAATAGCTCAGCGTGCCGTTGACGTTGCCGTAGATGTCCAGAAACTGGATGATGCCGTTTTCCGGGTTCAGCGGATCGCGGATGATGCGGTGCGGGCCAAGGCCGGACAGGTCGATGACGTCCAGATCGCCCAGGCTTTCGCCGCCGTCGATGGTGTCGTTTGCGCCAACGACGAACGAGTCCGATCCGGCCCCCCCACCAGCAGATCGCCACCCGCGCCACCCGACAGGGTGTCGTTGCCATCCCCGCCATAAAGTGTGTCGCTGCCGTCGCCGCCCAGCAGCACGTCATCGCCAGTGCCGCCCGACAGCAGGTCGTCGCCCAGATCGCCCGACAGCGTGTCGGCATCGGCGCCGCCATCCAGACTGTCGTTGCCATCGCCGCCGGACAGCACATCCGCCCCGGCATCACCGCTGATGCTGTCATTGCCGGTGCCGCCCGAGGCGGTGTCGTTGCCGGTGCCGCCCGACAGCGAGTCGTTGCCCGCGTCGCCCGACAGCACGTCGTTGCCGGCACCACCCAGCATGGTGTCGTTGTCGTCGCCGCCATACAGCACGTCGTCCGATCCGGCGCCGTCGATATAGTCGTTGCCACCACCGCCGTAGAACACGTTGGTATAGACGTCGCCCACCAGGCCCTGATCATTGAAGCCGATGATCGTGTCGTTGAAGGCAGAGCCGAAAATGCCATCAATCCCGGTCAGCACGTCGCCGGTGGCATCGCCGCCGGTCACCGTCCAGGTGCCGAGGTTGATGTTCACCGCCGTGGCCGAGCCGGAATAGTCGGCATAGTCCATGCCCTGGCCACCGCTCAGCGTGTCGGCCCCGGTGCCGCCCACCAGCGTGTCGTCGCCATCGCCGCCCGACAGGTTGTCGTTGCCCGCACCGCCCGCAAGGATGTTGGCACCGGCGCTGCCGGTCAGTGTGTCGTTCAGCGCGGTGCCGGTCAGGTTCTCGATGCCGGTCAGGCTGTCGCCTGCCGCGTCGCCGCCAGAGCCGGAACCGGAGGTCAGACTGACGTTCACCGCCGATGTCGAGCCGGTATAGTCGGCGGTGTCGATGCCCGCCCCGCCCGACAGCACATCGCTGCCGCTGCCGCCCAGCAGGGTGTCGTTGTCATCGCCGCCATAGAGGGAATCGTTGCCGCTGCCGCCCGACAGCAGGTCATTCCCGGCACCACCGGTCAGCGCGTTGGCTGCGGTGTTGCCGGTCAGCGTATCGGCAAGCCCCGAGCCGATCAGGTTCTCGATCGCGGTCAGCAGGTCGCCGTCGGCATCGCCGCCCGAACCGGCACCGGTGGTCAGGTTGACGTTCACCCCCGCCAGCGACAGCGCGTAATCCACCGTGTCGGTGCCGGTGCCGCCATCCAGCGTGTCGGCCCCGCCGCCGCCAATCAGGCTGTCGTTGCCGGTGCCGCCGCTGATCGAGTTGGCACCGGCGTCACCGGTCAGGCTGTCGTTGAAGGCCGAGCCGATCAGGTTCTCGATCCCCGACAGCGTGTCACCCGCCGCATCGCCGCCCGAGGTCGCTCCGGTGCCGAGGTTGACGTTCACCGCAATGCTGGAGGCGGTATAGTCGGCGGTGTCGATGCCCGCGCCACCATCCAGCAGGTCGGCGCCGGTGCCGCCCAGCAGGGTGTCGTTGTCGTCGCCGCCGTAAAGCGAATCCGTGCCCGTGCCGCCCGACAGCAGGTCGGCCCCGGTGCCGCCCGCCAGCGTGTCATTGCTATCGCCGCCCGACAGGCTGTCGTTGCCGGCGCCGCCGGAAAGAAGGTTGTTTGCCGCATCGCCGGTCAGCGTGTCGTTCAGCGCCGAGCCGGTCAGGTTCTCGATGCCGGTCAGGGTGTCGCCCGCCGCGTCGCCGCCGGTGCCTGTGCCAGAGGCCAGACTGACGTTCACCGCCGCGGTCGAGCCGGTATAGTCGGCGGTGTCGATACCCGCCCCGCCCGACAGCACATCGCTGCCGCTGCCGCCCAGCAGGGTGTCGTCATTGTCGCCGCCATAAAGCGAATCGATGCCGCTGCCGCCCGAAAGCCAGTCGTTGCCTGCATTGCCGGTCAGCACGTTGGCCGCGGTGTCGCCGGTCAGCGTGTCGGCAAGGCCCGAGCCGGTCAGGTTCTCGATTGCCGTCAGAACATCGCCTGCCGCATCGCCACCAGACCCGGTGCCGGTGGTCAGGTTGACGTTCACCGCCGCCAGCGACAGCGAATAATCCGCCGTGTCGGTGCCGGTGCCGCCGTCCAGCGTGTCGGCCCCGCCGCCGCCGGTCAGGCTGTCGTTGCCAAGGCCGCCGCTGAGGACGTTGGCCCCCGCATCGCCGGTGAGGGTGTCGTTGTAGTCCGAGCCGAGCAGATTCTCGATGCCGCTCAGGGTGTCGCCCGCCGCATCGCCGCCGCTGCCGGTGCCGGTGGTCAGGTTGACACTGACCGCCGCAGTCGAGGCCGCATAGCTGGCAGTGTCGATCCCGGCATCGCCCGACAGGATATCGCTGCCGGTGCCGCCCTCCAGCGTGTCGTTGTCGTCGCCGCCATACATCGAGTCGTTGCCGGTGCCGCCGTAAAGCAGGTCATTGCCGGTGCCGGCCAGCAGCGAGTCATTACCATCGCGGGCATTCAGCGTGTCATTGCCCGCAAGGCCGGTGATGGTATCGGCCGAGGTGGTGCCGCGCAGGGAATCGTTCCCCGTGGTGCCGGTGATGTTTGCCACGATATGCCTGTTCGTCTGGCGCTTCGGGTTGGCCCGAATGCGAATTGCTCTGACCAGATCAAATGAGACTTAAATGTGGCAAAACTTTGTCACGATGGTCCAAAAGGCCATGAGACCGCAGCGGCGTTGCCTTTCGGCTCAGGGCCGCGACAGCAGGGCGGCGGGGCGCACCCGGGCAAGGGTCTGGGTGATCAGCCCGGCCAGCACCACCTTGATCAGGTCGCCCGGCAGATAGACCAGCGCCAGAGCTGCGGCCTCGGGCAGGGTCTTGCCCAGCACCACCGACATGCCGACGATGCCGAAGCCGTAAAGCAGCACGATGCCGCCCAGCGTGGTGCCGATCACCGAGGCTGCGAAGATGTTGATCCGGCTACGCTCGACCACCAGCCCGGCCACGAAGGCGGCAATCGGGAAGCCGATCAGAAAGCCGACCGTCGGCCCGGCGAACACGCCCAACCCGCCGCGGCCACCCGACAGCAGCGGCAGCCCCAGTGCCACCAGCAAGAGGAACAGCAGCACCGCCAGCGCGCCGCGTTTTGCCCCCAGCACCGTGCCGCAAAGCATGATGCCCAGCGATTGCGCGGTGATCGGCACGCCGGTGATCAGCGTGATCTGCGGCACCAGCCCCAGCACCGCGATCAGGGCGGCGAACAGGGCGATATGGGTCACGCTGCGTTCCATTGTCGTCTCCAGCAAGGGGCGGATGCCCGGGTCATAGTCCGCCGCGCGCCCGCAGGGCTTCGGCCACATGGTCGGCGTCGTCCAAGGCCACCAGAACTGCGGGGATCACCACCTGCCAGCCCGGACGCCCCAGACTGCGCGCCCGCCATGCCTGCATCAATGCGGCGGTCTTGTCCAGCAAGACCGGGGTGAAGCGGATCACCAGCGCCACCGACAGCGCCAGAAGGCGGGGGTTCAGGCCGATGCGGGCGAGGGGGGCGGCCAGCCTTTCCAGCACCGCCAGCAGGTCATCCAGCCGCGTGGTCATTGTCACCAGATTGGCCAGCGCCACCGCGGTGAGCATCTTCAGCCCGATGCGCAGGCCAAGGGCGTAGTCGCCGGTCCAGCCATGCCACAGCGCCAGGATCAAGAGGAACGGCCACAACGGCCGCAGCATCCGCGCGCCGTGGGCGGCGAAGGCGGTGCCTTGCGCCAGATACAGCGCCGCCGTGGCGAGGCCTGCCGCCGCCAGCACGACAAGGCTGGTCTGCGGCATCAGCAGCAGCGTCGCCACGGCCAGCGCCGCCAGTTTCCCCCCGGCAGGCAGGCGGTGCAGCGGCGTTTCAACCGGTGAGGTCAGCGTCAGCATCCAGCCCCCCCAGCCGCGCCATCTCGGCGTGGAACTCCGGTAAAACGGCAGCCGCCGGGCCATCTTGCCGGACATGGCCATCCTCCAGCCAGATCACCCGGTCATAGCCTTGCAGCAGCGCCGGGTCGTGGCTGATGGTGATCAGCCGCTGCGGCAGGCCCTGCAAGGCACGGATCAGCCGGGTTTGCGTTGGCAGATCAAGCCCGGCGAAGGGCTCGTCCAGCAGGATGGTGGCGGGCTGCATCGCCAGCACCGCCATCAGGCACAGGTAATGCCGCTGGCCCTGGCTCAGCGTGGCGACCGAGGCTGGCGCCCAGTGCAGGCGGCCATGCTGGGTCAGCGTCTCGCGGGCCATCGCACGGGCCTCGGCATCGCTGCGGCCCTGCTGGCGCAGACCGAAGGCCAGTTCTTCTTCAACCGTGGGGAAGATGATCTGGTGATCGGGGTTCTGGAACAGGATGCCAAGCGCTGCCAACGCCGCCTTGCGGTCCTTGGCGGGGTCAAAGCCGCCCAGCCGCACCGTGCCCGACGTTGGCGCGACCAGCCCGGCCAGCAGCCGCAGCAGCGTGGTCTTGCCCGAGCCATTGCGCCCGACGATGCCGATCCGAGGCTCGGTCAGGCTCAGGGTCAGGCCGGGCAGGATGGTCTTGCCCGCAACGCTGTAGCTGGCGTCGGTCAGGGTGATGCCGGGGAAAGGGTGGGGCATCGGGGCCTCGGGGTTGCGATTGCGGGGTTGTAGCGGCTGCGGCGGGGCGGGGGAAGGGGGCTGTGGGGTGGGTTCCGGCATGGCGCGGGGCGGGCAAGCGGTTGATTTCGCCGCCGCATTTGGCGATTTTGGCCGGCAGGGGCTGGAAATCGCCGCGAAAAACCCCATATCGGACGCTGCTTACGGCGTGTGCTGCGTGCGCTTTCGGGGCTTTCCCGCAACGGAGACGAACCGGACCTTTGGTTGCCGGACCTTTGTATTGAGGAGAGCAGCAGTATGCAGACCCATTCCCCGTCGCCGCAGGGCGAAACGACCCTGTGGCAGTTTCTGAACAGCGAGGCTGCGGGCGGCATCGTGCTGATGGCGGTGGCGGCGCTGGCGATCATCACCGCCAATTCGCCGCTGGCCGCGGCCTATTTCCACGCCCTGCACGTCTATATCGGGCCGATGAGCCTGCAGCACTGGATCAACGACGCGCTGATGGCCACGTTCTTCCTGATGGTCGGGCTGGAGATCAAGCGCGAGATGACCGAGGGCCATCTGGCCACCTGGCCCGCGCGGCTGCTTCCCGGTGTGGCGGCCTTGGGCGGCATGGCGCTGCCGGCGCTGGTGTTTCTGGCCTTCAACCGCGGCTCGCCCGAGCTTTCGCGCGGCTGGGCGATTCCCACCGCCACCGACATTGCCTTTGCGCTGGGGGTGCTGGCGCTGCTGGGGCCGCGGGTGCCGGTGGCGCTGAAGGTGTTTCTGGCGGCCTTGGCGATCATCGACGATCTGGGGGCGGTGATCGTGATCGCGCTGTTCTACAGCGGCGGGCTGTCGGGGATCGACCTGGGGCTGGCTGCGTTGGTGGTGGTGGCGCTGGTGGCGATGAACCGGCTGGGGGTCAGCCGGTTGCTGCCTTATCTGCTGCTGGGGGTGGTGCTGTGGGTCTTTGTCTGGCGCTCGGGCCTGCATGCGACGCTGGCGGGGGTGGTGCTGGCGCTGACCATCCCGGTGCGGCATCTGGCCGATGAAAGCACCAGCGCCGTCGAGGCCCCCGCCTCGCCGCTGCACCGGCTGGAGCGGTTGTTGCACAAGCCGGTGGGGTTTTTCGTGGTGCCCTTGTTCGGCTTTGCCAATGCCGGGGTGTCGTTTGCCGGGCTGACGCCTGCGGTACTGACCGAGCCTTTGACGCTGGGTATTGCCGGGGGGTTGCTGATCGGCAAGCTCTTGGGGGTGTTTGGCGCGGTGACGCTGCTGGTGCGGTCGGGGCTGGCGAAGCTGCCGGAGGGGGCGGGCTGGACGCAGGTGCTGGGCGTGGCGCTGCTGTGCGGTATCGGCTTTACCATGAGCCTGTTCATCGGCCTTCTGGCTTTTGACGATGCCGCCTTGCAGGACCGGGTGAAGATCGGGATTCTGGCCGGGTCGCTGCTGGCGGGCGTGCTGGGGGCGGCGGTGCTGTGGCGGTCGGGACGCGCATGAAAAAGGCGGGGTTTCCCCCGCCTTTTCAGGTATTTGACAGGGGTCAGCCCTTGCGGGCGGCGGCGACGGCGGCTTCCAGGATATCCATCGCTTCCGCGAAATGCGCATCGGGGATGGTGATCGGCGCCAGAAAGCGCACGACGTTGCCATAGACGCCGCAGGTCAGCAGGATCAGGCCGCGGGCCTGCGCCTCCAGCCGCACCCGGTTGGTGAAACCGGCGTCGGGCTCGTGGGTGCCGGGGTTGGCAAATTCCACCGCCACCATGAAGCCGGGGCCGCGGATGTCGGCAATCTCGGGGGTGGTGGCGCGGATCTGTTCCAGCCGCTGTTTCAACCGGCTGCCCAACTCGTTGGCGCGGGCGCAGAGCTTTTCATCCTCGATCACGTCCAGCACGGCATTGCCTGCGGCGATGCCCAGGGGGTTGCCGCCATAGGTGCCGCCCAGGCCGCCGGGGTGGGCGGCGTCCATCAGTTCCGCGCGGCCGGTGACGGCGGCCAGCGGCAGGCCACCGGCCAGACCCTTGGCCATGGTGGTGATGTCGGCGGCCACGTCATAGGCTTCCATGGCGAACAGATGGCCGGTGCGGGCGAAACCGGTCTGCACCTCGTCTGCGATCATCACGATGCCGTGGGTATCGCACAGCTTGCGGATGCCGCGCACCAGGTCTGCCGGGGCGGGGTAAAAGCCACCCTCGCCCTGCACCGGTTCAAAGATGATGGCGGCGACGCGACCGGGGTCGAGATCGTTCTTGAACAGCTTGGTGATGCCTTCCAGCGCATCGGCGGTCGAGATGCCGTGGATGTCTTGCGGGAAGGGCACATGCCAGACGTCGGGCATCATCGCACCGAAGCCGCGCTTGTAGGGCTCGACCTTGCCGGTCAGCGACATGCCCATGAAGGTGCGGCCATGGAAGGCGCCGCCAAAGGCGATGACGCCGGGGCGGCCGGTGGCGATGCGGGCGACCTTGATGGCGTTTTCAACGGCTTCGGCGCCGGTGGTGACGAAGATGGTCTTCTTGGCACCGGGGCCGGGGACGGCGGCGTTCAGGCGTTCGGCCAGCCGCACATAAGGCTCGTAGGCCATGACCTGATGGCAGGTGTGGGTGAAACGGCCCAGTTGTTCGGTAACGGCGGCCATGACGCGCGGGTGGCAATGGCCGGTGTTGACCACGGCGATGCCGGCGGCGAAGTCGATGTAGCGGTTGCCCTCGATATCCCAGACCTCGGCGTTCAGCGCCTTGTGGGCGTAGATCTGGGTCTGCAACCCGACCCCGCGCGAGATCGCGTCGCTGCGGCGTTGGTTCACTTCGACATTCAGCATGGGAGGACTCCGTCTTCGCGCCCCCCGGTGGGGCAGCTTGCGCCAGACATTTGATCAAACTTTCCGGGCGGGATCAATCGCGATTGCGGGCGGATGCGCGCCGCGCGGGGATATTTAGGCAAAGGTGAATGGGAAGGGGCCCGCCGCCGGGCAGTATCGGCGGCAGGCAGGGCCGGGTTTACTCGTCCAGTTTGGACACAACCGCATCGGCAAAGGCGGCGATCAGCGAGGTGTAATAGACCTCGCTGGTGGCGGGCAGCGTCATCACGTCGGTGCCTTCGGGAAAGAACACTTTCGCGGCATTGATATCGACCGACAGTTCATAGGCGTTGAAGTTCGAATTGTCGGTGTCGTCCGTGATCTTGACGTTGGCGACCAGACGGGTGTCGGCCAGGCTCATCTTTTCGGTGTAGGAATTCGACAGTTCGACCTCGGAGACATCGACGATGATGTGCACGCCTTTTTCGGCGATGCGATCAATCAGACGCGCGGTCAGGGCGTTTTCCAGGTCGCCCTCCATGGTGGCAAAGCGGGTGGCGGCCTCGGCATTGGACAGGGCCATCATGTCGATCTGCACGTCGATGTCCTGCACCATGAGCGGGGCGGCAAAGCTGGCCGGGGTCAGGGCGAGGATCAGGGCGGCGGAAGAAAGCAGGGTCTTGAACATGGAGTTCTCCTTGATTGCTGGGCGCCCTGCGGTTCGGCGGATGCCGGACGGCGTGGGCGGGCGCTGCATCGGCGGGGTGTGCGCCTTTGCTGGCCGGGGTGCACTAACCTTTGTCAGCCTGTGGATGTGCCCTTGTGGGCGGGGGTGCTGGGAAAGTTGCGCGAACCATGGCGCGATTCATCAGTCGTTAACTATCTGGCGGGCAGAGTGAGGTCGCAGATGGGAAAAGACGATGGCGACAGGATCAGGTTTGGCCCGGAAAATGGGTGAGGTGGCGCAGGACCCGCTGCTGGTCCTGCAACTGTCGCGGTCGCGGCGGGTCGGGCCGGTGACCTATCACCGGCTGATCGCCGATCACGGCTCGGTTCAGGCGGCGCTGGCGGCCCTGCCGCAGATCGCCGCCGCGGCGGGGGTGGATAATTACGCGCTTTGCCCGCTGGAGGTGGCGCGGCACGAGATGGCGCAGGGCCGGGCCGCGGGGGCGCGGCTGGTGTGTTTTGGCGATGCGGACTATCCGGCCGCGCTGATGGATTTGCCGGATGCGCCGCCGGTCTTGTGGGCGCAGGGCGACATTGGCCTGCTGGCGCGGCCGATGGTGGCGCTGGTGGGGGCACGCAATGCCTCGTCCCTTGGCCTGAGGATGGCGCGGCGGCTGGCCGAGACACTGGGCGAAGCGGGGTTCGTGGTGGTTTCCGGTCTGGCGCGCGGCATTGATGCCGAGGCGCATGCGGCGGCATTGGCGCGCGGCACCGTGGCGGTGCAGGCGGGCGGGGTGGATGTGATCTATCCGGTGGAAAATGCGGCGCTGGCTGCGGAAATTGCCGCCAAAGGCTGCCGGATTTCCGAACAGCCGCCGGGATTGCAGCCACAGGCGCGGCATTTCCCGCTGCGCAACCGCATCATCTCGGGGCTGGCGCAGGCGGTCATCGTGGTCGAGGCGGCGGCGCGTTCGGGCAGTCTGATCACCGCGCGCAATGCACTGGATCAGGGGCGCGAGGTGCTGGTGGTGCCGGGCCATCCGTTCGACGCGCGGGCGGCGGGCTGCAACATGCTGATCCGCGACGGGGCGACGCTGATCCGCTCTGCCGCCGATGTGATCGAGGCGCTGGGCGGGCATATGGTGCATGTCGAGGTTGACGCGGCACCCGAGGTGCTGCCTGGCCCGGTTCCGGCGCCCCGCAGCCTTTCGGAAGTGGCGGCGCTGCACGGCCAGATATTGGCGCGGCTGGGGCCAAGCCCGCTGGCCGAGGATCAGTTGATCCGCGATCTGGCGGTGCCCGCGGCGCTGGTGGTGCCGGAACTGTTGTCGCTGGAACTGGAGGGCAAACTGCTGCGCCAGGCGGGCGGGTTGCTGTCGCGCACCGCCTGAGGCGGGCCTTACGGCCTTGTGTCCCGATGGGCGCACAGGCTCCATTGACAACCGCGCCGGTTCGCTCCCATCTTGCCGCGCCACCGCTTCAGGTCTGGCCGAAAGAGGGTTTCATGGTCGTCGTTGTCGTTGAATCTCCGGCCAAGGCCAAGACAATCAACAAATATCTCGGGCCGGGCTATACGGTTCTGGCCTCTTATGGCCATGTGCGCGACCTGCCGGCCAAGGACGGCTCGGTGGACCCCGAGCATGATTTCGCCATGCTTTGGGAAGTGGCCGCCGAAAGCAAAAAGCATGTGCGCGCCATTGCCGAGGCGTTGAAAACCGATGACGAACTGATTCTGGCGACCGACCCCGACCGCGAGGGCGAGGCAATCTCCTGGCATCTGCAAGAGGCCCTCGCCTCCAGTCTGAAGAAGGGCAAGAAGGTTTCCCGTGTCACCTTCAACGCCATCACCAAGGCGGCGGTGACCGAGGCGATGAAGAACCCGCGGCAGGTCGATGTGCCGCTGGTCGATGCCTATCTGGCACGCCGGGCGCTGGACTATCTGGTGGGCTTCACCCTGTCGCCGGTGCTGTGGCGCAAGCTGCCGGGGGCGAAATCGGCAGGAAGGGTGCAGTCGGTCTGCCTGCGGCTGATCGTCGAGCGCGAGATGGAGATCGAGGCCTTCCGGGCGAAGGAGTTCTGGACGGTCGGGGCGACGCTGGCCACCCCGCGCGGCCAGGAATTCGAGGCGCGGCTGACCGTGCTGGGCGGCAGGAAACTGGACAAATTCGACATTCCGACTGCTGAAGCGGCGGAACTTGCGGTCCATTCTGTTCAAAATCGAACATTTACGGTGCAATCGGTCGAAGCCAAGCCTGCGGCGCGCAACCCCTATGCCCCCTTCATGACCTCGACCCTGCAACAAGAAGCCAGCCGCAAGTTCGGCATGGGCGCCAAGCAATGCATGAACGCGGCGCAGCGGCTGTATGAGGCCGGGCACATCACCTACATGCGCACCGACGGCATCGACATGGCACCCGAGGCGGTGATGGCGGCGCGGGCGGAAATCAAGGATCGGTTCGGGGCGGCCTATGTGCCGGACAGCCCCCGGATGTATAAGAACAAGGCCAAGAACGCCCAGGAAGCCCACGAATGTATCCGCCCTACCGACATGGCGGCGGGGCCGGAAAAGCTGCGGCTGACCGAGGCCGACCAGCGCAAGCTTTACGATCTGATCTGGAAACGCACCATCGCCAGCCAGATGGCAGCGGCGCGGCTGGAGCGGACCACGGTCGATGTGGCCAGCCCGGATGGTCAGGTGGTGCTGCGCGCCACCGGCCAGGTGGTGCTGTTCGACGGCTTTCTGAAAATCTACGAAGAAGGCCGCGACGACGAGGAAGGCGACGAGGGCCGCCTGCCGCAGATCATGCAGGGCGAGGCGGTGGACAAGCGCAAGGTCTTGCCCGAGCAGCATTTTACCCAGCCGCCGCCGCGCTATACCGAGGCGACCCTGGTGAAGCGGATGGAGGAGTTGGGCATCGGGCGGCCCTCGACCTATGCCTCGATCCTGACCACCATCGTGGACCGCGAATATGTGAAAAAGGACAAGAACCGGCTGATTCCCGAAGACAAGGGGCGGCTGGTCACGGCGTTTCTGTCGAACTATTTCCGCCGCTATGTGGAATATGATTTCACCGCCGATCTGGAAACCCAGCTTGACGATGTCTCGGCCGGCAGCCGCGATTACAAGGAAGTGCTGGCGCGGTTCTGGCGTGATTTCTCGGCGGCGATTGCGGAAACCGCCGATCTGCGCATCGGTGAAGTGCTGACGAAGATTGACGAATTTCTGGCGCCGCATCTTTATCCGCTGCGCGAGGATGGCAGCGATCCGCGCATCTGTCAGGTTTGTGGCACAGGTCGGCTGCACCTGAAAACCGCCCGTTCGGGGGGGCCTTCATCGGCTGCGGCAACTATCCCGAATGTCGCTATACCCGCCCGATCTCGGGGGCCGAGGAGAACGGCATCTCGCCCGATGGGCAGGTGCTGGGGATGGATGAGAATGGCGTGGCGATCAGCCTGCGCTCGGGGCGGTTTGGCCCCTATGTGCAGCGCGGCGAGGCCACCGAAGCGGTGCCGAAGCCGCCGCGCGCCAGCCTGCCGAAGGGCTGGACGCCGGAAAGCCTGACGCTGGAGCGGGCGCTGATGCTGCTCAATCTGCCGCGGCAGATCGGCCCGCATCCCGAGGATGGCCTGCCGGTCGAGGCGGCGATCGGGCGGTTCGGGCCTTACGTCAAGCACGGCAGCACTTATGCCAATGTCGCGGATGTCGAGGAGGTTTTCACCATCGGCATGAACCGCGCCGTGGAAGTGCTGGCGCAGAAGTTCAGCCGTGGCGGTCGGGTTGCCGCCGGGCCGTTGCGCGAGCTGGGCGAGCACCCGGATGGCGGCGCGGTGTCGGTGATGCCGGGGAAATACGGGCCCTATGTGAAATGGGCCAAGGTCAATGCCACGCTGCCGAAGGAACTGGCGCCCGAGGCGGTGACGCTGGACGAGGCGCTGGCGTTGCTGGCGGAAAAGGCGGCCAAGGGCGGCAAGGTCAAGAAGGCTGCGGCGAAACCGAAAGCTGCGGCGAAACCGAAAGCTGCGGCGAAACCGAAGGCTGCGGCCACGCCGAAAGCTGCGGCAAAACCCAAGGCGGCGGCGAAACCGAAGGCGGTTGCCAAGCCGAAGGCCGCGGCGAAACCCAAGGTTGCCAAGGCCTGAGCTGCGGCGCCATTGCCCGCGACAGTGGTGCTGCTACCGTGTTAGCCTGTCGGCAACATGTTGAAAGGGCTTTGATATGCACAAGTTCGTTCTCGCGGCTGCCTTGAGCCTTGCCCCGGCATCCGTGGCCTTGGCCGAGGTTTCGAAAACCGATCTGGGTCTGGCCGCCAAGCCGGCTTTCGCGCCGGGCAGCCATGGCGAGCCGTTCATCGTGCAGGGGCTGGTGCAGGGCTGCACGCTGATCGACAACGCGCCGTTCTGCGCCTTTTACGCCGAGGGCTGGCGCTGGTATGGCAGCGAAACCGCCACCAATCCGGCGACGCTGAAGCTGCTGGAAGACCTGCCGGTCAACACGCCCATCGAGGTGAAAGGCGATATCATCTCGCAGGGCGACATCACCATCGAGGCGGCGATCAGCAGCATGGCGGTGATCTCGCCCGACGCTTTCGCCCCGCTGCGCGACATGATGCAGGGCGGCTGGATCGACGCCACCGACCCGCAGAACGAACTGCAGGTGCTGGGGTCCGAGGAGGTCAATTTCTATGCCGGTGACATCGTGGAAACCGATGTTCTGACCTTTGCCGACCAATGCCCGGACGGGCCGGAGGGTGTGGGGCCGGTGATCACCAAGCAGATGATGGGCGGCGATCCGATGGATGTGCCGTGTTTCTACATCGTGTCGCTGACGCCGGACCGGATGGAGCTTTCCTACGTTGGTCGTGGCAACACGCTGATTTTCAATCGGAAATAGTCAGGCCGAACCGCGCGGGTTGATCAGTTTCGCCATCACATCACTGGCGCGGATGATGCCGCAGGGCGTGCCGTCCTGGGTGACGCCGATTTCCGCCACGCCGTCGCGCAGCATTTCCATCACCTTCAGCACCGGGAATTCGGCATCCACCGTCACTGATCCACCGGTGCCGTCAACCATCACGTCGCGCGCGGTCAGCACCGACAGCGGGTTCATGTGGGCCACGAATTCGGCAACGTATTCCGACACCGGATTGGCGATGATCTCGCGCGCGGTGCCACATTGCACGATGCGGCCGCCGTCCATCAGCGCGATGCGGTTGCCGATCTTGAAGGCCTCATCAAGGTCATGGCTGACGAAAACGATGGTGCGTTGCAGCTTGGCTTGCAAGTCCAGCAACTCATCCTGCAACCGCGCCCGGATCAGCGGGTCCAGTGCCGAAAACGGCTCGTCCATCAAGAGAATCGGCGCTTGCGTCACGAATGCGCGGGCGAGGCCGACGCGCTGCTGCATGCCGCCGGACAACTCGCCCACCTTGCGGTCGGCCCACCCGCTGAGGTTCACCAGCGTCAACTGCTCGTCCACCGGGCCCTTGCGCTCGGCCAGAGATTTGCCCGCAAGCTCCAGCCCCAGGCCGATATTCTCGCGCACCGTGCGCCAGGGCAGCAGGCCAAAGGCCTGAAATACCATGGCAATCCGGGAAAGCCGCAGGCGGCGCAGGGTGTCGCGGTCGGCGTGGGTGACGGAGACCATCTTGTCGCCATCCGACACCCGCACCTCGCCGCGCACCACCGGGTTGAGGCCGTTGACCCCGCGCAGCAGCGTCGATTTGCCGGAACCGGACAGGCCCATCAGCACCAGAATCTCGCCCTCATACACCGTCAGGCTGCAATCATGCACGCCAAGGATCTGCGCGGTTTGTTCCTGCACTTCGGCCCGGGTCATGCCACGGTCCATCAGCGGCAGGGCGCGGTCGGGGTGGTCGCCGAAGACGATGGAAACCCGGTCGAATTCGACGGCGATGGCGCGAGGCTGGGTCATTTGCGGGTCACCCTCAGCATGCGGTCCAGAATGATGGCGACCACCACGATGATCATGCCGGATTCAAATCCAAGCGCGGTGTTGACCGAGTTCAGCGCCCGCACCACCGGCACGCCCAGCCCGTTGGCGCCGACCAGGGCGGCGATCACCACCATGGAAAGCGACAGCATGATGGTCTGGTTCAGCCCGGCCATGATCTGCGGAAAGGCATAGGGCAGCTCCACTTTCCACAGCCGTTGCCGCGGTGTGGCACCAAAGGCGGTGGCGGCCTCGAGCAGCGGTTGCGGCGTGGTCGAGATGCCAAGATGGGTCAGCCGGATCGGCGCGGGAAGGACGAAAATCACCGTGGCAATCAGCCCCGGCACCATGCCGATGCCGAAAAACACAATGGCCGGAATAAGATAGACGAAGGTCGGCAGGGTCTGCATCAGGTCCAGCACCGGCACCATCCAGGCGTAAAGCCGCGGCCGATGTGCGGCGGCGATGCCGATCGGCACCCCCAGCCCCATGCAGACCACGCAGGCCGAAAGCACCAGCGTCAGGCTTTCGGTGGTCTCTTCCCAATAGCCCTGATTGAGGATGAACAGAAACCCGGCAAACACCAGCAGTGCTGTTTTCCACGACCGTTGCAGCCCGTAGGTCAGCCCGACCGCCAGCGCGATGATCACCAGCGGCGGCGGCGTTTGCAGCAGCCACAGGATCGCGGTGATCAGCGCCTCCATCCAGGCGCTGAGCGTGTCGAACAGCGGTGCGGCATTGGCTTTCAGCCAGTCGAACACCGTCTTGGCCAGCTTGCCGACCGGGATTTTTTCCCGACCCATAAGCATGTCCCATGGGTCGCCAAAACCAGAAAGAACCAATGCAGTTCTGCTGAACGGGTTCAGAAGCAGGACAAGAACCAGCGCAAGGACAGCAGCAACGATTATGAAAGGCATGAGCGCTCCCTTGTCGCTAGGCTCATCTAGAACGATCTGCGAAAGACGCGCACCCCGACCGAGTTGGGCGGGCCTGTTCTTTCAGCTTGGTGCAGCACGGCGGCCACGGCGGACTTGGGTAACAAAACCCCTCCCCCGCGCGGGCGGAGGAGGGCACTTTCGTCAGGCTCAGATCACAGGCCGATCGCGGCCTTGACCGCCGCCAGCGCATCGCCACCGTCCTTGGTGGTGACGCCGGCCAGCCAGGGCTCGATCACTTCCGGGTGGGCGGCCAGCCAGGCTTTCGCGGCTTCCTTCGGGTCGGCGCCGTCGTTCAGGATGGCGCCCATGATCTCGTTTTCCATCGCCAGGCTGAACGACAGGTTGGTCAGCAGCGCCCCCTGGTTCGGACATTCGGCGACATAGCCCTTGCGGGTGTTGGTGGCGACCACCGCCCCGCCCAGGTTCGGCCCGAAGAATTCATCCCCACCCGTCAGGTAGGTCATCTTGAAATTGGCGTTCATCGGATGCGGCTCCCAGCCAAGGAAAATGATCGGCTTTTCCTCGCCCGAGCGCGCCACTTCGGCCAGCATCCCCTGTTCCGAGGATTCCACCACCTCGAAGCCGGTCAGGCCGAAAGCCCCGCCTTCGATCATCGACAGGATCAGCCGGTTGCCGTCATTGCCCGGCTCGATGCCGTAGATCTTGCCTTCCAGCGCGTCCTTGTGGGCGGCAATGTCGGCGAAATCCTTGATGCCAAGCGCCGCACCCGCGGCATTGGTGGCCAGCGTGTATTTCGCACCTTCCAGGTTGGTGCGCACGGTTTCAACGGTGCCCGCATCGCGGTAGGGGGCGATATCGGCCTCCATCGTCGGCATCCAGTTGCCGAGGAACACATCGACATCGCCTTCCGACAGGCCGACATAGGTCACCGGCACCGACAAGAGCTTGGTCTCGGTCTCATAGCCCAAGGCCTCCAGCACCAGCGAGGTGGCGGCGGTGGTGGCGGTGATATCGGTCCAGCCGACATCCGAGAAGGTGACCTTGTCGCAACCGGCGGCGGCGGCGGGTCCGGCCAGCGCAACGGCGGTGGCGGTGGCAAGAAGGGTGGAACGCAGTCTGGTCATGTCAGCTCCCCGTGGTTTTTTGTTGATTGACGAGTCAATAAACTTCACGCTACCTCGGCTTGGCAAGAGGTTTGAGGGCTGCCAATGCCGAAACTTGGAATGGAACCTATCCGAAAGGCGGCGCTGGTCAAAGCCACGATTGTGGAAATTGGCCGCAGCGGCAGCCTTGACGTGACGGTCAGCCAGATCGCCAAGCGCGCAGGCATGTCTTCGGCGCTGGCGCACCACTATTACGGGTCAAAAGAGGCGATTTTCCTGGCGGCGATGCGGCATGTGCTGTCGCTTTACGGCGCCGAGGTGCGCGGGGCGCTGGCGGTGGTGCAGGGGCCGGAAGCGCGGCTGCGGGCGATTCTGTGTGCCTCGTTCAGCCCGGCCAATTTCCGCCGCGAGGTGGTGGGGGCCTGGCTGAACTTCTACGTGCTGGCGCAGACCGTGCCCGAGGCGCGGCGGCTGTTGTCGGTCTATCAGCGGCGGCTGCGGTCCAACCTGCTGGTGTGTCTGCGGCCCTTGGCCGGGGCGCGGGCCGAGGCTGTGGCCGAAGGTCTGGGGGCGCTGATCGACGGGGTTTACCTGCGGCAGGCGCTGCGGGAAGGCGCGCCCGACGGGGCGGCGGCAATGCAGACGGTGTTGGCGCAACTCGATGCGCAATTGCAGGGGAAAAGCTGATGCGCGCGCAACCGATTGCCAGCCATTTCGTGAACGGTGCCTATCTGGAAGATGCCGCCGGGGCACCGCTGGAGGTGCTGTATCCCGCCACCGGCGAGGTGATCGCGCTGTTGCACGAGGCCACGCCTGCGGTGATCGAGGCGGCTTTGGCTGCGGCCTCGGCGGCGCAAGGTGCCTGGGCAGCACTGCGCCCGGTGGAACGCGCCCGCATCCTGCGCCGCGCCGCCGATCTGATCCGCGAGCGCAACCCGGATCTGGCGCAGCTTGAGACGCTGGACACCGGCAAGCCTATCCAGGAAACCCTGGTGGCCGACTGGCCTTCGGGGGCGGATGCTATTGAATTCTTTGCCGGATTGGCCCCAAGCGTGACCGGCGAAACCATCCCGCTGGGCCGCGATTTCGCCTATACTCTGCGCGAGCCGTTGGGGGTCTGCGTCGGCATCGGCGCCTGGAACTACCCCAGCCAGATCGCCTGCTGGAAGGCCGCCCCGGCGCTGGCGCTGGGTAATGCGATGGTGTTCAAACCCTCGGAACTGACGCCTTTGGGGGCGCTGCAACTGGCCGAGATTCTGGCAGAAGCCGGTCTGCCGCCGGGCCTGTTCAACGTGGTGCAGGGGCGTGGTGCGGTGGGGGCCTCGCTGGTCAGTGATGGCCGCGTCGCCAAGGTGTCGCTGACCGGCTCGGTGCCTACGGGGCGCAAGGTTTACGCCATGGCGGCCGAGGGCGTGCGGCATGTAACGATGGAACTGGGAGGCAAGTCGCCGCTGATCATCTTCGACGATGCCGATCTGGAAAGTGCGGTCGGGGCGGCGATGCTGGCGAATTTCTATTCCGCCGGGCAGGTCTGTTCCAACGGCACAAGGGTATTCGTGCAAGCGGGCATCAAGGCGCGGTTTCTCGACCGGCTGGCGGCGCGCACCGCGGCGATCCGGCTGGGCGACCCGCTGGATGTCGACACGCAAATGGGGCCGCTGATCTCGGGCCTGCAAGCCGACAAGGTGATGGGCTATGTGACCCGTGCGGTGGCCGAGGGCGCGCGGCTGGTTTGTGGCGGCACGCGGACCCAAGGCAATTTCGTGGCCCCCACGGTGTTCGCCGATGTCACCGACGCCATGGAACTGGCGCGCGAGGAGGTGTTCGGCCCGGTGATGGCAGTCTTGGATTTTTCCACGGAAAATGAAGTGGTTACCCGCGCCAATGCCACGCAATTCGGCCTTGCCGCGGGCGTTTTCACCGCCGATCTGACCCGCGCGCATCGGGTGATTGCCGCCCTGCAAGCTGGCACCTGTTGGATCAACGCCTACAACCTGACGCCGGTGGAAATGCCGTTCGGCGGCTCGAAACTGTCGGGTGTGGGTCGCGAAAACGGCCATGCGGCGGTGGCGCATTACACCCAGATCAAGTCCGTCTATGTCGGAATGGGGCCGGTCGATGCGCCGTATTGACCGCTGCAAAACCCGGATTTCGGCATGACCGCCGATTTCGTCATCGTCGGCGCAGGCTCGGCCGGTTGCGCCATGGCCTACCGTCTGGGGCAGGCCGGCGCCTCGGTTCTGGTCATCGAACATGGCGGATCGGACGCCGGGCCATTCATCCAGATGCCCGGCGCGCTCAGCTATCCGATGAACATGGGCCGCTATGACTGGGGCTATCACACCGAGCCGGAACCATATCTGGGGGGCAGGTCGCTGGTCACCCCGCGCGGCAAGGTGATCGGCGGCTCCTCCTCGATCAACGGCATGGTCTATGTGCGCGGCCACGCCCGCGATTTCGACCATTGGGCCGAGCAGGGTGCCAGCGGCTGGTCCTATGCCGATGTGCTGCCGTATTTCCGCCGGATGGAAAGCTGGCATGGCGGCGAGGGTTCGGAATGGCGCGGTAGCGACGGCCCGCTGCACATCACCCGCGGCCCGCGCAAGAACCCGCTGTTCGATGCCTTCATCCGTTCCGGCGCGCAGGCCGGCTACCCGTTGACGCAGGACTACAACGGCCAGCAGCAGGAGGGCTTCGGCCCGATGGAGGCGACGATCTGGCAGGGGCGGCGCTGGTCGGCGGCCAACGCCTATCTGCGCCCGGCGATGAAGGCGGGCAACGTGCGGCTGACCCGCGCCTTCGCCCGCCGCGTGGTGTTCGAAGCCGGGCGGGCGGTCGGCGTCGAGGTGGATCGCGGCGGCAAGATCGAAGTGCTGCGGGCACGGCGCGAGGTTGTTCTGGCAGCTTCGTCGCTCAACACCCCGAAATTGCTGATGCTTTCCGGCATCGGTCCCGCGGCGCATCTGGCAGAGCACGGTATTCCGGTTCTGGCCGACCGGCCCGGCGTTGGCGCCAACCTGCAAGACCACATGGAAATCTACATGCAGTATGCGGCGTCGCAGCCGATCACGCTGTTCAAGCACTGGAACCTGTGGGGCAAGGCCACGGTTGGCGCGCAATGGCTGATGACCGGCAAGGGGCTGGGCGCGTCGAATCAGTTCGAGGCCTGCGCCTTCATCCGCTCGAAGATCGGGGTGGAATACCCTGATATTCAATATCATTTCATTCCCATAGCGGTGCGCTACGACGGCAAGGCTGCGGCGGCGGGCCACGGATTTCAGGCGCATGTCGGGCCGATGCGGTCGAAATCGCGTGGCTCGGTGACGCTGCGTTCGGCCGATCCGGCAGCGGCGCCGCGCATCCTGTTCAACTACATGTCGCATCCCGCGGATTGGGACGATTTTCGCCGCTGCATCCGTCTGACCCGCGAGATATTCGGCCAGGCGGCCTTTGCGCCTTTCGTGAAAGGCGAGATCCAGCCCGGCGAGGGGGTGCAAAGCGACGCGCAACTGGATGATTTCATTCGCGAACATGCCGAAAGCGCCTATCACCCCTGCGGCACGGCGCGGTTGGGGCGCAGCGACGATCCGCTGGCGGTGGTGGACCCGGAATGTCGGGTGATCGGGGTCGAGGGGCTGCGGGTGGCCGACAGCTCGATCTTCCCGCGGGTGACCAACGGCAACCTGAACGGGCCGTCGATCATGGTGGGCGAGAAGGCCGCCGATCATCTGTTGGGAAGGGTGCCGCTGCCTGCGGCCAGCCTGGAGCCGTGGATCAACCCGGCCTGGGCCAGCAGCCAGCGCTAGCTGTTAACCATTTGGCAAGAACTGCCCTTGATTTCGCGGCAGAAATGGCGGCATTTCGGGCAGATGTTAATCATTCGTTCGTTGATCGTTCTTATTCTTGCCTCAGCGGCGCCTGCCTGGGCGCTGACGCTGGAGGGGGATGCCCATGTTGTCGATGGCGATACTCTGGATGTTGCTGGCCATGCCGTTCGGCTTTTCGGCATTGATGCGCCGGAATTGCAGCAAACCTGCACCCGTGGCGGTCAGGCTTGGGCCTGCGGTCACTGGGCGCGCGAGGAACTCGCGCAGGCCGTGCAGGGCGCCGCCGTAAGCTGCACGGTTCAGGACCGCGACAAATACGGCCGCTCGGTGGCGATCTGCACCGCTGCGGGCCGCGATCTTGGGCAATTGCTGGTCGAGGCCGGGGCGGCCGGTGCCTACCGGCGCTATTCTGACCGCTATGCCCGGGCGGAAGCCGGGGCCGAGCGTCGGAAGCTGGGCATCTGGTCGGCGGTGATGCAGTCCCCTGAAGCGTTTCGCCATGCGGGCGCGGACAGGGCGCCTGCGGTGGTGGAGGGCTGTGCCATCAAGGCCAATATCAGCGCCTCGGGCCGGATTTATCACCGCCCGGGCCAACGCGACTATGCCGTGACCCGAATCAACCTGGCGCGGGGCGAGGCGTTTTTCTGTACGGAATCCGCGGCGAGGGCCGCCGGTTTTCGCCCGGTCCGCCGCTGATTTGCCGCCGCTGATTTGATCGGTGTCAAAGTGCGGCGGGCTGCGGCTGTTACCAATGGGGCAACGCAACACCAAAAGGACAAACGGCATGTCGCATATTCCCCATGATCTGGTTGATGATTTTCCGGCCGAAGCGGCCAGGATCCATGCGCTGAAGGAAAAGGACAGCCAATTTGCCAAGCTGATGGCCGAGTATGCGGCGGTCAACGAGAAGGTCTTCCGCGCCGAATCGCTGCTGGAACCCACCGCGACCGACCATGAACATGACCTGCGCAAACTGCGGTTGCGGCTGAAGGACCAGATCTGGGCGGCGCTGCGGGCTGCCTGATCAATCGGCGATCTCGTAGGGCAGGAACCCGCGCCGGTCGGGGTTGACGCGAAGGCGCCGTTCAAGCGGTGGCACTGAACGCTGGTGGCAGTCGGGCCGCTCGCAGATCCGGCAGGAAATCCCGATCGGCTCGAACCTCCCACGCAGGTCCAGCCCGTCGGCGTAAACCAGGGCGCTGGCGTGCTGTACCTCGCAGCCCAGACCGATGGCATAGCGCCGCACCGGTGCCTGAAACGAGCCGCCGGGTTTGGAGACGTCGCGCGCCAGGCAAAGATAGCGCACCCCATCCGGGGTTTCGGCCAGTTGCCGCAGAAACTGCCCCGGCGTCTCGAAGGCGCGGTGCACATTCCAAAGCGGGCAGGCACCGCCGAAGCGGGCGAAGTGCAACCTGGTGGCGGAGTGACGCTTGGTGATGGTTCCAGCCTGATCGACCCGCACGAAAAAGAACGGAATACCCTTGGCGCCCGGGCGTTGCAGGGTCGATAGCCGGTGCGCCACCTGCTCGATCGAGGCGCCGAAGATGTCGGCCAGCCGTTCCAGATCGTGACGGGTTTCCATGGCGGCGGCCTGAAACACCCGGTAGGGCAGCAGGGCGGCGGCGGCGAAATAGTTGGCCAGCCCGATCTTGGCGATGTCGCGCGCCTCGGGGGTCTGGAACCGCGCAAGATCGAGCGTCGCTTCCAGCAGGTCGCCCTGGGTGGCCAGCGCCACCTGATACAGCAGTTGAAACCGCTGTGTCGCGGGATCGGCGCGGGCAGACAGCGTCAGCGTCGCGGTCGCCGGGTCGAACTGGCGCAAGACGGAATTGTCCGAATAGTGCAAGTCGATGCCAAGCTTCCGCAAGGCCTCGGATGCCGATTTTACCACGTCTTTTCGGATACCTGAGGGGCAAGCGAAATGCTCTGCTGCCCGGTCGATCGCATCCAGGTAATTGTCGCAATAGTGAAAGAAGTCCCGCACCTCCTCCCACGGCGAGGGCCGCAGCGAGGTGTCTTCGCGGCCCAAAGCCTCGTCAAGCGAGGCCAGCCGTTCATGGCTTTGCCGATAGGCGCGGTGCAGGTCCAGAAACGCCCTCGCCAGCGCCGGAGCGTTGGAGGCGGCCAGCCGCAGGTCGGCCAGCGGCGGTGGCACGGCGGCAAACACCGGGTCGGCCAGCGCCTCGCGCATGTCCGACACGATGCGCTCGGCGTCGTTGGTGGTCAGTTCGGTGACGTCAGTGCCAAACTCCTGCGCCAGCGCCAGCACCACCGAGGCCGAAACCGGGCGGTGGTTGTTCTCCATCTGGTTCAGATAGGGCAGCGACACCCCCAGCTTGTCGGCAAAGGCCTTCTGGGTCAGCCCAAGCCGCGCGCGAATCTCGCGCAGTTTCACCCCGGCATATAGTTTCTGCGTGGCCATGGATCACCTGTTTTGCAAAGCGGATTCTGGATTTGCAAATCCCTGGTGTCAAGCAACGATACCGCAAGCCTGTCCCGCGTTCAGGCCCACTTGTGAAAGATGAAAAACGCGCCGCAGGCGATGAAGGCAAAGCCGAGCAGATGGTTCCACGCCAGCGGCTCTTTCAGGTATGTCACGGAAAAAACGGCGAAAACCAGCAGGGTGATCACCTCCTGAATGGTTTTCAGTTCCGCTGCCGAATAGTGGCCGCTGCCGATGCGGTTGGCGGGCACCTGCAGAACATACTCGAAAAACGCGATGCCCCAACTGACCAGGATCACCACGAACAGCGGTTCCGACTTGAATTTCAGGTGGCCATACCAGGCGAAAGTCATGAAAATATTGGAGGCCAGCAGCAAAAGCACGGTCAGGACCGGCACGGGAATCTGGGGCATCTTGCACTCGCGATTGGATCGCAGTTCTGTGCCGCGAGGGCGCGGAAATTGCAATGATTTGCGTATTTGCAATTTGCAGACGTGACCTTGGCAATAGTTTGCAAATTATCCGATTTCCGCTTTCTGGCCCCGTGCCTTGGCGCTATGGTGCGGCAAAATTCGGAGGGGGATGCCATGAAGGATATTCTGCAGGAACTTGAGGACCGTCGCGCGATTGCCCGGGCCGGGGGCGGCGAGCGCCGGGTGCAGGCCCAGCATGGCAAGGGCAAGCTGACCGCGCGCGAGCGGATCGAATTGCTGCTGGACGAGGATTCCTTCGAGGAACTCGACATGTTCGTGCGGCATCGCTGCACCGATTTCGGCATGGAGCAGGATCGCCCGGCGGGCGACGGCGTGGTGACCGGCTGGGGCACGGTGAACGGCCGCATGGTCTATGTGTTCAGCCAGGATTTCACGGTGTTCGGCGGCTCGCTGTCGGAAACCCACGCGCAAAAGATCTGCAAGATCATGGACATGGCCATGCAGAACGGCGCGCCGGTCATCGGGATGAACGATTCGGGCGGCGCGCGGATTCAGGAAGGTGTGGCCAGCCTTGCCGGTTACGCCGAGGTGTTTCAGCGCAACATCATGGCCTCGGGCGTGGTGCCGCAGATCAGCCTGATCATGGGGCCTTGCGCCGGTGGCGCGGTTTACAGCCCTGCCATGACCGACTTCATCTTCATGGTGAAGGACAGTTCCTACATGTTCGTCACCGGCCCCGACGTGGTCAAGACCGTGACCAACGAGGTGGTGACTGCCGAGGAACTGGGGGGTGCCAGCACCCACACCAAGAAATCCTCGGTCGCTGACGGCGCCTTTGAAAACGATGTCGAGGCGCTTTACGAGATTCGCCGCCTGATCGACTTTCTGCCAATGTCGAACCGCGACCGCGCGCCGACCCGGCCGTTCTTTGATGCGCCCGACCGGATCGAGCCGAGTCTCGACACGCTGATCCCGGCCAACCCGAACCAGCCCTATGACATGAAAGAGCTGATCCAGAAGGTGGCCGACGAGGGCGATTTCTTTGAAATCCAGAAGGATTTCGCCGCCAACATCATCACCGGCTTCATCCGTCTGGAAGGCCAGTCGGTCGGCGTGGTGGCCAACCAGCCGATGGTGCTGGCGGGCTGTCTGGATATCGACAGCTCGCGCAAGGCCGCGCGCTTCGTGCGGTTCTGCGATGCCTTTGAAATTCCGATCCTGACGCTGGTCGATGTGCCGGGCTTCCTGCCTGGCACCAGCCAGGAGTTCGGCGGCGTGATCAAGCATGGCGCGAAACTGCTGTTCGCCTATGGCGAGGCGACGGTGCCGAAGGTGACGGTGATCACCCGCAAGGCCTACGGCGGCGCTTATGACGTGATGTCGTCCAAGCACCTGCGCGGCGATTTCAACTATGCCTGGCCCACGGCGGAAATCGCGGTGATGGGGGCCAAGGGCGCGGTGGAAATCCTGTATCGCGCCGAACTGGCCGACAAGGACAAGATCGCCGCCCGCACCAAGGACTATGAGGACCGCTTTGCCAACCCGTTCGTGGCCGCCGAAAAGGGCTTCATCGACGAGGTGATTGCGCCGCGTTCGACCCGGCGGCGGGTGGCGCGGGCTTTTGCGTCGTTGCGTGGCAAGCAACTGAAGAACCCGTGGAAAAAACACGACAATATCCCGCTTTGACGGCTGGGAAACGGGGATGCGGTTGCGGGATGGCGAGGGAGCAGGGCCATGGCGGGGCTGACCGGGGCAGAGCGCCTCTGGACAGTGCAGGCGGAAGGCGAGGTGCTGCTGGTGGGCAGCGCCCAGCCGATTGCCGTGCCCTCGGGGCAGCTTGTGACCTTGCAGGACGTGATTCTGAACGCGCCGGGAACCGCCGGGACAACCTTGCGGTTCCGGTTTCTGGCACCACAGATTGCACGGAATGGCGGCAGCATCCCGCCCGGAACCGCGACCGAGGACATGCGTGTGCTGTGCGAAAGCTTCGCGCTGCCGTGGCTGGCCGACCTGGGGCCGCTGCCCGAGCAGATCGTGATTTCGCTTTCGGATACTGCGGTGCCGTTCGGCGAGACGGCCCCCGAGGCTACGCAGTTCTTCGAGGCGTTCTCGCTGCGGGATGGTGTCTGCATATGGGAAGCTTTCTGATGCTGCCACAACATGTTGCCAAAGACCGGCCTGCGCAGGGGGCGATTGATGTAGCCGGGTCACAGCGGCCGGGATTGGCCGCGAAATCGTGTCAATCGGCTGCGGAATGGGGTATTGTTTCCTTGGGTCGCGATGTCGCGGCCCGTCACACCCAACGGGGGCGCAGCGGCAGCGATGCCGCACCAACGACCCCCCGGAATGAACGGAGCAGAGGATGTCGAACAGCACACGCGCCCTTGTGGCCCTTTGTCTGGTTGCCTTTGTGGCAGCCTGTGCGCCGAAACCCGACCCGGTTGTCATGGTTGACGAGCCGCTTACCACCGAGCCGGTGTTCCACGGCAAATACGGCAACTGAGGGGTCAGGCCGGGGTGCCGGAGTTCGGTTGTCCCGGCCCTGCCTTGATCTTGCTGCCTGCCGGGGGGCCGCGTCATGCTGAAGCATCGCGGCTTTCCCGGGCGGCTGATGGGCACGGATTTCCAGTTCGTGATCCGCCGGGCCAACATGAAGACCGGCCCGGCGAAGATCATCAAGCGCGAGCGGTTTCGTGACCGCAAGGCACCGGACCGTGCCGCTGACCGCGCCTTCATGGCCGCCCTCTGGGCGCATTTCGGGGAAGACCCGTTCGAGCGCGGCAATCTGGATGCGGGCCGGCTGTCTTGGCTGTTTGGCCGCGAGGTGGTGCCCGCCACCGACCCCTTCGATCCCGAAAGCTACGAGGCATTGCTGCGCATTGATCTGCGCCGCGCCAAGGCGGCGTTTCCCGAAGTGTTCGCCGCCAACGCCCCGCCCGTGCCAAGCGGCGACTGGGACGACGAAGACGGGGACGATTGAGCATGTTTCCGCGCACCCCATGGGCGATCCGGCGTGAAACCGCGCAACCCGCGGCGGCAGGATTATTTGGCTTTGCCACAGATCGGCAACCGCTGCATCGTGATGGCAGGGCAGGGGCCGTGCGGTCTTTTGCCCTGACCTGTCAAGATGTTACCCCTTCCCCTTCCCTTCGGTCTGACCCTACTCGGGTCAGACCGCTTTTGCCGTTTGCGGGCGGCTTTCATCGGCATGGCTTTGCCGATCGGCATCCGACCAAGGTCGGTTTGCACGGTTTTCCCTTTGATCCGGCATTGATTGCGATAGTGTCCGGTTTCACAACAATTCCAAATGGAGGCCGAGTAGTATGCAGATTGTCAAATGGGTTGCCGCAGCAGCCGTGCTGTCCTCGCTGGCGGGTTGCCTGCAAGGCGATGCCGAACGCGGGCTTGCCGGGGCGGCCACGGGCGCAGTCGTGGCCGATGCCACCGGCGGCCATGCGCTTACCGGCGCGCTCATCGGTGGGGCTGCGGGCGTGTTCTGCGACGACCTCAACGTCCCGGGCTGCAAGTAACCCCTGCGGGGCGCGACCCTGCGTCACGACCCGTAACCGCCTGAACTGCACTATCGCCACCGGAGCCGCGTGCTCCGGTGGCTTTTTCATATCTGTGCGACCGGAAGAAAACCCGGCGCAGCTTCGGAAGGGACCGAGATGTTCAAGAAGATCCTGATCGCGAACCGGGGCGAGATTGCCTGCCGGGTCATCAAGTCGGCCAAGCGCATGGGCATCAAGACGGTCGCCGTCTATTCCGATGCCGACCGCCACGCGCTGCATGTGAAGATGGCCGACGAGGCGGTTTACATCGGTGCCAGCCCGGCGGCGCAATCCTATATCGTGATCGACAAGATCTTGGACGCCGTGCGCCAGACCGGCGCCGAGGCGGTGCATCCGGGCTACGGTTTCCTGAGCGAAAACCGGGTGTTCGCCGCGGCTCTGGAAGCCATCGGCGTGGTGTTCATCGGCCCGCCGTCGCCCGCCATCGAGGCGATGGGCGACAAGATCACCTCGAAAAAGATCGCGCAAGAGGCCAATGTCTCCACCGTTCCCGGCCACATGGGGCTGATCGCCGATGCCGACGAGGCGGTGAAGATCGCCACCAAGGTCGGCTATCCGGTGATGATCAAGGCCAGCGCCGGCGGTGGCGGCAAGGGCATGCGCATTGCCTGGAACGACGCCGAAGCCCGCGAGGGTTTCCAGTCGTCGAAGAACGAGGCGGCGGCCAGCTTTGGCGATGACCGCATCTTCATCGAGAAGTTCGTGACGCAACCGCGCCATATCGAAATTCAGGTGCTGGCCGACAGCCATGGCAACTGCGTCTATCTGCACGAGCGCGAATGTTCGATCCAGCGCCGCAACCAGAAGGTCATCGAGGAAGCGCCGAGTTCCTTCCTGGACCCCGCCACCCGCAAGGCGATGGGCGAACAGGCCTGCGCCCTCGCGCGAGCCGTGGGCTATACCAGCGCAGGCACCGTGGAATTCATCGTCGATGACAAGCGCAACTTCTACTTCCTGGAAATGAACACCCGGCTGCAGGTCGAACATCCGGTGACCGAGCTGATCACCGGTATCGATCTGGTGGAACAGATGATCCGCGTCGCCAATGGCGAGAAGCTGCCCTTCACCCAGGACGATCTGAAGATCAACGGCTGGGCGATGGAAAGCCGGCTTTACGCCGAAGACCCCTATCGCAAGTTCCTGCCGTCGATCGGCCGCCTGTCGCGCTATCGCCCGCCGGTCGAAGGCCCCACCGTTACCGGCGGCATCGTGCGCAACGATACCGGCGTGTTCGAGGGCGGCGAGATCAGCATGTATTACGACCCGATGATCGCCAAGCTGTGCACCTGGGCACCGACCCGGACGCAAGCCATCGAGGAAATGCGCACCGCACTCGACACCTTCGAGGTTGAAGGCATCGGCCACAACCTGCCCTTCGTTGCCGCCGTGATGGACCATCCGCGCTTTGTGTCGGGGGCGATTACCACCGCCTTCATCGAGGAAGAATATCCCGATGGTTTCAAGGGCGCCACGCTGGACGAGGCCTTGCTGCGCCGGGTTGCCGCTGCCGCCGCCGCGATGAACCGGGTGGCCGAGATCAGGCGCACCCGGATTTCCGGCACCATGGACAACCACGAGCGCAAGGTCGGCGATCATTGGGTGGTCAGCCTGCAAGGCCAGTCCTACCCGGTGATCGTGGCCGCCGACCGCGACGGCTCGACCATCAGCTTTGCCGATGGCGCGCCGCATCGGGTGACCTCGGACTGGACGCCGGGCGGCCATCTGGCGCGCATCTCGGTGGATGGCGAGCCTTTGGTGATGAAGGTCGGCAAGATCCCCTCGGGCTTCCGGCTGCGGCTGCGCGGCGCCGATCTGAAGGTGCTGGTGCGCACACCGCGGCAGGCCGAACTTGGGGCGCTGATGCTGGAAAAGGTAGCCCCCGACACCTCGCGCTTCCTGTTGTGCCCGATGCCCGGCCTGATCGTGAACATCGCGGTCGAGGTCGGTCAGGAAGTGCAGGAAGGTCAGGCGCTGGCCACGGTCGAGGCGATGAAGATGGAAAACATCCTGAAAGCCGAGCGCACTGCGGTGGTGAAAAGCATCAAGGCCAAGGCCGGTTCCAGCCTGCGGGTCGATGATGTGATCATGGAGTTCGAATAAGGTGCAAGGGCGGCGCATCTCCTTTCCGGTCGCAGCGGTCTTGCCGCAGCGCCGGTCTGCGCCGCCCTACCGCCCCGGATACCGGTCCAGCAGTTCCTGCCTTGCGTCGGGAAACTTGTCGATGGCGCGGGTGATCTCGCGCACGTCCCAGGGCAGCGGCTTGCGCATCTTCGGCTCGCCGTCCTTGTCCAGCAGCACCAGCGAAAACCCGCGCGGCCGCAGCTTCAGCCGGATGGCGCTGGGGTTGGCGGGGTCGGTATCGGTGATCACCACCACGTCGCGCAACGCAAGGGCCGCCGGATCGCGGGCCAGAAGCTGCATCTGGCGGATGAAATCGGGGTCGTCGGGGCTGTCGGCAAACACCACCAGCGGGCGCTGCCGCCAGATCATGTCGGCCAGCACCGCCTGTTCGGCGGGCACGGGTGCCAACACCGGCTGCGCTACGGCAACCAGCGGCAGAAATGCTGCAAGAACAAAGATGTGAAGCGGTTTCATGGCTCCTCCCCCGTCTGATATAAGGCAGGGCGGGCCGAAACCAAAGGATCAATGCCGGGGTATTTACCCTGGCCCTAGGCAGGGGAAGCCCGATGACCGAGAACCTGGATGGCTGGCGCAAACTGGCAGAGAAGGAACTGAAGGGCCGCAGCCCCGATGCCCTGACCTGGGATACGCTGGAAGGCATCGCGGTCAAGCCGCTTTACACCGCCGCCGATACCGCAAGCCTGCCACACATGGGCAGCACCCCGGGGCTGGCCCCCTTTACCCGCGGTGTCCGCGCCACGATGTATGCCGGTCGGCCCTGGACCATCCGGCAATATGCGGGCTTTTCCACCGCCGAGGAATCCAACGCCTTCTACCGCAAGGCGCTGGCGGCGGGTCAGCAGGGCGTCTCGGTTGCCTTCGATCTGGCCACCCACCGCGGCTATGACAGCGACCATCCGCGCGTCGAAGGCGATGTCGGCAAGGCCGGTGTGGCGATCGACTCGGTCGAGGACATGAAGATCCTGTTCGACGGCATCCCCTTGGAAAAAGTCTCTGTTTCCATGACGATGAATGGTGCGGTGATCCCGATTCTGGCCAATTTCATCGTCACCGGCGAGGAACAGGGGGTGGACCGCAAACTGCTGTCCGGCACCATCCAGAATGATATCCTCAAGGAATTCATGGTGCGGAACACCTACATTTATCCGCCCGAACCCTCGATGCGGATCATTGCCGACATCATCGAATACACCGCCGCCGAGATGCCGAAATTCAACTCGATCTCGATCTCGGGCTACCACATGCAAGAGGCCGGGGCGAACCTGGTGCAGGAGCTGGCCTTCACCCTGGCCGATGGGCGCGAATACGTCCGCGCCGCCATCGCCCGCGGCATGGATGTCGATGCCTTCGCCGGGCGCCTGTCGTTCTTCTTCGCCATCGGCATGAACTTCTTCATGGAGGCCGCCAAACTGCGCGCCGCCCGCCTGTTGTGGCACCGCATCATGACCGAATTCGGTGCCAAGAAACCCGAAAGCCTGATGCTGCGCACCCATTGCCAGACAAGCGGAGTCAGCCTGCAAGAGGCCGACCCCTACAACAACGTGGTCCGCACCGCCTACGAGGCGCTGGCCGCCGCTTTGGGTGGCACGCAAAGTTTGCACACCAACGCGCTGGACGAGGCGATGGGCCTGCCCACCGCGTTCTCGTCGCGCATCGCCCGCAATACCCAACTGATCCTGCAGGAAGAAACCGGCATCACCCATGTGGTCGATCCACTTGCGGGCAGCTATTACGTCGAAAGCCTGACCGCGGAACTGGCCGACAAGGCCTGGGCCTTGATGCAGGAAGTCGAGGAGATGGGCGGCATGACCAAGGCCGTCGCCACCGGCATGCCCAAGCTGCGCATCGAGGAATCCGCCGCTCGCCGCCAAGCCGCCATCGACCGCGGCAGCGACGTGATCGTTGGCGTCAACAAATACCGGCTGGCGCAGGAAGACGCCATCGACATCCTCGATATCGACAACATCGCCGTGCGCGACGGCCAGATTGCCCGGCTGCAAACCATCCGCGCCGCCCGTGACGGTGCCAAAGTCGAAGCCACCCTCGCCGAACTCACCCGCCGCGCCGAACATGGCGGCAACCTGCTGGCCGCGGCGGTCGATGCCGCCCGCGCCCGCGCCAGTGTCGGAGAAATCAGCATGGCCATGGAGAAGATTTTCGGTCGCCACCGCGCCGAGGTGAAAACCCTGGCCGGTGTCTATGGCGCCGCCTACGAAGGCGACGACGGTTTCGCCGCGATTCAGCGCGATGTCGAGACCTTTGCCGAAGAAGAAGGCCGCCGCCCGCGCATGCTGGTGGTGAAGATGGGTCAGGACGGCCACGACCGCGGCGCCAAGGTGATCGCCACCGCCTTCGCCGACATCGGTTTCGACGTGGACGTGGGCCCGCTGTTCCAGACCCCGGCCGAGGCCGCCCAAGACGCCATCGACAATGACGTGCATGTGGTCGGCATCTCGTCGCAGGCGGCAGGCCACAAGACCCTCGCGCCGAAACTGGTGCAGGCGCTGAAGGATGCAGGGGCCGGCGACATTCTGGTGATCTGCGGCGGCGTCATCCCGCAGCAGGATTACCAGTTCCTCTACGACGCCGGCGTCAAGGCGATCTTCGGCCCCGGCACCAACATCCCCGCCGCCGCCCGCGATATCCTGGCACTGATCCGCGCCACCAAGGCCTGAGCCTTCGGGCTTCACCTTTGCAAAAATATCCTCGGGGTGAGCCGCGCCCGGAAATCCTTCCAGTGGAAGGATTTCAGCGGCGAACGCCCCTCCCGGGGCGGCACGGGGGGCAGACAGCCCCCCGAAAATCCTTTCTTCAAGGATTTTCGGCCTTGAAGCGTGTCAGGCAAAAGTGGACACCGGTTTTGCCGCCCGACACGCGAAAAAACAAAAGATTAAAGCTCGATCTCCGGCCCGTCCGGCATTGCCAGTTCCGCAGGCGTCTTGCGGCGGATCAGAATATCGCCATTCGGCTGCATCTCCGGCGCATGGTAATTGCGGATATCGCCCATCAGTCGCAACATCTCGCGCATCACCGGCTCGGCCTCGGCCATGGCCTTCGCCATGTCGTCCAGCGCCGGTTCCATCTCGTCCATCAGACCGCGGAACAACAGCTTGGCGCCTTCCTCCATCAGACTGAAGCCCTCGTCGGCCTTCGGCGCTGGTTCAACCTGCTGCGCCCAGACCGGGGTCAGGCACAGGCACAGCACAACAGGGGCCAACAGGGCTTTCATCCTACCAACATAGTCGATCCCGCGCGAAATTTCCAGATCACAGCGGTAAATCCAGCGTCACCGGAAAATGATCCGACGCCGCCAGCAGCGCCTCGCGCAATTCCGGCACCTTCAGACAGCCCGGATCGTTCAGCGGATGCCAGATCCGCCAGTCCGGCCCCGCCGCCACCAGATCGGGCGAGACCATGATGAAATCCAGCAAAGCCTCGAAATAGCGCTTTTGCGGCGCCAGATAGAACCGCGCGGTGGTGGCGGCCATGCCCATGCGCTGCGTCAGCGCCATCCGCGCATGCGGGTCGTAAAGCTGCAGTGCCGGGTCGGCATCATGGCCCAAAACCACCTCGATGCCGGAATGGCCGAACAGCCGTTCATACTCGTCCAGCCCCGGCCCGTCGTTGAAATCACCCAGCACGATCAGGCTTTCGCCAGCACCCAGATGCCCCTCGACCCTGCGGCGCAGCCAGACGCATTGCGCCAGTTGCTTGCGGCGGTTTTCAATGGCCAGACGGGTGATCGCCGCCTCGCCCCGCGCGCCATAGGGCGATTTCGACTTGATATGCACCCCGATCAGCCGCAGCGCCCGGCCATTCGCCAGCGTCACCGCCAGTTCCAGCGGCGGCTTGGAAAACCGGATGGTTTCGGGGGTCGCATCGGTGTCCAGATCATAGCGGAACACCCCGTCGAAGCGCGGCTCGTCGGTCACCGGATTATGCCCCGGCGGCTCGCCCATCGGATCATGCCGGGGGGTCAGCCGCGCGGGGTCATAAAGCAGGGTGATCTCCTGCTCGGTCTCGCTGGGAAAGCCGGTCACGGCGCGGCTGGTGCGCAAGCCATAGTGGGCGGCAAAGCGTTCCAGCGCCTTCACCGAACTGCGTTTGCCGTTGGTATCGGGCGCCTCGATCACCATCACCGCATCGGCATCCATCGCCGTCATCACGATGGCAATGGCAGTCAGTTGCTCGCCGCGCGTGACCTGATAGCGGGCCGAGGGCTCGGCATCCTCCAGCAGATGCCCGTGGTTGTCAAAGAGGCCGTTGAACCATTCGACATTGTAGGTGGCGATGCGCAGCCGTTGCGGGGCGGGGGCGGCGGTGTCCATCACGCCACCTTTGCGCCGCTGATCTCGGCCCAGGCGGCGTTGATGGCGAGCAGGCGGCGGGTGGCCAGTTGCACCGCCTCGGGCGGCACGCCGCGGGCGATCATCCGGTCAGGGTGGCAATCGCGCACCGCCTGTTTCCAGGCCGCGCGGGCGTCATCCAGGCTGGCACCATGCGGCAGGCCCAGCACATCCCAGGGGTCGCGCGGCGCATCCTGCACAAAGCGCGCCCGCAGCGCCCGGAACGCCCGGTCACCCACGCCGAAAATCCGTGCCACCTCGGCCAGAAAGCGGTCCTCCTGCGGGTGGAAATGCCCATCCGCCAGCGAGATCTGAAAGAGGCCCTCCAGCAAATCCAGCAGCACACCGGGTTCGCGGGCAAACATCGACGCGATCTTGCCGGCGTAGGCGTCAAACCCCGCCACATCCTGCCGCGCCAGATTGAACACCCGGGCGGCGGCGGCCTCGTCCTCCTTCGGCACCACGAAAATCTGCCGGAACGCCGCCACCTCGTCGCGCGTCACCGTGCCGTCGGCCTTGGCCATCTTGGCCCCCAACGCGATGATGGCGATGGTGAAGCCGACCGAGCGTTCGGGCGGGCTGCGCAGATGGTCGAACACCGCCGAAAGCGGTTCGCCCGCGGCAAGCGCGGACAGGGCGGCGGTGATGCGGTTCCAGATCGACATGGGCCCAGCATAGCCCCCCGGCAAGCCGCTGTCAGGAGAGGATTTTCTGCATCAGCCACAAGTCCCACCAGCGGCCGAACTTCCACCCCGCCTGTGGCACGATGATCGGGTCGCCGTAACCCATGGCGGCATGAAACGCCCGGCTTTCGGGGTTGCCGCCACTGACCCCGGCGAGGATCGAATGGGCGCCCTTGGTGCGGGCGTCGGCCTCGATGCCGGTCAGCAGCGCCCGGCCAAGGCCACGGCCATGCGCGACAGGGTCCAGAATGATGGTGTGTTCCATGGTGTGCGCGTAGCCGTTTCCGGCGCGAAACTGGCCGTAGCTGCAAAAGCCCACCACCGCGCCCGCCGCTTCGGCCACCAGAAAGGCCCGGCCCTCGGCGGCCTTGTCGTCCAGCATTTTCTGCATGTCGGCCAAGGACTTCTGCGCCGAGCTGAAGGTGACCAGAGTATCGCGGATCAGCGGGTTCCAGAACCCCAGGATCGCGGGCAGATCAGCCGCTACCGCAGCCCTGATCATTGCAACCACCGCAGCCCGTGCGGGGTGGCAAAGCTGGCGCGCAGCGCCTTTTGCGGCCCCGGCACGATCACCAGCCGCGGGTCGGCCAGCCGCCCTGCCAGAAGGGCGGCCAACGCATCCGCTTGCGGATGCGCCACCTCCAGCCGGATCAGCCGCACCCCCACATCGGGCAGCGCTTGCGCCGGATGCGCCGCCCCCTGCCACCGGATCAGCGCCGGGAAACACCCGTCAAACGGCAAACAACCATCGGCGGGCACCGCCATCTGCCAGCGGTAATCGCCGCGCGAAAGCTGAACCGGCACCCCCACGCCCTCCGGGCTTGCCGCCACCGCCGCCGCCAGATCGTCGCAGCGCGCCACCCAGTTGGTCAGCCGTGGCGGGCCGCTGAAATGGTCCAGATCGAACCAGCGCGGCCAGGCCGGGGCAGGGGCGGCGGGGTCGGCGGCGATCACCTCAAGGTAAAGATCGCCCATCCCCAGCAGCCGGTTATGGGTGGCCATATGCGGATGCACGCCACCCCCCGCCAGCGCCACGCCCAAGGCATCCTCCACCGCCGCCACGCCTTCGGCCAGCGTGCCCGCCGACACCGCCAGATGGTCCAGCGCCAGCATCAGCCGGCCTTGGCGTCAAGGATCACGCCCTTGGCCTTCATCGACAGCGCCAGCGCGTTGAACCGCGCCACCGCCACCTCGCCCAGCAAGCCACGCCCCCGCGGGGTCAGCCGCAACTCCAGCACCCGCTTTTTCGCCAGCCAGTGCAACGACCCGGCCGAAGCCGGATCGGCGATCGAGAACATCGCGCCGAACCGCATCGCCTTGCCCAGCACTTCGGCGTCCTGAATCTCGTCCTCGGTCAGCAGTCGGAACAGCGGTTCCATCCGCGAGCCGGCGCGGCTGTTCTTGTAGCGGTGCAGCAACGATAGCCCCAGAAACACCCGGCCCGGATGGTCAAGCCCGCCAAGGTTGGCACGGGTGGCGTTGTCGAAACAGGCCTCGGCGCGGTAGTCGGGGTGGGCGCGCCAGGTGGTGTCGTGCAAAAGACACGCCGCCTTGATCAGCCGCACCCGCGACGGCGGCACGCTGGGGAACAGCGGCTCAAGAAATTCGAAAAGCTTCTTGCCAAAGCCCGGTATCCGCGCCTGCGTTGCCTCGGACATCCGGGCGGCCTCGATCAGCGGGTCGCGGGCGCGCAGCTTGGCGGGCATCTGTTCATACAGCAGCCCCTCGCGGATGCCGTAGGCCGAGATGTCGATCTCGGAGGGTTTGAACACCCGCACCACCTCGCGCAGCACTTCGCAGGCCAGCGGCACCAGTTCCATTCGCTCGGCGCCAGTGCCGGTGCGGGCGCGCAGCAAGGCCAGATCACTGGCCGCGATCCAGTCCAGCGTGTCGATCAGCCCGCGCGGCTGCATGCGGTATTCGTGCAGCACGGTCAGCGGGTAATTGCGCCGCTCCATGTCCAGCCGCGCGATCACCCGCCACGAGCCGCCAACCAGATAGATCCGCTCGCCTTCGGATTTCAGCAGGTCGCGCAATTCGGTCAGATAGCGGGCGATGTGGGCCGCGCGCTTGTTCGGCGCGATCAGTTGCAACCGGAACGGCCCCAGCGGCGTGGTGGCGCGCTTGCCCACCTTGCCATCAGCGATCCGCGCCAGTTCCATCGAGTTGCCGCCGATGTCGCAGACGATGCCGCGGGCCTCGGGCCAGCCCAGCAGCACGCCCTGCGCCGACAGCCGCGCTTCTTCGGCGCCGTCGATCACCCAGATCTTCAGCCCGGTTTCCGCCAGCACCTGCGCCTGAAACTCCGGCCCATCCTTGGCCTCGCGCACCGCCGCCGTGGCCACCACGGTCAGGGGCGAGATGCCCATCGCCTCGGCCAGCAGGGCAAAGCGTTTCAGCGCCACCAGCGCGCGTTCGCGGCCCCGCGGGTTCAGCATGCCGGTTTCCGCCAGCCCTTGCCCCAAGCCCGCCATCACCTTTTCGTTGTAGAAATAGGCAGGGGATCGCGCGGCGCCGTCGAACACCACCATCCGCACCGAGTTGGAGCCCACATCGACCACGCCGACCCGGCTGAGCGCCCGGGCGGAAGGGTCTTCGAACAACGGCCGCCCGAACGGGCCACCGGTTTCCAGCGCGGGATGAGACATGTCTGCGGTATCGGACATCAAGGTCCTCCGGTTATCACGGGTCGCCCGGACCATGCCGCCGGACAGCGCGGGGGTCAACGATTCCGCTTAAGTGGAGGGGGTGTTTTGCGGGTGGGCCAGCCGTGGCACATCCTTGGCACCCGCCGTGCCACGCCCCGAAAGCGACGGATTTTCCATGAAAAAGTTGTGGCACGAGAACAATTCGCCATCGCCGCAGGCCAGTTGCCGCTCGTAGCGCCCGTTGGGTTGCAGCACCCAGCTTTGCGCCTCGTCCGCCAGGTTGGCGGCCATGATCTGGCTGACGATCTGGTTCTTGACGGTGGGGTTGTGCGCCTCGACCAGGGTTTCCACCCGGCGGGTCAGGTTGCGGCCCATCCAGTCGGCCGAAGACAGGAACACCCGCGCCTGCGGCGACGGCAGGCCGTGGCCATTGCCGAAACAGACGATGCGGGAATGTTCCAGAAACCGCCCCACCACCGATTTCACCCGGATGTTTTCCGACAGGCCCTTGATGCCGGGACGCAGGCCGCAGATGCCGCGCACGATCAGGCTGATCTTCACACCATCGCCAGAGGCCGCGTAAAGCGCGTCGATCACGTCGGGTTCGATCAGGCTGTTGACCTTGATCCAGATCTCGCCGGGGCGTCCGGCGCGGGCATGGGCGGCCTCGGCGGCGATCAGTTCCAGCAGCCGCGATTTCAGGTTGATCGGGGCGATGGCCAGATTTTCCAGCCCCTCGGGCTGCACATAGCCCGACAGGTAGTTGAACACCTTGGTGGCATCACGCCCGAGCGCCGGGTCGCAGGTGAAAAAGCTGAGGTCGGTATAGATGCGGGCGGTGATCGGGTGGTAATTGCCGGTGCCGTAATGGGTGTAGGTCACCAGATTGTCGCCCTCGCGCCGCACCACGGTGCTGATCTTGGCGTGGGTCTTGTAGTGGATAAAGCCGTAAACCACATGCGCGCCAGACCGTTCCAGCCGGCGGCTTTGGCGGATGTTGGCGGCCTCGTCGAACCGGGCTTTCAACTCCACCAGGGCGGTGACGGATTTCCCGGCCTCGGCGGCTTCGCACAGCGCCGCCACCACCGGGCTGTCATGGCTGGTGCGGTAAAGCGTCTGCTTGATCGCCAGCACATGCGGGTCGCGCGCCGCCTGTTCCAGAAACCGGATCACCATGTCGAAGGTCTCATAGGGGTGATGCAGCAGCATGTCCTTCTGCTTGATGGCGGCGAACATGTCGCCGTCATTGTCCAGCACCCGTTCGGGCACGCGGGGCTGGAAGGGTGGCCACAGCAGATCGCCGCGGCTGCTGATCACCATCTCCTTCAGGTCGGAAATGCCCAGCAGGCCGCGCACCTGCACCACTTCTTCCTCGGTCACGCCGAGTTCTTCCATGATCAGGCTGCGCAATTCGTCCGGCGCGCCAGAGCTGATCTTCATGCGGATCACCTCGCCACGGCGGCGACGCTTCAGCGCGGTCTCGAATTCGCGCACCAGATCTTCGGCCTCGTCCTCGACCTCCAGATCGCTGTCGCGCAGCACTCGGAAGGTGCAATGGCCGCGGTCGGTATAGCCGGGGAACAGCATGTTCAGATGCAGCAGCAGCAGTTCTTCCAGCGGCAGGAACCGGTGCTCGCCGTGTTTCGCAGGCAGCGCCACAAAGCGGGCAATCTGCTGCGGGATCGGCAGCAGCGCCAGCAGCGGGCGGCGGTCGGTGATCCGCTCCAGTTCCAGCCCCAGGCAGAAGCCGGTGTTGGGGATGAACGGGAAGGGGTGCGCGGGGTCGATCGCCAGCGGCGACAGCACCGGGAACACCTTGTGCAGGAAATGCGCCTCCAGATGCTTGAGGTCGCTGGCGGTCAGCTTGGAGCGGGTCAGCAGGCTGATGCCGCGGCCTTCCATCTCGCGCTTCAGCTTCTTGAAGACGATCTGCTGCATTTTCATCAGCTTGCGGGCGTCTTCGTTGATCAGGTTCAACTGCTCCGCCGGGCTGCGGCCATCCTCGGAAGGCGCCGCATTGCCGTTGCGCACCAGCGCGCGCAGCCCCGCCACCCGCACGGTGTAGAACTCGTCGAGGTTGGTGGCCGAGATCGACAGGAACCGCAGCCGCTCCAGCAGCGGCACCGCGGGGTTCGAGGCCTCGTCCAGCACCCGCCAGTTGAAGGCCAGCCAGCTGAGCTCGCGGTTGAAAAAGCGGTGCGGGCCGGTGGTTTCGTGGGCGTCCAGTGCAACCGGATCGGGAAACGGGGCCTTGAGGAAATCTGCCTGGGTCATGCCTGCGGTTTTCGGTGATTATTGTGACGTTGGAATGACAGTATCCGCCGAGTCGTCGGGCCTGTCGATAACATCGGCGGCCAGTTGGCGGGTAATCGGCCGCCCCAGCGCCAATGCCCGGGCATCCAGCGCCGCCACCAGCGCCCGGGCGGCAGCGAAAGAGCGGTCCATCCGGCTGACCAGATACGGGATCAGGTTGGGCGGCACGCTGATCTGGCGGTCGGCAAACAGCTTGACCAGCAGCGCCGACAGCAGCGCGTCGTCGGGGGCATCCAGCCTGGTCAGCGGCGTGGCCTGCATCCGGCTGGCCAGATCGGGCAGGCCAAGGCCCCAGTCGCGCGGCGGGGTGGCGGCGGTCAACAGCAGTGGCATCCCCCGCTCGGCCGCCAGATTGTGCAGATGGAACAGGGCGGCTTCAGCGGCAGGGTTGCCTGCCACGCTTTCCGCATCCTCGACGCAGAGCGCGGTTTGCGCAAGCGCTGGCAGGTCGGCCCCGGCCAGTGCGCTGCCCGCGATCAGCCCAGCCCCGGCATCGCTGGCCCAGATATGCGCCAGATGCGTCTTGCCCGCCCCCGCAGGCCCCACCAGCAGCATCTTGCCCCCCGGCCAGTCGCGCCAGCCATCCAGCGCCGCCAAAGCCAGCGCATTGGCTGGCGAGACACAGAAATCCGCCCGCCCCAACGCCTCGGAGGTCGGCAGGTCAAAGGCCAACTGGCCGCTCACGCGGCGTCGCCGTCCTCGGGCGGCTTTTCGGCGGTTTTGCCGGCCAGCCCGGTGAACAGCAGGCTTTCCTGATATTGCGCCACCGCGAACCGCGCCAGCACGCCCAAGGAGGCCGCCACCGGCACCGCCACCAGCATGCCGACAAAGCCGAACAGGCTGCCAAAGGCCGACAGCGCGAACAGCAGCCATACCGGATGCAGCCCGATGGAGTTGCCGACAATGCGCGGCGTGATGACGTTGCCTTCCAGAAACTGCCCCAGCGCGAAGATGCCGCCGACGATGCCGATCGACACCCAGTCGCCCCAGAACTGGAACAGCGCGAGGCCAATGGCCAGCATCCCGCCGATCAGCGCCCCGACATAAGGAATGAAGGTGATGGCCCCGGCGATCACCCCCACCACCAGCCCGAATTGCAGCCCCGCCGCCATCAGCGCCACCGAATAGAACGTGCCCAGCGCCAGGCAGACGCTGAGCTGTCCGCGCACGAAGGCCGCCAGCACCCGGTCGATATCGCGGGCCAGTTGCCGCACCACCGGCGCGTGGTCGCGCGGCAGCACCGCGTCGATCCGCGCCACCATGCGGTCCCAGTCCAGCAGCAGATAGAACGCCACCACCGGCACCACCACGATGAACACCACCGCATTCACCACGCCCAGCGCCGAGCCGATCAGCGTGTTGGCCAGTTGCCCGCCCTGCGCCTTGATGGTGTCACCGATGGATTGCAGGGTCTGGCGGATGGTCGAGGTGCGGTCGTTCAATTCGGGGAAGCGCTCGGTCAGGAAGGCCTGCATCTTGCGCACGATGTCGGGGGCCGAATTGATCAACGCCGTCAACTGGTTGAACAGCGTCGGGATCACCGCCAGCACCAAGAGCACCACGATCAGCATCATCGCAATCGAGATCGTCGCCGTCGCCGCCACCCGGCTGAGGCCCAGCCGCTGCAACCGGTCGGCGATGGGGTCAAGGAAATACGCCACCGCCCCGCCCAGCACGAAGGGCAGGATCACCGAGCCCAGCACCCAGAGCAGCACGAAAAACACCAGAGCAGCGACGCCCCAGTATTTCAACTGATCCCGCACCGGCAAAGCCATGTTGAAACTCCATCTCACCCCGGTGTTGTGCCGCAGGCAGCGACCCGGGGCAAGCCCTGCTGGTTCAGGGTCAGGGTTGGGAAGCGGGTTCGGGGGGAGGGGTGTAGGCGGCGGGGTCGGATTGCCACTTTTGGTATTCGGTGTCGAAGCCGCCGAAGTCCAGTGCCTGCTGAGGCCAATGCGCTGGGCGGGTTAGGGGTGCGGGCAGGACTACTGAACCATCACCAAAGGTGGCGTTGATCTGATCTTGCGAAATCAGCACCGTGGAATAGTCCACCTCCCGAAATACGGCACCTGAGAGGGCAGCTTTCGAAAGCTTAGTGCGGGCATTCATCCGCGTCTGCCTTAGGTCTGCCCCATCCAACCGGGCCAACTCGAGAATCCCCCCCTCCAGTCGCGCCAGCCCGAGAAATGCCCCGTCCAGCCGCGCCCGCCTGAGGTCTGCCCCCTCCATATGCGCAAACCCGAGTTCTGCCTTTTCCAGCCGCGCCCACAGTAGTTGCGCTCCCTCCAATTTTGCCATCATAAGGTTTGCCCCCTCCATTCGTGCCAGCGGGAGTTTGGCCCCCTCCATCCGCGCCGACATGAGGTCGGCCCCTTCCAGCCGCACTTCTCTTAGGAATGCCCCATCCAGCGCGGCATAGACGAGAATTGCCCCCTCCATCCGCGCCTTTTCAAGGGTTGCTGCCTCCATCCGAACCTGTCCGAGGTCCGCACCCTCCATCCGCGCAGCGTTCAGTCGCACGCCGGAAAGAACATGTCCCGACAGGTCGGCGCCTTGCAAATTGGTATTGCGCAGATCAAGGCGATAGCCGCGATAAGTGGCTATCTTCACTTTCCAAGTATTCACTTCGGCAAGGTAGCGGTCAATTTGCGCTTGCGGGATAACGGCATCACCCCCCGTTTCGGGGGAAGTAGGGGTGGGGTCATCGAAAACCCACGCTGCCCCGGCTAAGGCGTCCTTGCCCCATCGAGCCTCGACCACCCGTTGATCGGCGCCACGCCGCCCGATCACATGCAAGGCAATGGCGATATCGGCGCGAGGCTTTGGCAGCGTTTCGGCCCATTTGCGAACAAGGCCAGTGCCGAGAGTGACATCTCCAAACCGCTTCTTGCGCTTCACCAGATGCGCAGCGCGTTCTTCCTCGGTCGGGTCGTCCATCAGCGGCTCCCACTCACCATACGGATGATCCTTTGCCCCACTCGCCGGGGCGTTCTCGCGGATGTAGGCGCAGAGGATTTCCATCACCCGCACATGGTCGCGGCCCTGATCGTGGCGCACTGAATCCTGAGCGATGCGTTCCAGCGACAGGATGCCGCCGATGCGGACCTCGATGTTGGGGACCGTTTCGGAGAACACCTTCCACTCGGCGTATTCTGTTCCTTTTTCGATAGTCCGGTCGTGGGTTAATGATTCCCGGTCAAGTTTCTGTAGTTGATCGACCCAATCGTCGTCATCGCCTTCTCGCTGCTCGAGTGGGCGTGCCTGCCGGGTGACGTTGCGCGCGATGTAGCTGACCACCTTTTCCGCGCCCAACTGCTCGACCGCCTTCGAGATGCGGTCGGTGATCTGGCCGTCCATCTCGGCGGTCAGGGTGCGGTGCTTGATCACTGTGGCCCAGATCACGAACGGCGCCCCCAGCAGCGCCGCGATCAGCGCCCCGGCGCCGAGGTTGGGGCCGGGGGTCGCGCCCTTTGGTTGTGGCACCGCGTTGCTAATGGTGTCGACCAGCACCAAGCCCGCAGCAACCAACGCGGCCACAAAGAACACGGCGATGACGATTCCGATGTAATCGACCACTCGGTCGGGTAGCTTGTCCCGCCACGCCTTCCGCTTGTCGCCAATAAACCCGGCGATCAGCGGCAAGGCCAGCAGCACCGCCAGCACAAGAAGGATAACGACCACAACGGTCTCGGTCGGCAAGGGCATGGCGGTCACTGCATCAGGGGTCATGGGTCACTCGTTCTTTGCCCCACCCTGCAACTTCGGCGGGAAGTTGGAAAGGGGGCCGCGCGCACCTTGCCCGGTACCGATGGACCCGCTAGTTACGGGGCCGAAACATCATCGAGGCCAATGCCATGCGTCTGACCCGCTATTTCCTGCCCGTCCTGAAGGAAAACCCCGCCGAGGCGCAGATCGTGTCGCATCGCTACATGCTGCGGGCGGGGATGATCAAGCAGCAGGCGGCGGGGATCTATTCCTGGCTGCCGCTGGGGTTCAAGGTGCTGCGGCGGATCGAGCAGATCGTGCACGAGGAACAGCAGCGCGCCGGGCACATCCCCCTGCTGATGCCGACGCTGCAACCCGCCGACCTGTGGCGCGAGTCCGGTCGATATGACGACTACGGCGAGGAAATGCTGCGCATCACCGACCGGCAGAAGCGCGAGCTGCTGTATGGTCCGACCAACGAGGAGATGATCACCGACATTTTCCGCAGCCATGTGACCAGCTACAAGGACCTGCCGCTGACGCTGTATCACATCCAGTGGAAGTTCCGCGACGAGATGCGGCCGCGCTTCGGGGTGATGCGGGGGCGCGAGTTCCTGATGAAGGACGGCTACAACTTCGATCTGACCAAGGAAGACGCGCTGCACGCCTACAACCGGCATCTGGTCAGCTATCTGCGCACCTATGAACGCATGGGGTTGCAGGCGATTCCGATGCGGGCGGATAGCGGGCCGATCGGCGGCGACGACACGCATGAGTTTCTGGTGCTGGCCGCCACCGGCGAGTCCGAGGTGTTCTATGACTCGGCGGTGACCGACATCCGGCTGGGGGCGCGCGAGATCGACTATGACGACAAGGCGCAATGCGCGGCGGTGATGCAGGAGTTCACCTCGCTCTATGCCCGCACCGACGAAACGCATGACGAAAGCCTGTTCAACGCGATCCCCGAGGAGCGCCGCCGCTCGGCCCGCGGCATCGAGGTCGGGCAGATCTTCTTCTTCGGCACCAAATATTCCGAGGCGATGGGGGCCACGGTGGTGACGCCGGATGGCTCCCGCGTGCCGGTGCAGATGGGCTCGCACGGCATCGGGGTTTCCCGCCTGCTGGGCGCGATCATCGAGGCCAGCCATGATGACAAGGGCATCATCTGGCCCGAAGGGGTGACGCCGTTCCATGTGGGCATCGTCAACCTCAAGCAGGGCGACAACGGCACCGACGCGGCCTGCGAGGCGATCTACAAGGCGCTGAAGGCCCGTGGGCTGGACCCGCTTTATGACGACCGCGACGAGCGGGCCGGGGCGAAGTTCGCCACCATGGACCTGATCGGGCTGCCCTGGCGGATCACCGTCGGGCCGCGCGGGCTGGCCAATGGCAAGGTGGAGCTGACCTCGCGGCGCAGCGGCGTGTCGGAGGAGATGAGCGCCGAAGACGCGGTGGCGCGGGTCGTCGAAATCTACGCCGGGGTCTAAGCGAAAAATCTTCAGAAGATTTTTCGCAAAATCCTTTTGAAGGATTTTGGCGCGGCTGATGCAGCCGGGCGGATTTCCGGGGTCTGAGCGCAAAAGTTTTCGAAAACTTTTGCAAAATCCTTCGAAGGATTTTGGTCACGCCCCCAGCAGCCGCCCCACCTGCACCGCGGCGGAACCCACCGTGCCGGAAGCGCCGTTGACCGGCAACCGCTCGCCCTGCGCCAGCCCGGCCTGACGGCGCAGGAAATCCAGCGCGGTCAGGCCACCGAACATCATGCAGCCTGCCTCGGCCATGGTCAGCGCGGCGGGTTTGGCGATGATCCGACCGGTTTCCGCGATGGCCAGCAGTTCGGCATGGCAGCCCATCTTGATGCCGGGAAACACGATCACCTGTTGGCCCAGCGCGAACCGGCTGGCCCCACCACCACGCCCGCACCTTCGCCCCCCAGCACAGGCTGGCGCGGGGCCGACCAGCCCATCGCCAGCGCCATGCCGCGCGGCACGTCCAGCGCCCGCATCCGCGCATCGCCGGAATTGACTGATGTCGCGTGCAATCGCACCAGCACTTCGCCCGCGGCGGGCACCGGGTCGGGACGTTCGACAATTCGGATATTCCCGCTGGTGCCATACTGCGTCAGGATCGCGGCTTGCATCCGGGCTTTCCTTGTAAGGGTTTCGGTCCTTGCAACGGCGTCGGGCAGACGTGGGTCCTCACCGGCCCGTGTTCAAGACGCAGCACCCCTGCCACGTGGCCTTGACCTTCCCGGCGCGGAACCGCAGAGTCGCGGGCAAAACGAAAGAGCAGCCCTTGGCCAATACCCCGCCCTTTGCCGGTTTCGAATGGATGATCGCCTGGCGCTATCTGCGCGCCCGCCGCGCCGAGGGTGGCGTGTCGGTGATGACCTGGATCAGCCTTGTCGGCATCACTCTTGCGGTGTTCGCGCTGATCGCCACCCTGTCGGTGCGGGCCGGGTTCCGGGCAGAGTTTGTCGATACCATTCTGGGCGCCAACGCCCATGTCACGGTCTATTCCGCGGCAAGGGTCGATGACGCGGGCGTCACCCAGCGCGGCTTTGCCGACTTTGATGCCGTGGCCGCCAGGGTGCGCGAAATTCCCGGTGTCACCCGGGCCGCCCCGATCATCAAGGGGCAGGTTATGGCCACCGCCAATGGCGTCAATCTGGGGGTCGAGGTTTACGGCATGCGGCTCGAGGATGTGAAAACCATCCCGCGGGTCGGCATTGGCGCCGATGCCTACGGCGATCTGGGCAACTATGACCACGGCATCGCCATAGGCTCGGGCATTGCCCGCGAACTGGGGCTGATGGTGGGCGACAAGCTGCGGCTGATCTCTCCCAACGGGGTGAAGACCGCCTTTGGCACCTCGCCGCGGGTCAACGCCTACGAGGTGGTCTATGTCTTCACCGCCGGGCGCTATGACATCGACCGCACCCGCATCTACATGCCGCTGGCCGAGGCGCAGAGCTATTTCAACCGTGAAGGCATGGCCGACGAGATCGAGGTGATGCTGACCGACCCCGAGGCGGCCGACAGCTATGCCCCGGCGCTGATGGCGGCGGGCGGGGCAGGGGCGCTGCTGTGGACCTGGCGCGACAGTGCGGGGTCGTTCCTGCGCGCACTCAGCATCGAGGACAACGTGATGTTCATCATCCTGTCGATCCTGGTGCTGATTGCCGCGATGAACATCATCTCGGGGCTGATCATGCTGGTGAAGAACAAGGGCCGCGACATCGGCATCCTGCGCACCATGGGGCTGACCGAGGGCTCGATCCTGCGGGTGTTCTTCATCTGCGGCGCATCCACGGGGCTGATCGGCACGCTGTGCGGCGTGGTGCTGGGCTGCCTGTTCGCCATCTACATCGACCCGATCTTTTCCTTCGTGAACTACGTCGCGGGCGGCGGGGTCTGGGATCCGTCGATCCGCGGCATCTACAATCTTCCCGCCAAGCTGATGCCGGGCGATGTATTCTCGGCGGTGGCGCTGTCGCTGGGGCTGTCGTTCATCGTGACGCTGTTCCCGGCGCGGCGGGCGGCGCGGATGAACCCGGTCGAGGCGTTGCGCTATGAATAGCCCGATGCTGGATCTTGCGGGGATCGAGAAGACCTACAACCGCGGCCAGCCGAGCGAGGTGACGGTGTTGCGTGGCGCCACGCTGTCGGTGGGGCGTGGCGAGGTGGTGGCGCTGGTGGCGCCTTCGGGGGCGGGCAAATCGACGCTGCTGCATATCGCCGGGCTGCTGGATACGCCAGATGCCGGCAGCGTGGCGCTGGGCGGGGTGAATATGGTCGGCCTTGGCGACCGTGCCCGCACCGAGGCGCGGCGGGCCGATGTGGGCTTCATCTACCAGTTCCACCACCTGCTGCCCGAGTTCAGCGCGCTGGAAAACATCGTGCTGCCGCAACTGGCCAATGGCTCCAGTGCCAGCGTGGCAAAGGCGCGCGCCATGGACCTGCTGGCGCGTGTCGGCATCAGTGACCGGGCCGAGCATCGCCCGGCGGCCCTTTCGGGTGGCGAGCAGCAGCGGGTGGCGTTCTGTCGGGCGCTGGCCAACCGCCCGCGGCTGCTGCTGGCCGACGAGCCGACCGGCAACCTTGACCCCGCCACCTCGGATCAGGTGTTTGCCGCCCTGATGGATCTGGTGCGCGAAACCGGGCTTTCGGCGCTGATCGTCACCCACAACATGGAACTGGCCGCAAGGATGGACCGGGTGGTGCGGCTGGCGGCAGGGCGCGTCGTCTGATCCTTGCGCTGCGTCATTGCGCGGCGCATTGCGGCGTGGTTTGCTGAGTTCAACTTTAAGGAGGCTGCCATGCGTCCGATTTATCCGCTTATCGCCCTTGCCCTGACCGGCGCGCTGGCCGCCTGCGTGCTGCCCGGCACCAAACCGCCGCTGCCGACCGGGGCCGAGGATTTCGTGGCCTATTGTGCCGCCTGCCATGGCACAACCGGTGTGGGCGATGGCGAGGTGGCGGCGACCATGCCCAAACCCCCCGCCAACCTGACCCGGATTGCCGCCCGCAATGGTGGCCAATTCCCGATGGCGCGGGTGATGAGCAAGATCTGGGGCTATGCGCAGAAGGACGGCGTGGTGATGCCGCAGTTCAGCCCGCTGCTCGATTCCGACCTCGTGCTGTTCGATTCCGGTGACGGCATCCAGACGCCGACGCCGCTGCGGCTGGTGCAACTGGCCGAACACCTCAAGACCCTGCAGAAATAGCCCGTCGCGGCCGCCCCGCCGAAAATGCGGCAACAGACCCAAGCTTCCCCGTTGAACCTGCCCGCGTTTTGCGACATTTTGCGGCGCAGCAGATAAAACACGCAAAATCCAGAAGCGGGAGCTTTCCATGACCAGCAGCGCCACCCCCACGGCCGTGACCTATACCCGCGTCATGCTGAAAATCTCGGGCGAGGCGCTGATGGGCGATCAGGGCTACGGGCTGCACCCGCCCACCGTGCAGCGCATCGCGGAAGAAGTGAAATCGGTGCATGATCTGGGGGTCGAGATCTGCATGGTGATCGGCGGTGGCAACATCTTCCGCGGGCTGCAAGGCTCGGCGCAGGGGATGGAGCGCACCACCGCCGACTATATGGGGATGCTGGCCACGGTGATGAACGCCCTTGCCATGCAGGCGGCGCTGGAGAGCCTTGGGGTGTTTACCCGGGTGATCTCTGCCATCCCGATGGATCAGGTCTGCGAGCCCTACATCCGCCGCCGCGCCGTGCGCCACCTGGAGAAAAAGCGGGTGTGCATCTTTGCCGCAGGCACCGGCAACCCCTATTTCACCACCGACACGGCGGCCACCCTGCGCGCCAACGAGATGGCCTGTCAGGCGATCTTCAAGGGCACCAAGGTGGATGGGGTTTACGACAAAGACCCCAAGAAACACCCCGATGCCAAGCGTTATGACACCGTAAGCTATGACGAAGTGCTGCAAAAGCATCTGGGCGTGATGGATGCCAGCGCCATCGCTCTGGCCCGCGACAACGATCTGCCGATCATCGTCTTCAGCCTGGACGAGCCCGGCGGCTTCCGCGGCATCCTGCGCGGCGAGGGCACCTATACCCGGGTTCACGGCTGACACCCTATGCACACCCGCGGGCTTGCTGCTATAGAGCGGCAAAACACCCGTGCCGAAATGATGAGGACCACCCATGTCGCACGATGAACTTTCGATCGACCTTGACGCGATCCAGCGCCGGATGGACGGCGCCCTGCACGCGCTGCGCACCGAATTCGGGTCTTTGCGCACCGGCCGCGCCTCGGCCTCGATCCTGGAGCCGATCCATGTCGACGCCTACGGTCAGATGACCCCGATCAACCAGCTTGGCACCGTCAACGTCCCCGAGCCGCGGATGGTGGTGATCAACGTCTGGGACAAGGCGATGGTGCAAAAGGTCGAACGCGCGATCCGCGACAGCGGCATCGGCATCAACCCGGTGGTGGACGGCCCGCTGATCCGCCTGCCGATCCCCGAACTGAACGAGGAACGCCGCGCGCAACTGAGCAAGGTCGCGGCGCATTATGCCGAAACCGCCCGCGTCGCCATCCGCAATGTGCGGCGCGACGGCATGGACCAGATCAAGAAGGCCAAGGCCGCCGGCATGGCCGAGGACGACCAGAAGATGTGGTCGGAAGAAGTGCAGGATTTGACTGATAAGGCGATTGCCAACGTCGATCGCACTCTGGAATTGAAGCAGCAGGAAATCATGCAGGTCTAGGCTGCGCGCAGCCGGTGCTAAAGGGGCAGGAATTGGCCGCCAAGGATAACCGCACTTCCGGACAGCCCCAAAGGGTGGCGGATCATGTCGCCATCATCATGGATGGCAACGGCCGCTGGGCCACCGAACGCGGCTGGCCGCGGCTGGTGGGTCACCGCAAGGGGGCCGAGCGCGTCAAGCAGATCGTGCGCTGCGCCCCCGATCTGGGGATCAGCTGGCTGACGCTTTACGCCTTTTCCACCGAGAACTGGAAACGCTCGACCGAGGAAGTGCTGGGCCTGATGTCGATCTTCGCGCGCTACATCGAGCGCGAGGCCGACCGGCTGGCCGCCGAAGGCGTGCGGATGCGCTTCATCGGTGACCGCAGCCGGCTGGACCCCAAGTTGCGCAGCCTGATGGCGGGCATCGAGACCCGCACCGCGCCGCTGAAGCGGCTGAACCTGACCATCGCCATCAACTACGGCGGGCGCGACGAGTTGGTGCGGGCGGCGGCGCGTCTGGCGCTTGATGTGGCGGCAGGCCGGTTGCACCCCGACGATGTGGACGAGGCCGAACTGACCGCCCGGCTGGACACCGCAGGCATCCCCGACCCCGATCTGGTGATCCGCACCTCCGGCGAGACCCGGACCTCGAATTTCCTGCCCTGGCAGGCGGCCTATGCCGAATACGAATTCACCCAGACCATGTGGCCGGATTTCCTGCCCGCCGAACTGGCGCGCATCGTCGGCAGTTTTGGTCAGCGCGAGCGGCGTTTCGGCGCGGCGCAGGGCGCATGATGGACCCCGCACCAAATCGCTGGGCGGATTTGCGGCCCCGGGTGATCTCGGCCACCCTGATGGTTGCGGTGGGGGCGGCAGCGCTTTGGCAGGGCGGGCTGGCGTTTCAGGCGCTGGTGGTGGCCATTGCGGCGCTGATGATCTGGGAACTGGCGCGGATGACCCGGCCCTTGCAGGTGCCGGATGTGTCGGTGCCGCTGGCGGCCTTGGCAGCGCTGTGTCTGGCGCTGGTGTTCTATTACGGCATGGGGTTGGCGGCACTGGTGTTTCTGGCGGCACCGTCGCTGGTGGGAGCCGGGTCCGGGCGGCGCGATCAGGCGGTCTATGTGGTCTATGCCTTTGTGGTGATGCTGACCGGCTATGGGCTGGTGACGCTGCACCACGACCATGGCCTTGCCATCATCCTGTGGCTGCTGCTGGTGGTGGTGGCGTCCGACCTTGCGGGCTATTTCGCCGGGCGCATCCTTGGCGGGCCGAAGTTCTGGCCGCGCATCAGCCCGAAGAAAACCTGGTCGGGCACCGCTGCCGGATGGCTTTGCGCCGTGGTGGTGGGGCTGGGCTTCGTGCTGGCGGGGCAGGGCGGCTGGGGCCTTTTGTGGCTGTCGCCGCTGGTGGCCTTTGCCGGGCAGATGGGCGATATCGGTGAAAGCTGGATCAAGCGGCGGGCCGGGGTCAAGGACAGCTCGAACCTGATCCCCGGCCATGGCGGCTTCATGGACCGGTTCGACGCGCTGGCGGGCGCGGTGGTGGCGGTATTGGCGGCATCCCTGCTGCTGGTGCTGCCGATAGGGGGACAATAACGCATGCGGCGGATTTCGGTTTTCGGGGCCACCGGCTCGATCGGTGAGTCGACCTTTGATCTTTTGCTGCGGCAGGGTGGGCCGGAGGCCTTTCACACCGTGGCGCTGACCGGCGGGCGCAATGTGGCGCGGCTGGCCGAGATGGCGCGGGCCTTGCGCGCCGATCTGGCGGTGACGGCCTATGAAGACTGCCTGCCCGCGCTGCGCGAGGCCTTGGCGGGCAGCGGCGTGGCTGTGGCCGCAGGCCCGCAGGCGATTGCCGAGGCTGCCGACCGGCCTGCCGACTGGGTGATGTCGGCCATCGTCGGGGCGGCGGGGCTGGTGCCGGGGATGCGGGCCCTCGCCCATGGCACGACGCTGGCCTTGGCCAACAAGGAAAGTCTGGTGACGGCGGGGCCGCTGCTGATGGCCACTGCCGCCAGGCATGGCGCCAGCATCGTGCCGGTGGACAGCGAACATTCGGCGGTGTTTCAGGCGCTTGCGGGCGAGGAACGCAGCGCGGTCGAACGGGTGATCATCACCGCCTCGGGGGGGCCGTTCCGCGACTGGAATGCCCAGCAGATCGCCGCCGCGACGCTGGCGCAGGCGGTGGCGCATCCCAACTGGTCGATGGGGCAGCGGATTTCCATCGACTCGGCGTCGATGTTCAACAAGGCGCTGGAACTGATCGAGGCGCGCGAGTTCTTCGGCTTTGAGCCTTCACAGATCGAGGTGCTGGTGCATCCGCAATCCATCGTGCATGCCATGGTCGGGTTTTGCGACGGCGGCATCATGGCGCATCTGGGGCCGGCCGACATGCGCCACGCCATCGGCTATGCGCTGAACTGGCCCCGGCGTGGCGAGGTGCCGGTGCAGCGGATTGATCTGGCGAAAATCGGCAGCCTGACCTTCCGGGCGCCGGATGAGACGCTGTTCCCCGCTCTGCGGCTGTCGCGCGAGGTGATGGAGCTGCGCGGCATGGCGGGGGCCGCCTTCAATGCCGCCAAGGAAGTGGCGCTGGACCACTTCATCGCGGGCACAATCGGCTTTTGCGACATGGCGGTGGTGGTTGAGGACACGCTTGACCGACTTTTGCACCGCAATTGCCTTGGAAATGCCCCGACAGCCCTTGAGGATGTGCTCGAAACCGACCATCTGGCAAGGACAGAGGCTGCGGCCTCGGTGCAGGCCCGGCGGGCCTGAAGCCTGACGCAAAGAAAAAGGGTGAGCAGTTGGATATTATCGGCCTGGTCCCGAGTTTTGGCGGAATGGCATGGACCATCATCGCCTTTATCGTCGCAATTCTGGTGATCGTGGCGGTGCATGAATACGGCCATTACATCGTCGGTCGCTGGTCCGGCATCCATGCCGAGGTGTTTTCCATCGGTTTTGGCCCGGTGATCTGGTCACGCATCGACAAGCGCGGCACCCGTTGGCAACTGGCGGCGCTGCCGTTCGGCGGCTATGTGCGGTTTCTGGGCGATTCCAGTGCGGCCTCGGGCAAGGACGGCGCGCTGATCAGCCAGCTTTCGCCCGAGGAACGCCGCCACACCATGCATGGCGCGCCGCTCTGGGCGCGGGCGGCGACGGTGGCGGCGGGGCCGGCCTTCAACTTCATCTTCGCCATTCTGGTGTTTGCCGGGTTCTTTCTGGCCTACGGCGTCGCCACCGACCGGCCGGTGGTCGGGGCGCTGAAACCGATGCCCGAGGCCACGCAAAGCCTGCAACCGGGCGATCTGATCCTGGCGGTGGACGGGCAGGCGACGCCTGACCTTGAAACCTATGTCGCGGTGGGAGAAAAGCTGCCGCATCAGGCCAGCTTTGACTATCGCATCGAGCGGGCGGGCGTCGAGACGACGCTGACCGGGCCGCACCCGTTCCCGCCGATTGCCGATGCGGTGCAACCGCGCTCGGCGGCGATGGAGGCGGGCATCAAGGTCGGTGATGTGGTGACAACGGTGGATGGCACGCCGGTGGTGGCGTTCCAGCAGTTGCGCGACATGGTGGGGGAATCGGGCGGCAAGACCCTGCATCTGCAGATCTGGCGCGATGGCACCACAATCGAGGCCGACCTGACGCCACGCCGCGCCGACCTGCCGCTGGAGGCGGGCGGTTTCGAGACGCGCTGGCTGATCGGCCTGTCGGGCGGCGGCGGCATGTTCACCCCCGAGATCAGAACCCCCGGCCCGTGGGAGACCCTGACACTGGCCGTCGATCGGGTGTGGTATATCGTCAAGGTGTCGCTGGCCTCGATCTGGAGCATGATCACCGGCGCCATCAGCTCGTGCAACATGGCCGGCCCGATCGGCATGGCCGAAGCGATGGGCGATGCGGCGCGCGGCGGGCTGGAGATGTTCGTGCAGACGCTGGCGATGTTCTCGCTTGGCATCGGGTTGATGAACCTCTTTCCGATTCCGGTGCTGGATGGCGGTCATCTGGTGTTCCACGTCTGGGAAGCCGTCACCGGCAAGCCGCCGTCCGATGGCGCCATGCGCATCCTGATGACCACTGGTCTGGTGCTGTTGCTGCTGCTGATGGTGTTCGCGGTCACGAACGATCTGTTCTGCCCCTGAGAACAACCAGCCAGGCAGTGCCAAACTGCTGCCACATTCGCCCGCTATACCGAAGAAAGTGTTAAAATCGGGCGGGTGTGGTCATGCAGACAATGGTGAACGGATATCGCGGCTTGTCGCTGCTGGTGGGGCTGAACTGGGACTGGCTGTTCAGTGCTGGAACCATCGTTGTCGGCCTGCTGGCCGGGGCGTTCCTCGGCTCGGTTCTGGTGACCTACTGAGGCTTGGCCTGGGCCCGGATTTCCAATGTATCCACAAGCCCTTGCGGGGATTTTTGCACCGCATCGCAAATGTTGCTTTTCTGCCTTTTGACAAGGCCTGCCATTCCCGGTAGTCAGATTGCTGACAGGTATTTGACGGGGCGGCGAGATGGATCAGGCGACAGGCGCGCATTTGGCGCAAGGCGGATCGGGAAACACGCTGCTGCGTGCCACCGCATTGTCGTTTTTTCTTGCGACTTCGGCGCTTTGCGGCCCGATGCTCACGCGGGCTGAAGCCCAGAGTTACAGCTTTTCGCAGGTCACGGTTGAAGGCAACCAGCGGGTCGATGCGCCATCGATTCTGGGCTTTGCCGGAATCGGTCGCGGTCAGACGGTCACTGCGGGCGAGTTGAACGACGCCTATCAGCGCATCGTGAACTCTGGCCTGTTCGAAGAAGTGGCAATCTCGCCACAGGGCGGCACGCTTTTGATCCGGGTCAAGGAATACCCGATGATCAACATCGTGAACTTCGAGGGCAACAAGAAGCTGAAGGACGAGGTGCTGGCCGATATTGCCAAGTCGCAGTCGCGCCGCGCCTATTCGCCGTCGCAGGCCGAGGCCGATGCCGCCGCCATCACCGAAGCCTATCGCCAGTCCGGTCGGCTGGCCGTCACCGTCGATCCGCGCATCATCCGCCGCAGCGACAACCGGGTCGATCTGGTGTTCGAGGTGACCGAAGGCCGTGTGGTCGAGATCGAGCGGCTGTCCTTCGTCGGCAACCGGGCGTTCTCGGACCGGCGTCTGCGGCAGGTGCTGGAAACCAAGCAGGCCGGTCTGTTCCGCCAGTTGGTGCAGCGCGACACCCTGGTGCCCGAGCGGCTGGACACCGACAAGCAGGTGCTGCGCGATTTCTACCTGTCACGCGGCTATATCGACATGCAGGTGCTGGACGCCAGCGCCGAAACCGTGCGCGAGCGCGATGCGCAATTCGTGACCTTCACCGTGCAGGAAGGCCAGAAGTTCAGCTTTGGCAAGATTTCGGCGGTCAGCGAGGTTGAAGGCGTCGATATCGCGGAATTTCAGGCGCTGCTGAAGATCCGGCCCGGGGTCACCTATTCGCCGGCCATCATCGAAAACAACATCGCCCGGCTGGAAGCGCTGGCGCTGCGCAAGGGGCTGAATTTCGTTCGCATCGACCCGCGTGTCACCCGCAACGAGCGCGACATGACGTTGGATATCGAATTTGCCCTGACGCGCGGCGAGAAGATCTTTGTCGAGCGCATCGACATCGAAGGCAACACCACCACGCTGGATCAGGTGGTGCGGCGGCAATTCCGCACGGTCGAAGGCGACCCCTTCAACCCGCGCGAGATCCGCCAATCGGCCGAGCGCATCCGGGCGCTGGGGTTCTTTGACAACGCCTCGGTCGAGGCGCAACCGGGTAGCGGCCCCGATCAGGTGGTCGTCAAGGTCGGCGTCGAGGAAAAGCCCACCGGCTCGCTCAGCTTCGGTGCGACCTATGGCGTGGCGGCCGGTTTTGGCGCCACCGCCAGCCTGTCGGAAAGCAACTTCCTCGGGCGCGGGCAATACGTCAGCGTCAGTTTTTCCACTGGCACGGCCGACGTGAACTCGTCGGTCACCTTCATCGAACCGGCCTTCCTGGGGCGGGATCTGAAGTTCAAGTTCAACGCCTTCTATACCCGGACGTCGAACCAATACGCGCTGTATGACACCCAGTTGATCGGCATCAGCCCGGCGATCGAATTCCCCGTCAGCCAGAATGGCACGCTGGAACTGCGCTATTCGCTGCGTCAGGACCAGATCCGCAATGTGGAACGGGTGACCGCCGACGACCCGACCACACCGGAAAACGAAGCCAGCAACGGGTCGTCCGAGATCCTTTGGGCCGAAGAAGACATGGGCAAGCCGATTGCCAGCGCGTTTGGCTATACCTATTCCTTCGACAGCCGCAAATCCGGTCTCAATCCCAAGGGCGGCTATCTGCTGCGGTTCAGCCAGGATTTTGCAGGTGCCGGCGGTGATGTGCGTTCGATGACCACCACGGCGTTGGCCATGGCCGAAACCAAGGTCTATCATGATGACATCACCTTGCGGGCGATCTTCGAAGGCGGTGCCGTGAACACCTTCAACGGCGGCAGCAGCCGGGTAACCAACCGGTTCTTCGGCACCGGCAAGATCCGTGGATTCGAGCCGAACGGCCTGGGCCCACGCGACCTGCTGGCGGACAACGAAGATGCGCTGGGCGGCAATTACTTTGCCGTCGCCCGTTTCGAGGCCGATTTCCCGCTGGGATTGCCCGAGGAATACAATATCCGGGGCGGTTTGTTCGCGGATATCGGCTCGGTCTGGGGGCTGGACAACGTGGCAGGCTCGGGCGGTGGCACGGTGGACGATTCGATGCAGTTGCGGTCGGCGATCGGTGCCTCGTTGTTCTGGGAAACCCCGATCGGGCCGCTGCGGTTCAACTTCTCGAAGGCGCTGCAAAAGGAATCCTATGACCAGGAGCAGAACTTCGATCTGACGATCTCGACCAAGTTCTGATGCGGTTGCGGCGGGCAGACAGCCTCTGGCTTGCCTTGGTGCTGGCAGGTTTGCTGTCGCAAGCGGCCGTGGCGCAGGATGCGCCAAGGCCGGTCAGTCCGGTGCTGACCCTGACGCAAGACCGGCTGTTTGCCGAAAGTCTGTTTGGCAAGGCGGTGCAGGCGCGGGCCGATGCGCTGATCAAGGAGTTGCAGGCCGAGAACCGCCAGATCGAGGCCGATCTGGAGGCGGAGGAGCAGGCCCTGACCGCGCGCCGCCCCAGTCTGGCGCCGGATGACTTCCGGCCGCTGGCCGATGCCTTCGATCGCAAGGTGGAAGGCATCCGATCGGCACAGGACGCCAAGGCGCGCGACCTGACCCGCAAGACCGAGGAAGAGCGCAAGCGGTTTTTCGAAACCGCCGTGCCGGTGCTGGCGGCGCTGATGACCGAACAGGGTGCGGTGGCCATTCTCGACAAGACCGCCATCGTGCTGTCGTTCGACCGGATCGACATCACCGATGCCGCAATTGCCCGCATCGACGCGGTGCTGGGCGATGGCACAAAACCGCGGGTCCCGGCGCCTGTTCTGGTGCCGACGCCGGTGATGCCTGCGCCAGTGCCTGAACCTGACCCGACACCTGCGGCGACCCCGTCCGTCGAGCAGACCGTAGAACCGACCGCCAACGTCGCGCCGACCCCAGCGCCAACGCCCGCGCCGACCCCAGCGCCGCCCCCCGCGCCGGAACCGACACCGCTCCCGGTGCCTGCCGCGACCCCCTCGCCTCTGGCACCGGTGGAGCCGCTGCTGCGGCCGGCGCCACGGCCCGCCCGCAGGCCCTGAACCGCCCCGACGCTTGTCGGCAGCCGCCCAAGTTGCTAGTCAGGGCCAAAGCCGGGGTCGCATGCCCGGCTGTGGGAGAATTTCCGGATGACCGACCAGACCACCCCGCTGATCCAAGCCGATCTGCACCTGATCATGCGGATCATTCCGCACCGCTATCCGTTCCTGCTGGTGGACAAGGTGCGCGACATCGAACCCGGCAAGGGCGGCGTCGGCATCAAGAACGTCACCTTCAACGAGCCGCAGTTCCAGGGCCATTTTCCCGGCAACCCGGTGTTCCCCGGCGTGCAGATCATCGAGGCGCTGGCGCAGACTGCCGCGGTGGTGGCGGGGGTGTCGATGAACCTCGCTGATCGCAACATGCTGGTGTATTTCATGGCGATCGACGGCGCAAAGTTCCGCCGCAAGGTGGTGCCGGGCGATGTGCTGGAGCTGCATGTCAGCGTCAAGCGCGGCGGCGGCAAGGTGTGGAAATTCGACGCCCGCGCCACGGTCGAGGGCGAGTTGGCCGCCGAATGTGAATTTACCGCAATGATGGACCTTCCGAAGGCATAGATGATGAGCGAAATTCATCCTTCGGCGCTGGTGGAGCCCGGTGCGGTGATCGGGGACGGTTGCAAGATCGGCGCCTTCGCGGTGATCGGCCCCGAGGTGACGCTGGCCGCCGGGGTGGTGGTGAAAAGCCATGCCATCGTCACCGGCTGGACCGAGGTCGGGACCGGCACGGTGATCTTCCCCTTCGCCTGCGTTGGCGAGGTGCCGCAGGATCTGAAATACCGGGGCGAGCGCACGCGGCTGATCATCGGCGCCCGTTGCCGCATCCGCGAGGGCGCCACGCTGAACATCGGCACCGAGGGTGGCGGCGGCGTGACCCGGGTGGGGGATGACTGTCTTCTGATGACCGGCGCCCATGTCGGCCATGATGCCACCCTGGGCAACCGGGTGATCCTGGCCAATCAGGTGGCCATCGCCGGGCATTGCCAGATCGGTGACGACGTGATCATCGGCGGGCTGTCCGGCATCCACCAGTTCGTGCGGATCGGCCATGGGGCGATCATCGGTGCCGTCACCATGGTGACCAATGACGTTATGCCGCATGGGTTGGTGCAGGCGCCGCGCGGCGAGCTGGACGGGCTGAACCTGGTCGGCTTGAAGCGGCGTGGCGTTGGCCGGGCCGAGATCACCGCGTTGCGTGCCGCCTATCAGGCGCTGGCGCAGGGCGAGGGCAGCTTTCTGGACCGCGCCCGCAAGCTGGCCGAGGAAAGCGACAGCCCGATGGTGCGCGAGATGACCGATTTCATCCTTGCCGCCTCGGACCGCTCGTTCCTGACGCCGAAATGACCGGGCGGCTGGCGATCATAGCCGGGCGCGGCTTGCTGCCTGCGGCCCTGGTGGCGGCGCTGGACGAGGCGCCGCTGGTGGCCTCGCTGGACGGTTTCCTGCCCGAGGGGCTGGAGCCGGACCTGGTGTTCCGGCTGGAGCGTCTGGTGCCGTTGCTGCGGCATCTGGAAGACAGCGGTGTGACGCGGGTGGTGTTTGCCGGAGCCGTGCAGCGGCCAAGGCTGGACCCGGCGCTGTTCGATGCGGCGACGGCGCAGATGGTGCCGCGGCTGCTGGGCGCGATGCAGGGCGGCGATGATGCAGCACTTCGGGCGGTGGTCGGGGTGTTCGAGGAGGCCGGGTTTCAGGTGCTGGGGGCCGCGGATATCGCCCCCGCTCTGGTGCCGGGGGCCGGGGTGATCTGCGGTCAGCCCACGCCTGCCGACGAACGCGATGCCGCACGGGCGGCGCAGATCGTGGCGGCTCTGGGCGCGGTGGACGTGGGGCAGGGCGCCGTGGTGGCGCAGGGCCTGTGTCTGGCGGTGGAAAGCCTGCCCGGCACCGATGCCATGCTGGAGTTTGTGGCGGCCACCGCGCAGCGGCCCAACCCGGCTGCGGCCAAGGGCCTGCTTTACAAGGCCCCGAAGCCCGGTCAGGATTTGCGCATCGACCTGCCGACGCTGGGCGTGCAGACCGTGCAAAAGGCGGCGGCGGCGGGGCTGGCGGGGATCGTCTGGCAGGCGGGCGGCGTCATCGTGCTGCAACCCGCAGCAATGCAGGCCGCTGCCGAAGCGGCGGGGCTTTTTCTGTGGGCGCGGCCATGAAATTCTTTCTGATCGCAGGCGAGCCGTCCGGGGACCGCTTGGGGGCGGCGCTGATGGCCGGGCTGAAGGCGCTGTCACCGGGGGTGCAATTTGCCGGGGTCGGTGGCCCCGCGATGCAGGCCGAGGGGCTGCAAAGCCTGTTCCCGATGCAGGAATTGTCGGTGATGGGCATCGCCGAGGTGCTGCCCAAATATTTCGCACTGAAACGCCGGATCAGCCAGGCGGCCAAGGCGGCGCTGGATTATGGCCCGGCGGCACTGATCACCATCGACAGCCCGGATTTCTGCCTGCGGGTGGCGGCGCTGGTCAAGCGCGGCAACCCGCGGCTGCGCACCATGCACTATGTCGCGCCCTCGGTCTGGGCCTGGCGGCCCGGGCGGGCGCTGAAGATGGGCCGGGTGATCAACCACGTGCTGGCGCTGTTGCCGTTCGAGCCGCCCTACATGACCGCCGCGGGGATGACCTGCGATTTCGTCGGGCATCCGGTGGTGGCTGAACCGCTGGCCTCGCGCTCGGCCTCGCGGGCGCTGCGCCTGGGCACCGGGCCGGTGATCCTGATGCTGCCCGGC
>NZ_ACYY01000012.1 GCF_000176015.1 Rhodobacter ferrooxidans | reverse complement strand
CGACAGAGAGCACACCATAGCAAGTTGTGCGTGAAAATTCATCGACAATATTTGGTAGAAGCACCGGCCTCGACTTGCCGCCATCGGCCCAACATTGGGCGTCGCTCAAATTTTCCGCGAACTTTCTGGCGGCAGCGTCCGATAGGCCACTTCTCAGGAGCATAGGGGGGCACAAGGCGCCTGCTGCGGGCGTCGAGCAGACAAGAAAAGGATTTGCTGCCATGCCTACCGAACCGATCGAAATCGAAGATCTCCTGGCGGCCCTGAAGGCCGACCGAAAGCCCCGCGACCACGGACCTTACAAGGTGAAGGTCGGCGACCATAACCTGAACTTCACTGACGCCATCATCGACGATCCGACGCCTACCGGCCGCCAGGTCATCGAGGGGGCCGGCTTCCGCAAGGCCGAGGAGCACCTCGTGTTCCAGATACTGCGCAACGGTGAACTTGAGGAACTGCGCCTCGAGGAGACCACGGATCTGCGCCCCGGCCAGATCGAGCGTTTCCTGGTCTTCCCGAGCGCGGAATCCTTCCGCTTCGACATCGATGGCAAGCGCCTCGAGTGGGGCCACAAGGTCATCAGCGGGCGCGTCCTAAAGAAGCTGGCCGGGGTCGATCCTGCCAAGTTCGCCGTCTGGCAGGTGATCCCCGGCAAGGATGACGTCCTGGTCGGCGACACCGACCTCATTTGCCTCGCGGATGCGGGCCTGGAGCACTTCTTCACCGGTGTGCCACAGACGACGGAAGGGGGTGCGGCATGAGCCTCCTTCCTCGCCAAGATCGCCGCTACCTCGAGGGGCGCGGCATTACAGTTCGCGAGGTCATCGAAGGCGCGAAAAAGGGCGTGATCCTTACCGGGGTCGCGTTGCCAGAAGGCAAGTATCAGGTCGCCCAGGCGGATATCCTGATCCTGTTGCCGCCATCTTATCCCGAGGTCGCGCCCGACATGTTCTACGCCGTGCCGCATCTCAAGTTGGTCGGCAGCCAGCGTGAGCCCCGCTGCACGGAGGCACGTGAGGCCTTCGATCGCCAGACTTGGCAGCGCTGGTCACGCCACAACAACGAGTGGCGCCCTGGCACCGACGGCCTCTGGACCATGGTTAAGAGGGTCGAAGAAGCCCTGGCGGTGGCAGCATGAAGCGCAGCAACATCACCCTCCACGCCCGTCACCGCGACAAGCTCCAGGCGCTGCTCGCGCACCCCCAAGGGCACGAAGGCGCCGCCTACATGCTGCTCGGCAAAAGCGAGATCGCGCAGGATCCCTGGGACCTCGAGGCGCGGACCCGCTACACTTCCTACGAGGTCATCGCGATCCCGCAGGAAGACCGCGTCGACGCCAGCGTCAAGCATGTCACCTGGAACACCAACTCCTTCGCCCAGCTCTGCCGCAGGGCGAAGGACGTGGATCTGGTGCCGGCAATCGTTCATAGCCACCCGGGGGGCTTCAACGGTTTCTCCGCCCAAGACGATCTCAGCGAACGCGACCTATTCATCATGGCTCGGAACCGGAACGGCGCCGGGACGCGTTTGGTGAGCGTCGTGCAGGTCGGCGACAGTCTCTACCGGGCGCGGGTATGGGAAGACGAGGTTGCTCCCCTGTCCTGTCACCGAGTGACCGTTATCGGCACCCGGATCGAGATCCATTCGACCGACGTGCCTACTCCTTCGGAAGCCCTGGCCCGGCAGGCATTGGCCTTCGGGCCAGAGGTCAATGACCTCCTCAAGCAGCTCTCCGTTGCTGTGGTCGGGTGCGGTGGCACCGGCAGCCCAGTGGTCCATCTCCTCGCCCGCCTCGGCGTGGGGCGCATCGTTGTCATCGACGACGACGTGGTCGAGCACTCAAACCTGAACCGCCTGCATGGCGCGACCCGGAAGGATGCCGACAACGCGGTGCCCAAGGTCGACGTCATGGCGCGCGAGGTGACTAGGATGGGCCTCGACGTCGAGATCCGGTCGATGAATGGCTGGGTAGATGCACCGCACATCCGCGACGCGCTGAAATCCTGCGACGTCATTTTCGGATGCACGGACGATCACGCCGGCCGCCTCTACCTGAACCGTATCGCACATTTCTACCTGATCCCGGTCATCGATGTCGGGCTGGTCCTGATGCCCCGTCACGATGGCGAACCCGGTCTCCTCGAGATGGCTGCAAGGGTCAGCGTGCTGTTCCCTACCTCGGCATGCCACGGCTGCCGCGGCACGATCGATCGCATCCGTGCCCGCGAGGAAGATCTGCAGCGATCGGATCCCGAGGAGTACGAACGGCAAAAGACCGAGGCCTATGTCCGTGGTGCAGGCAACCCGGCACCGGCGGTAGTGACCTTCACCTCCGAAGCGGCCACCATGGCTGTGAACGAGCTCATTGCCGGTCTCGTCGACTTCCGCGGCACCGGCGGATGGGCATGGCAACGCTATCGCAAGCTCGACAAGGGCTTCGAACGGATGCAAGCGGCTCAGCCCCAGCCTGACTGTCCGGTCTGCGGCAGCGAGGAATACTGGGGCCTGGGCGACGTCGATCCCTTTCTAGATCGTGTAGGGTGAGCGGGATGATGATCGACATTCTGCGGAAGAGCCTCGAGTTCTTCCGCGTCATCCCGAAAAGCGACCTTGTCGCCTGGATAACGTCGGTACACCCAACGCCGGATCAGATCGTACCGGGAAAAATGACCATCGTGCGCGACGGCGTCGATAAATGGGCCTGCTTCCACTGCCCCGGCGGGTGCGGCGAGACCATCAAGCTGTCCCTCAGCAAGGACCGTCGACCGAGGTGGACAGTCATATCAGACTGGCTGAAACGCCCGACGATCTCACCTTCCGTCCGACAAACGAACGAGTGCCGGTGTCACTTTTGGATTCGGCAAGGGCGGATCGACTGGTGCAAGGACAGCGGACATCGATCACGATGACCGCGCTGCGTTCGGGTTGCGTTCGGGGACGCCCAAGGACGCGCGTGACAAGCTATTCCCATCAGCAACATGGAGTGATCTGATGGAGACAATGGAACGAGATGCCAAGTATATCGCCGATCAGTGCCGGTACATTCGCAAGATGTTTGGGCTGACCCAGGAGAACCTTGCGGATGCCGCCGGTTTAACCGTCCGAACGATTCAGAAAGTGGAGAGCGGGCGGCACATGCCCGAGGTTCAGACTTTGCGGAGCCTCGCCCGCGGACTCGGATTCGATATGGCAGTCTTTTTGAGGCCGACACCTGAGCAGGAGAAGCTCCGGCAGGAAGAAATGGAGCGCGCGCTGAGGAAGACGGCGCTCGTCCCCACGTCACCTATCAAGAAACCGAACGATTTCTATTCCCGCAACCGTGAATGGGACGGGATTCTTATCAACACCAGTGCGGTTGAGGCCGATCACGCTCTCGAGCTGACCGCCTCGATATCGGACTGGATGACTGACCTAGACGGGATCTGGGACATCAGCACGGCAAGCCAGAGGCTCGAGTATGCGACCAGTATTGCCGACTTGTGCCGCGAGTTGGAGGGACTCGGGTATCTCACCCACTTCGGCCACTTCCGACAGCAACATATGAAGGACAAGGGTATGATTCTTGACGTGGGGCTGATCACGTTCTTGCCTAAGGCCGAGCATGACGGCGACCGCTACGGCATCGTTAACCTGGAAGACCCGTGGGAGGTGCCCGAGCAGGATCGCCCGAGGGTATGATTTGCCCGCGACGAGCCTCCTAGTCTGAGAACGATCATCATCGGCGCATCTGTCAAAGGGCCTGGCCGTATCGGCCGGCCCTCTACTTTTCGGGCTTGGCCGTCATGAGACGACAGGCGAGTTGTCGAGCACCCCATCGGGCCGCAAAGGCCTCGCTCGTCGAGAACCAGCCGCCATCGTCGCCCTGCCCGTGGTTGGCGCCCATGCAGGAACACTGGCACTCATGACCGACTGCGTTCATGCATGCCGGCGCGCAGATTTCCTGCTCCCTGTAGGGTTGGATGACATAGATTTGGCCCCAGCGGTGAAGACAGCGGTCCACGAGGTCATTGAACCATGCTTTGGGAGTTTCCCAGCAGCCCAGTGCCGTGTTCCAGCTCGGCCGAGTGCGCCGCCCATTCCTGAGCCAAGCATAGTTGTCGTCGGCATAGGGCAGGCGGACCCTGACCTGCTCGCCCTTCCCATCACGGCGAAGCGCAACGGGGATTGTCTTCTGGTTCCAAGCTGCTTTCAGGCGATTGTCATCCTGCATCGTTGTCCAAACAGCCACTTACACAAACTGGAGGTACAGCAATTCCTACTCGCGACAAAGATCATTGCTTGAATCTTAGTATCTCGCCAGGTTCGAAAAACCCACCCCACTTTCGTCTGACCAGGCCCAAACACTTTCGCAGTTTGCGAAATCCGAGAATTATCAAATCAAACTGATGGTCCTCAGATTTCTCTTTGAAGTTTTTCGTCCAACGCGCAGCTAGATCAGCACTCCGCCCAAACTGCCATCACTCCAGCAGCGCGAGCTTTTGTGAGAACTTGCTCATCTTCGAGACCGCGATCGTGATCGGTGGCTTCAAGTCCGCGAGATCAACCTCGGGTTCAGGGGTCGCCTGTGGTTGCGACACTGGCACAAGAACATCGGAATTTAGTGCTGTCGCTTCTCTCTCCGGCCCAATTTCATCCCGAGCCACAATCTCGGCCGCCAGTTTCGGCTCCGCCTCAACGGGGGCTTCCGCTTTCACTTTCTCTGGCCTCACAAAATCCACCACCATCCTTTCGGCCAAACGCCTTTCCAGCGCCTCCATCCGTTGGGTCAGCACCTGCACGTCCGCAGCTTCCTTTGGCGGAAAGGGCAGGGGCCCCTTCTGTGCCTCGAACAACTTCTTGAACGTCGGGTCCTGGAAATAGACAATCCGATGGACCAACAGCGGGTTCTGCCGTTCTGGGATGAGAATTGCCTGATCCGGGTTCAACCGACGAACCTCGTCTGGTGTCAGAAGTGGCCGTTCTTCCATCCGCCGACTGACCGACCGCCTCTGCATGAAATCCCGATCCCTCGAAACGCTATCCGAGACCGAAAGCTTGGTCGTCTTGCCCAGAGCGTCCGAAATCTCCCCCGCCGTTTTCTTGTCGTTGGCCGCGAGGTAGAGCTTCATCCCGGCCGCAGACTCGAGCGACAGGCGGACGTTTTCGCCATAGATGTTGTCGAGACCGGGGATCGACTGGGTGATGATCGACACTCGTGCGCCATGACCAGCGAGCTGCTTCAGGGCCTGCTCGACGATGGGCATGGGCCCCAATTGGTCGAATTCATCGAGCATGACCATGACAGGCCAGGGCTCAGACTTCGGGTCGGGGAGGGTGGATCGCATGGTGGCGATCAACTCGCCAAAGAACAGCCGCACCAAGGGCGACAGGGTGCGGATGTCATCGGCGTTGACCACCACATAGATCGACATCGGCCGCTTGCGCAGGTCAGCAAAGGAAAAGTCATTGCCGGAAGTTGCCCGATCGACGGCCGGGTTGTTCCAGAGCGTCATGCCCGCGCCACCAAGGACCGAGGCGTGCGAGGACAACGTCCGGTCGGAATAGCCTGCGAACTTGCGGAAGGTCTGGGCCGCGTTGGGGTGTTTCACCTCTTTTGCATGCTCGCCGTAAACCTCCTGGGTGGCACCCCGGCCAAAGAGGATGCGGCTGATCTCACCGATGGTCGGCTTGCCGCGCTCAATGGCCAGAAGCCCTGCGGCCACGAAGAGTTCGCGTCCCTCGGCCAAAAAGTCGCCAGCCGTTCCCTTGTCCGAAACCGTCAAGAAATAATCCGAGATCTTTGCCAGTTCGGTGTAGCGCTGTTCGAAATTTTCAATGCGGGCGACGCGCTCGAGCGGGTTGTAGCGATGGGTCGGATGTTCAAAATCGAACGGCGAGAAACGGTAGACTGCATCACCTTCGGCCTGACGGTGCCGGGAAGTGGCCTCGAAGATCTCGCCCTTCACGTCGAGAACAACGATGCTGCCGTTGAAGAGAAGCGTGTTTGGGATGACATAGCCCACGCCCTTACCAGCTCGGGTAGGTGCTACGACAAGGCAATGCGGGAATTTCTGGAAGGTGGCGCTGACATATGGCGCGGTCTTTGAAGGTGCTCCGAGCTTGCCAAAGACCATGCCTGCGCCCAAGGGCTGCAAGAGGCCATTGGCCTTCATTTCAGCGCGCCCTTGGAACTTGGCTTGCCCGTATTCGGTGAGCTGTTGGCGGAAGGTCAGGGCGACGGCGGCAACCGTGAAGAGCACGGTCGACGCGCCGACGATCTGCCAAGGCAGGACCCAGGGCACGGAAGTCAGCCGGGCGAAGCCGGGGAACTCGGCGATCAGGACAAAGATGCCGGTTGCGTTCGGATCGCGCCCCAAGATCAGGTTGAGGACGAGGCCGCCGGCGATGAGACCAACCAGCAGGCCGGAGGTGAGACCAAGGGGAAGCAGCAATGCAATGCGTTGCATGATCAAAACTCCCGGTCCTGATTGCGATCATGAGCATGTGCCCGCGTGTGTTCAGGTGGCCGCGACGCCGCTTGAGCCACCATTCGGCGTTCCGCTGCCTCGGCTTCATGTGCGCTGAGACCAAGCGAGGGATGCTCTTTGGCAGCCGCGACGACGGCTACCGCCATTGCTGCCCGAGTAGCCGGGTCCGGCACGTCCTTGGCCAGTGCCTCCGTCCGGCCAGCGGCGATGTCTTTCAACACCGACGCCCCGTAGCGCTCCTTCATTTCTTCCGCGAAATCCCGCGCCTGATTTTCGTTTCGGAAGGCGACGGATCCCTGGCTGGCATGGACGCGCGCCAGTGAACCCAAAGCCTCCACCAGCGGGTCAGGTCCACGGGTCACTTCAATGCTGCGGGCGGACTGGATCAATTCGGCTGCACGCTCGTAGAAACGATCCACCCGCTCGGCCGCCGAACTGCGACCTTGGGCGCTGCTGAGATCAAAGCCATGCCGCTTGGCGACATCGGCAATATCGGATTTCACCCACGACTCTTCTTCGCGGGCGTTGGCCGCCCCAGTTTCGAGTCGCGTCTCAAGCTTCTTGAAATTGATCCCAGCGATGTTCGCATATAAACTCAAAGTAGCGCTCAACATCTTGGCACTGCTTTCGTCGAGGTCCTTCTCGGCCCCGGCAATCGCCAACGTGTTTGCGCCGATGGTGGTGCTATACAGTGTCGAACGGGGCGGGGCTTCGATTTCCGACTGCTGTCGATCCAGCCCAAAGGCCGCCGCTGCTTCCTTGGCGATGCCCTGCATTTCAGATCGCAGGTCGTCCTGTCGGTCCGACGGCAATCTGTCGATCTGCGCGGTTGATTGCGCCACCCAGGCCGAGATTGCCCGCGCCGGGTCGGAAGCAAAATCGCTCCGCTGCTGTTCCTCTTCGACATAGGTCGCCATCACCGGGCTATGCGTCAGATGCTTGGCCAAGGCTTCACTGAGCGGACCCTCATCGGGGAATTTCGCCAGAACTTCGGCGCCGCCATTGCGACCATAGGAGGTAACGGCCAAAAGCTCGTCGGGTAGAAATCCTGCGGAGCCTTCGCCGTCGACAAAGCGACCGCTGCCAAGCGTGCCGTCCGCATCAGGGATATGCTCGGCCACCACCTTGCGAAATTCCGGATCTGCGACGAGCCGCTCGGCGAGTTCGCGGGTTTCTTCATTGTCCCGGCCTAGAGTCAGGACGAGCTGCGCCTCGTCGCCTGCGTAGATTGCGGTCTCGGGGCGGGCGAACTCGGGCTGTGGCCGATGCTCAAGGACAAGCCCTTCCGGCCCGCGGTCGGGTTCTTCCACCAACTCTCGGTCCATCTCAGCCGCGCGCTTCACCGCCAGTTCAAGCCCTTCTTCGCCCCCTTCATAGAAGTCATAGGCATGACGCAGGGCCTCGCGGGAATTCGGGAACGTGCGCTCCGAAACGGTGAGTTCATTCTCCCCTCCCGGCAGATTTGCCTCGTAGCCCGTGTGAATCCCTCGGTCGGTTGCCACCGCCACGGGCTGCAACTCGACATTTGCATCGGTGGTGACCCAATCGCCTGTGGCGATAATGGGCGGCTTTTCGGCAAGGGCTTCCTGATACGCGGCCAACTCTCGATCCGCCACTTCCTCCCGGGCTTGCACTGCTGCGCGCAATTCTGGCCCCGGCGGGGCTGCATCACTGTGATCTGCCCAAAGCGTCGCCGCCTTTTCTGGCTCCCGACGCGCGAAGGCCTCGAGATCGTCCCTCAAACCTGTATCCAGCCGCTCGGTCACGGCAGGACCGTCTTTTCCCCATTCGAGCTTGCCCAACCGCTCCGTCAGCGAGGCCTCCATCGCATTCAGAAACCCGGCGCGGAACTCGGCATCCGGCGCATACGAGTCCGGCAGGCTTTTGAAATACCGCGTCTCGCCTGTGTCATGGACCCCGTGAATCTCTGTCCGGGCCATGGTGCGGGCCGTGTTGCCATTGATATGCGCCACCGAGGGCCGCTCGGCAGGATCGGCGCGGAAGAAGGCCTCGCCCGCCTGGCGCGGGTCTTCGAATTCCTGCGCTGCCCCTGACAGCGTCAAGCGCACCGAAAAGTATTCGTTCGGGCCCTCGGTGGCCGGACGTTCCGCATCGCGGCGCTCTGTTTCTGGGCCGTTCAGCCCTGCATTGCTATCGTTTTCCATGAGTTACCTGCGGGCAAAGAGCCGGAAATGGGGAAGGGGAGGGCGGGCGCTGCGACGGCGTCAGTCGTCGAGGCCGGGGAAATACATCTCCATGATCCCGCGCTGATCGCCGATGCGGCCCATCTGCAGGATCACGTCGATCGAAGTTTGCAGGTATCGGATCACCTCGCCAAAACTGAGCTTGGTGCCTTGGGCCATCACCAGAAGCGCCAGCCGGTCCATGGCTTTGCGGGCCGAATGGGCGTGCAGTGTGGTGAAGGAGCCAGAATGCCCGGTGTTGATCGCATCCAGAAAGGTTGCCGCCTCGGCCCCGCGCAACTCTCCGAGGATAATCCGATCAGGTCGCAAGCGTAGCGTTGCCTGCAAAAGCTTGTCGGCAGACCGAGGCGAACCCTCGTCACGCTGCGCGATGAGGCTCACGGTATTGGGCTGACCGGGCAGAAGCTCGAGGGAATCCTCGATCGTGATGATCCGCTCATCGGCGGCTACCATTTCCAGAAGCTTGCGGCCCAGTTCGGTCTTGCCGGTCGATGTGCCGCCCGAGACGATGACGTTCAACCGCTCGGAGACCAGTTTGCCCAAGAACCCCTCGACATCCGCCCCTTCCGATCCGGCGCGGATTTCAGCCACCATCGCGCGGCGCTCCTCTTCCAGGGAGTTTTCTTGGCCGCGCAAAAAGCTGAAGGATTTGGCCACACGCCGAACATCTCCGTGCCGGGATCGAAACACCCGAATGCCGATCACAGTGCCGCCCGAGACGGCAGGGCTGCCCACCACCTGACAGCGCAGCATCAGATCGCGATACCGCACCGCCGCCGAGACCAGCGGCGCAGTTTCCGTGAAGGTGTTCGACGTCGAGTTGGCAATCTGGGAAGCCAGATCCCGCACGGACCGCGCGGGCAGCGCGGCAAGGCCGCTTGGTGTCATGTGAATCTGCCCCGCACGCTCCAGCCAGATCGAGCCATCGGCATTGATCGCCAGTTCCATCACGGCCGGATCCGACAAGGCGGCATCGAGCTGCCCGAGATAAGTATCGAGATAGCTCATCAATAAAACGCCAGATCCGCATCGACGCGGATCATCACGACCGCGCCTTGGTTGACGCTGATCGTCGGAGGGATGCTGAGATAGTCGGCCATCACCGTATTAACCGCCTCGCCGAGATCGGTGCCGACGTTTTCGGCAGTGTCCGAGGCCACCTCATTGGCCGCGTAGTTGTCGGCTGCCAGCGTTGGCACGGCCCCGATCAGGGATATCAAAGCGGCGGTGCCAAACCGCTGGAAGAAGTGGTTTCGCACCGTGCCAGGCAGACCAGAGCGTCCGATACGGTCTGTTCCATAGGCGGCAAGGGTGACGGATTGCCCGTCGGTGGTGACCAGCCGGTCCCAGGCGATGAGCACGCGCCGCTGACCGGCATCAACTTCGGAATCGTAGCGCCCGAAGAGACGCGAACCGCGCGGGATCAGCACGCGGGACATATCAAACGACCAGACATCATGGCTCACGATGGCAGAGACATTGCCGGCAAGATCGGTGCTGATCGCGGTCTCAAGTGCTGCCTCGATCAGCGTGCCTTGCATCACAGTGTGGGCTGGATCGGCGATGACTTCCGCTTGTCGGACGTCGGCCGCCTTGGCCCCAACTCTGCGAAACGCATCATCGCCGGTGGCCGCTTGCCCGGGCGCACCCGGGGCTGGGCCTGCGGTGCCAGCCTCACCGCCCATGTCCATGCTGGAGCGCAGAGCCACCATGTCGGAATGGATCTGCGCCTCGTTCAGCATCTCGGCCTCTTGCCTGCGACGGGCCAATTCTTCTTCTCGGGCGCGGGCCGCCTCAGCCTCGGAATCGCCATCGATCAGCATCTTGGTCTCAAGCTCGGTCTGCAGCCGGATGTTCTCGCGCTCTAGATCCGAAAGGGCTGCTGCGCGGGCCTTTGCATCAGCATCAAGTGCCGCGACCTGTGCTTTCAGGTCTGCCAGTGCGGCCTCATCAGTGACGGTCACCGGATTGGCCTTCAGATCGGCGATCTGGGCGTTCAACGCCTCGATCTCGGCCTGCAACCGTTCTGCCTCCGAGGTATCTGGTGCTGCCGGAACGATCTGCGGCTTTGGCCGCGAGACGCTGAAGCCATCGGTGCCAGTCCCGTCGCCCTGAAAATCGCTGACCGAGGCCGTCTCAATCGCGGGTGCCGGGGCAGGGGCATCAGGTGCGGCCAGAACCAGCCAAGCTCCGACGCCAACGCCGGCCACGGCCGTGACGGCGGAAAGCGCGTAGGGATTTATGCCCCGGCGGCGCTTTGGGGCCTCGGAAGGTTTCATGCGCTCCATGCGGGCGGTGAGTTTTTCGGCTTGGGTCTCGTCTGTCATTGGCTGACCCCCGGCTCGGCCGTGACGCAGACGTATTCCTCGCCGTAGCGCAGCACCCAACGCTCAGAGCGTGTGCTGACCGTGATGGTGGTGCCGCGGACGGAAGAATTGACTGCGTATTCCTGCCCCTTGGCGTCGGCCCGGAAGATCGTCGGCATTGGCGCGCCGGGTGGTATGACGAAGGTGGTCTTCCTCCCGTCATCAGAGATCGACACCGGTGCGAATGCGGGCAGGGTGCGGCCCTTTTTCATGATCTTGTAGGTCATGGGCAAGGAGGCGGGGATCTCGCTGCCGGTGGTGGCAGCACGCGTGCTGCCAGGCACGGTGAACTTCACCGAATAGTTCGGCTCACCACGACCACCTTCCGTCACTTGCAGAAAGTAGATGTTGCGCTGCGTCTCGACGGTCAGGTTGGTCGTGGCCCCGGCGACGACGGGCTTGATGATGAAGAGGTTGGCGCGCTCCAACTTGTCAATCTTGAAGCTTTCCAAATCGCCGATGGCGATGGACTGGATCTTTTCACCCTCACCTAGCTCGACAAGGGTCACGTTTCTGAGCCGGGTGTTGATCCGGTAAACCTGCCCCTCCTGGTAGGTGGCATAGGTCACACGGGCATCATGGTTGCCGGGCTTGGGCGCGGTTTCGGCCAAAGCGGGCAGGGCAACTATTGAGATCAGAAGCCCGAGCGCAGGAAGGGTCAGTGGATGGGTCATTTCATTCCTCCGTGGGGGCCAGGGTTTCAGCGGTGATGCGGTAATCCGTTACCAAAAATCCGGTGGGGTTCTGCCAGACGAGGTCGAGCGCGGTTTGTTTGGATGGCTCGAAGCGATAGGTGACGGTCGCCGTGAATTTGCCGATCCGGTCGGGCACGCCTTCGCCGTCTGAGACCCAGGTCTTGGTGAAGCGCACCTGCGCGGTGGTGTCTGTCACCGGGGTGATCGACAGGATGTCGATGACCACCTTGGAATTCTGGCCATAGAGTTTTGGCGGATAATTGGCATTGCCTTCCGTCCAAAGGCTCACCAAACCTTGGCGGGCATTGCCTTCGGACCAGGTATAGGCGCGCAAAATGCGGGACTCATTGTCATGCTGGTCATAGGTTTCGCGGTCAGTGACATAGGCAAAGAGCAGACTTTGCCGGATGGCTTCAGCCTGTTCGATACCGGCCTTTTCCACGGCAACCACGCGTTCGGCGACACCAGTGTCTTTGTCGACGATGGCGAGGAAGGCCTCGGTTTGTTTCAGGGGCAGGAGGGTGACAACGGCGATCATGCCCATGAGGCCGATGGCAAGACCGCCGCCCGCCACCGCATAGGCGATGCGCTCGCGCTTTTTGACGCCATAGAACATCTCGGCTTCGAGAAAACTTCTCAATTCAGGGGGCGATCCTGTCATTGTCTTGCTCCGGAAATGGGGATTTGCGCGGTCAGCGGCAGTACGGCGTGAGGCAGCTGGTCGGCGTCAGCTGTCGCGAATGAACTGGCCAAGCCGCGCCCTTGCGGCCTGTCCCCGCTCGGCATCGGACCGCGCCTGATCGCGCAAATGGTGGTGTTCGGTCTTGCCGTGCAAGAAACCTGATCGCACTTCGTTCATCCGGCGCGCCGAATATTCGGAGGCCTTTTCGAGCGGCTTGCCCGCAACCCGCAGTGCTTGCGGCGCGATGCTCGCAAGGCTGATCTGGCCAGTGATGTGCGTCACGGCATTCGGGATCGCCATCAGGGCGAAGATGCCGACGAAGACGATGACAAAAAAACCAAGGATCGAGCCGAGGTCGGTCACATCTTTTGTTTCGCGGAAGACGTCGTGGGCAACAGTGACGACAGCAACGATGACACCGGCGGAGGCAACCGGATACATCAGGTAGCCGATCATTGCCGAGAGCCAGGCCTCGAACATGCCCTTGGTCTTCTCAAAGATCGTGGCGCCGATGGCGATCGGAGCGACCCCGAGAAGGAATGCGATCATCAGCTTCGAGAAGCCGACGATGAAAACGTAGACTGCCATCAACACGCCGAGGACAACGTAAAGGACGGCGGCCACAAAGCCGCGCATGATCGAGGACATCGCGGAGGAAACAGAGTCGACGTTCCCGGCCATCATATTGGCCATATCGTCCATCGCCGCTGTCGCCGAGGCGCCGACACCACCACCACCCAAACGAAAGTATTCCAAGGCAAGAGCACTGAGCCCGTTGCTGGCGGCGTCATAGATCTGGGTGAAGTTGGACCAGGTCAGACCGAACATCAGGACCATGACGATCCGGAACGACAGCTGCACCGCGTCGCGCATGGAAATCCGGTAGACATTCAAGGCCGCGTTGATCCCGACCATGACGAGCAGGAGGGCAAGCAGGGTCGTGTAGATCGGCCCGACAGCACCGGCTGTCGCCTCGAAATACTGCCGCCCGGCTGAAGTGATCGCCGCATCCAGCGTTGTCAGGATGGCCGAGACGCTGTCCATCAGAAGCTGCCGCCACACATGGTTTCTGCGACAGCCGTCAGGGTTGAGGCCTCCTCCGCAATCGCCTTCGTCTGCTGCCAGCTGAGGCGCTGGACGTCGTGATGATCGCGCAATGCAGCCGCGACGGCCTCGACCTCTTCCCAGTTCGCCACTTTGCCTGTGCAGCCGCAATCCTGCGTTTCAATCACGTTGCGCACGCGGACCAGGCCGTAGATGTCGCGCAGCGCCCGCGCCTCGGGGCCAGACCGCGCCAAAGCGTAGCCTGCGGGCCAGGAGGCTTCACAGTTCCGGAATTCTTCGTTCACTGCTCCGGGGATCGGCTCCACATTTACTGGCACATCGACCTTGGGCAAAACGCCGAGATAGGCGTCCTCTTGGGCAAGGTCTGCCGGGACAGGGGTTTCGGCCCACGCTGCGGCCGAGAAAACCGCGATCAGCCCAAGGGTACCGCCCATCACGCGCGCTTTGAAAGTATTGGCCATACTCATTCTCCCCCAAGGACCTTGATGAACTGCTGCTCTTCGGCTGCGGTGGCGGCGTCCATGACGCCCGCTTCGCCCATGCCCATCAGCTGGGCGGACTCCATGTTCCAGATATTGGCGAGTGCGATCGATAGTTCCGCCGTCACGCGGGTGTTGAGGTCGATGGCTTCTTTCAGCCCTTCGGTGTCCGGAATTTCCTGCACGAGCTCGTGGACCCGCTCGAGGCTTTCCGAGGCCTTGACCGAGGAGGTTTCAGCCGCGGCTGACAGGAAGGCAGCGGTGTTGGCTTGTGTCCCAATCCGGGCGGCCCCTTCGTCTTCACTGTTCGCAAGGGTGTCGACAGTGGCCACATCGAGGCCAGCTGATGCGAAGAACTCAGAGACATATTGCGCGGCGGGCTTGTCGCCGACCTTGCCGGATGTGGTCATCAGGGAATAGCTGCCATCCTTGGCCGCGATCAACCCACCGGTCAGATCCGCCACATCTGGCAGAATGTCATCAAAGAAGGTGTCCGGGTCTGGGATGCCCAAGGCTTCCAGGGTCAGCCCGTTGCGCAAGGCGTCGAGCTGCGCCTTCAAGGTGGCGATCTGTTCGATCTGCTTCAGGATCTGCTCATCAAGCTTGAGGTTCGACGCGATCATCTCCTTCACCTGTAGCTTGGCCTCGGTCAGCACCTCGCCAATCTTGGCGATGCTGGTGAGGTCAACGGTCGGCACGCCCTGCGCGAGGGCAGGGGCCGCAGAAAACAAGGCGGCAGAGATCAGAAAAGGGCCAAGACCCCGGACAAGATTGCGGATCATTCGGAACCACCCTTTACTTTGATGAATGTTGCGTCGATGGCATAGGCCTGCAGCCAGAGGGCATAGCGGGCCTGATCGACCTTCACGCGCGCTGCCTTGACCCGCTCGACCATGAGCCCGATGCGCACGGCTTCGGCCCGGGCATAGCTGTTGAGGTCCAGCGCCTCTTTGGTCGATTTGGTTGTCGGGATGCGCTCGATGATGGAACGCAACCGCTTCAGCGAGGCCCCAATCTCGACTGAGGCCGCCATCCCATAGTGCAGACCCGCGTCAGCCGTGTTGCTGGCCTCGGCGATCGCCATGTCGCGCGGGTCGAAAGTGCCGACCTGATCCACGCCAGTGATCTTGCCGGCATAGGCGTTGAAGAACCCGGTGATGCGGACAACGTAATTCTGCGTCTCCTCAAACGGCGGGATGCCGCCATACTTCGTGACGTTGCCTGGTCCGGCATTGTACGCCGCGAGCGCGAGCGGAACGGAACCGAAGGTGTTCAGCTGCGTCAGGAAATACCGCGCACCACCGTCAAGCTGCAGCATCGGGTCATCATAATAGGCGGGGTAGATGCCGAGACCCTTGGCCGTATCCGGCATCACTTGCGTCAGGCCAAAGGCCCCAACCGGGCTGCGTGCCCCAATGGAAAACCCAGACTCTTGTTTGACAAGGCTCTGGAACCAAATGCGGAACTCGACCGGGTTCAACCCGGCGCGGGCAAGACCGGGGTGTCCGGCATATTTCTGCGCGGTGGCCACGATCATCTCTTCGATGCTGGTCTTGGCGTCGCCAAAAAGCCGATCAGCATAGGGGTTGTTATCCTCCACGGCATAAAGGACTTCGGCCTCGGCCCCGGGGATCACTTCGAGATCGCCAATCCACGGCGTCTGGCCGGTCATCATCGCCAGCGTGGCGTCGAGCGCGTCGAGCTGGTCCTGGTGCAATTCGTCGATGCGGCGCTTCTTGTCGGCCTCAAGCTCGCGCCCGCCGGTCAGATAGGACATCTGAGCGATCTCCAGAACGTGCTGGACGATCGATTTGCTGTCCGCAATGGGGACGCCTTGCGCCGCCGCCATCATCGGCAGCGCCACAGTCGCCAGAGCAAGGACCCTGGCCGAGCGTTGAAGTTTAACGGCAGGGAATGACATCAAGACCCGAGGTGTTGCCGCGAGAAACCAGACCCGCATCCGGGCTTGCACCCTTGGTGGAAGTGGTGACAGTGGAACCCGCGGTGGCCCAACAATTGGTTTTGGCAATCGGCACGCCCGTGCAGGCGGCGAGACCGAGCGATGCACCCATCATGACCGCCCAAAATCGGACTCGCATAATCAAGGTTATGTAATATATTGATTTCATTGGACAATTATTCCTTCCAGAATTTAGGCCGATTGGCATAGTCAGCGCCGAAAGCATTCTGTCCGGCCTGACCACCGCCGAGCGCCGTCAACAGCGGCCCCAGAGCTTTGAGATCGACGTTCAGCACGGTTGAACTGCGCGGCGTGCGTGACAGCACCATGCGCTGGCCCGGGATTGGGCTCAGGACGAAGTCCAACTCGCCATCGGTAAGCCGGAAACCGTCATAGTCGGCACTGGCCGCTTCACCGTTCGGGAACAGCAGCTGGTTCGGCAGCGCCTCCAAGATCGAGCGGGCTTTGGATCCTCGGATCTGGCTCGGAAACTGCGTCATCATCACCACGACGACGTTCTTCTTCCGCGCGGTCACCAGCCATTCAGCGAGCTTCTTTGCGAAGTATTCGTCATCAAGAACCTTCCAGGCCTCGTCGATCAGGATCAGCGTCGGGCGCTTTTCCTCGATCAGCATCTCGATGCGGCGGAAGAGATAGCCGAGGATCGCGGTGCGTTCGGTGCCGAGGTCGAGGATTTCTGTCAGATCCACGGCCGTCACATCATGGCTGGTGAAATCCACCACCGGCTCGGACGCCTCGCCAAAGACCCAGCCATAGCGGCCCTCAGGGCCCCATTCACTGATCCGCTGCGCCAGATCGAGCCCGTCGCCAACATCACCAAACAGCTCCTGAAACGCCCGGAAATTCCGCAACCCTTCGCGGGCTTTGCCATTCTGAGAAATGGCGGACTTCAGGGCCTCCGATTGCAGCGGTGTCATCGGCCCGCTGCGTTGTTCGAGAAGGGCCACCAACCAATCCAGAAACCATGCCTCACCGCGCTCGCCAGATTCAGTGGCAAGCGGGTTCAGCCCGGTTGGCCGCCCGGCGCGGATTTCGGCGTAGCGGCCGCCGAGAGCACGGACGGCCATCTTGAGGCCGGCCTCTTTGTCGAAGATGATCGTGCGGCCCCCTGCCCTTTGGGCTTGGGCTGCGAGGAAGGCGACGGTGGTGGTTTTGCCGCCGCCGGATTTGCCCAAGACAAGAGTATGGCCGTTGGTCGGTTCCGCCAACGGATCACCCGGTTCATGGAAGCTGAACCGGTGCAAGCTGCCCTGCAGCGTCTGAAACAACGTCAGCGGCGTTTGCCACGGTAGGCGTGAGGCTTCGGTCCCGGTGTCAGCGGCGTGAAGCGCCGCCATGTCGGCGAAGTTCAAGGACGAGACTGTCATGTCCCGCGCCCGGTAATCCATATTGCCGGGGTGCATGGCGAAGAAGGCAGCCTCGAGCGCGGTGACCTCGCGCACCAACCGCATGCCATTTTGATGGGCAATGCCGCGGATGCGGGCGACTTCGGTATCGAGTGCCGCCTGATCACCGGCAAAGACGGTGATGGTCATCTGATGAATGCCGAACCCGAGCTCGCCGCTTTCAGATTTGTCTGCGGCCTCGAAGAGTTGGGCCTCAATCGTGGCAGCGATGTCCTCGGAGGCTCGCATTTGCGCCACACGACGCTTCACCCGTTCCGTGATGCTGCCGCGCTCGATTGGCGTGTAGCTGTGGGTGATGATGGTGTCGCGGCTGGCCCCAAGTGCATCAAGCATGCCCGGCCAGGTCGAGGTGGCGTAGGATTTGACATAGAGGACGGCACCGACGCGGGGTGTGTCTGCCCCCTCCTCCAACGTGAACTGGCCTTTGCCGAAACGGATAGCCGCATCGCTCGCGTCTTCAGCGATGATGCCGAAAGCGCTGCGGGGTTTGTTGCGCAGTTCGCCCGTCAAAAGCGAGGCGTAAAAGCCAATCAGGCTGCCCTCCCTGATCTTCAGGCGGTGGGATTTCACGCCGAGACCAGTCTCTAGGATCGAGACTACTTCGCGCAATTCTTCCAGCCGCCGATCAGTATCCTCGCCCCAGACCTTTGCCGCGGCCTTGCCAAAGAGCGGCACCGCCAGCGGGGCAACCTGCCGCCGAACGACCGTGAGGATCAAGACGGATTCCTGAAGATTGCGGCGTTGCAGTTCACCACTCCAGGCCCGGTCGATATCGGCTGCAAAGCTTTGTCCGTGGATGGGTTTCAGCTGGGCGTTGGCGGGACGCATCATCCGGTGCAAATAGAAGCTGAAACGCTCATCCAGCGTGTCGAGGAGATGCGCGAACCCGGCCCGCAAGGCGGTGATCGCCGACGATCCGGATGTGATCCCGTCGATGCCGGTCACCTCTAGCGAGATCATCAAGCCGTTGTCACGGGTGCGCACCACCTCGTCATCAAGTTCGATGACATAGGGCAGATGTGCATAGATCTTCGGGTCTGCGGGGATCAGCGCCCGTGCCCTGCCCCGCAGACCTTCTCTCTCAAGAAACATGACGCCGCCCCTTCCGGAGAATGGCCATCGGCGTCACTTGCATCATGACGGCAAAGACATGATGCCCGTTCGGGTTCAGCTTCGTCGCAAATCGCGCGAGCCCGTACCAGATCGGGGCGGTCAGGAACCACCAAACTGGCTTGAACAGAATGAAGGGCAGCACGGTCATCGCTCCCACTGCCATGGCATAGGGCATCGGCAGGCCAAGAAACTTGGCTTGCCGCGAGAGCCCGAGGATGACCGCGCTTTTCTCCATGGTTCTTCTCTCGCCTCAGCTGAACGACGTGCGCAGGTTTGCGACGATGGCGGGGCCGGCGAAGACAAGGAAGGCGCCGACCACGACCAGTGCCACCCAGGCCCAGCTGATCCGGTTAAAGGCCGCGAGGAAGCCAGTCACCACGAAGGCGATGCCAAAGAAGGCGGTCGCAAGGGTGCCCCGGAACGAGGCCAGAACGCCCGTCGCGACGGTTTCGGCCTTGGTGAAGACCACCTGCGCGAGTGCTGGCTCGGCTTGCGCCAGAAAAAGGGTGCAAAGGGTCAGGCCCAGAAGAGCCACGTTTTGGTTGCGCATTGGGTGAGTTGTCCTTCTTGGTTCAGAGCTCGGTGAGGATGCGGTCATAGACCGCCATCACCTTGACGATGTGGGATTGTGTCTCGGCGTAGGGTGGCACGCCGTCGTATTTGCGCACGGCCTCGGGGCCGGCGTTGTAGGCGGCAAGGGCAAGCTCGAGGCTGCCAAAAGCCGCCATCTGTTCCAGAAGATAGCGCGCGCCCCCGTCGAGGTTTTCGATGGGGTCGGCAGGATCAACATTCAGGTAGTCAGCCGTCCCGGGCATCAGCTGCGCAAGGCCAAGGGCACCGGCATGGCTGACAGCACCTTGGGTGTAATTGCTCTCGACCTTGATCATCGCCTGGAAGAAGGCGGACCACTCTGCGGGCGTTAGGTGAAGCCGCGCCAAGGCCGGATGGTCCTGATACCGCGTGGCAATCAACCGGATTGAAGGCAGAACGTCCTTCGGGGCAGCAACCCCTTTAGTGCTGTAGGAGACATCGATGGCGGCTTCAGCCCCCTCCCCTTCCCGGGTCTCTTCTTCAACCGGTTCAGGGGGAACGGGAACGATCAGCTGCCCCTGACCGTCATAACGCAGGACGGATGTATCAAGCGCCGCAAGCTGAACGTCACCGCTCTGCCTTTCCGGTTCATTCCAGCGGATCACTTCCGCTCGGGCGGCTCCGCATGCCAGTGCAGACAGCGCCAGCGACAGCAGGTACGTCGAGATGGTCGAGGTTGAGCTTGCCGAAGGCGAGCCCAAACATGCCGATTGGCGAGTTGACAATGCGTTCCCGCGCAAGGGCCGTGACCAGCAGGAAGCGCTCGCCTGCGGGGCTGACAACGTAGAACAGCCATTCCCCCGAGAACCGTTCGTCGGGGTTGGGCGCACTGACACACTCGATCTCAACAGTCGCTCCTTCGGATGCGGCCAGCTTGCGGAAGTCACGCTCCAGCAAGACAGGCAATGCGCGCCGTTTGGTATTCATGGGGTCCCCTCGGATCATCTGTTGGGAACGTTGTATCGCAGATTTCTTTGTGAGGCGATGCCTAACAGAATGTATGGCGCATTCAACACAAAAATGACAAACACGATAAAAGAAGGGCGTATGGCCAAACCTGCGGTTGATCCGGTGGGTGCGCGATGCAGGCAGCTACACCGGTCGGCCCTCGAAAAACTGGAGCTAGGTTGTGAGACGCAGACGTTGAGAAAAACCCAAGAAAAATTGGCAGTTTTGCGGATTCCTGGAGCGAGTTCATCGGCCGGATTGGCGCTTCCGACGCGCAAACGAGAGCTGCATCTGGTCGCGATCACTGTGGTCTTGTTTGTGAGCTCCGCAGCTTTCGCACAACCAGAGGTGATTCGCTGCCTGCCGCCCGAAGTGCCGGTCACCGACCTTCCAGAGGCGGTTCTCGCCGAGTACCGATCTGAAATCGCCGCCGAGTTCGAAGCCTACTTCGCGGCCGTCAGCATCCACATCGCGTGCCTCGATAGCGAGCGCAATCGCGCCCTGTCGGAAGCCCACAGGGCAATCGAGGCCTATTCAACCTTCCTCAACATCCAGCCAGCTCAGAAGGACCTCCCGTGAAACCTCTCATCCCTGCCCTCCTCCTGGGTGTCGGTCTCTCAACCGCAACCGTCACTCCGGCAATGGCTTACCCTGTCGACTGCGCGATCCTTCTTTGCCTCGCAGGGGGCTGGCCGGCCTCGGCAGAATGCGCCCATGCCCGTGCAGTCTTCATCCGCCGCATCACGCCGTGGCCGATCGAGCCGCCGCTGCAGATCTGGAACTGTCCGATGCGGGTGAGTTTCCGGGGCGAGGCGAAACCGATAGAGCGCCTGTTCGACATCGCTGTACGCGGTGAGCCTGTGCCGCTCGTCTCGGTCCCGGAAACGCCCTTCGCATTTCAGCTTGTCCAAGATCGGGCGGATGTCGACATATCGGACCCGGCGTTTGACTTCGTCCGCTCAATCCGCGTGTTCGAGATCACTTACCAGCAGCGGCGCAGCTCTGATGGCGACTGCAACAGTTGGGGCAGTGTCTACATGGGCAGCTACGGCGATCAAGGCGAATACAGCCGCCGCCGGAGCAGCGTGTCTGCGGTTCCAACCGCCTCAGATCTCGCTGTACCGGAAGACTGTCACACCTATTGGCATCGGTCCGTCTTCGTCGAGTGGCGCGACTATGAAGGCAGCTACGGACACGAAGAGGTTCACTACTGAGAACCTGCCCCACTGCCCTCCACCGAAACGATCGAAAGACTGAGACCCCCAGAAACAGAAACGACGCCAGACCATAGGCCCGACGCCGCACTGATTTCCTCGTGGTAGTGGGAATTTAGCGCGAGCCTTGGGTCCGTTCAACCGGCAAATACCTATGCCGGGACGAAATTTTGCACGCATCACGGTCTGGTGTCATCCTAGGACGGAACGACACATCATGGAACTTACGACCGGTGCCATTCTGCGCCGCATCACCGAAACGCCGCTCTCTACTGCGGCCCACAAGCTCGCCACGATCATCCTCGATGGGATTGCCTGGAAGGACGGTTACAACGGACTCGAGCGCGGAACGGCCGCCTTCACGCTTGCGCACCTCGCCGAGAAAATGGGGGTGTCGCGGCAGCATCTGACGGCGCTTTTGGTCGAGCTCGCTGCATCCGATCTGGCTTTGGTCCGGTGGAAGCCAAATGGGAAGTTTGCGCCCTGGCTGTTCAGGTTTGGGGGTGAAGCTGGGACCGATGCACTGCCAGATGTCGTGTCAACCACATGCGACACATCACTATCTAGAGAATCTAAGAACAAAACTATCTTTGCAGGGAGTATTGAAATCGGTGCAGGCACCAACGTCTATCAGACACCCTGGTCGGATCTGATCAAGGCCGCGAAAGCATCCCTCGCATGTTGGAACGTCGACACGCAGGTCATCTGGGAGAGGTTCGTTGCTTTCAACCGCGCGCGCGGGAATGCGGCAGTTCCAGCGGGGTTTCTGTTGGGCTTTATGCGAAGGTGGCGGACGTCACTTGGTGTGGCCGTGCATCCACCAGCGGAATCTGCTCCAGCACGCGCTATCGGGCCGACGGAGCGGAGACTACATCAGCTGATCGCTGCGGCACCTAGCAAGAACCGGGAATTTCATGCATCCGACCTCTGCCAAGTGATTGGTCAAGCGGCTTATGACGCTAGAGTGCGTGAAGTTGTACGGCACTTCGGATGTCCTAGCTTCGCAGCGATGCTCGCGGTGCACGGTGGGGCGGTGCTTGCTGGGGAAATTACCCGCTGACGTCATACCTGACTCCATACTGGTCGTATTGCCGCTGAACGGAGAGTGAGTATCCGCCAATCACGATGTGGCGGACCCTGCGCGGCGGGCTTAACCGCGCAGGGTAGGAAACAATAGAAATCAGATGCATTCGGTCCGAGACAGACCTCAGTCTGCAGCTTCCGCACCGCCCTTGTCCTTTGCGACATCGACACTGACCGGCACAAAGCCGTCAGCTTTCAGAACGAAGCTGACGGTCTTCGCCGCCTCACTGGTGATGTAGATCGAGTTCGGGTTGGCGCGGAAATGCCCGGCCACTGCCCCGTCATCAAAGTGAATCCGGGCCTCACCGCCGGCGGGAACGCTGAAGCCGTCAAGCTTGCGGAAGGTGCCCTCGACTTTGCCGCTGTCAGCATCGGTCACGCTGTAGTAAATCGAGAACCCGGACATAGGCGCGCTGCCTGAATTGGTTACCAGAAGTTCCAGGTGATCGGTCGCGTCCTTCTTGGCGGCATAGTCATAGTTGTTTTCGACCAGCGCCTCCTTGATCGCGAAAGTAGCGGGAGCACCGGTCATGTCCATCGGGTTTGCCATGAAGGCGGGATCGGTGTCGGCCAGATCGTTCTGCCCGTCGCCATCGGTGTCGGCCACCATCGGATCGGTGCCGAGCAGAACCTCCGAGGCATCTGGCACGCCGTCACCGTCCGTATCGGTCGTGGTCTGCGAAAACCCGGGGTTGGCCAGCGTCAGGCCAAGGATAGAGACTAGCGCAAGCGTCGAGATGTGTTTCTTGAGGGTCATGGTTCAGGTCCTTTGAATTCAGGCTTTTGCAAGCCGGTCGGGGTTGAGGGGAAGGGCCAGCGCAAGTGCGCCGAGCCCGAGGGCAGTAAGAAAAATCCAGACCAGATTGCCCAGCATTTCGATCAGGATCGGGCCAAGCGGCATCCCGGCATAGGTTGCCTTGATGCCAAGGACGGCGAAGGTGAACCGCTCGAAGTGTTTGGTGACAGAGGCCTGCTCGATGCCGTCGCGCACCGTCTCGAAGGTGGCGAAACTCTTCATGATCTCGACCTGATCAGGTTTGGCGATGTTCAATTGCTTGAACACGCCGCCGGCCACCTGATTGTCGGGGTCAAGCGTGTCGCCGATCTGGGGCGCGATCAGAACAAGCGTCAGCCAGACCGCGAAAGCCACCAGCAGGGCGTGGCTCGGTTGCTTCATATGCAGCGACAGGATGAAGCTCACCAGGAAGAAACAAGCCGTATATGCGACGGCCACGCCCCAGACGACGACAATGCGCAGAAGGTCATCCGCGCCCAGACCAATGCCGGACAGGAAGTGCAGGACAAGTGTCAGCCCGCCCAGCACCAGCGCAAGACCACCCGCCAGAAGGCCGATCCCGGCCAGGGCCTTGCCCGCCACGAATTGCCACCGGCGCATGGGGCGCGTTAGCATCAGCGCCAGCGTCTGGCGTCCGCGTTCGCTTGCAGCCGAGCGGTAGCCGATTAGGATTGCGATGGCGGCTCCGATGATCTCGATCTGCTCGATGGCACCACGGAGAAGCCGCAGCGGGTAGAATTCCGGCGCCTTGATCGCATCGGCGGATTTCCCAAGCGCCAGCAGGGAAGCCTTGGCTGCTTCGTAAGTCGCGACATCGCCGCGTAGAGCGATAGCACCCGTCACAAGAGCCACTAAGGCGGCAACAGCCAGAAAAGCGGTGACGATCAGGATGAAGCGGTCGCGCAACGCATCGCGGATATCCTTAGCGGCGATCGTGCGGACAGGGGTCGGGTTTAAACGGGTGGGGATCAGGGCTGCGTCAAACATTGTACTCTCCTTCGGTCATGGAAAGCCGAGTCAGCGCGCGCCATGCAAAGGCGGCAGCCACACCAGTGGCGAGGACCAGGGTGATGACCGGCGGGATGAAAGACGGCGAGGCGATACCCTGCGGCAGGTAGTCCAGCAGCCCAGCCGAGGCGAACTTGTAGGCATCGGCCAGCGAGACCGGGCCAAGAACGATGGCCGCCCAGTGGAAAAAGCTGGTGTCGGGCGGGATGGCTAGAGCCGAGATCGGATTGATCGCGGCCGTCGGGTTCAGGTTTGCGGTCAGCTGCGGCAGGATGAAGGTCAGGGTCAGCCAGAGGGTGACGGGCACCAACAGCCCGACGGTTTCCGAACGCGCGGCCGCCCCGGCAGCAAGACCGATCAGGCCGAAGATGCCCATGTAGAGCGTGGTCACGGCCATGAACCCGGCCAGTTGCGCCCATTGCAGGCCGGTCAATGTGATGGCGGGCAGCACCAGAAAGGTCGCAACGGCCACCACTCCGGCCACTGCGCCCAGTGCTAGGATCAACCCGATCAGGGCCGCAATCTTGCCTGCCGCATAGGCGTCTCGACCAAGCGGACGGATGCCGATCAGCGGCAACACCCCCGCCTTGCGATCCAAGCCAACCAGGCGATTGCCGATCACGATTGCCGACAGCGCCCCGATCAGCGCCACGTAAACCGACATGTTGCGCATCAACGATAGGGGCGAGATGTCCAGAACCGGGTTTGTCGGCACCGGCTGCCCTGCACTTTTCAGAAACGCCGCCGCGTCCAGATAGATGCGGTTGACCGTCGAGGTGGCGGACCAACCGAGCCAGGCTGAAATCAGCACAAGTACGACGAACATCAGCGACAGAAGAGCCACCGTTCGTTCGCGCAGCACGAAGCTTGCGGATTGGCGGACGATCAGCCAGCCGGGTGAGGGTGCACCTTGCATTACGCCACCTCGGCCAGACGGCCAACCGGGGTCAGCGACAGGTAGAGTTCCTCCAAGGCCGCATCGTCGCCATAGCGGGCGGTCACGGCTTCAATCCGGTCGTGGTAGACCAGCTTGCCGTGGCTGAGCACCGCGATGCTGGTGCAGGTCTTGGCAATCTCGGAAATCAGATGGGTGTTCATGAAAATGGTCATCCCGAACTCGGTATTCAGGCGCATCACCAGATCGCGCAGCATCTTGATGCCCATAGGGTCAAGGCCCGAGGTCGGCTCATCCAGGAACAGCACGGCAGGGCCATGCAGGATCGCCTGCGCCAGGCCGACGCGCTGCCGCATGCCCTTGGAAAATCCGCCGACCCGTTTGTCCGCCAGATAGGTGCAATCCAGCAGCTCAAGCACCTCTCGGACGCGGCGCGCTGGTGCATCGACGCCCGAAAGGCGTGCGAAAAAAACCAGGTTCTCGGCAGCCGTCAGAGTATCGTAAAGCCGCACATTTTCGGGGACATAGCCTATGCGGCGTCGCACCTCCAACGGCTCGTTGCAGATGTCATACCCTGCGACAGTCGCCGTCCCGGAGGCAGGACGCGCCAACGTGGTCAGCATCTGGATTGTGGTTGTCTTTCCCGCGCCGTTGTGCCCGAGAAAGCCGAAGATCTCGCCCTGTTCGATGTCCATCGAAAGGGCGTCAACGACGGTCACCCCATCGAAGGATTGGGTCAGCCGGTTCAACCGGATCATGGGTTCAGACATTGTGGGTTCCTCCTTGGGGGCCGCGTGGGCGGGTTCCTGATGCGCCCTTTCTACCTGTCCCACACCGCCGGGGCCTTTCCCCCGACTTACATTTTTGTGATCCGGGCCCTTTCCGCAGATGGCAATTGGGCAAAGGAAAAGGCGGTGCCCTGCGGCACCGCCTAACCTGTCTGCAGATCAGAGATCAGTTGTTGGCGTTTTCGCCATCCTGCTCGCCGTCACTGTCTTCGCCGTCCTGTTCGTCACCCTGCTGGTCGTTCTCGGCCAGCGTGATGTTCATCACTTTGCCATCGGCAGGGTTGATGGCGACGGTCTTCTCAGTGCCGTCGGCAAGGACCACATCGGCCATGATCAGGTCAGGCGCACCGTCCTCCCCGATCTGGAACTCGATGCCCGACACCTTGCCGCCCGATGCCGCTTCGGCGGCGGCAATGGCCTGCGACATGCTGGTTGGCGAGGCCAAAAATGCTTGCGCTTCTTCCATCGGATTTTCGGTGCCTTTGGATTCGGCAAACGCCGAATTGCCGGAAATCAGGGAAAGCGCCATAATCGCTCCGACGGTCGCCAGGGAACGCTTCTTTTTCATTTGTCTCTCCAGTCAATCATGGCCACGGGTTGCAGCCTGATGGAAGACAGATGGGGGTGCCATCTTACACGCGGCTTTCAGCGATATTACATCCTCAAGGTGCACGAAAGGTCGGCACATTTCCGCCGCGCTTTAATAGCAGAACGAGGGCGAGGGCGCTGAACGCAGCGCCTGTCAGAAAGGTCGCTGGCGCCCCGACACTGTCCCACAGAAGCCCGGCAACCAGGCTTGCGACCAGAAGCGCCACCCCGCTGACCAGATTGAAAAACCCGTAAGCCGTGCCACGCAAGTCTGCCGGGGCAGTGTCGGCCACCATGACGGCCATGAGGCCTTGCGTCATGCCCATGTGAACGCCCCACACCGCCACTCCGGCAAGAACCACGGCCCAATGAGCGGAGCTGGCCAGAATGAGGTCTGCCACGATCAGCAAGGCCAGACCCCCGATCAACAGGGATTTGTGGCTGACCCGATCCGAAAGGCGGCCCAGCGGGTAAGCCGACAGGGCATAGACCAGGTTCATCGCCACCATGACCAATGGCACAGTGGCTAGAGGAATGCCGCTTTGCTGCGCACGCAGGACCAGAAAAGCCTCGCTGAAGCGGGCCAGCGTAAAAACGGCGCCGATGCCGACAACCTGCCAGTAGGCGGGCGGCAGGCGGGCAAGACTAGCACGCCGTAGCGGGTTTTGCCGGATGGCTCCGGGTTTCAGCAGCGGCTCCTTCACGCCGAAAGCCAGCAGTGCCACAGCCATGGCACCCGGGATGACCGCCACCCAGAACACCGCCTGAAAATCGTTTGACCACAGCAGCATCAGTCCCACCGCAATCAGTGGCCCGGCAAAGGCGCCGACTGTGTCCAGCGACTGGCGCAGCCCAAATGCGGCGCCACGCAACTCGGGCGGAGCTAAATCTGCGACGAGCGCATCGCGCGGTGCGCCGCGAATACCCTTGCCCACGCGGTCCAGTAGGCGCGCGGTCAGCACGACACCTACGCTTGGCGCGAGGGCGAACAATGGCTTGGTAATCGCCCCAAGCCCATAGCCGATCAGCGCCAAGCCCTTACGCCGCCCGAACCAATCACTCAGCACGCCCGAAAACACCTTGACGATCAGCGCGGTTGCTTCAGCCAGCCCCTCGATCAACCCGATCATCAGCGCACTGGCCCCCAATGAGGTGATCATGAAAAGCGGCAGCAGGCTGTGGATCATCTCGGACGAGACATCCATTAGGAGACTGACGAAGCCCAGAATCCAGATGCCGGTCGGAATCTGGCTGCGGTTCGATGCGAACATGGTGCTTGCTCCGGGCGTTGAACGGACTGGGTTACACGCGGACTGTGCGTCGGCATCCTGCGATGGCGCAACCTCAGCGCCCTTCGGCAACCTTACAAATTATTGAGTTTGCGGAAAGGCTGGCGCGGTCTGTGAGACCTATTCGGGATCATCGCGCCAATTACCTTTGGTCGCCCCCATTGGAACACCTCATCATGCTAAGTCATGTCCAAAACACAAACCTTCCAACCCGGCACAATCGCGCAACCCGCTTTTTGCACGCAGGTCTGGCCCTCGCCATCGTGACCCAGCTTGTGACCAGTCTACAAATGCACGGACCGGACGATGTGCAGGCGGGCGACATTCTTTTTCAGGTTCACCGGTATTCGGGCCTTGCGGCCACGGTTATGGCATTCGGGCTGTGGGTGACAATTCTGGTGCGGTCGCGCGGCACTGACCTTGGCGCCTTGATGCCGTGGTTTTCTGGACGGCGCTTGATGGCACTGGGGCTGGACATCAAGGTGCATGCCGGAGCAGCGTTGAAGTTACGGCTTCCCGAGCATGATCCGCCGGCGGCGTTGCCTTCAGCCATTCATGGCCTTGGTCTTGTGCTGATCTCGGCGATGGCAGCCTCTGGCGCTGTTTATTTCGCACAGGTCGCTCTTGGCCTGCATTCGGCCGAACCAGATGGGATGATCGCGATGACGGTTCATCTGGCACTGGCCAATCTGGTTTGGGCCTACCTGATCGCCCACGCTAGCCTGGCCCTGCTGCGCCATTTGATGCAGTCGATGCGCCTGTCGACGATGTGGTCCTTGGGGCGGTAGGGCCTCGATATGACCTTGTCCGCAGTCGAGCTTTGGAATCAGAACGCCTTTCTTGTGATCAACGCCGGTGCGCAAGCACCGGCTCTTGTCATCGCGATTGCCAGAATGCTGGCAAGTTTGGCGATCTATCTCGCCATGATCCTGTTGATCATTGCATGGGTTCGGCGGGGCAAGACCGTAAGATTTGCTCTGCTGGATGCGACAGGCGCCGCTTTGATCGCCTTGGCCGCCGCTCAAGGGATCACGGCAACCTGGTATCACCCAAGACCCTTCGAGATCGGGTTGGGGCGTCAATTGCTGGACCATGCCGCAGAGGCATCGTTTCCCAGTGACCACGCCACACTGATGTTTTCTTTGGCAATACTTCTGCTTTGCCGGGCAGAAACGCGTCGCTGGGGCAGTGGGATGCTGCTGTTGGGCTTTGCCGTTGCGTGGTCGCGCATCTACCTCGGGGTTCATTTCCCTCTGGATATGCTCGGCGCGTTAGGCGTTGCGGCCTTTGCTTCCTCCTTGATCTGGATGGCCGGTCCAAGTCTTCACCGCTGGTTCTATCCCTTGCTGGTCTCGATCTACGAGACAGGGATTCATCGGCTTGGACTTCCAGGCTCCGTCTTCCCGCGCAAGTTATAGAAGCGAAGCCCTTGGCCGATCATTACTCTGCGACAGGCGGCAGATCGACAATCCTGCTCGGCTCCCCGACAGCTTGCGGCAGCGCCGCTGCCAATCCAGCCTTTTCGGTGGCCAACTGGTCAGGCACAATCGACGCCTCCTCTAGCTGCGCATATCCGAAAGCGACCGGGTCGAGCCGGTCCGCAGTCAGAGAAACCATCAAGAGCGGGTATTTGCTCGTCCTATTCTGCACCAAGGTTTGCGTTGCCCATATACGCAACACCAGGCGCTGATCGGTGCCGTCCATTTTGGTGAGGGTCGCCAAAGCTGTGCGGCCGAGATGCGTCATCGGCCAAGGCGCATGATCGGTAAGTGGCAGACGAGACGGCACGATTGCCGAAAGGATTTCGCCCGAAAGAGTGTTCTGCGAGGGTTGCCACCCGACAGCCTCGAAATCGTTCACAAGATCTGCAATGGGCCAGGTGGTTTGCACCAGCATGGGCTCGCCGGGGTCGCCATCCAGCAAGACGCGATGGGTGGGCTGCTTCTGCCAGCCAGTTGCCAACCAGTCACCTGCTGCAAGCGTCGTCACGGGTAGGATGGCGTCATACCGCGCAACTGCGGCAGACCAGCCAGTCCACACGTGAAGCGGCATGATGCCCAGCCCGATCACTATCAGCATAGCGGCAAACATCCGAAGGGGGAAAGTCACGACCCGCGCATGCAGCAACAGCGCCACGACGCTGACCACGGCACCACCGAACAGCATCCCCGCAAGTACATCGCTGGGCCAATGCGCCTGCAGATACACGCGCGACAATCCGATCAGCGCAATCAAGGTGGCGAAGCAACCATAGACCAAACCGCGAAACCGAGCTGGCAAGGCTTGCGCGACAAACAGCGCCAGCATCCCGAAAGTAATGGTGGCGGATGTCGAGTGGCCGCTCGGAAAGCTGAACTGGTCCGCACCCTGGTACATCGGGATTGGGCGCGAGCGTTGCAGCAGCGTCTTGAACAGGTCCACAAAGACCACGCCGGAAAGACTAGCTGTAGCCACTGCGACGGCAATCGCCCATTGACGACGGACCAACACAGCGGTGATCAGCAAAAGCGCTGCCGGGAACAGAACCCCAGCATCGCCCAGCATCGTGATACCGATCATGATGGAGGTCGCCCAATCTGTGCGCAAACCCTGCACAAACTGTCCAATGGCTGCATCCGCCAATGCCACTTCCGGATCGAAGATCACCGCGAAAAAGAGCAATGCAAATCCCGCAAGTGCACCAAGCGCCAACCCCATCAAGGCCGTCGCTTCCAGCGCTCCGTCGTGATTGCGCAGGACCCGCGCAAAGGCGCCGACGCGTCCTCCGCGCCGCTCCAGCCACACGGCAAGCCTGAACCGCACCAGATCCGCCGCCGGGATCAGAAGACCCCGCGCAACGCGCATTGCCAGCCACGCTAGGACCGCCGCCGCCGCGCCTAGGGCTGCGAGGATGGCAAATCGTGGATTGGCGGCGTGTGCGACCTGAAGCCCGCGCCCAAGTGCTATCGCAGGTAGCAGATGGACCGCCGCCCAGACGAACGCCGAGCCGACATTGACCAGCGCAAAACGGGTCGTGGTCATGCCCATCATGCCCGCGATCGTCGGTACAACGGCCTTCACGCCCGGGATGAAGCGGACAATGAAGATGCTCTTCCCGCCATGGCGCGCGATGAACTGCTCACCTTTCTCCATCAGCGTTGCGTAACGCGAGAATGGCCAGAAAGTGCGAATCCGTTCTTTCCAATGCACGCCAGCCCAGAACGACAGCGCATCCCCGGCAATTGCCCCGACAACTGTTGCTGCAAAGACCGGCAGAAGAGCCATCTTGCCCAACCCGATCAATGTGCCCAAGCCCACCAGAACAACAGTGGACGGCACGAAAAGACCGATGATCAGAAGCGCTTCACCAAAGGACACGAGAAAGGCGAAGAGGATCGCCAATGCCTGATGCGCACCCAGAAAATCCACGAAGTGAGTAAGCCATTGCATCATGTCCTGCGCTCGATCTGCGTAAAGCGCAATTCCACCCGCAGCCCTGGCACGGCGTCAGTCAGTGCCAGCTCAGCACTGTGCAGGTCCGCCACGGCCTTGATCAAAGCGAGCCCGAGCCCGGTGCCTTCGGTCGTCCGGCTTTTCTCCAACCGGTAAAGACGGCGCAGAACCTTGTCGCGTTGGTCGGCCGGTATACCCGGTCCGGAATCCTGGACCCAAGCTGTCACGTGGCCACCCTCAGTTGCCACAGCGCAGGTAATGGCGGTGCCGGGCGGGCAATGGCGGATCGTGTTCTCGATCAGGTTGGCAAAACACTGCGTCAGCAGTTCCCTGTCGCCGGTCACCCATGCTGGCCCGGTCACGTCGCGGTTCAGGGTCTGGCCTGCGTCTTCAGCGACGTCGACGTAGACATCTGCTATATCTGCTATCAGAAGGGCCAAATCGACGTCGGCGAACTTCTCCCGCCGCGCCCCAGACTCGATCTGCGTGATGCGCAAGAGGGCTGAGAATGTTTCGTTGATCGTGTCACTTTCGGTTATTGCGGCGCTCAGTTCCTGCTCGACGGGTAAGCCCCTGGCGGCGTTGGCGGCCGCACTCTCGATCCTGATCCGCAGCCGGTTCAAGGGCGTGCGCAGATCATGGGCGATGTCGTCGCTGACCTGTCGCATCGCCTCTACCAGCCCTTGCAAGCGCGCCAGGCTGGTATTGATCGCCCCCGAGATGCGATCCAGGTCATCGCCCCGCCCCGCTACCGGCAGCCGCGCCGACAGATCGCCATGTGCGACGCGGGCAGCAGCGGCCTCGGCATTCGCCAACCGTGCCTGTACACGAAGGGCCAGCACAGCACCTGCCGCGACGGTCGCAAGTACAGCGAACAGCGCCGCCCAGGCAAAGGCCCCCAGCACGATCTCTTGCAGATCATCCAGATCCGCGTTGGTGAGGCCGACAGTGACAGAATAGCTGCCAGCATCTCCGGAGAATACGCGATAGGGATAGTCGGTCTGTACACCAAGGCGCGCCGCCGGGACGGTGGACCAGCCTTGCGGTAATCCGGCGTCGCCGATGTTGCCAATCAATATGCGACCGTCCAAGTTTTTCAGCAGATACACCGTGGTGCGGTCCGGGCTCGCTTTGATGTGGGCGGCGAATATCTCGATCAGATCGGTTTCATCATCCTGCAGAATTGCCAGCTCCATCGCGGCGAAGATTTCGGTCACACGGGCATCCTGCCGTGCGACCAGCTGCGACTGCATAAGGCCATAGCCGACACCGCTGGCCAGCATGAGCGTTGTGAGAACCAGAAGCATTACCCCAAGCGCCAGCCGAAACGAGCTTTGCCGCAACAGATCAGCGGGGCGCATAGATCGAATAGCCCATGTTCTTGACGGTATGCAGCAGCGCCACGGCGAATGGCCGGTCAATTTTGGCGCGCAGGCGGCTGATGTGGGTTTCCACCACCGAGGTCTTTGGATCGAAGTGGAAATCCCAGACCCGCTCCAGCAGCATGGTGCGCGTGACCACCCGGCCCTCGTTGCGCATCAGCACCTCCAGCAGGGTGAACTCCTTGGGCAGTAGGTCAATCTGCTGACCTGCACGCCGGGCCTCGCGGCGCATCAGATCGAGTTCCAGATCGGCCACGCGCAGCAAGGTTTTCACCTCTTGCACGGGCGGACGACGGGCCAACGCGTTGACTCGGGCCATAAGTTCGGCAAAGGCAAAAGGCTTCGTCAGATAGTCATCGCCGCCGGCCTCCAGCCCCTCGACCCGGTCATCTATCCCGCCGAGGGCCGTCAGGAACAGCACGGGCGTCTTGCGCCCCGCCGCGCGCAGCGCTCTGACCAGCGACAGCCCGTCGATCCCGGGGATCATCCGGTCCACCACGAGCACGTCATAGCTTTCGCGAGTTGCCTGAAACAGGCCGTCAGTGCCGTCGGCCAGGATGTCGCAGACATGGCCGTTCTCGGACAGACCGCGCGCGACATAGTCGGCGGCAGAGGGGTCGTCCTCGATCAAAAGGATGCGCATGGAGGGCTTTGTCTTTCAGGGCTGCAAGTCATTCATTGCAGCATGAATGCATTTGCGGCTTAACACAAAGGTCGCAGGCACCATACAAATCTGTAAGTCGGGCGAAAGTTGGCGGTATGGCTGCCACTCTAGAGGCACCTCTGACGGGGCAAATCCGTACCCGACAGGAGCCCGAACATGAAACAACTTCTTCTTGCTACGGCGCTGATCGTCTTGCCGGTCGGTGCCTTTACCGCCTTCAATCTCTACCTGACAGGGCCGGGCGTGGCGGCCACCAGCACGACCGCTGCGCCGGGGCTCGGCGACATGTCTGCGTTCAGCGCCATCGTGACCGATGTGCAGACCATCGCAGCCACCGGCAATCTTGCAGCCGCGAAAGTCCGGATCAAAGATTTCGAGACGACTTGGGACGATCAGGCCACCTCGCTCCGCGCGCTTGATGGCAATGCGTGGGGGACCATCGACGATGCCGCCGATGCCGCCCTTGCGGCGCTGCGTGCCGGAACGCCCGACGCGGCAAACGTCGATGCTACGCTGACGGCCTTGCAAGCAACGCTGACCACTCCGATTGCGACTTCGGCTGCCTCGGTCGATGCCGTTCTTGTCGCAGGCATCGCTGTCACGGATGCCAACGGTCGCGCCTTGCCCTGCGAAGTCATGCTGAAGTCGGTGGCCGACGGCCTTGCTACCGCCAAACTGTCGGATGCAGATCATGCAGCCGCGGTCGGTTTCCAGACCAAGGCGCTTGAGCGTTGCAACGCGGATGATGATCAGCGGGCAGACGGGTTCTCGGCTCAGGCTTTGGCACTGGTGGCGAAATGAGCATCTCATCCTCCCTCACTAGCGCAACCGGCAAAACGCAAACCTCGCTCGGAACAGTGCCCGTGCTTGCCATGAATCGCGTGCCGGAAGTCACAGTCGATTTCTGGCTGATCAAGCTTATGGCCGTGACCATGGGTGAAACCGCCGCCGACTATCTGGCGGTCAACCTGGGCTTTGGCTTGACTGCGACCTCGTTGATCATGGCCGCCATCCTGATCGGTGCCCTGGTGCTGCAATTCGCACAGAAACGCTATGTACCGTGGTCCTACTGGCTGGCGGTGGTGCTGATCAGCATCGTCGGAACCTTGGTTACCGACAACTTGGTCGACAACTTCGGCGTTTCGCTGATTGCCACGACCATCGGCTTTTCGGTCGCCCTTGCTGCGACATTCGCAGTCTGGTTCGCATCAGAAAAAACCCTGTCGATCCACGCGATCTTCACGACAAAGCGCGAGGCGTTCTACTGGCTTGCGATCCTGTTCACCTTTGCCCTAGGCACTGCCGCAGGGGACTTGGTGGCGGAGCATTTCGGTCTTGGGTATCTGTCCACCGGCGTGCTCTTCGGGATGATCATCGCCTCGCTGGCCTTCGGGTACTTCTTCCTCAAGCTCGATCCGATCCTTGGCTTCTGGCTGGCCTACATCCTGACCCGCCCGCTTGGCGCGTCGTTTGGCGATCTTCTATCGCAACCGGCAGAGTACGGTGGCATGGGCCTTGGCACGATCATCACCAGCGCCCTTTTCCTGACGGCCATCGTCGCCATCGTGGCGTGGATGAGCCTGAAGCCGAAGCGACACGACGAGGCCGCACACGGCTGAACCGTGGCGTGACCGATATTCTTTCGGGGCCGACATTGTCGCCGGCCCCGACGACCGTTCCCCTCTCCTCTTCCGAAATGCCTTCAGTGCAAACGCTCGTGGCTTCTTATGCATTGATTGCACTCCTCCTGCCGACGGCGGGGAGAGATTCCACGGTAAACCTTCGGCTTTTCTTGGCGTGCCAATGGGCTAGTCGGCTGCAGCCCGAAGACGCGGTATCCGCTGGTCAAACCCGCGCTTCACAGAGTCGAAAAGCACACCGGGGAAACCGGCCGGCATGTCAGCAAGCGCCGTCGCAAATGCCTGCTCCGCTCTCGTGTGGATGTCCGTGAAGATACGCGCGACCTGTTCACGGGAAAACCCAGCAGCCAGACCCATCTCGACGAAGTGGCGACCCTGGATTTCGGAGACCTTGTAGTGACGGCTTTTCCCGGCTCGCATCGCAAGTTTCATGTCCTTGATCTGAAGCTGCCCGGCGTCTAGCGAAGGCTGGACTGTCAGCACATCGTAGAGGGGCGTCATGACGAAGCGGCCGCCCGGCATCAGCGCGATGCTGAAGTTCTTGGCATGTCCATCTGTGGCCCCGATCAACCAGAACAGAATGTTGGCCTTCAGGAAGTTCGCCCGGTCGCGCAGCGGCTCGTCACTACCCTGAAGCAGGCCGCAGATCTCAACGATTCCGGGACCGCCCTCGCTCTGGTACTTCCGGGTCGGCGGGACGGATAACGCTTGGCAGCAATCCTCCTGAGGCAGGCGGATCAGCCGACCGTCCCGCGCGCGCAGCCGGTCGAAACGCTCGATGACCAGCACCTTGGTACCTGCGAAAGTGACCATCTCAGTGTGAGCGACGGGCAGGCCGAACGCGGCCATCAGGCGTAGGCAGAAGTGCTCGTTCTCGACGCTGTCGGTCAGGTCCATGCCGTTGGGCAAGGTGCCGATCGCAGGCTTCAGGATATGGGTGGTTGGTGTCGTGCCGGTCGGTTCAACCCACTGGCCGTCATGGAACAGAAGTGCGGTCTTTTCCTGTGCCCCAGCAACCGAGATCCGGAAATCCCGCTCGGCCCGGATACCAAGCGGCGTGCGGCCAAGATCTTTTAGCATCGCGGCGATTTGGGCATCGCTGAGCGGTTCTCCCGTCATCACCCGGCTATCCCCGGGCTCTTCCCCCTCGGCGAGGAATTGCAGCGCGCCGACGCAGTCACGCCCGATCCGGGCCAGAAGGCTGTAAGCATCAACACCCTCCGCCCCAACCCGTTCCGCCACACGCCGACGGATGTCGTCACTGTCCGGCAGGAGGTTCTCGAAGACAGCGATAACTGGTTGGCCGACATAGCGCTCGGCCCGCAGGGGCAAGGAGCGTGAGATGGGCAGGGTGTTTTCCCAAGCCAGCCATTCCGGGGCATAGGTGAAGGCAAAGGCCCCGTTCGGGTCACGGAAATACTGCCCCACCTTGCGGCGGTTCATGTAGACGTCGAGCGGGGCATAGGCGCGCTTGCGCCCCATCAAAAGATGTCCTCAAGTTCGCCGGGCGTCATCTTGCTGCGGGGGACGATGTGCAGCTCGAGATCGAGGGCCGCGAGCAGATCGAAGATCGTGTCGACCTTTGCTCCGCTGGCGCTGGTCTCGATGTTGGAGACTGTGCGCTGCCAGATACCTGCGAGTGTAGCAAGGTCGGCCTGCGTCAAGTTCCGCGCCTTGCGCGCCTTGCGCAAGACGTTGCCGAGATCCTTCGTAGTGCGCGCGATCTGATCCATCTATCTGACCCTTTTAGAGGTAGCATGTTCTCTGGATCATAATTTGTCAATATATCTCTAAGATCATAAAAGCTTCCCATGATCCCGAGGTCCTAAATGTCGCCACGATCTGCGGATCATTTTGACGTAGTGGCAGTGTCCAAAACGCCTTTTCTACCGTTGCGGTCTTTCACAGAGGGCTTTGGGGACAGTTTCTGCCGCGCAGGTAGTTCGCTTCCCTGCCCGAATGTCAGCTTTGTGACTTGTTTCCGAAGCGGCTTCTGATGACTTTCTATCGATGAACATCGGTCTGGTTGCGCATGCGCTGAACTTTTTCGCCCGCGTATTGCGGGCCTGCGCCATCATGGTCGGCCTCGGGCTTGTGATGTTGAGCTCCAGCTATTGCCCAACGGGTCAGACCGACTGCGCCATGGCAGGCATGGACATGGAAACCCAAGATGGCGTTTGCGTTTTAGCCTGCGGTGTTCCATTCCAATACAGCGTTCAGGTCGCACCCGCCTTTGTCGGCAAGATATCCGTTCTGCCCGTCCCGAAGGTCCCGCGGATCGCGGGCATCCTGACAGAGCCGGATGTGCCGCCCCCCGATCCCTTGTTTGAGATGACACTCCCGATTCAACCTCATCAAGGAGACCTATGATGAAAACCACACTTGCTGCTGCGGCAGTATTGCTCGCCTTTGGCGGCGCCGCCTTTGCGGCCTCGGATTGCTGCGGTGATTTGATGGCCTGCTGTGCTGCGATGTTCGAGTGCTGCTTCTGATCCGCACTTGACCAAACAAGGGGAACGCCAGCCTTCGGGCTGGCGTTTTCGTTCCAGGAAGGCCGCTGGCTAGGTTCGTTCGGCTTCTTGCCTGCTTCGGACCTGACCGTGTTCAGGCAGCCGGATAGGACGCGAACACCATGGTCGCCCCATCGTGCCCGATCAGGATCACGTCATAGGCTTCGCGCTGGTCTTCTGGTCCCATTCCGGGTGAGCCGATGGGCATGCCTGGGACCGACAGACCAATGGCCTCGGGCCTTTCGACCAGCAGTCGGCGGATGTCGGCGGCGGGTACATGGCCCTCGATGACATAGCCAGCGATCCGGCCGGTGTGGCAGGACACAAGGCCCTCTGGCACCCCCGCCGTCTGCTTTAGGTCGGCGAGTGCGTCATACTCCAGATCCTGTGCAGTGACGGCAAAGCCTGCGTCTTGCAGATGCGCGATCCAATCGTGACAGCATCCACAGGTGGCCGTCTTGAAGACTTCGATCGTCTCCAAGTCTTGAGCAAAGGTCCGGCCTGGAAGAATGCCGAGGCTGATCAGACTGGCGGCCGCGGACAGGACATGGCGACGAGTGAGGGTCATTGGGTCTCTCCAGCGAATGTAATTAGTTGAAAGGAAGTTTGGCCCGCTGCCACTGAAAGGCAAGTGGCTGGGACGTCGCGGTTATCGATTGAAGCCCGGCCCGCTGTGGCAGGCGGGAGCAACGAGTGATGCCTCCCCCTCGAGATCGGCCAGGATCGGGCAATCGGGCCGATCATCGCCGGAACAACCCTGCGCCAGATGGTCAAGCGTGGCGACCATGCTTTCCATCTCCACGATCTTGCGGCGCAGGCCAGCGATCTGGGCCTGTGCCAGCTGCTTGACGTCCGCGCTGTGGCGGCTGCGGTCCCGCCAAAGGGCCAGAAGTTCGCCAATTGCTTCAACCTGAAAACCCAGATCGCGGGCGCGGCGGATGAAGCGCAGCATCTGGACATCGGTGCCGGTATAGGTGCGGTAGCCCGATGCGGTGCGCCCGGCTGAAGGGATCAAGCCAGTCTGCTCATAGTAGCGGATCATTTTGGCTGAAACGCCCGAATGCTTGGCGGCTTCTCCGATGTTCATGCCGTTTCTCCGTTGGTTTGCGTTGGCTGGAAGCGGCGCAGGCACAGGGCATTGCCCAGCACGAACACGCTGGACAGGGCCATGGCCCCCGCCGCAAAGACGGGCGACAGGAGGATGCCAAAGGCTGGATAAAGCGTCCCTGCCGCCACCGGGATCAGGGCCGCGTTATAGACAAAGGCCCAGAACAGGTTCTGCCGTATATTGCCCATCGTCGCCCGGCTGAGGGCGATGGCATCGGGCACGCCGGTCAACCGGCCCGACATCAGCACGACATCTGCCGCCTCGATCGCAATGTCGGTGCCCGTTCCGATGGCAAGACCCACATCCGCCTCGGCCAGAGCTGGGGCATCGTTGATGCCGTCCCCGACAAAGGCCAGCGGACCGTGATCTCTGCGCAGCCGCTGGATTGCCTCGACCTTGCCGCCCGGCAGCACCTCTGCAACGATTTCATCAATGCCCAGTTGGCGGGCGATAGCCTGCGCGGTGCGGGCGTTGTCGCCGGTGATCATGGCGACCTTCAGGCCAAGGTCATGCAATGCGCGGATCGCTGCAGGGGTTGTCGGCTTGACCGGATCGGCCACAGCCAGCATCGCCGCCAAGCGACCGTCGATGGCTGCATAGAGCGGTGATTTGCCCTCCGCCCCCAAGCACGCGGCCTCTTCGGAAAACGGGGCTACGTCCAGCCCCATCCGGGCCATGTAGCGGTCTGCGCCGATCTGCACAGGCACCCCGCCCGCCATGGCCGTGACGCCGAACCCGGTTTCCGAGGCAAAGTCGGTCACAACGGGCAGGGTCAACTCCTCGGCCGCGGCTGCGGCCACGATGGCGCGGGCAATGGGGTGTTCCGATCTGGCCTCGACCGAGGCCACCAACGCCAGCACCCCGGCGCGGTCATACCCGGGGGCCAGGATCAGGTCGGTCAGTGCGGGCTTGCCGGCGGTTAGCGTTCCAGTCTTGTCCAGCGCCACGACGCGAACTGATTGCAGCGCTTGCAACGCCTCGCCCTTGCGGAACAGCACGCCGAGTTCCGCCCCGCGCCCAGTGCCGACCATAATGGACGTGGGCGTCGCCAACCCCATTGCGCAGGGGCAGGCGATGATCAGGACCGCCACAGCATTGACCAGACCGAAGGTCAGCGCCGGGTCGGGGCCAAAGATCAGCCAGACGGCAAAGGTCAGCGCCGCCAGCCCCATCACCACTGGCACGAACCACAGGGTGATGCGGTCCACCAGCCCCTGGATGGGCAGCTTGCCGCCTTGGGCCGCCTCTACCATGCGGATGATCTGCGCCAGCATCGTCGCCTCGCCCACCGCCGTCGCGCGGAATGTGAGCGCGCCGGTCTGGTTGACCGTGCCGCCCGTGACCGCAGCCCCTGCGGCCTTGGCGACCGGGGCGGGTTCGCCGGTGATCATGGACTCGTCGATCCAGCTGTCGCCCGCTGTCACTTCGCCATCGACCGGCACGCGTTCGCCGGGACGCAGGTCCAGAAGATCGCCCGTCCGCACCTCGGCAATAGGCACCTCGACCACAGTATCACCGCGATGGACACGGGCCATGCGCGGCTGCAAGCCGACCAACCGGCTGATCGCCTGCGACGTGCGGCCCTTGGCCCGCGCCTCCAGAAACCGACCAAGCAGGATCAGCGTGACGATCACCGCCGCCGCCTCGAAATAGACGTTCACCGTGCCCGGCGGCAGCAGGCCCGGCAGGAAGGTCGCCACCACCGAATAGGCAAAGGCCGCCGTTGTGCCCACTGCGACAAGACTGTTCATGTCGGGGGCAAGCCGCCACAGTGCGGGATAGCCCTTGAGATAAAACCGCCGCCCAGGCCCCAGCAGGACCAGCGAGGTCAGCACGAACTGCAGGACCCAGCTTGTCTGCATCCCGATGGTTGTCATGATCAGGTGGTGGATGGGCGCAAAAAGATGCGAGCCCATTTCCAGCGCCAAGACGGGCAGGCTCAGCGTTGCCGCAATCAGCAGGTCGCGGCGCAGCAAGGCCTCCTCCGCCTGTTTGCGCGCCGCGCCTTCGGCATCGCCGGCGGCCGAGGCTTGAACCAGCCGCGCGCCATAACCGACCGTCTCTACCGCATTTTGCAACAGAGCGGCGTCTGCCGTCCCGGTCACGGTAGCCCGTTCGGTGGCCAGATTGACGTTGGCCGACACAACGCCCGGCACTGCGGTCAGGGCCCGTTCTACCCGCGCCACACAAGAGGCACAGGTCATGCCTTCGATGGCAATATCCACAGTCTGCGAAGGCACGGTATAGCCCACGCGGTCCACCGCCGCGACCAGAGCCGCGCGGTCAATCGGCGCCGCTGACAAAACTTCCGCCCGTTCCGTTGCCAGATTGACGGTTGCGGACGTGACGCCCGGCACCGCCGTCAGCGCGCGTTCCACCCGTACCACGCAGGAGGCGCAGGTCATGCCATCGACGGGCAGGCTCAAAGTGACGGGGGCCGGTGGGGTAAAGGGAGCGTTCATGGCGACTGTCCTGATCAGAAAAGTGTCGGGTCGCACTCACAGATAGGCCTTCCCATCATTGGAAGGTCAAGCGTCAAATTACACAAAAACGTGCTCTTGACCTTCCAACGCTTGGAAGCCCCATGTCCTATGCAGCGAAGTTCAACCGAACGAGGATGCGATGCAGTTCCATATTGAAACAATGACCTGCGGCGGCTGTGCCCGGGGTGTGACCAAGGCGATCCAGAGCGTCGACGCCACCGCAACCGTGCAGGCCGATCCGCCTAACCGCCGTGTGGAAGTGACCACCACTGCGCCGCGCGACCAGATCGTTGCCGCCCTGACCGAAGCGGGCTTTGCACCCGCGTAACCGACCCAAAGGAGAAGAAAATGAAAAAGACCGTTCTTGCCCTGACCGCTGCCACCCTCGTTGTGGCAGGCGGCATTGCCTTTGCCCAGATGGAAGGCATGGACCACGGCAACATGGCCGGCGGATCGATGGAAGGCATGGCCATGATGGACCATTCCGCGCTGATCCCGCCCGAGTTTGCCAATGACCCGGCCACGAACGCCTATGCCGACGCCATGGACAAGATGATGGCCGATATGATGGTGCCCTACACCGGCGATCTGGACGTGGATTTCATGGTGGGGATGATCCCGCATCACGAAGCCGCCGTCGCAATGGCGCGTGTGGCACTGGAACATGGCACCGACCCCGAAGTGCGCGCCCTGGCCGAGGAGGTCATCGCGGCCCAAGAGCGCGAGATTGCACAGATGAAAGCCTGGCTGGCCGCACGCGGTCAGTGAGGGATTGAGCGCAGAGGGCTGTCTTCCATGGCCCTCTGCCCTTGCTCGCATCCTGAAGCGGACGCCGGTTCGGCATGCTCGCCGCTGACTGGTCGAGCAACTAGGATGAGAGCCTCCGGTCGCTCCTGACCACTCGCCCGGAAAGCATTCAAGCTTCGGGATAAGACGTGAATACCGAGGTCGTCCCGTCGCGCGCTATCAGGAAAACCTCATAGGCATCGCGGTCAGTTTCGTCCCCCATGCCCGGCGAGCCATAAGGCATGCCGGGCACCACAAGGCCGATGGCATCCGGGCGCTCCTGCAGCAGGCGGCGGATGTCCGCAGCAGGAACATGACCCTCGATCATGTAACCGTCGATCTTTCCGGTGTGGCACGAGGTCATGCGCTGTGGAATGCCGTTCTCGAGTTTGTAATTGATCAGCAGCATACCGTAGAGCTCTTCCTCGGTGACGGTGAACCCTTCCGAGCGAAGGTGTTCCACCCAAGCCGAGCAGCACTCACAGCCCGTGCCCTTGGCGACGTGGATCGGCGGCAGGGTTTCGGCGTGAAGCGGCAAGGCCGAGACCAGACCGAGCGACGCGGTCGATATGAGAAGGCTTCGACGGCTCAGTTGCGGCATGTGAAAGCTCCAGGTCTTCAGGTCAGGATGTGGCGGATTTTCGGGATGGCGAACCGGCGGTCTTCATGAAAGTCGATGATCGACGTGAATTGGCCCTCAGCGGCAAAGAGAAAGACACCCGCCGTGTGGTTCATCGTGTAGCCGCCGTCTCGCGGTAGTTTCTCAAATATCGCCCGGAAGTCAGCGGCGGCCTTTTCAAGCTCGGACAGCCGACCTGTCAGCCCAACGATGCGCGGATCGAAGTTCGACAGATATTCAGCCAGAATGGCGGGCGTATCACGTGCGGGATCGACAGAAATCAGGGCCACGTTCAGCCGATCAGCCTCTGGACCAAGGTCGGCCAGCCAGTCAGAAATGTCGTTCAGCGTTGTCGGGCAGACGTCGGGACAGAAGGTGAAGCCGAAAAACACCATCGTCGGACGGCCAAGCCACTGTGAAGGTGCAAAGGGCTGACCATTGTGATCCGTCAGGCTGAAGGACATGTCCCTGATCGGGATTGGCAGCAGATCTCGTCCCGTCATTGGTTGCCCCCCGGATCGCCACCAGCCCAGAGTCAGCATGAAGCCCACCCCCCCAACGGCCAATGACGCCCCTGTCAGGACCTGACGCCGGTTCACGGTTGCGCGTCAGGGCACTCAGCCTCCTTGGCCCCCATGCCCAGCACATCAACGGTCACCGTCAAGTCGCCTGCGGTCTCGAACGTCAGGGTCAGCGGAAAGGAATCTCCCTTCTTCAACGCCAGCGTCAACCCCATAAGCATGCCGTGAAACCCACCGGGTGCCAGCGCCGCCGTCTGGCCCGCAGGCACGGGCATCGACATGGTATGCGGCATCGAGGCGATGCCATCGCTCACAACGGTTTCATGCAGCATCGGCATCCCGGCAATGGGCGTCGCCACCCCGATGAGCGCATCATCAGTGCTGCCGGTATTGCGAATGCTCAGGTAGACGACGCCGGGTCGATCCGCACCAATCGTGGCGCGGGACCAGGCATGTTCAACCTCGATATCGCCAACGCGTACAGTTTCGCACGCGAGGGCGGGCATCGCCGCGAAGACTACGAGGGTTGCAAGGATCAGGCGCTTCATGGAGTCTCACAATCTGGGTTGCAGGTCGGCAAGAATGTCGGTGGCGGGGGTGCCGTAGGTGAATTGGCGCAGCCAATCCCCGTCCGGCCCGATCAGGTAGAGCGCAGGGCTATGGGACATCGTATAGCCATCCGGCGCTGCGGCATCGTCCTGGCGTTCGAAGAATATCTTGAAGCTTTCTGCCGCGGCGCGAGTCTGCTCTGTGTCCCCGGCAAGCCCCAGGATCGTTGGGTGGAAGGCTGCGGTAAACGCGGCCAGACCAAGCCTGCGGTCCCGCTCGGGATCGACGGAAATGAACAGCGGCTGGACGTTTTCGGCCTGCTCGCCAAGATCATCCATGACTTGAGCGACTTCAGCCAGCGTCGTTGGGCAGACATCGGGGCAGTTGGTGAACCCAAAGAATACCAACAGATGCTTGCCCGCGAAATCTGCCGGGGTACGCAGCCGCCCCTCTGCATCTGGCAGCGAAAAGGTCGGCCGAAAGGCCGCTTCCGCCACGGAGACCGGCGCACGGTCCGAGAAAACCATTAACGCCCCATAGGCAAGTGCGGCAACGCCCGCCGCCGCCCAGAGTATTTTCTGCAGTCTTGTCAAACGCATCCGCCGCCCACTCCGCAATTCTCGGTGTCTAAACCCTCCAGTAGCTTAAGCTACAAGCCGGAAATCACACCTTCACCGAAGGGTGAATTGTCAGCCCAGAAGAACGGTCGACAGCAGGTTCACGTTCAGCACGATGATCAGGGCCGCAATCAGCCAACAGAGGCCGGTCAGCCAGCGGGGTGCTACGAGTTCGCCCATCTTGGCGCGGCTGGCGGTGAACATCACCAAGGGAACGATGGCGAAGGGAAGCTGGAACGACAGCACAACCTGACTGAGGATCAAGAGCTGCCCGACTCCTTCGCTGCCGTAGATCAGGATCACGAAGATGGCCGGCACGATGGCAAGGCACCGCGTGATCAAGCGCCGTGCCCAGGGGGCGATGCGCAGGTTGATGAACCCTTCCATGACAATCTGCCCTGCCATGGTGGCGGTGACGGTGGAATTGAGGCCCGCACAGAGCAACGCCACGCCAAACAAGATCGGTGCCAGGGACGACCCCAGCAGCGGTTCGAGAAGGAGATGCGCCTTGTCGATCTCGGCCACATCATTCTGACCAACTGTATAGAACGTGGCGGCTGCCAGGATCAGGATCGAGGCGTTGATCGTCAGCGCGAACATCAGCGCGATGGTGCTGTCCCATGTCGCCAGACGCAGCGCCTCGCGCTTGGCGGGCAGATCGAGACCGAAGGCGCGGGTCTGCACGATGCCCGAGTGCAGGTAAAGGTTGTGGGGCATGACGGTCGCGCCGATGATCCCGAGCGCCAGAAACAGCATGGTCGGATTGTTGAATATGTCTCTGCTGGGGGCGAACCCGGCGATCACCTCGCCCCAGACCGGGTCGGCCTGGGCGATCAGGACGACAAAACATGCGGCGATCAGCGCCATGAGCGAGATGATCAACGCCTCAATCCAGCGGAACCCCTTGTTCTGCAGCCACAGGATCAGGAACACATCGGCGGCAGTGATGAAGATGCCGATTTCCAGCGGGATGCCGAACAGCAGGTTCAGACCGATGGCGGTGCCGATCACCTCGGCCAGATCGGTGGCGATGATGGCGCCTTCAGCCAGCAGCCAAAGCGGCACCGACATCCATTTCGGGAAAGCGTCGCGGCAGGCCTGCGCCAGATCACGCCCCGAGGCCACTGCCAGCCTGGCGCACAGCGATTGCAGCAGGATCGCCATGATGTTCGACAAGAGCGCCACGAACAAGAGCGTGTAGCCGAACGCTGCCCCGCCTGCGAGTGACGTGGCCCAGTTGCCGGGATCCATGTAGCCTACGGCAACGAGGTATCCGGGGCCGATGAACGCAAGAAACCGACGAAAACGGCTGGTGCCACCATTGCCGACCGCGATGCTGCGGAAGACCTCGGACAGCGAGGGCGTCTCACGCTCCCGGCGCCAGGCGTTTGCGGGCATAGGACTTGTCTTTCTATAGTCGGAGATAGCGCGCCAAAGTCTTGGCGCATAAAGTTAGACAATGCTAACAATCAGAGGTGCGACTTTACTTGTCAATCCTCCATGTGCGACACTAAGCTTATGACACAGCGTGATCTTGCAAATCCGACACCTTCCGTGACCGATGGCCGCCCCGCAGACCTGCGCGCCGAGGCGTTTCAGGGCGTCCGGGATGCGCGCAGCCGCGAACTGGCCGAGGACTATGTCGAACTGATCGCAGAACTGATCCACGACCATGGTGAAGCCCGCCCGGTGGAGATCGCCGCGCGCCTTGGCGTGAGACCGCCCACTGTGACAAAAGCATTGGACCGTCTGGCCCGCGAGGGCCTGATCACCCGCGCAAAGTATCGCTCGGTCTTTCTGACGGATGAGGGCCGCGCTCTCGCCCGGGAATGCCGCCGTCGGCATGAGATCGTGCTGCGTTTCCTACTCAGTCTCGGACTGGACGCCGAGACGGCCGAGCGCGACGCCGAAGGCATCGAACATCACGTCAGCGAACGGACGCTCGCTCTCTTTGCCGCCTACGCCAGCAAGTCCTGATCGCGCCGCTCCTGAACGCCCCCGTCAGGCATTCTCAACCGCGAACCGGACGTCGGCTATCAGGCTTTCGGCGCTGAAATTTTCCAGTCGCTTGCCATTCAAGAAAAACGTGGGTGTCTGTCGAATGCCAAGAGCTTCGACGTCCGCCATGTCCTGATTGAGGGTGCCGGTAATCCCCGGGAACAGCTTGTCGGTTTCGGCACGTTCCACATCGAGACCCGCATTGGCGGCAATTTCCCATGCGACGTCCATTTCCGGCGATCCGTGGACGGCCCAGCCGGGTTGTTCTTCAAAGAGCGCGTCGAGCACTGGTTCGAATTTATTCTGCATCCGCGCCGCCTCGAGGATGCGTGCTGCTTCGTCTGAGCCCTCATGGAAGAGAGCATAGCGCAACACGATTCTGACCTGATCCGGAAACATGCGTCGGATTTCTTCGACGACCGGATGGTAAGCGCGGCAGGCCTCGCAGGAGGGGTCGAAGAATTCGACCAGCGTGACCGGCGCATCTTCCGGGCCAAAGCTGGGAGAGTGGGGGCGGACAAGAAGAGCCGGGTCCACGGCCGGGGTCGCGGCGGCGACCGCTTCGGCTCCGGCCTGACGCTGGCGGTTCAGGAAAAAGGCTCCGCCCCCGAAGGCGGTAAGCCCGAGGGCTGAGGCCCCTATCAACAAAGTGCGGCGGTTCATGCACGGCTTCCTTTCGGCAAGATGAGACAGACGAGGATCGCGGCAAATGCTGCCAGCGACAGGTAGGGGATGGGGATGCCCAGAATGATCTGTGCAGGACCCGAGCAGGACGGGCCGTCCTGTGTGCAAGGGGCAACCGCTTCCGGGATTAGTCCGATGGTGAGCCCGGAATGCCAGCCTGCCAGGGCCAAGCCTGCAACTACGAGCGGCAGGGCATAGAGACGCGCCATGCCGTCTCCGCGCCACAGCGCTATGCCAAGGATCGGCACCAGTGGGAACATCGCGATGCGCTGATACCAGCACAGGGTGCAAGGCATCTGCCCCAGCACCTCGCCGATGAAGAGTGCTGCAAGCGTTGCTGTGAGCGCAGTCAGGAATGCCGACGCAAGCAGAAGGTCGTCACGCGACAATTGCGAAGATTCAGCGTTGGTCATGAGCAGTCTCCTTGCGCCGGCAGGCGGGAACGGAGGCTGCGATTATGCATGCCGCACCAACCGTGATGGCGATATCCGCGACGTTGAACGTCGGCCAGTGCCAGTCGCGCCAATAGAGGTCAAGGAAGTCGGTCACCGCGCCTTGCCTCAGCCGGTCAACGATGTTGCCGAGTGCCCCGCCCGTGACGAAAGCAAATCCTACGCGTTCGAGTGCCGCGCGAGTGCGGAATGCCATGGCGGCAAAGATCAGGGTCAAGGCTCCGGTCAGGGCAGCCATCAGCAAGGGCCTTCCTGCCATGACACCGGACAGCATGCCGAAGCTCGATCCTTCGTTGAACCCAAGCCCCAGATTTACGCCAGGAACAATGGCAACTGGCTCGCCGACTGTCAGATGTGCCAAGGCTGCGGCCTTAATCAGTTGATCGGCCAGTGTGGTGGCCGCGATCAAGACGAGCGTAAGTCGCGCGCTCATGGCAATTCCCGGCGATTGAAGCCCATCCAGCGCGGAACCGACGCTGTATAGCGGTCATAGTCTGACCCGAGGGACGCGCGCAGCGCAGCCTCTTCGGACCGGATCTGTGTGCTGGCGGACCAAAGAAACAGGATTGGTGCCATGACGGTCGGGACGGAAGGCACTGTGAGGGCAACTCCGGTAAGCAAGGCAGCCTGTCCGACAAATGTCGGGTTGCGGCTGAACCGGTAGAGCCCGCCCGAGACGAGATCGCCGGTCTCGCCGCCCACCACACCGACGCGCCAAGAGGAGCCCATCGACATTTGCGCCGCAAAAGCCACCATCGCGCCAAGACCCGCGATGAAGATGCCGATCAGGCCCAGTGCTATGGCATTTCCTTCCGTCCAGAGCGGATCGACCTTGTGCAGCACGGGCACGGCCAGCCAGAGAAGCGGCCCGAAGAACGCGAGTGCAAAGGCCGCGCGGAACCCGGTGGCGGCAAGTCGGTCACGCCCCTTCGCCCGCGCAAACAGCCAGACGGGCCGACCTGCGGCTTGGGCCGCAAGGGCGCTACCCCAGAAGAACAACGCCAGATAGCCGAACAGAAGGGCCAGTGCGGCCCAGCCGAAACCAGAGATCATCGGATCAGCCCTCGCGTTCCGGATTGAACCGCAGCAGGCGCAGCGCATTCAGCGTGACCAGCACCGTCGCCCCTGTATCGGCCAGAATGGCGATCCAGAGGCCAGTCATGCCCAGCACCGTCGTCACCAGGAACACGGCCTTCAGCCCTAGGGCGATGGTCACGTTCTGGCGGATGTTGGCCATGGTGGCGCGGCTCAGCCGGATCAGCCCGGGCACGTCCGTCACCTTGTCGCGCAAGATCGCGGCATCGGCCGTTTCCAGCGCCACATCGGTGCCCGACCCCATCGCCACGCCGACGCTTGCCTGTTTCAGAGCGGGCGCATCATTGATGCCGTCACCGATCATCATCACGCCGCCGCCCTCGGCCATCGTCTTGATGAAGTTCAGCTTGTCCTCGGGCATCATGCCGGCGCGGAACTCCATGCCCATGCCGCCCGCGATGGCCGCCGCCGTGCGTTCATTGTCGCCGGTCAGGATCACCGACCCCACGCCAAGCGCCTTCAACTGCTGCACCGCTTTGATCGCGTCCGCGCGTGGCTCGTCGCGCATGGCAATGATCCCAAGGCCACGACGCTCGCGGTAGATCACCACCGCGGTCTTGCCCTCCTCCTCCAACTGCGTTGTCCGCCGCAGGCCAAGCCCGTCCAGTGCACCCGCGTCCATCGCATGGCGGGGTGACGCAACCCACGCTTTGGCGTCACCGACGATGGCCTCGACGCCCTTGCCGATGATCGCCTTGGCCTCGCGCGACGGCAGGGCGGTGACGCCCGCCTCCTTGGCGCGGTTCAGGATAGCGATGGCCAGCGGGTGGCTTGAGCCGTTCTCGACCCCGGCAGCGACCGCCAGCAGTTCAGCCTCGGTCACACCGTCGAAGGCGATGACGTCGGTGACCACGGGGCGGCCATGGGTCAGCGTGCCGGTCTTGTCGAAGGCTACTTTCGTCACCTTCGCGGTCGCCTCGATTACGGCACCCCCCTTCATCAACAGCCCGCGCCGCGCCCCTGCCGACAAGGATGAGGCGATGGAAGCGGGAACCGAGATGACCAGCGCGCAAGGGCAGCCGATCAGCAGCAGGGCCAGACCGCGATAGATCCAGGTGTCCCACGCCTGACCAAAGGCCAGCGGCGGCACCAGCACGACGAGCAGCGAAACGCCGACAATGGCAGGCATGTAGATGCGGCTGAATTTGTCGATGAATCGCTCGGTCGGCGCACGCGAAGTTTCGGCTTCTTCCACCAGCTTGATGATCCGCGCGATGGTGTTGTCCTCGGCGGCCTTGGTGACCTGCACGCGCAAAGCGGCCTCAGTGTTGATCGAGCCTGCAAAGACCGCATCGCCCGGCCCCTTGGTCACCGGCATGCTTTCGCCCGTCACCGGGCTGTCATCGACGCCCGAGGTGCCCTCGACAATCTCGCCATCCGCAGGAATCCGGTCGCCGGGGCGGACCAGCACCCTCTGGCCGATGCGCAGCGTGTCGGCGGCAACCTCGCGAGTGGTACCGTTCTCCTCGACCAGCGCGGTCTTGGGGATCAGGTTTGCCAGCGCCCGTATGCCGTCGCGCGCCTTGTTGGCCGCCACGCCTTCCAGCACCTCGCCGACTGCGAACAGGAACACGACCAGCGCCGCCTCCTCCGCCGCCCCGATGAACAGCGCACCGACGGCGGCAATGGTCATCAGCATTTCAATAGTGAAAGGCATTCCGGCTTGCAGCGCCGAAAACGCCCGCCGCGCCACCGGTGCCACACCGATCAGGCAGGCCGCGATGAACGCCCAGTTTGCGATGTCTTCGGACGCCAGTAGTTTGACCGCCCAAGCGGCACACAGCAGCAGGCCGGTACCGATGACCAGGCGGCCTTTGCCGGTTTCATACCAGCGCTTGCCCCGGTCGGCAGGGTCGTTGTGGATGTGGCCGGGCGCGCCATGACCATCCTCGCTGTCGACAGGGGCGGGGGTGACGTTTGCCATCGTGTCGGACGAAGCGACGTGGTCGTGACCGACATGGTCCGCGTGATCAGGTCCAGCGTGGTGATCGTCTTTCCCGGCGTCCAGCGCACCGGGCATGACGAACGCCTTGGCCTTTTTGGCCTTGGTGGCCCCGATGCCAAAGCCCAGCTTCGTCACCGCCGCCTCGATCTTGTCGCGCGGCGTGGTGCCCGGCTCCAGCTTAAGCGTCAGCTTTTCCGCCATGACCGCTACGTTGACGTCGCTGACCCCCGGAAGCCGCTCCACTGCCGTCCGGATCTTCACGGCACAGGATGCGCAATCCATTCCGGTGACGACCCACTCCTGCGATTCGGCCTCTGATTTCTGTGCCATTTCAAGCCTTTCCCACCGGAGCCTTGGCACCGGTTGCAACTGTTCAGGCTCCTCTGTAATCTCTCTAGTAACTAGAGGTGCAAGGACAAACCATGCTCACCATTGGAAAACTGAGCGATGCCGCCGGGGTCAAAGTGCCGACCATCCGCTACTACGAAGAGATCGGCCTTCTGCCCGAGGCCGAACGCAGTGCAGGCAATCAACGGCTTTATGGCCAAAAGGCACAAGAGCGGCTGACCTTCATCCGCCATGCCCGCGAACTTGGGTTCCCGCTCGATGCGATCCGAGACCTGCTCAGCCTTTCAGACCGGCCAAACCAGTCCTGTGCTGCGGCCGATGCCATCGCCTCGGCGCAGCTTGCAGCGGTCGAAGCGCGCATTGCGCGGCTCGTGGCGCTCAAGGCCGAGCTGGAAAGGATGCTCGTCCAATGCGCGGGGGGCGTGATTGCCGATTGCCGTGTGATCGAGGTCTTGGGCGATCATACAAAGTGCCACGCGGACCATGCCCACGCCGGACACCTGATCGAGGTCGCCGGATGAGTTCCGCCCCGACCGTGGCGCTCTATGCCCTTGCCGCACTGGCCGAGATCGCCGGGTGCTTTGCCGTCTGGGCCTGGTTGCGGCTTGGGGCCTCGGCGCTGTGGCTTGTGCCGGGTCTTGCCTCGCTTGCTGCCTTTGCCTGGCTACTGACATTGGCCCCGTCCGATGCTGCCGGGCGGGCCTATGCGGCCTATGGCGGAGTCTATATCGCCGCGTCGCTGATCTGGCTTTGGGCAATCGAGGGCCAGCGCCCGGATGGCTGGGATGTCACCGGGGCCGCGGTCTGTCTGATAGGGGCGGCGATCATCCTGTTTGCGCCGCGCGCCGCCTGATCCCGTCATGCCGTCAGGCGGGGACAATTTTGATGCTGAGGGAGCAATATGTTGGCAAGTCGCTGCGTCAAGGGCTGCCGGGCTATGGATTTTCGGAAAACCAGAAGCCATCCAGACTCTTGCCCATTGGACTTGAGTGGCAGCCTGCTGGGAGAAGTCTGGACCAGATGGAGATGTCTGGCAGGGAGTTCTCTCCGACCTTCCCGCCGACGTGACGGCCCCTTACAGGGCCGCCACGGTGCTGTATTGCTCAAGGGGCCTTCAGTTCCGCATAGTCCCCGGCAGTCCGCAACGTCATGGTCACCGGGGCGTCCGTGCGGTTGCGCCAGAACCATCCGTGATTTCCGGTGAACGCGGCAGTCAGTTCGCCTGCTTGTTCAGGCACGCCACGTCCGGTCTCGTAGCTGATCTTCTGTCCGCTGCCGTCGCCATGGGTATCGTAGTTCACGACGGCACCATTCGCGGTCCATTCGAAGCGTGCGGTCTGGCCTTCCTCCATGACCAGCTTCACCTCGATCCCTTCGCCGGGGGCAAGTGTGTAGCTTACTTCGTCACGCCATTCCGACGTGATCGCTTCGGCAACCGCCGCTTCGACGGCTGGCTCAATCGCGGCTGCTTCGGCCGCAGGCTCAGAGTTTGTCGCCGTATCTTCCACCACGGGGGTGGCTTCAGGCGAAACCGCTTCCGGTGCCGCCTGCGGTTCCGGCTCAACGACGACCACTTCTTCTCTCGGTGCGGTCTCGACTGTGGGCGCAGGAGCCTCAGTCACAGGGGCACCAATAATGGCCCCGATGGCCAAAAGCTGAGCTTCCATCCGGTCCAGCCGTGCCATCACTGCAGGGTCGAGAACAACAGGCGTTGCTGCAGCATCCGCCTCAGCCTCGGCATAAAGCTGCTGCTTGATCTGGCCCATCTCGGTCAGTCCAAGCACAGCACCAAAACCGGTCGGATCGATCCCGTATTCTGACGGGAGATAGACAATCGTGAGGACGGCAAGCGCCGCCACGCCTGAAAGCATGGTGGACCGGATCAGGCCTCCAGAGGTGGTTTCGACGCTACGGATCTTTGCGCCTGCACGCGGCGGAACCTGGGGTGCGCGGGTGATATCGAATTTGTTGTTCATTTGCGATTTCTCTTCAGGACATGGCCAGACCGATGAGCTGCAAGCCCATCAGGTAAAAACCCAGTCCCATCATAATGACGTTTGCACTGTAGGCTTGGCGCTCGAACGAGGGTGTCGCGCGCCAGCGCTGCATGACGACCAAGATCATGGCCAAAGCTGTAAGTTGACCAAGTTCGACGCCGACGTTGAAGGCGATCAGATTGGTCAACAGCCCGTCCGGCGAGATCTCATATTCGATGATTTTCGAGGCAAGGCCGAAGCCGTGCAGAAAGCCGAAAATCAGCGTCGCCACCTTGGTATTTGGCTGCACTCCGAACCACGCCCTGAAGGCGCCGAGGTTATCAAGCGCCTTGTAGATCACAGAGAAGCCGATGATCGCGTCGATGATGTAGGCGTTGATACCAAAGTTGAACCAGACGCCAATGATCATCGTCGTCGAATGGCCGATGGCGAAAAGGGTGACGTAAAGTCCAATCTCCTTCATTCCATACAGGAAGAAGATCACGCCAAAGAGGAAGAGGATGTGATCATATCCGGTCACCATGTGCTTGGCGCCAAGGTAAAGGAACGGGACGATCTGCGGCCCGGTAATTTCCTGAATATAGCCTTTGTCGCCAAGGGTGACGGCGTGGGCGAGTGCCGCTTCTGCCCAGAGAAGCGTTATTGCGATTGTGGCAAGCAGGACCATGACCCTTAACGGGCCGTGATCCGCAAACCACGGGGTTTGCGTCCGATGACTCATGGTTGTTTCCTTGAAGAGGTGTCTCGAAAGGTTGACGCCGCAAACGGCGGCAGGTCAGACGTCGAGACGCGGGGGCCTTCGTGGCCCACCCCGGTCAAGTCCAGATGCGACCGCAGACTCAATGGACAGGTCTTCGGACTGTTCACTTGGGTTTGGATGTTCGGCGCGAGGGATTACCGCAAAGCTCTGATGTTCATGGTCCGTGGCGTCATGGGAAGCGGATCCGTCGCCACTGAAGTCGTGTGAGTGACCATGAGCGAGATCCTCGGCAGCAGCAGCCACCGCCTCGGCATAGGCACCCGGGCCGTGAGTCTTGATTGTGAACAGCGGCGCGATGAGCAAGGCGCAGATAACAGCAACGGACCAGAAAACTCTGGCCCAGCCTGGTCTTGTTCCCAATTGCGCACTTTTGCCCGACACGCCTGCTCGCCTATTGACGTTTTTTCCCTCTCCCGAGGTTTCCAAACCCTTACAGCAACATCGAAAACGCATCAAGGCGACCGCTGCAAATTGAGCATCTGGGGTCGGTGAAAGCCTCCTGGCCTGAAGTCGACCCTTGCAATGTGAGTTGGTCGGCCCTAGTGCTATCCCCTCCAGGGGGATAGGATCATGACGAGCGACGCACACACCCACACCGGTCATCCCGAAATCATCAAGCGCTTGCGCCGCGCCGACGGGCATTTGCGCTCCGTGATCCAGATGCTCGAACAGGATAGACCCTGTCTCGACATCGCCCAGCAGCTTCTCGCTGTAGAGAAAGCCATCGTTCAGGCCAAGAAGGCGCTCATCCACGATCACATCGACCATTGTCTCGATGCGATCGCAGAGCCGTTGGCCAAAGGCGACCGGGCGCAGATCGACGAGTTCAAGTTGATCGCCAAGTACCTGTGAAAGGGACACCACATGAAATCGTTATTGTCTTGGCTCGGATATGGGGACGGCGACCACGTTCTTGGTGGCCACGGACACGGCCATTCCGGGGGGCATGACCATGGGAGCGGGGGGCATGGTCACACGCACGGTGTGATCGACCCGACCATCGCCACCACGAGCCGCGGTATCTGGGCGATAAAATGGTCGTTCGTGATCTTGGCACTAACGGCGGCGACGCAACTGGTAGTGGTCATCATCTCGGGCTCGGTCGCCCTGCTTGCCGATACGATTCACAATGTCGGGGATGCGGTAACAGCAATTCCGCTCTGGGTCGCCTTCATGCTGGCGCGCCGCAAGCCTTCGCGCACCTTTACTTACGGTCTGGGCCGGGTCGAGGATCTTGCCGGGCTGTTCATAGTGGCGATCATTCTCTTTTCGGCCATTGTCGCGGGCTACCAATCGATCTTGCGCCTCATTGACCCGCAACCGATCACGCATCTTGGCTGGGTCTTGGCAGCCGGTGTCATCGGGTTTTTCGGCAACGAGGCGGTCGCCGTTTTTCGCATCCGCGTAGGACGCGAAATCAATTCGGCCGCCCTGATCGCCGATGGCTATCATGCCCGCACCGACGGATTTACTAGCCTCGCCGTCGTTCTGGGAGCCCTCGGTATCTGGATGGGATTTCCGCTGGCCGATCCGATTGTTGGATTGGTGATCACGGCAGCCATTTTCGTGATTGTCTGGCAATCCGCACGGGCCGTGCTGACCCGCATGCTGGATGGCGTTGAGCCGGACATCCTGAACGAAATCGATCACGTCGCCGAGCATGTCGCAGGGGTGCAGCGTGTTCATGCGGTGCAGGCACGCTGGCTGGGCCACCGGCTGCACGCAGAAATGTCCGTCCAGATCGATGAGACATTGCCCCTGGCTGACGCCTTGCGGATCGTTGATCACATGCGGACAGAACTCTTCGCACATCTGCCGGTCCTGTCGCAGGTCTCGATCCGGATCGAAGCGCCGGCGCATGACAGCACCGGTCATGCTGCCGCGCTGCACCATTCTGACGCACATTCGCACCACCATGCACCAGAACCGTTCCGGTTCGAAACCGGGCTTGCTGCGGGTGTGGTAGAGATTGTGGATACGCCAGGTGGTGAAAGAATGCGCCTTACGCTGGCGCGGCATGTCGAGGGACTATCGGCAAAGGTGGTGATTGATCGCCCCGATGGCCCGGAAATTCTTGAGCTTATGCCGGACATGGACAACCACCACAGATTGACCAGCCATGCCGTGCCTGCCGAGCCGCATGAGTTCAACGCAACGCTCGTGTTGACCGCGAATGACACATCCGAAACCCTTCCGTTCCGCATGGTGGAGCCGGACGGGCATCACCATTGAAAGCCACACATGCTTAAAACGTTAAAAAACCCGACCTTTCGCCACCTCTTTGCCGCACAGATCGTGGCGTTGGTGGGCACAGGTCTTGCGACTGTGGCACTTGGTCTTCTGGCTTGGAAGCTCGCTGGTGACAACGCGGGTGCCGTGCTCGGCACCGCCCTGGCAATCAAGATGGTGGCCTATGTCACGCTGGCCCCGGTAGCGGCCGCCATCGCCGAACGCTTGCCGCGCCGGGCCTTTCTGGTGGCACTGGACCTGATCCGCGCGGCCGTCATCGCCTGCCTGCCTTTCGTTGATCAGGTCTGGCAGATTTATGTGCTGATCTTTTTCCTCCAAGCCGCCTCGGCTGGATTCACGCCTGCCTTCCAGGCGGTGATCCCCGATGTCTTGAAGGATGAAGACGACTATACCAACGCTCTTTCGCTGCTACGTCTGGCCGAGGATCTGGAACAACTCGCCTCGCCCATGATCGCGGCGCTTCTCTTGACCGTGGTCAGTTTTCCGGTGCTGTTCGCCGGCACCGTGGTGGGCTTTGTCGCCTCTGCCCTTTTGGTGGTCACAGCGCGCTTGCCGGGTCGGGCGCAGGTCGAACCCGGTCATTTCTGGGCCGATGTGACCAAGGGCATCCGCATCTACACCCGAACGCCGCGCCTGCGCGGTCTGATGGTGATGGAGGCAGCCGTCGCTGCCGCCGGTGCGATGGTCTATGTGAACACCGTGGTTCTGGTGCAGGCCCGGCTGGGTTTTGGCGAGGAATCCGTGGCGCTGGCCTTCGCGGGTTTTGGCGCGGGGTCGATGCTGGCGGCGTTCCTTCTGCCCCGCATCCTTGACCGGCTGGCGGACCGCCCGGTGATGATCGGAGGCGCCGCCCTCATGGTCGCGGGCGTGGCGCTGGTGCCTCTGGTGGGCAGCCTTGCCGTGCTGATCGCGCTTTGGGCGGTTATAGGCTTTGGCTTTTCGCTGACGCAGACGCCCATTGGCCGCATCATCAACCGTTCTGCGCGCGAAGCTGACCGGGGCGCTGTGTTTGCCGCGCAGTTCGCGCTGTCGCATGCCTGTTGGCTGGTGACCTATCCGCTGGCGGGCTGGATCGGCGCAGGGGCGGGGCTGACGGCTGCGGCCCTCGTTCTTGCCGGGATCGGCTCGCTTGGGCTTGTGGCCGTGTTGCGCATCTGGCCGACGCAGGACGCCAGTGAAATGGCGCACGACCACCCGGACCTGCCACCTGATCACCCGCATCTGGCCGAACATGGGCCCCATCACGCTCATGCCTTCGTGATCGACGATTTGCACCGCCGCTGGCCACGCGCGGCCTGATCATGATCGAGCTTGGTGGTTTGTTTCTGGCAGCCTTTGCCGCCGCCACGCTGATCCCTGCACAGTCCGAGGCGGTGCTGGTTGCTTTGATCCTTTCAGCGAACCAACCGGTCTGGCTGCTTCTGTTGGTTGCAACGGTCGGCAACGTGCTCGGCTCTGCTGTGAACTGGGCGATGGGGAGGTTTCTCATTCGCTTTGCCGGCCGCCGCTGGTTTCCAGCATCCGTAACGCAGATCGATAAGGCCACAGGCTGGTATGCGCGTTGGGGACATTGGAGCTTGTTGGCCTCGTGGGTTCCCGTGATCGGCGATCCCTTAACCCTTGTCGCCGGCGTGCTGCGCGAACCATTCGGGCGATTCTTGCTGATAGTTACCTTGGCCAAAGGCGGTCGGTATCTGGCGCTTGCGTGGATCACACACGGCCTAGCAAGCTGACGGGATCAGGACGACGGTCCAAATCTAGCTGTCAGATCAAAGGCGTCACCACGGAATACCTGCTTGGCAATCGTCAAGGTTTCCTCACCGCGCCACGTCCTCCTCTCGACCAAGAGGCACGGCATACCAATGCTGATCTCAAGGCAGCGGGCTGTTAATGGATCGGCGGCGATTGCTGCAATCCGATGTTCGGCTTCTGTCCAGGGCACATGTCCCAGCAACCAAGGTCCGGGCGGTTCGGTTCGAAAATCCGCCTCTGCTGCACCGGGCACAGCATCGAGAAAGATGTGCCGGTCCTCGATAAGAACGGGACTGTCATCTGCGTGATGGATAGAGCGGACGAAGCGGCTTTGGCCCAAATGATGTCCTTCGGACCCCAAATGCACGCAGCAGGGCGGGCGCAGTTCATCGAGGACGGCTTGATAGCCATAGCGGGCCCCGCGCGCCTCGATGTTGGCGCGAATGTCTGGGATCGTCAGCACACCTGCGTGCATCTTTGGCCGGGCGACGCTGGTGCCCGCGCGGCGATTGCGGATGATCAGTCCTGTTGCTGCAAGTGAGGCCATCGCCTTGTTCACCGTCATCCGTGAACAGCTATAGCGGGCCATCATTTCCGTTTCCGTCGGAAGACGATCGCCTGGCTTTAACTCGCCAGACAGGATGCGTGCCTCCACCTCGGCCCGAATACGGGCGTGCAAGGTTGCCGGACGTGTATCGGGTGCGTGGTCGTGCATGCGTCAGATCATGGCATGAATGTTTGCGTCGGCAAGGTGGCAGGCAGCAGCTCCACCATGCTGCACGGCCCGAAGGGCAGGCTCCGTTTCGCGGCAGCGTGGTTCGACCACCGGGCAGCGCGTCGAGAACCGACACCCAGGCGGCGGATTGCGCGGGCTGGGTGGGTCGCCCGCCAGCAGGATGCGCGGACGTGTCGCTTCGATCCGGGGGTCGGGCGAGGGAACGGCGGAGAGAAGCGCCTGACTGTAGGGATGGGCGGGGTCGGCGAAGAGAGACTTCGCAACCCCTTCCTCGGCGACGCGACCCAGATACATGACGGTAACGGCCGAACAAACCTCGCGGACGATGGCCAGGTCGTGGGCGACGATGACGATGGTCAGGCCCAGCTGTGCCTGAAGCCGGGCGAAGAGGTTGACAATCTGCGCCCGGACGGACACGTCCAGCGCCGACAGCGGCTCGTCGCAGATCAGGACCTGTGGCGATAGCGCCAGCGCCCGGGCAATAGACACGCGCTGCCGCTGCCCACCTGATAGCGAGCGCGGCAAACGGTCCAGAACCGTTGCCGGCAAGGCCACGAGGTCGAGGAGTTCAGCGACACGCGCCCGGCGGGCTTTCGCATCGCCGACGCCGTGGATCTGCAGAGGTTCCTCCAAGGTTTGGCCGACAGTCTGGCGGCGGCTCATGCTGCCGAGCGGGTCCTGGAAGATGAACTGCACGGCGCGAGCAAAGCCCTTGCGGTCGGATCGCGCCCAGTCGGAACGGTCGCGGCCTAGGATCTGCACTTGCCCCTCCGTGGCACTTTGCAGCCCGATCAGCGCGCGGGCGAGCGTGGTCTTGCCGCATCCGCTTTCGCCGACGATGCCGTGGAACGCACCTTGCGCGACGGTCAGATCAACGCCATCGACCGCGCGGACGAGGCCTGCAGCGGTCTGGAAGTGGACCTTGAGGCCCTTGGCGACAATTGCGTCGGTCATTGGGGCATCAGTCATGGGTCACGATCCCCTCGGCGGCGATGACAACGGGACAGGCGACGCGATGCGGCACCGAGCCTGCGCCCACCTTGACCAGCGGCGGGCGGTGGGTTCGGCACTGGGGCTGGACCAGTTCGCAGCGATCGGCAAAGCGGCAACCGGGTTCCAGCTGCGCTTGGTTGGGCGGAATGCCGGGGATTTCCTTCGTACCCGTCGCGTTGTCGCTGCGGAAGTCGGGGACCGAGGCGAGAAGCCCGCGGGTGTAGGGATGCACGGGTGCTGTCAGCACATCGATGGCGCTGCCCTCCTCGGCCACCTGGCCTGCGTAAAGCACAGCCACGCGGTCGGCGAGCACCGACACTGCGCCAATGTCATGGGTGATGAGGATCACTGCAATGCCGTCCTCCTTCTGGATCTGGCGGATCAGAGCGAGTATCTGCGCCTGCACCGTGGCATCCAGCGCCGTTGTCGGCTCGTCCGCAATCAGCACCCTTGGCCGTGCCGCCAGCGCCAGTGCGATCATCGCGCGTTGCAGCATACCTCCAGACAGCTCATGCGGATATCGATCATAACGATCCTCGGGATCCGGGATGCCGGAACGCGCAAGCAGCGATACCGCTTCCTTCCGAGCCTCAGTCGCCGACAACCCGGCAAAGCGGCGGGCCTGTTCGGCAAGCTGCGGGCCGATTTTCAGCATCGGGTTAAGTGCTGACATCGGGTCCTGAAAGATCACGCCAAAGAAACCGCCGCGCAGCCGGCTGAGGTCGGTGGGCGACATGGAAAGAATGTCCTTCCCATCCGCCCGTGCCGTTCCGCGCAGGTCGACTGCAACGCCTTCAGGCAGGAGTCCCAACGGCCCCAGGGTCATCACCGTCTTGCCCGAGCCGCTCTCACCGACAATCGCCAGTGTCTCTCCCGGAGCCACATAAAACCCCGCCCCATCCACGGCGCGGACCGACACTGTCGGTGTGTAAAGGTCGATCACCAGCCCTTCGACCTCGTAGATCGGCCCATTCTGGCTATGCCGGCTCATGCCTCCACCTCTTTCCGGGCAGCGTCTTCGGCAGCGCGGGCGGCCTTCTTGCGGGCAAGGAAGCGTCCTCGCACAGCGCGGGGCACCTTTTGCAGGGCGAAGGCCTCACCCAGCAGGTTGAAGCTGACGACAACGGCGGTCAGCGCCAAGCCCGGTATGATCACCAGCGCCGGGTTCTCTTCGATATAGGACATGCCATCGACCAGCATCTGGCCCCACTCGGGCGTGGGCGGAGCGACGCCCAGACCCAGGAACGAGAGCGTGGCAATTGCCAGCACCAGCGCACCCGCATCGGCGCTTGCATAGACCACAACCAGCCCCAGAACATGCGGCAGGATGTGGCGCGTGAAGATCCAGATATGCGACGCCCCCATCACGCGGGCCGCCTCAATATAGGGCTGCTGAAGTTCGGCCACCACGACCGCACGACTCATGCGAGCGTAGTTCGCCCACCAAGCCAGCGTCAGGGCGACGATCATCTTCCAGTAATCGCTCATCCAACTGAAATTCTCGCCCGAGAACACGCCCATCAGTGCAAGCGCAATAACCAGCGAGGGCAGTGCCAGCGCGATGTCGATGACCGAGATCAGCACCAGTTCGGTCTTGCCGCCGACATAGCCGGCAAAGGACCCGATCACGACGCCGATGGCCAGTGCCGCCACCAGAACGAAGGCCATGGCCACCAGCGACGTGCGCGCGCCACCGATGATGCGGCTGAACATGTCGCGGCCAAGATAGTCGGTGCCCAGCCAGTGCGCGCCCGACGGCCCTTTCAGCAGTGCGCTATAATCCTGCGAAGCGGGGTCATGCGTCATGATCCAAGGTGCGAAAAGGCCGATCAGGACAAAGAGGAGTGCGGGGGCAAGGATCGCCCAGGGCCAGTTTTTCATGCTTTCCTCGGGCGGCGGAGACGGGGATCTGCCAGCATCGCCAAGACGTCGACGAGTAAGTTGATCGAGACAAAGAACACCACGAACAGCGTCAGGATCGCCTGCATCCCGATGAAATCCCGAAACCGGATCGCCTCGATAAAGAAGGCACCTACGCCGTTCAGGCCGAACACCCGCTCGACCACAATGGCGCCGATGATCATCAGCGTGAACTGCGCGCCGAAGGTGGTCATGTAGGGGATAGCGATGTTTGGCAGAGCTTCACGCAGCAAGACCGCGCTGCGGGTCAGGCCCTTGGCAAAACCCGTGGTTGCGAAGGGGCGCGACATGGTGTCTTGCAGATTCACGCGCACGACGCGCGCCAGCACCGAAGCCGGGAAGAGCGCGATGGTGATCCAGGGCAGCAGCCAAGAGGTCAGGCCGGCTACACCGAAGGTCGGCACCATCCCGAGCCAGACCGAGAACACGATCACCAGCATAGCCGCGACGAAGAAGTTCGGGGTCGAGGCTCCGACCAGAGCCAACCCGTGCAGCACCCGGTCGACAATGCCGCCGTTCGACGCAGCCCCGGCGATGCCCATCGCCAAGGACAAAACCAGCGCCAGAACCCCGCCGCCCGCCAGCAGCGCGAGCGTCATCGGAATACGCTCGGCGAATTCCTCGGCCATCGGCTTGCCGGTCCGCAGGCTGACTCCGAAATCCCCGGTTAAGGCATCCCCTAGCCAGCGCGCATAGCGCACTGGCAGGGGATCGTTCAGGCCCAGATCATCGGCGATCTTGGCGATCATCTCGCCATCTGCGCCCGCACCCGCTGCCCGTTCGGCAATAAGGGCTGCCACGTTTCCGGGGGCGGCTGTAACCAGCCAAAAGGTCAGCGCCGTCGCCGCCAGCATCAGAAGGAGGGCAAGCCCCACTCGCCGCATGAACATGCGTTGCATCGAATTCGCCCTCCTTGGGTCAGGTCAACCCAGCGTGATGCCTTTGAACGGCAGGTCATAGTCCGTGGCCGGCAGGGTGAAACCTTTCACCCGCGGGTTCACGGCCCACAGCCGCTGCGTCACCACCAGCGGGCAGGCCGCCGTGTTGTCGCGCAACCAATCGTAAACTGCCTGCATCGCGCCTTGGCGGGAATCGCCTCCGGTTTCCAGCGCGGTCGCCACCAGTGCATCTAGATCGGGATGGACATAGATCTTGCCATCCGGGCCGGTATCCGACGCGGTTACGAAGGACGCTCCAAGCGAACCATGCGGATCGTAAGGGGCCCCGTAAGTCGCGAAGAAAGTCAGGTCATAGTCGAAGTTCGGGCGACGCTCGTGCATTGTGGCGTTATCGACCGTCTCGATGTTGGTCTTGACGCCCACCTCCATCAGCATGCCCTGAATCATCTCGGCGATCCGGCGCGACCCGGGGAAGGATTCTTCGGAGACGAGGAAAGCGATCTCCAGCGCCGCCCCGTCCTTTGCCCAGCCCGAAGCGTCACCCGTCCAGCCGCCTGCCGTCAGCGCGGCCTGCGCAGCGGCCACATCGCGCGCCGGGACCGGAGTGCGCGCTCCAGCAGTTGGCACGGTGGTCGGGAAGATGTCTGCGGTCGGGTCCGCATAACCTTCGAACAAAACCGTCGCCACGGCTGCCCGGTCAATGCCCATAAAGATCGCATCACGCACGGCCTTGTCCTGCATCATCGGCGACTTCGGCGAAAAGCCGAGGATCGTCGTCGCCGTGCCCGGCTCGGCCACGATGGTCATGCCTTCGCCCTCCAGCGCCTTGGCGCGGCGCGGCGACAGGGCCGCGACCCAGTCGCCGCCGATCACGTCCAGCTCGCCAGCTCGCAGCGCGTTGGCGCGGGCCAGTTCATCCGGCACCACTTTCAGTTCCATCCGGCCAAAGGCGGGCTTTTCGCCCCAGTAGGCATCGTTGCGCACCAGCACGGTTTCGGTCGAGGAGTAGCTCTCCACGATCCACGGCCCAGTGCCAATCGGCTGGCCCGCCGCCGCCTTTGGCGACAGGAAGCGGACCGGGCGCACGATTGTGAGTTCCAAAAGCGCCGCCGGAACTGGACGCTTCAGCTTGACGGTGATCTTGTTCGGCGCGTCGATGGTGATGTTGTCATAGTTATCGGCAATCCCGATCCACGAGAAATCGGCCACTCCCATCCAACGTTTCAGGTTCCATTCGGCTGCAGTTGCATCAAACGGGGTGCCATCCGTGAAGCTGACACCCTCGCGAAGATCAAAGCTGATTGACAACCCATCCTCCGCAATCGTCCAGGCCGTCGCCAGACCCGGCTCCAGCGCGCCGCCGGGGCCATAGTGGATCAGCGCGTCGAATACGGCAGAGTAAGAGGAGAGCGTCGAGACGTTCTGCAACAGGTCAAGATCGCCCGTCTCGCCCGCGATGGCGACGCGCAGCGTGTCGGCATGGCCATCGGCATGGGCAACCCGCGGCAGGACGGACAGGAACGACAATCCCGCCGTGGTGGCAAGGAAGGAACGACGGTCGAGCTTCAGCATGACTTACCCCTGTTGGTTGGTTTTGGGAAAGCCTAGCAGGGCGACCAATAATGTATAGATGAAAACTCTCGAGGGGCATCATCCTTACCGAGAAGTTGGTCAACTCGCCAAATTATCTGGCACATTGGTTGTAGGTTGGCTGCTGTCAGCACAAAATCCTGCCTTTGCACACCCCATTCAGTATTTGTCTTTACCAGTCACCGACCCTAGGAGCCCCTTCCCCCGTCCATGGCCAAAGGTGCGAATACAAACCCCCTTGCGATCGTTTGACACGATCCTCTCCGCCATGAACGCGCTTCCATATGATCGCGGTTGCCGATCGATGATGACCCGCTGAAGCCTGCCGCAGGCATGATGCGGAAACCGCTCCGCCGGTTTATGCCAGTGGTCACACTTGCGAAGTGCGGTCACTACGCAGCTCTTGCGTTGGTGACACTCTCACTCGCTTCATTTACCCTAAGTTCCCCAAAGAGAATGTTCTCGTCAGAGGGGACCATGGCTGGGTCAGAGGCTATCTTTGCGGTCTGGTCGCATGTTTTTCTCGAAGCCAGTTCCGATATAGCTGATGGAGGTCAACTGGCTCTCTACAAACAAGCCCTCCTCGGCGTTATGCGTGATCTGGCATGCCTGTTCCCAAAGGTTAAGATTTCCTGCCATCTCCGGTCTTCATAGCTCTACCCGCCGAAGACGCAGCGCATTGGAGATGACGGAGATCGACGACAGGCTCATCGCTGCTGCCGCAATCATGGGCGACAAAAGAAGTCCGGTGACCGGATAAAGCAGCCCGGCTGCGATCGGTACGCCAAGTGCGTTGTAAGCAAAGGCAAAGAACAGGTTCTGCTTGATATTGCGCAAGGTAGCCCGAGCAAGTTTGCGCGCCCGGACGATGCCCATCAGATCGCCGCCGAGCAGCGTGATGCCCGCGCTTTCCATCGCGACGTCAGCCCCAGTACCCATGGCGATGCCGACATCTGCCGCCGCCAGTGCAGGCGCGTCATTGACGCCGTCGCCGGCCATGGCGATCTTGTGACCTTCACGGCGCAACTGGTCGATCAGGTCTTTCTTGGCCTCGGGCAACACTCCCGCACGCACCTCATCTATGCCCAGCTTGCCCGCGACCGCTTGTGCGGTGCGTTCATTGTCGCCGGTTGCCATGATGACGCGCAGCCCCTGAGCGTGCAGTTCCTTTATCGCCTGTGCGGTCGACTCCTTGATCGGATCTGCGACGGCGACGATACCTGACAGCACACCGTCGACAGCGATAAACATCGCGGTCTTGCCCTCTTCGCGCAGAGTGTCCGCCTGTGTCTCCGCGCGTGCAGTGTCCAAGCCCATTTCCTGCATCATGGCCGCGTTGCCAAGCGCAACCGAGCGACCTGTGACCTTGCCGCGAACACCCTTGCCGGTGACCGCCTCGAAATCCGCTGCTTCTTGCCGGGACGCCCCCTGCGCGTCAGCCCCCTCGACAATGGCTTCGGCAAGCGGGTGTTCGGACCCACGTTCCAGCGCCGCCGCCAGTGACAAAAGGTCTGTGACGGCCACGTCCCCAAGCATCACCGTATCGGTCAGTTTGGGCTTTCCCATCGTTAGTGTGCCCGTCTTGTCGACGATCAGCGTATCGACTCCTGCCATCCGCTCCAGCGCCTCAGCGTCTTTGATCAGCACGCCCGCCTGAGCGCCGCGTCCAGCCGCCGTCGTAATCGAGATTGGGGTGGCAAGACCCAACGCGCAGGGGCAGGCAATGATCAGCACCGACACCGCCGACGCGATGGCAAAGACCAGGGCTGGCTCGGGGCCAAAGATCATCCAAGCCGCAAAGGCCAGTAGTGCGATCCCAACTACGGTCGGAACGAAGATTGCGGACACCCGATCCGCCAGCCCTTGGATTGGTGCGCGCGACCGGCGCGCGTTCGACACCATGGCCACGATCTGAGCCAAGACGGTGTCTGCGCCAACCTTGCCAGCCTCGATGACAAGACTTCCGTTTTTGTTGATGGTGGCGCCGGTCACCGCATCTCCCGGCCCTTTTTCGACCGGCATCGACTCGCCGGTCAGCATGCTTTCGTCCAAGGATGAATGACCTTCGATGACCACGCCATCGACTGGCACAGCGTCGCCGGGGCGCACGCGCAGACGGTCGCCCTCCATGATGTTTTCCAGCGGCGCATCATATTCGGTGCCGTCCGGCAAAATGCGCCGCGCGGTCTTCGGCGCGAGGTCGAGAAGCGCGCGGATCGCATCGCCGGTGCGTTCGCGCGCCCGCAGTTCCAGCACCTGACCAAAGAACACCAGCGCCACGATCACCACCGACGCCTCGAAATATGTGCCGACGCCGTGGCCCATCTGGTAGGCCTCGGGGAACAGATCGGGCAGGAACACCGCAAAAAGGGAATAGATGTAGGCCGCCGCCACACCAAGGCTGATCAGCGTCCACATGTTCGGGCTGCGGTTCACAACCGAATTCCAGCCGCGCAAGAAGAACGGCAGTGCAGCCCAAAGGACCACCGGCGTTGCTAACACAAACTCGAGGTAACCCGCCGCCTGATGCCCGATCCAATCGCGCACCGGCAGGCCAACCATCGGCCCCATCGTCAGCATGATCAGCGGTACCGCCGCGGCAACCGAGATCCGCATGCGGCGGGTAAAGTCGGTCAACTCGTGGCTGGGCTCGTTCGAGGGCAGCATCGGCTCCAGCGCCATGCCGCAGATCGGGCACGAGCCGGCCGCATCGCGGATGATCTCGGGGTGCATCGGGCAGGTATACTGGACGTTGACCGGGGCAACTTTCTTACGCCCCGCCGCCCGGCCGGAGGCATAGAACCACGGATCGGCCTGAAACTTCGTCTGGCACTTGCCAGAGCAGAAATGGAAGTCCTTGCCGCCAAACGCCTCGGTCCGAGTGTCGGGTTTCAGCGTGACGGTCATGCCGCAGACTGGGTCGATGGACGTTAGCCCGGTGCCACTTTCTGGAACGCCTAGGCCCTCGGGCATATCCGGGTCTGGATGGGCGTGGCTGCTGTGCAGATCGGTGGGTTTCATAGCGTTCTCCTATCGCGGTCGGCGCCGCGTGAAGGCAGATGCAAAGGCCTACCGACTCGCGATGCTCCTTCCCATCATTGGAAGGTCAAGCGAAGATTGCGGCTGCACGTGCAATCAAATTGCCGCAACAACTTTGGCCAGCAGGTCGCGCACCTGACCTGCGACGGCATGCAATGCGGGATTGTCGATGGCCTGCATCGACGCCACCGGATCAATCGCACTGACCTCGACCCCGCCTTCGACCTCGCGCAGGATCACGTTGCATGGCAGCATCGCACCGACGCGCGGTTCCATCCCAATGGCTTCCATCGCCATCTTCGGGTTGCAGGCCCCTAGAATGCGGTAGGCTGGGATATCCACGTCCAGCTTCTTCTTCATCGTTGCCTTGACGTCGATTTCGGTCAGTACACCAAAGCCGTTTTCGGACAGCGCGGCACGCGTCCGGGCATCGACCACGTCAAAGTCCGCGCCAATGATCAGGCGGTTGATCGTATAGTCCATCGGGTTTCCCTTCCGCTATTTGCGCAGGTATTTGACCAGCGCCGCAATCGCGAGGCCGACCAGCACAAGGATGACGATCATCCAGAGCCAGCCGAAGCCCATTCCAAATCCCATACCGTAGCCGTTCATAGTCATGGCCTCCTGATCTGTGTTGGGATTCCTCCCACTAACCGGAGCTTCGCCCAGTCAGCGGGAGAAAAAAGGTGGGTCAGTCGTTGTCCATCATGCCTTTACCCATGCCCGGCATGCCGCCTTGCTGTCCGCCCATGTGGCTTTGCATCATTTCTGCCATGGCGGCCATTTCAGCCTCCGTGACCTGTGCGTCACCGTCGGCGTCGTGCATCTGGAAGGCACGCACGGTCATCGGTCGGGTGTGGGCCGCATGCATCACCGCGAATTCCTCCAGCGACAAAGTACCGTTGGCGTCGGTGTCGTAGGTCTTGAGTTCAGCCTGAATTCCGGCTGTCATTTCCTCGGGGCTGAGCGTGCCGTCTTTGTTGGTGTCGAACGTGGCCATGGCATAGCTCTGGCCGCCGGCCATCATTCCCATGGCGCCACCCATCATGCCGCCATGCTGGCCCATCATGCCCATGCCTCCGTCCATCATGCCATCATGCTGCATCTGACCCTGCTGGGCGACGACCGGCACGGCGACAGCGGCTACGCCAAGGGCGGCAACGGTAGCGAGGGCGAATTTTGTCGAACGTTTCATTCTGTCTCTCCTGGATCAAATTGCGATGGGTCCAATCTGGGAGCGAGGTGTCCCACAGGTTTGTCAGGGCGACGCCTGTTTTGTATCAAGCTGTCGCAAGCAGAGGTCCTGAGAGAGGTTTGCGACAATCTTCTGTCCGCAGCACTACCGCGTTCAGCTAGGGTCGACATCAGGAGACAAGATGATGAACCAGCCGCCGCATATTCTGATCGTCGATGACCACCGTGATATCCGCGATGCCCTAGTGAAATATCTGGAAAAGAACGGCATGCGCGCGACTTCTGCCGCCAATGCCGTCGCAATGGATGCGGCGATGAAGGTGGGTCAATTCGATCTGATCGTGCTGGATGTGATGATGCCGGGCGAAGATGGCCTCTCGGTCTGCCGACGTTTGCGTGCGCAGGGGGCCATTCCGATCTTGATGCTGACAGCCCTGGGTGATGAAACTGACCGTATCGTGGGGTTGGAGGTCGGGGCCGACGACTATCTGCCCAAACCCTTCAATCCGCGAGAGCTGCTGGCCCGAATCAAGGCGATCCTGCGCCGATCCGACCGGGGGGGCGTCGTTGGTGGCAGCCTTGCCGGGCACAGATTGGCCTTCGACCGATGGGTGCTTGATACCGACCGCCGGGCCCTGACCGACGACGATGGCATCGAGGTCGCACTCACAACTGCAGAATTCCGTCTGCTGACGGTGTTTCTGGAACGGCCGCGCTTCGTGCTCAGCCGCGAACAACTGCTCGATCTTACATCGGGTCGCGCCGCACAGGTGTTCGACCGCACCATCGACAACCAGATTAGCCGCCTGCGCCGCAAGATCGAGGCCGATCCGGCCAAGCCTGTACTGATCGCAACTGTCTGGGGTGGTGGCTACAGCCTTGCCGCAGACGTGAGTGCAATGCCGTGAGCGCGCGCTTCTCGATGTTGCGCAAGCTCTTCCCGCAATCTCTTGGCGGGCAGTTGCTGATCATGTTGCTTTTGGCGTTGGCCATCACACAGGGGCTTGGCCTGTTGCTGCTGACAGACGGGCGGAACCGTGCAGTTCGTGCAGCCCTCGGGCTGGAGGCGGCAGGGCGCGCCGCGAATGTTGTCTTGCTTTTGGATGGCGCCCCCACTGATCTGCGCATGTCGATACTCCGCGCGGCAAATTCTCCGCTGGTGCGGTTTGAAGTCGGACCCGAGCCTGCAGCGTCCCACGACAGCGCCGAGGCGGACATGGTTCTGCGCCAGATCCGCCAGATCCTTGGCGAGCCGGAACGGGAAGTGCGCGCCGATGTTCATGCGCTGTCCCTCGCGTCCCTGCCATTGCCAGAGGGAGTACCTGCGTCCATGCGCCCGATGCATGAGGCGATGATGGCGGGGCGGACCGACCCCATTGAGCTGACGCTGTCGATCCGTCTTGCGGCGGGCGACTGGCTGAACGTACGCACGATGTTTTACCGCCCTGCCCTGCAATTAACTCCGCAGGCCCTGCTGCCGGTGGTGTTGATGGCAGTCGCGGTAGCTTTGGTGGCCTGGTGGACTGCGCGGCGCGTCGTCGGCCCGATGCGTGCTCTTGCTGTTGGCGCCGACCGCTTGGGCCGTGGGCTTGATGCCGATCCGCTGCCGATGACGGGGCCATCCGAGGTGCGCGAGACCACGCAGGCCTTCAACCGGATGAAGGCCCGACTGACCCGCTTCGTGAACGAGCGCACGCACATGCTCGCCGCCCTGAGTCATGATTTGCGCTCGCCGCTTACAGCAATGCGGCTCAGGATCGAAATGCTGGACGAAACCGAGGATAGCGAACGCCTGAAGGCACTGGTCGAGGAAATGCAGGCCATGGTCGAGGCGACCCTGGAATTCGCACGCGGGGTTGCGCGGGCAGAACCCGCCGCTGAAGTCGATCTTGCCGTCCTGCTGGCTGATCTGGTCAACGATGTAGGGGGAGAACGAGCCAATCTTGCCCCGTCGTCGCCTCTGCCCATCACCGTCCGCCCGCACGCCTTGAACCGCGCTCTAAGGAACCTGATCGACAATGCTGTCCGCTATGGCGGGGTGGCGATGGTAAAGCTGGACCGAACGCCGGGATTGGCCATCATCACCATCGCGGACAAGGGCCAGGGATTGCCCGAAGACCAGCTTGAAGCGGTCTTTGAGCCGTTCGTACGCTTGGAAGGGTCTCGCAGCCGAGATACCGGCGGCGTCGGCCTCGGGCTGGCAATCGCCCGCACGATCATTCAGGCACACGGCGGGACAGTCGTGCTCCGCAATGTGCTGGCAGGTGGACTGGAAGCAGTTGTGTGTTTGCCACTCGGTGATGCGTGATCTCATCTAACAAGATCGCCCAACCTTCTTGGGCTATCGAAGCCAACCCACAAAAAAGCCGTGGTCACATCTGGCCTCTAAACCGCTGCACGCCACATCCTGAAACGCCCTTGGCCAGTCACCTCGCAGATCAGCCCGTGCGCCTCCATCCAAGCCAGGTTTCGCTGGATTGCCGCACGGCTGGCGCCGCTCAGAGTCTCAGCCATCGGCGCAGAGACCAAGGGCCATTCGGTCAATGCAGAGCGCAAAGCTGGAGGCGTACGGCCAGACATCACCGACATGACAGTCTCCGCTTGGGTAGACCATATTTCGAGATCGTCGAGGTGCCGCATCGCTGCGAGGCATGCATTGTCCATTCCGTCCAGCCATCGGGTCAACCGCTCTGCCGGAGGTCCGCCGGCACGAAGCCCCCCTGCCCCACCCATTGCTACTGGTGCGAAAATCGCACCCTTCCCTTCGGCTGCAGCAATCCGGCCTGCCGTGACCGCGGCTTCCATCCGGTCACCATGCTGACCGAGACCTGCCAGGCTCCAAAGGTGGAAGCCCAGACAAGCCCGGGTGATAGGGTGCAGATGTCGAGCGGCTCCCGTCACGGCGAGCCAGCCATCGGCGCGATCGGTGAAGCGCTCGGCGTCATCCGCTATGTTCTCAGGGTCCCGCCGGTCGAGAAAATCGGCTAGCCCAGCTTCAGGGCCAGGCCCCCCAGTAAGACGTCGAACAGCCCATCCAACGCGTGACAGCGCCCCAGAGTCTTCCTGAGCGCCAGACAGACGAAGCGCGATCCAGAGTGCAAGGCGGTCAGGGCTGACTCGATCGCCAACGAACCAGCTCAGCTCTGCAGCCTCGATCAGGGCCAATCTGTGCCGCCAACCCGATGGGCCGCGTCGCAGACGGTCGTCAAGCGCGCCCAGTCTCCCGGCTACTCGTGCGAGGCGGGCCGCACAACCCGCTTCGGCCCGGGCCCATGCCGCAACGACTGAGGTTTCGCTGGGTTCAGATCTTGGGCCTGGAAGCAGATAATCATCTTCCTCATCCATCGGTCCTGGCAGGAACCACAGGTCGTCTTCGGACACCTGTTCTCTTGCCTCGGGATCGCCGAGGGTTTCGTCAGAAATATCAGGCAGAACAGAGTGGAAGGGCTTCATATGCGCAAAATACGCCTATTATGCAAACTACCCAAGGGTTTTCTGTGGGGCTGCATTTGCTCCTTATTTAGTACGCGCGCGCAGCGTCCGTGGAGAGCGCTCTAGTCGCGTTCAGCGTATGGAAACCAAGGGGTTTCCAGCGATCAGCATCACACAGCGTGCCCTTGCATTCGTTTACAAACGGTCGTTTACTCCTGACATCCGCAATTGCAAAAGAGGCCCCCTGCCCCGTGCCACTCATCGGATATGCGCGTATTTCCACCGAAGACCAAACCGCCCTGCCCCAGGTACAGGAGTTGCGCTCGGCGGGCTGTATGGAAATCGTGGAGGAGCAAGCATCTGGCGGCAGTCGCACCCGGCCTGTTCTGGCGCGTGTGCTGGATCAACTGCGCGTTGGCGATACACTTGTCGTGGTTCGGATCGACCGCCTTGCCCGCTCGCTTTCTCACCTCTTGGAAATCATCGAGCGGCTGGAGGCAAGAGGTGCGCATTTCCGGTCCTTGCAGGATCCGATCGACACGGCGTCGCCGCAGGGCAAGTTTACCCTGCAGGTCCTGGGCGCAGCCGCCGAGTTTGAACGGGCACTGATACGCGAGCGCACCAAGGCCGGGCTGCGATCTGCGAAGGCGGCAGGGCGGGTTGGCGGCAACCCAGGGCTAAAGGCGGGCGATCCCGTGGCAATCCGCAAGGCAAGAGCCGCCCGAGTGGAAAGCCATTTCCAGAAGCTTAATGCCAGTGCTGAACAGTGGGTGCCGGAAGTGCGCCGTCTGAGACCGGGCCTGCCTTGGGAAGACGTGCTGCGCATCGTCAATTCAGGTCTGCCGAGCGAGGCGCAGCCTTGGTCCCTGCCCCGCCTGATCCGTGCTGCCAAAACCTTCGTCCGCGAAGGCCTGCTGCCGGACACCATCCTTTCCCGCGCCTCCGCGTCCGACAAGGATGATCGCCTGCCCGCCATCGTCGCGGGCATCAAAGGCGCAGATCCCAAGATGACTCTTCAAGCCATCTGCGACCGGCTAGAGACCATGCGCGAACGGACACCTAGGGGCCGCAGCAAGTGGGAGCCGTCATCGGTCAAGATGATCTTGGAGCGGGCGAAGAAGTTGGGACTGTTGTAGTAGGTAACGCTTTTCGGTGCCCATGAGGCCAAAAGGCATTCTACCGACGGGCTCAGACGAAGAATCGCTTGCGATGCTCACGCGAACACGATTGCCGTGGTCAGGTCTGCTACAGCGTTACTGAGCCTAGTCAGAGATTTTTCAAGCATCACGCGTGGGTTCAAGGGCGTCGCGTTCTGTGGATAAGTCTCGCGACATTTTCTGTAATCTTTACAATATCCTACACCCAACCTTTAACAGGTCACTTTAGCCATTTCGCATCATATGGTGCCATAGTCGGCAGAAAGCACAAGATAGCTGCACAAGATTTGCCTTGAGTTTCTTCCCGACGGGCGTCATATCTGTAACGCGAAAACTAAGAAAACGACGTCCACTGCGTTCCTGCTGGCACCGATCGACTGCAGATCACGGGTAACGCTTAAGAGATGTCTCGAGACAGGCGAATGATGATGCACCAAGTGTTGCATGACAAGCTCAAGGCAGACGCAGAGCGGCTTTCTGAAGCCCTTGAACATATGTCGAAGCTTTTTTTGGCACCGAAGGAAGAAAAGACACTACGCGCCTTCACAAGCGCAGAGGTCGGAGAGTTATTGCGGGTGAGCGACGGCTATCTGCGCAAGGCGCATTTCGACGGCAGAATTCCAGAAGTCGAACAGGGACCGGGTAACAAGCGCCTTTATTCCGCCGAGAACATTCTCCAGATCCGCAACATTCTGGCTCAGAATGCAAAGGATCCGTTTCAGTTCCTTCCCGGTCGGCGACAAGGTGACAAGCTTCAGATCTGGTCAACCGTCAACTTCAAGGGCGGATCCAGCAAAACTACGACCACCGTGACTCTCGGGATGAGGCTCGCCCTGCGTGGATACCGTGTGTGTTTGGTCGATGCAGACCCTCAGGCCTCACTGACGACCTTCTTTGGATACCAGCCAGAGATCGACTTCCGTCACGGCGGCACGCTGTATGATGCAATTCGCTACAACGATGGCGAAACGTCCCGGGTGCCTATCGTGGACGTTTTGCGCAAGACGTACTTCCCGAACCTGGATCTAGTGCCCGGCGGGATCATGCTCTCGGAATTCGAAACCGAAACTCCAACCGCGCTGAGCCGTGGCGAACAACCCGTCTTCTTCAATCGGATCCGCGACTCGCTACGACAGGTTGAAGACGATTATGACATCGTTTTAATCGACTGCCCGCCTCAGCTTGGCTATCTGACGATGGCGGCGGTCTGTGCATCGACGTCGCTTCTCATGACCATCATCCCTGAGCGTGTCGACCTGGCCTCGGCCAGCCAGTTCCTGACGATGGCGTCGGGCGTGTTGGAAGTCCTGTACTCGAACGGTGGCATCGGCGCGTATGACAATTTCGCCTACCTCCTGACGCGCTTCGACACCGCTATCAGCACGCAGCAGGACTTGTCTGAATGGCTCAGGCAATTGCTAGGTGACAGTGTGATCAAGACGCCCTTCGTGAAGTCTTCGGCGGTTAGCGAGGCCGGCCTTTCGCAGAAGACAATCTTCGAAGTGGACCTCGCTACGACCAAGAACCGAAAGACTTATGAGCGAGCCCTAGAGTCGGTGATGAGCTTTTCAAATGACATTGAAAAGATGATCCAGTCAGCATGGGGTCGAGGGGGCACAAATGAAGCGTGATCTTCTTGCCAAGAGCCTAGCACAAATGGGCTCAAAGCCTTTGGTTGCTGCCGAGGCCGGGTCGAAGGTGGACGAAAGCTCGCCTCGGTCCCTGAAGAGCATGTCAGACGTCCTTTCTCAGGTCTCGGCACAAGCGGCCCAGGACGTGGATGTCAATGAGATCGGCGATTCTGAAATCGCGGATCGTTTTGACGTATCCGAAGGGCTTGATGATCTGATCGAGTCCATCAGGACATCAGGACAACAGCTCCCTGCACTGCTCCGCTATCGCCGTGGCCCTGGCCCTCGCTATGAGGTGGTTTACGGACGCCGCAGAATTGCCGCGTGCCGCGTGCTTGGGATCAAGGTCAAGGCTTATGTCAAGGAAATGGACCACCGTGAGGCGCTTGTCTCACAGGCTCTGGAAAACTCTGCGCGCCTAGAACGCAGCTTCATCGAACAAGCCATTTTCGCCACCAAGCTAGAGGACCAGGGCTTCACCCGGGCCGAGATCGGCGATGTGCTAGCTGTCGACAAGGGAACGCTAAGCAAACTGATTGGCGTTGCCCGAGACGTGCCCGACGCAGTGATCTACAAAATTGGCGCCGCGCATGAAGCAGGCCGTCGCCCATGGCTGGAACTGCGTCGTCTGGTCAAAACCGAAAACGCCCCTTCAGACAGTTCTGTCCTCTTGCTTGTTCCTGAAGAAGGCACTGCGGCAGAGAAGCTCAGCGCTGTCATCGATGCGCTGCAGAAGGCTGCGGATGCACAGCAGAACGCATCGGAGTCTGCCGCCAAGGGCCCCTCCCCTGCCCCGCTCAACAAGATGCCCGCAACTTCGGTGGCTTTCAGGTCCAAAGGCCAACGTCTTTTGATCGAGGTTTCCGACAAAAAGGAGCGCGGGTTCATCAACTTCGTGGAGACGCAGCTTGAGCGCCTCTACAAGGAGTGGATAGAAAAATCATGACGCCGAAACGGTTAAGTGATTGATCTTTATAGGGTTGGCCATGGTCAACCCTGATCAAACAGGCAAGAAACAATCAAAAAGGAGGCAGACGTAGCGCAAAAAGAAACCCCCCGAAGGCGGTGAAGCACTCCAGAGGGTCCCGATTTACTCGCAATCTATTGGTACCCAAAAAATCGAATCACTGCAACACCGATTTCGGTGACCGGTATCCTTTTGCTGTCTGAAAACAGATGGAACAAGAAGCAGTCACGACCATCGAGGTCGAGGCACAGTTGAGTTGTGCGCCTTCAATCTTCGATTCTTTCGCCGGTATTGGCACGATCGAACAACAGCCACACTTCGTACCTGTAACGCGGCGCGCGCTTATGGCGGCGGTCAACACCACAAGTCGCGCACTGGGCCTGCGGCCGCCTTCAGTCGTTGTGCTTGACGCACTCTTGAGCTGCCTTCCCTGCAACGATCCGAAAACCGGGAATGACAGCCCAATCACGCCACTCACCCTGCTGACCGTGTTCGCTTGCAACGACACTTTATGTTTTCGCGCGAAAGGCATAACGGACAGGCAACTTCGGCGGCACCTTGAGAAACTTGAAGCTGCGAATCTGATCCAACGGCGTGACAGCTCCAACGGCAAACGATTCCCAATTATGCGCAACGGTAAAGTCATCGGCGCGTTTGGCATCGACCTGTCGCCCCTGCTCGTACGGTCTGGCGAAATCCTTGCAATGTCTCAGAAACATCGTCAGGAAGCCGACGAACTGCGAGGCATGAAAGCCTACATCCAGAAACTGCGCGGTGAATGCCTCTCCCTTTGCCTGCAAGGCGAGGCCCTAGAGTTCGTCGAAGCTGCCCGCAACTTTATGCGTCGAACCGGAGTAACTGTACTTCAGGCAAGCAGCGTCATCAGCAGACTTAAATGCATCCTGCAGAGTAAGGTAGTCACTCCAAGCATACCGAATCTCGAAGAGTTGGCCACGGCCAACAATCCAGAACACGAACAACGCCAAGAACAAGCACCGTCTTCTAACTCAAACAAACCGACCGCCTCAGACGGACAAAATGTCCGGCACAAAGAGACTCAAAAATCATATACAAAAAAAACCTTACCGCGCTCGATGACAGAGCTGTGGGCTTGCTTGACCGAAATCCCGGCCTTTTATCCAGACCACCCCACCACAGAACACGGCCTACTACAGCTGCTATTTGAATTTGGTAAGATGCTGAGAATAGACAGCGCTCTGTTGGGTAGGGCGGTGTCTTTGCTTGGCCTGGCAGAAGCGATTCAGCTGGCAGATCAAATGGCCTGCAAGATCGACCAGGTCAAAAGCCCCGATAGCTACCTATCGAGGATCCTAGCCGGTTGCACCAAGACAAGAGTTGGCCATGGCCAACTTTGCGTTGGTACATAAATTACCAACCTAAAGCGCGCCGGCCTGCCGGTCTGGGGCGCTGTCGTTGCCACCTATGTCCAGTACGAAAGTGAGAGAATGGTTGGTTTGACGGTGGCGGGAAGTGAGATCGGGAGAGTGGCTCCCGGCGCCCGTCGTGGAGAAGACCTGATGGCCCAAGCTGCCCAGAAGATCACCCTGTCGTCCTCACGGGATATCCCCTTTGATAAGCTGGTGCTGAGCCAGTCCAACGTCCGGCGCATCAAGGCCGGTGTGTCGGTGGAGGAGTTGGCCGAGGACATCGCACGTCGTGGCCTGTTGCAAGGCCTGAGCGTGCGGCCTGTGTTGGATGCCGATGGCGTCGAGACCGGCAAGTTCGAGATCCCGGCTGGCGGTCGCCGCTTTCAGGCCCTGTCACTGCTAGTGAAGCAGAAGCGTTTGGCAAAGACAGCGCCTGTGCCTTGCGTGTTGCGTGATGCGACATCAGATATTCTGGCCGAGGACGACTCCTTAGCTGAGAACATGCAGCGCGTTGCCTTGCATCCGCTCGATCAGTTCCGCGCCTTTGTTGCTTTGCGGGAGAAGGGTCAGGGCGAGGAGGCGATCGCGGCGGCCTTCTTCGTGACGCCGCAGATCGTGAAACAGCGGTTGAAGCTCGCGTCTGTGGCCCCTGCCCTTTTGGACGTCTACGCCGAGGATAGCATGACGCTGGAACAGCTGATGGCCTTCACGGTGAACCCCGATCACGTGCGCCAGGCGCAGGTTTGGGATGCGGTGAAGAACTCCTGGAACAAAGAGCCCTATTCGATCCGGCGCATGTTGACCGAAACCTCTGTGCGGGCCTCGGATCGGCGCGCGGTGTTTGTCGGTGTTGATGCCTATGAGACAGCGGGTGGCGTTGTCCTGCGCGATCTCTTCCAAGGCGATGATGGTGGCTGGTTGGAGGACCCTGCCCTGCTCGACCGTTTGGTCGCGGACAAACTGCAAGCCGAGGCTCAAGCAATCGCCGCTGAGGGTTGGAAGTGGATCGAGGTGTCAACTGAGCTGCCCTATGGCTATAGCTACGGTCTGCGGCGGCTGGCTGGCGATCCATCGCCGCTCAGCGCTGATGAAGCTGCAGAGCATGCCAAGCTGCTCGCCAAGTATCGTGCACTGGAACAGGAATACTCTGGCCAAGACGAATACCCCGAGGAGATCGACACCCGGCTCGGCGAGCTGGAATCGGCGATGGAAGCCTTTGATCAGCGTCCGCTGATCTTCGATGCGGCCGAGGTTGGTCGCGCTGGCGTCTTCGTGACGCTGGATCGGGATGTTGGCCTGGCTGTCTATCGCGGCTATGTCCGGCCGGAGGATGAGCCTCGCGAAGAGACCGTGGCCAACTTCGGCGATGAACTGGACAAGGAAGGGCAGGGGACTGATGGTGACGTCTCGGCCCATCAGCTGTCCGCTGGTCCGTCTGCGGCCACCGTCATCACTTCCGGGGGCCAGCCGTTCAGTGCCGGTCTTCCATACGACGAAGATGATGGCGCATTGAAGCCTTTGCCGGAGCGTCTGGTCATGGAGCTGACCGCGCATCGCACCCTCGCCTTGCGCGAGGCGATTGGGCGTTCGCCCGACGTCGCCTTGACGCTGCTGCTGATGAAGCTGGTCAATGACACCTTCCGCAGCTCAGGCGCTTCGGGCAGTTGCCTCGAGGCGTCTGTGCGCACCGTCTACATGTCGGCTCAGGCGCCTGATCTGAAGGACAGTCCGGTGGCCAAGGCCGTGGACGATCGTCATGCTGCCTGGGAGGCCGATCTGCCGCTTGGCGACGATGCCGTGCTTTGGGACTATCTCTCGGCCTTCGATCAGGCCAGCCGTCTGGCTCTGCTGGCGCATTGCCTGAGCTTCGGGATCAACGCGCTGCATGAGAAGGTGAACCCCTATGGCGCGGGCATCTCCACCAGCGGGTTGGCCCGCCGTATAGCGCAGTCCGACCTCGTGGCCCAAGCTGTCGATCTCGATTTGGTCGCGGCAGGATGGGAGCCGACGGCGGACACCTATCTAAACCGGGTTCCCAAGGCGCGCATTCTCGAGGCCGTGCGTGAGGCGAAGGGGGAGGGCACCGCACAGTTGCTCGATCATTTGAAGAAGGGCGAGATGGCGACGGAAGCCGAGCGCTTGCTCAAGGGGAGCGGTTGGTTGCCGGAGGTTCTGCGGCGCAGTGATCTTGCCGCTCTGGACGGTGATGTCGCTGCAGAAGGGCAGGGGGCTTTGAGCGAAGAACCCTTGGGCGCTGCTGACATTGACGCTGAGATCGACTTGCCCGCCTTCCTGATGGCCGATTTGCCCGTGGAAAGCACGGCGCTGATGGCTGCGGAGTGATCTGAGCCCCCGAGGGCGGGGAAACCCGCCCTCAACCACCACAAAAAACAATAATATCAATATGATGAGTGCGAATGCTCGCATTCAAGATGAGGAATCATGTCCGCAAACACAATCATCGACCAAACGCCTTTGGGCGCGCTCATTCGTTACACCGACGGCAGTCCAAAGCCGCCAGCACGCTTCACCAAAAAGTTGGCAGCCTGGGAAAGGTCCAACGGTGTTGGCCGTCTGGTAAAGAAGGAACCGCCGCGGCCTTATCCAACCTGGACGGCTCCGGCGTCCTTCACGCTGCATGAGGGGAACTTCTCCTCGGACGGGGTCATCCTCGTTACCATCATGCGCAGCCATTCGGCGGATAGCCGGTTGGTCTTCGAAGTCATCGATGAGCCCAAGGTGGGGCAGGTCCGCGTGCTCTTGGATTTCGGGGGCAGCACCGAGCTTTTGCATCTGGCGTCGTCCGTCACGGCGGCAGAGCTTTGGATTGCAAAGGAAGGCTATCGCAACGCGCGGCTGCAAGTCGTTGGCGACGAAGCCGACGGGGCAGGGGAGGCGGGTATCGCCGCCTGAGCCTTCTCATAGACCAAGGGGCCCCGCCGCACGCGGGCCTCTCATCCAGCACCAACCTGTCCCGTGCATCTGCGCGGGGCACCAAAGGCTCCATCCCCAGTAAGGCCTCGGTCAACTAAGAGCATGTCTGAAAGGCTGGCGGGGTGAGCATCGGCGGGACAATTCGGCTCCTTGTGTCAAAGTACCATCCCCCGCTTGCCAGTCCCTTCCTTGGCCCAAATCCAGTCTTCGAGATCAAGCCACAAGGGCTCGGACTACGGGGCAAGCCCGTGCCGCCGTGTGGATTCGGGCAAGCCGAACGCACCCGGTGATGTCAGCCGGTCTTTGGGCCTGCGGGTTCCTGTCAGCGCGGGGGATGGTCCCTCGCCTCCCAGCAGGAGCCAAAACAGATGTCCCGCAAAGATGCTCACGCCTTCGCCGCCTCTCTCGCCGCCACGCTCATGGTTTCGATCGTCGTCTTTCAGGCCGGGGATGGAACCTTTGGTGCCGTCCCCGCCGATGAAATCGACGGTGACGAGGTCTCCCTGATTGCAGAAATCGACCCGTGGGCGTAATGCCCACGGTCGCCAAGAAGGCCCGGGCACGGCGCGAACGCGCCTCCGGGCCTTTCGCCTGTCTTCCCTCAAGAGCCTGACAGGCCCACTGCGCCGACGTCTTGTCGGCATTCCGAAATCCAAAGAAGGCGGTGGCAAGAAACTGAAGCAGATAGGGCAGGGGGCTTTCTAATGTATGGAGAACCACGTTTTGTAAACATGACCGAGGCGACATGTTCACAAAAGTGGATTTCTATAACACGAACGTCCTACTGCTCGGTCACGCACAGATGGTCAGTTGACTGCCAGGTCCTCGGGCGATTTGCCTGCTTCTAGAGCTGCGACAAACCACAGCGGTTTGCGCCCCTGGCCTGACCAAGTGAGAGCCGCGTTTTCTGGGTGGCGGTACTTCGCGGCGGCGGGCGCACGGCTGGGTTTTACCTCGGTGCCAATCAGGTCGGCAAGAGAATAGCCCATCTCTTTGGCAAGGACCTCGAGCTTGCTGCGGGCATCGCTTTTCTGCCGGTCCTCAAATGTGGAAATGGCCTTGGCCAGATCCCTCTGCAGGCTTTTGAGCTCTTTGAGCGACAGCGTCTCAACGTCGAATTCGGCCATGGGTGCCTCATGTCCAAAATGATGTCCTTGGGATAACCGTCACGGCGCGGGCACGCAACGCCGATCGGGCTGGTTCGCGAATGGCAAGCGAAGGGGCCCTGAGGTGATCAGCCGCTATGGGGCTAAGGACTTTGGGTTTGCCGTCTTAGCAGGGCGAGGGAAGACATGTTCTGCAAGAGCCCCCGATCTCTCCTGTCCCCGGCGCCATCCCTTCGACTGACAATCCCCTAAGCCTGTTCGGCCTCATGCGCGCAACCCCGCGTCAGTCCGGGCCGTGTTGGCTAGCGTTTCTTTGGAAACGCGGCACCTGCCCGCTCCACCCCGGACCTTTGGGGGTTTCCGTCTGTTTTGATGGCCCAGCCGTGCACGCCTCACCCGACAGGCTTCTTTCGGGTCTTGTCGAAGGGACGGTCCCAGGGACAGGAAAAACAGGAGCTACAAAATGCAGAACATCGTCATCCTCGCCGGCAACATCGGTCAGAAGCCCGAAGTCCGCGCCACGCAGGGCGGCACGAAGATCACCAACTTCACCCTGGCCACCTCGCGGCCGCGCCTTTCAGAAGGCCGTGCGATCCGCGACGAAAACGGCTACCGGGCCATGGACACCGAATGGCACCGCATCACTTGCTTCAACGGTCTCGGCAAAACCGTCGCTGAGCACTGCGAAAAGGGCATGAAGGTCATGGTCCACGGCCGTATCCACTACACAAAGTGGACCGACGCAACCGGCGTTGATCGCTACGGCTGCGAGATCATCGCCGAGAAGGTCGATTTCCTGAGCCGCCCGAAGTCGGCCGAAAACGAAAACCCCGAGCTGGTCGACCGCGACGACGAGATCCCGTTCTGAAAAGAACGGGGTCTCCCCAGGGCCCGGCGGGGAAACCCGCCGGGCTTGCCCAATAGTGCATGACGCCGAGGCGCAAACTAGGATTGCCCGTCGTGCCAGTCTCGTATGGATCGGCACAAATTGCTCATCGCCAGACCTGTGAGCATTCCGCTCGTCAAGACCGGGACGCTCTCGGAGAACGTCGGTTCCACTTCACCGTCAGCGGTAAAATGAAAAATGCCCGTCTCCTCGGCTTCGTTCTTCTCGAAGGACCATGCTCCAAGAAATTCACCGTCACGTGTCACGACATCGCCCTTTTCTCCGCCGCCTTCTGCCCCCATCAGGTTGATCGGATATTTGAGTTCCACGGTGTCCAAATGCCTCTCATCATTCATTTTAGTGGTCTGGTACTAATCTGCAGGCCCCGACAATAATTTGGAGGCACGCGGACACTGGCGCCCGCTGTAGGCGTTGGCTATTCGCCCTCACCCGTGGTCGCAAGCCGCTCCTTCGTTGCCAGTCGATCTGCGACATGTGGCAATTCAACTCGGCGCGTTTGCGGGATCACGGGACCTGCGCCACGGACATGCGGCATGCGGAAGACCTTCTCAGGCCTCGCGATGTGCCGCATGTAGTGGCCCGCTACCCAGTGCGCGCGCCTTTTTTCCGAAGGTTCATCCAGATCCTTCTCTACTTGCGTTGCCTTCAGCTGGACCTTGCCGGCGGAACCAAGTCGAACACGCGTCACAAGCGTGTCCAGAAGCGGCTTCCCGGCCTTTTCGGCTCGCCGACGCTCAGGTCGACTGAACGCCTGGACTTCATCGGTTTCGATCATGCCCTTGTATTTGAGCATCGAACACATCGTGGCCACGATCGCGACGAAGTGGCTGCAGACCTCACTTTCGGCTTTAACGGCGGCGTCACCATCCGGATTCTTTGGCCCCAACATCGCCGCCTCATAGGTTGGTGTCCAGATCAGTTCGCCCTTTAGGCCTGAGGACTTTAGAACCAGCAGACTTGGGACAATCCCATTGGCGGAAACGAGCATGCGTTGGGTGTACATGCAATCGTCCACTACCGTCGTCAGGGCAACGTAAGACCCTTCACCGGTCGTGTCCGGGCACTCGACAAGTAATGCAGGAAAGGGAAACTGGGCTTCCCGGTAGATTTCCTCACGGCCAGCGGGCTTCGTTCCGTAGGCGAGGTCGGTCAACATTTGGACCGTCTCTTGGTCGATCCGATAGTGCTGCGCATAGGACAGAATGTGCAGCTGCCTGTCGCGAAAATCCAGCATCCGGGACATTAGTTCGGGCGAGATCCCGCCCTCGAAAGGGCCGTTCGTGTCTAGGAAACTCCTCGGGTAGCTTTCAAAGAACTTTGTCAATACGTCGATCATCAATCTGCCTTGGCTAAGCCGTCCGATTGCTTCGAATTGGATATTCATCGGCGAGGGTGCAAGCCCCACAAATGCTTCAAACGGCTGACCACTTGTGGCCCAAAGGCAGACCGTCCGGCCCACTTGTCTGGCTGGGCTTTAGAGTTCGAGTTTGGATGAGTTTCCAGTGACAGGTTGAGGGTTGGGAGAGTGGCTCCCGGCTCCTGTCGAGGGAGATTGCCGATGGGCGTTGTGGAAGTTCTGGATCCGGTCGCACCGACGCGGGCTGGTGGCTGGAAGGTGGATGTAAGCCGGGGTGAACGGAACGGGCGGGTATCGTCCGAATGGTTCAATCGGCCTGATGACGAGCGGTATCTGTCGCTCGATGATCTATGGGCATCGGTGAAGGGCCGATCTGAGCGCAGCCGTAGCCGGGTGGTGCAGACGGCGGATATCCGCGTCGAGGCCGCGCGTGACAACCCCGAGCGGCTGCACCTGGTCCTGCCGAAAGCGCATGAACCTGTCGCGCCCACGCACTGGGCCTTCGGCCAGCTTGCCAGCATCGTAGGCGCCCCGGCATCCTACCTGCGGCAGCTGCCTGCGCCGCTGGCGGGGATCAACCTGCAATACGGTCTGACCAACCATCGCGCCGAGCAGGTGAAGACCTTCGAGACCGAAGATGGTCGCACCGAATTGCGCGCCGTGACCGGCCCGGACTATGGCCGTATCCATGACCACGAGTTGGTCGAGGCGGTGCAGCGCATCGCGGGCAATGGCACGGGCGACACGCGCTGGAAGGTGCCGGGGGTGCTCGACTGGTCGACCGGGGTCTACAACCCCGATGTCGAAATCAGCCGTGACACAACCACGCTTTATGCCTCGGACCGCGATGTCTTCCTGTTCCTGGTCGATGATCGCAACCCGATCGAAGCAGGCAAGCTGCCCGATGGCTCCCCCGATCTCTACTTCCGGGGCTTTTATTGCTGGAATTCCGAGGTCGGGGCGAAGACCCTTGGCATGGCAAGCTTCTACCTGCGGGCGGTTTGCCAGAACCGCAACCTCTGGGGCGTCGAAGATTTCCAGGAGATCACGATCCGCCACTCGAAATACGCCGCCTCCCGCTTCGCCCACGAGGCGGCCCCGGCGCTGACACGGTTTGCCAACTCTTCGCCGCAGGGCTTCGTGAACGGCATCAAGGCTGCGCGGCAGCAGATCGTCGCGCGCACGGATGAAGACCGCGATGACTTCCTGAGGAAACGCGGCTTCTCGAAGGCCGAGTCCGGCAAGATCATCGAGAAGGTGCTGATGGAAGAGGGCCGCCCGCCCGAAAGTATCTTCGACTTCGTCCAGGGCATCACGCGGCTTGCGCGCGATAAGACGCAGCAGGATGCCCGCCTCGATATGGAAGGGCGTGCCAAGAAGCTCCTAGACCGGGTCGGCTGACCGCAGGGCCGGAGGCTCTGGTGCCTCCGGCCTCTTTATTGCCAAAATGGATTGCTATCCACTTGCAAAACTTCAAGTTGGGCGAGCATAGATGGATGATACTGATTGGTCAGATCGCGCGTTTTATGATGATGGCGAATGGGTTACCTGGTCGGAAATTGACGAGCAGCTTCGCTACAAGGAGTGGGGGGCAAAGTACCCCAACGCCATTCGGTCAATGATACCCTACTTTGAAAACCTCATATCACTTGCGGAAAGCTACCACGCGGAGACTGGCCTTCATCTCGCCGTCTATGGCGATATCGGCGAACTTTTCGGTGCGATTACTTACGGAATCAGGTTGAACAAGACCTACGCCCAAGGCGCGGACGGAAGACTTGGCAACGACCATGTCGAGGTGAAAACTATTACGCCGTTCAAGACCAAAGACGTGGTGGTGGTCGACACTGCAGGAAATTTCAACAGGTTACTTGTGGTCAAGATCAACGGGGATTTTCAAGTATCGGGTCGAATGATCGACCGAAAGGCGTTGCCAAAACGGCAGGGTCGATACTTGCGTGTCCGATGGAGTGATTTGCCATCGGCAAGATAACTGGTTGGTGCCGTCCGTCCCCTCCGAGGAAGAGGGCGGCGGTTTAGTCTTTGACGGATGAGGCGGGGAGAGCGGCTCCCTGCGCCGTCGGAGATATTCCCGATGTTCGACCTGTCTCTGCCTATCCACTCGACCACTTGCCCGGCGAGGTTTGCGCCGGTCTTTGCGATTGGCGACGCTGATCCCAACCATCCCTTCGCCTTGACCCTATCGCACCGGACGCCTGCGGATAATATGTCGGGCCGGGCCACCCCACTGGTTCTCGCGCGTTTCGCGACGCTGGCAGAGGCCATGGAGGGCGCGATCAATCATGCCGAGGCGATGGCCGCGGATGCCGCGTTCCAGCTTCTGGCGATCCTTGATCGCGACGAACAGCTTGTGCTGGCCGGGGCCGCCAGCGACGGGGCCGTCGCCTGGTGCCATCCGGTGGCCAGTGCAACCGAGGCGCGGTGCGTCGTGACCGAAGCGAGCCAGCTTCGCGGGCAGGCGAGCCGCGCTGCCGCATGGGGCGAGCCTGATCTGGCTGAGAGGCTGCGGCACCGTGCCGATCTGCTGGATGCGCGGCTCGTCGATTCGCTCTGGCGCGCCTTTGCCACCCGGGCGCTTCAGGTCGCGGCCTGAGCCCCGAGAGACAGAGAAGGGCAGGGGGGATTTGGAGCTTTGCCGGGGGGAGAGTGATCACCCGGCCCAGCTCCGCCCCTTTCCCTTTACCGGAGTTTCCCGATGAACCTGACTGAACCCACCCTCGCACCGCCGATGCCGCCCTCCACCGTCGATATGGGGTCAATCTTCGCCGCACATGCCGAACGCACTGCCCGTACCCTCGCCCTGCGCCCGGGCAACAAGGATCGCCTCTTCGATGGCCTCATGGCCGCCGGCATCACCCATGTCACCGTAACCTTCGACGGTGCCGGTGACAGCGGCCAGATCGAAAGCATCGGCGCCTGGTCGGGCGAGACCGCCGTCGACTTCCCATTGAGCGAAATCCCCTATGCCGCGCTGACCTGGGATGATCCTGAGGTCGAGATGCGCAGCCTGTCGCTGGAGGATGTCGTCGAGCAGCTGGCTTACGACTTCCTCTCCGACACCCATGGCGGTTGGGAAAACAACGACGGCGCCTACGGCGAGTTCTGCTTCGACGCTTCCGCCCGCTGCATCCATCTCGAGTTCAACGAGCGCTTCACCTCGTCCGAACTCTTAACCCACGATTTTTGAAGGGGGCGGCGATGGCACATCCCTACCACCACGCCCTTTCCTCGGTGAAGAAATGGGGCGGCACGGTTGACGACTTCATCGTAGTTCATGCCTGGTTCGATGCATCAAAATCCATAACTGCAGACTTCCGGCACCGGGCGCTGCGCCACCATGCCGAGGCATATTCATGGCCGAGACGATTTTTGGCCCGACGCTCACGCTCTCGACAGGGCGCATCATCCCGACCCGTTGGGTTGGCGAGCAGCATGTGAAGGAGGACCTCGGCTTCATCCCCAGCTTTGCGGATTGGGTGAAAGTGATCCGCCCCGAGCCCTGGATGGGCCGGGCCGAGCGGATCGAGGCGCTCGTCGATCCGCATCTCGCCTCGCCCGTGGTCGAGGTCAGCTGACATGACCGATCCAGCCTATCTGCGCCTCCGCCTGCCGCTGACGGCGTCGCCCTTCACTGTCCTGCGTGCGGCGGTCCGGGCTCTACATCCCGATACGCGCGCCGTGCGCAGCTTCCGAACGGCACGCAAACGCTTTTACCGGCAGATGCCCTGCGCGCACGCGGCACGTCAAGCCGCAGGCGATCCGCCATCCGGCTGATCGCTCTGCCTCATCCCTTCATCCCAATCCAGTGCCCGGCCCCTTGGCCGGGCTTCTCAATTTCAGGAGGTCCCCATGGCGGATTACTTCACCCATTTCTCATGCATCATCGACGTCGGCACGGCCGACAAGGCTGCCCGCGCGCTTGCGCTGTTTCAGGATCTCCGCGCCGCGGAGCAGGAAGCCGACGAGCCGGAATTCGCAGGACTCACACTCTCGCGCCAGGACGCACCTGAGGGCAGCACACTTTGGATCCATGACGACGAGCACGGCGATGTCGAGGCTGTCATCAGCTTCGTGCTGCGCCTCGCGGACGCACTCGACCTCACCGGCCTCTGGGGGTTCCAGTATTCGCTGACCTGTTCCCGACCCCGCATCGACGCTTTCGGTGGCGGCGCGCATGTCATCGACCTCGGTGCCCGCAAATCCGTCGGCTGGACCAGCAGCCAAGAATGGCTCGCCGCTGCGCTGAACGGGGAGGACGCCCATGCCTGACGTCATCTGCACCACCGTTTACCAGTTCTCCGAACTCTCGGATGCGGCCAAGGAAAGGGCGCGCAGCTGGTATCGCGAGCTTGGCCCCCACGATGACTGGTGGGACACGGTCTACGAGGATTTTGAACGCATCTGCGAAATTCTCGGCATCCGGCTCAAAACCACCTCCGTCCGGCTGATGGGCGGCGGGACGCGGTCCGAGCCCTGCATCTGGTTTTCAGGGTTCTGGAGCCAGGGGGATGGGGCTTGTCTGGAGGGCTACCTCAGCCACGCCAAGGGTGCGGCCGCGCGTATCCGGGACTATGTTCCCCAGGACGCGACTCTGCACAGCATCGCCGACCGGCTTCAGGCCATACAGCGGCGCAACTTCTACCAGCTTGCCGCCGCGATCAGCCACCGCGGCCGCTATTATCACGAATACACCATGTCTGTGGACGTCACCCGCGACAGCCCAAGCTGGCAACCGCCCACCGCGGATGCCGAGGAGACCGTGGTTGAGGCGATCCGCGATCTCGCCCGTTGGCTCTACCGCCAGCTTCAGACCGAATACGACCACCTGACGTCTGACGAAACCATCGAAGACGGCATCATCGTGAACGAATACACCTTCACGGAAGGAGGGCGGCGGTTCGGGTGAGCACGATACTCTCGAAGAACTTTCACGACCGAACGCTTGCGATGTACGTCAAGATGGCGTACATGATGGATAGCGAAACAGGAGGCGACCATGCTTGGTTTCCACGACACCACGCGCGCGATCGATGAGCGTAACGAGGCCCGGATGAATTTCCGGACGAAGCCGCGCATCAAGACTGCGATCCAGCAGGCGGCGGCGCTTTCTGGCGTCGACGATTCCGTCTTCACGATGAATGCCGCTTACCAGGCAGCGCTGGCAACGATCGCAGCGCATGAACGGACGGTACTGCAGCCGGTCGATCATGAGGCGTTCTTCGCAGCGCTTGATACCCCGGCGGTACCGACTGACGCCCTACGTTCGGCCTTCCGTCGGCATGGCAAAACGGTTGTGTCGCAGTAAATGGCGACATCTGAACCGGCCACTTACATCATCGAGCCGTTCGATCCAGAGAAACATGATCGGGCGGCTTTTTCTTGCGGCGTCGAACAGGTCGACAACTATTTTCAGAAGACCGCGAACAAGCTCGCCAAGGCAGATAACGTCCGCCTCTATGTGATGGTTGACCGAGACGGCACGGTCATCGGCTTCTATGCTCTGAATGCGCACGCGGTTCAGTTTACGGATCTTCCTGTAAAGTTTGCACGGACCCGGCCTTCGCATGGCAACATTCCTGCCGCCTACATCTCCATGATCGGGCGGGACCAGAAGTTCAGCGGCGGTGGGTTTGGCGGCGATCTGCTTGTCGACGCCCTCCGGCGGATTGCCGTTGCCGCTGACGCGATTGGCGTCGCGGTCGTCATGCTTGATGTGCTCGACTGCGGCGATCCAGATCGCGTCGCGCGCCGCAAGGCGCTTTACGAAAGCTACGGGTTCCAATCTTTGGTTTCTAATCCGCTGAGAATGTTCATGTCCGTCAGTACTGTTCGCAAGCTCATCGCTGAAGAGGACGACGTGCAGAAGAAGGAAGCGGCGCTCACAGAGCTGGCGCGGCTCGGACAGAAGTTCGACCGAGGTTGAAGTTCTGAAGAACCAGTCCGCAACACTATAGCTTGGCAACTACGCTCGTTTTGCCAAACTACACTGTGGCAAAAGCTCCGAATGATTGCGAGAGGCCCGGACAGCGGTATGGGGCATCACCAGCCGGTACCGGGATCACCTGTTCCCGTCGATCCACTTCGACATCAGCCCTTTGTCGCGGAAACACTCATCCGGCACGGCGCGGCGTTTGATGCGGGCGAGACGTTCGGCGAAGGCGACCTGCTTTGATGTCGGGCGGCTGTCCTGTGTGCCCGGCTTCAGCCTGGCCTGCACGTCGATCCAGGCGCTGAGCGCACGCAGGTCTTGCTGAACCTCCCACGGCAAAAGCGTCTGGTTGCGCAGGGCCAGAGAGCGCGCATAGGCGATCTGCTTGGGCGTCGCGGGCAAGGCGTAAGTGGTGCTCTCCATCGGGGATCTCCCTTCCTAGCTTGGCCTCCAATATAGAACATAACATGAACAAAAGCAAGCCACCTGCGCAGATCATGGAGTTCGAGAGGAAGAGGGGGGCCGGGGAGGGTCAGGCCTGAGGGTGCCCGAAAGAGGGTGTCCGGGCCTGATCCTGTCCCTCAGTCCGGAGTTTCCGATGACCCATCTCGCCCCTTTTGCGACCGAGCGCGCGCTTGCGCCTGTTATCCCCATCCCGTCCCTCGATACGGCCGCCGCGATCTTGAGCGTGGCCGCGGCGCTGCAGCCCGATCTGGCGCAGGGTTTCCAGATCGACGCGCTGCGCCTGCGCGTTGAAATGGAGCGCGCCTTTGGCGGCTCTGATGCGACCGGCGCCTGGGACTGGAAGCTCGCCTATGAGGCTGGCGAGGTGGCGCTGATCCTCTTCTTGCGCAAATTCGGCCGCGCGCTGCTGGCACGGGCTGGCTCGCCTGCAGCGTTGCTGCCGATCCTCGTCAAGGTGGCGGGCCTCTTGCCCACGCACACCCGGCGCTCGGAGGAGATGGAGCGCTTTCAGCAATTCTCAACGCCGCTGCCTATGGGCCTTGCAGCTCTGGCCGCCGCACATACCACGCCGCGCGACCTGGTCCTCGAGCCTTCGGCCGGGACCGGGCTTCTGGCGATCCTCGCCGAGATTGCGGGCGGCAGCCTCGCGCTGAACGAGTTGGCAGACACCCGCGCCGACCTTCTGCGCTTGCTGTTCCCGGGCTGCCCGGTCACTCGCTTTGACGCCGCGCAGATTGACGATCATCTCGACGCGGGCGTTCGCCCGAGCGTCATCCTGATGAACCCGCCATTCTCGGCCATGGCCAACGTCGATGGTCGGACGACCGAGGCGACGGCCCGGCATCTGCGCTCGGCGCTTGCCCGGCTGGCCCCTGGTGGGCGGCTGGTCGCCATCACGGGTGCGAATTTCGCGCCCGACGCTCCGGCATGGGCCGAGACTTTCGACCGCCTGACCGAGTCCGCGCATCTGGTCTTCACCGGCGCTGTGTCGGGAGCCGCCTTCGCCAAGCATGGCACCACTTTCGAGACCCGGATTTCGGTCATCGACAAATGCCGTGGTGGCGAAATGGGTGGTGTCACGGCTGACCTGCGCCAGCTGGCCTCTCCGGATGCAGCGCATCTCCTAGCCCGGATCACCGCCGAAGTTCCGCCGCGTCTCGAATTGGAACACGTGGCAAAAGCAAGTCAGAGCCGATCTTCCCTCTTCCCGGGAAACTCTGCGCCCTCCACGCGCAAGGCCATCGGCATATCTCGCGCGACTTCTGCGGCCCAACCCGCGCAAGCCATCGCTAAGATCGAGGCCGAAGATCTCGCCTACACCCTGCGCGAGGTGCGCGAGAACGATGATACCGCGCGCCTCTCGGATGCGATTTACGAGACCTTCCGCCTGCAGGCCATCAACATCCCCGGGGCGGAACCGCATCCGACCAAGCTGGTGCAATCGGCGGCCATGGCCTCGGTCGCGCCCCCAAAACCCAGCTACCGCCCGAAGTTGCCCGCTGCCGTGTTGCGCGATGGCCTTCTCTCCGACGCGCAGCTCGAGACAGTGATCTACGCGGGCGAAGCCCATACCGGCCATCTCGCAGGATCCTGGAACGTCGATGAAACCGGTGATCTTGTCTCGGCGGCACCTGACGGCGCCAGTGATGTTGTCCGTTTCCGGCGCGGGTTTTTCCTGGGCGATGGCACGGGCGCAGGCAAGGGCCGCCAGTCGGCCGGGATCCTGCTCGACAACTGGGCACAAGGACGGCGCAAGGCGCTCTGGATATCGAAAAGCGACAAGCTCTTGGAGGATGCGCAGCGCGATTGGTCAGCTCTCGGTCAGGAGCGGCTGCTGGTCACGCCACTGTCGCGTTTCGCGCAAGGCCGCGACATCCCGCTTTCTGAGGGCATCCTCTTCACCACCTACGCAACACTTCGCTCGGAAGAACGTGGGGCCAAGAAATCCCGCGTCGACCAGATCGTCGATTGGCTCGGAGCGGATTTCGACGGGGTGATCCTCTTTGACGAAAGCCATGCCATGGCGAATGCCGCCGGATCGAAGGGCGAACGTGGCGATACCGAAGCGTCGCAGCAGGGCAGGGCTGGCCTGCGCCTGCAGCATAAACTGCCCAGTGCCCGCATCGTCTATGTCTCGGCCACCGGGGCGACTTCAGTTCACAACCTCGCCTATGCGCAGCGGCTCGGCCTCTGGGGCGGCGAAGATTTCCCGTTCGCAACCCGTGCGGAGTTCGTCCAGGCCATCGAGGCGGGAGGGGTCGCCGCGATGGAAGTCCTCGCCCGCGACCTGCGGTCGCTTGGCCTCTACACCGCCCGGTCGCTGTCCTATGACGGTGTCGAATACGAGATGCTGGTTCATGCGCTCAGTCCCGAGCAGCGAAGCATCTATGATGCCTATGCCGGGGCCTTTGCCATCATCCACAACAACCTTGCGGCGGCGATGGAGGCGGCCAACATCACGGGCGACAGCGGCACGCTGAACCGCGAGGCCAAGTCCGCCGCCCGCTCGGCCTTCGAGAGCGCCAAGCAGCGCTTCTTCGGCCATCTGCTCACCTCGATGAAAACCCCCACCCTGATCGCCGCCATCGACGCCGACCTGGCCGCAGGCCATGCGGCCGTCATCCAGATCGTTTCCACCGGCGAGGCGCTGATGGAACGCCGCCTGTCGGACATCCCTACGGATGAGTGGAACGATGTGCGGGTGGACATCACGCCAAGAGAGAGCTGCCTGGATTATTTGCAGTACTCCTTCCCGGTGCAACTCTACGAGCCCTTCACCGATAGCGAAGGCAACCTCTCCTCCCGGCCCGTCACGCGCGATGGCCAGCCGGTGGAATGCCGCGAAGCCGTGCGCCGCCGCGATGCGCTGATCGAGCATCTGGCCTCGCTGCCGCCCGTGCCTGGCGCGTTGGATCAGATCGTGCAGCGCTTTGGCACCGATCTGGTGGCCGAGGTCACGGGCCGCTCGCGCCGCATCATCCGCAAGGGTGAAGATCCTGCGGCAAGACTGGTCGTGGAAAGCCGCGCCGGATCTGCCAACCTCGCGGAAACCGCCGCCTTCATGGACGACCAAAAGCGCATCCTGATCTTCTCGGATGCGGGCGGCACGGGGCGCAGCTATCACGCCGACCTCGGCGCCAGGAACCAGCGCCTGCGCGTCCATTATCTGCTGGAACCCGGTTGGAAGGCGGATGCGGCCATCCAAGGTCTCGGGCGCACCAACCGCACCAATCAGGCGCAGCCGCCGCTGTTCCGACCCATCGCCACGGATGTGAAGGCAGAAAAGCGGTTTCTCAGCACCATCGCGCGCCGTCTCGACACTCTCGGGGCGATCACACGCGGCCAACGCCAAACCGGTGGGCAGGGGCTGTTCCGACCCGAGGATAACCTCGAGTCGACTTACGCCCGTGATTCCTTGCGTCAGCTTTACCGCAAACTCTATCGCGGTGACGTGCCGGGTTGCTCGCTCGGGGCCTTCGAGGATGCGACCGGCCTTAGCCTCACAGATGACAACGGTCTGAAGGACGATCTGCCTCCCATCACGACTTTCCTCAATCGCCTGCTGGCGCTGACGATTGCGATGCAGGGCATCCTGTTTACTGCCTTCGAGGAGCTTTTGGCGCAGCGCATCGAAGGCGCCATCGCCGCCGGGATCTATGACCTCGGGCTGGAAACCCTGCGCGCCGAGAGCTTCCGTATCACGGATGCTCGGGTGATCTACACCCATCCCGGTTCCGGGGCAGAAACCCAGCTGCTGACCATAGCGCAGAAGATCCGTAATGCACCGGTCTCCTTGGCTGATGCGCTGGACTGGCTCGAGGACCCCAAGGCGCGGCTTCTGGTCAACAGCCGCTCGGGTCGCGCCGCGGTGCAATTGCCCGCGACCAGCCTGATGCTGGACGACGGCACTATCGAGCCGCGCCTGCGGCTGATCCGGCCAACGGAAACCCACACGCTCCCGGTCAAGATGATGGAGGACACCCATTGGCTGGAGGCTGATCGCGCGGCCTTTGTCGCCGCCTGGACCGCGGAACTGGCTGAGGTGCCGGAGTTCTCGGAATCCTCACTGCACATCGTCGCGGGGCTTCTGTTGCCAATCTGGAAGCAGCTGCCGCAGGACGAAACCCGTGTTTACCGCCTCCAGATCGATGACGGCCAACGCATCATCGGCCGCCGTGTCTCGCCCGCCTGGGTCGCGACCACGCTGGCCGCTGACGCGCCGAAACTGACTGCGGCGCAGGTGCATGCCCTCATTCTGGAGGGCAAGACCGTGGTGCGGCTCGCCGAAGCGATGGAGTTGCACCGGTCCCGCGTCATGGGTGTGAACCGGATAGAGCTGTCCGGGTTCACGGAAGCGCAAAAAGACCGCCTCAAAGCCGATGGCTTCTTCTCGGAAATCATCAGCTGGAAGCTGCGGCTGTTCTGTCCCGCCGATGCTAGTGGGATCTCCGTGCTCGACCACCTGCTTGCACGTTTCCCCATCCAAGGTCTACATGCACGCAAAGGTTGTTAATCGTGTGTGCCATGTCATTGGAAACAGAAGAGATACTGCGAGACCTCTCGCAAAATGCCGAAAGCGTTTGCCGCCATTATCTTCCCGCCGGAAGGCGGGAAGGCTCTTACTGGATGGTCGGCGATTTGCAGAACAATCCAGGGAGATCGCTGTTTGTAAGGTTGACCGGTCCCACGTCGGGGCCGGGTGCCCGGGGCAAATGGACCGATTCAGCCACTTCGGAACATGGCGATCTCCTCGACATCATTCGCGAACGCACGGGCATCACCCGCTTTCCCGATCTTCTAGCTGAGGCCCGGGTGCATTTAGGCCGTCCGCAGCCGGTTCTCCCTGATGCCGATTCCCCGCGCAGCCGAAAATCCCCCTCGGGCACGCCGGCAGCAGCATCGCGCTTGTTTGCAGCCTCGCTGTCTTTGGCGGGCTCTCAGGCAGAAACCTACCTGCGTGCCCGGGGCATCACTCAGGCGGTGCCGAGTTCAACTCTACGCTTCCACCCGAAATGCTGGCATCGGGATGAGGGTCAGACCAAGCCTGTGCCCAGACCTGCGATGATCGCGGCGGTCACCGATCTGGCAGGGGTCTTGCAGGGTGTGCATCGCACTTGGTTGGCGCCTGACGGTCGGGACAAGGCGGCTGTCGAGATCCCCCGTCGGGCAATGGGTCACCTTCTGGGCAATGCCGTCAGGATCGTGCCCGCAGATCAAACCCTCGTGTTGGGCGAAGGCATCGAGACCATGCTTTCCGTGCGCGAGGCTGTACCTTCCTTGCCGGTCTGGTCGGCGCTCTCGTCGTCTCACCTCGGGGCTGTCCTGTTGCCCGCAGGGTTGCAGCGCCTCTACATCGCCATCGACCGCGATCCGGCGGGGCAGCGTGCGGCGGAGAGGTTGACCGCCAGAGCAACCGAGGCCGGGATTGCCGTACGGGTGCTGGAGCCGCGGCTTGGGGATTTCAACGATGATCTCCGTGCCCACGGCGTTGTGGCGCTGCGCCTGCATCTGGCACAGCAGATCGACCTCAAGGATCAGCATCGGCTGACGATCTGAGCTATCAAAGCGCAAAGCCAGTCAGGAAGCGGGGCAGGGGTCAAGGATCGCTAGAGTAACCGGGTCGCGTCTTTTCCCCGCATCCCGGCTTTCGAACCCACCCGACACCCGCACGTCCTTCAAGAGATGGGCAGGCGGCCGTCAAAGGGGCCGCCCCTTCAAGGACGGAGGGCAACTGATTTCCGCCGGCGGGGACGAGCCCCGCCTTTGCATCGCGAGACAAATCAGCCGCCCACCGTCCTCCTCCACATGCGTTCCGGCCCCAAAGAGGGGGTGAAGCGGCGTCCCCAGTGACAGCTTTCGCAGCCCATGAAGGCCGCGCGGGATGTCGCGCGGGCCCGAGCAGCCGGAGGCAAAAGACCATGACGACCCAATTCCAGAGCGAAGATTTCGACCGCAGCCCCGCCCTTTCCCAGACCGCCTGGGCGCTTCAGGAGCTTCAGCTCTACGGCACCCGTGCCTTCCAGGACGAGATCGATCTGCGCCCGATGCCGGAACCCGAGCGCCTCATCGACGCGGTCAGCGATATCTTCGATGCCCTCGTCGCAACCCTTGGCGACACCCGGATGGAACCGGACCTCGAAGAATTGCTCTGGGGCCAAGTCAACCTCTTCCACCGCGCCGCCGCCCGCACCGAACGCTTGCTCGATGACAACGAAGTGGCGCAGCACCGCCTGCAGCGTGAACAAGACGGCTCTGAGGTGAAATCGACTGAGCTCGAGCGCTTGACGGCCGAAGGCACCAGCCTCGTGGAACGGCGGCATTGTCTTGAAGCCTTCCGCGACCGCAGCGCCGAGGCGTTCGAGCTTCATACCGGTTCGACCTGGCGGCCCCGCTCTGGCTCAATGGTGAACCACAAGCACCTGACCGCAGCGTTGATCGACAGCCGCGACTTCCTGTCCGCCAAGCGCCGCTCGGAAACCGAAGTGATGCTCCCCCAAGGCACCAAGATCGCCCTCACCGGTGGGACCGACTTCAACGATCACCGCCTGATCTGGGGCAAGCTCGATCAGGTCCAGGCCAAGTATCCCGACATGGTCCTTCTGCACGGTGGCAGTCCCAAGGGGGCCGAACTTATCGCCGCCAAATGGGCCGAAGCCCGCAAGGTCACGCAAGTAGCCTTCAAGCCAGATTGGACCAAACACGCCAAGGCCGCACCCTTCAAGCGCAACGACGCCATACTGGACGTGCTGCCTGTGGGTGTCCTCGTCTTCCCGGGCAATGGCATTCAGGAAAACCTCGCCGACAAGGCCAAGAAGCTGGGCATCCCGGTCCTGAAGTTCGAGAAGGGGGCGTGAGCCCCCTTTTTATCGACACTGGCGAAAAGGCGAATTTTTGTAGTCGCCGCCCTGATGGTTCATCGCTAAGTTGATGAAATACATAGTCAGGGGTGCTTATGACTGCCATCGACCGAATCTTACAGTCTTACCGCGACGCTGCAGTTACAGAGCGTGAAAAGGGCACCTATTTCGAACGGTTGGCCCTCGTGTTTTTCATGAATGACCCTGTTCAGTCAGAAGAATATGAAGCGGTCTGGACTTGGTCGGATTGGGCAAAAACCAATGGCCGCGACGGCAAAGACGTTGGTATTGACTTGGTTGCAAAACTGCGGAATGAGGCAGGGTTCGCAGCCATTCAAGCAAAGTTTTACGCCGCGGATGCCCGTATCCAGAAGATCCACATCGACAGTTTCATCTCAGCCTCGGGCAAGGAGCCTTTCCGCAGGCGCGTTGTTCTCGACACGACTGAAAAGGAATGGGGCACAAACGCCGAGGAAATGATCCGTGATCAAGTGATCCCGGTTGTGCGCATCGGCCTGACCGACTTGCGAGAAAGTCGGATCGATTGGACCATCTTCGAGGCGCGCGGCGAAATCGTCCTAAGCGCCAAGAAGTCCCTGTTGGACCATCAGAAGGATGCGCTGGCAGACGTCAGCAAGGGCCTCGCCGCGGCCGACCGCGGCAAGATGATCATGGCCTGCGGCACCGGGAAGACCTTCACCTCGCTGAAGATCGCCGAAGCCATCGCAGGAAAGGGCAAGCGCGTTCTGTTCATGGTGCCGTCGCTAGCACTGATGTCCCAGACCGTGCGCGAATGGACGAACGACACCGAAACGCCGATCCGCGCCTTCGCTGTCTGCTCCGACGCCCACGTTGGCAAGCGCCGCACAAGCACGGACGACATTGCGGAAATCGAAATCCATGACCTGGCGTTTCCCGCCACCACTGACCCGGTCAAGGTCGCCGAAAAAGCTGGCGAGGACGATCCAGAGCGGATGACCGTCATCTTCTCGACCTACCAATCCATAGTCACACTGACCCGCGCGCAGGAAGCCGGGCTGCCCGAGTTCGACTTGATCATCTGCGATGAGGCGCACCGCACCACAGGTGCCACACTCGACGGCGATGAAGAGTCGAATTTCGTCAAGATTCACAGCAATGACAATGTGAAGGCACGCAAGCGCCTCTACATGACGGCGACGCCCCGGATTTTCGGCGACAATGTCCGCAGCAAGGCGGATGAGGTCGGAGCCGAACTGGCCTCGATGGATAACCCGGCCCTTTTCGGCGAGACACTGTTTTATCGCGGGTTCGGCTGGGCCGTGCAGAACGGGTTGCTGACCGACTACAAGGTCATCGTGCTAGCGATGGACGAGGGACTGGTCAGCGCGGCCGTGCAAAAGCGCCTTGGCGACGCGGGCAGCGAACTGGTTCTGGACGACGCCACCAAGATCATTGGCTGCTACAAGGCCCTGACCAAGATCGACCTGAAGGCCGATGTCTCGACCGATCCCCACCCGATGCGCCGCGCGCTGGCCTTCGCCAAGGACATCCGCAGTTCCAAGCTAATCCGCGACGAATTCACAGCCGTGGTCGATGAATACCTCGGGCAGGACAGCCTGATCGACGACGACACCCCCTCTGACCACCTCCAGTGCCAGATCGAACACGTCGACGGCACATTCAACGCCAAAACGCGCGGCGCACTGCTGGATTGGCTGAAGGCTGATGCGGGCGACAATGTCTGCCGCATCCTGACCAACGCCCGCTGTCTGTCCGAGGGCGTCGATGTTCCCGCCCTCGATGCCATCATGTTCTTGCATCCACGCAAGAGCCAGATCGACGTCGTCCAGTCGGTCGGCCGCGTCATGCGCCGCGCTGACGGAAAGAAGATGGGCTATGTCATCCTGCCCGTGGGCGTCCCTGCCGGGGTTCCGCCCGAACAGGCGCTGGCCGACAATGAACGCTACCGCGTCGTTTGGCAAATCCTGAACGCCCTGCGCGCCCATGACGAACGCTTCGACAGCACGATCAACAAGGCCTCCCTCGGCCAAGATATCTCGGACAAAGTCGAGATTGTCGGCATCAACGCAGACTCCGAAGAACTGCGCTCGGTCACCGCTGTCGTCCAGAAGCTGCCGAACAAGACCAAGGCCGCCAGTTCCGGCATCGGGTTGGGCAGCGGCGGACCAGGCGATGACGTGATCGAAGGCCCCGAACCCACCCAGACCGAGATGACCTTCTCGATCGACGAATTCTCCCGCGCCATCATGGCCAAGATCGTCAAGAAATGTGGCACCCGCGATTATTGGGAGGATTGGTCGGCCTCCATCGCCGAAATCGCCAAGAACCACATCACCCGGCTGACCGCCCTGCTGAAAGACCCCGACACCGAAGCACGCCGCGCCTTCGATGCCTTCCTTGGCGAACTGCGTGATGATCTGAACGACACCATTTCCGAAGGCGACGCCATCGAGATGCTGGCGCAGCACATCATCACCAGGCCCGTGTTCGAGACCTTGTTCGAAGGCCACAAGTTCACCGCCGAAAACCCGGTCTCCCGCGCCATGCAGCGCGTGCTGGATGTGCTGAACGAGGCCAACCTCGACAAGGAATCCCGCGACCTCGAAAAGTTCTACGCCAGCGTCAAGCTGCGGTCACAGGGCATCACCGACCCCCAGGCCAAGCAGAAACTGATCGTCGAGCTTTACGACAAGTTCTTCCGCCGCGCCTTCCCGCGCACAACCGAAAAGCTGGGCATCGTCTACACGCCGGTCGAGATCGTGGATTTCATCATCCATTCGGTGAACGAGGTGCTGCAGTCCGAATTCGGCCAGACCCTCGGCTCGCCTGGCGTCCACATCATCGACCCCTTCACCGGCACCGGCACCTTCATCACCCGGCTGCTGCAATCCGGCCTGATCGCGCCCGAAGAGATGGAACACAAGTTCCGCCACGAAATCCACGCGAATGAGATCGTTCTGCTGGCCTATTACATCGCCGCGATCAACATCGAGGCGGTCTATCATGGGCTGCAGGGCGGCGAGTATGTGCCGTTCGAGGGCATCTGCCTGACCGACACCTTCCAGATGTATGAAAGCGACGACCTGATCTCGCATTACATGCCCGACAACTCGGAGCGGCGGAAGCGGCAGAAGGCGACGGATATTCGGGTCATCATTGGCAATCCGCCCTACTCCGCAGGGCAAGGCAGCGACAATGACGAAGCAGCTAACGTTCGATATACCGGCCTTGATAACCGCATTCAACAAACCTATGCCGCACGCTCCACAGGAAACCCGCGCAGTCTTTATGACAGCTACATTCGTGCGATCAGATGGGCTTCGGACCGAATTGGGTCCGAAGGTGTGCTGGCGTATGTTACGAACGCAGGTTGGGTGGAAGGAAAGGCTGCAGATGGATTGCGGGCTTGCCTGGCAGAGGAGTTCACCGACCTCTATATTTTCCACCTGCGCGGAAACCAAAGAACAAGCGGTGAACAATCGCGCCGCGAAGGCGGGAAGATATTCGGTTCGGGCAGTCGAGCGCCGATTGCGATAAGCGTTTTTGTCAAAAGTGAGAAACGAGCTGAACGTGGGAACATCTACTTCCATGATATTGGCGACTATTTGGACCAAAAGCAGAAGCTGTCGATTGTCCGAGATTTCGGCAGCATCCAAGGTGTCGCAGCGGCGGATGGTTGGAAGTGCATAAGACCCAATGAGCACAACGATTGGCTGAGCCAAAGGGATAGCGGCTTTGGAGAGTTCATCACGTTCGGTGACAAGAAGAATAAGGAACAGCAGGCGGTTTTCAAGTCATACTCAAGCGGGCTCAAAACCAATCGGGACTCTTGGTGCTATAATTTTTCCAAGCATGACCTCGCCAATAACATGCGAAAGACCATCGACTTCTACAATAGTGTTGCGCAGCAAAAAGATTTCTCCGGCACCGAGAAAACCACAGATAACCTTCCAATCTCTCTTCTCGATATAAGCTGGTCATGGGTTTTGAGATTGAACGCAGTTCGGGGAAAACCGACTGAGTTTTCTAAAGACGCCCTTGCAAAAGCTATCCATCGGCCATTTACGAAGACATGGCTGTACTACGACCCGATGATGAACGAAAATCGTTACCTCATGCCCCAGATATTCCCGGGCAGCACTTCATCGAATCTTCACATAATGGTTAAGCAGCGATGGAACGGTGACGGGCATCTTGCATTGATGACTGATGCAATCGCGGACATCCACAGTGATGGTGGGATACAATGCTTCCCGCTGAAACTGTATTTTGCGCAAGTCGATGCGGACGACGAAGAGGTGGACCTGTTCTCCGCGGAGCCGACCGGCAATTCTATCGACGGCATCACCGACGCTGGCTTGAAGCACTTTCAGGACGCATACGCTGGCGAGACGATCACCAAGGAAGACCTGTTTTATTATGTCTACGGACTGCTGCATTCTGAGGATTACCGCGCGAAGTATGCCGACAACCTGTCGAAGGAACTGCCCCGCATCCCCCGCGTGAAAACCGCCGCCGACTTCTGGGCCTTCAGCCGCGCTGGCCGTGAACTCGGCGATCTGCATGTGAACTATGAAACGGTCGAACCCTACCCGGTCACGATCAAACAAGGCGACCTGCGCCTAGCCGACATCAAGAACCCCGAGGCCTTCTACCGCGTCACGAAATGGGCCTTCGGCAAGGCGGGCAAGGAAAAGGACAAGACCACCGTCATCTACAACGCCAACATCACCATGCAGGACGTGCCCTTGGACGCCTACGACTACGTCGTGAACGGCAAGCCCGCACTGGAGTGGGTGATGGAACGCCAGGTGGTCAAGACCGACAAGGACAGCGGCATCGAAAACGACGCCAACCGCTATGCCATCGAGACGATGACCAACCCCGCCTACCCGCTGGAACTGTTCCAACGCGTCATCACCGTGAGCCTGCGAACCATGGAAATCGTGCGCGGCCTGCCGAAGCTGGATGTGATGGCATGAAGATCCTAAGGCTGTTGATCGCCCTTGTCTTGATCCCGACCGGCGTCAGTGCACAGCAGGGGTTCAGCTGTTCATACGGTGACCGGGGAGCATGCCTTGGATTTGGCGATACGGTCTGCTCGAGCAGCGGCATGTGCGTCGACCAGAACGCAGCCTGTTTCGACAAGTACCAATGCGACTACGAAGGCTTCACATGCAAATCCAACGTGACCGAATGCGCCGCAGCCTATGACAAGCTGCTCGGTGAAAACAACACGTTGGTTGATGAGTACAATGGCCTGCTCAAGAAGCACAAAGAGCTGGCCACAGAATTTGACGAAACGATCACCGCAGCCCGGGCGCTGAAATCCGACTACGACCGATTGGAGGCTACCTTAGCCGACATGGAAACCTGTCTGCTCTACGCCACCACACTTGATGATGCGAAGCTTTGTGAACCCTGAAGGGTTTTCTCTGCTTTCTGTGAAGCGTCCTGCCTGTTAGATTCTGGATACCTTACTGCCCGGTAGAAATGTCTGCATCTTCTGACCAGTTCGAAGTGTTTCCTCGCTTGCTGCATTTGCGGCGGCTTGACCCTGCGCGCAACATGCGGCGCTACTATCGGATGGCAATTGAGAGCGATCTCTTTGATAAGTCCAGTCTGGTGCGAGAATGGGGGCGGATCGGATCGCGTGGGCAGATGCTGGTCGAAACCCACTCTGACGAAGGGCAGGCCGTCAACGCCCTGATGAAACTTGCGCGAGCCAAGGAGCGGAAAGGTTACGTTCGCTGACGGGCGGCCCCGGGCGGCCCAAAGCGTTCTATGGCGATCTGAAATTGCTTCGAACGCTGACAGATTGCCCTTCAACCTGGGTAGGCGAGGTTTTTCGCGTTCCTTGCCATGAGCGATAGAACTGGTTTCTATAGCTCATCGAAGGTTTTGGGCTGGAGCGATCGAGATCATCGCTTTGGGCCTGAGCGATTGCCGAGCCCTATCGGTCAACAACTCCACGACCCTGACACCTCGCGTCAAGTTTTTGCTCTGACGGTGCCTAGCGTTTCGATTTGTTCCAGCGGCTCAATCGGTGTGTCAGAACGCATCACCGCCTTTCCGGCTGGGGAGCTGTATCATTCTTTCGCCCAAACATTCTTTTCAACCCTTGCGGGCACAGCCGGGGCGTCGGCACTTGGTAGCAAGGCGATCCGAGACCGGCATTGCTATCATGACCTTCAGGTCGCAGATGGCGACACATGCTTGCGACATCCGCAGGGCGGCGTCACATTCGGTCTGTCCCCCGCGTTGCTATTCTGATCGTGCAAACCCCCTTTCGACGAAACGGTTGCGGCAATCTAGTGCGCTGTTGCTAACTAGGCACCCCCCTCTTTCCGGGTTCTTTCTTCCCGGGCCTGACACTGCCATTTGCTCGTTTGAGCGGTTCTGCCCTGCCGCTTTCCGTGATCCCGGCTCAGGCACCTCCCTTCGACGGACAATCCCCTAAGCCTGTTCGGCCTCTGGCTCGCAACCCCGCTCAGGTCCGGGCCGTGTTGGTCGCGTGCCGCTCCCTGCCCGCACCACCCCGGCCCCTCGGGGGTTTCCGGTGGCGGAAGGGCCACCGTGCAAGCCTCAACCGACAGGCTTCATTCGGGTCTTGTCGAAGGGATGGTCCCTTCAGCCAGATACAGGAGCTTCACATGCAGAACATCGTCATCCTCGCCGGCAACATCGGTCAGTCCCCGGAAGTCCGCACCACGCAAGGCGGCACCAAGATCACCAACTTCACCCTCGCCACCTCGCGTCCGCGCCTGTCCGAAGGTCGGGTCCAGCGCGACGAGAACGGCTACCGCGTGATGGACACCGAATGGCACCGCATCACCTGCTTCAACGGTCTCGGCAAGACGGTCGCCGACAACTGCGAAAAGGGCATGAAGGTGATGGTCCACGGACGCATCCACTACACCAAGTGGACCGATGCCGCCGGGGTCGACCGCTACGGCTGCGAGATCATCGCGGAAAAGGTCGACTTCCTGAGCCGCCCAAAGGCAGGTGAAGGCGAAGACCCCGAACTGGTTGACCGCGAGGATCAGTTCGCGGGCTGAGACCCCGCAGATCAGACCCGGTGGCGCGAGTCGCCGGGTCTCTTCGTTGCCCCAGCGAGCTGGCGCGAAAGCCAGCTCGGAAACAGGTGGCGGCCAAGCCGCGCCGCGCCAAACTTAATCAGGCCTGGGTCAACTCAGACAAGACCAATGCCTTCTTTGCCCGCCGCTTGTTGGGCGTGTACCAAACGGTCTTGCGCTCGCCGGTTTGGCTGAACTCATAGGTCACCCCGAGGATTTTCTCGCGCTGATCCGGATCGACCATCCATTCGACGGGCGTGCCAATGTCGAATTCAGACGGCGGGATGGTGCGCGCGAGGGCAGGGTCTTCTGTGCTGGTCATTGTTCGTCTCCCTCGTTTGTTGTCTGAATTTTCGCCTTGGCCAGGGCGTCGTCGAAGGCGTCCTGGAACCGCGCGCGGTAGGCAGGACCCATGGCGCGTGCCAATCCAAGGATTCTAAGCGGGTCATGAATTTTCGCGAGGTGAGCCGCGAACTGCGGCCGTAGGGTCAAGGTCACGCTGGTTGGGTGCTTGCCGCGTGCGCCGCGGGACTCTTCGACCTCCGGCATCCCATCACGTTCCCAATCGTCGAAGACCTGATCGCGCAGACCCTGGGCAACGCGACGGATCAAAAACTGGACGGTACAACGTGCAGCCGTGGCCCACTCTTCTGCCAGCCGCGCCTGACGGGTGGTCAGCGACAATGAGACATGGACAACCTGCCCGCGCACAGCTGACCCAGTTGCAAGACCAGCCGCCATCGCATCCGAAGCCCTCTGGGCATTGAAAACCTTCTTCTCGTCCCGGGACTCTTCTTTGGACCCAAAGGGTCTGATGCTGACCTCGCCTGCGTCGCCACCTGGCATCGCCGCCGCCGCTACTGCAATCGCGGGTGGCGAAGGTTCTGTCTCGGTCAATTCATCGGCTGACGTCGGCTGAACCGGGATTGGCCGATCAACCAAATCACTTTCGCCCACCTTCCCGCCAAACCCCAACTTGGCCGAAAACCCGGCGTCCTGGCGGATGATCCGCATCATGTCCTTACGCTGCGCCATCATGCTATCTCCGCCGGATAGAGGATCAGCTGGTCGATTTCCTCCAGAAGGTCCCCTGCCTCCTTCACGGCACTTTGGACATGCGCTGCAAGCGCCCGGTTTGGCGTCTTGTCCGCGATCACCCCGAGAAGCCCTTCTTTGTCCATTCGAACATAAGCGGCGCGGCTACCGAGATAGATCTCAAGGGCTGGCAAGGACTTGAACAGCTCTTCAGCCACCGCCCGCTCGGTCTCTGACACCCGCACAGGCACCCGGTTGAGCAACACAGAAAACCCTGCAAGCTCGTCGGGCTTTTCCACGCGGGCACGCAGCTTCAAATACCAGTTGGCCGTTTCCATCGTTTCGCTGAGATCACCGCGCGACAACATCATCGGGCAGATGATCCGGTGCGCTGCGACCGCCAGAACGTCCTGTGCTTCAGATCCGCCGCCGAAGGTGTCGATCAGGATGAGATGCTCTTGATCGGGCTGCTCGTAGATCTGCCCTATGGCTTCTGCCACCCGGTGTGCATCAAGCGTGTGGATCACTTCAACCAAGGAAGACCAGTTGCCTGCCTCCTTTCCCGCCTGCATCCACTTGAGGCAGGACTTTGAAGCATCGGTGTCGAAGATCGTCACCGTCTCGCCTTTTGCAGCCGCAGCAGAAGCCAAGGCGCGGCAGACGGTGCTCTTGCCCGATCCCCCCTTGCGGTTCATCACCAGCACAACGCGTATTCCGTAACCCATACCACCTTCCTCACTTCGCCGATCGCGTTTCTCACAATGCGGATCGCGTAAATCTTTTATCTTAACTCACATCGCTTTAATCTGAACGCACACTGCGGATATCAGAAACCGGCTCGCGCAAATCTTATTGCGCAAGGCGTATCTCTTTAATCATTTGTCTGATTACTGGATGCGTATCTCTTTTATCTGATCGCGCAATGCGTGTATCACAAGGCGGAACCCCGAACACACATCCCTGATGCTACAAGACGCATCCCACACTTCCTTTCTCCGGAACCTGAACACTGAACGACAGGCTCCGCACGGTAAACAAAACAAGGCTTTAGGCCCATACTCTCAAGGAAAATGCGCCTCTGGCCTCCTGGCTGGGGGTGCGCGTTACCTGTCTCACCTTGTGTGTTGCGCGATCAGCGAAACGCATTCGGTGGCGGGGGAGTTACCCAAGGTCAGCACAATCTGCAAGAGCATAAATCGCGCCTAGATTGCACTTGAAAGGGAGGTGAGGGAAGGGATAGGAAGAGTGGCAGGAAATGCGATGTGTCTACAAATAATCGGTGGCAGAAGTTGGCGGTAAAATCAGAAACACGCAAAACGAGACTTAAGTCGCAATCCAGTGTTTCTGACCAAACTGGCAATGAAGTTTCTGATTCTGCAGCACAGCAAGTCGGTGGGCGAGGTCGGCCTCGGTCGGAGGACAAGGGCCAGGTCGTGAGCTGTCGCCTGCCTGCCGAAGAACTTCATGCCTTCGATGCGCTCTGCACCCAGCTTGGTGCGAAATCCCGGTCGGACGGCGTGCGATCGGTGGTGCGGATGGCGTCAGGTTTCCTCGAGTTCAGCCGGGAGGACAGCGCCAAGCTGGAAGAAATCCGTTACGAGTTGGGCAAGATCGGCACCAACGTGAACCAGATCGCCCTGGCGGCGAACCGCGGCAGAGCACCGATGGTCAAGGCGCAATGGGCTTCGGTGGATGAATTGCGGCGGTCCCTGCCAATGGTGGCGAAGGCGCTGAGCCAGATTATCGCCGAACGTCGGCGGCAGGGCGTGGCGCTTTTCCGCAAGTTTGCAGAAAGCCAGGAGGGCGCGCGCCATGGTTAAGCTTGGGTCGCGTCCCATCGGGGTTGCAGAGGCCGTTCTTGGGGAGATCAACTTCCTGCGGCCGCAGCAGGGCAGGGTGAAGGCGGGCGGCTCGTCCTCGCCCAAGCGCGGGTTCAGTTTCTCGACCCGGGCCAGCCAGATGTGGCGGTTTTCGCTGGGCTCAAGCGCGGCGGTTCTGAAGAAGATCGGCAAGGGCGGGACGGCGAACGCCAAGGAACTGGCCGCCCAGATGGATTATCTGTTCTCGAAGTCAGCCTCGATCTTCGGCAACGGGGTCGTGCTGGATGCCGACGCCAAGGGACTGACTAAGGATGAGCGCAACGACATCGTCAGCGACTGGGTCGAGGACTGGCGCGGATCACCGAAGAACGGCCACACCACCCATCTGCTGATGAGCTTCCCGTCCCATGTGCGGCCGGAGAAAGCGAAGCTGATCGCCGAGGCCTGGGCCTTCGAGATGTTCCAGTCGGGCGAGCATCAGGACGATGTCTGGTCCTATGTCGCGGCCCTGCACACCGACAAGGCGCATCCGCATGTCCACATGGTCATCAACAACCGGGGCACGGTGAACGACAGCTGGTTCTTCATGGCCAAGGAACATGTCTTCAATCTGGAGGTTATGAAGGAGCGCATGGTGGCGATCGCGGCCGAGGAGGGCGTGTTTCTGGATGCCACTTCGCGCGCCGAGCGTGGGTTGCTGACCTATGGGCCGTCGCGGGCAGAGATCGAGCGGGCGCGGGTCGAGGGCCGGGCACCGGAAGAACGGCCGCGTGAGGGCAAGGCGCTGGAGGATGCTCTGGCGACGATGACGCGCACGGCGGATGCCATGCGCAGTCTGCAGCATGTGGCGGCGCTCACGGGCCTGCCGGAGATTGGTGAGAAGATCGCTAAAGCGGAAGAAGCCTTGCGGCGGGGCGGGGTGCTGCAGCCGTTTCCGGGTGATGTGGCCACAGTTGAGCGGGCCGATCTGGACCGGCATTTCAGCGGATGGATGGCACAGGCGGAGGGCAAGATCCGGAAGTTGCCCGTCGCCGAGCGCAAGGAAATGCGGGACGAGCTTTATGGCTATGCCATCGACATCGCCAAAGGGTTGGGCGACGCCCGCGGCGCGCAGCTCTTGCAGATGCTGCCGCAGACCAAGCTTTACGCGACGGGTCTTGAGGGTGACCGGCTGACACAGGGCAGGGAGGCCGTTGATTTGCAGCCAGGTGTTGCCGACCGGCTCAAGAACGATATCGTCGGCAAAGCTGTGGCCCTGGGTCTCAGCGGTGATCGTATGGCTGAGCGATTGGAAACGGGTGCCGCCAATGCTTGGAAAGAACGCGACTGGGTGCGCGGTGACTTGCTGGTCCTGTCTGGGCGGCGGCTCACCGATCTTCGCAATCCGGAGCAGAGTCGGAAGGTCGTCAATGATCTTGAAGGTTTCTATGAAACGGCGGCCAAACTGATCAAGCATACCCGGGCGCATGAGGTCGTTCCCGAAAATGATCGATTGCTGCGCACCCTCGGATCGATGGGCCGCATCATGCGGGCGGATGGCAAAGTTGAGTTCCGGGGTGATGCCCATGCTGAGCGGTTCGCCGACGAGCTGCGTCAGCGGTATGGCAAAGGGGTTGTGGCGGAACTTGCCAGCGGGCAGACGGATGCACTGGCAGGGGATTTCGCGGATGCGGACCAGCGGAAGTGGATTGCGCGGTCGGTTGTGTCTGCAGCCAAGTCGCATGTGGCGTTCGGGCTGACGCTGAAAGAGGCAAAACAAGCCGAGCGAAACTTGTCAGACAGAGTTGTCTCCCAAGCGGAAAAGGACTGGCAGCGGTGATATATGCGGCCGTAGGAAAGTGGACCTTATACCTCTGCAAGGGACAGACTTTCCTAGAAAGAATGAACTTCTTGAACATGAAATCTCACAATTTGCTGAAAGTCACTAAGTCAACCCTGAATTCGACCTCGACCTACCACCCACGCCGCGAGCCAGCTATTTATTCGTATCAGGAGACAAGGGATTTGGCTTAGGCGCCTTGAACTTTCGCCCGAGAAGGCCGAAATTCAACCAGAGAACGAGGTTGATGAACAGTGTTTCATGCGAGCGAGGACAGCCTAGACGACCTCATGAGAGTTGTTTTCAAGCAGCTGCTCACCGGGCGTGGGAATTTTGTGGTCGACTCCAGCAAGGGAAAGAGCACAGAGGTCTTCGGTGCACTTTTGGAGCTGAAGAACCCTCGGGCGCGCCTTAGCCGATCGTTCTCCAAAGCCAAAGCCTTCAGCCCACTTGGAGAACTTTTTTGGTACTTATCGGGGAGTGATCGCGTCGAGTTCATCAAGCATTATATCCCAAACTACCCAAAGCTGATCAAGGATGAGGTCACGGCGAACGGGGCCTATGGGCCGCGAATTTTCGGGAAGGAAGCGCTCGCAAAACGCGACGGAGCAAGTGAATGGGATCGGGTGATCCGTACTTTGCGTGAACGCGAAGGGTCAAGAAACGCGCTTGTTCAGATTTATGACAACTCGGATGCAAAACCGAAAAACGGTGACAAGCCCTGCACCTGCACTATTCAATTTGCGATAAGAAACGGTCAACTGTTGATGCACACGCACATGCGTTCCAACGACGCATTCTTTGGGCTTCCGCATGATGTTTTCACGTTTACAATGCTACAGGAGATAGCGGCTCGAGAATTGGGCCTTGGATTGGGCAGATATAGCCATTCCGTGACTAGTCTACATCTGTACCATGACAGCGCCGCAACTAAGGGGCGACCCGCGAACCTCTCCACATCCGGCGCCGAAGCATATTATCGGGAAGGGTTTCACGATTATTCACCAATGCCTGAGATGCCTTTAGGAAATCCGTGGAAGAGCATAGAGCAAGTGAAAATCGCCGAACACCAGATCCGAACCGGAAATATCGACCACACAGCGCCAACAAATCTCGACCCTTACTGGCTCGACTTTATTGAACTTTTTCGAATTCATAAGATTTTTGAGGAGATGCGGAAGCGCGGTGATGATCTTAGAGCCGAGAGGCCCGAGTTGCGTAGGGTTGCGAAGATAATGAAGGAGATTTCACCGATTTATCGGCTTTACATCCTCGGCAGGCTTGAAAGAAAGCAAGCACCCGTTAGAGATCTTTTTGAGCACGTAGGCTGAGGCAGAAAAGCATGGTTGGCATACATAAAGACCGAGTCAACGAATTTCTAGGAAGAATAGGGCAAGTTGACGCGCAGTTTGGTCCCCTTTCTGGGATCGCGACTGCACAACGGAGGCTTTGCTGGGCGCATCAGATCGTGTCCAGCCTTCGTCGAATTTCATATACTGATACTTTGCTGATGCGCGGCGTGGACCCGGCTCGGTGTGATCCACATTCGGGTATTTTCGACCCGGTAAGAGGCGCCCTTCACCTTCAACGACACGGGCAACTCGACGAAGCGGTTTGGCTAACATTCATCTTGACCCACTTCGGAAAACACGCAGCAGATGAATGGAAGCTAGCGGGGAATGTCTATGGTACATTTGGCGCGGGACCTGTTTGGACATTCACCCACTATAGTGCCGATCCAAATGCATTTGAGAGTATGTTGACCGCGAACTCGGGCAGATTGGCAGACGCCAATGTCTCCGGTAGTTTTTCCAATCATCGGAAATTCCAAAGTAAGAAGCCTCAAGCGATAGCAAAGACGTTTCGTACGTACTATGCGTGGCAGACGGAGTTCGGCGGCTTTCGTGAAAGAATGATCGCTACACACGCGAGTGTTGGGCAAGAGCCGCGAGCGGCTTTCGATGCTCTCTACAATTCCATGAAGGGAGTATTTGGTTTCGGTGGGGGGCGTCTAGGTAGGTTCGATTTTCTCACAATGCTTGGCAAACTTCAGCTCGCTCCGATTACACCAGGCAGCGTTTACTTGGACAAAGCAACAGGACCGCTCGCTGGGGCGCGGCTGTTGTTTTTTGGCGATCGCGAACACCACATAACAGGCAGAGCTTTGGAGTCTCGCATTGATGCCTTGGATGAGGTTTTCGGTGTGGGAAAACAGGTGATCGAGGACAGCCTTTGCAACTGGCAAAAGAGTCCTGATGTCTACGAGTATTTCCGCGGCTGAAAAAGGACTGGTAGTGTAGTACTCCCCTCCCATTTGTAGCGGCGCTTTAAATCGTTGAGCTGTTGTGGCTGCAGAACTCCAGCTCTTTGAAGTTGCCCGACAATAATGCCAGGTGTGACGCCTGCTCCACGCGCGATCTTACGGGCAAATGGGCGGGTTGGGAAGCCGTTCAACATCTCTTCCCTGAGGTCAGATGGGACAAGCGCGTTTTGCGCGAACGCATCGGCTTCTTCCTCAAATACTGATGCACCTAGTGGTGACGGATCGGCACCATCCACCGAAATATGGTCGGTACCGTGCAAAACAACGTGCGCTGCCTCATGGAAAAAAGTGAACCAAAAATGGTCTTCACTCAAGTAGCGAAAGCTGAGCAAAATAATCGGGTTGCCCTTTGTGTTTGTCCAGGTTGCACCGCTTGCGCGACATCCACTTGGGGCTTTCGAACTTACCAGACCAACGCCATTTTCAGCGCACGCTTGCTGTAATTTTGGGAAGAATAACTCGGGGCGCTTGAGTGCACTAAGTTTCTTTAGCTCAGGCAGACGCTTCTTGAAATTGCTCGCGGAAAACCTCGCAAGAGATAAGTTCTCGCATTGCATCTCGCCGACTCGAAGCCAAGCTAACGTCGCCATCTCGTCGCTTTCAAAGGCAAACGACGTTCGAAATGCAACTTGGCCAATCCCGGAGGAGTATCGTTCATTCCAGTTGGTGATACTATCGCAGCCGAAAAAGCGGAGTACATCGTCGGAGAGACGTTCGCCGCGAGAGCCCTTTGGTAGCCAACCGAGCTCGCGCAGCGCTCTAATTGGAAACGTCTGCCCCCAAGTGGACAACGATTGGTCAGGCGCAGAACTGGAAATTCGCGCCTTATCTGCAACAAATTGGTTGTAACGTGCGGTCCAGAACTGGCTCGATGCGCCTAGTTCCGATGATAATGCAACCGCGATCTCGGAACAGATCTGGACACGTCCGTCCATGATTCCAGCAAACACATCTTCTTCGAACCCGATGCGCGCCGCCAATTCGTATATCGGAACGCTGGCGGCTGCCGCCAGCCGCGAGATTGTGTCACCCGGTGGAGAAGCCCAGTTCGGTTCAAACATCAAGCCAGTACCTCCCCGCCAATCATAATAGTCTCCAAATGGATTCGATGAGCGTCTTTCCACGCGTCGTCCCGTCTGCCAGAGGCAGTTATCACCGTTTTCAGTGTGCAGCCAGAGGAGACAAACCAGTCCAGCTCGAAGCTGTCACCGTTTCTCGTTGCCGATCTTGGGCCCATCGGTACATCACCCGCGAAAAAGGCTGCTCGGAAGTCTGCGACCAAACTGATGAAAGCCTGGCCGCTTTCACTCCCGAGATGGCGGTAAGCTTTCTCGGGTTCTGTCGCCAAGTCCCTCATGAGTTTGCTCGAAAAAGTTGGTTCCAAGGACTCTGCATCCTATATTTTGTGCAATATGTAGCCTTGGAAGGCACGCAGCTTACCATATCTTCTCAATCGCCATACATGAAGTGGTTATAGCTATCGTGGCCGCGAAAGTCACGCTCGAACCGATGTCAGATTGAGCTTGGGATAAGCCCCATGTAGGGCAATGATATGCCGCGAACGTCCATTTCGACGAGTTGCGCTGCAGAATTTGCCCACGTTGGCCGATCATGGTTAGGAGATGAAAGCATTTATTTGCCTCCCATACCTGCAATCCAGGCTTCGTATTGTCGGCTGCCAACTCTTTCGGCATCAAGCTACCATTTTGCATGATGCACCAAAACGTCCACGCGTGAAAAGGCCGAGAAAGCACCGGCCGTGAGCTCCGATTATTCTAGATTTTCGTCAGCGCTTCGGTTGAACTACAGCATGGATAGCAGAGAGAAGGGGGAGCTGGAAGACGACTAGATCATCTGACCTCATCGCTCGCTCAGTCAGCAGCTGCCGAAGTCAATTCGCCAGCATGCGCTCATCCTGCACGACCAAGAGTGTCAACACTTCATCGTCGTAAATACGCACGGTTTGCTCCTTGATGGGTATCTCGTGTGCCCACGGCTTGTCGAACCAGGCATCTGCCCCGCTCGCGCGCAGCATTCTGTCGTCGGGCCCTCTACCAAACAGGACGTCGAACGCTAGGCTGTCCTTGTCTAAGTGATCCATTGGAAACCATTGGTGGTCGACTTTCGGGGATCGCGTGAACCACTTTCGTCCCTTCGACGTATGACAGATCAAGAAGCTCGGTACGGTGTTGCGCTCGACCAACCTGATCGCGGCGGCTGTTAGGCTCATGTCAAAATCTTCCGCCATGGCTTTAATTGTTCCCATGTCGAAACGATTGCCGTAGCCACGAAGGCTCTCCCGGATCAGGAACTCGGGCATAAGAAGTTGAGCAGCGAAGCGATCGGCCGCGCGCTCTGGAAGTCTTCCGATTGTGCTGCCCGTCTCGATATCGTCAGCCTGGCACATTAGGGTCTGCCCGCGATGGCACTGCCAATGGCCGATCTCATGGGCAAGCGAGAAACGCCTCCGGCGCGGGTTCCCATCCGGTTTCAGGGAGATCATTGCACGGTTTCCTGCACCAATGATCCGGGCCTCGCACCCGTGCAGATGACGGTATTGAACACGTGCGTTCTGCGTCCAGGCGATGGCCTCGAGATCGATCTGGTCGGGGCGTGAGATGCCGAACTCCTTCAACAACTCTTCCGGATCACGGATGTTGCGCATCACTCATCGCCATCCCAATCGTCACCCGTGAGCTCCTGCAGGTCCTCAAGGACCCCCTCCAGATCGCCGTCATGTTCCTTCTCGAAGTTGCGGGCGGCCATCGTCAGGTCGGGATTTCCCGACACAATTGCAGCAATCTTCGCACGAAGCTCGTCCTGGGACTTCTGCTGCTCTTTTCGCTTCTGGCGCTCATGATGCAGGTCGACCGCCTTGCGGGCTTCCTGCAGGCGCCGTTGCCCGCCCTCGGCGAGGGCGGACGCGAAAAGTTCGTCCATTTCCTTGTCGAACGTGTCGATATTGACGCCATCTTCCCGCAGCTCCGCCTCGATCTCAGCGTCGCTCATGGCGAAAACATCTTCCACCATCTCGTCTTCGAGACGGGTCACTCCAGGGTCCTTCTTTTTCGTCATCGGTTATCACCCTGGGCCCGGTAGTTCTTGATTTTTCGATTCATTCGTTTTCGGACCGTTTCATATGAGGTCTTGTCTCCGAAGAGTTCAACCAGCTCTTCCGGCGTGCTGTCGTTGAGCAGGCCTTCTACGAGAAGTTGCACTTCCCAATCGTCACCGCAGAGTTCGATGGCTTTCGCGCGTTGTTCCTCGCGGCTTTCGCGAGCCTCAAGGGCCGCTTCGGTTGACAGCTCCTCGTCCTGCCATGCCCCCCGTGTCGATGTTTCTTCGAGGTTGTCAGAGGCAATCTCTTTGCGCTTCGCGGCGTTCCAAGTCATGCTGCGCATCGCTTGGTCCAGGTGACGCACAACATCGACGGAGCGGTTCCACCGTCTCCTTCCAATTGCTGTGCTTGCGATGGCTTCATGCAAGAGGCCCTTGTGGTCTCCTGAGAACCAAGCGCGCCTTCTGGCCGCACGTTCAAGCCTCCGCTTCTGCTCGGCTGACAGGTTTCGAATTGCCTCTGTGGCGTCTTCAGGGGTGTAGAACTTGTCTACGTCTTTGTTGTCTTTCATGAGCCGCTCGATTGCCTGTCACTCGTATATGCTCTCGAGGGGACGCCAATCGGACATCTCCTCCAGAATTTTTCCCGGGGCTTCGTCTTTCGTGAGCTT
>NZ_ACYY01000013.1 GCF_000176015.1 Rhodobacter ferrooxidans | reverse complement strand
TCGGGGGTGGAAACCCCGACCCGGTGCACAGCACCGGCAACCACCTTGTCGAAAGCGCCGGTTTCTTCCACCGAACTGCCGTCAGCCTGAGTGTAGAACAGCCGCCCCTGCGCCGGCGCATAGACCACGCCGCGCACCGGCACGCCGTCCTCGACATAGGCGATGTTCACGGTGAAATCGCCGCGCCGCTGCACGAACTCCTTGGTGCCATCCAGCGGATCGACGATCAGGAAGGTGCGGGCCGTCAACGCGTGGCTTGCCGCCTGTTCCTCGGTGATCAGCGTGATATCGGGAAACGCCGCCCGCAACCCGGCCGAGATCAGCGCATCCGCCGCCTCGTCAGCCTCGGTTACCGGGCTGGCATCAGCCTTGGTCTTCACCGCGAAATCGGGCGAATTATACACCGCCATGATCCGGTCGCCGGCCTCCAGGGCAAGACGGCGGATGACGCGGACAAGCTTGTCGTGATCCATAAGACGCTCCGGCAGGGCGATCTTTTGACCGCCGTTGATATGAAACCCGATCTTCCTTATCATCGCTTGCTAAGGGAACGGCAAGATTTCCCGGTGTATATGCGGCAAGTCCCGCCACGCATGAGGTTCCGCAGGCATGTTTCGACCGCAAACCCGGCAAAGTCAGGCGCGCTCGGCATTTGGGATGCTGGAGCTGATCTTCCACGCCACGGTGCGCAATATCCGCAAAAGCCACGGCAATGCGGTCATCGGGCTGCTGATGAACATCTTCCAGACCCTGATGCTGGTGGCAGTGTTCTATTTCCTGATGAATGTCATGGGGATGCGGCGCAACGCCATTCGCGGCGACTTCGTGCTTTACATCTTTTCCGGTGTGTTCATGTTCATGACCCACACCAAGACCATGGCCGCTGTGATCAAGGCCGAAGGTCCGACCTCGCCGATGATGAAACACGGGCCGATGAACACCATCGTGGCGATTTCGGCCGCAGCCGTGGGCGCGCTTTATACCCAGGTGCTGTCGGCCTCGGTGATCCTTTATTTCTATCACGCCGCGATCACGCCGATCAGCATCGACGATCCGGTGGGGGTGATGGCGATGCTGATGCTGTCCTGGGCCTCGGGTCTGGCGATCGGCATGGTGTTCATGGCGGCGATGCCCTGGGCACCCGATCTGTTCGGCATTGTGTCGCAGATCTACATGCGCGCCAACATGATAGCCTCGGGCAAGATGTTCGTGGCCAACATGATGCCCAGCTACATCCTGAAAATGTTCGACTGGAATCCGTTGTTTCACACCATCGACCAGGGCCGCGGCTACATGTTCCTGAACTACAACCCGCATTTCAGCAATACCAGCTACCCGCTGAAGGTGACAATTGCCTGCCTGATGATCGGGCTGATGGCCGAGTCCTTTACCCGCAAACATGCCTCGGCCAGTTGGAGCGCCAAGCGATGATCCGATACTTTCTTGTTCTGCTGTGTCTGGCGCTGCCGGCGCAGGCGCAGGTCTTGCCCGCGCTGTTCGACGTGACCGGCGTTGCCGCCGATGACACGCTGGCCGCCCGCGCCGAACCCGCCGCCAGCGCCGAAAAGCTGGGAAGCCTTGCGCCCGATGCCAAGGGGGTCGAGGTGGTGGCCTATTCCGACGATGGCGAATGGGGCCAGATCAACCTGGACGAAGACGCGATTGCCTGGGTCGCGCTGCGCTATCTGCAACAACAGCCGGGGCCGGACTGGCCGGAGCTGACCCGCCCGATGAAATGCCTTGGCACCGAGCCGTTCTGGACTGCCGACTTTGATCCCGCCACCGCCACGCTGGTGTTCACCGACCTGACAGAGACCACAACCACCCTGAAGATGGATGCCGCCGTGCCGATTTTCGCCCGCAACGACCGGGTGGGCATGCTGCTGTCCAGCCCCGGAATGACCGGCTTTGCCAGCCTGCGCGCCGAGATTTGCGCCGACGGCATGGATAACACCCTGATGGGCATCGACATGGATCTGTTCACCCGCAAAGGCGATCAGACGCTGGGCCTTTCGGGTTGTTGCAGCCTGGGCGACTGAACGTCGCGGATCGGCGGGGATTTCACGGCATTTTCCTGAAATTTCCCGCCGCCGTTGCGCTTGCAGCCTTGCAGACCCCTCCTTATATACGCCCAAGACAGCCGGATGGGGCGGCACGCCTTGCCGGAACGTTTGGGATCGGGGATCAGGGGCCACAACGGGCCTGACCCCCATAACATCGCCTAAGAAGAGGTAGCTTATCATGGCCAAAGTCATCGGGATCGACCTCGGGACCACGAACTCCTGCGTTGCCATCATGGATGGGGCGCAGCCGCGGGTTCTCGAAAACGCCGAAGGGGCACGCACCACGCCCTCGATTGTCGGGTTTACCGAACACGAACGTCTGGTCGGCCAGGCCGCCAAGCGGCAAGCCGTCACCAACCCGTCGAACACCATTTTCGCGGTGAAACGCCTGATCGGTCGCCGGATCGACGACGCGCATCTGGCGAAAGACAAGAAGAACCTGCCCTACAATCTGGTCAACGGTGGCAGCGGCGACGCCTGGGTCGAGGTGCGCGGCGAGAAATACTCGCCCAGCCAGATCTCGGCCTTCATCCTGCAAAAGATGAAAGAGACCGCCGAAAGCTATCTGGGCGAGGAAGTGACGCAGGCCGTCATCACCGTTCCCGCCTATTTCAACGACGCCCAGCGTCAGGCCACCAAGGACGCGGGCAAGATTGCCGGTCTTGAAGTGCTGCGCATCATCAACGAACCCACCGCGGCGGCGCTGGCTTACGGCCTTGACAAGAAAGACGCGAAAACCATCGCGGTCTATGACCTTGGCGGCGGCACCTTCGACATCACCATCCTCGAGATCGACGATGGCCTGTTCGAGGTGAAATCCACCAACGGCGACACCTTCCTGGGTGGCGAAGACTTCGACATGCGCGTGGTCAACTATCTGGCCGACGAGTTCAAGAAAGAGCATGGCGTTGACCTGACGCTGGACAAGATGGCGCTGCAACGCCTGAAGGAAGCCGCCGAAAAGGCCAAGATCGAGCTTTCCTCGGCCAGCCAGACCGAAATCAACCAGCCGTTCATCTCGATGGACCGCACCACCGGCCAGCCGCTGCACCTGGTGATGAAACTCACCCGCGCCAAGCTGGAAAGCCTGGTGGCCGACCTGATCAAGGCCTCGATCAAGCCGTGCCAGGCCGCGCTGAAGGATGCCGGCATCGGCATTGGCGACATCGACGAGGTGGTTCTGGTCGGCGGCATGACCCGTATGCCGCGTGTGATCGAGGAAGTGACCAAGTTCTTCGGCAAGGAGCCGCACAAGGGCGTCAACCCGGATGAAGTCGTGGCGCTGGGGGCTGCTATCCAGGCCGGCGTGCTGCAGGGCGACGTCAAGGACGTGGTGCTGCTGGACGTGACCCCGCTTTCGCTGGGCATCGAAACGCTGGGTGGCGTGTTCACCCGGCTGATCGACCGCAACACCACGATCCCGACCAAGAAAAGCCAGGTGTTCTCCACCGCCGAAGACAACCAGAACGCCGTGACGATCCGGGTGTTCCAGGGCGAACGCGAAATGGCCGCCGACAACAAGATGCTGGGCCAGTTCAACCTTGAAGACATCCCGCCCGCCCCGCGCGGCATGCCGCAGATCGAGGTGACCTTCGACATCGACGCCAACGGCATCGTGTCGGTCGGCGCCAAGGACAAGGGCACTGGCAAGGCGCAGAACATCACCATCCAGGCCTCGGGCGGTCTGTCCGACGCCGATATCGAAAAGATGGTGCGCGACGCCGAAGCCAACGCCGAAGGCGACAAGGCCCGCCGCGAGCTGGTGGAAACCCGCAACCAGGCCGAAAGCCTGATTCATTCCACCAAGAAGTCGATCCACGACCATGGCGACAAGGTCGATCCCTCGACCGTCGAAGCCATCGAACTGGCGATGGGCGCGCTGGAGGAAACCCTTGAGAAAGACGATGTCGGCAAGATCAAGGGTGGCATCCAGAACCTGACCGAGGCGGCGATGCGTCTGGGCGAGGCGATCTACAAGGCCAGCCAGTCCGAAGCCGAAGGCGGCGCCGATGATGGCCCGCGCTCGGTCGATGACGACATCGTCGATGCCGACTTCGAGGATCTTGGCGGAAACAAGCGGAAATAATCCGTAGGAAATCGGTCGGGCGGCCATAGCGTCGCCCGCCGGTGCTCCGTTAAGGAACTTGCCATGGCAAAACGCGATTTCTACGAAATCCTTGGAGTCGCACGCGGGGCGAGCGCCGAGGAATTGAAAAAGGCCTACCGCGCCAAGGCCAAGGAACTGCACCCCGACCGCAACACCACCGATCCCAACGCCGAAGCCCAGTTCAAGGAAGTGAACGAGGCTTACGACGTGCTGAAGGATGCCGACAAGAAAGCCGCCTATGACCGCTATGGCCATGCGGCGTTCGATGGTGGCATGGGCGGCGGCCCGGCAGGCGCGCGGCGCGGCTATGGCGGCCAGGGCGATTTCGCCTCGGCCTTCTCGGACGTGTTCGAGGATCTGTTTGGTGATTTCATGGGCGGTCGCGGTGGTGGCGGCGGCAACCGCTCACGCGCCCAGCGCGGTTCCGACCTGCGCTACAACCTGCGGGTCAGCCTGGAAGAGGCGTTCAAGGGCGCGCAGAAAACCATCAACGTGCCTGCCTCGGTCGCCTGCGAGTCCTGCAAGGGCACCGGCGCCGAGGGTGGCGCCGAGCCCGTCACCTGCCCCACCTGTTCGGGCATGGGCAAGGTGCGGGCCCAACAGGGCTTTTTCACGGTCGAACGCACTTGCCCCACCTGCAACGGCATGGGCCAGATCGTCAAGAACCCCTGCAAGGCCTGCGGTGGCGCCGGACGGGTGGAAAAGGAACGCGCGCTGTCGGTCAACATCCCGGCCGGCGTTGAAACCGGCACCCGCATCCGCCTGGCGGGCGAGGGCGAGGCCGGCATGCGCGGCGGCCCCTCGGGCGATCTTTATATCTTCATCGAGGTCAAGGAACACGCGATCTTCCAGCGTGACGGCATCAACCTTTACTGCCGCGTTCCGGTTTCAATGCCCACCGCCGCCATGGGCGGCGAGGTCGAAGTGCCCACCATCGACGGCGGCATGAGCCGGGTCAAGGTGCCCGCAGGCAGCCAGACCGGCAAGCAGATGCGGCTGCGCGCCAAGGGCATGCCGGCGCTGCGCGGTGGCCCGGCAGGTGACATGCTGATCGAACTGGCCGTGGAAACCCCGGTCAACCTGACCGCGCGGCAGAAAGACCTGCTGCGCGAGTTCGAAAAGCTGTCGGAAGAAAACAACCCCGAAGGCTCCAGCTTCTTTTCCAAGGTGAAAAGCTTCTGGGACGGGATGAAGAACTAGGCGCTGGTGCCCAAGCGCGGGCACCCGCCGTTCATTCGCGCTCAGGCATCCTCGCCGGAAGCCCCGCCATTGCGGCGATAGCGGATCGACGACAGCAGCGCCAGACCGATGAACCCGGCGCCCAGCAGCCCGGTCACCACTTCGGGGATGTGCCACAGCGTCTGACAGAACATGATCCCCGACAGGATCAGGATCGACCAGAACGCCCCATGCTCCAGATAGCGGAACTCGGCCAGCGTGTTGCGTTCGACCAGCATGATCGTCATCGACCGCACATACATCGCACCGATCCCCAGGCCGATGGCGATCAGGAACAGGTTCTGCGTCAGCGCAAACGCCCCGATCACCCCGTCGAAACTGAAACTGGCGTCCAGCACTTCCAGATACAGAAACGCCCCTAGGCCCCCACGCGCCGCCGAACCGATGACCTGCTGGCTGGCATCCAGCAGATGCCCCAGCACTTCGACCAGCAGAAAGGTCAGCAGACCCGCCACCGCCGCGTACAGAAAGGTCGCCACCTCGGCCTCGGGCATCACGCTGGCAAAGACCATGACCACCGCCAGCACGATTGCCAGCTCGATCCCCTGCACCGACGAGAACTTCGACATCGTGCGTTCCAGCGTCGCGATCCAGTGGACGTCCTTGCCTTCGTCGAAAAAGTATTTCAGCCCCACCATCATCAGGAAGGCGCCGCCAAAGGCCGCAATCGACAGATGCGCCTCGCCGATGATGCTGGCGTATTCCGCCGGGTTCAACGCCGCCAGCTTCAGCGCCTGCCACGGCCCGATATGCGCCGCCACCACCACGATCAGCAGCGGAAAGATGATCCGCATGCCGAACACCGCGATGATGATGCCCCAGGTCAGAAAGCGGTGCTGCCAGACCGGCGTCATTTCCTTCAGCTTGTTGGCGTTGACGATGGCGTTGTCGAACGACAGCGAGATCTCCAGCACTGCCAGCACCGAGCCGATCAGCAGGAACGAAAGCCCGCCCGCCAGTGTGCCGGAAAACAGCCAGCCCAACCAGAACGCCCCCACCAGGCCGATAGCCGTAAAGACGAAGGCCCAGCGGAAATACTGCATGGTAGATGCCAACAATCGCTGTCCCCTTGGTCGCTTCGTTGCCGCTGACATACGCATCCCGCACCGTCGCCGCAAGGTCGGCGCTGCCGTGTGACGCGCCCGGTTGCGGTTAATGGTTTCTTCACCAAACCCGTGCCAAGCTGCGCTCATGAGCCCGCACCGCGCCTTTCACGAAGCCCCGCTGCCGCTGTTTGCCCCGCAAGGCGACGGCGACGAGGCTGTGGGGGCAGCGCTTCCCGCCCGTCTGCCCTCGTATATCGCCGACCACCGCAAACGCCTGCGTAGCCGCTTCATCGAAGGCGGCGCCACAGCGATGCCGGATTACGAACTGCTGGAACTGCTGCTGTTCCGCGCCATTCCGCGACAAGACGTGAAACCGCTGGCGCGCGCGCTGCTGGACACCTTCGGCGATTTCAACCGGGTAATCTCGGCCCCGATGGCGCGACTGCTGGCGGTCAATGGTGTTGGCCAGGCCGTGGTGCAGGAATTGAAGATCGTCGAGGCCGCGGCGCAGCGGCTGATGCGCGCTCGGGTACTGCACCGGCCGGTGCTGTCAAGCTGGGACGCGCTGCTGGATTATTGCCGCACCGCCATGGCGCATCTGGATCTGGAACAGTTCCGCATCCTGTTTCTGGATCGCAAGAACGTGCTGATCGCTGACGAGGCGCAGGCCAAGGGCACGGTGGACCATGTGCCGGTCTATCCGCGCGAGGTGGTGAAACGGGCGCTGGAACTGAACGCTTCTGCGTTGATATTGGTGCACAATCACCCCTCGGGAGACCCAACACCCTCAGAGGCCGATATCTCGGTGACCATGCAGATCCAGGATGCCGCGGCGACACTGGGCATCACCCTGTACGACCATCTGATCATCGGCAAAGACCGCGAACTCAGCTTCAGGGCACAAGGCTATCTTTAACCGGCCCCAGCAAAGGGCGCAGCCAGACTTCCACCCGCCGGTTCAGCCGCCGCCCCGCCGCCGTGGTGTCGCATGCCATCGGCAGCGCCTCGCCAAAGGCTTCGATCCGCGGCAGGGCCTGACCCTCGGGCAGGTCGGGTGTGGCCTTGGTCAGCGCCGCCAGCACGCCCTCGGCCCGCGCCTGCGACAGCGCCAGATTGGCCGCCGCATCGCCCGCGCCATCGGAAAACCCGGCCAGCACCATGTCCTGCCCGCGAAACTCCCCCACCGCCAGCAGCCGCGCCAGATCGGCCAGGTTGTCGCGGCTATGGGCATCCAGAGTGGTCGAACCATCCTCGAAGCGGAAGGTCAGCGACAGCCGGTCCGCCCCCACCATCAGATCGGCCAGCCGTTTCAGATCATCCAGCGTCACATCCGCGCCCGCGCCGCGAATGGCGTTGATCAGCCGCAGGCCATCGGCGGTCATCGGCTGGCGTTCCGGCGCGCGATCGACGTAGCCGGCGGCGGCGACCGAGGCTTGGGCTTCCGGCAATGCCAGAAACTCCAGAAACTCGCGGGCCAGCAGCGGCAGGCGTCGGCGCGGGGTCAGCAGGTATAGCGGCAGCGAAAGCGGGTAATCCTCGGCTTTCACCGCAAGGCCGGTGGGCAGCAGCGGAAAGCTGCAACTGTCGGTCAATGGCAGCGCCCGCGCCGCGCCTTGCGCCGAACGCCCGGTGATCGCCAGCGCCCAGGGGTCGCGCGCCACTGCCGCGGCCAGGCTGGCCAGATCGGGATGCCGAACGCTCGCCGCCACCGGCCGCCCCAGCCGAGCCTCCAAGGCCGCCTGCAAACTGTCACCGGGTTCCAGCGCGTGAAGCACCAAGGGCATGTCCGGCCCGCCCAGCGCCTGCCAGTTGGTCACCTCGCCCAGCAGCACGCGCGCAAGATCGGGCGTGGCGATGCGCGGAAAGGCGTTGTCCTGCGCCACGATGGCGATCAGCGCATCCAGCCCCAGCACCCGCGACCCCATACCCTGCGGCGCAGTAGCCGAAACGACCAGTTCCGCCGCCCCGCTGGCCAGCGCCTTTTCAGCGGCAGCAGGGGCGGTGGCGGCAAAGCTGATGCGGGCCAGCAGCTGGCCGGTGGCAGCATCGGTCAGCTCGGCTGCAAAGCCCGCTTCGGCAGGCTGGCTGTCGATCTGCAAACCGCGGGTCGCGGCAAAAACCGCCAGCAGGCCCGGCAGCAACCGGTTGCCCGCATCTGCCGCCCCCTGGATGCGAATCACCGCCAGTGGCGCTGTCAGGTCGGGGCAGCCGGGGCCGGTGCAGATCACGCCTTCGCCATCGACGGTCAGCAGACCATACGCGGTTTCGATGCGGTAAAACTCGCCGTCAAAGCCTTGCAGCGTGCCGTCCAGCGTGATGCCGCCATCGCGGGCGGTCAGGGTGACATCCTGCGCCGCAGCCACCCCGCAATGCAGGAACGCGGCGATCACCGCCGCGCCCCAAATCCGTCGCCCCATGAATTGCCGCCTGACCCTTACTTCGCGGCGATCTTCATATCCGGGGCCAGATTATTCAACACCAGAATGTCGCCGGTACCATCGCATTGCGGCATCGCCACCGTGAGATCGGTCACAGTGACCGCACCACCGCTGCTGACCAGGGTTTCGCCCAGCAGATCGCGGCCACAGGTGGCCTCGGTAATCGCGGCCTCGACCACGATGCGCGCGGTGACGCCGGGTTTGGCGGGATAGGTGTAAACCTCGGCCAGCATCGGCAGATCGACCGTGGCATCGCCCAGCAGGGTCAGGAAACCGCCATCCGCAGGCGCGCCCGCAGGCGGCAGATGCGGATCGGCGGCCGAGATATGGCCGGGCGTGCCGTAATCGGCGTCGCCTTCAAAAGCGTGCAGCTGGAAATTGTCGTCGGCGGTCCACTGCACGGCAAAGCGTTGCACGGCGTCCAGATCGGGCACCGCAAGCTGCGCCTCGGCGGTCTTGCCATCGGGCAGCATCACCGACACCGCGCCCTCGCGATCCAGCGCCGGCAGCGTCAGGAACAGCGACCCGCTACCGGAGGTTTTCGCGGTGACGGCCAGGCCGCCATGCTTCAGCACCACCCGCGCGTTGCTTTGGCAGGGCGCCAGCAGCGTGATCCCCAGCATTGCCCCCGGTTGCGGCGCAAGATCCAGCGTCAGCGGACATGCGTTTGCCACGACGTCGGGCACAGGTTCGGCCAGCGGTGCCGGTTGCGGCAACTCCGGGGTTTCCAGCCGCGCCAGTTCGATCGGTGCCGATTGCAGCGCCGGGGCGACCGCGCCTTTCAGCGCCTTGCCAACTGCGATGGCCGCAAGCAGCGGCGAAGCGGCTTTGGGTGCTTCGGCCGCGGCGACCGATGGCGGCGGCGTCTCGGCCGGGGCAAGCGCCTGCACCGGCAGACCGGGCGGTGGTAGCGCCGTGACAGGCGTTGCCAGCCCGGCGTCGGATTTCGCGGCCAGATGGGTGATGGCGGTCGGGGTCGGCTCGGCTTGCGCCAGTTGGCTGGCCGGGTCGTCCGACAGGTTTTGCACGATCTGCCCGGAAGCCAGGCCCGCCGTCAGCAGGGCAACCGACAGGGCAATGCGTCGTTTCGCGTTCATCTCAGCCTCCGCTCAGAACTTTATCGTGCAAGGCTAGTCGGCAATACTGGCACGGAAATGGCGAATTCAGGGAATGTTTCCAACGACGTTGGGGATTGTTTCGCGAAACCGCCGCCCAAAATGCCACAGGGGCGGGAATCCCGCCCCCGTTTCGCCGCAATCAACCGGCCTCAGACCAGATTGCCGTGGCAGTGCTTGAACTTCTCGCCCGAGCCGCAGGGGCAGGGGTCGTTGCGCGCCGGGTTGCCCCAGGTGGTGGGGTCGGCGGCATCGAATCCGGCCAGCGCCGTGGCAGCCACTGCAACCGGTGCTGCACCAGCAGCCTCGGCCTCGACAGGTTCCGCCTCGACGGTTTCGGGTGCCAGCTTGGCCTGTTCGGCCTGCTGCTGTGCCAGGAACTGCGCCATCATCGCCTGCCGTTCCGCCTCGGAGATCGGCCGGACCTGCGCCAGTTTCTGCGTCACGTCCTGCCGCAGCGAATCCAGCATGGATTCAAACAGCGCAAAGGCTTCGGTCTTGTATTCGGCCAGCGGGTCGCGCTGCGCATAGCCGCGGAAGCCCACGACCGAGCGCAGATGCTCCAGCGTCAGCAGGTGGTCGCGCCATTTGCCGTCGATGGTTTGCAGCAGCACCTGCTTCTCGATGGTGCGCATGGTCTCGGGGCCGAACGCCGCCAGCTTGTCTGCCATCAGCGCGTCAGAGGCGGCCTCCAACCGGTCGCGCACGACGTCCTGATCGACACCTTCTTCGGCGGCCCAGTCCTTGACCGGCACATCCAGCCCGACCTTCTCGATGCAGGCCTCGTGCAGACCTTGCACATCCCATTGATCGGGATAGCTTTTCGCCGGCATGAAATCTTCGACCAGATCGTCGATCACCTGATAGCGCATGTCCTGGGCGATTTCGGACAGGTCTTCGGCCTGCATGATGTCCAGCCGCTGGCTGAAGATCGCCTTGCGCTGGTCGTTCATCACGTCGTCGAACTTCAACAATTGCTTGCGGATGTCAAAGTTGCGGCCTTCAACCTTGGCCTGGGCCTTTTCGAGGCTTTTGTTGACCCAGGGGTGAACGATGGCCTCGCCTTCCTTCATCCCCAGTTTCGACAGCACCGCATCCAGCCGCTCCGAGCCGAAGATGCGCATCAGGTCATCTTCCAGCGACAGGAAAAAGCTGGAACGCCCCGGGTCGCCCTGACGCCCCGAGCGGCCGCGCAACTGGTTGTCGATCCGGCGGGATTCGTGACGTTCGGTGGCCAGCACGTAAAGCCCGCCCGCCGCCAGCACCCGCGCCTTTTCCTCGGCGTGTTCGGCCTCGATCTGGGCGCGCAACGTGTCGGGGTGCAGCGTCGGGTCGGCGGCAATCGCGGCCAGCACCTTCATCTCGACGTTGCCGCCAAGCTGGATGTCGGTGCCGCGACCGGCCATGTTGGTGGCGATGGTCACGGCGCCGAACTTGCCGGCATCGGCGACGATCTGGGCTTCCTGTTCATGCTGCCGGGCGTTCAGCACGTTGTGGGTGATGCCCGCCGCCTTCAGCATTTCGGAAAGCTGTTCCGATTTCTCAATGCTGGTGGTGCCGACCAGCAGCGGCTGGCCCTTTTCATGCGCGGCGCGAATTTCCGCCACCACGCCTTCGTATTTCTCGCGCGCGGTGCGATAGACCTTGTCGTGTTCGTCCTTGCGCTGCACCGGCTGGTTGGTGGGCACTTCCACCACGCCCAGCTTGTAAATCTCCATGAACTCCTCGGCTTCGGTGCTGGCGGTACCGGTCATGCCGGCCAGCTTCTCGTAAAGCCGGAAGTAGTTCTGGAAGGTCACGCTTGCCAGCGTCACGTTTTCCGGCTGGATCGCCACATGCTCCTTGGCCTCGATGGCCTGGTGCAAGCCGTCCGACAGCCGCCGCCCGCGCATCATCCGGCCGGTGAATTCGTCGATCAGCATCACTTCGCCGTCGCGCACGATATAGTTCTGGTCCTTGTGGAACAGCTTGTGCGCCCGCAGCGCCTGCGTCACGTGGTGCACCAGCGTCGTGCTTTCGGGATCGTAAAGCGATTGCCCCTCGGGCAGCAGCCCGGCAGTCAGCAGCCGCTGTTCCATGAACTCGTTGCCTTCTTCGGTGAAGGTGACGTTGCGGGTTTTCTCGTCCAGCTTGAAATGCTCGGGCAGCACTTCGGGGATCAACGCATCGACGGTCTGGTAAAGCTCCGACCGATCTTGCGACGGGCCGGAAATGATCAGCGGCGTGCGCGCCTCGTCGATCAGGATGCTGTCCACCTCATCGACGATGGCGTAGAAATGCCCGCGTTGCGACATGTCCTCGATGGCGCTTTTCATGTTGTCGCGCAGATAGTCGAAACCCAGCTCGTTGTTGGTGGCATAGGTGATGTCGGCGCGGTAGGCGGCCTTCTTTTCGGCATCGGGCTGATAGGGATAGACCACACCGGTCGTCAGCCCCAGCGCCGCGTAAACCTTGCCCATCCAGGCCGAGTCGCGCTTGGCCAGATAGTCGTTGACGGTGACGACATGCACGCCCTTGCCCGCCAACGCATTCAGATAGGCCGGGAAGGTGGCGACAAGGGTCTTGCCCTCGCCGGTCTTCATCTCGGCGATGTTGCCTTCGTGCAGGAAGATGCCGCCCTTCAGCTGCACATCGAAGGCCCGCAGGCCAAGCGCCCGGCGCGCCGCCTCGCGGCAGTTGGCGAATGCTTCGGGCAGCAGCGCGTCCAGGGTTTCACCGGCTTCGATGCGGGCCTTGAACTCGGCTGTCTTGGCTTTCAGACCCTCGTCGGACAGCGCCTTGAATTCCGGCTCCAGCGCGTTGATCTGTGCGACCAAGGGGCGAACCGATTTGACCTTGCGGTCGTTCGGCGTGCCGAACATCTTCCGCATTAGCGTTCCGAGACCCAGCATGTTTTCTCCGCCTGGTCGTTCCTGACAAAATCGTGCGAGGCTAAGGCCCTTGCCCGCCCGCACAGCCTTCCCTAGAAGAACCAAGACGGCGTAACAGCCCTGTCTCACGCGACTGTCGCGATGTAAGGGGCGGCGTCGGCCAAGTCAACGTCGCGCGACCGCGCGGCAGGTTCAGGAGAAGGTGAAATGGCGAAATTTGCGAAGTTTTGGCCCACTGTGGCCCTTGGGGCCGCTTGCGCCTTCGGAATGGCCCTGCCGGTTTCGGCCGAGGATCTGACTGCCGAGACAGTGGTGGCCACGGTGAACGGCACCAACATCACGCTCGGTCACATGATCGTGCTGCGCGACGGCCTGCCCGCGCAATACAGCGACCTGCCCGACGATGTGCTGTTCAAGGGGATTCTGGACCAGTTGATCCAGCAATCGGCGCTGGAGCAATCGTTGGGCGGCACCCTGACCAAGCGCGACACCTTGTCGCTGGAAAACAGCCGCCGTGGCTATCTGTCAGGCGTGGCGCTGCAAGCAGCGGTCGCGGGGGCCGTGACCGACGAAAGCCTGCAAGCCGCCTATGACGCCAAATACGCCCATGCAGAACCAACCACCGAATACCATGCAGCCCATATTCTGGTGGACAGCGAGGAAAAGGCCAAGGCGCTGAAAACCCAGATCGACGGCGGTGCCGATTTCGCGGAACTGGCGATTGCCAATTCGTCGGATGGCTCGGCTGCCAATGGTGGCGATCTGGGCTGGTTCGGCCTGGGCATGATGGTGAAGCCGTTCGAGGATGCCGTTGTGGCGCTGAAGCCCGGCGAGGTTTCGGCCCCGATCCAGACCCAGTTCGGCTGGCATCTGGTCAAGCTGACCGAAACCCGCGTGGCCAATGCCCCAGCGCTGGACGATGTGCGCGACGAGTTGGCGGGCGAGATCGAGCAGGCGGCACTGACCGCCCATATCGAAAAGCTGACCGCTGCCGCCACCGTCACCCGCCCCGGCGAGGGGATTGACCCGGCGGTGCTGAAAGATCAGACCTTGCTGGACAAATAACTGCAAACCGGGGGCAGCAATGGCCAAGACCGACTGGAAAGCCAAAGCCAAGGCGTTGAAGAAAAAGCTGAAAAAGCTGGGCGCCTTGGTGGAGGAAAAGCCGGTGGCCCCGGTGGCCGCTGCGGCCAAGCCTGCCAAGCTGGTCTCGAAGCTGGCCCCCAAGGGCGGTTTTCCCGCCCTGCCGGTGATCGCCGGGGTGGAGTTTTCGGCGGTCGAGGCGGGCGTGCGCTATGCCAACCGCACCGATGTGATGCTGGTGAAACTGGCCCCCGGCACGGCGATTGCCGGGGCCTTTACCCGCTCCAGCACCCGCGCCGCCTGCGTGCTGGATTGTCAGTGCAAGCTGGCTGCCAAGGTTCCAGCGGGGGCCGGGGCGGCTATCGTGGTGAACTCGGGCAACTCCAACGCCTTTACCGGTCAGGGCGGGGTGGATGCGGTGAACGCGGTGACCGGGGCGGTGGCCGAGGCACTTGGCCTGCCCGCGGCCCGGGTGTTTTCCTCCTCGACCGGGGTGATCGGCGAGCCGCTGCCCTATGAGAGGATCACCGCGAAGATACCCGATCTGGTGGCAGGCTTGCGCGATGACGCAATTTCTATGGCCGCGCTGGCGATGATGACCACCGACACCTTCCCCAAAGGGGCCATGGCTACGGTGCAGGGCGACGGTGGCGAGATCCGCATTGCCGGCATCGCCAAAGGCTCGGGCATGATTGCGCCGGATATGGCGACCATGCTGGTCTATATCTTCACCGACGCGAAAATCGCCCCCGCCATGCTGCAAAAGATGCTGTCGCGGCATGTGGATACCACGTTCAACGCCATCACCGTGGACAGCGACACCTCGACCAGCGACGCGCTGATTCTGGCGGCTACTGGCCAAAGCGCGGCTGGCCCGGTGAAAGGCCCGGTCGCCAAGGCATTCGAGGCGGCGCTGCATGGTGTGATGCTCGATCTGGCGCAGCAGGTGATCCGCGATGGCGAGGGGGCCACGAAATTCGTCGAAGTGCGGGTGACCGGTGCCGCCTCGGCCTCGGATGCCCGCAAGGTGGCGCTGTCGATTGCCAATTCGCCGCTGGTGAAAACCGCGCTGGCCGGGCAAGACCCGAACTGGGGCCGGATTGTCGCCGCCGTGGGCAAATCGGGGGCAGAGGCTGACCGTGACCGCCTGACCATCCGCTTTGGCGAGATTCTGGTGGCCGAAAACGGCTTTCGCAACCCCGACTATTCCGAAGACGACGCCGCCGCCTACATGCGGCAGGACGAGTTGCTGATCGGCGTCGATCTGGGGCTGGGGCAGGCGTCGCGCTCGGTCTGGACCTGCGATCTGACGCACCGCTACATCGACATCAACGCCGATTACCGGTCGTGAAAGTCATGCCGGAGGCGTGCCAGTGAAAGTCTTGCTGGTATCGGCAGTTGCGCTGATCGACGTTGACGGTCGGGTGCTGCTGGCACAGCGCCCCGAGGGCAAATCGCTGGCGGGGCTGTGGGAGTTTCCGGGCGGCAAGGTGGAACCGGGCGAGACGCCGGAAGGTGCGCTGATCCGCGAGCTGAAAGAGGAACTCGGCATCGACACCTGGAAAAGCTGTCTGGCACCCCTGACCTTCGCCAGCCACAGCTACCCGGAGTTTCACCTGCTGATGCCGCTGTTCGCCTGCCGCCGCTGGACCGGAATTGCCCATGGCCGCGAGGGGCAAAATCTGGCCTGGGTGCGACCACAATCCTTGCGCGACTACCCGATGCCGCCTGCCGATCTGCCGTTGATTCCCATTCTGCGCGACTGGTTGTAACATAATTGCGTATTTTCGCCGCGAAACTGCGCAATTGTGGCAAAATTTAGGTTTAAATTAATAAATGTGTCGTTATCGTGTCCAAAGGGATCACAAGCTTTGGGGGAAGCGGATGCTGCGCACGATCACTTTGGGAAGTTGCGTTTCGGTGCAGGGGCTGGTTGTGGCGCAACTGGCCGATGGCAAGCTGGTGGTTCGTGTCGATGACAAGAACTTCGTCGGCCATCCGGTCAACGCAGCCCAAGTTTCCTGACGACACCACACCACGCGCAACGAAAAAGGCCGGGCGATTTGCCCGGCCTTTTCAATTGTTGCCGAAAGGTCAGGCCAGCCTGCGCTGAACCTCCTCGCGCTCGAATATCTCGATCACGTCGCCTTGGCGGATATCGTCATAGCGTTCAAACGCCATGCCACATTCCTGCCCCGACTGCACTTCCTTCACTTCGTCCTTGAAGCGTTTCAGCGTCTTCAGCGTGCCTTCGTGGATCACCACGTTGTCGCGCAGCAGGCGCACCCCGGCGGAGCGGCGGGCGATGCCTTCGGTGACGATGCAACCGGCAACATTGCCGATGCCGGTGACCTTGAACACTTCCTTGATCTGGGCGTAACCGATGAAGGTTTCGCGCACTTCGGCCTTCAACAGACCCGAGGCCGCCGCCTTCACGTCATCCACCAGGTCGTAGATCACGCTGTAGTAGCGAATCTCCACGCCCTTCTGGTTGGCGATCTGCCGGGCGCTCGCATTGGCCCGCACGTTGAAGCCGATCACCGGCGCACCCGAGGCTTCGGCCAGGCCGACATCGGTTTCGGTGATGGCGCCCACGCCGTAATGCAGCACGCGCACGCGCACCTCGTCGTTGCCGATCTTTTCCATCGCCTGAACGATGGCTTCGGCAGAGCCCTGCACATCGGCCTTCACCACGATCGGCAGTTCGGCCACGTCCTTGTCGGCCTTGGCCTTGGCCATCAGCTGTTCCATGGTCACGGCGGCACCGACGGCGGCGCGTTTGTCCTTGGTGGTTTTCTCGCGATAGGTGGCAATCTCGCGCGCCTGCGCTTCGGTTTCCACCACGTTCAGCACATCACCGGCCTGCGGCGTGCCGTTCAGGCCCAGCACTTCCACCGGAACCGAAGGCCCGGCCTCGTCGATCCGCTCGCCCTGATCGTTGATCAGCGCACGAACCTTGCCCCACTGCTCGCCAACAACAAAGATGTCGCCTTTGCGCAGGGTGCCGTTCTGCACCAGAACCGTGGCCACCGGGCCGCGACCCACGTCCAGCTTGGCCTCGATCACCGCACCCGAGGCGGCGCGGTTCGGGTTGGCGCGCAGTTCCAGAATCTCGGCCTGCAGCGCGATGGCTTCCAGCAGCTTGTCCAGCCCCTGCCCGGTCTTGGCCGAAACCTCCACATCCAGCACGTCGCCGGACATCGCTTCGACCACCACTTCGTGTTGAAGAAGGTCGGTGCGCACCTTGGTCGGGTTGGCGTCGTATTTGTCGATCTTGTTGATCGCGACGATCATCGGCACCTTGGCGGCCTTGGCGTGCTTGATGGCTTCGATGGTCTGCGGCATCACCGCATCATCGGCAGCCACCACCAGCACCACGATATCCGTTACCTGCGCGCCACGCTGGCGCATCGAGGTGAAGGCGGCATGGCCCGGGGTATCAAGGAATGTCAGCCGCGCCCCGGCATCGGTGGTCACCTGATAGGCGCCGATATGCTGGGTAATGCCGCCGGCTTCGCCCGTCACCACATTGGCGTGACGGATCGCATCCAAGAGCGAGGTCTTGCCGTGGTCAACGTGGCCCATGATGGTCACGATCGGCGGCCGCGAGATCAGGCTTTCGGCGCTGTCCTGCACATGGTCGATCACCTGTTCCACATCGGCATCGGAAACACGCACGGCACGGTGGCCGAACTCCTCGATCACGATCTCGGCGGTGTCGGCGTCGATGGCCTGGTTCATGGTGACCATGAGGCCCATCTTCATCAGGCTTTTCACCACATCGGCGGCGCGTTCGGCCATCCGGTTGGCAAGTTCCTGCACCACGATGGATTCCGGCAACTGCACGTCGCGGACCATCTTTTCCGGCTTGTTGCCAAAGCCCAGCGCCTTCTGGCGGGCCTTTTCCTGCTTGCGCTTCATCGCGGCAAGGCTGCGGGTGCGCACGCCTTCGCCGGCCAGCGCGTCATTCAGCGTCAGCTTGCCGGCGCGGCGGGCGTCATCGACCTTGGCCTTGGCGTTGCGGTCGCGGTCGTCGCGCTCGCGTTCGGTCTTGCGCGGGGCCAGCGGCGGTTTGGCCGAGGCCGGGCCGCGGGCGTCATCGCCAGCCGTCGCGGGCGTGGAAGTGGAAGCGGGCCGGGCGCTGCGCGGGGCGGGCGCTGCCGCCTGTTCGGCACGCTGCGCCTTGATCTCGGCTTCAGCCTTGGCGCGGGCCTCTTCGACCAGCTTCTGGCGGGCCGCGTCTTCGCGCTCGCGCTCTTCGCGTTCCTTGATCTCGATCTCGTCGCGACGCTTCTGGCGATCTTCCTCGCGGATGCGGTCATCCTCGGCGCGTTTCACCGCGTCTTCGGCCTCGCGTGCCTTGGCATTGCGCAGGGCCGCCAGACGGCGTTCCATTTCGGCGTCGGAAATCCCTGCCGGGCGTTTGGACGGGTCGCCCAGATGCGAGGCCGTGCCGGGGGCTGCCGCAGCACCGGGGGCGCCGGGCTTCGCCACCACAAGGCGCTTGCGCTTGGTCTCGACCAGAACGCTTTTGGTCCGGCCATGGCTGAAGCTTTGCTTCACCTGTCCTGAACGCGGTGCGCCACCAAGGCCAAGGGGTTTTTTGCCGTCTGTATCGGTCATGCGTCTTTCGTATCCCTTCGGGCGATCATGTCGCCGCCGTGCCCACGGAGTCCCGCAAGCCTTGCCGCTTCCTCTACAACACGGTTGCCGAGTCCACCAGCCGCAAGCGCGCCGTGTATTGCATGTTCACGCCCGAATGCCAAACCCATTTCCTGAGCCGTCAGACAGCCGATGAACCCGTGTTGTCCTTCGGGCGGATGCAGCTTGCTTTTGCCGCGTTCCGACCCGTCGCTGGCCTGCACCAGCACCTTTGCCTTGCCCTTGACCAGCCAGTCCTTGACCTTCTCGAAGCCGGTCACCGCATCGCCCGCCTTGCGCGCGAGGCTGATCAGATCGACCACCCGCCGCGCCAGCTGGTGTTCCACCAGATCGGCCAGCCCGGGCGGCACCTGCACCGGCTGACGGGCGGCGCGGGCAAACAGACCCTTCGCCGCCGCCTTTTCAATCGCCGCCCGGTCGGCCACCACATAGATGCCCCGCCCCGGCAAGCGCCCCAGCACATCGGGCACCAGTTGCGCCTCTGGCCCCAGCGCAAAGCGCACCAGCCCGGCCTTGGGCTGGCTTTCGCCGGTGACGATGCACCGGCGTTCCGGGTCTTCGGCGTCGTCGTGCCGTCCTGCGCGCGTCACGGGTTTACCCGAGGCCGGTTTCAGGCCTCGGCCTCCTCGTCGTCTTCGGCGGCGGGCAGCAATTCGGCGGGGTCAACCCAGCCCAGCATCACCCGCGCCGTCATCACCAGATGCTGCGCCTCTTCCAGAGACACGTCAAATTCTTCCAGAACGCCCTGATCCTTGACCCGCGCGCCGTTGACCGTGGTCCAGCCGCCGGCCAGTTCCCAGTCGGCGCAGGTGGCAAAATCTTCCAGCGTCTTGATGCCGTCCTTGGCAAGTGCTTCCAGCATTTGCGGCGTCAGGCCTTCGAAGTTCACCAGACTGTCCTCAACCCCCAGGGCGCGGGCATTTTCCATCGCCTTGATGTTGGCAGCTTCCAGATTGTCGCGGGCACGTGCCTGCAACTCGCCAGCGGTCGCCTCGTCGAAGCCGTCGATCGACAGCAACTCGTCCAGATCGACATAGGCCACTTCTTCCAGATTGGTGAAGCCTTCCGACACCAGAAGTTGCGCCATCATCTCGTCGATATCCAGCGTGTCCATGAACAGCTTGGTGCGTTCGGTGAACTCGGCCTGACGGCGGGCGGAATCGTCGGTTTCCGTGACGATGTCGATGTCCAGCGCCGTAAGCTGGCTGGCCAGCCGCACGTTCTGGCCGCGCCGCCCGATGGCGAGCGAAAGCTGCTCGTCCGGCACCACGACCACGATCTTGCCGGCTTCCTCGTCGATCACGACCTTGGAAACCTCGGCCGGTTGCAGCGCGTTCACCAGGAAGGTCGCCTGATCCTGATTCCACGGAATGATGTCGATCTTCTCGCCCTGCAACTCGTTGACCACGGCCTGCACGCGGCTGCCGCGCATACCGACGCAGGCACCCACCGGGTCAATCGAGTTGTCATAGGAAATCACCGCGATCTTGGCACGCGAACCGGGGTCACGCGCCACGGCCTTGATCTCGATGATGCCATCATAGATTTCCGGCACTTCCATCTTGAACAGTTCCGCCATGAATTGCGGGTCGGTGCGCGACAGGAACACCTGCGGCCCACGGGCCTCGCGGCGCACGTCCTTGATATAGGCGCGAATCCGGTCGTTCGGGCGATAGCTTTCGCGGCCGATCTTCTCGTTGCGGCGCAGGATCGCTTCGCCCCGGCCGATATCGACGATGATGTTGCCGTATTCCTCACGCTTGACCACACCGTTGATGATGCTGCCCTTGCGGTCCTTGAATTCCTCGAACTGGCGGTCACGCTCGGCTTCGCGCACCTTCTGCAGGATCACCTGCTTGGCCGATTGCGCGGCGATGCGGCCCAGATCGACCGGCGGAACCTCGTCGATCACCTCGTCACCAACCACTGCGTCCGGCTTGATCGCCACGGCCTGCTTCAGCGTCAGTTGCGCATGGTGATTTTCCAGCGCCTCATCCTCCACCACGGTGCGGATGCGGGCAAAGGTGGCGCGGCCGGTCTTGCGGTCGATCTTCACCCGGATGTCCAGCTCGGCGCCGTAACGCGACTTGGCGGCACGGGCGAGGCTTTCTTCCATCGCCTGGATCACCAGATCGGGGTCGATCATCTTTTCGCGCGCCACCGCTTCGGCGGTTTGCAGCAGTTCAAGCTGGTTGGCAGAGGTAATCGCCATGGTCAGTCCTCCCGGTCAGTGTTTGGTATCGGGGGTTTCGGCCTCGTCGGCCTCGTCACCCTCGGATGTTTCGATCTCGTCAAATTCGTCTTCATCGACCACGCCGCTGGCCTTGCGCTGGCGCAGCATCTCGGCAATCAGCTCGTCGGTCAGCACCAGCTTGGCGTCGGACAGCCAGTCGAACTGCAGGCCGATGATGCCTTCCTCGATCTCGATCAGCACCTCGTCGCCCTGAATCCCGCGCAACTCGCCCTTGAAGCGGCGGCGACCGTCGATCAGTTCGGTGGTCTCGATCCGCGCCTCGTAGCCCTGCCAGGTATCAAAATCCTTCAGCCGGGTCAGCGGCCGGTCGATGCCGGGGCTGGACACCTCCAGAATATAGTTTTCCTCCACCGGGTCTTCGACATCCAGAATCGCCGACACGGCGGTAGAGATTGCGGCACATTCATCGACCACAATGCCGCCATCCGGGCGTTCGGCCATGATCTGCAGGGTGCGGACCTTGCCGCCCATCAGCCGGATGCGCACCAGCTCAAACCCCAGCCCTTCGATGGCGGGGGTGACAATCTCGGCCAGACGGCGGTCGATGGCGGTTTTGGCGATCAGATCGGACATGGGTTCCCAAAAACAAAAAAGCGAGCCAACAGGCCCGCTCGTGACGTTCGGTAGCTTCGAGTGTGGACCTCGAAACCGCTGTTGAAAGTCATATAGGCGCATCGGGGTGGCGATGCAAGGCCGCTATTCAGCCCCGCAGCCCGTCCATCACCCGCACCAGTTCGGCGGAAATGCCGGGTTCCGACAGCGCGTGCCCCGCCATCGGCACCAACCGCAGATCGGCATTCTTCCAACCGTCTGCCAGTTTCCAGGCCGAGACCGGCGGGCAGATCATGTCCAGCCGCCCTTGCACGATCACCGCCGGCAGATGTTCGATCTTTGGGCGCTGCTGCAATATCCAGCCATCGCTGTCCAGAAAGCCGCTGTGCTTGAAATAGTGATTCTCCAGCCGGGCGAAGGCGCGGGCATATTCACCGGGGCTTTCGCCCACCGGTCCGTCGCTGTGCACCGAGGCCAGCGCGTTTTCCCAATTGGCCCAGACCCGGCCCAGCCGCACCTCTTGCGCCGGTTCGCCGGAAAACAGCCGCCGGTGATAGGCGCCGATCAGATCGCCGCGCTCGGCCTCGGGGATGGGCGCCAGAAACTTCGCCCAGAGGTCGGGGTAAAACGCCCCCGCCCCACCGCCATAAAACCAGTCCAGCTCGGCCTGCGTCATCAGGAACACGCCGCGCAGCACCAGATGCCGCACGCGGTCGGGGTGGCTGATGGCATAGATCAGCGCCAAGGTGGCGCCCCAACTGCCGCCGAACAGGATGAAACGGTCGATGCCCAGCGCCGCGCGGATCACCTCGATATCGGCCACCAGATGCCAGGTGGTGTTGGAGATCACCGAGGCCGTTGGCCGCGACCGCCCGCAACCGCGCTGATCGAACAGCACCACGCGATAGATGCCCGGATCGAAATACCGCCGCATCGCCGGGCTACAGCCACCGCCCGGCCCGCCATGCAGCACCAGCACCGGCACACCTTGCGGATTGCCGCATTGCTCGACATAGATGCGGTGGCCGTCGCCCATGTCGATCACCCGCTGATCGAACGGCTCGATCATCGGGTAAAGCCCACCTGCGCTCTTTTGGCCTGATCTGTGGTCCATGTTCACCTATATAGCGTAGAAAGACTGCGCCACACCGCGCCAAACCGCAAGGACTTCGCCATGACAGAAGCTACCACGATCGACCCCGCCGAAGTTGCCAAGTTCGAGGCGATGGCCGCCGAATGGTGGAACCCGCATGGCAAGTTCAAGCCGCTGCACCAGATGAATCCGGTCCGGCTGGATTATATCACCAGCCAGATCGCCGCCGAGTTCGACCGCGACCTGACGGCGCACCAGCCCTTTGCCGGGCTGCGCATCCTGGATATCGGTTGCGGCGGCGGCTTGCTGTCGGAACCGATGGCGCGGCTGGGGGCCACCGTGGTCGGTGCCGATGCCGCCCCGCGCAACATCCCGGTGGCGCAACTGCATGCCGAACAGATGGGGCTGGACATCGACTATCGCAACACCACCGCCGAGGCCTTGGCGGCGGCGGGCGAGCAGTTCGATGTGGTGCTGAACATGGAAGTGGTCGAGCATGTCTCTGACCCGCTGGCCTATCTGACCGCCTGTCAGGCGTTGCTGAAAACCGGCGGGCTGATGCTGTGTTCCACCCTGAACCGCAATCCGAAAAGCTTTGCCATGGCCATCGTTGGCGCCGAATGGGTGATGGGTTGGCTGCCCAAGGGCACGCATGACTGGCGCAAGTTCATCACGCCGGACGAGCTTCAGGATCTGATCCGCCGTGCCGGGCTTGATCCGGTCGATCGCAAGGGCATGGTGTTCAACCCGGTGACCTGGAGCTGGAGCCTGTCGCCGCGCGATCTGTCGGTGAACTACGTCACCGCCAGCGTGAAACGGGGCTAGCTGCTTTCCAGATCAACATAGGCCGCCGGCACAAAACGCGGGGTGCAGAGGCAAAGGAACACCAGCTCCTCTGCGCCGTCGTTATGGATGCGCTGCGGCGTGCCGGGCGGAATGATCGCCCGGTCGCCCGTGTGCAGGCGCAGGCGTGCGCCGGCGATTTCCAGCAGGCCGCTGCCCTGCTGCACGATATAAACCTCGGTCACGCCGGTCAGGCTGTGCAACTGGGTGGTGACGCCGGGTTCAACCCGCGCCCGGGCCAGCGAGGCTTCCGGCGATTGCGGCGCGTTGTGCAATTCGGTGATGAAGCACCGCTCGGCGGTCCAGAATTCATCCGGGGCGGGCAGGACGGTGGGCATGACAGGTTCCTTCGGGTGGGCAAAGGCTAGGGGGGCAAGGGGTGGTTGTCAAACCGCGCCGGTCGCGGCACAGATTGAAACGGACCGCCGGGGAATGTGCCGATGAATGATCTTTGCATAACCAACGCCTGCGTGGTCACCGCCGATGCGCAGGGCCGGGTAATCCGGGACGGCGCGCTGGCGGTGAAAGCGGGCCGGATCGGCTGGATCGGTGACAGTGCCGACGCCCCGACTGCCCGGCGGCAGATCGACGCCAAGGGCATGATCCTGATGCCCGGCCTGATCAACGCTCATTGCCATGCCGGCGACAGCCTGTTTCGCGGGCTGGTCGAGGATCTGCCGCTGGAGGCGTGGCTGCAGAAGGTCTGGCAGGCCGAGGCGGCGATCCTGACGCCGGAAACCGCGCGTCTTGGCAGCACGCTGGGCTTTGCCGAGATGCTGCTGGCCGGGGTGACCACGGTGATGGACATGTTCTGGTATCCGGGCCCGGTGGTGGCGGCGGCCCGCGCAGTGGGGCTGCGGGTGGCCACGGGTGGGATTTTCATCGACGGGCCGGGGGTGGACGGGCTGACCGGGCCTGCGCGGTTGCGGCAGGCCGAGGCGTTCTTTGAAGAATACGCCAGTGCCGAGGATGTCTTTCCCGGCGTGCTGCCGCATGGCACCTATACTTGCGGCCCCGAAACCCTGATGGCCGCCAAGGCGTTGACCGACCGGTATGGCGGGTTTTTCTCGACCCACGCCGCCGAAACTCAGGCCGAGCAGGCCACGGTCAATGCCCGCTATGGCCGCTCGATCATTCGTCACATGGATGCCTTGGGCTTGCTCGACAGCCGAACCGTGCTGGCCCATGCGGTGCATCTGGACGATGCCGAGATTGCCATTCTGGCCTGGCGCGGAGTGACGGTGGCGCATTGCCCGGCTTCGAACCTGAAGCTGGGGTCGGGGGTGGCGCGGGTGCCCGATCTGCTGGCGGCGGGGGTGACGGTGGCCTTGGGCAGCGATGGCGCGATCAGCGGCAATGATCTGGACCCCTGGCTGGCGCTGCGGCTGGCGGCGACGCTGCACCGCGGCACCAGTAGCCGCGCCGATGCGGTGGGCAAGGCGCAGGCGCTGCATATGGCAACGCTCGCCGGGGCGAAGGCGCTGGCGGCAGAGGACCGGATCGGTAGCCTGGAGGTTGGAAAGTTTGCCGACATGATCCTGATCGACGTGACCCGCCCACATGCGGTGCCGCTGTTCGACCCGGTGACGCATCTGGCCTATTCCACTGCCAAATCCGACGTGCGCCATGTGTTTCTGGGCGGCGCGCAGGTGGTGCGCGATGGGGCGCTGACCCGGCTGGATATTTTCGCTACGCTCGCCGAGGTGCGTGCCCTGATGCCGCGCATTGCCGCAGCCATTGCCTGAGACGGAGCCTGCATGACCGCCGCCAAACGCCTTGCGACAGCCCTTTCCAGCCTGCCCGCGCTGCCCCCCGTGGATACCGCGCTGATCCTCGGCTCAGGGTTGGGAGGGCTGGCGGACGCGGTGCAGGGCGCAGTGCTGCTGCCCTACGCGCAGATCGCGGGCTTTCCGGTTTCCACAGCCCCGGGCCATGCCGGGCGGCTGGTGTTCGGGCGGCTTTTCGGCCGCAATGTGGTGCTGATGCAGGGGCGGGTGCATCTTTACGAAGGCTGGCAGCCGCAGGACATTGCGCTGGCGGTCTATCTGCTGGCGCGGCTGGGGGCCAAGCGGCTGATCGTGACCAATGCCGCCGGGGCGCTGAACCCCACTTACGCGCCGGGCGAGGTGATGACGATCACCGATCATCTGAACTTCACCGGCGTCAACCCGCTGACCGGGCCGAATGACGATGCCATCGGGGTGCGCTTTCCCGATCTGTCGCGGGCCTATGACCCCGGCCTTCTGGCGCAACTGCGGGCGGTGGCGCAGGCGCGGGGGGTGCGGCTGCACGAGGGTATCTATGCCGGGGTGGCCGGGCCGTCGCTGGAAACCTCGGCCGAGCGGCGGTTTTTCCGCAGCATTGGGGCGGATGCGGTCGGCATGTCCACTGTGCTGGAGGTGATCGCCGCAGCGCATGTCGGCCTGCCGGTGCTGGGGCTTTCGGCGATTTCCAACGCCGCGACCGGTGGGCCGGATCAGCAGCCCGATACCATCGAGCAGGTGCTGGCGCATGCCGCGGTGGCGGGTAGGGTGATGATGCAGTTGCTGGAAGGCCTGCTGCCGGAGTTGCAGCCATGACCGCCGTTGCGCACCTGCTGGACATGACCGGGCGTCGGGTGCTGGTGACTGGCGGCAGTGGCGGCATCGGCGCTGGAATTGCGCTGCGGCTGGCTGAGGCCGGGGCGGAAGTGCTGGTGCATTACTACCGCAGTCGCGCGGCGGCAGAGGCGGTGGTTGCGCGTATAGCGGTGGCGGGTGGACGAGGCAGCGTTTTGCAGGCCGATCTGGCGCTGCCCGGCGCAGCGGCAACACTGGTGGCCGAAGCGGTTGCATCTGGCCCGCTGGATGCCTTGGTGAACGCAGCGGGCATCCAGCCGGTGGCGGGGTTCGATGCGCTGAGCGAGGCCGATTTCGGCTCGATGCTGCAGGCCAATCTGGCGACTCCCTTCGCGCTGATGCAGGCTTTTGCCGCGCACCGGCGGGGGCTTGGCGGTGGCGGCGCGGTGGTGAATATCGCCTCGATCGAAGGGATGCGGCCTGCGGCGGGGCACAGCCATTATGCCACGTCGAAGGCCGCGCTGATCATGGCCACGCAAGCAGCGGCGCAGGAACTGGGGGCGCAGGGCACAAGGGTCAACGCCATCTCGCCCGGCCTGATCGACCGCGCCCGGTTGGCTGCCGACTGGCCCGAGGGCGTGGCGCGCTGGCAGGCGGCGGCTCCGCTGGGGCGGCTGGGCCGGCCGCAGGACGTGGCCGATGCCGTGCTGTTCCTGATCTCGGACGCCGCGAGTTTCATCACCGGGGTCAATCTGGTGGTGGATGGCGGGGTGTCCACAAGGCCGGGCTGGTAGTCAGACGCGGATGCGCAATCCCTTGGGGTCGTAGAACGGCTGCAGGCTCAGCTTCGCTGCGGCATCGCCTTGCAGCGTGCGCACGGTGAAACCGCCCGCCTCCAGCAGGTCGCGGTTGACCCCCGGAAGCTCCAGCATCGCCAGCCCGACTGCCGCGCCCAGCGCATGACCATAGGCGCCGGAGCGCACATGACCGCAGAAATTGCTGCGCAGCAAAAGCGGCTCGTCACCGAACAGCAGCACCTCGGGGTCATCCAGCAGCACATGCACCAGTCGCCGGTCCAGCGGCTTTTCCTTTGCCGCCAGCAGGGCGTCGCGGCCAATGAAATCGGGCTTGGTGAAATCGACCGCAAAGCCCAGCCCGCCGTGCAGCGGCGTATCGGTGTTGTCGATATCGGCGCCGAAATCGCGATAGCCCTTTTCCAGCCGCAAGCTGTTCAGCGCCACCAAGCCGCACAGCGTAACCGGCACGCCTTCGGCCTCCATCGCCGCGGTCAGCGCCTCGAACGCCGCCTCGGCCATCTCGGTCGGCACATACAATTCATAGCCCAACTCGCCGGCATAGGTGATGCGGATGCCCAGCACCCGAACCGGGCCAACCTCGATCTGGAAACTGCCGCGATAGGGCACGGTCAGATCGCAGCGAGCCACCCGTTGCAGAATGGCGCGCGACTGCGGCCCTTGCAGGCTGAGGATGGCATAGGCCGAGGTCACATCCTGCACGATGCACGCCTCGCCCGGTTGGGTATGGCGCGCCAGCCAGGACGGCAGGAACCGCTGCGACGCATCCCTGCCCACCAGCAGAAACCGGCTGCGGGCAAGGGCTGTCACCGTCAGATCGGCCACGATGCCGCCATTCGGTTTCAGCCATTGGGTATAGACATTGCGCCCGTCACTGGTGATCCGCGCCGCGCTCACCCGGTTCAGCACCGCCAGCGCATCCGCGCCTTCGACGATGAACTTCGCCATGAAGCTTTTGTCGAACAGCCCCGCCGCATGCCGCACCGCCAGATGCTCGGCCGCCGCCACCTCGAACGACCGCGGCCTGCCGAAACCGCAGCCCTTGTCGGTCAGCGCAGGGTCGGGGGAAAACCACTTCGGCACCTCCCATCCGCTGAGCGTGGTAAACCGCGCCCCCGCCGCTTCCAGCCGCCGGTGCAGGGGCGACAGGCGGATGTTGCGGGCCGACTGGTGTTCGAAATCCGGCAAGGACGCATGGTTGAACAGATCACCCAAGGCATCGGGTATCCGCGCCTCAAGAAAGCTGCGGCTCGCCTCGTGCACGGGCGTGCGGGCCACGTCGAGGGCGGTGATATCCTGGCCCGGATTGCCCGATATCACCCATTCGGCCACGATATGGCCAATGCCGCCCGCCGACAGAATCCCCAGCGAATTCATGCCGGTGGCAATGAACAACCCCGGCACTTCCGGGCTTTCACCGATCAGCGGCGCCACATCGGGGGTAAAGCTTTCCGGGCCGCAGAACAGCTTCTTGATGCCCGCAGTCTGCATCGCCGGAAACCGCTGAAACGCCGCCTCCAGAAACGGGGTCAGGCGGTCCCAGTCGGGCGGCAGGTCGGCAAAACTGGCGTCGGTCGGGATGCCGTCGGGCCGCCAGCACGCCCCCTGCGGCTCGAACAGCCCGAACAGCCAGCCGCCGCCTTCCTCGCGCACATAGGTATAGACCTGCGCATCCTCGACAATCGGCTGGGTCTTGCGCACCCCGGCAATCGGCTCGGTCAACAGATAGTAATGCTCGGCGGCCTGCAGCGGCAGCGGCACCCCGGCCCGCGCCGCGATCTGCCGCGACCACATGCCTGCGGCGAGGATCACCCTATCGGCCAACACTGGCCCAGCGCTGGTTTCCACCCCGGCAACTCGGCCATTGCGCAGAATGAAATCCTGCACCGATACCCCTTCGACAAACCGCGCCCCGCCCTGCCGCGCCCCCGCCACCAGCGACATCGTCACATCCACCGGATTGGCGCGGCCATCCTGTGGCGAATAGAGGGCCGACAGCAGCCCCTGCGGTTCCAGCAAGGGAAACAGCTCCAGCGCCTCGCGCGGCGAGATCTCGTGCTTGTCGCAACCGCGCAGCCGGGCGAAATTCATCTCGCGCCGCTGCACCTGCTGGCGCACCTTGTCGGCGGCCAGTTGCAGATAACCCACCGGCTGGAAGCCCGTCGAAACGCCGGTTTCCGCCTCCAGCCGCGCATATAGATCGCGGGAGTAGCTGGTGATCCAGTGCAGCGTATCCGAGGCCCCCATGGTGGTGATCAGCCCCGCCGCATGCCATGTGGTGCCCGAGGTCAGCCGGTCCCGCTCCAGCACCAGCACGTCGCGCACGCCCATCTTCGTCAGATGATAGGCAATCGAGGCACCGATCACGCCGCCACCGATGATCACGACCTCGGCGCTGGATGGTATCTGCATAAATTTCTCCCTTGGCGACGGGGTAGTAATGATTTGATCAAATGTCAAATTCCGCAGCTTGGTTGACAGTTCGCACGCTTTGCCCGACCCATGGCATGGGCAACGGAGGCGGGCATGGCGGGCGCTTGGGAATTCTGGATCGACCGGGGTGGCACCTTCACCGATGTGGTGGCGCGGCGGCCGGATGGCACCTTGGAAACCCGCAAGCTGCTATCGGAAAACCCCGAACGCTATGCCGACGCCGCGGTGCAGGGCATCCGCGATTGCCTTGGGTTGGCGGTGGGCGAGGCGCTTCCCGAGGGGGCGATTGCTGCGGTGAAGATGGGCACCACGGTCGCCACCAACGCCCTGCTGGAGCGCAAGGGCGAGCGGGTGCTGCTGCTGATCACCGAAGGTTTCGCCGATCTTCTGCGCATCGGCACCCAGGCGCGGCCGGCGCTGTTCGACCTGCACATCCGCCGCCCGGACCTGCTGTATGAAGCCGTGGCCGAGGTGCCGGGGCGGCTGGATGCCGAGGGCGCCGAGGTGACGGCGGTCGATCTGGATGCGGCGCGGGTGGCTTTGCGGGGGGCTTTTTCGCAGGGCATCCGAGCCGTTGCGGTTGCCCTGCTGCATGGGCATGTGAACGCGGCCCACGAGTTGGCGGTGGCGCAGGTGGCGCGCGCCGAGGGCTTCACCCAGGTGTCGGTCAGCCACGCGGTCAGCCGTCTGGCCAAGCTGGTGGCGCGCGGCGATACCACGGTGGTCGATGCCTATCTTTCACCGATCCTGCGGCGCTATGTGGCGCAGGTCGAAGGGGCGCTGGACATTGGCCGCGCCACCGGGCGGCTGCTGTTCATGCAGTCCAGCGGCGGGCTGACCGAGGCCGGGCGGTTTCAGGGCAAGGATGCCATCCTGTCCGGGCCTGCGGGCGGCATTGTCGGCATGGTGCGCACGGCGGAAGCTGTGGGGTTTTCGCGGCTGATCGGCTTTGACATGGGCGGCACTTCGACCGATGTGAGTCATTATTCGGGAATATATGAACGTTCGTTCGAAACCGAAGTGGCGGGCGTGCGGATGCGGGCACCGATGATGGATATTCATACGGTGGCGGCGGGCGGCGGCTCGATCTGCCGTTTTGCTGATGGCCGCTATCAGGTCGGGCCGGAAAGTGCGGGTGCCAATCCCGGCCCCGCCTGCTATCGCCGCGGCGGTCCGCTGACCATCACTGATTGCAACGTGATGCTGGGCCGCCTGTCGCCTGCGCATTTCCCGCAGGTGTTCGGCCCGGGGGGCGATCAGCCGCTGGATGCGGTGGTGGTGCGGGAGAAACTTGCGGTTCTGGCCGCCGAGATTGCCGCAGCCACCGGCACGACGGCGCCAGAACCCGAGGCGGTGGCCATGGGTTTCCTGCGCATCGCGGTGGACAATATGGCCAATGCGATCAAGAAGATAAGCGTGCAGCGCGGGCATGACGTGACCGGCTATACCCTGCAATGCTTTGGCGGGGCAGGCGGTCAGCACGCCACACGGGTTGCGGATGCGCTGGGCATGACCTCGGTGTTCCTGCACCCTTTCGCCGGGGTGCTTTCGGCATTCGGCATGGGCCTCGCTGAGATTCGCGCGCTGCGAGAGGCGCAGTTCGATGCACCGCTGAACGCGTTGGATGCGGCCCAGGCAGCGCTGGATCGTTTGACGCAGGATGCCCGCGCCGAACTTGCCGCACAAGGCGTCGAAGCCCCGCGCATCGAGGCCCGCGCGCATCTGCGCTATGTTGGCTCGCATCAGGCGCTGGAGGTGGCTTTCGGGTCTGCGCCGCAGATGCAGGCCGATTTCGAAGCCCTGCATCTGGCGCGGTTTGGCTTCACTTCGCCTGAACGTGAACTTTTGTTCGAAATGCTGGCGGTCGAAGCGATTGGCACTGGCAGTCCGCTGCCCGAAACCACCGCCCCCACTGGCAAAGCCCGCCCCATCGACCATCTGAAGCTGTGGGATGGCACCTGGCACGACGCCCCGCTTTACGACCGCGCGGGTCTTGGAACCGCCACGGTCCTGCACGGCCCGGCGGTGATCCGCGAGGCGACCGGCACCGTGGTGGTGGAACCCGGCTGGGTGGCGAAGATCGACAGCAGCGCCAATCTGATCCTGCACCGCGATCACGCAATGACCCGCCCCTCTGCCGCCGGAACTGCCGCCGACCCGGTACTGCTGGAGGTGATGAGCAACCTTTTCATGTCCGTCGCCGACCAGATGGGTGCCACGCTGGCCAACACTGCATGGTCGGTCAACATCAAGGAAAGGCTCGATTTTTCCTGCGCCATCTTCGATGCGGCGGGCGATCTGGTGGCCAATGCGCCGCATGTGCCGGTGCATCTGGGCTCGATGTCGCACGCGGTGAAGGTGGTAATGGCTGCCACCAAGGACACCGTCCAACCGGGCGACGCCTATATGCTGAACAGCCCCTACAATGGCGGGACCCATCTGCCGGACGTGACGGTGATCACCCCGGTTTTCGTGGGCGACATTCCGGCGTTCTGGCTTGGATCACGCGGCCACCACGCCGATATCGGTGGCCGCACTCCCGGTTCCTCGCCGCCTGACAGCCGCCATATCGACGAGGAAGGCGTTCTGATTGATCTGTTCACATTGGTCTCTTCAGGCCGCCTGCGCGAGACGGAAACCCGGGCACTGCTGGGATCGGGCCGCTATCCCTGCCGCTCGATCGACCAGAACATGGCCGATCTGAAGGCACAAGTGGCGGCCAATGAAACCGGGTGGCGAGAACTGCTGCGCGTGGTGCAAACCTATGGCGCGAATGTGGTTTCCGCTTATATGCGCCATGTGCAGGACAATGCCGAGGAAAGCGTGCGGCAGGTGATCGACCGGATAAGTGACGGATCGTTCATATATCAGATGGACATCTGCACTCAGATCGTGGTGCGTGTCACGGTGGACCGCGCGGCGCGGCTGGCTGTGGTCGATTTCACCGGCACCAGCCCGCAACACGCCGGCAATTACAACGCGCCGATGGCGATCTGCCGGGCAGTGGTGCTGTATGCGTTCCGCACTTTGGTGGGCAAGAACATCCCGCTGAACGAGGGTTGCCTGAAGCCGCTGACCATCATCGTGCCCGAAGGCTCGATGCTGAACCCGCGCTATCCAGCGGCGGTGATTGCCGGCAACACCGAAGTGTCGCAGGCCGCCTGCAACGCGCTTTACGGCGCGCTGGGGGTGATGGCGGGGTCGCAGGGCACGATGAACAACTTCGTCTGGGGCAATGCGGCGTTCCAGAACTATGAAACCATCGCCGGGGGCACCGGCGCCGGGCCTGGGTTCGCGGGCGGCGATGCCGTGCAAAGCCACATGACCAACACCCGCATGACCGACCCTGAAGTGCTGGAAAAGCGCTTTCCGGTGCGGCTGGAGGCGTTCGGCATCCGCCCCGGCTCGGGAGGTGAAGGCCAGTGGCCGGGCGGCAATGGCGCGATCAGGCGGCTGCGGTTTCTGGCGCCGGTGACGGTGACGACGCTGTGTTCCAGCCGGATCATCCCGCCGTTTGGTGGCGCGGGCGGCGAAGCGGGAGCTTTGGGTGAAAACCGGGTGATCTGGCCCGATGGCCGGGTAGAGCCGCTGCTGGGCAACGATGAACGCAGCCTTCCCGCCGGGTCGGTGTTCGAGATGCTGACCCCCGGTGGCGGCGGCTGGGGTGCCCCCGGCAAAGGGAAACCGCAATGACCGCGCTTGAAGTAGGCTATGATATTCCTGCCACCCCCGGGATGACCGAGGCCGAGGTGCAGACCCCCAGCCTGATCCTCGATCTGGATGCGCTGGAGGCCAACATCGCCAGCATGCAATCGCAAGCCGACGCCGCGGGGGTTCGGTTGCGGGTGCACGGCAAGATGCACAAATCGGCCGAGATTGCGCAGATGCAGATCGCCGCCGGGGCTTGCGGTATCTGCTGCCAGAAGGTCAGCGAGGCCGAGGCCTTTGCCCGCGCCGGGCTGCGCGATATCCTGATCACCAATCAGGTGCGCGGGGCGGTCAAGACCGACCGGCTGGCGCGGTTGCCGCTGCTGGGTGCGCGCATCCTGACCTGCGTCGATGACCCGGCGAATGTGGCCGAGCTTTCGGCGGCGGCGCAGCGCCATGGCACCGAAATCGAAGTGCTGGTGGAAATTGATTGCGGCGCCGGGCGGTGTGGCGTGGCACCCGATCAGGCCCCCGGCCTTGCCCAGGCCATCGTCGCCGCTCCCGGACTGCGGTTTGCCGGGCTGCAGGCCTATCAGGGCTCGGCGCAGCACCAAGCCGACCCCGTCGCCCGTCGCGGCTTGATTGAAACCGCCATCGCTGCGACCCGACGCGCGGTCGATCTGCTGGCCGCAGATGGCCAGCCTTGCGCCATCATCGGCGGCGCAGGAACCGGCAGCTACCGCTTCGAGGCGGCCTCGGGCGTCTACAACGAACTTCAATGCGGTTCTTACGCCTTCATGGACGCCGATTACCGTCGGGTTCTGGGCGAAGGCGCCTTTCGCCACAGCCTGTTCGTGCTGACCACGGTGATGAGCCATGTCAAACCCGATCATGCCGTGGTCGATGCCGGGCTGAAGGTGATGTCGCTGGACAGTGGCCTGCCGCAGGTCGCCGGGCGTTCGGACGTGACCTATGTCGCGGCTTCGGACGAGCATGGCGAACTTGCCGACCCAACCAGCGCGCTGCGGGTCGGCACCCAACTGCGGCTGATCCCCGGTCATTGCGACCCGACCTGCAACCTGCATGAGTGGTATGTCGGCATCCGCAACGGCGTGGTCGAGCGGCTGATACCTGTCACCGCCCGCGGCAAGTCCTTCTGACCCTGCGGCTTCACCTTTGCGAAAATATCCCCCGCGGAGCGTCTGCCGCTACGGCAAGGCACAAGCCGCAAATAAAAAATTCAAGGGCTTGTGCTGCAGGGCGTTTGGCCCCATGTGTGTCCGGCGAAACGCTATCTGTCGACCCCTGTCTCCTTACGGCTGCAGTTCTCGATTCTGATGTGACTGCGCCGGGCCACCGCATATCGCGGGTGGCAGTTAAAAGGAGTATCCACGATGGCCAATGGCACCGTGAAATGGTTCAACGCAACCAAGGGTTTCGGCTTCATCGCCCCGGCGAATGGCAACAAGGACGTGTTCGTGCACGTCTCCGCCATGGAACGCGCTGGCATCCGTCAGCTTGACGATGGTCAGGCCGTGACCTTCGACATCGAATCCGGCCGTGATGGCCGCGAATCGGCGATCAATCTGGCTCTTGCCTGATTTTTCCTTCAGGCGCGCCTTTTGGCGCGCCTGTCGATACGTCTCCAGCACTGTCGTTGCGCCAGGCGCAATCAGATTGCCGACAGTGCGGCCCCGGAGTTCTTTCGCGATCTGCATCGGCTTTGATCATCCATGATCGCCGTAAATCCGTTGTTCCCCGATTCAAAGCCCGATAGCATCGCAGAAATCCATCTGTTCGGGCAGGTTTCGGCACACGCTTCAGCGCCTGGCCCCGCAGCAGCATCAAGGGGCCAGCCATGCGCAAGATGACACCGGAAAACCTGCGCTCGCGGCTGTGGTTCAACAACCCCGACGACCCGGAAATGACCGCGCTGTATCTGGAGCGGTATCTGAACTACGGCCTGACGCGCGAGGAATTGCAGGGCGGCAAGCCGATCATCGCCATCGCCCAGACCGGCAGCGATCTGTCGCCCTGCAACCGCCACCACGTCACCCTGGCGCAGCGGGTTCGTGACGGCATCATCGCGGCGGGTGGCGTGCCGCTGGAAATTCCGGTGCATCCGATACAGGAAACCGGCAAGCGCCCCACGGCCTCGCTGGACCGCAATCTGGCCTATCTGAGCCTTGTAGAGACGCTTTATGGTTATCCGATCGACGGCGTCGTGCTGACCATCGGCTGCGACAAGACCACGCCAGCACTCCTGATGGCGGCGGCCACCGTCAACATCCCCGCCATCGCCTATTCGGTCGGCCCGATGCTGAACGGCTGGTTCCGCGGCGAGCGCACCGGCTCTGGCACCATCGTCTGGAAGGCGCGCGAATTGCTGGCGGCGGGCGAGATTGACGATGACGGCTTCATGGAACTGGTAGCCTCGTCAGCACCCTCGGTCGGTTATTGCAACACCATGGGCACCGCCAGCACGATGAACGCGCTGGCCGAGGCTTTGGGGATGCAGCTTCCGGGTTCGGCAGCGATTCCAGCACCTTACCGCGAGCGTGGCCAGATGGGCCATGCCACCGGCAAGCGGATTGTGGACATGGTCTGGGAGGATCTGAAGCCCACCGACATCATGACCCGCGCCGCGTTTGAAAACGCCATCGCGGTCAATTCCGCCATCGGCGGCTCGACCAACGCGCCAATCCACCTGAACGCCATCGCCCGGCATCTGGGGTTGGAGCTGACCAACGACGACTGGCAGGCGGTGGGTCACAAAGTTCCGCTCCTGGTGAACCTGCAACCCGCGGGCAGCTATCTGGGCGAAGATTTCCACCATGCAGGCGGCGTGCCCGCGGTGGTGGGCGAGTTGATGGCCGCCGGTCTGCTGCCGCACCCCGAGGCTGGCACCGTCAACGGCCATACCATGGGCGAAAACTGCGCCCTGCGCCGCTCCGAGACCGCCGACGTGATCCGCACCGCCGCCGATCCGCTGCGCGCCGAGGCCGGGTTCATCAACCTGAAGGGCAGCCTGTTCGATTCTGCCATCATGAAAACCAGCGTGATTTCGAAGGAATTCCGCCAGCGTTATCTGGAAAACCCCGACGACCCGATGGCCTTCGAAGGTCGCGTCGTGGTGTTCGACGGGCCGGAGATTTTTCACGCCACCATCGACGATCCGGCCCTTGCCATCGACGCCACCTGCATCCTGGTGATGCGCGGCACCGGCCCGCTGGGCTATCCGGGTGGGGCCGAGGTGGTGAACATGCGGCCGCCCGCCTACCTTTTGAAACAGGGCATCACCGCGCTGCCCTGCATCGGTGACGGGCGGCAATCGGGCACCTCCGGCTCGCCCTCGATCCTGAACGCCTCGCCCGAGGCGGCGGCGGGCGGCGGGTTGGCGCTGCTGCGGAACGGTGACCGGGTGCGGATTGATCTGCGCAAGTTCACCGCCGATATCCTTTTGTCGGACGAAGAACTGGCCGAGCGTGCCCGCGCTTTGGCGGCAGCAGGCGGCTATCCAGTGCCTGCCAGCCAGACGCCGTGGCAAGAGATTTTCCGCAGCCTCGTGCGGCCCTTCTCGGAAGGCATGACCCTGCGCGGTGCGGACAAGTATCAAGATGTGGCGCATGGCACGCCACCCCGCAACAACCACTAGTAACTTCTTTCAGACAGTCCCGACAGGGCCTAGCAAATCCGCGGCAATTGCTCGCCCACCAGCATGTCAACGATACGGCTGCCGCCGAACAGCGTCACCATCCGCACCTGCCCCGGATGCGCCGCCACCGCCCGGCCGATCACCACCGCCCCCGCACCCTCTGGCACCGACCGCATCGCTGCCAGTGCCGCCGCCGCCTGATCTTCCGGCACGAACAGCACCAGCGTGCCCTCGTTGGCCAGATACAGCGGATCAAGCCCCAATATCTCGCAAACCCCCTTCACCTCGGTGCGCATCGGCAGGGCGACCTCCTCGATCACCACCCCGACTCCCGCGGCCTCGGCCATCTCGTTCAAGGCCGAAGCCAGCCCGCCGCGCGTGGCATCCCGCGCTGCCCGCACGCCGGGGGCCGCCGCCAAAACCGCCTGCATTAGATGCCCCAGACTGGCGCAATCGCTGTGCAGATCGGTGGAAAGTGCCAGATCACCCCGCGCCGCCAGGATCGCCGCGCCATGGTCGCCCAGCATGCCGTTCACGATCGCCACATCGCCCGGCCGGATCAGCGCCGCCGCCATCTCGCGCCCCGGTTGTATCACCCCGATCCCGGCGGTGGTCACGAACAGCCCGTCCGCCGCTCCGCGCCCCACCACCTTGGTATCGCCGGTGACGATCCGCACCCCCGCGAGCGCCGCCTCGCGCGCCATCGACGCCACAATCCGGCGCAGCAAGGCCACCTCGCAACCCTCCTCGATGATGAAGGCCGCCGACAGCCACAGCGGCACCGCCCCCCCCACCACCAGATCGTTCACCGTGCCGCAGACCGCGATCTTGCCGATATCGCCGCCGGGAAACTCCAGCGGCGTCACCACGAAACTGTCGGTGGTAAAGGCCAGCCGCGCGCCCGGTTCCTGCACCGCATCCGCCATCAACCGCGCCTGATCCTCCATCCCCGGCGGCTGGAACACAGAGGTGAACACCTCGTCGATCAGATCCCGCATCGCCTTGCCGCCGCCGCCATGCGCCAGCGTCACCCGTTCATCCCGAAGCGCCATCACTCTGCTTTCATCTGTTCGAAAATATCTCGGGGGGGCGCGCAGCGCGGGGGCAGCGCCCCCTACTCTGCCGCCGCCCGCGCGCCACCATATTGCCAATAGGCCGCACAGGCGCCTTCGGAACTGACCATCAACGCCCCCAATGGCATTTCCGGCGTGCAGCCCTTGCCGAACTGCGGGCAGGCCGTCGGCTTGATCCGCCCGGTCATCACCGCGCCACAAGCGCAGCCCTCGGGTTCATCCACCACCCGCGGCCCGGCACCATAGCCGATGGCGAATTTCTCCTCGGCATCCCACGCCGCGTATTTCGCCCGGATCTTCAGCCCCGAGGCGTCAATCTCGCCCAACCCCCGCCATTCGAAACTCGGCCGCCGTTCATAGACATCGGCAATCGCCGCCAGACTGACCGGATTGCCATGCTCGGGCACCACGCGGGCATACTGGTTTTCCACCTCGGCCCGGCCCTCGGCAATCTGCCGCAACACCATCAGCACCGATTGCAGCAGGTCCAGCGGCTCGAACCCCGCCACCACGATCGGCTTGCCGAACTCCTGCGCAATGAAATCATAGGGATGCGTGCCGATCACCATGCTCACATGCCCCGGCCCGATGAAACCGTCCAGCAGCATGTCGGGGTCACCCAGCAAGGCCCGGATCGGTTCCGGCACCGTGATGTGGTTGCAGAATACCGAGAAATTCGCCAAGCCTTCGCGCGCCGCCTGCTGGATGGAAAGCGCTGTCGAGGGCGTCGTCGTCTCGAACCCCAGCCCGAAAAACACCACCTCGCGCCCCGGATTGCGCCGCGCCAGTTCCAGCGCGTCCAAGGGCGAGTAAACCATTCGTATGTCGCAACCTGCCGCCTTGGCCTGCAGCAGGCTTTTGCGCCGCCCCGGCACCCGCATCGCATCACCGAAGGTGGTGAAAATCACCCCCGGCAGTTCAGCCAGTTGCACACATTCATCGACCCGGCTCATCGGCAGCACGCAAACCGGGCAGCCGGGGCCGTGGATGAACTCGACGCCCTCATGCACCAGCTTGTCCAGACCATAGCGGAAGATCGCATGGGTGTGGCCGCCGCAAATCTCCATGATGTGCACGGGCTTGGCCTTCGTGGCACCAATGGCATCGGCCACCCTGGCGATCTCGGCCAGCAGCACCTTGGCCGCCAAAGGGTCGCGGAATTCGCTGGCGTATTTCATCCCCGCCCCTCCAGCGCCCGCTGGCCCTCGGCCATGGCGGCCAAAGCCTCCTGCGCCTCGCCCAGATCGCGCAACGCCTCCAGCGTCTTTTCCGCCTCAAGGGCATCAATCCGGCTCATCGCAAAGCCGACATGGATCAGCGCCCATTCTCCGATCAGCCCGGCCAAAGGCCCATCGGCGATGCAGGCCACGTTGACCTCGCGCCGCACGCCGGAAACCTCCGCCAGCGCCATCAGCCGGCCCTCATCGGTGATCGCCACGATCTGCCCCGGAATCCCCAGACACATTCAGTCGTCCTCCTCATCCGCCGCCACCCGCCCTGCCGGGTCAAGGATGCCATAGCGATCCAGCTTGGCTCGCAGCCCCACGCGGCTAAGCCCCAGTTCCGCCGCCGCCCGGCTTTTATTCCAGCGGTGCCGGGTCAAGGTTTCGCGCAGGATGCGCATCTCGATCAGTTCCACCCGGTCCTTCAGCGTGCCATCGGCGGTCAACACCGCCTCGGCGCTGCGGTCAGCCCCCCCGGCACCCGGCGGCGCCTGCAGGATATGACGCGAGATCAACTCGGCCCCCAGCACGCTGTCCTGCGCCAGGATCAGCATCCGCGTCACCTCGGCCGACAATTCGCGCAGGTTGCCGGGCCAGTCGTAACCCTCCAGAAACTCCAGCGCCGCCGCGTCAAAACCATGCACCGGCTTGCCATGCGCCGCCGAGAGGTCCCCAAGCAGATGCTGCGCCAATATCGCCACATCGCCACGCCGCGCCCGCAAGGGGGGCAAGGCCACCTCGCCCACCGACAGCGCGAAATAAAGGTCGGCGCGAAACGCCCCATCCGCCACCCGCGCCCGCAGATCGCCATGCGCGCCGCAGATCAGCCGCAGGTTGGTGCCCACCGATTCCTGCCCGCCCACCGGCGAGAAGGCGCCATCCGAAACCACCCGCAGCAGCGCCAGTTGCAGCCCCGGCCCGGCGGTTTCCACCCCGCCCAGATACAGCGTGCCACGGTCGGCCTTCTGCATCAGCCCGATCTTCGCCACGCCACCCGGCAACACGCCGCGCTTGGCGCCAAACAGCTCCAGCATCGCCAGATCTTCCGGCTGCCCCGCCAGGTTCAACTCGTAAAACGGCCGGTCGGATCGCAACGAGCCGAAATGCATCGCCCGCGCCATCTGCGCCTTGCCGCTGCCCGCGTCGCCCACCAGAAGCACCGGCACGTCGAAACTGGCGTATTGCCGGGCCAGTTGCACCACCGCGTTCATCGGTGAATTCGGCGCCCGCAGAATGGTTTCAAACCCCATGCCCTCGCGCAGAGCCCGGCGACGTTTCTCCAGCCGGGTTTCGGCGGTGGTGGTCAGATAGCGCATCTCCAGCGCCATCCGTTCATTCTCGCGGCTCAGCGCGAACAGCTTGGCGGCATTGCGCGCGGCGATCAGCAGATGGTCGGGATGCCAGGGCTTTGTGAGAAACTGGTATATCCCGGCGTCGTTGATCGCCGAGACCATGGCCGGCGCGTCGGTATAGCCGGTGATGATCAGCCGAACCGTCTCTGGCCAGCGTTCGCGCACCTCGGTCAGGAATTCGACGCCCGATTGCCCCGGCATCCGCTGGTCGCAGAAGATCACCTGCACCCATTCGTCTTCCAGTATCCGCGCGGCCTCGGCGGCACTACCGGCAGTCAGGATCTCGAACTCATCCTCCAGCGCCATCTTCATCGCCGCCAGCGAATGCGGCTCGTCATCCACCAGCAGCACGGCAGGGCGGGCAGGGGCGGCCATCAGCCGGCTTTCCGCAGGGTTTTCTCGACCATGCGGGCGCGCAGCCAGCCCAGCCACCCGGCCATGCCCTCGCCGGTGCGGGCCGAAACCCGCAGGATGTCGATGCTGGGGTTGACCCGCCGCAGGTTGGCCTCATACAGCGCCAAGTCCACGTCGCAATGCGGCGCCAGGTCGATCTTGTTCAGGATCGCAAGCCGTGCGGCGGTGAACATGTCGGGGTATTTCAAAGGCTTGTCCTCGCCTTCGGTCACCGAAAGCACCGCCACCTTGGCATCCTCGCCCAGATCGAAGGCGGCGGGGCAGACCAGATTGCCGACATTCTCGATGAACAGAAACGAGCCGGGTTTCAGCACCAGTTGGTCCATCGCATGACCGACCATATGCCCGTCAAGATGACAGCCCTTGCCGGTGTTGATCTGCACCGCCTGCGCCCCGGTCGCACGGATGCGGTCGGCATCGTTGCTGGTCTGCTGGTCCCCCTCGATCACCGCCAGCGGTGCCGCGCCCAGCGCCTCGATGGTCTTGCACAGCAGTGTGGTCTTGCCGGAACCGGGCGAGGACACCAGGTTCACCGCATAGGCCCCCAACGCCCGCAGCACCCGGCGATTGCCATCGGCATAGGCGTTGTTCTTGGCCAGAATGTCGGTCTCCACCTCGATCAGCCGCGCCTGAGTCATCCCGGCAACCGAGACCCCCGCCGCCCCCAGCCCATAGTGGTGGTCGTGGCTGTGGGGGTGGGAGTGCCCATGCCCATGATCGTGGTCATGCCCGTGGGCATCAAACTTCGGCGCATCGCCGCAACCGCAAACCGTGCACATTACAGCACCTCCATATCCTTGATCCGCATCTCGTCGCCCGCCACCGGCATCAGCTTGCCGCCGCCACAGCGCGGGCAGGGCGCAAGCCGGTCGTCAATCTCTACCTCGACCATGCAATCATAGCACATGGCGCGGCCGGGCAGGTCGATCATCTCCAGCACCGCGCCTTCGGCCGGGCTGCCGCGCATCACCACGTCAAAGCAGAACTCCAGCGCCGGTTTTTCCACCCCGGCAAAACGGCCGATCTCCAGCCGCAAGATGGTGACGCGGGCAAAGCCCTGCGCCCGGGCCTGATCTTCAACGATGGAACGGATGCCCTCGCACAGCGCCATCTCATGCATGCTGCACCTGCGAAATCGTCACCGGCACGCAGGGGTCAAGGATATCGACCACCAGCCGCGCCAGATGCGCTTTCTGCGGCGGCAGGCTGGCCAGCGACATCTCCAAGGCGCCCCCCGCAGCGGTCATATGGTCGGTCGGCGTCACCCGGGCAAAGGCGCTGACGATGCCGCCGGTCTGCCGCGCCCGCAGCGCATAAGTGCCACGCGCGGCGGGAACCAGCGCCGTGCCATCGGCCAGAACCAGCGGCGCGGGCAGCGGATCATGCAGATCGACCAGCCGCCCCATCGCCCGCCACAACGGCCCCTTGCCATGGGTTTTCGCCAGATGCGCCAGCAGGTCCGACCCGGCTTGCCGCCCCGCAGGCGAGTTCTCCACCGCCGCGATCGACAGCGCCGCCTCAGGGCGCAGCATCGGCAGATCGGCCACCGCCTCGCCCGGCGCAAAGGCTGCGGCGACGGCGGCCATCAGCGGCGCAACCCCCGCACCCGCCGCCAGCCAGCCGGCAAACCCTTCGGCATCCGGCAAGCCCTGCGGCCCGAACACCGCCTCGGCCATGCCATCCCCTGTCGGCAATGCCCGCGCAGGCAGGCCCAGCATCCCCGGCCAGACCACCAGCAGCTTGAACAAATGCTCGCGCGTCACCTCGGCCCGCAGCGCCTGCACATCGCCGCCGGGTAGCCCCAAAGCCAGCCGCGCCGCCATGCCCTGCGCCGCCCGGCACAGGTTGAACAACCGCGGCAACATCTCTGCCGCCTCGACCGCCGCGCGCCCCAGCATCAGCGCCGCTACCGGCAATGGCCGACCCGGATCAAGCATCGGCTCGATCCGTTCGCCCAGCCGCAGCGTGATGCCCAGCGCCTGCTGCATTAACCCGCCAACCCCGCCGAGATCAGCGCCCGCCGCGATGGCGCCTCCAGCACGCTTTCGACTGGCACCTCGGGAGCCTCCAACGCCGCCAGTTCGGCCTCGCGCACCCCACGAATTTCCGCCGCCCGGTCGGTCTCGTCGCGGTTGGCGGCATCGAACAGCGCCGCCATCACCGCCCGCGCCACCTCGACCGCCTGCAACTGGCTGGCGAAATCTGCCATCGGCGAGAACAGGCTGCAAGCCATGTAAGGCCCCACCATCTCGCGCGCATTGTGGATGAATTCGTAGGAACCCGAGGGGAAATCGACCTGCACCTTCTGCCCGGCGGGATGGCCAGACCAATCCTCTTCACCCGGCAGCAGCACCAGATTCATGAACCACGGCGCCACCAGCACCCCCAGCAGGCGGCCTTCATGCGGCTGGAACCCCACCGCCTCGACATGCAGCGCCGCGTTCACCAAGGGCACGTCGCGCATTTTCGAGTGCCAGACTTCCTTGAAACCGGCCACCAGCAGGCCGGTGCGGCGGGCGATCTCGGCCTGTACCGCCATCGCCTGCGATCCGGGGTCTTCCAGCACCATGAACTGCGCTTTCGGCGCGTCGCAATTCGGGCAGTGCCAGTCGTCGGGAAGTGCTGTGAACGGCGTGCCGGGCAGCACCTGGCGGAAATCGTCGCCCTGCGCCGGGTCGTAGGGCGTCCAGCAGATTTTACATTCCATCACCGCCCGCGGGCTGATCCGGTCGTTGGCGCCCAGATACGAGCCTTCAAAGCCGCTCATCGTATCGCCTCCAGCACTTCGCGGATGCGCCCCGCCGAATCTTCCAGATCTTCGCGCGCGGCCAAGGCCACCTCGGGCATTGCCGTCACCTCGAACGTGTCAAGGATCAGCGCGTCTGTCGAGTTGTAATACTGCACCCGCCAGACCTGCCGCTGACCGGTGGCGGTGATGCGGCAATTGCCGTAACCGCGGGAAAGAATGGTCACCGCCCCTTCGCCCAGCGCGGTATCCAGCCAGATCAGGTCTTCCTCGGTATGCGGCAGCAAGGTGAGGTTGATCACATAGGGGTCATCCCCCGCCGCCCAACTGGCTGATTTATCCAGCAATTCCGCCAGAATCGACGGCGCGTTCACCACGCCCGGCCCCTGCGGCACCGCCACCCCCAGCGCCGGGCGGTGCGGGGTGAAGGCACGAGAGATCGACAACCCCGGCACCGGCGCCACCTCGACCCGGTCCACCCCCGCACCAGCCAGCGCCCAGACCCCGGCAAACACGCTTTCCTGCACCATCACCGCGGGCTTGCCGCGCAGCTTCATCGCCACCTCGCCCTGCCCCAGGGTTTCGGCCAGCAACTTGCGGCACTCGGCACTCAGCCCCGTCAGATCGAAATCCGCGGTCTGGCCGGTTTCAGCACAGATCGCGCAGGCAGCGGCAATATCGGCCAGCGTCTTCAGCGCCGGTTCCACCGCCGTCAGATCGCCCACCTCGGGCAGATGCGCCTCGTAGGTCCGCATCCCCGATGGCAACGGCATGAACGCCAACTCGTCCTCCAGCGTTTGCGAGCCGGGGCCGAAGCCGGTTGGGGGCAGGTGAAAGGCGGAAACCATCAGGTGCTCCTGTCTGCGGCGGCAAGGCCGAGGATATGGGTGATGCGGGCGATGTAATCGTCCCAATCGCGGATCTTTTCCACCGCGCCAAGGTAGCGGCCCTCGCGGAAGAACAGGAAACCCGGCGTTTTCAGCGCGCGATGGGTCTCGCGCAGCGCCGCCTCGATGGCGTCATCGACCACGGCACAATCGAAGGCCCGCTGGAACGCCATCCGCAGTTCCGGCAGGATCACCGCGGCATCGGCGGTTTCAAGGTTGCGCGCCGGATCGCCGGGAATGAACAGGCAATGCGCGCCGGGCCGGGCGGTGAACTCGGCGGCGTCCGACAGGTTGGCCAGCCGTGGCCATCCCAGATCGGTGGTCAGCCGGGCGATCAGCGGGTGCAGGCCTGCCGGTTTGGTGGCGGTATCGAAAGGCGCATGGTCATGCATCGGTGGTCATCCCTGGCTAAGGCCCGCGTCCAGCGCGGCCTGAAGATGCGGTGGCAGGCTGGGGCTGCGGGATTCGAGATCGGCAAAGGCATCGCCCAGGTCGCCGCCCTGCATCAGCGATTGCAGCCCGACCAGAGCGTTGGTGATCTGCGCCGCCTCGGCAGCCGAGATCACCTCGCGCGCCGCCCCCAGAAACGCCAGCACCCAGTCACCGGGTTGCGCATCGGGGGTCAGGCTGAGGTCGAGAAGCTGCATGTTCACGCCATCACTGGCCTGCCCGGCGATGCCATCGACCGCCAGCAGTTGCATCGGCACCCCAAGGCACATCACGCCACCGTCGGGAAGAAGCGATCATCCCCCAGACGGCAGGCCTCACCTTCCGAGGGCCGACCGGCCTCGTAAACCCCGCGGCGGATCGACGGGTCGGCCAGATCGGCACCCGTGCTGCGACCAGGCCGCACCGCGATGCCCCAACCAGCCAACTCGCCCAGCGCCACTTGCAACGCCGGTTCGATCTGCGCTGCCACTTCCGCGCGCAAACCGCCGCCGTAATCCTCCAGCTCCACCGGCTGGCAGCCGATCAGCGTCATCCGCGAAGGACAGCGGTCCAGCAGTTGCGCAGTGGCGATCACGTCCTGAAAGCCGGTCTGATGCAGGCTCATCTTCTTGGCGCCCATGAAGGCCGGCACCTCGGCATCGCGCACGATCTTCATGGTGCCGGGCGGCAGACCGTAATCCACCGCGTCGAACACGATCAGCGCGTCGGCCTCTTCCAGAAACGGCAGCAGGTAAAGCCCCTGGGTGCCGCCATCCAGCAGCCGCACCTGCGGCGGCACGGCATAGCGGTCGGCCATCGCCTCTATGCAGCGCACGCCAAAGCCTTCGTCGGCCCAGAGCACATTGCCGATACCCAATATGAGAACTCTGTCGGGGGTGTTGGCGGACATCGGTTCCTCCCTGAACCCGTGGTGGCAACCGCGTTTGCGGCCATTGTTGCAACTGACAATAGGGTTTGCAGTGCGCCGCCGAACCCCGGAAATCGCAAACTCTGCGACATTTTGTCATATAACTGATTTACAATGGAAAAATGTCGATTCTCCGCCCCGTAGCCGTCGCGAAACTGGAAACCTTTCTGCCACATATCTGGAAAATCGAAAAGCCCACAACCAAAACGAAACGGGCGCAGCCATCGGCCACGCCCGCCCAGGGGAGGAACTCGTTAAGAACCTACTACTCCACCCGGTCATCCCGGAAGGTGCGCCAACCCGAGATGATGGTGGTGACCATCGACTGGCGGCTCATGATATCCTCGCGGATCGCGGCGTAGATGTGGATGATGGTAAAGATCACGATCGACCACATGCCCAGATGGTGCAGGGTGTGCAGCCGCTGGCTGTTGCCCACCAGCCCCAGCACCCAGCCGAACAGCGTGTCGGGAAGCGAGCCTTGCCCGGCGCCTTCGGCATACAGCGCAAACCCGGTGATGATCATGAAAATCATCCCCAGTGTGACGAAAAAGAACATCGCCACATGCGCCAGCGGGTTGTGACCGATGTATTTCTTCGGCTCGGCCTCGATGAACAGATACCAGCGCAGCTCGAAGAAGATCTCGCGCCACCAGCGGGCGTTGGTGATCGGAATGTAGAAGATCTGCCGGGCGTGCCGGTTGCCGACAAAGCCCCAGTAGATCCGGCCGAAAAACCCCACCGTCATGATCATGGCGGCGGCGAAATGCGCGAACCGGATATAGCCGAACACGAATTGCTGGCTGGCCTCGCCGATCTGCATCGAAGGTGGCGGCGACCCGATCAGGTAGCCGGTGCCCATCAGCGTCAGGATCGCCGCGGCGTTGACCCAGTGCCACAGCCGCACCGGCGCCTCGTAGACGTAAACCGCGCCTTCCTTGCGGATGTATTCGATATCCTCGGGCCGCGCGCCGCCGGTCAACCGCGCCGCCTCCAGCGGCTCTGGCGCCGCCGGGTTGGGAATGCGGATGGTGATGTCGGTGTCTGTCATCACATCCCCTCACCCGACCATGAGGAAGGCACCGGCCGCGGCAATCGCCGCCCCCAGCGCCTGTTGCACCCGACCCGCCTGCGCCGAGCGCGCCACCATGCGGGCAATGACGATGCCGGTGATGTGCAAGGCGGCGGTCGAAATCAGGAAGCCGCCCAGATACAGCGCCACCGCCCCAGTTGCCTCGGTGGCGTGGGCCTGGCCGTGCAAGGCGGCAAAGACCGCGATGGCGGCCAGCGAGGCTTTGGTCATCCAGTCGGCCTGGCCCTTGCGTGACACCAGCATGATCACGCCGAACACCAGAACCGAGGCGACGATGCCGCCCTCGACCAGCGGCAGCCCGATGCCCGACCACGCCAGCCCGGCGCCGACCACCATCGCCGCCATGAAGGCAGCAGCCCCCAGCCAGAACCGCTGTGGCAGCACAAAGCCCGACCACAGCCCCACCGCCAGCATCGCCAGCAGATGGTCGGCACCGCCGATCGGATGCGCCAGACCATGGGCAAAACCGAAAGCGTCACCATGCCCGGTATGCGCCAGCGCCGGTCCGGCAAGGGTGGCAAGTGCAATGGAAAGTGTAAGTTTCTTCATCATTCCCCCCTTAGCGGACTTTGACGCGGGTCAGTTCGGACCCGTCAGGCGACATCACATGGGTCGAGCAGGCCAGGCACGGATCGAAACTGTGCAACGTGCGCAGAATTTCCACCGGCTCGTCCGGGCGTTCCATCTTGGTATCCATCAGCGCCGCTTCGAAGGCGCCGATATTGCCCGCCGCATCGCGCGGGCTGCCGTTCCAGGTGGTCGGCACCACGCATTGATAGTTCTCGATCCGGCCATCCTTGATCTTGACCCAATGGCCCAGCGCGCCGCGCGGCGCCTCGGTCATGCCCACACCCTTGGCTTCCTTGGGCCAGGTGGAGGGATCCCATTTCTCGACATTGGCGGTGGATTGGTCGCCGTTCTTGATGTTGGTCATCAGCTTGTCGAAGAAATGCTTTTGCAGCCGGCCACAGTATTCGCCCTCCAACGCCCGGGCGGCGGTGCGCCCCAGCGTCGAGAACAGCGCCGTGACCGGCAGCTTCATGGTGCCCAGCAGGCCTTCGACCTGGTTCTTGATGTCCTCGTGGCCACCGGCATAGCCGACGATGTAACGCGCCAGCGGCCCCACCTCCATCGCGTGACCCTTCCAGCGCGGCGCCTTGATCCAGGAGTATTTCGCCGCTTCGTCGATTTCCTGAATGTTGGTTTTCGTCCCCTTCAGGTTCGGCCCCAGCTCGAATTTCGGCTCTGTCACGCCATCCCAGGGGTGCAGACCCTTGCCCGGCTCGCCATAGGAATACCAGCTATGGTCAACGAATTCCTGCACCTGCTCCGGGTCGCGCACGTCAACCTCATGCACCTGGGAAAGATCGCCGTTGATGATCGCCCCCCGCGGCAGCAGCATGTTCGCGCCGGTATAGTCGTTGGCATTTTCAGGAATGTCACCGTAAGCCAGCACCGATTTCGACGACAATCCGCCGCCATAGAGCCAGTTCTTGTAGAAGCCGCCGATGGCGATCACGTCGGGGATATAGACGTTGTTGTTGAACTCGATGCAGCGGTCGATGATCGAGGAAACCTGGTTCAGCCGCTCCATGTTGATCGCACCCACCGACCCCACGCCGTCGATGTTGATCGGGCAGGGCACGCCGCCCACCAGCCAGTTCGGATGCGGGTTCTTGCCGCCAAAGATGGTGTGGATCTTGACGATGTCCTTTTGCAGGTCCAGCGCCTCAAGGTAATGCGTGGTCGCCATCAGGTCGGCTTCGGGCGGCAGAAGGTAGGCCGGATTGTCCCAGTAGCCGTTCTTGAACAGGCCAAGCTGGCCCGATTCCACGAACTTCTTCAGCCGGTTCTGCACGTCGCGGAAATAGCCGGGCGACGACAGCGGATGCGAAGGCGACACCGCCTGCTGCAACTCGCTGGTGGCCTTGGGGTCGGCCCGCAGCGCATTGACCGGGTTCACCCAGTCCAGCGCGTGCAGGTGATAGAAGTGCACGATATGGTCATGCACCTGCAGGTTCAACTGCATGATATTGCGGATGGAGTTGGCGTTATCGGGGATTTTGATCCCCAGCGCGTCTTCCACCGCGCGCACCGATGTCAGCGCATGGGTGCCGGTGCAGACCCCGCAAATCCGCTCGGTAAACGCCCAGGCATCGCGCGGATCGCGGCCTTTCAGAATGACCTCCAGCCCGCGCCACATGGTGCCGGTAGACACCGCATTGCGGATGATGCCCTGCTCGTCCACGTTGACCTCGCAACGCATGTGGCCTTCGATCCGCGTCACCGGATCGACAACGATGCGCCGCCCGGTGGTATCGAGGTTGAAGCCGTTTGGTGTAGCGCCCATGGCTTACCCCTCCACTTTCTCTTGAGTTTTCTTCTGCGCGCGTTTCAGCGCCGAAACGGCCGCATGCACCACCACGGCCCCGCCCAGCACCCCGGCGGCGGTCATGCCGATGGTGTCGGCGTTCTCCTCGATGCCGAACTGCTTGATCGTGGTCAGCCGGTCGTAGAACCCGCCCTGATCCCAGAACCCGTCCTCGGAACAGCCGATGCAGCCATGCCCCGACTGGATCGGGAAAGAAGTGCCCTCGTTCCAGCGCACGGTGGAACAGGCGTTGTAGGTGGTCGGCCCCTTGCAGCCCATCTTGTACAGGCAATAGCCTTTGCGGGCGTTTTCATCATCCCAGGCCTCGACAAACTGCCCGGCGTCGAAATGCGGGCGGCGATAGCATTTGTCGTGGATGCGCTGGCTGTAGAACATCGCAGGGCGGCCCTGACGGTCCAGTTCCGGCATCCGGTCGAAGGTCAGCATATAGGTGATCACCCCGGTCATCACCTCGGCAATCGGCGGGCAGCCGGGCACCTTGATGATCGGCTTGTCGAGGATCACCTTGTGCACCGGCGTGGCCCGCGTCGGGTTCGGGCTGGCCGCCTGCACGCAGCCATAGGACGCACAGGCCCCCCAGGAAATGATCGCCTTGGCATGCTCGGCGGCCATTTTAAGCTGTTCCACGAACGGCTTGCCGCCGATGATGCAATACATCCCGTCCTCGTTCAGCGGCGGGTTGCCTTCGACGGCCAGAATGTAGTTGCCCTTGTATTTCTCGATGGTGTCCATCAGCGCCGCTTCCGCCGCATGCCCCGCCGCCGCCATCAGCGTGTCGTCATAGTCGAGCGAGATCATCGACAGCACCACATCCTTGGCCAGCGGATGCGCCGAGCGGATGAAGCTTTCGCTGCAACATGTACATTCCAACCCGTGCACCCAGATCACCGGCGTGCGCGGCTTGGTTTCCATCGCATGCGCGATCTTCGGCACGAAGGCCGGTCCCAGCCCCAGCGCCGCCGCCGTCAGGCTGCAATATTTCATGAAGCTGCGCCGGGTGATCCCCTGCCGCCGCATCACGTCATAAAAGGTTTCGATCTGTGACAAGGTTCCCTCCCTCTGGCCCCGGCCCTGCAAGGCGCGCCCGGCTTTGTATCCCCGAGTATGCGAACCATGCGAAAGCCGCGGCAAAAGGATTTCACCCCGGCCGGAAAGAAACTATTTCTTCAGTGATTTCCGTGGCTTGGGGGTGATTATCCCCCTGAGACAGCCTGTCGCACCGGAAAGCCGCTATCCAGCCGCCCGCGCCCCCGGTCAGCCGCTTTCCGCCACCGTCAACCGCTGCGCCGCAGCAATCAGCGCCTGCCCCAAGGCCAGCCCGCCGTCATTGGCAGGCGTGGTTCGATGCGTCAGCACCTTCATTCCTTTCAGCCGGTTCAGGCACGCGCGCAGCAGCACCGGGTTCTGAAAACACCCGCCCGAAAGCACCACCGCCTGCGCCTGCCCGCTTTCCACCACCCGCCGCGCCACTGCGCAAAACGCCGCCGCTAACCCGGCATGAAACCGCGCGGCCATAACTCCGGGCAATACCCCCGCCGCCCGGTCCGCCGCCCATGCCTGCCACATCGGCGCGGGGTCAATCACCCCGCTTGCCTCGCCAAACGCATAAGCCCCGGCCTCACCGGCAACCATAGCCTCCAGCCGCATCGCCGCCTCACCCTCATAGCTTTGCCTCCCGACGCAAATCCCCAAAGCCGCGGCAAAAGCATCGAACAACCGCCCGGCGGAACTGGAAAGCGGCGCGTTCATCCCGGCCTTTACTGCCGCCCTTGCGATACCCAGCGGCATCCCCGTCAACACCTCATCCGCCAACCCCGAAAGCCCCGCCTGATCCAGCCGCACCAACAGGTTCCGCCATGGCTCACGGCTGGCCGCATCCCCGCCAGGCAAAGCCGCTGGCCTTAGATACCCGACCCGCGTCACCCCGGCATAATCGCCCAGCAACACCTCTCCGCCCCAGATCGTGCCATCCTGACCCAGCCCGGTGCCATCCAGCACGATCCCCACCACCTGCCCACCGTCCCGCGGCCACAGGTTGTCGCCCAGACAGGCCGCCAGATGTGCATGGTGATGCCCTACCCGCACCACCGGCAGCCCCAGAGTTTCCGCGTGCCGACTGGCCCGATAGCCCGGATGCCGGTCGCAGGCCACCACGTCGGGGGAAAGGTCGAACAGCGCGCCGTAGTCGGCACAGGCGCGCAGATATTCCTCCCAACTCAACGCATCCTCCAGCTCGCCCAGATGATGCGACAGCAGCGCCTGACCGTTCTTGACCAGGCAAATCGCCGCCTTCATCTGCCCGCCCAAGGCCAGCACCTGCCCCGCCCCGTCAAACCCCGGCGGCAAGGGCAGCGTGCCCGGCGCCGCCCCCCGCGCGCGGCGCAGAACCATCGGCGGATCAGCCCGCACCACCCCGTCATCCAGCCGCCGCACGATCTCGCGGTCATGCAACAGAAAGGCGTCGGCAAAACCCGACAGCTTTTCGCGCGCCTCATCATTGCCAATCACCTGCGGCTCGCCCGACAGGTTGCCCGAGGTCATCACCAACGTCCCGCCAAACCCGTCGATCAGCAGATGATGCAGCGGCGTATAGGGCAGCATCACCCCCAGAGTCGCCATCCCCGGCGCCACCGCCTCCGGCAGCTTCCCAAGGCTCCGCACCACCGCCACCGGCGCCGCCGCACCGCGCAGCAGGCCAAGAATATCGTCACTAACCTCGCAGAATCCGCCTAAATCACCCTCGCCCATCATCACCGCAAAAGGCTTGGCGGGCCGCCGCTTGCGCTGCCGCAACAGTTCCACCGCTGCCGCATTGCGCGCATCGCACGCCAGATGAAACCCGCCCAGCCCCTTGATCGCCAGCACCTGCCCCGCCTTCAGCCGCGCCACCGCCAGCGCCACCGCATCCCCCGGCACCTCGGCCCCCGCCACCTCCAGCCACAGCCGAGGCCCACAAGCCGGGCAGGCAATCGGCTGCGCATGAAACCGCCGGTCACCGGGGTTTTCATACTCGGCCCGGCAATCGCCACACATCGCAAACCCCGCCATCGAGGTCTGCGCCCGATCGTAAGGCAACCCCCGCAGAATGGAGAATCGCGGCCCGCAATGGGTGCAATTGGTGAACGCGTAGCCCCGCCGACGGCCATTGCCCCGGATCTCCGCCAGACAGTCCGGGCAGGTCGCCGCATCCGGCACCACCCGCGTCTCCGCCCCCCGCCCGCGACTGGCCGCGATGACAAACCCCACCGGCAGCAAATCAAACCAAAACGCCCGGCACTCCACCGCATCCACCCGCGCCAGTGGCGGCGCCTCCTCCGTCAAGGCCGCCGCAAACCCCTCCAGCCCCGCGCCGCAAACCTGGATCAACACCCCCTCGGGGTCATTCAATACCGTGCCCTGCAACCCGAACCGCTGCGCCAACTGCCAGACGAAGGGCCGAAACCCCACCCCCTGCACCTGCCCCCGCACCCGGATCTCCAGACCATCGACCAAGCCCAACACCTTCACCTTTGCGAAAATATCCTCCGGGGGTCCGGGGGTGGAAAACCCCCGGCCTGCCCTCAATGCACCGTGCAGACCATGCAAGGATCAAAGCTGCGCACAATGTGCTGCACCGACAGCGGCGAGGTCTCCCCCTCCCGCACCTCGGCCCCCACCAGCGCAGCCTCCACCGGCCCCGGCACCCCGGCGGCATCGCGGGGCGAGAAGTTCCAGGTGGTCGGCGCGATGATCTGATACCCCGCAGTACGCCCCTTCTCGATCCGCAGCCAGTGGCCCAGCGCCCCCCGCGCCGCCTCGACCAGCCCGACCCCGGTGCCGACCTGCGGCAGTTTTCCCGCCGCCAGAAACTGCGCGCCGGTATCAATTGCGGCGGCCACCGCCTCCATCATCCCCGGCAACCGCGCCAGTTCCAGCAAGCGCCCCGTCACCCGCGCCAGCACGCCTCCATCCCGCGCCAGATCGCGCGCCAGTGGATGCCCGTCGATCACCTGCCGCGCCAACGCCCCGGTTTCCACCGTCCGCCCGGCCAGCCGCGGTGCCTTGCACCAGCTGTATCCCGGTTCAGCCATATCCTCGTCCGGCAGGGTCTGCCCCACCGAAGGATGCAGCCCCTCGCCCAGCATCCAGGAGTGGCTCAAATCCTCCCGAATCCCCCCCAGATCCAGCGCCTGCATCCCGCCATCCCACAGCCCCGCCGCAAAGCCATGCCCGCCGAACGACATATACCGCCCCGCCCCGCGCCCCATTCCGGCCAACCCCAGATCGCCCGCAATCCGCAGGAACAGACCCGCATCACCGCGATCCCAGGCCATCAGTTCCGCGACCGTCTGCATCCCCGCAAAGGCCTCCAGCGGCCCGCCGAACACCACGGTTTCCAGATAGCGACGGAACCCCCGCAACGTCGCCGCGATCCGCACCTTGTCGCGCGGCCCCGGTGCGCGCGTCACCCCGCCGGGCTGGATCGCCAGGGTATGCGGCCACTTCCCGGCCATCAGCCCCAGAATATGCATCAACTCCGCCCGCGCCTCGATTCCCGCGCGCTGGGCCGAGCCTTGCATGGCGGTAAACCGCGCCACCGCCTGCGCGTGCCACGCGTGCCCCGCATAGGCGGGACGGGTGAAATCGGGCATGAAGAACAGGTTGAAATGCGTCAGGTGGTCCGAGGCGTTTTCGACCATATGGATCAGCGCCGCCATCGCCGCCCCTTGCGGCGTGGGTTCCAGACCCATCGCGGAACCCAAAGCCCGCGCCGCCGCCGCCGACTGGCTGATCGAGCAGATGCCGCAAATCCGTGGCGTCAGGGTCAGCGCATCCATCGGGTCGCGCCCCTCCAGCATCCGCTCGAACCCGCGATACAGCGGCGCGTTGACATAAGCCGCTGCCACCCGGCCCTGATCCAGATCGAGCCGAATCTCCAGATCGCCTTCCACCCGGTTGAACGGCCCCACCACCAGCCGCGCGCCACTCATGGCCGTGGCTTCCGGATGGTTGGCGGCACTTCGATGCGGTTGGCCAAGGCGTTGCGGGCAATCCGCGGCGGCGTTGCGGCCTTGGACAGGCTGGCCAGCGCCATGAACCAGGCTTTCGGCATGTCCGAGGGCAACCCCACCGGAATCCCGGCGATTTTCGGGGTTTCGGTGAACGGATGCCGCGGTTCCTCGAATTCCGGCGCAGTGCAGGCGATGCAGGGATAGCCGCCGCGGGTGCAAGACCCCTCGCCATTCCAAGGCCTTATGTTGCAATCGCCCACCGCCTGCGTGCCGATGCAGCCCAGATGCTCCATCATGCAGCCCATCTGCGACAGCTCGCGGGCCGAGGCCTTGTATTCGTAGAACTCGTTCTTCGGGCAGCCGTGATGCACCAGGTTGTCGGCGTAGAACCTTGGCCGACCCAGACTGTCCAGATCGCCCGGCCCCATCGCCCCCGCCGCCAGAAGCAGCAACGTCTCGGCCACCCAGCCCGGATGCGTCGGGCACCCCGCCACGTTTACCACCGGCAGCCCCAGCCGCCCGCGAAACTCCGCCGCCAGCGCTCCACCGGGATGCGCGCCCTCATACTGCACGCCCACGGCATCCGACGGATTGCCGCCCGCCGAGGTGACGCCGCCATAAGCCGCACAGGTGCCCACCGCCACCACATGCCCGGCCAGCGGCGCCAACTTTCGCACCCAATCCAGCATCGAAACCCCGGTGCCCGACAGCATCTGATAACGCCCGGTGCCCTTCGGCCCGCGCGCCACCGCCCCTTCGATGCACAGCACGTCCAGCGCCACCTCGCCCGCCAGCACCTGCGCCAATAGCGCTTGCACCTCGGCCCCGGTTGCGAGGCTGAGCGCCGGATGCCACAGCATCTCGATCCCGGCGCCTTCCAGCAAATCAAGCACATTGGGGTCTTCGGCGCAGAGCAGCGACATCGTGCAGCCGCCGCAACCCGCCGATTGCAGCCACAGAACCTTCATGCGCCGTCCTCGGCCAGTGCCAGATCGAACTCGAAACACGCCCCCGATCCACCCGTAGCCAACCGCAGCCGCCCGCCATGTTCCTCGATGATCTTGTGGCTGATCGACAGGCCGAGACCCGTGCCGCGCCCCACTGGTTTGGTGGTGAAAAAAGGGTCGAACACCGCCTGATGCAACGATTCCGGGATGCCCGGCCCGTTGTCGCACAGCCGCAACACCCCGCGCCCGGCCTCGATCCGATGGCTGATCTCGATTTGTGCAGCGGGCTGCCCGTCCAGCGCATCCACCGCGTTCTGCACCAGGTTCATCACCACCTGCTGGATATGCCCCGGCCGCCCGCGCACCATCAGCCGCGGCAGGCCGGAAAACCCCACCGTCACCGGCTGTTTCGACCCCCGGATCACCCAATTCGCCGCGACCGAGGCGGTTTCGGCCAGATCGAACCCCACCATCTCGCCCGAGCCATCCGAAGACAGCCGCCGCAGGTCTTCGACGATGTCGCGCACCCGCTCGGCGCCTTCGCGGGCACCATTCACCGCGTCGCGCAGGTTGCGCACTTCACGGTCCAGCCGCAAATCCTCGCGCAACGTCACCAGCGATTCCCGGCTTGCCCCGGCCTGCACCTGTTCGAAATACGTCTCGAACTTGCCAACATAGCGTTCCAGCGCATGGGCGTTGGCATAGACAAAGCTGATCGGGTTGTTCAGTTCATGCGCCACCCCGGCCAGCAACCGGCCCAAGGACGCCAACTTTTCGTTGCGCACCAGTTGCGCTTGCGTCGCCTTCAGTGCGTCGTGGCTTTGCGCCAATTCGGCATAGGCCTGCCGCAATTCGCCTACCGGACGCCCGGTCAAGACCAACCCCGCCACCCGGCCACGATCGTCAAACCGCGGTGATAGAGACAGTTCCACCGGCGTCGGCCCGTCTTTGGTCAGCAACCCGGCCTCGATCATCACCGGCGCCCGCAGGCTGGTGGCCCGCGCCATCGCCGCCTCCAGCGCCGCACGGTCGGCCTCGGCGAACAGGTCGGTCACCGGGCGCGCGCTCAGCGCCCCCTGCATCAACCCGATGCGGGCGGGAACCGAGGCGCTGGTTTCCTCGACCGCCCCCGACCGCGACACCACGATCAACACATCCGACACCGAGGCCAGAATCGAGCCCAGAAACGACCGCAGATTCTCCAGCTCGGCATTCTGCCGCTCCAGCCGTTCCTGATAGTCGATCAGGTCGGCATAGGTGCGGTCCACCGCGGTCAGCACGTCAAGCCAGACCGCATCGGAAACCTCCGATGGCCGCGGCGTGACTGGCGGATTGATCTGCTTGGCCATGGCCCCCCCTTGGCAAACGATAGCGGCGCTGTTTGCACATGGAAAGCGCCGATCCGCCCCTTGGCGCGGGCTTGTGGGGCGGCTAGCGTGATGCCGGAAACCGGAGGCCGCCATGACCGATCACGTCACCACCCACCAAGCCGAAGAAGATGCCCGCAACGAGGCGATCCTGATCTATGTCGATGGCCGCATCGTGCCGAAAGCGCAGGCGCTGGTGTCGGTTTACGACTCGGGTTTTCTGCTGGGCGATGGCGTGTGGGAGGGGATTCGGCTGTACGACGGCACCTGGGCCTTCATCGACGAACATCTGGAACGGCTGTTCGAGGCCGCCAAGGCGATTGACCTGGATATCCGCCTGACGCCGGAACAGGTGAAATCGGCTGTGTTAGAGACACAATTGGCCAATGGCATGCAGACCGACGCCCATGCGCGGCTGATGGTGACGCGGGGAGTGAAGACCCGCCCGTTCCAGCATCCGGGCCTGTCGCGGCAGGGGCCGACCATGGTGATCATCATGGAACATTCTCGCCCCAGGATCCCGCGCCCCATCCGGCTGGCGACCGTGCCGCACATGCGGGGGATGCCGATGACACAAGACCCAAAGCTGAACAGCCATTCCAAACTGAACTGCATCCTGGCCTGCATCGCCGCCGAAAAGGCCGGGGCTGACGAGGCGCTGATGCTGGATGTGCAGGGCTTCGTGAACACCACCAACGCCTGCAACTTCTTCATTGTCAGGAAGGGCGAGGTTTGGACCTCGACGGGCGACTACTGCATGAATGGCATCACCCGCGGCAAGGTGATCCAACTTTGCCAGCAGCACGGCATCCCGGTGCATCAGCGCAATTTCAGCCTTGTAGAGACGTATTCCGCCGACGAAGCCTTTCTGACCGGCACCTTCGGCGCGCAAACGCCGGTGGGCGTGATCGACGGGCGGGTGATCGGCACCGGCCAGATGGGGCCGATGACCGAGCGGCTGCGCGAGCTTTACAAGGCACTGGTGACGGCATGAGGATCGCGATGTGGTCCGGGCCACGCAACCTTTCTACCGCCATGATGTATGCCTTTGCCGCGAGAGGCGATTGCGCGGTCTGGGACGAGCCGTTTTATGCGGCTTATCTGAAGGCGACGGGCATCCAGCATCCGATGGCTGCCGAGGTGATTGCCGCGGGCGAGACCGATTCCGCCAAGGTTGCTGCCGCCTGTCTGGGGCCGATTCCGCAAGGTCAGAGCCTGTTTTACCAGAAACACATGACCCTGCACATGATCCCCGGCTTTGACCGCGGTTTTCTGCGCGGTTTGGAGAACGTGTTCCTGATCCGGCATCCGGCGCGGGTGGTGGCCAGCTATTCCAAGAAACGCGAAAGCCCGACACTGGCCGATATCGGGTTTGTCCAGCAGGCCGAACTGTTCGATCAGGTGGCCGACCAGCTTGGCCGCGCGCCGCTGGTGATCGACAGCGCCGACATCCGGGCCAACCCACGGCAGGCGCTGACCATACTTTGCGCGGCGCTTGCCATTCCCTTTGTCGAATCCATGCTGCACTGGCCTGCCGGACCGAAACACTATGACGGCGTCTGGGCACCGCATTGGTATGGCGCGGTGCACGCCTCGACTGGGTTTGACGGCGCGGAAACAGGTTTGCCAGCACTGACAGGCAGTTACGCCGACCTTACCGAGGCGGCCTTGCCTCTGTATCAGCGACTTTATGCCTATCGCACAGGCGCTTAGGCAAGCCCTTGCCGTCAACCGCCCTTAGACCATCGCGGCGAATTCGCCGGACCATCGTCTGCACAATCTTCGGTTGATTGGCGGTCCTGGGTCTGACGCCGGATTTCTTTGGTCCGAAGCTACTGGTCGTCCTTCTGCCCCCCGGGTTAGCCAGAACGGGTCATCGGCGCTGTGCCGATCAGCATAAGGAGATCACCATGAAGAAGCTGCTTCTCACTTCTGTTTTTGCCGTCCTTGCCGCCCCGGTTCTGGCCGAGCCGTCCTGCACCCCCGGCGCCGAAGTCAAACCGGTCTGGGAATCCATGAAAGCCTTTGAAGAGGCTGGCGGCGCGGTGAAATCGTTCAAGATCAACGATGGTGCCTGCTACGAGATTTACGGCACGATCGACGGCAAGAACTACGAGGTGTTCTACGACCCGAACACCGGTGCCGAGCTTGAGCGCATCGAAGCCTGATTCAACGGAAAGAGGCGCATCATGCAGATGATTTCAACCAGAGTGGCTACGTCGAACCGCGTCCGGGTGTGGGATATCGGGGTGCGCCTCTTTCACTGGTCGCTGGTGACGATGTTCGCCGCAACCTGGTTCCTGACCGACCCGCGCAGCCTGCACCGCAATCTTGGATATGTGGTGATCGGGCTGATCAGCTTCCGGCTGGTCTGGGGGCTAATCGGCAGCAAGCACGCGCGCTTTGCTGATTTCGTGCCCAGCCTCGGCCAGCTTTTCCGCTTTGTTCGAGACGTTTTTCTGGGCCGCGAGACCCGCTATCTGGGCCACAACCCGCTGGGCGCAGTGATGATCCTGGCGCTGCTGACCACGTTGGGCGGCATTTGCGGCACCGGCTACATGATGGGGATGGATGCGTTTTTCGGTGCCGAATGGGTGGAAGATACCCACAAGGCGCTGGTCAATCTTGCGTTGGTGTTGATTGCCGGCCACCTGAGCGGCGTGATCTTCACCAGCCTGCGGCACCGCGAAAATCTGGTGAAGGCGATGATCACGGGCGAAAAGGAACGCGACCTCTGATCGCAATCCGACAGTCAGAACAAGGCCGCAGGCGGGATGCCGTCTGCGGCCCTATGCTTTTCAGCGCTTCTTGACCCGCTCGTTGCGGGTGGCAATCAGCTTCAGCCGCAGCGCGTTCAGCTTGATGAAGCCGGCGGCGTCTTTCTGGTCGTAAGCGCCGGCATCCTCCTCGAAGGTCACATGCTTTTCGCTGTAAAGCGAGTGTTCCGACCAGCGGGCCACGGTGCGGGCGGACCCCTTGTAAAGCTTGACCCGCACGGTGCCGGTCACATGCTCCTGGCTTTTGTCGATCAGCGCCTGCAACATCTCGCGTTCCGGCGAATACCAGAAGCCGTTGTAGATCAGTTCGGCATAGCGCGGCATGATGCTGTCTTTCAGGTGGCCAGCGCCTGAATCCAGCGTGATCTGCTCGATGCCGCGATGCGCTTCCAGCAGAATGGTGCCGCCGGGGGTTTCGTAGATGCCGCGCGATTTCATGCCGACAAAGCGGTTTTCCACCAGATCAAGCCGGCCAACGCCATGCTTGCCGCCCAATTCGTTCAGCCTGGTCAGGATTGTGGCGGGCGACATCGCCACGCCGTTGATCGCCACGGCATCACCCTTTTCAAAGGTGATTTCCACCATTTCTGGCGTGTTCGGCGCATCTTCGGGGTCAACCGTGCGCTGGTAAACGTAAGACGGCGCCTCGTTGGCCGGGTTTTCCAGCGCCTTGCCCTCGGACGAGGTGTGCAGCAGGTTGGCATCCACCGAGAACGGCGCCTCGCCGCGCTTGTCCTTGGCAATCGGAATCTGGTTGTTTTCGGCAAATTCGATCAGCTTGGTGCGGCTGGTCAGATCCCACTCCCGCCAGGGCGCGATCACCCGGATGTGGGGGTTCAGCGCATAGGCGGTCAGTTCGAACCGCACCTGATCGTTGCCCTTGCCGGTCGCCCCATGCGCCACGGCATCGGCGCCGGTCAGCGCGGCAATCTCGACCAGCCGCTTGGCGATCAGCGGCCGGGCGATCGAGGTGCCCAAGAGGTAAAGCCCTTCATATAACGCATTGGCGCGGAACATCGGGAACACGAAATCGCGCACGAACTCCTCGCGCACGTCTTCGATGTAGATGTTTTTCGGGTCGATGCCCAGCAGCACCGCCTTGGCGCGCGCCGGTTCCAGTTCCTCGCCCTGGCCCAGATCGGCGGTGAAGGTCATCACTTCGCAGCCATATTCGGTCTGCAACCACTTCAGGATGATCGAGGTATCAAGCCCGCCGGAATAGGCGAGGACGACTTTCTTGGGCGCGGACATGGGCTGGCTCCATCTGCGAAAACTCAGGCGAGGGTCTAGTGACATTTGCCGCGCGGAACAAGGGGCGCGGGCGCTTCCCACCGGCGCAGGCCCGCGCTAGGGTGCCGCCATGACACATTTTGCCGATGCCGCCCGCGCCGCCACCCTTGCCCTGCGCGATCTGTTTCCCGAAACGCCGTTGCAGCGCAATGACCACCTGTCGGCGCGTTTTGGCGCCGAGATCTGGCTGAAGCGCGAGGATTTGACGCCGGTGCGCAGCTACAAACTGCGGGGTGCCTTCAACGCCATGCGCAAGGTGCGTGCGTTGAACCCGGATCAACGGCATTTCGTCTGCGCCAGTGCCGGCAATCATGCGCAGGGAGTGGCCTTTGCCTGCCGCCATTTCGGGGTGCGCGGCACCATCTTCATGCCGGTCACCACGCCGCAGCAGAAGATCGACAAGACCCGCACCTTTGGCGGCGATGCGGTCGAAATCGTGCTGACCGGCGACTATTTCGACCAGACTTTGACGGCGTCTCAAGTTTATTGCCGCGAACAGGGCGCGCATTTCCTGTCGCCATTCGACGATGCCGACGTGATCGAGGGCCAGGCCTCGGTCGCGGTGGAGATGCTGGAGCAGTTGGGGTCAGCCCCCGATCTGGTGATCTTGCCGGTGGGCGGCGGCGGTCTGGCCTCGGGCGTTACCGCTTACCTGCGCGAGGTGGCCCCCGCGACCGATTTCCGCTTTGTCGAGCCGTTGGGCGGTGCCAGCCTTACCGCGGCGTTGCAGGCGGGCGCGCCTGCGACCTTGCCGAAGGTGAATAGCTTCGTCGATGGCGCGGCGGTGGCGCGGCTGGGCGACACGACCTTTGCCATGCTGAATTGGGTGGCGCCCTCGCAGGTGCTGCTGGCCCCGGAAGACCGGATTTGCGGCACCATGCTGGAGATGCTGAACGTCGAGGGTATCGTGCTGGAACCGGCGGGGGCGCTGTCGGTCGATGTGCTGCCGGTGCTGGGCGACGAAATTCGCGGCAAGACCGTGGTTTGCGTCACCTCTGGCGGCAATTTCGATTTCGAGCGGCTGCCCGAGGTGAAGGAACGCGCCCAGCGCTTTGCCGGGTTGAAGAAATATTTCATTCTGCGGATGCCGCAGCGCCCGGGCGCCTTGCGCGAATTTCTGTCAATGCTTGGGCCGGATGACGACATCGCCCGCTTTGAGTATCTGAAGAAATCGGCCCGCAACTTCGGTTCGGTGCTGATCGGGATCGAGACCCGAAAGGCGGAGAGCTTTGTACAACTGTTCGCGCGCATGGATGCGGCAGGGTTTTCCTACCGCGACATCACCGGCGACGAAGCGCTGGCCGAGTTTCTGATTTAGCCTTTTGATTTGCGCGCGGCAGGCGGCAAAACCGGTGGCCACTTTTGCCTGCCACGCTTTACGCTGCCGAAGACTGCGCCAGACCCATCTGAAACGCGGCTTTCGATTCGAAATACACCCGCACCACCGCGCCAACATCGACCAAAGCCGCATCGCCTGCCGCCGCCCGCCGCTCGCCATCCTGGCACAGGTCGGCCAGATCGCAAAACCCGAGGTTCAGCGCGCTTCCTTTCAGGAAATGCAGATCGCGTTCGATCTGCGCCAGGTCCGGCCTTTCGATCAGCCGGGCAATCACCTCGTCGGTTTCCTCCAGAAACAGGTCGATCACCTCGCCAAAGGCTTCATCGCCAATTTCCGATCGCAGATCCGCCACGCGGCCCCATTCGATCATCGCAAACCCCCCGCCCTTCGGCACATTCATCCCACACGCCAAAAGCCTGACCCAGCCCGCTTAACAAAAGGTAATCCCGCGCCGGCGCTTCGCCGCGAATTTTAGGTTTCACCGTCTCTTAAGGGCTGTCGGACAATACCTGCTGAAACGGCATGAAAAAGGTTGTCCCTTGCCCGCACAGACCCTTCCCTTGTTCGACCCCCTGATGGGCCGCTCGCCGGTGGTGCCGCGGCATGTGCTGGTGGTCGATGACAGCAAGGCACAGCGCAAGATCCTGTCGATGCTGCTGCTGCGCTGGGGCTACCGGGTGACCGAGGCAGGGTCTGGTGAAGAGGCCCTGGCGCTTTGCCAGGAGACCAGCTTTGACATCATTTTAAGCGACTGGATGATGCCGGGCATGACGGGGGTAGAATTCTGTCGCTCTTTCAGAGGTTTGCCGCGCGAGGGGTATGGCTACTTTATCCTGCTCACCTCGAAATCGGAAAAGACCGAGGTGGCAGACGGGCTGGATGGTGGTGCCGACGATTTCCTGACCAAGCCGGTCAGCGCCGATGAACTGCGCGCCCGGTTGCGGGCAGGCGAACGCATCCTGCGGATGCAGTGCGAACTGGTGAAGAAGAACCAGCTTGTGGTTTCGACCTTGGGCGAATTGCAGAAGGTCTATGATTCGCTTGACCGCGACCTGATCGAGGCGCGCAAACTGCAACAGACCCTGGTGCGCGAACGCCACCGCGATTTCGGCCGCGCCACCGCCTCGATCCTGCTGCGGCCCTCGGGGCACGTGGGCGGCGATCTGGTCGGGTTTTTCGAAATCAGCCCGACGCGAATCGCCCTGTATTCGGTGGATGTCTCTGGCCATGGCGTCGCCTCGGCGATGATGACGGCGCGGCTGGCGGGGTTGCTGTCGGGGGCCTCGCCCGATCAGAACATCGCGCTGACCGGCGGCAAACACGGCCTGCACGACGCCTGGCCACCGGAAATGGTGGCCGCACGATTCAACCGCATGATGCTGGAAGATATGCAGGTCGAGCAGTATTTCACCATGGCTTATGCCGAGGTTGACGTTGAAACCGGAAGGGTCTGGCTGGTGCAAGCCGGGCATCCGCACCCGGTGGTGCTGCGGGCGGCGGGCGGGGTGGAGTTCATTGGTCAGGGCGGTTTTCCGATCGGCCTTATTCCCGGCGCGCGGTTTGATCGGGTCGAAACCTGGCTTGGCCCGGGCGACCGGCTGTTTCTGGTGTCAGACGGCGTGACCGAGTGTCCCGACCCTGATGGTGTCGAACTGGGCCCAGAGGGTCTGGCCAACTTTCTGACCGCAAGCGCCCGCATGGAAAGCCAGGCGCTGCTGGAGGCTTTGGTCTGGACGCTGAGCGCCCATGCCGGTGGCAGCGATTTTCCCGATGACGTCTCGGGCGTGCTGTTCCACTACCGCGGCTGACGCAAGGCCCGCGCCAGCATCGCCCGGTCGCCGTCATTGCCCAGCATCGTCAGTGCATCGCGCACAGGCATCCAGACCGCGGTATGTCCCGGCTCGGTTGGCGCACTTAGCGCCCGGATCGGCCGCGCCAGGTAGATGGTGCAGACCTTTTCCGCCCACAGCTCGTACTCCGGCATAAAGGTAAAGCGGCGGAACACCCCCAGGCGGCGGGTGATGGCGATCCGCCAGCCGGTTTCCTCGATCACCTCGCGGTGCAGCGCCGCTATCGGATGCTCGCCGGGGTCGATGCCGCCGCCGGGCAGTTGAAACTCCGGCACCGGCTGGGCCTGATGCGTGGTCAGAATATCGTCGCCAAGCCGCAGAATGGCATAAACCCCCGGCCTGCGGGTATAGCGCTGCGTGGAATTGACGGGTTCTCCGAAACGCCTGATCATGCTCTGCCCTTGGTCGATTGGTTGCCCTGCCTATATACACACGGTATGCCAAGGCTGGCTTGCCAAGGAAACCCCATGACTCTCGGATCAAAAATTGCCTGGGACGATACCGTCCTGCCGTTTCAGCTTGACCTTGCCGACATCCGCGGACGGGTGGCGCGGCTGGATGGCGTGCTGGATCAGGTGCTGCGCCAGCACGATTACCCGCCGCAGATCGGTGCGCTGGTGGCCGAGGCGGCGCTGCTGACCGCGCTGATCGGCCAGACCATCAAGCTGCGCTGGCGGCTGTCGCTGCAAGTGCAAGGTCGCGGCGCGGTTAACCTGATCGCCACCGACTACTATGGCCCGACCGACGATGGTCAGCCCGCCCGCATCCGCGCCTATGCCAATTACGATGCCGAACGGTTCGACCCGCAGGCCTCGGCCTATGACCAGATCGGCGAGGGCGCCTTTGCGATCCGGATTGATCAGGGGCCGGGAATGACGCCGTATCAGGGCATCACGCCAATTGCCGGCGGCTCGCTTTCCGCCTGTGCAGAGACGTATTTTGCGCAATCCGAGCAGTTGCCGACCCGCTTTGCGCTGACCCACGGGCTGTCGCAGGTGCCGGGTGGTGCCTCACATTGGCGGGCCGGCGGCGTGATGATCCAGCACATGCCGAAAGCCTCGCCCTTCATGGCGGTGGATGGCGGTTCGGGCGAAGATGGCTTGCTGACGCACAGCGATCTGTTGCAGGGCGATGCCGCCGAAAACTGGACCCGGATCAACCTGCTGCTGGATACCGTCGAGGAGCTGGAGCTGATCGGGCCGACCGTGCAGCCGACCGACCTGCTGGTGCGGCTGTTCAACGCCGAGGGCCCGCGGGTGTTCGAGGCGCAGCCGGTGCGGTTTGGCTGTTCCTGTTCGGCGGAAAAGGTGCGCAACTCGATGGGCATCTATTCGCAGAAGGAACTGCGCCACATGACCACGCCCGAAGGCATCCTGACCGCCGATTGCCAGTTCTGCGGCGCGCATTACGAGTTCGACCCCAAGACCCTGGGGTTTGAGGCGGTAAAGGAAGCAGGAGATGACGCCTGACGATCTGCGCCGGGCGCTGGATGTTCCGGCGCGCGCCTCCTCGGATTTCGATCTGAACCCGGAGGTGGTGCTGCCTGCGGGGCGGGCTTTGCGCCCGGCGGCGGTGCTGGTCGCGGTCTGGGACCGGCCACAGGGGCCGCAGGTCTTGCTGACCAAACGCGCCTCGCATCTGCAACACCACCCCGGCCAGATCGCCTTTCCCGGCGGCAAGATCGACGACGGCGATTCTGGCCCCGAAGCCGCCGCCCTGCGCGAGGCGCGCGAGGAGGTCGGGCTGGCCTCGGGTCTGGTGCAGATCTTTGGCCGCCTGCCGCCGCATGAAACCGTGACCGGATTCACCGTGACCCCCGTTTTGGGCCATATCAGAGCCGATTTTTCCGCGATACCCGAGGCGGGCGAGGTTGACGAAGTCTTTGCCGTGCCGCTGGTGCATCTGGCCGATCTGTCGCGCTACCGGGTGGAACGGCGACTGTGGCGTGGCACCTGGCGGCAGTATTACGCCGTGCCCTATGGCCCCTATTACATCTGGGGTGCCACGGCGCGAATCCTGCGCGGTCTGGCTGAAAGGCTGGCGGCATGAAGATTTCCGGCCCTTGGATGCAGGCGGCACCCACTCAGGCGGTTTGCGCTGCCCTGACCGGTGCCGGGTTTCGGGCGTTGTTCGTGGGGGGGTGCGTGCGCAACGCGCTGCTGGGATTGGCGGTGGCGGATATCGACATTGCCACCGATGCCGTGCCAGAAACCGTCACCAACCTTGCAGAAAACGCCGGTTTCAAGGTGGTGCCGACCGGAATCGACCATGGCACGGTGACGGTGATTGCGGCAGGCATCGCGCATGAGATCACCACCTTTCGCCGCGACATCGAGACCCACGGCCGCCATGCCACCGTGGCGTTTTCCACCGATATCGCCGACGATGCGACCCGCCGCGACCTGACGATGAACGCGCTTTACGCCACGCCAGACGGCGAAGTGGTGGACCCGATGGGCGGCCTTGCCGACCTGATGGCCCGTCAGGTGCGATTCGTCGGCGACGCCAACGCCCGGATTACCGAAGACTACCTGCGCATCCTGCGGTTCTTTCGCTTTCACGCCATCTACGGCGACCCCAACGGCGGTATCGACGCCGAGGGTCTGGCTGCCTGTGCTGCCAATTCCGCTGGAATAGAGACGCTTTCGTGCGAACGCATCACCGCCGAGATGCGCAAGCTGCTGTCAGCCGACAACCCCGGCCCGGCAGTTGCGGCCATGGCGCGGTCTGGCGTTCTGAACGCGGTTCTGCCCGGTGCCGACGACCGCGCGCTGGCGCCGCTGGTGCATCTGGAAGGCGACACCCCGCCGCACTGGCTGCGCCGTCTGGCGGTTCTGGGCGGCCTGGCGCAGACAGCCCACCTGCGGTTTTCGCGTGCCGAAACTACCACTTTTGGCCATATCAGAGACGAAATCGCCACTCTCAAGCCCGCGTCAGAGCTTGGCTATCGCCTCGGTGTTGCCCTGGCGAAGGACGTCATTCTGGCCCGAGCGGCGCTATTCGAAACACCGCCGCCCAACGCTTGGCAAGACGATGCCATCCGTGGTGCCGCAGCCAAGTTTCCGCTGCGGGCCGCGGATCTGATGCCTGCGCTTCATGGCCCCGCGCTGGGTGATCGGCTGCGGGTGCTGGAGCAGGCCTGGATCGATTCGGGCTTTAGCCTGACCCGCGCGCAGCTTCTGGCCTGAGCAGCGGTTTTCCTTCGCAGCAATTCAGGCTATATCCGGCACCTGTCTGCGAAAGGTTGCCCCGGTGTTCCGGTTCTTCGAAAACCTCATCGACCCCTACCAGCCCTACACGCGCACGGACACGCCGCCGCGCCGCCTGTGGCCGTTTCTGCGCGACTATGTGCAGCCGTTCCGCAAGGTGTTCGCCGCCACTGCCGCACTATCGGTGGTGTCTGCCTTCGCCGATGTCGCCCTGATCTGGTATGTCGGGCGGCTGGTGGACTTTCTGGCAACCGGCACACCGGTGCAGGTCTGGGCCGACCATGGCAATGAAATCATCGGCGTGGCGCTGGCGGTGCTGATCCTGCGGCCACTGCTGCTGGTGGGCAATGTGGCCTTGCTGCACAACACCATCCTGCCGAATTTCGGCACGATGATCCGGTTTCGGGCGCATGACCATGTGCTGCGCCAGCCGGTCGGCTGGTTCGAATCCGATTTCGCCGGGCGGATTGCCAACCGCATCATGCAGACCCCGCCTGCCGCCGGCGATGCGGTGTTCCAGACCTTTGATGCCATGGCTTTTGCCAGCGTGACCGTGGTTGGCGCCGGGATCATGCTGGCCAATGCCGACCCGCGGCTGCTGCTACCGCTGGTTGTCTGGTTTCTGCTCTATGGCGCGCTGGTGCGCTGGACGGTGCGGCGGGTCGGGCCTGCCGCGAAAGCCTCCAGCGATGCGCGGTCGGCGGTGACGGGGCGGGTGGTGGATGCCTATACCAACATCCATTCGGTGAAACTGTTCGCGCATCACGACGCCGAAATGGCCTATGCCACCGAGGCGATCGAGCATGCCCGCAGCACCTTTGCCCGGGAAATGCGCATCGTCACCAAGATGGATCTGGCGCTGACCGGGCTGAACGGTTTCCTGATCGTGGCAGTGACCGGCTGGGCGATTCTGCTTTGGTATCAGGGCCAAGCGACCGTTGGCACGGTGGCGGCGGCAACCGCCTTGGTGCTGCGACTGAACAACATGACCTACTGGATCATGTGGGCCTTCACGGCGCTGGTGCAGGCTTTGGGCGTGGTGGCCGAAGGGATGGAGACGATCACCCATCCGATTGCGCTGGTGGACCAGCCGGGTGCCAAGCCGCTGAATTTCACCAAGGGCGAGATCACCATCGACGGCGTGTCGCACCACTACGGTCGCGGCTCGGGGGGGTTGCAGGCGGTGTCGCTGACGATCCGGCCGGGTGAACGGATCGGGCTGGTGGGCCGTTCGGGCGCCGGAAAATCGACGCTGGTCAAGCTGATCCTGCGGTTTTACGACGCCGAGGCCGGGCGCATCCTGATCGACGATCAGGACATCACCGGCGTGACGCAGGAAAGCCTGCGCCGCCAGATCGGCATGGTGCAGCAGGACAGCAGCCTTTTGCACCGGTCGGTGCGCGACAACATCACTTACGGGCGGCCCGAGGCCACCGATGCCGAAATGCTGCTGGCGGCCCAGCGCGCCGAGGCGCATGATTTTATTCAGACTTTGGAAGACCCCGAGGGGCGGCGCGGCTATGATGCCCATGTCGGCGAGCGGGGCGTCAAGCTTTCGGGCGGGCAGCGGCAACGGATCGGGCTGGCGCGGGTGATCCTGAAAGATGCGCCGATCCTGATCCTTGATGAGGCAACCTCGGCGCTGGACAGCGAAGTTGAGGCGGCGATTCAGGACACGCTTTATGGCGTGATGAAAGGCAAGACCGTGATTGCGATTGCACACAGGCTTTCGACGATTGCCGCGATGGACCGCATCGTGGTGCTGGACGATGGCCGGGTGGTCGAGGATGGCAGCCATGCCGAACTGCTGGCCCGCGACGGGCTTTACGCAAGGTTCTGGGCGCGGCAATCGGGCGGCTTCATCGGCTCGGAGGCGGCGGAATGAGCGTGCTGGAACGGCTTGGCGGCTGGATCGAGGCGTTTCGCCCCGCCGAAGGACCGCCGCCGCAGGTGTTGGGCCAGTTTCTGCGCTGGTGCCTGAAGGGGGCATGGCCGGCGCTGTGGCTGGCGGGCGCGATCTCGGCCATCGCCGGCACCATGGAGGTGATTTCGGCGCTGATCCTGGGTTGGGTCATTGATGCGGCACTGGAGGCGGGGCCGGCGCAGTTCTTTTCCAACCATGCGGTGCTGCTGGCGGTGTTCGTCGGGTTTTACCTGATTCTGCGACCGCTGGCCTTTGGCGCCTCGGCCGCGTCGAATTCGATCATCGTCGGGCCGAACGTGATGCCGCTGGTGCTCTCGCGGCTGCACCGTTGGACTTTGGGCCAATCCGTGACGTTTTTCGACAATGATTTCGCCGGGCGGATCGCGCAAAAGCAGATGCAGGCGGCGCGGGCGGTGACCGATGTGGTGACGGAAGTTATCAACACCGCGGCTTTCGCGCTGGCCTCGGTGATTGGCTCGGTGATCTATCTGGTGGCCATCGACGCGCGGGTGGCGGCGGCGCTGGCGGTCTGGCTGGTGGCCTATATCCTGCTGATCCGCTATTTTCTGCCGCGGGTGAAGGTGAACTCGGCGGCGCGGGCCTCGGCACGGGCGATGGTGTCGGGGCAGGTGGTCGATACCATCACCAACATCAAGACGGTGAAACTGTTCGCCCATGCGGCCTTTGAAGACCGGGTGGCGCTGGCCTCGATGGCGGTGTTCCGTGAGCGCTCGATCGAGTTCGGGGTGATTTCCACCTGGTTCCGGCTGTCGCTGATGGCGCTGGCGGGGGTGCTGCCGGTGCTGCTGATCGGCGGCACGCTGTGGCTTTGGCAGCAGGGCAATGCCACGGCCGGGGCAATTGCGGCGGCGGGGGCGATTGCGCTGCGGATCGCGCAGATGTCGGGCTGGGTCAGCTTTACCCTGATGTCGATCTATGGCGCGGTGGGCGAGGTCGAGGACGGCATACGCACGCTGTCGGGCCCGCACGCGCTGGCCGATGCGCCGGATGCGCTTGCCCTGCCGCGGGTGCAGGGGGCTATTACCTTTGATGCGGTGTCCTTTGCTTACGGTCGCCAGCGTGGCGGCGTCGAAGGCATCTCGCTGGAGGTGCGGGCGGGCGAGAAACTGGGCATCGTCGGCGCCTCGGGGGCAGGCAAATCCAGCCTGGTTTCGCTGCTTTTGCGGCTCTATGACTGTGAAAATGGCCGGATTCTGATTGATGGTGTCGATGTGCGCGCGGTGACGCAGGAAAGCCTGCGGCGGCAGATCGGCATGGTCACCCAGGAAACCGCGATGTTCAACCGCTCGGCCCGCGACAACATCCTGTATGGCCGCCCCGATGCGACCGAGGCCGAAGTGATCGCCGCCGCCCGTGCCGCCGAGGCGCATGAGTTCATCACCCAGATGGTCGATCACATGGGCCGCAAGGGCTATGACGCCTTTCTGGGCGAACGCGGGGTCAAGCTTTCCGGCGGGCAGCGGCAACGCATCGCTTTGGCCCGCGCCTTCCTGAAAGACGCGCCGATTCTGGTGCTGGACGAGGCAACCTCGGCGCTGGACAGCGAGGTTGAGGCCAGCATCCAGCACGCGCTTGGCCGGGTGATGCAGGGCAAGACCGTGCTGGCGATTGCGCACCGGCTTTCCACCATCGCGGCGATGGACCGGATTGTGGTGATGGATCAGGGCCGGATCGTCGAAATGGGCAGCCATGCGGCGCTGCTGGCGCAGAACGGGCTTTACGCCCGCTACTGGAACCGGCAATCGGGGGGCTTCATCGGGGCAGACGAAAGGACGGCGGCAGAGTGAAGCTGGTTATCGAGCGGTTGGGCCATCTGGGCGACGCGATTGCGCAGGGGCCGAACGGGCCGATTTATGCCGCACAGCTTTTGCCGGGTGAGGAGGTCGAGGGCGTTCTGGTCGGTGACCGGCTGACCGAGGCGCGGATTCTGACGCCCTCGGCCAACCGGGTGAAGCCGCCCTGCGCCCATGCCCGCACTTGTGGCGGTTGCCTGATGCAGCACGCCTCGGATGCTTTCGTGGCCGAATGGAAGCTGGGCGTTGTGCGCAGCGCCTTGGCCGGCCAGGGGATCGAGGCTGATCTGCGGCCAATCGTGACCTCACCGCCCCGCAGCCGCAGGCGCGCTACGCTGGCGTGTCGGCGCACCAAATCCGGCGCGCTTCTGGGCTTTCACGCCCGTGCATCTGATGTTCTGGTGGCGGTGCCGCACTGTCAGCTTCTGCACCCCGATCTGATCGCCGCCTTTCCGGCGCTGGAGGCTTTGGTGATCACCGGCGGCTCGCGCTCGGGCGAGTTGGCGCTGACGGTGACGCGCAGCCTTTCGGGGCCGGATGTGGCAGTGACGGGGGGCAAGCCGCTGGATTCGGCGCTGCGGCTTGATCTGGCGCGGGTGGCGGAAAGCCATGGCCTGCCGCGGCTGACCTGGGACAATGAAGTGGTGGCGTTGCGCACCGCACCGATGCAACGCTTTGGCCGGGCGCTGGTTTCCCCACCCCCCGGCGCGTTTCTGCAAGCCACGGCGGAAGGCGAGGCGGCCTTGCTGGCGGCGGTGCGCGAAGCGGTGGGCGAGGCGCGCCATATCGTTGATCTGTTCGCCGGTGTCGGCACTTTTGCCCTGCCCTTGGCCGAAAATGCCGAAGTGCTGGCGGTGGAAGCCGAAGCCGCGATGATGATGGCGCTCGACAAGGGCTGGCGGCAGGCCGAGGGGTTGAAGCGGGTGACGGCAACCACCCGCGATCTGTTCCGCCGCCCCTTGGAGCCCGACGAATTCAAGGGCATCGACGCCGTGGTGATCGACCCGCCGCGCGCCGGAGCCGAGGCGCAGACCGCCACGCTGGCCCGCGCGCAAGTGCCGGTGATTGCCGCCGTGTCCTGCAACCCGGTGACTTTTGCCCGCGATACCAGGGTTCTGCTGGCGGCAGGCTATCATCTGGACTGGGTGCAGACGGTCGATCAGTTCCGTTGGTCGGCGCATGTCGAACTGGTCGCCCGGTTCAGCCTGCCACGCGCCCCTCGCGCCTGACCTGATTTTGCGTTTCTTCACCCAGATGTGCGCGATTGAACCGAGTTTGGCCTAGGCAGTCCGCCGGTTTTTGGCTATGCGCTGAAAAAACGGCGAACGGGCGGGGACCATGCGGCTGACGACGATCCTTCTGGCTTTGGCGCTGGCCTTCGGCCTTGCCGCCTGTGGCAGCGGCAAATTCCGTACCTACAACGGGCCGGAAGTGACGTCGATCCAGGTCCACAAGGCCGCGCGCAAGATGTATCTGCTGCACAATGACAAGGTGCTGGAGCAGTATGACATCGCCCTTGGCTTTGCCCCGATCGGTCACAAGCAGTTCGAAGGTGACGGCAAGACGCCCGAAGGCGCCTATCAGATCAATTTCCGCAACCCGGACAGCGACTATCACTTGTCGCTGAAGATCTCTTATCCCGATGAGAACGACCGCGCCTTTGCCGACGAGGCGGGCAAGCCGACCGGGGGCGATATCTTCATCCATGGCCATTCCAACTGGAAAGGCCGCAACAAGGGCGACTGGACGGCGGGCTGCATTGCCGTCACCGACCGCGAGATGGAAGTGATCTATTCGATGGTGCGGGTCGGCACCATCATCTACATCCTGCCCTGAAAAGCCCTAGCCGTTGGGGATCAGCGCGCCCACGATCGGCGAGGCCGGATTGGCGGCGCCATAGGGCGTCGTCGCGCGAGACAGAAAACCGCCAGGCGTGCCAGTGACCATGGTCCACCAGATCTTGCCGTTGGGTTCCTGATACCAGGCAAAACCGATCTCGCGGGCCGCCGGGTCCATGATGATGGCGCGGGTGTCCGGCTGCCCCGACCAGACTGCCAGCGTTTCAAGCTCGGTCTCGTAGGTTTCCGAGATCAGCTCGCCCAGCAGCGTGCCGGTGTAGCCAACCCGCTGCACCCGCACCAAGGGCGACGAGCCGTCCGATCCGAAATGCCAGGGCCGGTTCTGCACCGACATGTCGCGCGAATGGGTGGCGGCGGCAGCGTTCAGTTGCGCGTTGAACTGCAACGGCGCAGCCCCCTTGGCCGACCGCAGGGTGTTCACCGAATCAAGCAGGTGGAAGGGGATCTTGGCTGCAACTGCCGGTGAGATTTTGTAAACTTGCGGCAGCGGGCGGCCATCCCTGCCAAGCTGGGGCGCCGAGGAGGTGCATGCCGAAACCGCCAGAGCGCCGCAAAACATCAGAACAGACCGTCTTTTCATTTCAATTCCACCAATGGCCGCGTTTAGGTAGTCTTTACAGACTTACCGCCGCGGGTTCAAACGCAAGTCTGCGTGAGTTCGCGCAATGACGCCTGTTTGATTTGCGGACCGGCAAGCAAGGCTGTAGACAGCCGCCATCACACACTGCAAGGAGTTCAGCGGATGAGTGCCGATAACACGTTCCGGCCCGACCGACGCGCGATACTGGGTGCCGCGGCTGCGGCTTTTGGTGCGGCGGCGCTGCCAGCCTTCGCGCAGCAGGAAGGCTCGACCGAGATGGAGCCCTCCAGCACGGTGCGGGCCAATATCTCCAGTTTCCGGATGCTGGACTGGCGCGAGCATTTCGACAACACCCGCAAGGGGGCGATTCTGGTCGATATCACCTCGCGCGCGCTGCATTTCTGGTCGGAAGACCAGACGATCTACAAGCTTTACCCGACTTCGGTGCCGCTGACCGACGATCTGACCCGGCGGGGCCGCACCGAAATCGTCGAAAAGGTGGTTGGTCCGTCCTGGCGGCCCACCCCGGCGATGCGCGAACGCAATCCGGAATGGCCGGAATTCATCGGCCCCGGCCCGGACAACCCGCTGGGCACCCATGCCATGTACCTGTCCTGGACCTACTATCGCATCCACGGCACCCATGACACCCGCAAGATCGGGCGGCGGTCGTCGAATGGCTGCATCGGGCTTTACAACGAACACATCGCCGAACTGTTCTCGCTGGCGCAGATCGGCACCCAGGTTCTGTTGCTCTGACTGAAAGCTGCCTGGCCGGAGCAGCAGGCGCTGCCCCGGTCAGCGCACCCAGCCGGCCAGATTGTCCGCGATCACCGCCACCAGCGCGTCGATATGGGCGTCGTCGTCGTTCAGGCAGGGGATATAGGTGAAAACCTCGCCGCCGGCGTGTTCGAACGCCTCGCGAATCTCGCCGTTGATCTCTTCCAGCGTTTCGATGCAATCGGCAGAGAACGCCGGCGCCATCACGGCGATGCGTTTCTTGCCCTGACGGGCCAGTTCGGCCACATGCTTCACAGTATAGGGCTTCAGCCATTCCTCGGGGCCGAACACCGACTGGAACGTGGTGTCGATACTGCCCGGCGCCCAGCCCAGCCGTTCACGCAGCAGTCGCGAGGTCTTGGCGCATTGGCAATGGTAGGGGTCGCCTTCCATCAGATAGCGTTGCGGCATGCCGTGATAGGATGCCACCAGCACATCCGGCCGCTGATCCAGCCCCGCATAGGCCCGCTCGACCGATTGTGCCAAAGCCTCGATATACAGCGGATGGTCGAAATATTCCGGCACGGTGCGGGCGGCAGGCTGGCGCTTTTCCTTCATCAACGCCGCAAAGAACGCATCATTGGCGGTGGCCGAGGTCGCCCCGGCGTAATGCGGGTAAAGCGGCATGAACAGGATCTTCTCGCATCCCGCCGCCACCATCGCCTGCACCTTCGATTCGGTCGAAGGGTTGCCATAGCGCATGCAGAAATCCACCAGCACCGAATCACCATGCAGGGCGGCCATCGCCTGCGCAATGCGCCGGGTCTGGTCTTTGGTGATGGTCATCAACGGGCTTTCGTTGGTCTCGTGGTTCCAGATCAGCCGGTAGTTGTCGCCGCTGGTGAAGGGACGCTTCGACAGGATGATCAGTTGCAACAGCGGTTGCCATTTCCACGACGGGTAGTCGATCACCCGCTTGTCGGACAGAAACTCGCTCAGATACCGGCGCATCGACCAGTAATCGTAATTGTCAGGCGTGCCGAGGTTGGCCAGCAGCACGCCGATCTTGGCCCGGCGCACCGGCGGGTGATCGGCCGGCGCATGGCGCAGCCGCCCGGTGCCCGGCAAAACCGGACCATCGGGGTGGGCTGGGGCAACGCCGGGCGAGGTATCCCGCATCAATCGTTCCTGACTTGTTACAATAGCGGAAATAACCGCCCTGTGCGTGGGGTCAACCGTCTTGCTGCGTCACGGGCGGTGCAGCCAGCGCATCCGCCAGCCGTTGCACCGCCGATCCGGGCTTCAGCGGCTGTTGCTGGCTTTCATGTGGCGCCCAGCCGGTCAGGCAGATGATCTCGAAGGTGGCGGCAATCCGGCCCTCCGCATCGGCGAAATTGCTGGCATAGCGGGCGGCGGCATCGGTCAGCAGACTGCGACGGGTTAAGGCGCGGGGGCGGGCGGCCAGGGCATTGGCCTCGCCCATCGCCCGCAGGTCGGCCATCAGGTGAAAGGCGTCGCGGTAGCGCACGGTCTGGGCAAAGCCATCCGCCACCGGCAGCGCGAACCCGGCCCGTTGCAGCAACGCCCCCAGATCGCGGATTTCGGCCATCGGCAGCACCCGTGGCGACAGCCCGCCGGTCTGCGCCACTTCGGCCTCGGCCAGACAGGCGCGCAATTCGGCCAGGGTCTGGCCACCGAACAGCAGCCCCAGAAACAGCCCGTCCGGCTGCAAGGCGCGGCGGCATTGCACCAGTTGCCCCACCGGATCATTGGCCCAGTGCAGCGCCAGCCCATGCACCACCAGATCATGCGCGCCGGGTTGCAGGGCCAGAAGCTCGTCATCGGCCACGATCTGTGCGCCGGGCAGCACATCTTGCCAGATTTCCGGGAAAGCCGTCACCACGGCGGGCGACGTAAACCTTCTGTTAACCTCGCTGAGTCTCTGCTGCACTTCAGCGGCGACCATCTCGTGCAGGAACAGCGCCGGATCGCGCAAGGCGCGGGCGCGGTTGCGGGTCAGGGCAAGGCGGTCGGTCAGGACGGGCGGCATCTGCATGCCGCCGAGGTAAGGAGACGGCGATGAGATTGCAAGCGGCCCTGCACCTGGTCTATCCGCCGCAATGCCTGTCTTGCGACGCGTTGGTGACCACCGATTTCGGCCTGTGCAGCAAATGCTGGCGCGAGACGCCCTTCATCACCGGCCTTGTCTGCGACAAATGCGGCACGCCGCTGCCGGGCGAAGACCCTGGGAACGCAGTGCATTGCGACGATTGCCTGACCATTGCCCGGCCTTGGGTGCAGGGCCGCGCGGCGCTGCTTTACAAGGGCAATGGCCGCCGTCTGGTGCTGGCGCTGAAGCATGGCGACCGGCTTGACCTGGCCAAACCCGCGGCGGGCTGGATGCGGCAGGCGGCGGCGCCGCTCTTGCACCCCGACATGCTGGTGGCGCCGGTGCCGCTGCACTGGCTGCGACTGTTGAAGCGGCGCTACAATCAGGCGGCGCTGCTGTCGGGGGCATTGGCCAAAGCCGCCGACCTTGCGCATTGCCCCGACCTGCTGATCCGCCGCCGCAACACCGACAGCCAGGAGGGGCGCGACCGCGATGGCCGTTTTGCCAATCTGGTGGGGGCGTTCCGGGTCAATCCGGCGCGCGACTGGCAGATAGCGGGGCGCCGCGTGCTGCTGGTGGATGACGTGATGACCTCGGGGGCCACACTGGCTGCCTGCACCGAGGCTTGCCTTGCCGCAGGTGCCACAGAGGTTTCGGTTCTGGCGCTGGCACGCGTTGCGAAGGACGCCTAAATCCTTATAGTCAAAGCGACTGCAAGGATCATCGCATGAAAACCGTCGAAATCTATACCACACCCACCTGCCCCTATTGCCATGCCGCCAAGCGGCTGCTGGCGAGCAAGGGTGTGGCTTTCAAGGAAATCGACGTCAGCCGGGATTATGCGCTGCGCGAAGCGATGATTGCGCGCGCGCATGGCAGCCGGACGGTGCCGCAGATTTTCATCGGCGGCGTGCATGTTGGCGGCAGCGACGACATTCACGATCTGGACGATGAAGGTCGGCTTGACCCGATGCTGGCAGGCTAGGCGATGCGCGCGGCGCTGCTGCAACTGAATGTGGGCGAAGACCCGGCTGCGAATCTGGCGGCGACGCTGGAACATCTGCGCGCGGCGGTGGCGGGCGGCGCCGATTTCGTGCTGACGCCCGAAGCCACCAACGGCCTGTCGTCCGACCGCGCCTTGCAGGCCCGGCAATTCCACCATGAAAACAGCGACCAGACGCTGGCCTCCCTGCGCGCCGCGGCGAAAGATGCCGGCATCTGGCTGCTGGTCGGCTCGCTGGGTCTGAAAACCAATGATGCCGATGGCCGCTTTGCCAACCGGTCGTTCCTTGTCGGCCCGGACGGCGCGATTGTGGCGCGCTATGACAAGATCCACATGTTCGATGTCAATGTGACGGAAACCGAGGTGTTTCGCGAATCCTCGGCCTATCGCCCCGGCGACCGCGCGGTGGTGGCGCAAACGCCACTGGGCAGCATCGGCATGACGGTCTGCTATGACGTTCGTTTTCCACAGCTTTTCCGCCACCTGGCGCAAGCAGGCGCGCAGATTCTGACGGTGCCTGCCGCCTTCAACCACCTGACCGGCGCCGCGCATTGGGAAACCCTGCTGCGCGCCCGCGCCATCGAGACCGGCTGTTTCGTGCTGGCCCCGGCGCAAACCGGCCGGCACCCCGAGGCCAGCGGCAAATCCCGCCGCACCCATGGCCACAGCCTTGCCATTGCCCCCTGGGGCGAGGTGCTGGCCGATGGCGGCACCGAACCCGGCGTGACCTTTGCCGAGATCGACCTGGCCGAGGTGGCAAAAGCCCGCGCCCGCATCCCGTCGCTGCGCCACGACCGCGCCTTCGAGGGGCCGTGATGAGCGAAAAGACCGAAGACATTGCGGTGGCGCTGTTTGGCGAGCTGTTCATGGCCGATCAACTGGCGCGCAACCGGGTGTCGAAGGTGCTGCCCAAGGGCATGGAGCTTTCGCATTTCTCGGTGCTGAATCATCTGGCGGGCATCAGCGAGGAACGCACCCCGGCGCAATTGGCGCGATCGTTCCACGTGACCCGCGGCGCCATGACCAACACCCTGACCAAGCTGGAATGGGCCGGCCACATCCATATCCGCCCCGACTGGGATGACGCGCGGCGCAAATTCATCGGCATCAGCCCCTCGGGCCGTGCCGCCCGCGATCTGGCGGTGCAAGCCATTGCCCCGCTGATCGGCGAGGTGGTGCAGGCCCTTGGCGCCGAGCGGGTGCGCCTGGTTCTGCCGATCCTGCGCGAAATGCGCACCCGGCTGGAAGGCGAGAATTGACAGACTGCGGTCAAACACCGCGCCGCTGATTGCGGCAAGACGGCGACACATCGCGTGCAAGCGGCAACCTGACCTGGTCTTTTGCGGAAACCGATTGTTGTCGGTTGGTCCTTCCCTTAGACTGCCTTGAAAATTACGAGGCAAAATGATGCGTTCTCCTCTGCCACGGGGCACCTTGATTCCCGCGACTTCGGTGCTGGCGCTGCTTTCGGCCGCCATGGCTTTTGGCCAGACGACACCGTCGTTGAATCTGTCGGGTGCCACCGGGTTGATCGACATGCCGTCGGGTGAAAGCCAGCCGGACGGATTTTTTACCGCTTCATCCTCCAAATTCGGGCCGGTCAGGCGCACGACACTGTCGTTTCAGCTGTCACCGCGGATGTCGGCCAGCTTCCGCTATACCGGCATTGACGACTGGAACCGGATTCTGCCGTCAAGCTTGAGCGTCTATTACGACCGCAGCTTTGATTTGCGCTATCGGGCACTGGACGAGGGCCGGTATCTGCCCGCGGTGACGGTCGGCTTTCAGGATTTCATCGGAACCGGCCTGATGTCGGGCGAATACATCGCCGCAACCAAGCATCTGTCCACCGGTCTGAAAGTGACGGCCGGTCTGGGCTGGGGCCGGCTGGGAAGCTACAACGCGATTGGTACGCCGTTCGGGTCACGTCCGGCGGTGGATTTCGGTCTGGGTGGCAAGCCGAATGTCGGCCAGTGGTTCAAGGGGCCAGTGGCAGCTTTTGGCGGCGTCGAGTGGCAGGCCAACGACAAGCTGACCTTCAAGGCGGAATATTCGTCTGATGCCTATGATCTGGAATCGACGCAGCGCCAGACCTTCGAGCGCAAGACGCCCTTCAACTTTGGTGTCGAATATCAGCCCTACGACAGCATGCGCGTTGGTGCCTACTACATGTATGGCAGCGAGGTCGGGCTTGCCGTTCATTTCCTGATGAACCCCAAGCAACGCCCGATGGGCGGAATTGCTGATTCGGCGCCCGATCCGGTCAAGCCGCGGCCGAGCCGTGCTGCCGACCCCGATGCCTGGTCGCCGGAATGGGTAACGCAAGACGGAGCCGCCCCGGTTCTGATGACCAACATCAACAAATGGTTGGCAAAAGACGGCATCGTGGTCGAAGCGATCGGTTATACCGGTTCGACCGCGCAGGTGCGTATCCGCAACAACCGGTATGACGCCGAAGCGCAGGCCATCGGCCGTGTCGCCCGCGCCATGACCAACACCATGCCGGCCTCGGTGGAAACCTTCGAAATCGTGCCGATGGTGAATGGCGTTGCGGCCTCCAAGGTCACTTTGCGCCGGTCAGATATCGAGGCGCTTGAATTCACGCCGGGTGCGGATCAGGCGATCAGAGACCGGGCGGTTATCAGCAACGCCAGCGGCGCGGGCCCGGAGCTTACCTTTGACCCCGATACCTACCCGCGGCTGAACTGGAGTCTTGCGCCCTTTGTCGCCGTGAGTCTTTTCGATCCCAGCGCGCCGGTTCGCACCGAACTGGGGATAAGACTTCAGGGCGATTACGAAATCGTGCCGGGGCTGGTGTTGTCGGGGTCTCTAACCAAGTCACTTGCCGACAACCTTAATCGCACGGGCGACCCATCCGATTCACTGTTGCCGCATGTCCGTTCGGACGCCGGCCTGTTCAACCGGGTGGATAACGTGAAGCTGGAACACCTGAAGCTGTCGTGGTCCAGTCATCTGGGCAATGATCTCTATGGGCGCGTGACCGTCGGCTATCTGGAGCGGATGTTTGGCGGGGCGTCGGCGGAATTGCTGTGGATGCCTGTCAACAGCCGGCTGGCATTGGGCGCAGAGGTCGATTACGCGCGTCAACGCGATTTCGACAAGCCCTTCGCCTTTCAGGATTACGAGATCGTCACCGGCCATGTGTCCGCCTATTACGAGCTGAACAGCGACTATCGGGCGCAGCTTGATGTTGGTCGCTATCTTGCCGGGGACACCGGTGCCACACTTTCGCTTGACCGCGAATTTGCCAACGGCTGGCGCGTTGGTGCCTTCGTCACAATGACCGACGCAACCTATGAGGAGTTCGGCGAGGGGTCGTTCGACAAGGGCATCCGGCTGCGGATACCGCTGACCTGGGCCATCGGTCAGCCGTCGCGCAAGATATTTGGTTCTACGATCCGGCCGCTAAGCCGCGATGGCGGAACACGTCTGGAAGGGGCGGGCACGTTCTACGAAAGCCTTCGCGACTACCACGCCTCCGGACTTGATTCGCAATGGGCAAGGTTCTGGAAATGACCGGTGCATGGCGGTCTGTTGTTATCGTCACGGCGCTGGCGCTTGGTCTTGCGGCATGTGGGTCCGGAAACAAGGAGGTTACCGGGACCAAGGTTGCCTTGAATGCCGTCAGACAATTTGTCTCGCAGGGCAATTCCGCCGGGCAACCGACCGCGGCACCACCTGTCACGCGTCAGGCGCTGTCGGCGTTTTCCACACCAATGATCATGGCCGAAATTCCGGCTTTGAAGGCAACCACCTTCCTGGTTCCTTATGGTCGGAATGGCGATGTGGAAACCTGGGCCACGGGTGATGACAAAACCATTTCCTTCCGTCAGGGAGTGATGGTTGCCACCCGCGGCTTTGGCCCCGACATCATGCAAGCCAGCGCGCCGTCCATTGGCCTTTTGGCCAGCGGCGCAGGCAATTACGAACGCGCCTATGAGTATCTGGATGGTGCCGACCAGTTGCAGCGCTATATTTACCGGTGTTCGTTGGGTGTTGTCGGCTCCGAGACAATAACTGTTGTGCAAGAGCAACACATCACCAACCATGTGCGTGAGCAGTGCACTGGAATTCATGGTGATTTTACCAACGAATACTGGTTCGAAAACGGTGTTTTTCTTAGGAAATCCAAGCAGTTACTGTTTCAGAACTGGGGCTATGTGATCTTCCAGCGCGTGATTGACAAGACCTCTTAGTTGGGTCTTTCATCGGAAGTGTACCTATGGTATCCACGCCTTAAGACTTCCTTCCTCATCTCGGAGAGTAAAATGAAAAAAATCACCGCATTCGTGGCAGCAGCCGCTCTTGTTTCGTCCGTTACCGTTGCCACCGCTGGCGGCCCGGTCATGATCGTTGACGAAGCCCCGCCGGTTGTCGCTGCTGCGCCGGCTTCGTCCAGCGGCATGCTGCTGCCGCTGCTGGGTCTGGCTGTTATCGTTGCCCTGGTTGCGACGAACAACAACAACAACGACAACACCACCAACTGATTTTTCTTGGGGTAGGCTAACCTGCCCTGGAGAATCTGTGGATCAGGGCTCGCATTTGCGAGCCCTTTTCATTTTGCGCAACTGATGCCCGGCGCCCGAAAATCGCCACTTTCGTGAGCTTCTATGTTTCCCTGGGCAAGCCGTTCTTGTTGATCAATGTAACAGGGACAGCTAGGAACATTGTATCCCTAGGGAGTTTGGCAGAATGAATGATGCCGATCGCGTTTATCGTCTGGTCTCGGCTGTAGATCAGGCGCGTCGCGCCTACCGCAGTCTGGCACAACGGCCAGAGCTTCCCTCTGATCAGGAGCTGGCGCGCTCGGGCGACTATAAATCCTTGTTGCAGGCCGGTACCCAGATCCGCCTGTGGGGCAGCCGCGATATGTTTGCCCAGATGCAGGCTCGGCTATACGCGGATGATCCCGATCTTTCGGCCCGCGCCGCCCGAGATCTGCCGCATCTGTGGGCGGGGATCATCGACTGGCCGATTCCGGCGCGGCCCGAGCGGTTGCATTAGGCCTTAGTAGTCCTTTTCCAGAAACACGCCCAAGCTGGTGTTGCCGCTGCCGTCAGAGCTGCCGCGCAGCGTGATGTTGGGCGTCACGTCCAGGTTCAGGTTGATCTGGCTTTGGCCCTGCTGCCCCACCACGATCTCGGTATAAAGGTTCTTGCCCAGGTATTTCCCGGCCTTCACCGCCGCTCCGCCCTGATCATCAGTGACCAGATCAAGATCATCCAGCCCAAAGCCCTGCCGCAGCTTGCCCACCAGCCCCTCGCCGCCCTTGCCCGCCAGCGTCGCCACCGCATTGGCCAATTGCGCCGCCTGCAACGGCGACAGCGCCAACAGGCTGCGCCCGAACAGCAGCCGCGCCAGCACCTCTTCCTGCGGCAGTTCGGGGTTTGAAACAAAGGTCACCGCAGGCTCTGTGGCCTTGCCCTCGATCAGCACCGAACTGGTGATGCCATCGCTTTCATTCGACGCCAGAATCCGCACGAACGGCACAAACTCGCCTTCCAGCCGCAGCGAGGCTTCCGACAGATCGAGCCGCTTGCCCAGGATATCCAGCCGCCCGCGAATCAGGTTGAAAGCGCCGTTGGGCTGCACATTGGCGGTGGTGCCGCCCAGCCGCAATTCGCCCCCCAGTTCGGCATCCAGCCCACGACCGCGGATGAACACCCGGTTCGGCGCCGAGATCAGCAGGTCCAGCGGATAGGCCCGCCGCTGCACCACCGCTGCACCACCGGCCCCCAGCAGCCCTGCCCGCACCCTTGTGGCCCGCACATCAGCCGGTTCGTTGACGTGGCGCAGGTCGGGCAGGCTGCCCAGACTGCCCATCCCGGTCGACGGGATTTGCAGCTCGGTTTCCGCCAGCCGCAAGGTGCCTGCAATCACCGCCCCACCGTTCAGCGGCCCGCGGATGGTCAGCGTGCCATTGGCGCGGGTCTGATACAGCGCTGGGTCCTTCAGCACCGCGTTCTGCACCTGCACCGCCAGATCGCCCGGGAAGGGCGCCGTCAGCCCGATGCCGCCCTGCACCTCAATCCGCCCGCCACTGGAAACCGCCGCCTGCGCCGCCACCTGCGCCCGGCCACCCGCCAGATCGGCGCTTGCCATCACCGCCTGCAAGGCAAACGGCAGGTCAGGGTCGGTCAGCCGCCCGCCGGACAGCGACAGCTTGCCCGACAATGAGGCCAGCTTGAACGGCCCCCTCAGCGCCAGATCGAATTGCAGCGGCCCCGAAACCACGCGCGAGCCGAGGAAAACATTGGCCAGCCCCGCCTGCCCGGTGCCGCTGATCTTCAGATCGGCGGTATCGAAACCGCTGCCCAGCCGCCCGCTGACCGTGGCGGCAATCTGCCCCGGACCATTGGCCTTCAGGTTCAGGACGCTGCCCGCCGCATCCGGCTCTACCGTGCCGGAAACCGTGACCGACCCGGGAAACTCGGGCAACAGCAGGCCCAGATTGGCCAGCAGGGCAGTCAGGTCCACCTTCGATTGCGAACCGCTCGCCTCGGCGCTCAGTTGCGGGTTGCGCAGGCTGGCGCGGTTGACCGTCACCTTGCCGTCGCGCAAATCAAACGCCAGCGAAAGATCGGTCTTGCCGCGCAGCAGGCTGTCCGCCTCGGCGTGCCCCACCGCCAGCCCGGTCGCCACCGCCTCCAGCGTCACGGCACCGGTCTGCGGCGTGCCGGTCAGATGCGCCTTGCCGGTCAGCGCGCCGCGATAGCCGCCGCCCAGCACCGACAGGTCGGTGAAATCCAGATCGGCGGTCAGATCGCTGCCCGCCGTGGCCACCCGCCCGGCCAGCACCGCCGTCAGGCTGCGCGCCGCAATCTCCAGCCGCCGCACTTGCGTGCCGGTCTCGTCGCGCAGTGCCGAAAGTTCGATGCGAGATTGCCCGCGCAGCAGGTTATCCAGCTCCGCCTGACCAAAGCGCAGATCGGTGCCCGTAATCTCGGCCTGCAGATCGAAACCACCCGACAGCAGACTGCCGCTGCCGGTAACCGTGGCCACACCACTGCCCGACAACGCCCGCCCGGCCAAGCCCGAGGCGCGGGACAGATCGTCCAGCCGCGCTTGCGCCCGGCCTTTCAGGGCAAAGCCGCTGGCCAGCCCGTTGATGCTGCCACTGGCCTGCACGCCAAAATCGGCACCCTGCAACGTCAGGTCAGATACCGTAACGACGCCAGCGCCCTCGCGCCAGTTCAGCCTAGCGGTGCCGGTCAAAGCTTCGCCCAAAGCCTGCGCCAGCCCCGGATCGCGCGGGGCCAAGCCCTTGGCGTCAAACCGGAAATCGGCAGCAATCGCGTTGCCCGCCTGCCGGGTGATCTGGCCCGTGCCATCCAGCTTCAGGCTTTCCGCCGCGAAATCGGCGCGCCGCAGGCCGGTCAGAACCGCCGAACCCTGCCAGTCGTCGCCCTTGGCCGCGTCGAACCGCAGCGCCAGGTCTGCCGCCTGCACCGATGTCGGCTGGTCGGCGCCAAACGGCAGCAACACCGGCGTGCCATCGGCCTGCCGCAAGCTGCCGGTCAGATCGAACCGTTCCGGCAAGCCATCGGCGGCCAGCACCAGCGCGCCTTGCAGCGCCACAGAACCACCGCGCAGCGACAGATTGCGCAGGTCCAGCCGCCCGCCCGCGTCGCGCTGGCCATCCGCCTGCAACTGCACGCTGGTGCCCAGGAAATCGGCGTATTGCGGCAGGAACAGCGGTGCAAGATCGCCGGTCAGATCGGCGTTGAAGCCGTGGCCGCCGATGTCGTTGGCCGTCAGCGTCACGCCGCCCGCCAGCCGCTCCACTTCATCGGTCACCAGCCGCACATCGGCGGCATAGTCGGAAACCGGCCCTGTGCCCTTGATCGTCAGTTCCGCCGAAGGCACCCCCGGCAGCCCCAGCAACGTCGCCGCCACCCCGCCCGCACCCTCTTTCGCCTGCAAATTCAGCGCCAGGATGCCCGAGGCATTGCCATAGCTGGCGGTCAGCGTCACCAGCCCCTGCGGCCCGTCATCGCTGCGCTCCAGCCGCAGGTTGGCCTCGCCCTCGCCAGCGATCAGCGACATCGAAGCTTCCAGCGACCCCTCGACCGCCTGCCCCAGAACCTCCGGCGCAAGTTCGATCCGCGTTGCGGCAATACGGCCGATCTCTACCGACACCGGCAGGTCCGGCAGCGAAAACCCCTGCGCCTCGGCGCTAAGCCCGTCGGTTTCCGCAACCGGCGCGCGGGCCACGATGATCTCGGCGGCGGTCAGTGCGTTCACCGAAACCCGGCCCTTCAGCAGCGCCGCGCGGTTCCATTCCAGCGCCACATCGTTCAGCGTCAGCCAGATGCCCTCGCTGTCGGCAATCGTCATCTGCGTCATGGTCGCCCGTGACGAAAGCGCGCCCTGAAAGCCGGAAATCGTCACTGTGCGGCCGATATCCGAGAAATTATCCTCCAGAAACGCCGTCAGATAGCTGCGGTCATCGGTCTGCGCCGCAGCCGTGTGGGGCAGCACCACCAGTGCAAGGATTGCCAGCCGCCGCATCAGAACGCCTGCCCCAGGCCAAGATAGACCTGCACGCCCGCGCCAGTATCGCCGCCCACCGGCATCGCCACATCCAGCCGCACCGGGCCAAAGCCGGTGTCATAGCGCAACCCCAGCCCGGCGCCGGCGTGCCAGCCGCCCAGCGTATCAAAGAACTCCATCGCCCCGACATGCCCCGCATCCACGAACCCGACCACGCCGATCTTGTCTGTCACCTTGGCGCGCATCTCGACCGAGGCCGCAAGGAAGGCCATGCCGCCGGTCTTGAACTGATCGCCAAAGGCCCGCAAGACGCTGACCCCCAGCGATTGATAGGGCTGGCCGCGCACCGTGCCGCCGCCGCCGGAATAGAAAAGATAGTCGCGCGGCGTGCCGATCAGGCTTGGCCCCAGCACCACCCCCGCCTGCACCCGCCCCGCCAGAACGAACCTCCCCTGATCGCCAAAGCCGCGATAGGCCCGCGCGTCACCCTTCAGCCGCAGCCCGGAATCGGTGGTGCCAAAACCGAGGAACGGCTTGGCCTCGGCCTCCAGATAGTAGCCCTTGCTGGCATCCAGCTTAACATCACGGTTGTCCCAGGTCAGGCCTACCGGCAGCGCCAGATGCTGATAGACCGCGCGGCCCGACAGGTCGGTCACCTCGGACCAAGTGTAATCCAGCCCGGCGCGCCCGGTCAGGTGTTCGGTAAAGATATGGCCAAAACCAAAGCCCAGCCCGCCAGAGTTTTCCAGATAGTCCTGCTGGTCCAGATGTGCCACTTCGGCATGAAAACTCAGCGTGGTGTCGGGGGTGAAGGTGGCAGGCCGATCCAGCGTCACGCCCAGCTTGTAATCGACACCGCTGGTCTGCGCCCCCAGATTGGCCACCTCGCCGCTAACGGTCAGCCGCTCGGCACCGCCAAACAGGTTGCGGTGCAGCCAGGTGCCGCTGAGCGTGGCACCCTCAAGGCTGGCCAATTCGGCACCAAAGCTGTAGCGGCGCAGCTTTTCTTCGACCACGACGGCCGAAATACCCAGAAGATCGGGTGCGGTGATCGCTTCATCCTCGGTCAGTGAGACGGACCGGAACACCCCGGTGCGCCGCAACCGCTCGGCGCTGCGAGCAAGGGCCTTCGGGCTGAAAACATCGCCGGTCGGCAACCCGGCAATCTCGCGAATCCGGGCCTCGCGCATCCGCTGCTGACCGGTGATGGCAAGCTGGCCAAAGCGCAGCACCGGACCGGGAGCAAGCTGCACCTCGGCATCCAACCGGTGCCGCGCATGGTCGGCCACGATGTTCTGCCCGGCGGCCGCAGCTTTGGCGTGACCGATGGCGCGCCAGCCTTCCACCCCGGCCACGACTGCCTCTTGCACCAGCCCGCTGTCGGCCCGCGCGCCGGTCGCAAAGCCTTGCGGCAGCACGGTGCCCGCCGCCAAGGGCGCCACATGCGCGGAGCCAAAGGTAAACAGCGGCCCGGGCTGCACCCGCACCTCGATGCGCGAAATCCGGGCGGGCGCGTCCAGCGGGGCGATGCTGGCCGCCTCGCGCCCGTCGATCAGGATGTGGATCACCGGCGAATAATGGCCGCGGGCGTAAAGTGCGCCGACCAGACGGCCATATTCGGCCTGGGCCGCGGCAAAAACATCCTGCGGATCGGTGGTGCCATCGCGCTTTGCCGTCAGCAAAAGCGAGGCCGCGCGCAGGCTGGCTTGCAGCCCGGTTTCAACCTCTGGCACGGAAAACACAAGCGTATCAAGCGCCTGCGCCGGTGCTGCCGCAAGCATCAGCCCGGCAATGGCCGCGCCGAACCTGCCGACCCTTGGTTTTGCCCGCAGACCGGCCACCTGTTTCCCCCTGATCCGCATGCAAAGACTATCGCAGCTTGCCACACCCTCGGCAATGCGCCGCGCACCTGGATCAGCCTCCGGGCGTGAAACCGCCTTTTCCACTGCGGCAAACCGTGGTTTTCTGCGAAGCGGAGGAACGTCATGCCCAATCTGCTTGCTCACGCTGCCCTTGCCGCCGCTTTGGCCCTGCCGACCGCCGCGCTGGCGCAAAGCCGGGCGCTGCCCGCCCCGATCACCGACGCCGACTACGCCCTGGTTGCCGAAGCCGAGGCGAAACTGGGGCAACTGCTGTTCTGGGATCCGATTCTGTCGGGCAACCGCAACATCGCCTGCGTTACCTGCCATCACCCGCGCTTCGGCACCTCGGACGGCGTGTCGCTGGGCCTGGGCGAGGGTGGCACGGGCCTCGGCCCCGACCGCAAGCCGATGGCCAAAAACTTGCCGGAACAGCGGATTCCGCGCAACGCCCCGGCGCTGTTCAATCTGGGGGCGCGCGAATTCACCACGCTGTTCCACGATGGCCGGATTCAGGCCGACCCGACCCGCGCCTCGGGCTTTCGCACACCGCTGGAAGACGAGATGGTGCAAGGCTTCGCCTCGATCCTGTCGGCGCAGACCATGTTTCCGGTGCTGTCGAATGACGAAATGGCCGGGCATTACGAGGAAAACGAGGTCTCCACCGCGGTGCGCGAAGGCCTGATTACCGGGCCGAAGGGCGCGTGGAACCTGCTGGCGCTGCGGGTGGCGGCGATTCCGGCCTATGCCGAGATGTTTGCCGCCGCCTACCCCGAGATTGCTGCCGGTCGCCCGATCGGCTTTACCGATATCTCCAACGCCATCGCCGCCTTCATCGAGGTGGAATGGCGGTCCGATACCGCGCCCTTCGACGCCTGGCTGCGCGGCACCGGCACCCTGAAGCCGCAGGAACAACTGGGGCTGGCACTGTTCTACGGCTCGGCGGGGTGCAGCGCCTGTCACAGCGGCAAATTCCAGACTGACCAGAGCTTTCACGCCATGGGCGAGCCGCAGCTTGGCCCCGGCAAGGCCGAACGGTTCGAGAGCCATTCGCGTGATGTCGGCCGGATGCGGGTGACCAACAACCCCGCCGATGCCTATGCCTTCCGCACCCCCAGCCTGCGCAATGTGACGGCCACCGCACCTTATGGCCACGCCGGGGCGCACAAGACGCTGGAAAGCTTTCTGGCCTATCACGCCGATCCGAAAACCGGGCTGGCGTCCTATGAGGACGATACGGTTTTGCCTGCGTTCCAGCCGAACAAGCCCGATTGGCTGATCATGGATACGCCAGACGAACGCGATGCCATTGCCGCCGCGGTAACCACGCAGCCGGTGCTTCTGCAAGCCGAACAGATCGCGGCACTGGTGGCGTTTCTGAAAACGCTGGAAGACCCGGTGGCGCTGAAGGGGCGGTTCGGCGTGCCGGATGCGGTGCCCAGCGGGTTGCCGCTGGACCGCTGAACGGCTCTAACCTTGCAGAAATGCGTCCACTTCGCTGGCCGAGGGCATGGCCTGCGCCGCACCCTTGCGGGTGACTTGTATCGCAGCAGCCGCAGCAGCCCGTCGCATGCCGCCCGCCCTATCAAGCCCCGCATCCAGCGCCGCCGCAAGTGTGCCGATGAAACAATCGCCTGCACCGGTGGTATCGACCGGCAGAACCTTGAACGACGGCACGAAAAGCGGCTCTGCTCCGACGGAAATCCATTCCGCACCGCGCGCGCCCTTGGTCACGATCACATCGACCGCCGGCAAGCCGCCAAGGCCGTCGCGCATCATCCCGGCCTCGATTTCATTCATCACCAGCAGGCCGACATGCGGCAACACCGCCTTCACCGCGCCCAGATCGAAGGGTGCCGCGGAATAGATCACCCGCATCCCCTTGGCCGCCGCCATCTGCGCCGCAATCACCTGCACCGAGGTTTCGTTCTGCAACATCAGCGTGTCGCCCGGCCCGGCCCCGGCCAGTGCGGCACCGATTGCCGCCGCGCCAAGCGTCTGGTTGGCACCGGAATACAGCACGATGGCATTTTCCGCCGCCGGATCGACGTTGATGATGGCATGGCCGGTGGCCTCGGTCCCGCGCGCAACGTGCGAAACATCGACGCCATACCCCGCCAAAGCCTCGCGCGCCCACAGCCCTTCCGGCCCGACCGCGCCGATATGCAGCACCCGCGCCCCGGCCTTCGCCGCCGCAACTGACTGGTTGGCACCCTTGCCGCCCAAGCCGATGCTGTAGCCGGTTGCCGCCAACGTCTCACCCGGCGCGGGCAGATGCGGCACCGCATAGACGTGGTCGGCGTTGATCGAGCCGAGGTTATAGACCGTCATCACCCCACCTTGCAGGCAGCCATCACCGCCATGTTCAGAATGTCGTTCACCGTCGAATTGGTCGAACAGATCTGGATCGGCTTTTTCACCCCGGTCAGAATCGGCCCGATCACCGTCGCCCCGGCCATTTCCTGCAACAGCTTGACCGAGATCGAGGCCGAGTGTCGCGCCGGAACCACCAGCACATTGGCAGGCCCGGTCAGGCGGCAGAACGGATATTGCGCCATCGACTCGCGGTTCAGCGCCACATCGACGGTCATTTCGCCTTCATACTCGAAATCGACCTTCATGTTGTCCAGCACCTTGGTGGCGCGGCCCATCTTGGTGGCACGCTCCGACACCGGATAGCCGAAGGTCGAGAACGACACGAAAGCCACCCGCGGGTCCAGCCCCAGGTTGCGCGCCACCCCGGCGGCCTTGATGGCAATCACCGCCAGGTCGTTCTCGTCGGGCCATTCATGCACCAGCGTATCGGCCAGCAACACGATCCGGCCCTTGTGCAGCAGCACCGTCACCCCCACGGCCCCATCTTCGGCCTTGGCATCGAACACCTGGTTCAGAAGTTGCAGCACATGCGCCGATTTGCGGGTGGCGCCGGTCACCAGGCCGTCACCATGGCCATGCGCCAGCATCAGCGCCGAGAACACATGCCGGTCGCGCGCCGCCTGGCGGTGGATATCCAGCTTGTCGAAACCGCTGCGCTGCAGGCGCTTGTAAAGAAAATCCTGGTAGGCTTCGAGGTGGCGGGTATTGGCGGCATTGACCACCTCCAGCTCGCGCACCGCATCGCCCAGACCCACCGCTTCCAGCTTTTCCCGCACGTCGGATTCGCGGCCGACCACCATGGCCCGGCCCAGACCGGCGCGCTGATAGGCGACGGCGGCACGCAGCACGCGGGGGTCATCGCCCTCGGCAAAGATCATCCGGGCCTGCGCGGCCTTGGCGCGGGTATGGATGCCTTGCAGGATCGAGGCGGTCGGGTCCATCCGCGATTTCAGGCTCAGCTCATAAGCCTTCAGGTCGATAATGGGGCGCCGCGCCACGCCGGTATCCATGCCGGCCCGCGCCACCGCCGGGGGAATCACATAGATCAGCCGCGGGTCGAACGGCGTCGGGATGATGTAGTCGCGGCCAAACGACAGCTTGCGGCCATAGGCCATCGCCACCTCGTCCGGCACATCCTCGCGCGCCAGTTTGGCAAGAGCCATGGCGCAGGCGATCTTCATCTCGTCATTGATGGCGCGGGCATGGATGTCCAAAGCCCCGCGGAACAGGTAGGGGAATCCCAGCACGTTATTGACCTGATTGGGATAATCCGACCGGCCGGTGGCGACGATGGCATCGGGGCGCACCGCATGGGCATCCTCGGGGGTGATTTCCGGGTCGGGGTTGGCCATGGCAAAGATGACCGGATTGTCGGCCATCGATTTCACCATGTCCTGCGTCAGCGCCCCCTTGGCCGAGACGCCCAGGAACACATCCGCCCCCGCCATCGCCTCTTCCAGCGTGCGCAGCGGCGTGTTGGCGGCATGCGCCGATTTCCACTGGTTCATGCCCTCGGTGCGGCCCTGATAGATCACACCCTTGGTGTCGCACATGATGCAGTTGTCATGCTGTGCGCCCAGCCGCTTGATCAGCTCCAGACAGGCGATCCCCGCCGCCCCGGCCCCGTTCAGCACGATCCGGCAATCGCCGATCTTCTTGCCGCTGATCTCCAGCGCGTTGATCAGACCGGCGGCGCAGATCACCGCGGTGCCGTGCTGGTCGTCATGGAACACCGGGATGTCCATGATTTCCTTCAGCCGCTGCTCGATGATGAAACATTCCGGCGCCTTGATATCCTCAAGGTTGATGCCGCCGAACGCGGTGCCCATCAGCCGCACGGCGTTGATGATCTCTTCGGGGTCTTCGGTGTCCAGCTCGATGTCGATGGCGTTGACGTCGGCAAAGCGCTTGAACAGCACCGCCTTGCCCTCCATCACCGGCTTCGCGGCGGCAGCCCCCAGATTGCCCATCCCCAGAATCGCCGTGCCATTCGAGATGACGGCGACCATGTTGCCCTTGATGGTATAGTCGTAGATGGTTTCCGGCTGATCGGCGATCGCCTGCACCGGCACGGCCACACCGGGGCTGTAGGCCAGACTCAGGTCGCGCTGCGTCGCCATCGGCGTGGTCGGCACCACCTCGTATTTGCCGGGCTTCGGTTCCAGGTGGTAGGCAAGCGCCTCCTCCGGGGTAATCGTCATCTTGGTCATCAGCGCGCCATCCCTGTGGGTTTTCTGTCTCATAACCCTCTGGTGCGGCTGTGCCAACAGGCTTGCACTTGCCGCTTTTCCCGGATGGTGCGGTTTTGTAGGGTCGGGCCAACAGGAGGGCCGCCTTTGACCGATGATCCCGTCACGCCGATGATGGCGCAGTATCTTGCGATCAAGGCGCAGCACCCGGATGCGATCCTGTTCTACCGCATGGGCGATTTCTTCGAGATGTTCTTCGACGATGCCGTGGCTGCCGCCGAGGCGCTGGATATCGCGCTGACCAAACGCGGCAAGCATCTGGGGCAGGATATCTCGATGTGCGGCGTGCCGGTGCATGCGGCGGAAGGCTATCTGCTGACGCTGATCCGCAAGGGCTTTCGCGTGGCGATTGCCGAACAGATGGAAGACCCGGCCGAAGCCAAGAAGCGCGGTTACAAATCCGTGGTGCGGCGCGAGGTGGTGCGGCTGGTCACCCCCGGCACCCTGACCGAAGACAGCCTGCTGGAGGCGCGCCGCCACAACTACCTTGCCGCCTGGGCAGAGGTGCGCGGCGAGTCGGCGCTGGCCTGGGCCGATATTTCCACGGGTGCGTTTCATGTGATGCCCTGCCCTTTGGTGCGACTGCTGCCAGAATTGGCGCGGCTGGCGCCCAGCGAGCTGCTGGTGCAGGAAGGAAAAGAGGCCGAATTGGCCGTGTTGGTGACGGATTCCGGCGCCGCGCTGACGCCGCTGGCCCGCGCCAGTTTCGACAGCACTGCTGCGGAACAACGGCTTTGCACGCTGTTCGGGGTCGGCACATTGCAGGGTTTCGGCAGTTTCGACCGCGCCGAACTGTCGGCGATGGGCGGGCTGGTCGATTACCTGAACCTGACCCAGCGCGGCAAACTGCCCCTGCTGCGCCCGCCGCAACGCGAGGCCGCAGGCGGCGCCATGCAGATTGACGCCGCCACTCGCCGCAACCTGGAGATTACTGCGGCGCTGTCGGGTGGCCGCGAAGGCTCCCTGCTGGCGGCGGTAGATCGCACCGCCACTTCGGCGGGGGCGCGGCTGCTGGAGCGGCGGCTTTCCAGCCCATCTTGCGACCTTGCTGTGATCGACGAACGACTGGCCGCCTTGCGGTTTCTGCTGGAACAGAGCCGCTTTCGCGAAGATCTGCGCGATCATCTGCGCCGGGTTCCCGACATAGACCGCGCGCTTTCCCGGCTGGCGCTGGACCGTGGCGGCCCACGCGACCTGACCGCCATCCGCGCCGGTCTGACCCAGGCCCGCGCCATCGCCCGGCGGATGTTGCCTGACGCGCCGCCGCTGCTGGCCGAGGCAGCATTGGCCCTGACCGGCCATGATGCGCTGATTGACCTCTTGGACCGCGCCTTGGTCGCCGAACCGCCGTTATTGGCCCGTGATGGTGGTTTCATCGCCAGCGAATTTGACGCCGAACTCGACGAAACCCGGCAGTTGCGCGACGAGGGGCGCGGCGTTATTGCCCGGTTGCAGGCCGACTACATCGCGCAAACCGGCATCAACAGCCTGAAGATCAAGCACAACAACGTGCTGGGCTATTTCATCGAAACCACCACGACCCATGCCGAACGCATGTTGGCGCCGCCGCTGTCGGAAACCTTCATCCACCGGCAAACCACCGCCGGTCAGGTGCGCTTCACCACCCTGCCGCTGTCCGATCTGGAAACCCGCATCCTGAACGCCGCCAACCACGCGCTGGAGATTGAAAAGCGGCACTATGCGGGCCTTTTGGCTGCCATTCTCGCCCAATCCGCGCCGATCTTCGCCGCCGCCCGCGCGCTGGCCGAGATTGACCTTGCCACGGCTCTGGCCGACCTTGCCGCCGCCGAAAACTGGTGTGAACCGAGGGTCGATGCCTCGCACGCCTTCCAGATCACCGCCGGTCGGCACCCGGTGGTCGAGCGCGCCTTGCGACGGCAAGGAACGACCTTTGTTGCCAATGATTGCGCCCTGACGGCGGAATCGACCCCGGCGATCTGGCTGTTGACCGGCCCTAACATGGCCGGCAAATCCACCTTCCTGCGGCAGAACGCGCTGATCGCGCTGCTGGCGCAGGCCGGAAGCTATGTGCCTGCCGCCAGCGCCCATATCGGGCTGGTCAGCCAGTTGTTCAGCCGGGTTGGCGCCTCGGATGACCTTGCGCGCGGGCGGTCTACCTTCATGGTGGAAATGGTCGAAACCGCAGCGATCCTCAATCAGGCCGATGACCGGGCGCTGGTGATCCTCGATGAAATCGGTCGCGGCACCGCCACTTATGACGGGCTGTCCATTGCCTGGGCAACGCTTGAACATCTGCACGACGTGAACCGCTGCCGCGCGCTGTTCGCCACGCACTACCATGAAATGACTGCGCTTTCCGGCAAGCTGGCGGGGGTGGAGAACGCCACGGTGACCGTGAAGGAATGGGAAGGCGACGTGATCTTCCTTCACGAAGTCAAGAAAGGCGCGGCTGACCGCTCCTATGGCGTGCAGGTCGCCCGCCTTGCCGGCCTGCCGTCTGCGGTGATCGAGCGCGCCAAGGTGGTGCTGGAGGCGCTGGAGGCCGGCGAACGCGAAGGCGGCACCAGGCAGAAAAGTCTGATCGATGACCTGCCGCTGTTTCGCGCTGTCCCGGCACAGGCACCGAAACTCGCTCCGAAATCCACCGCAATCGAAGATCGGCTTAAATCCGTCCACCCCGATGAGCTCACGCCGATTCAGGCGCTTGCCCTGCTCTATGAGTTGAAGGAACTCGGAAAAGATTAAGACATCTTCTCTGCGAAAATATCCCACGGGGGGTCCGGGGGGTGTGAAACCCCCCGGCGCGTCAACTATTCGCCGCTGGTGTTCGACGAAACCCCGACCTGCGCCGGGCGCAGCAGTCGGTCGTGCAACAGGAAGCCTTCGGTCATCACCTGAATGATCTGGCCTGCCTTGGTGCCCGCCACCGGCGCCTCGAACATCGCCTGGTGCCGCTGCGGATCGAACACATCGCCAATCGCCGGTGCAATCACCGTCACGCCATGCTTGGTCAGCACGTTCTGCATTTCCCGCAGGGTCAGCTCGATCCCTTCGACCAGCGCCGCCGAGCCTTCGCGCTGCTCTTCGCTGATCACATCCAGCGCGCGGCGCAAGTTGTCGTAGACCGGCAGCATGTCGCGGGCCAGACGGGTGCCGCCATACTGCTCGGCCTCGCGCCGGTCGCGTTCACCGCGCTTGCGGGCGTTTTCGGCATCGGCCAGGGCACGCATGAACCGGTCGCGCAGCTCGTCGCGTTCGGCGCGCAACGCATCCAGCTCGTCAGCGCCGATGTAATCCTCGATCTCCTCGGGCTCGAGGTCTTCCGCAACCGCCTGGTCGTCCGCCATGTCGTCTTTCCTTGTGTCGTCCATCTTCACCCCTTGCCGCGTTCGGAGATCATGCGGCCCACCAACTGCGCCGTGTAATCGACGATCGGCACGATGCGGCCGTAGTTCAGCCGGGTCGGTCCGATCACGCCGACAGCGCCGATGATCTTTCGATCAGCGTTCATATAGGGAGAGACCACCAGAGAGGAACCCGAAAGTGAGAAAAGCTTGTTCTCCGAGCCAATAAAAATGCGCACACCTTCGCCGGTTTCCGCCAGTTCCAGGAACTCGGCAATGTCACGGGTGCGCTCCAGATCATCAAACAGGCTGCGAATCCGGTCGAAATCCTGCGCCTCGGCGCCGCCTTCCAGCAGATTGGCCCGGCCACGCACGATCAGCCGTTCGCTTTGCTCGCCCGCATTCTCCCACACCGCCAACCCGCTTTCCACGAGCGCCCGGGCCAGCGAATCAATCTCCTGCCGCCGGCGGGCCATGTCATGCACCACGGTCTTGCGAAGATCGGTCAGGGTTTTGCCCTCGGCCAGCGCGTTCAGGAAATTCGCCGCCTCGCGCATCGACGACGGCGTTTGCCCTGGCGGCGGCGTGAACACCCGGTTTTCCACATGACCATCGGCAAACACCAGCACAACCAGCGCGCGGTCGGGGCCGAGGCTGACGAACTCGATATGCTTGATCGGCGCCTCGTGCTTGGGGGTCAGCACCAGACTGGCACCGTGGGTGATGCCCGACAGAGTGGCGCCGATCCGGTCCAGCAGCGTCGGCACGTCGCTTTCATTGCTGCCCATGGTCGCTTCGATCTTTTCGCGGTCTTCGGCGGCAACGGTGCCGACCTCCAGCAAGCCATCGACGAACATCCGCAGGCCAAGCTGCGTCGGAATCCGCCCCGCCGAGATATGCGGGCTGTCCAGCAGGCCCAGATACTCCAGGTCCTGCATGACGTTGCGAATGGTGGCGGCGCTGATCTTTTCGGTCAGGCTGCGGGTCAGCGTGCGCGAGCCGACCGGGTCGCCCGAAGCCAGATAGCCTTCGACAACGCGGCGAAACACTTCGCGCGAGCGGTCGTTCATTTCCGAAAGAATCCGGGCGCCGTCTGACATTTTCACCTGACCTAGGGGGCAGCAGACATTAAGGGACTGCGGGGCGAAACGTCAATGAGGCTTGCATCGGGCGGGCGGGGGCGAGTATCTGGCGTCAACCTTACAAAGGATGACAACATGCGCCCCTCTGGCCGTAAACTTGGTGAAATGCGCCCGATCGTGATCGAAACCGGGGTGATGAAGCACGCCGAAGGCTCTTGCCTGATCAAGATGGGGGAAACCCATGTTCTGTGCTCGGCCACCATCGAGGACAAGGCGCCGCCGTTTCTGAAGAATACCGGGCTGGGCTGGGTGACGGCGGAATACGGCATGCTGCCGCGCGCCACCAACAGCCGCAACCGGCGCGAGGCAGCGGCGGGCAAGCAGACCGGCCGGACGCAGGAAATTCAACGGCTTATCGGCCGAGCGTTGCGTGCTGGGGTGGATCGTTCGGCACTGGGCGAACGGCAGATCGTGATCGATTGCGACGTTTTGCAGGCCGATGGCGGCACCCGCTGTGCCTCGATCACCGGTGGTTGGGTGGCGCTGCGGCTGGCGATGAACAAATTGCTGAAAGCCGGGGTGATCGTGTCTGACCCGATGATCGACCATGTGGCCGCGGTGTCTTGCGGCATCTATGCCGGGCAACCGGTGCTGGACCTGGACTATGCCGAGGATTCGGCGGCGGGCACCGATGGAAACTTCATCCTTACTGGTCGCGGACGGCTGATAGAGGTGCAGATGTCGGCGGAGGGCGCCACATTCTCGCGCGCCGAGATGGGCGAGCTGCTGGATCTGGCCGAAGCAGGGGCTGCCGATCTGGTGGCGGCACAAAAGGCGGCGCTGGGCTGAGATGCGCAAATTTTCCGGCGACCGGCTGTTGGTGGCGACGCATAACCGCGGCAAGCTGGAAGAAATCGCCAAGCTTCTGGAGCCGTTCGGGATTGATGTAACCTCGGCGGGCGAGATGGGGTTGGCGGAACCCATTGAAACTGAAAGCACTTTCGTAGGGAACGCCCGCATCAAGGCGCATTTTGCGACCCAGGCCACGGGGTTGCCGGCGCTGGCGGATGACTCGGGAATTTCCATCGACGCGCTGGATGGTGCGCCGGGAGTTTACACCGCCGATTGGGCTGAAACCCCGACCGGGCGTGATTTCGGCATGGCGATGGCGAAGACCTGGGACAGGCTGGAGGCGGTCAATGCCCCGTTTCCACGGCGGGCGCAGTTTCGCTGCACGCTGGTTCTTGCCTGGCCGGATGGGCATGACGAGGTGTTTGAAGGCGTAATGCCCGGGCAGGTGGTCTGGCCGATGCGCGGCGATCAGGGCCACGGCTATGATCCGATCTTTCAGCCGGATGGCTTCGATCTGACCTTTGGCGAGATGGATCGCTGGCAGAAGAACCAGATCAGCCACCGCGCCGATGCCTTCCGCAAGCTGGTTGCGGGGTGTTTCACGTGAAACAAATCTCCTCCGGGTCACCGTTCGAGGCGACGATGGGCTACAGCCGAGCGGTTGTGAAGGGTGGTTGGTGCTTCGTTTCCGGCGTCACTGGCTATGACTATGCCACGATGACGATGGCCGAGGGCGTCGCAGCGCAGGCCCGCGCCTGTTTCGGCACCATCGACAAGGTGTTACAGCAGGCAGGCTTTACCATGGCCGACATTGTGCGGGTGCAATACACCGTGGTGGACGCAGCCTTTGTCGAATCGCTGATCCCTGAACTTGGCCGCGCCCTTGGCGAGATTCGCCCAGCCGCGACCATGGTGATTGCGGGTCTGATACGGCCCGAAATGCTGATCGAGATCGAAGTTACGGCTTTCAAGGGCTGACCATGGAAGACTGGCGCAACGGTGGCTTTGGGCTTTACCTGCATTGGCCGTTCTGCCAGTCGAAATGTCCTTACTGCGATTTTAACAGCCATGTCTCGACGCGGATCGACCAAGACCGTTGGCAGCGCGCCTATTTGTCCGAGATCAGTCGCGTCGGCGCCGAGACCCAGGGGCGGTTGCTGAATTCCGTTTACTTTGGCGGGGGCACGCCGTCCCTGATGCGGCCGGAGCTCGTGTCGGCAATTCTGGCTCGGGTTCGGGCAACCTGGACACTGGCGAATGATTGCGAAATCACCCTGGAGGCTAACCCGGGTTCGGTAGAGGCCGGTCGATTTCGCGGCTACCGCGATGCGGGTGTCAACCGGGTTTCAATGGGAATTCAAGCACTTGCTGATGGTGATTTGCGCGCTCTTGGCCGCGCCCACAGCGTGGCGGAAGCCCGCGCGGCTTTTGATGTGGCGCGGACTACCTTTGATCGTGTGAGCTTTGACCTGATTTATGCGCGCCAGAACCAGACTTTGAAAAACTGGCAAAAGGAACTCAGCGACGCGCTGACGATGGCGGCAGACCACATTTCGCTTTACCAACTGACGGTGGAGGATGGCACGGCTTTTGGCGATCGGCTGGCGCATGGGAAATTGCGCGGGTTGCCTGGTGAAGAGTTATCAGCAGATTTTTACGCTGCCACGCAGGAAATCTGCGGTGCAGCGGGAATGGATGCTTACGAGGTCTCTAACCACGCCAAAACCGGCTCGGAATCGCGACACAACCTGATTTATTGGCGCGCAGGTGACTATGTCGGCATCGGGCCCGGCGCTCATGGCCGCCTTAGTCAGAATGATGACCGATGGGCGACCGAAGGCTTGCGCGCACCCGGTGCATGGCTTTCCAAGGTTGAATCCGAGGGAAATGGTGAAGCACTGCGGGAAATCTTGCGCCCGGCAGATCGTGCTGCAGAATACCTGATGATGTCACTGCGGCTACGTGAGGGCATGTCGTTGCCGCGGTATTCCAGCTTTGCCGGAGATCGGATTTCACCCCAGAAGCTGGCGGACTTGGTGGAAATCGGCATGATTTCCGTGGCGACCAATCAAATCCGCGCCACAGACGCGGGACGGATGGTGCTGAACACTCTGATTGCCGAGTTGTCAGCCGCTTGACACGACAATTCAGATCGACCCATCCCGCGGCATCACCGAAAGCACCCGACACAGCGCATCCAGATCGTCGAGCGTGTTATAGCGCACGGTCAAAGTGCCCGCCTCGCCGCCCGGCTCGTGGTCGATCCTGACCGACATCCCCAGATTGGCGGCCAGGTCGGCCTCGAGCGCACGGGTATCGGCATCCTTTTCGAAGCGCTTCGGCCGGTGTCCTGCGGGCTTTGTCGCAGCAGGTGCCTTTGCCAGCCGCTCAGTCTCGCGAACGGAAAGGCCGCGCGCAACGACCTGTCGCGCAAGCTCTGACGCGTTTGGCGTCGTCACAAGTGCCCGCGCATGCCCTGCCGAAAGCGCGCCATCCCGCACCAAAGCCTGCACATCATCGGGAAGATTCAACAAACGCAACAGGTTGGCGATATGGCTTCGGCTTTTCGACAGTGCCTGAGCCAGTTTTTCCTGGGTGTGCCCAAAGCCATCCATCAACTGCCGGAACCCGACGGCCTCCTCGATCGCGTTCAGGTCAGCGCGCTGGATGTTTTCGATGATAGCAACTTCCAGAACCTCGACATCGTCGAAATCGCGAATGATGACGGGCAGTTCGTGCAGTTGCGCCAATTGCGCCGCACGCCAGCGCCGCTCGCCGGCGACGATTTCGTAGCCATCCGATCCGGGTATTGGCCGCACGATCAGCGGTTGCAGCACGCCTTTTTGACGAATCGACTCGGAAAGATCGCTCAACGCCTCGGGTGAAAAGGTGCGCCGCGGTTGGTTTGGGTTGGGAATCAGCTTCTCTACCGGAACAAGTATATTTCCTGTTCGTCCCTGAGCGCCCGGTTCATTCACATTCCGCGCCTCTGCGGTGATGTTGATGTCGGCCATAAGCGCCGAAAGGCCACGCCCCAGACCACGGCGTTCGGATTTCTTTTCCATCAGGCTGAAACCTCCGTTTTGGCAGCGCCAATGCCGTGTCGGGCCGCAATTTCCAGTGAAAGCGCGCGATAGGCAAGGCTTCCCCGCGACGCCGTATCATAGGCCAACACTGGCAGGGCAAAGGACGGCGCCTCACTTAGCCGTACATTCCGGGGAATGACGGTCTTGAAAACCAGATCACCGAGGTTCTGACGCGCGTCGGCTTCGACCTGCTGCGAAAGGTTGTTCCGACTGTCTGCCATGGTCAGCAGAACCCCCTCGATCCGCAGATCAGCATTGGCCGTTTGTCGCACCTCGCGGACCGTCAGCATCAGTTGCGACAGGCCTTCCAGAGCGAAAAATTCCGCCTGGAGCGGCACCAAAACGGAATGGCAAGCAACAAGAGCGTTTATGGTCAACAGGTTGAGCGATGGGGGGCAGTCGATCACGATGAAGTTGAAACCCAGCGCGTCCATCGCTGTCTGGCGAAGCGCATCGTGCAAAAGGAAGCTGCGCTTTTCGTTCGATACCAGCTCCATGTCGGCAGAGGACAAGTCGGTGTTGGCCGGGCTGATCGACAGGCGGTCGATTTTCGTTTGCTGAATTACCTCAGCCAGAGGGGCATCGTCCAGCATCAGGTCGTAGGTGGTCAGCCTCCGGTGTCCTGCGTCGATGCCGACGCCGGTTGAGGCGTTGCCCTGCGGATCAAGGTCCACCAGCAGGACTTTCGCCCCCAGTTCGGCCAGTCCCGCCGCCAGATTGATCGCAGTGGTCGTCTTGCCGACGCCGCCCTTCTGGTTCGCGACAGCAATGATCCTCGGCAGCTTTGGGCGTGACGGGTCAGACATGTTTCAGATCCTTAACTTTCAGAACCGCAGCCGCCGGTTCAGTCTTGCTTGGGATCACCACAATGTCGAAATCCCACTTCTTCCTTGCATCGACAACCTCAGCCGCGAAGTTGGTACCCTTCGGAAACAGCCCAACGCCGGACGGCGCCAGATGCCAAGCCGCATAGCTCAAAAGCTGGTCCAGAGGTGCCAGCGCACGCGCCGAGACGACATCGGCGGCCTGCGGTGGCGTCGATTCGATGCGCTGGGCCAGAACTTGCACCTTCAGGTTCAACTCTTGTGCCGCCTGACGCAGAAAGGTCGCCTTGCGCTGATCTGCCTCGATCAGAGTGAAGCGTGCTTGTGGTTGCAGTTCGGCGGCGATGCAAGCAAGCACCAAACCCGGAAACCCACCGCCGCTTCCCAGGTCAACCCAATGTTGAACATTCGCCGGTGCCGCCGAATATATCTGCGCTGAATCAAGCACATGCCGTATCCACGCATCGTGAGCAGACGCCTTTGACACAAGATTGATTGCCGGATTCCACTTCTGCAGAATTGCAACAAACAATTCGAGGCGCTGTATTGTTTCACGTGAAACAACGAGTCCCGCGAGGGATTCTGACGCTGCATCCATCACCCGGCGACCCGATTCCGTTTACTGCGCCGAAGCCTGGCAAGTATCAAAGTCAAGGCTGCGGGCGTCATGCCCTCCATTCGGCTGGCCTGCAGCAAGCTTACCGGTTGTACCGCTTTCAGCTTGCTCGTCAGCTCCGATGACAGCCCGGAAAGTGCACCATAGTCGAAATCAGCCGGAATCGTGACGCTTTCATCGCGGCGCAACGCCTCGGCGGCGACTGACTGCCGCTGACTATATTGCGCATAAAGCGCATCCCGCCAGATCTGCTGCCGGTTCTCTTGTTCAATTGCCGCAAACTCCGGGCAGACGCTGGCAATACCTTCAACCGAAGAGTCTGGAAACGCCAGAACCTCCAGGGCAGACCTGCGGTTTCCATCCTGGCTGATCTTGACGCCCAACGATTCGATGGCCTTAGGCGGCAGCAGAAGGCTTTGCAGAGCCGCGGTGCCTTTCGCTAACTCCTGCATCTTGGCGGCAAACACGCGCTGCCTGTGCTGCCCAACGCAACCCAAAGCCATACCGACTGGAGTAAGGCGCTGATCGGCATTGTCTGCGCGCAGCGTCAGCCGGAATTCCGCGCGCGAGGTGAACATCCGATAGGGTTCCGTAACGCCATGGTTTAGCAGATCGTCAATCATCACGCCGATGTAGCTTTGTGACCGGCTGAACAAATGCGGGTCTCGCCCAAACGCAGCGAGCGCAGCGTTCAACCCCGCAGCCAAACCTTGTGCCGCCGCCTCTTCATAACCGGTGGTGCCATTTATTTGGCCCGCCAGATACAGCCCGGCCATCGCCTTCAAACGCAGCGTCGGCATCAGGCTGCGGGGGTCAAAGTAGTCATACTCGATGGCATAACCAGGCTGCAGAATTTGCACACGCTCCAACCCGACAATCGACCGCACATAGTCCATCTGAACTTCCGCGGGCAACGAGCTGGAGATACCGTTGGGGTAAACCGTGGTATCGTCCAACCCCTCCGGCTCCAGAAACACCTGATGGCTGGCCTTGTCTGCGAACCGCACGACCTTGTCTTCGATCGACGGGCAATAGCGCGGACCGACGCCTTCGATATGCCCGCCATACATTGCCGAGCGGTCTAGATTTTTTCGAACAATATCATGTGTTTGTTCGTTGGTATGGGTAATTCCGCAGGCTACCTGCCGTACAAATGGCTTGCGGTGCAAGAACGAAAATACCACCGGCTCATCATCTCCAGCCTGCGATTCCAGCACCGCCCAGTCGATGGTATTGCCGTCAAGCCGCGGCGGTGTGCCAGTTTTCAGCCGCCCTTTTTTCAACCCGAGCCCCGAAAGGCGTTCCGCCAACCGCAGCGACGGCGCATCACCAATGCGGCCCCCGGACTGCCGTTGGTCACCAATATGAATCAAGCCGTTCAGAAAGGTGCCCGCTGTCAACACCACAGAACCTGCCGTCAACTCGGAACCGCAGGCCAGCACCACACCACTCACAGCGCCTGCCCGTTCTTTGAGATCAACGACCTCGCCCTCGATGATCGTCAACCCACGCAGCACCCTCAGTTCGTGCTGCATCGCCAGCCGGTAAAGCTTGCGATCCGCTTGCGCTCTTGGTCCCTGAACCGCCGGCCCCTTGCGTCGGTTCAGCAGCCGATACTGAATCCCCGCGTGATCAGCAACCCGGCCCATAAGGCCGTCCATCGCATCAATCTCGCGGACCAGATGGCCCTTTCCAAGCCCACCAATCGCCGGATTGCACGACATCACGCCTATTCCGGCCGCTTTGAGCGTGACCAGTGCCGTCGTGGCCCCCAACCGTGCCGCAGCCGCGGCCGCCTCGCAGCCTGCATGCCCGCCACCGATGACAACGACATCAAAATGTTTCACGTGAAACAAACCTCATTTACCGATGCAGAAGCTGGCGAAGATTTCGTCCAGCAGGTTTTCCACGTCCACCCGGCCGACCAAAGAGTCCATTGCCCGAATCGCCTGATGCAACGCTTCGGCTGCCAATTCCACCCGCGGCAATGCACTCCCTACCTCAGCCCGCGCTGATTCCATAGCCCTGATCGCGCCCTCAATCGCAATCCGATGCCGTTCCCGCGTGATCGTTCCCGCCAGACCGCTACGTTGCACCAACCGCCGAGTGATTTCCGCCACGAGATCCGCTATTCCCTCGCCGGTTTTCCCCGAAACGCGCAGGCCATCGCCGCCACGAATGTCTGCCTTGCCGCCCACCAGAATATCATCCGGCCCTGGCACGATTCCCGGCAGGTCGATCCCGTCTTCCAGCAAAAAGACGCGCAGATCCGCGTCGGCGGCCCGCGCCAACGCCCGCTGAATCCCGATCCCCTCCACCTGGTCCAAGGTTTCGCGCAAACCGGCGGTATCAAGCAGCGTGACCGGCAGACCACCAAGGTCCATCCGTACTTCGATCACGTCCCGAGTGGTTCCGGCAATTTCCGAGGTGATCGCTGCCTCACGCCCGGCCAAAGTATTCAAAAGGGTGGATTTTCCCACATTTGGCGCCCCTAGGATCGCCACCTCGAATCCATCCCGGATACGCTCGGCAATACGCGACCCATCAATTTCGCGCCGCAATGCCGCCAACAAACCATCCAGCAACACGCACACTTCCGGGGTCACATCCAGCGGCACATCTTCGTCGGCGAAATCAATGGTGGCTTCAAGCAGTGCCGCCGCCCGGATCAGATCGTGGCGCCAACCTTGCGCAATTTTTCCCACCGCACCCGATAAAACCCGCAACGCCTGCCGTCGCTGCGATTCTGTCTCGGCATCAATCAGATCGGCCAAGCCTTCAATCTGCGCCAGGTCCAGACAGCCGTTTTCCAGCGCCCGCCGCGTAAACTCCCCCGGCATCGCCAGCCGCAAGCCGTTCTGTTCGGAAAGTGCGCGCAACACTGCTGACACAACCGCCGTGCTGCCATGCAAATGCAGTTCCGCCACCGCCTCGCCGGTAAAGCTTGCGCCGTCGCCAAACAGCAGAACCAGCGCCTGATCAAGCTCCACACCCTGCCAGACCAAACGCCGCAAGCCCACGCGCCGCAGGTCCGGCAATGGCCCGGCCAGCGCCTGAACTGCCGCAAAAGCTTGCGGCCCAGACAAACGCACCACCGCCACGCCCGCCTTTCCGCGGGCGCTTGCCAAAGCGTAAATTGTATCCATCAGGCGCTAACCCCTTGAGGTCGAGTGACTTCAGGTGTTCATCGAATCAAAGAATTCCGCATTCGATTTAGTCTGCTTCATCTTTGCCAACAGGAATTCGATCGCATCCGTGGTGCCCATCGGGTTCAGAATCCGACGCAGCACGTAGGTCTTCTGCAGATCCGCCTTCTCGACCAGCAGGTCTTCCTTGCGGGTGCCGGATTTCAGGATGTCCATCGCCGGGAACACGCGCTTGTCGGCCACCTTGCGGTCCAGCACGATCTCGGAGTTGCCGGTGCCCTTGAACTCTTCGAAAATCACCTCGTCCATCCGGCTGCCCGTGTCGATCAGCGCCGTCGCAATGATGGTCAGGCTGCCACCCTCTTCGATATTCCGCGCCGCCCCGAAGAACCGCTTCGGCCGTTGCAGGGCATTGGCATCCACACCGCCGGTCAGCACCTTGCCCGACGATGGCACCACCGTGTTGAACGCCCGTCCAAGTCTTGTGATCGAATCCAGCAAAATCACAACATCTCGCTTGTGTTCCACCAACCGCTTGGCTTTCTCGATCACCATCTCCGCCACAGCAACGTGCCGAGTTGCCGGCTCGTCAAAGGTCGAGGACACCACTTCACCCTTCACCGACCGCTGCATGTCGGTCACTTCCTCGGGCCGTTCGTCGATCAGCAGCACGATCAGATAGCAATCCGGGTGGTTGGTGGCGATCGAATGGGCGATGTTCTGTAGCAGCACGGTCTTACCCGTCCGCGGCGGCGCCACGATCAACCCGCGCTGACCCTTGCCGATCGGCGCCACCAGGTCGATCACCCGGCCGGAACGGTCCTTCAGCGTCGGATCATCGACTTCCATCTTGAAGCGTTCATCCGGGTAAAGCGGCGTCAGGTTGTCGAAATGCACCTTGTGCCGGGCCTTTTCCGGGTCGTCAAAGTTGATCCGCGTCGCTTTGGTCAGGCAGAAATAGCGCTCGTTCTCGCGCGGGGCCTGCATGACGCCTTCGATGGTGTCGCCGGTGCGCAAGGAAAACTGCCGCAGAATTTCGGGCGATACGTAGATGTCATCCGGTCCCGGCAGATAGTTGGCCGAGGGGCTGCGCAGAAAGCCGAAGCCGTCCTGCAACACTTCCAGCACGCCATCGCCGCCGATCTCCCAGCCTTCCTCGGCATGTTCCTTCAGGATCGAGAACATCATCTCGCCCTTGCGCATCGACGGCGCGTTTTCGATCTCCCACTCTTCGGCCATCGCCAACAGATCGGCGGGGGTCTTGGCTTTCAGTTCGGCAAGGTTCAGGCGGTTCAGGTTCATGGGAATTGATCATCCAGGGCAAGCAGCCCCAGGGGCCGCGCCGCACAATATGGCAAGGGAAGCGCATGGACCGGACGGCCCCGCCCGCGCCCTTTACGCCGCAGTCTGACAAAAGTCAATCTGTCTGGCCGGAGTCAGTATTTCACAATGACCGAGATCACGATTACCAGCATCAGAAGCGTCGGCAGTTCGTTCATCATGCGGTAGCCGCGGCCGCTGACCGTATTGGTGCCCGCCACAAAATCCTTGCGCCGTGCCGCCAGCCACATGTGAAACAGCGTCATGCAGATCACCGCCACGGTCTTTGCCCAAGACCAGGGCGCCGTCCAGTCCACGATCCCCGGAATTCCCACCAGCAGGATGCCGAACACCCAGGTCGAGATCATCGCCGGGTTCATGATGGCCTTCAGCAGTCGCCGTTCCATCGTCTGGAACAGCACATCGGTCTCCGACCCTGCCTTCACCTGTTCGACGTGATAGACATAAAGCCTTGGCAGGTAGAACAACCCCGCCATCCACGCCAGAACCGAGATCACGTGGAAAGCTTTGATCCAAAGGTAGCTCTCTGCCAGAAAATCCATCATCGCCAAACCGCTCCTTCTTGCGCCCCCTTCTCTTAATAAGAAGAAAAGATAAAAGGAATGATGATGTAGGCCCTGTGGGCAACGGAATTGCCGCAACCGCCCCCGCAGTTACCCCCAAGCGCCGACCTGTGGGCAAGTGTGGGGCAAGTCGGGGCAACGACGAGTGCTTAACAAGATTTCCAATCATCTGCGGGGAGTTGACCGGAAATATACATCCCCATCCCCTTTCCCCGCCGATCCCCAGACCTGTGCGCGACCGATCCGCCCCCACCCAACCGCGATCCTTGTCCACGGGTGGACAAATCCGGCGGCACGCTTGACAACCCGGCCCCGCAGCCGCAACACCGGGAAAACGCCCGATTTCAGGGAAAACCGTCGCCATGAACAAAACCAGACTGTCCACAGCCTGACCCACATGCAAACCCCGCTGATCCTCGCCTCCGGCTCCGCCACCCGCCTGCAACTTTTGCGCGCGGCGGGCCTTTCCGTCACCGCGCAAACCCCGCGGATCGACGAGGAATCCCTCCGCGCGTCGCTGGAAGCCGAAGGTGCCACCCCCCGCGACATCGCCGACACCCTGGCCGAAATGAAGGCCCGCAAGGTTGCCACCAACCTGCCAAGCGCGCTGGTGCTGGGCTGCGATCAGGTGCTGGCCTATCAGGGCAAAGCCTGGGGAAAAGCCGAAACCCCCGAGATTGCCCGCAACCAACTGCGCACCCTGCGTGGTCAGACCCATCACCTGCTGTCTGCCATCGTCATGTTCGAAGCTGGCAAACCGATCTGGCGGCATCTGGGCGAGGCGCGGCTGACCATGCGCGATTTCTCGGATACCTGGCTGGACGACTACCTTGCCCGCAATTGGGACAGCATCCGCCATTCGGTCGGCGGCTATCTGCTGGAGGCCGAGGGTATCCGCTTGTTCAACGCGGTCGAAGGCGACTACTTTACCGTTCTGGGGCTGCCGCTGCTGCCTTTGCTGGGCTACCTTGGCACAAGAGGGTTCATCGCCACATGACCGATCTTCCGCGCGTTCCTCTGGCTGGTGTGATCGGCTCGCCGGTGGCGCACAGCCGCTCGCCCGCGCTGCACAATTACTGGTTGCGGCGCTATGGTATCAAAGGCCATTATGTGCCGCTGGATATCGCCCGCGCCGACCTGAAAGAGATGCTGGCCGTGCTGCCGCGGCTGGGCTTTGTCGGGCTGAACGTCACCATCCCGCACAAGGAAACCATTCTGGGGCTGGCGGATATCATTTCCGACCGCGCGGCGCTGATCGGGGCGGCCAACACCTTGATTTTCCGCAAGGATGGCAAGGTTCATGCCGACAATACCGATGGCTCGGGCTTCATCGCCAACCTGCGGCAGAACGCGCCGAACTGGAACCCGCATGCCGGGCCTGCGGTGGTGTTCGGTGCCGGTGGGGCCGCCCGCGCCGTGGTGGCGGCGCTGATCGAGGTCGGCGTGCCCGAGATCCGGCTGGCCAACCGCACCCGGCCGCGCGCCGATGCCATGCGGTCGGATTTCGGCGCCAAGGTGGTGGTCAGCGAATGGGTCAAGGCCGGCAACATGCTGGACGGCGCGATGACCGTGGTCAACACCACCTCGCTGGGCATGGTCGGCAAGCCCGATTTCCGGGTGCCGCTGGAGGCACTCAGCCCGCGCGCCACCGTCACCGATCTGGTCTATACCCCGCTGCAAACCACCTTCCTGATCGAGGCCGAAGAGAACGGCTGCACCGTGGTCGATGGTCTTGGCATGTTGCTGCATCAGGCCGCCCCCGGCTTTGAACGCTGGTTCGGCAAGCGCCCCGAAGTGGACGATGCCACCCGTCAGGCCGTGCTGGCGTCATGACCGCGTTCCGGCTTGGCCTGACCGGCTCCATCGGCATGGGCAAATCCACCACCGCGGCGATGTTCGCCGATGCCGGTATTCCGGTCTGGGATGCCGATGCCGCGGTGCACCGGCTTTATGCGCCGGGCGGGGCCGCGGTTCTGCCACTGGCCGCGCTGTGCCCCGAGGCATTGCAGGGCAACAGCATCAACCGCGCCGCACTGAAAGCCTGGATCGCCCGCGATGCCACGGCACTGGCGCAGATCGAATCCCTCGTTCACCCGCTGGTCGCCGCCGACCGCGCGACCTTCCTTGCCAATGCCCAAGGCGACATCGTGCTGCTGGATATCCCGCTGCTGTTCGAAACCGGCGCCGAGGCCGCGATGGACGCGACCCTGCTGGTCACCGCCCCCGCCGCCCTGCAACGCGCCCGCGTTCTGGCCCGCCCCGGCATGACCGAAGCGCAACTCGCCACCATTCTGGCCCGACAGATGCCCGACGCGCAGAAACGCGGCCTTGCCACCCACATCATCGAAACTCTGGGCCAGCAGGCCGCGCGCCAATCGGTGGTGGCCCTGATCGACTATATCCGCGAGGGCCATCATGCGTGAGATCGTTCTGGACACCGAAACCACCGGATTTGAGCCTTCCGAAGGCCACCGCATCGTCGAGATCGGCGCGCTGGAACTGTTCAACCACCTGCCCACCGGCCGCACCTTTCACAAATATCTGAACCCCGAGCGGTCCATGCCGAAAGAGGCGTTCGACGTGCATGGCCTGGGCGACGATTTCCTGCGCGGCAAGCCGCTGTTCCGCGCTGTGGCCCGCGAATTTCTGGAGTTCATCGGTGACGCGACACTGGTGATCCACAACGCCAGTTTCGACATGAAATTCCTGAACGCCGAACTGGCCGCCGCCAACCTGCCGCTGCTGCCGTTCGAGCGGGCGCTGGATACGGTGCTGATGGCGCGCAAGAAATTTCCCGGCTCGCCCGCCTCGCTGGACGCGCTGTGCCGCCGCTTTGGCGTGGACAATTCTGGCCGCGAAAAGCACGGCGCGCTGCTGGACAGTGAAATTCTGGCCGAGGTCTATCTGGAGCTTATCGGTGGTCGGCAACCCGATCTGGTGCTGGCGCAACACCAAAGCACGAAATCAGGTGACACGCTGGAAACCTTCGATTGGCGTCCGCGTCCGCGCTCGGTGCCATTGCCGCCCGGCCTGACCCAGGAAGAAGCCGCCGCCCATACGGCCTTTGTGGCCAGGCTGGGCGACGATGCGATCTGGCTGAAACGGCGTTAGCTTACGAAACCTGCGCCGGTTGCGTCTCGGCAGCGCGCCGCGCCAGTTCCTGCCGATACAGCGCCAGGAAATCGACGGTATCGACGTTCAGCGGCGGGAAGCCGCCATCGCGCGTCACATCCGAGATGATGCGGCGGATGAACGGGAACAGCAGCCGCGGGCACTCGATCAGCAGGAAGGGATGCATCTGCTCGTCGGCCACGCCTTCGACATGGAAGATGCCGCCGTATTCCAGCTCCATCAGGAACAGCGTGTCGCCGTTGACCTTGTTCTTCGAGGTGACCTTGAACTTGTTGATCACCTCATACTGATGATCCGCCGGGCGTTTGCGCGCATCCAGACTGACCGCCACCTGAATGTCGGGCTGCACTTCGCCCCGGTCAACCCTTCGTCGGGCCGACCATGTTTTCTAAACG
>NZ_ACYY01000014.1 GCF_000176015.1 Rhodobacter ferrooxidans | reverse complement strand
GTACTTTGCCTTTGCCATCTGGGGCGCCTCGCGAAATCAAGGGCCGGGATGGCCCGTTGCAATATCGCGCGTCCGTTACAGGCAGAAACAGGGAAAATCAAGCCTCAGTTGGCGGCGCTTGGCGTGGGGCTGCGGCGGCTGTCGGTCATGTCGAACCAGGCGGGATTGTCCATCAACCAGCGCTCGACCGCCTTGACCGCATTGTAGGACAGTGCCGCCATCTGCTGCTCTTTGCTGCGGGTCAGGCCAGAGCCGACCACGGTGTCGCCCGACAGGCTTTCGAACACGGTGATCCGCTTGCCCTTGCGGTTCAGTTTCTGGCCCTTGGCGTCATCCCAGATGTTGGCCGTGATCATCAGAACCGACTTCGGCGCCACGACCAGCGGAACGCCCTTCGGTGCCAGCGCGAAGGCGTCAACCGATATGCCGATGTTATAGACGCGGTCGCCCCGGTAGCGGCCAAAGCGGTCTTCCACCGCCTTTTTCATCACCGCCTCCCATTCCTCGACCGTGACCGGGCGCGAGATCGGCACCTTCTGCATGTTGTCGGCGACGACGATGTTCAGCCCCAGCACGAAATCGCCAAGTTCGGCAGGCGGTGCGGCCAAGTCGTTCTTGCCACAGGCCACCAGCAGCAACAGTCCGGCGGTCAGGGCGATTTTGCGCAGCAGGGTCATCGGGGCGTCCTTGACAGGCTTTTGCCAAGCCATAGCGACCGGGCGACGGTCCTGCAACGGGCACGCCTTTTCCTGGCGCTGGTGCCCGCTATATCCACAGTAACCCCGCCGGAGGATGCCATGACCCTGCACAGCCCCATCGCCCCACCGCTGCCCGCAAGGGTAAAGCTTGCCACCGAGCCGCTGGGCGTGATGGGCACCCTGCGCGCCGGTCAGCGCAACGTGCTGGAACTGATCCCCGAGATCGCCACCCGGATGCCGATGCTGTCGGGGCGCACCGGCAAACGCTGGCACATGGTGATGGAGCCGGGGGCGCTGCGCCGCATCCTGCGCGACAAGGTCGATGATTACCCCAAGTCGGTGGTCACCAAGCTGATCCTGGAACCGGCGATCGGTGACAGCCTGTTCGTGGCCGAGGGCGCCGAATGGCACTGGCAGCGCCGCACCGCCGCCCCGGTGTTCTCGCATCGCAACGTGGCAAACCTCGCGCCGGTGATGACGGCGGCGGCGGAACGGGCTTCGGCGCGGATTGGTGCTGCGGCGGGGCGCGCGGCCGACATGTTCGACGAGATGATCACCGCGACGTTCGAGGTGATCTCGGATGTCACCTTTTCCGGCGGCGAGGGGTTCGAGCGCGAGGCGGTGCACCGCGCCATCGAGACCTATATCGGCCAGACCGCCAAGGTGTCCTTGCTGGATATCATCGGTGCGCCGGGCTGGGTGCCGCGGCCCTCGCGGATGTTTGCCGGCAGCGGCATGCGGCAGATGAAGCGCTTTGCCGACGCCGCCATCGACCGCAGGCGGGCCGAGCCGCCGCATCCGGTGCCGGACCTGCTGGACCTGCTGCTGGCGGGCAGCGACCCCAACACCGAGCGCCGCATGTCCACTGCCGAGTTGCGCGACAACCTCTTGACCTTCATCGTCGCCGGGCACGAGACCACGGCGCTGACGCTGGCTTGGTCGCTGTATCTGTGCGCCTTTGATCAGGGCGTGCAGGCCGCGGCGCGGGCGCAGGCACAGGCGGTGCTGGGGGATCGGGCGGCGACGGCGGCGGATCTGGCGGCCTTGCCGCTGGTGCGGGCGATCATCGACGAGGCGTTGCGGATGTACCCGCCCGCGGCGTTTCTGTCGCGCACGGCGCTGATGGCGGACGAGCTTTGTGGCCGCGAGATCAAACCCGGCGACACCGTGATCCTGCCGATCTATGCGCTGCACCGCCATCACGCGCTGTGGGCCGACCCCGACCGCTTTGACCCCGGCCGCTTTGCCGACGCCCGCCGGGTGGACCGCTTTGCCTATCTGCCGTTCGGTGATGGGCCGCGGATCTGCATCGGTGCCTCTTTCGCGCTGCAAGAGGCGGTGATCATTCTGGCGACGCTGCTGGCGCGGTTCCGCTTTGGCGCGGTTCCCGGAAAAGAACCGAAGCCGGTGATGATCCTGACTTTGCGCCCCGAAGGCGGGGTCTGGCTGACGGTCGATCCGGCCTGAGACCGGGCGCGAGCGACAGAGGCGGGGCCAGCCTGCGCCGGGTGGTTCTTGAACCAGTGGCGCCCCACCCGGCGCCCCCCCCGGGACGTTTTCACTTAGAAGAAGGCAAGCCCGCCGGGTCGGTTGTGGGAAATCTGGCGGCCTGTCCGCATTTTTCCCCTACCGATTGCAGAAAATCCGCCTAGCATGGCGGCGGGTTGGTTTTGGAGGTTGAGATGTCTTTTGTCGGAACACTGGCCAAGGTGGCCATCGGGGTAGCGCTTGCCAAGGGCTTTCAGACCGTGTCGGAGCGCAGCCGCACCAGCGGCACACGCACCGGAACCGGTGCCGGAACCGGCGGGCTGTTTGGCGGCGCACATTCGCCGAAAACCGGCAGCCAGAGCGGTGGTCTGGGCGGCCTGATCGAGCAGGTCACCGGTGGCGGCGCGGGCGGTCTGGGCGGGTTGCTGGGCGGGCTGACCGGGGCGGCGGGCAGCCGCAACAGTGGTGGCTCGGTGCTGGGGGGGCTTGGCGATTTGCTGGGCAACCGCGCGCCGCAAGGCAGCAGCGTTCGCAATTTCGGCGACATGCTGGAGGGCACGCTGGCCAATGGCGGCAGGCCTGCGCAAGCGCCAACCGCCGATCAGGAAGCCATCGCCGCCCTGCTGTTGCGGGCGATGATTCAGGCGGCCAAATCGGATGGCGAGGTGGATGAGGCCGAGAACCAGAAGCTGGTCGAACATCTGGGCGAGATCAGCGCCGAGGAGCGCGATTTTGTCGAGGCCGAGATGGCGCGGCCCGTCGATGTCGCAGCCCTGGTGCGCGACGTGCCGCCCGGATTGCAGGCGCAGGTCTATACCATGTCGCTGATGGCCATTGATCTGGATCACCAGACCGAGGCGCAATACCTCGACCAACTGGCGCGCGGGCTGGGGCTGGACAAGGCGGCAGTCAACAGCATCCACGACGAGATGGGCGTGCCGACGCTGTATACCTGACCCGCTTTAGGTAAACCGGTTGTCGCGCGGGAAACCGCGCGGCGCCATCCGCCCGGCGGTGGCCCGCGCCGCCTGCCACTCGGCCAGATCGGTCTCGGTGCGGGTGCGCCCGGCGGGGTCTTTCCACGACAACCCCTGCGCCAGCACAAAGGTCGTGGCATCGGCCAGACCACCGTCCTTGTATTTTTGCAACCTTACACCCTTGCCACGAGCCATTTCCGGCAAGTCGGCCAGTGGAAAAACCAACATTTTCCGATTGTCGCCCACCACGGCCACGGCATCGCCCTTCACCGGTCGGCACAGCGCGGTCTTCACCCCCTCGCGCACCACCAGCACCTGCTTGCCCGCCTTGGTCTGCGCCACCACCTCGTCCGAGGGCAGCACGAAACCATCGCCGGCGGTCGAGGCGATCAGCAGTTTCAGCCCCGGCCGATGGATCATCAGGTCGATGATCTCGGCATCGTTGGGCAGATCGACCATCAGCCGCACCGGCTCGCCCATGCCACGCCCGCCGGGCAGGTTGGCGCCCAGCAGCGTATAGACCCGGCCATTGGAGCCGATCAGGATGATCCGGTCGGTGGTTTCGGCATGGAACAGGAAGCGGCCTTCGTCGCCATCTTTGAATTTCTGCTCGGAATCCAGCGCGACATGGCCTTTCATCGCCCTGATCCAACCCATTTTCGAACATATCACCGTAATCGGCTCGCGTTCGATCATCGCCTCATAGGGCACTTCCTCGGCTTCGCCGGCCTCGGCGAATGTGCTGCGCCGTGCCCCACCCTTCGAGGCCTTGCCAAAGGTTTTCTGCACCTCGGCCAGATCCTTGCCGATGCGCTTCCATTGCAGCGCGTCCGAGGCCAGCAGGTCTTCCAGCCCGGCGCGTTCCACCATCAGCGCGTCGCGCTCGGCGATCAGTTCCAGCTCTTCCAGCCGCCGCAGGCTGCGCAGCCGCATGTTCAGAATGGCCTCGGCCTGCACCTCGGTCAGCTCACCCTCGCCGGGGGCGGGCGGCACATAGTCCTTTTCCGATGTGGCGCGGCGGTGCTTCTTGCCCCAATCCTCGGCCATCAGCGCCCGCTTGGGGTCGGCGTCATAGCGGATGATGTCGATCACCCGGTCCAGGTTCAGGAAGGTGATGATGAAGCCTTCGAGAATTTCCAGCCGGTGGTCGATCTTCTCCAGCCGATGCCGACTGCGGCGCTGCAACACCTCACGCTTGTGGTCCAGAAACGCACGCAACACCTCGCGCAAGGAACACACCTTGGGCGTGCGCCCGTCGATCAGCACGTTCATGTTCAGGCTGAAGCGCAGTTCAAGGTCCGAGTTGCGGAACAGCGTGCCCATCAGCATGTCGGGATCGACCGTGCGCACCCGCGGCTCCAGGATCAGCCGCACATCGGCGGTGGATTCGTCGCGCACGTCGGCCAGCAGCGGCGTCTTCTTGGTCTGGATCAGCTCGGCCAGCCGCTCGATCAGCTTGGATTTCTGCACCTGATAGGGGATCTCGGTGACGACGATCTGCCACTGGCCGCGCCCGAGGTCTTCCACCGCCCAACGCGCCCGCAGCCGGAACGAGCCGCGCCCGGTGCGATAGCTGTCCAGAATCGAGGCGCGCGGCTCGACGATCACGCCGCCAGTGGGGAAATCCGGGCCGGGGATCAGATCGACCAGCGCCGCATCGGGCAGATCGGGGTGCTTGATCAGCGCCAGACAGCCGTCGATCAATTCATGCAGGTTGTGCGGCGGGATATTGGTGGCCATGCCGACCGCGATGCCGCTGGAGCCGTTGGCCAGCAGGTGCGGAAAGGCCGCGGGCATCACCACCGGCTCTTCCAGCGTGCCATCGTAGTTCGGGCGGAAATCGACGGCGTTTTCCGCCAGCCCTTCCATCAGCGCCTCGGCAATCGCGGTCAGCCGGGCCTCGGTGTAGCGGGAGGCCGCCGGGTTATCGCCGTCGATGTTGCCAAAGTTGCCCTGGCCATCGACCAGCGGGTAGCGCACGTTGAAATCCTGCGCCAGCCGCGCCATCGCGTCATAGATCGCGGCATCGCCATGCGGGTGATAGTTGCCCATCACGTCGCCGCTGATCTTGGCCGATTTGCGGAAGGCGCTGGTCGGCGACAGCTTCAACTCGCGCATCGCAAAGAGGATGCGGCGGTGCACCGGCTTCAGCCCGTCGCGGGCATCGGGCAGCGCGCGGTGCATGATGGTGGACAGCGCATAGGTCAGATAGCGCTCGCCGATGGCACGGCGCAGCGGTTCCGAATGTTCCTGAGGCTCGATCTTGGGGTCTTGCGGCGCTTTGGTCATGGATGTTGTGTAGTGGGCCAGCGCCAGCCGGTCCAGATCGAATTGCAGCCGGGGCGAAGACGGGGAAAATGGTGTGGAAATTCCGCACTTCCCTGTCGGAAAACATGGTAACTAACGGCATTATTGTGTGATTCTGGTGCCCTGATGCTGCGTCTGACCCTGCTTTTATGTGCTGCCCTGTTTGCCACTGCCCTGATCGGCGGCCGCGATTATGGCCAGTTGCGCCCCGGCCTGAAAGCCGCCCGCGAAGCCGCGCTGCTGGCGCAATCGCAACCGCAAGCCACCCCTGCCCCGGCGATAATCACCCCCCGCCCCGCGCCGGTGATCGCGGTGCGGGCCGAAGCCGCCGCCCCGCTGCAAATGCCGCTGGTGCAGCCGGTGGCCGAAGCGGCGCCTGAACCCGCGCCGCAGGTCTGGTATGTCAACGCAAGCACGGTCAACGTGCGGCTTGGGCCATCTACCGAGACCGACGTGCTGGGCAAGCTGTCGCGTGGCGAGGCGGCGACGGTGGTTGCGGTCAGCGGCGATGGCTGGGCGCAGATTCGCATTGAAGGCGACGGTATCGAAGGCTATGTGGCCGAGCGGTTCCTGACGCCGGATGCCCCGGCCAACTGACCGCGTTGCCCGGTCGCCGGGAAACCGGAGTGTGCGCATGACATCCCCCCGCTCGATCCTGATCACCGGCTGTTCCTCCGGCATCGGGCTGGATGCTGCCCGTAGCCTGCACGCGCGCGGCTGGCGGGTGTTCGCCACCTGCCGTGCCGAGGTTGATTGCGAAAAGCTGCGGGCCGAGGGGCTGGAAAGTTTCACGCTCGATCTGGCCGACGAGGCCAGCATCACCGCGGCCGTGGCCGAAGTGGTGGCCCGCACCGGCGGCACGCTGGACGCGCTTTACAACAACGCCGCCTACGCCTGCCCCGGCGCTGTGGAAGACCTGCCGCGCGGGCTGCTGCGCGAGATTTTCGAGACCAATCTGTTCGGCACCCATGACCTGACGCGGCGGGTGATTCCGCTGATGCGGGCGCAGGGGCATGGCCGGATCGTCAACGTCTCGTCGGTGCTGGGGCTGGTGGGGATGCAGTGGCGCGGCGCCTATGCCGCCACCAAATTCGCGCTGGAAGGCCTGACCGACGTGCTGCGGATGGAGATGACCGGCACCGGCATTGCCGTGGTGCTGATCGAGCCGGGGCCGATCCCGACGAAGGTTCGGGTGAATTCGATCCCGCATTTCGAACGCTGGATCGACTGGCGAGGCTCGGCCCGGGCCGAGCAATATCGCAGCCTGCTGAAACGGCTTTACCAGGACGGCGGGCCGGACCGGTTCGAACTGCCGGCTGCGGCGGTGACGGCCAAACTGATGCTGGCGCTGGAAAGCCCGAGGCCGAAGCCGCGGTATTTCGTGACGCTGCCGACGCATCTGATGGCGGTGGCGCGGCGCATCCTGCCGGTTCGGGCGCTGGACTGGCTGATCCGCAAGGGTTGAGCGGGCGGCTCATCCCTTCCTTGCGGTCGGTCTTCGCGGGCAGCGAGGAGCGACCGCAAGGGAGGGACCGAGCGGATTTGCAGTTCGCTTTTCCGCCGCCAGCCGCTACATCAGCGGCAAATCATCGAAGGAAACCTGCCATGGTCGTTCTGAACCGCATTTACACCAAGACCGGCGACGCGGGCGAAACCACGCTGGGCAATGGCGCGCGGGTGGCCAAACATTCCACCCGGGTCAACGCCTATGGCACGGTCGATGAAACCAACGCCACCGTCGGCCTGGCCCGCCTGCATGCCTCGGGCGAGATCGACGCGGCGCTGCAGCGCATCCAGAACGACCTGTTCGACCTTGGCGCCGACCTCTGCCGCCCCGACATGGAGCGCGATGCCGAGGCCGGTCACGCGCCGCTGCGGATCATCGAAAGCCAGGTGCTGCGGCTGGAATCGGAAATCGACACGATGAACGCCCGGCTTGCCCCGCTGCGCAGTTTCATCCTGCCCGGTGGCACCGCCTTGGCAGCCCATCTGCACCTGTGCCGCACTGTCAGCCGCCGCGCCGAGCGGCTGGTGGTGGAACTGGCCACCATGGAAGAGGTCAACCAGGAGGCGGTGAAGTTTCTGAACCGGCTGTCGGACTGGTTCTTCGTCGCCGGCCGCATCGCCAATGCCGACGGCACCGCCGATGTGCTCTGGGTGCCGGGCCTGACCCGCTAAGGCAAAGACGCGACGTAGCGCCGCCATTCGCTGTCGGTTTTGGTCTGTTTTCCGCAGCGCAGAAAGGTTAGTAACACCGCCAAGTGGCATGGATTGGCCCCGCAGCCCGGGGCCCGGATAAGGAGATTTGCGCCGATGAAGGTTCTTGTGCCTGTCAAACGGGTGATCGACTACAACGTGAAGGTTCGCGTCAAGGCGGATGGCACGGGCGTCGATCTGGCCAATGTGAAGATGTCGATGAACCCCTTCGACGAGATTGCCGTCGAACAGGCGATCCGGCTGCGCGAGGCGGGCACCGCTTCGGAAGTGATCGTGGTGTCGATCGGCGTGAAACAGGCGCAGGAAACCCTGCGCACCGCGCTGGCCATGGGTGCCGACCGCGCGATTCTGATCGAGGCCGCCTCGGACGTGCATACCGATATCGAGCCACTGGCGGTGGCCAAGCTGCTGGCCGCCGTGGTGCGCGACGAAGCGCCGGGGTTGGTGCTGTGCGGCAAGCAGGCGATCGACAATGACATGAACGCCACCGGCCAGATGCTGGCGGCGCTGCTGGGTTGGTCGCAGGCCACCTTCATCTCGGAACTGGCGATCGAGGGCGATCATGCGCTGGTGACGCGCGAGGTTGACGGCGGCTTGCAGTCGATCCGGGTGACGATGCCCAGCATCATCACCGTCGATCTGCGGCTGAACGAGCCGCGCTATGCCAGTCTGCCCAACATCATGAAAGCCAAGAAGAAACCGCTGGAGGAAAAGACCGCCGCCGATTACGGCGTCGATGTCAGCCCGCGGCTTTCGGTGCTGAAAACCACCGAACCGGCGGGCCGCAAGGCGGGCGTGCGGGTGGCCTCGGTGGCCGATCTGGTGGCGAAACTCAAAGACGAAGCGGGGGTGCTGTGATGGCCGTTCTTCTTCTTGCCGATGTGGTGGGCGGGCAACTGGCGACCGATCAGGTGGCCAAGGCGCTGACCGCGGTCAAGGGCCTTGGCCCGGTGACGGTGCTGGTGGCGGGCACCGGTGGCGATGCGGCGGCCGCCGAAGCGGCAACTCTGGCCGGGGTGGCCAAGGTGCTGTTCGCGGGCGATCACGTCTATTGTCATGGCATGGCCGAGCCGACCGCGGCGCTGATCCTGTCGCTGGCGGGGGATTACACCCATATCGCCGCGGCCTCCGGGGCGTTTTCGAAAAGCGTGATGCCGCGGGTTGCGGCGCTGCTGGACGTGATGATCCTGTCGGAAGTGATCGGCGTGATCGACGCTGACACCTTCGAACGCCCGATCTATGCCGGCAATGCCATCCAGACCGTGAAATCGCTGGACGCCACGAAGGTGATGACCATCCGCACCGCCACCTTCGAAGCGGCGGGCAAGGGTGGTGCCGCCCCGGTGCAGGCGCTGGCGACGGCGGCGGATGGCAGCCTGTCGGCCTGGGTCGAAGACCGCGTGGCGACCTCCGATCGGCCCGAACTGACTTCGGCCAAGATCGTGGTTTCGGGTGGCCGCGGTGTCGGCTCGCACGAGGATTTCGCGCTGATCGAAAGGCTGGCCGACAAGCTGGGCGCCGCCGTGGGCGCCAGCCGTGCCGCGGTGGACAGTGGCTATGCCCCGAACGACTGGCAGGTTGGCCAGACCGGCAAGGTGGTGGCGCCGCAACTTTATGTTGCCGTCGGCATCTCGGGTGCGATCCAGCATCTGGCGGGGATGAAGGACAGCAAGGTGATCGTCGCCATCAACAAGGACGAGGATGCGCCGATCTTTCAGGTGGCAGACTATGGCCTGGTGGCCGACCTGTTCACCGCCCTGCCGGAACTGATCGAAAAGCTGTGATTTCCAAGGCTTGACCAAGGCGGGCACCCCGGACCGGGTGCCCGTTTGCATTTACAGCATGCGCTGCAACACCACGGCCAGCTTGTCGGCCACCTCGGCATGCACCGCAGGCCCCGGCACGCCCAAAGCCGCGGGTTGTTCCAGTGGCGTGTAAGCCATGCCGGTCAGGCCGCTGGCGCGGGCATCCGGGCTGGGCACCACCTCCAGATAGTCCGAGGCATAGGCCCGCACCGCACCGATCATCGCGGCGTCAATCAGCATCGGGTCGCGGTCCAGATCATTGGCGGCAGCGGGCGGCGCGTGATCGCCAATCCACAGCAGCACGGTCTTGCCCGGAATATGATCCAGCAGCAGCGTCATCCGCGCCAGCCAGACCGCGCGCAACTCCTCGGCCACGGCGGCGAATCGTTCCGCCGACACCGCGTGCAAGGTGCGCAGCAGGTGGCGGGTGAAATGAAACTCGGTGAAATCGACCTCGGGAAAGGTTTGGCGCAGCAGCGGCGAGGCCCAGAGAAACCGGTCGTTGCGGCGCGGATGCACCGAATAGAACCGGTTCGAGGCGTTCTGCGCACCGACGATCTGCACCACCGTCACCGCGGCCCGCCCAACGATATCCAGCACCGCCGGTTCCTGCACATAGGCATCAAGCCCGGCATTGACGCAGCCCAGATTGACCAGCCGCAAGCCGGTATCGCGTTCCACCAGCGCCGGATAGGGCACCGGCACGAACTTGCCATAGGTTTCCGTGCCGCCCAGCACGGCGACATAGTCCTTGTCCAGATCGCGGCCGGGGCCACGGAACAGCAGTTTCGACTTGCCATAGCGGCAAGGATAGTAATCCAGGGCCCCTTCGCCCGGATAAGCATAAGCCATCACACCCACCCATATTTCACAACACCCACGAATCAATCTGCGCCAAAGCCATTGCCAAATGGCTAAACCGCGAATTCGACGTGAATTTTAGCCTTGCTGGCGCACCGGACCGGCCTTGCACCCGGCCGCGCTCGGTGCATATGGTTCGCTGCACGAAACGTCGGAGGTCGCGGCATGGCAATTCAAACGGTGGGCATCGTCGGGGCGGGCCAGATGGGCAGCGGCATCGCCCATGTCTTTGCGCTGGCGGGCTATGACGTGCTGATGACCGACGTCAATCAGGCCAGTCTGGACAAGGCGATGGCGCTGATCGACCGCAACATCGAACGCCAGGTGACCCGCGGCAAGACCACCGCCGAGGCGAAGGCCGCCGCGATGGCGCGGATCAAGACCACGCTGAAACTGGCCGACCTTGGGCCGCTTGATCTGATCATAGAGGCCGCGACCGAACGCGAAACCGTCAAGCAGGCGATTTTCGAGGATCTGGCGCCGCATCTGAAACCGCACACCATCCTGACCTCGAACACCTCGTCGATCTCGATCACCCGCCTTGCCTCGCGCACCGACCGGCCGGAAAAGTTCATGGGTTTCCACTTCATGAACCCGGTGCCGGTGATGCAACTGGTCGAACTGATCCGCGGCATCGCCACCGACGGGCCGACCTATGATGCGCTGCTGGAGGTGGTGGTGCGCCTTGGCAAGACCGCCGCCCCGGCCGAGGATTTTCCGGCCTTCATCGTCAACCGCATCCTGATGCCGATGATCAACGAGGCGGTCTATACGCTGTATGAGGGCGTGGGTTCAGTGAAATCCATCGACGAATCGCTGAAGCTGGGCGCCAACCACCCGATGGGGCCGCTGGAACTGGCCGATTTCATCGGGCTGGACACCTGCCTTGCCATCATGAACGTGCTGCACGACGGACTGGCCGATACCAAATACCGGCCCTGCCCGCTATTGACCAAATATGTCGAGGCGGGCTGGCTGGGCCGCAAGACCCAGCGCGGTTTCTACGACTATCGCGGCGAAGTGCCGGTGCCGACCCGCTAAACCTTTATTCTTCGCGTGTCGGGCGGCAAAACTGCTGCCCACTTTTGCCTGACACGCCTCAGGTCAGTAGTCTTCACCGAACCGCGCGGCGACCAGCGCCTGCAAGGCGTCGGCCAGCGCATCGGCCTGCGGGCCACTGGTGGCGATGTCGATCGAGGTGCCGCGCGAGGCCGCCAGCATCAGCAACCCCATGATCGAATCGCCCGACACCGTCATGCCATCACGGCTGACCTCGGCGCGGGCGTCGAAGCGTTCCACACATTCGACGAACTTGGCCGAGGCACGGGCGTGCAGCCCCTTGTCGTTGACGATCAGCAGGCGACGGCGAATCATCGACGCGTCCCGTAATCGGCCTCGCCGGTGCCGTCGCTGCCCAGATCCAGGCTGTTGATGTATTTGCGCCCGGCATCCAGCGCCAGCGCCACCGCCTGCGCCACCGGCAGGTCGCGCGATTTGGTCAGCTTGATCAGCATCGGCAGGTTGGCACCGTAAAGGATGCGGCGGTTGCGCCCGGCACAGGCCGGCAGCGACAGGTTGGAGGGCGAGCCGCCGAACATGTCGGTCACCACCACCACGCCATCGCCGCTGTCCACCGAAGCGGCAGCGGCGCTGATCTCGTCCTGTTTGTCCGCGCGGTCGCAATCATCCTCGATCGAGATTGCGGCAATCGCCAATTGCTTGCCCACCACATGCTCGACCGCGGAAAGATATTCCCGCGCCAGCCCGCCATGTGCGACGATCACGATGCCGATCACGCGCGTTTCATCCTGTCTTCCCCGGCTGCGCGCCCGTCGCCCGACGCTCAAGCTCCCGATGTCTTTTTGACACCGCCCAGCCCTCCTGTGCAAGCAGATTGCCCAGTTTCTCCGCGACGGCAACCGAACGGTGTTGCCCACCTGAACAGCCGAGACCGATCGACAGATGCGCCTTGCCCTCGTGCCGTTGCGCCGGAAGCAGGAACAGCACCAGTTCGGCAAGCCTGGCCATGAACGGCGCAAACAGCGGGTCGTCGGCCACGAACTCGGCCACCGTCGGGTCGCGGCCATCCAGATCGCGCAACGCCGCCACCCAATGCGGATTGCGCAGGAACCGGCAGTCGAAAATCATGTCAACGCCGCGCGGCACCCCGCGTTTGTAGGAAAACGACTGCACCGACACCGCCATTCCGGCCGCCCCCGCACGTGCGAACCAAAGGGTAATCTCGGCCTTCAGGTCATGCGGCGACATCTCGGTGGTGTCGACCAGATGATCGGCGCGCACCCGGATCGGTGCCAGCAGGTCGATCTCGCGCTCGATGCCGCGGGTCGGGGTTTCGTCGGGGGCCAGCGGATGACGGCGGCGGGTTTCGGAGTAGCGCCGGATCAGCGCCTCGGGGGCGCAATCCAGATACAGCACGTCCAGATCGACCCTTGGATCGCGGGTCAGGCTGTCGATCAGCTCGATCAGGGCGGTGGCATTGAACTCGCGGTTGCGCACGTCCAGCCCCAGCGCGATGGGGCGGCCCAGCGGCGGGCCGTCGATCAGCCGCGGCACCAGGCTGAGCGGCAGGTTGTCGATCACCTCGTAGCCCAGATCCTCCAGCGCGTGAATCGCGGTCGAGCGTCCCGCCCCCGACGGCCCGGTGACCAGCACCAGCCGGTGGTCCCGGGTCTGATCGGCCTGAGGGCTGGACATGTTCGTCACGACGCGATCCTTGCTGCGGCTAAGCCTGCCGCCCGAACCTGAGCATCTGCAGCAGTGCTGAAGGAAAATGGCGTCCATCCTGCCCCAGCACAAGGTCCAAACACTGGTTCATCAAGGTGATGTGACGTTTTGGTGGCAGGCGCTGGGTTTCGGACTGACCCAGATCAACCACCAGATGCAGCGGCGCACTTTCGAGCGGCAAGGCGTTCAGCAAACCAATGCCGCGCGCCTCTATCAGGCCGCGCAGCGGGGCGGGGCAGCGGGCGATCAGCGCGGCATCTTCAAGGCGGATTTCTGTCTGGTCATCGGCCACCAGCCCGGCACCCAGCGCCATCAGTTGCAGCGCCAGCCCGGATTTGCCGCTGCCCGAGGGACCAAGGATCAACAGCCCGCGCCCGTCAACCGCCACGCAACTGGCATGCAGGGTCTGCACCTGCGTCCCGCTGGTCAAATCGGCAGGCCAACCACGAAGCGCGCGCCCAGGGGTTCCGAGGTGATGTCGGCATGGGTCGGGCGGATGTTTTCGGCCCAGATCACCCCACCATGCGCCTCGACGATCTGCTTGGAAATCGCCAGACCCAGGCCCGAGTGGTTGCCGAACTGGCCCACCGGGCGTTCGGAGTAGAACCGCTTGAACACCTTTTGCAGGGCGGCTTCGGGAATGCCCGGCCCGGTGTCTTCCACCACCACCAGCACCCGGTTTTCCCGCCGCCGCGCCCAGACCCGCACCGCATCGCCCTCGTCGCAGAACGACACGGCGTTGGTGATCAGGTTGACGAAAACCTGCGCCAGCCGCGCCTCCAGCCCGCGGATGATGATCGGCTCCGACGGCAGGTCGGTGATGAAATCCACGCCCTTTTCCGAAGCCTGCGCGCCCAGGTATTCACTCAGGTTCGACAGGGTTTTCAGCAGGTTGAACTCTTCTTCCTCTTCCTTGACCAACTCAGAGTCCAGCCGTGAGGCGTTGGAAATGTCGCTGACCAGCCGGTCCAGGCGGCGCACGTCATGCTCGATCACCTCCAGCAGACGCTCACGCTGATCGTCGCGCTTGGCCACCCGCATGGTGCCCACGGCCGAGCGCAACGACGCCAGCGGGTTCTTGATCTCATGCGCCACATCGGCGGCAAACTGTTCGTTGGCGTCGATGCGGTCGTAAAGCGCCGCCACCATGCCGCGCATTGCCACCGACAGCCGACCGATCTCGTCGGGTCGCGCGGTCAGATCGGGGATCCGCACCCGGCCCGGCGCCATCTTGCGGGCGTCGCGGTCGCGGCCCAGTTCCGCCGCTGCCGCCAGATCCGACAAGGGGTTGGCTATGGTCGAGGCCAGCACCAGCGAAAGGCCGATCGACACCAGCAGCGCGATCACGAACATCTGCAAAACCTGCTCGCGTTCATAGCGCACCAACCCGTCAATCTCACCCGCGGCCGAGGTCAGCGCCACCACCCCCAGCACCTCGCCCGCCCGCCAGATCGGCGTGGCGACCGAGAACAGCGTGCCGCCCTGCGGTGCCTTGGCGGTGTTGACCGCGGTCTCGCCCGACCTTGCGGCGGCGTAAAGATCGCGCGCCAAAGCCTCGCCATCGACCTTGGTGGCACTTTCGGGGGGCGCCAGCACGCCTGAAACCCCCTCCCAGATCAGGTTCAGGAAATCGGTGATCACGGTCGAGCGGCCCGAGGCCGCCGGTTCGCCCGCGGCACCGATGGCCTTGGTCAGCAAGCCGCCATAGGTGTCGAACACAAAAATCTCGACCCCCGGACCCAGATCGACCTGATCCAGCACCTTGTCGATGTCGATGCCGGTGCCGGTGGCCAGATCGACCGCCTGATTGCCCGGCATCCGCGCTTCGAACACGTTCGAGATCAACCGCGCTTCGGCCACCAGCCCCTTTTCGCGCTGCTGTACCAGACTGTCGCGGAACGGGTTCATGTAAAGCACGCCCGACACCAGGATCACCAGCGCCATCATGTTGAAAATGATGATCTTCCGGGCCAGCGGCGAGCGGTTCAGCGCGACGATGCCACGCCTGCCGCGCACGCTTCGCCAATCGGCATCGGCCTGGGCGTCGGGCGACACCCAATCGTCACCGACCAGCACCTCGCCCTTGCGGGTTGGTGGGGTGTCTTCCACGGGGATCTGGCGTGCAACGGTCATGCGGTGCCGTCACTCTTCGTTATAGCGATATCCAATGCCATACAGCGTCTCGATCGCCGAAAACTCGGCATCGGCGCTGCGCATCTTCTTGCGAAGCCGCTTGATGTGGCTGTCGATGGTGCGGTCATCGACATAGACCTGATCATCATAGGCCACGTCCATCAGCGCATCGCGGCTTTTCACGAAACCGGGGCGTTGCGCCAGCGCCTGCAACAGCAAAAATTCGGTGACGGTCAGCGACACGTCATTGCCCTTCCAGGCCACAGAATGGCGCAGCGGGTCCATCCGCAGATAGCCACGCTCCATGATCTTGGTTTCCTCGGTCACCGCCACCTCGCCGGTGGCAATCGCGTCCTGTCGCCGCAGCAGCGCGCGGATGCGTTCGACCAGCAGCCGTTGCGAGAACGGTTTTTTCACATAGTCGTCGGCGCCCATCCGCAGGCCCAGAACCTCGTCGATCTCGTCATCCTTCGAGGTCAGGAAGATCACCGGCATGGTGGTTTTCTGCCGCAAGCGTTGCAGCAGGTCCATCCCGTCCATCCGCGGCATCTTGATGTCCAGCACCGCCATGTCAGGAAGACGGCGGTTGAATGCGTCCAACGCCGACTGGCCGTCGTTGTAGGTTTCCACTTCGAAGCCTTCGGCCTCGAGCGTCATCGAAACCGACGTCAGGATATTCCTGTCGTCGTCCACAAGGGCGATCCTTGACATTACTGGTGATCCTATACTGCTCGTTTGCCTGATTTTTTCCATATGATCCGGTTTTCGACCCGAACAATCAACACTTAACTGCGAATCACCCCCTGCCGGTGGCTTCAGGGGACACGAAAATTACCAAGGATTGACTAATTTGCCGCAGTCGATGAGTTGGTTGCGCTAAACTGCCGCTGCTTGCGCTAACGCCGCAAATGCGTTCTGGTTCGCCGCATTTGCACATTGTATAGAACTCGTGTCAGCGTCGGCCCCGGGGCTGACCGGTAGCCCTGCACACCACGGGCGCCGATATCGGATATGAATTACGGTCGCGGCTGCGGCTACGGGAGCTTGAACATGACACTCGGACACGTGAACCCAGCCTGCAAACTGGACCATCAAGGCATCACCGGCCTGGGCAAGGTGCATTACAACCTGATCGAGCCGCAACTGGTTGAAGCAGCGCTGCTACGCGGCGAAGGCACCCTTGGCAAGGGCGGCGCTTTCCTGTGTTCGACCGGCAAATTCACCGGCCGCTCGCCCAAGGACAAGTTCGTGGTGCGCACAGCATCGGTCGAAGACAGCATCTGGTGGGAAAACAACCAGCCGATGGCGCCTGATGCCTTTGTGCAACTGAAGGCCGACATGCTGGCTCACATGCAGGGCCGCGACTTTTTCGTGCAGGATATGGTGGGCGGTGCCGACCCCGAACACCATCTGGCCGTGCGCGTCGTGACCGAGTTGGCCTGGCACAGCCTGTTCATCCGCCACATGCTGCGTCGCCCGGCCCGTTCGGCACTGGACAGCTTTGTGCCGGAATGGACCATCATCAACGTCCCCAGCTTCAAGGCCGACCCGAAAAAGCACGGCTGCCGCACCGATACGGTGATCGCGCTGAATTTTGACACCAAAGAGATCCTGATCGCCAACACCGGCTATGCGGGCGAGATCAAGAAGGGCGTGTTCACGCTGCTGAACTACATCCTGCCCGGCAAGGGCGTGATGGCGATGCACTGCTCGGCCAACCATGCCAAGGGCAATACCGATGATACCGCGGTGTTCTTCGGCCTGTCCGGCACCGGCAAGACCACGCTTTCGGCCGACCCGTCGCGCACGTTGATCGGTGATGACGAGCATGGCTGGTCCGACAATGCGGTGTTCAACTTCGAAGGCGGCTGCTACGCCAAGACCATCAACCTCAGCGCCGAAGCCGAGCCCGACATCTATGCCACCACCTCGATGTTCGCCACCGTGGTGGAAAACAACGTGTTCAACCCGGAAACGCTGGAGATCGACTTCGACGATGCCAGCCTGACCCCGAACGGTCGTTGCGCCTATCCACTGGAATACATTGCCAATGCCTCGGCAACCGGCATCGGCGGCACGCCCAAGAACGTGATCATGCTGACCTGCGACGCCTTCGGTGTGTTGCCGCCGATCTCGCGGCTGACCCCGGCGCAGGCGATGTATCACTTCCTGTCGGGCTTCACCTCGAAAGTGGCAGGCACCGAGCGTGGCATCACCGAGCCGCAGCCGACGTTTTCCACCTGCTTCGGTGCGCCGTTCATGCCGCGCCGTCCCGAGGCTTATGGCAAGCTGTTGCAGGCGGCGATTGCCCGCACCGGCGCGCATTGCTGGCTGGTGAACACCGGCTGGACCGGCGGCGCTTATGGCGTCGGCAAGCGGATGCCGATCCGCGCCACCCGCGCGCTGCTGACCGCGGCGCTGGATGGCAGCCTGGCCAATGCCACGTTCCGCCGCGACCCGAACTTCGGCTTCGACGTGCCGGTGGCGGTGCATGACGTCGATACCGGCCTGTTGGACCCGCGCTCCACCTGGACCAGCGGCAATGCCTATGACGCGCAGGCGCAGAAACTGGTGGCGATGTTTGCCGAGAATTTCGCGCAATATCTGCCCTATATCGACGCCGACGTGAAAGCCGCCGCCATCGGCTGAGGCTGAGCCAAGGAAAGGCCCCGAAGTTGCCCTTGCGGGACAGCTTCGGGGCCTTTTGCATTGGCGGCGCACCCGGACCAAAATCCTTCGAAGGATTTTGGCAAATTTTTCGAAAAATTTGCGGCTGGCCTTGCCGATCTGGCGCACCCGCAACGGCCACGACATATTCGGTCTTCGCTGCATCCCACCGCGAATTAATATTGCGCTGCATGTGCGAAGGCGCTACCGCTTTTGCAACCGCAGAAACGGAGAATCGCCATGCCGCATGATGGACAAGACCTGCCCCAATCGCCGCTTCTGGCCGATATCCTTGCGCTGACCGAAAGTGCGCTGCCGGAAGTCGAGGCGCTGTTTGCCGAAGGCCGCGAGGCGTTGCGCGCGCTGGTGACCGTTGGCGGCAAGCTGTCCGCCCCGGCGCTGGAACAGCACCAGTTCGCCGCCCACACCCTGTCTTGGCTGGCGACCTACACCCAGGCATTGCAGCAGATGCGCGCCTGGGCCGGGCGGCTGGACGCTGAGGGCAAGTTCGGCGAGATGGAAGCCCTGCTTCTGCAGATCGGCTTTGGCGAATATCTGGCGCAAATCCGCGGCGGTATTCCGATGAGCCAAGGCGAGATGGCGCGGCTGGGCGATCTGGGGCTGACCGCACCGGCACCCAGTGCGGCGGCGGCCACGCTGATGGCTTCGGGCAACACCAGCCTCGCCCGCACCCGTCTGGTCGCCCTGATGCAGGACAACCACGGCCGCGCCACCTTTGGCGCTTCGGGGCTGGACGACGAGCTGGAAATGATCCGCGACCAGTTCCGCCGTTTCGCCGACGAGCGCGTGGTGCCTAACGCCCACGGCTGGCACCTGCGCGACGAGTTGATCCCGATGGAGATCATCGACTCGCTGGCCGAAATGGGGGTGTTCGGCCTGACCATCCCCGAGGAGTTTGGCGGTTTCGGGCTGTCGAAAGCCTCGATGGTGGTGGTGTCGGAAGAACTGTCGCGCGGCTATATCGGTGTCGGCTCTCTGGCGACCCGCAGCGAAATTGCCGCCGAACTGATCCTGTGCGGTGGCACCGACGCGCAAAAGGCGCAATGGCTGCCGGGGCTGGCCTCGGGCGAGATTTTGCCCACGGCGGTGTTCACCGAACCCAATACCGGCTCGGATCTGGGCAGCCTGCGCACCCGCGCGGTGAAGGTGGGCGATGACTGGCAGGTGACCGGCAACAAGACCTGGATCACCCATGCCACCCGCACCCATGTGATGACCCTGCTGGCCCGCACCGACCCCGCCACCAGCGATTATCGCGGCCTGTCGATGTTCCTGGCCGAAAAGACCCCGGGCACCGATGCCATCCCCTTCCCGACCCAGGGCATGACCGGAACCGAGATCGAGGTGCTGGGCTATCGCGGCATGAAAGAATACGAACTGGCCTTTGACGGCTTTGCCGTGAAGGGCGCGAACCTGCTGGGCGGGGTGGAAGGGCAAGGCTTCAAGCAGTTGATGCAGACTTTCGAATCCGCCCGCATCCAGACCGCCGCCCGTGCCATCGGCGTGGCGCAGAACGCGCTGGAGGTGGGGATGCAGTATGCGCAGGACCGCAAGCAGTTCGGCAAGGCGCTGATCGAGTTTCCGCGCGTGGCCGGCAAACTGGCGATGATGGCGGTCGAGATCATGGTGGCGCGGCAGTTGACCTATTTCAGCGCCTGGCAGAAAGACCACGACAAGCGCTGCGATCTGGAGGCCGGGATGGCCAAGCTGCTGGGAGCCCGCGTCGCCTGGGCCTGCGCCGACAATGCGCTGCAGATTCACGGCGGCAACGGCTTCGCGCTGGAATACCAGATCAGCCGCATCCTGTGCGATGCGCGCATCCTGAACATCTTTGAGGGGGCCGCGGAAATTCAGGCGCAGGTGATTGCGCGGCGTTTGCTGGACTGAAACAGGCCGGGGGCGCTGCCCCCGGACCCCCGGGATATTTGAGAACAGATGAAAGTTCAGTCGGGTAGAACGCCGCCATGCGACGGGCGTTTGGCCCCGAGTCTGGGGTGCAACTGCCCGGCGATGGTCCAGGCAATTGCCATGCCGGCACCTGCGGCGGCAAAGATGCCGGACAGCGGCGCCACCAGCAGCACGAGATACGCCGCCCCCGGCGTCAGGATGCCCGAGACATCGCGGAAGCTGGAATAGACCGCCGCCATCTCGGTGCGCTCGGAGGGTTTGACCGACATCATGAACGGCAAGCCGCCCGCCGCATCCAGCATCACCAGCCCGAATGACCCCAGCATCATCATCGCCACCGTCACCCAGGGCAGACCCGAGGCCAGGGTTGCCACCATATAGGTGCCGCAGCACAGCGCGAACGCCCCGCGCACTGCCCGGCGCACCGAGGTGCGATAAACCAGCCGCAGCATGAAGGGCGAGATGAACAGCAGCGCGTTGGACAGCGACAGCGCCACGCCACCGACCTTGTCGCCCAGACCCGCCTCGATGCAGAAGATCGGCAGATAGACCACATAGACCCACCAGCCGCACGATCGCAGCACCGCAAACAGCCAGCCCGCAATCAGCCTTGGCTGCGCGAAAAACCGCCCCAGATAGGCCAGAGGGTTCAGCGCTGGGCCCTTGGCGCGGGTGATCTGCTTGCCGTTGCCCAGCCGCAGGATCCAGAAGGCTGTCAGCAGCAGCACGGCACAGCCCCCCGCCACCACAAACGGCAACGGTTGCCACAGGCTGCGTAGCCAGACCCCCAGCATCGGCCCCACCGCCCAGGGCGCCGCCGCATACAGCATCTGCAACGACTGGGTGCGCCCCAGTTCGGCCCGCGCCACATAGTCCAGCACATAGGCGTTGAAGCATACGAACACCGTGGCGGTGGCCAGCGCCATGCAGCCCAGCGCCAGTGTCACCGCCAAAGGCGCGCCCGAGGCCGCCAGCGTCGCCCCGATCATGTAGAACACGCAGCCCACGGTATACATCCAGCGCCGCGGCACATGCCGTGTGGCCCAGGGCACCATCAGCCCCCAGATCAGCGAGGCGATGCCGACCAGGAAATATACCCGGCTGACCACGCCTGCATCCTTGACCGCATCATAGACCGCCAGCGGCATAACCGAGATGACGACGCCGCGCACCGCCGCCTCGAGCCCCGCCAGCAGGGCAAAGGCCTCGATCCGCGGCGTGGCGGAGTGTTTCAGGAACAGGGGCAGGTATCGCGTGGCCATGGCGTTCAGTCGTGCCAGCCCGGGCGGCCCCATGCTGCGGCATCCGCGACATTTCGCGTCGTATTCCAAGCGCGAGGGGCATCACGAAACGGGCATCAGCCCAGCGCCGCCCCGCCACGCCGCAACACCCGCCATCCCAGAAACGCCAGCCCCGCGGCTCCCAGTGTCGCCACCGCAAAGGGCGCCGTCAGCGCCAGCGCCCGCGGCAGCGCGGTTTCCGCAAGCCGGGTGACAACCCCCGCCAGCACCAGCCCCAAAGGCATCATCCCGGTGGCCAGCAGCCGGTAAAGGCTGTTCACCCGCCCCAGCAGCCGGTCCGGCGTGGCGCGCTGGCGGTAGGACACCGCAACCGTGTTCCACACCAGCCCGGTAAACTCGAACCCCATCAGCGCCAGCCCCAGCGTCACCGGCCCCGGTGCCAACCCAACCACCAGAAACGCCGGAACCGACAGCGCCAGCATGGCTTGCGCCGTGCGCGCGGGCCCCCAGACCGCGATGATCCGCGCGCCAAAGATGCCACCGAAGATACCGCCCAGCGCCCCCGCCGCCAGCACCAGCCCGAAGGCGGTGGCCGAAAGCCCAAGGTTTTCCTGGCCATGCAGCACCAGCGCGATCATCACCATCTGGAAAAACAGGTTCCAAACCCCGGTGATCAGCGCCAGATGCAGCAACAGCGGCGTGCCCCGCAAACCCGCCCACCCCTCGGCCAGATCGGCGCGCCAGCCATTGCCCGCCACCGCCAAGGGCCGGAAATTCCCCGCCAGCCGCAGCATCAGCCCTGCCGCCAACAGATAGGCCAAGGCATTGGCGGCGAAGGGCAAAGGCAGCGCCACGGCGATCAGCAAGGCGGCCAGCGGCGGGCCGACCAGCATGTTGCCCAGCAATTCAACCGTCCACAGCCGCCCGTTGGCCGCCTCCAGCGCGGCCTGCGGCACCAGCGCGGGCAGCAGGGTCTGGGCGGCATTGTCACGAAACACCTCGGCCACCCCGGTGATCAGCGCCGCAGCCAGCAGCAGCGCAAACAGTGCAGGCTCAGCCAGCCCGCGCGTCGGCGGTGCCAGCGGCAGGGCGGCCCACAGCGCCAGCGCCACCGCGGCAAAGGCGAAAAGCCGCAGCGCGTCCATCGCCAGCACCAGCCGCCGCCGGTCCAGCCGGTCAGTTGCTAGCCCGGCGGGAATGGCAAACAGCAGCCACGGCCACCGCAGCGCCACCGGCACCAGAGCGATCAGCAGCGCGTCGCGGGTCAGCAGGCTGGCGACCCAGGGCCAGGCCAGCACCGCCATGCCATCGGCCAGATTGGCCATGCCCGCCGCCGCCACAAACCGGCCGAAACCACTCATCGCGCCAACAGTTCCAGCAACCGCGCCCGCGCCTCGGGCAGATGCTGCACATGCCGCAAGCTGGCCATCTCGCGGGTCAGGAAATGCCCGGTGACCGCCAGCCCGGCGGCAAGGTCAGCCCCCGAGGCCGGCCCCTGCCCCAGCAGACAATCCGGCAACGGCAGCAGCCGCGCCGCCCATTCCCCCGCCCCGTCCCGGCTGACCGCCCGCCCGGTTTTCGGGCTGACATAGGCCAGATCATCACGCGAACCGGTCACCGCACAGCGCCCAAGGTCAAGGCCGAAACCCAACTCCTCCAGCAACAACAACTCCCAGCGCAGATAGCGGGCGGGCCAGTCTGGCGCGGTTTCCAGCGCGTCCAGCACCGCGATGGTGGCGGCATAAAGCAGGTCATGTGGCGCGCGTTCGGGCAGCGCCACCCGCACCATGGCGCAGATCGCGTTCAGCCCGGCCAAGGCCAGCCGGTCACCCAGAACCCCGGCACGGCTGCGCACCGGCTCCACCGTGAAGGCGCCGATATGCCCCTCCAGCCGCGCCCGCCAGACCACGTCAAGCTGCGCACCGGGCTGCAACAACGGCGCTATGCGCCGCGAGGCCCCGCCCCGCACCACCCCGGCATGACGCCCATGCGCCGCCGTGAACACCTCGATGATCGCGGCACTTTCGCCGTGCGGACGCACCGACAAAAGCGCCCCCTGGTCGCGCCATTCCATGCCGCCAGTATCCATGCGCCACGGGTGGCCGCAAGCCTCAGCGCAAGCCGTCTTCGTCCAGAAGGGTTCGCCCGGCCTTGTCCTCGATCTCCAGCACCCAAAGATCGGGGTCAAATTGGCGCTGCCGGGCAACCGCGGCGTCCACCTCGGCTTCGGGGCCAGCTTTCAGCACCACCCAGATCCGCTCATCCGCGCTCAGATCGAAACTGCGTTGATACGCCACCGCCTGCCCGTCCAGCGTCGCCAGCTTGACCAGCACCGCCCCCGCCGTGGCATCGCCCTTGCGGGTGACAAAGGCCGGTATCGCCGCCAGCCGCAACCGCGCCAGATATGCCGAAACCCAGAACCCGGTGGTCAGTTGCGGCTTCATCCCAACCCCGCATTCTTCTCTGCAAAAATATCCCCGCCGGAGGCTCCGACCTCTGCGTCAGTTGCCGTCCTTGAAATCCAGCCCCATCTCGGAATACCGCTCGGGCTCCTCCAGCCAGTTCGGCCGAACCTTCACCTGCAAGAACAGATGCACCGGCCGGTCCAGAAACTCCACCAGCTCCAGCCGCGCCGCCTGGCCGATCACCTTGATGGTCTCGCCCTTGTTGCCCAGCACGATGCCCTTGTGACCATCGCGCGCCACATAGATGATCTGGTCGATCCGCACCGAGCCGTCGGGCTTGTCTTCCCATTTCTCGGTCTCGACGGTCAACTGATAGGGCAATTCCTCGTGCAGCCGCAGCGTCAGCTTCTCGCGCGTCACTTCCGAGGCGATCATCCGCAGCGGCAGATCGGCGATCTGGTCCTCGGGGTAGAACCACGGACCTTCCGGCAGTTGCGTCGCCAGCCAGGCCTTCAGCTTGTCCACCCCATAGCCTTTTTCGGCGGAAATCATGAAGGTCTCGGCAAAGGGAAACGCCTCGTTCATCTGCGCCGACAGGCCCAGCAACACCTCGGCCTTGACCCGGTCGATCTTGTTGATCGCCAAAGCCACGGTCTGGCCGCGCGGGATGCGGTCGCGCATGGCGTCGATGATGGCCTTGGTGCCCTCGGTCAGCCCGCGATGCGCCTCGATCAGCAGCACCACCACATCGGCATCCGCCGCCCCGCCCCAGGCCGCCGCCACCATGGCGCGGTCAAGCCTGCGCCTTGGCCGGAACAGGCCGGGCGTATCGACAAACACGATCTGCGCCGCACCCTCCATCGCCACGCCGCGGATGCGCGCCCGCGTGGTCTGCACCTTGTGGGTGACGATCGAGACCTTGGCCCCCACCATCTTGTTCAAAAGTGTCGATTTCCCGGCATTCGGCTCGCCGATCAGCGCCACGAAGCCCGCCCGCGTGCCACCGGTGCCGCCCACGGCCTCGCCCTCAAGCTCTGTCATCTGTCGCCTCCATCCGCGCCAGAAGCGCCTTTGCCGCCGCCTGTTCGGCAGCCCGCTTGGTGCCCGACCGGGCCAGTTCCACAGCACCATTCTCCAGCCGCACTTCGACGGTGAATTGCGGCTGGTGGTCCGGGCCGTCGCGGCCCAGTTCGATATAGGCAGGCGGCGGCAGACCGCGGGCCTGCGCCCATTCCTGCAGGCTGGTCTTGGCGTCGCGGGCGTCCGATTGCACCGCGCCGATCCGCCCGCCCCACAGCCGCAACACCAGCCCGCGCGCCGCGTCGAACCCGCTGTCGAGGTAAACCGCGGCGATCACCGCCTCCAGCGCGTCGCCCAGCAGCGCATCCTTGCGCCGCCCGCCCGACATCATCTCGGATCGGCCCAGCTTCATCACCTCGCCCAGACCTAAGTCGCGGGCCACATCGGCGCAGGCCTCCTTGCGCACCAGCGCGTTGAAGCGCGGCGCCAACTGACCCTCGCTGGCGGCGGTATCGGCGGTCAGCAGCGCCTCGGCCATCACCAGACCCAGCACCCGGTCGCCCAGAAACTCCAGCCGTTGGTTATCGGGCCGGGTCTTCGAGGAAATCGAGCTGTGCGTCACCGCGCGCAACAGAAGCTCCGGCTGGCGGAACACATGTCCGATGCGGCCACAAAAGGCCTGAAGTTCGGCCGATAGCTTCACTCGATCCCCTTGAAGAAGCGGTCGCTGCGCCAGGTCCAGAAATACAGCATGGATTTCCCCGCCGACGAGAACATCACCCGGTCGGCCCGCCCGATCAGGTTTTCGGCCGGCACGAAGCCCACGCCGCCCACGGCCTGACCATAACGGCTGTCCTGGCTGTTGTCGCGGTTGTCGCCCATGAAGAAATAGTGGCCCTCGGGCACGGTGAACACGTCGGTGTTGTCGGCAAAGCCGTTGGTGTCGATGTTCAGCACCGAATGCACCACGCCATTGGGCAGGGTTTCCTTGAAACGCGATCGCGTGCAATCGCCGCCCTCGCCAACAGGACCGTTTTCACAGCGCGGGGTGTTGCCCATCGGGCCCTGGCGTTCAAAAACCTCGTGGAACTGGCCATCGGGCACCTGCGGCGCTGCGGTGCCGTTGATGTAAAGGATACCATCCTTCATCTGAACGGTATCCCCCGGCAGGCCGATCAGCCGCTTGATGAAATCCGAGCCGTTCACCGGATGGCGGAACACCACGACATCGCCACGTTCGGGTTCAGACCCCAGAATCCGCCCGGTGAACGGGCACAGGCCGAACGGGCAGGAATAGCGCGAATAGCCGTAGGCCATCTTGTTGACGAACAGGAAGTCACCGATCAGCAGGGTGTCCTTCATCGATTCCGAGGGAATCCAGAACGGCTGGAAAAACAGCGTGCGGAAAACGCCGGCGATCAGAAGCGCGTAAACGACCGTCTTGATGGTCTCGACGATGCCGCCTTGGGGTTTTGCCGTGCTGGCCATGCTGTCTTGCTTTCCTGGGGGTTTCGAAGGCGCTACATGCGCGCGCCGTGGGCCGCTGTCAAGTTGGGGCGGCGTCGCGCAGCGCCTCGATCACCACGAAGGCCTGCGCCCAGGGGTGATCGTCGGTCAGGGTCACATGCACGATGGCGCTGTGGCCCGGCGGGGTCATCGCCGCCAGCCGTTCGGCGGCCCAGCCGGTCAGATGCATCACCGGCTGGCCGGTTTCCAGATTTGAAACCGCCATGTCCTTCCAGGCAATGCCCATGCGCAAGCCGGTGCCCAGCGCCTTGGAGCACGCCTCCTTGGCGGCCCAGCGTTTGGCATAGGTGGCGGCAACCTCGCGCCGCGCCTCGGCGGTGGCCTGTTCACGCGGCGTGAACACCCTTGTGCGAAAGCGGTCGCCAAACCGCTCCAGCGTGGCGGCGATCCGGTCGATATTGGCCAGATCAGAGCCGATGCCCAGGATCATGCGTCGCCGCCCCTGCGGTCAGTCGAGGCTGGCACTTATGCCCCCGGTGGCCTGATTGATGCTGACGCTCAGGACGTAAGGGGCGAACCCGGCGGTTGCGTCGTCGTAAAGTTGCACCGGCATCACCACCGTCAGCCCTTGCGCCGGATCATAGCTGGCCTTGGCCGCCGCGAGGTCAATGCCGGAATACCCCAGCGACTCGGTATAGGTCACCAGCTTGCACTGCCGCGCGCCCAATTCGTCATAGGGTGGCGACAGCACCAGCAGGTGCATCGACCCCGCACCCGGTTCAATGGCATCCACCGCCGCAAGCCGGATCTCGCCCTTGGCAAAGGCGCGACTGTTGGCCTCCCAAGGCTCGACGATGCCCTGCGCCGAGGCGCGCCAGTCGTCGCAAGGCACCACCTGCTGCGCCAGGGCCGGCAGCACCGGCAAACCGGCCACCAGCGTGGCAGACAAAATCCTTCGAAGGATTTTGGCAAAAGTTTTGCAAAACTTTTGCGTCACACACCCCTCCCGCGCGCCAGGTCCATCCGGCGGCGCATGTCCTCGATCGCCGCCCCCAGCCCGATGAACACCGCCTCGCCGATCAGGAAATGGCCGATGTTCAGCTCCATCACCTGCGGCAGCGCGGCAATCGGTGCCACGTTGTCATAGGTCAGCCCGTGGCCTGCATGCACCTCCAGCCCCAGCGCGCGGGCCAGTGCGGCACTGCGGGTCAGCGCCGCCAGTTCGGCCTCGGTTTCCGCCTCATGGCCCGCGGCATGCAGGTCGGAATAATGCCCGGTGTGCAATTCGACCACCGCCGCCTTGATGCTGGCCGCCGCCTCGATCTGCCGCGCGTCGGGGCCGATGAACATCGACACCCGGATGCCCGCCTCGCGCAAGGGCGCGATGAAATCGCCCAGCCGCGCCATATCGCCCGCCACGTCCAGACCACCTTCGGTGGTGCGTTCCTCGCGCTTTTCCGGCACCAGACAGATCGCATGCGGCCGGTGCCGCAGCGCAATGGCCTGCATTTCCGCCGTGGCCGCACATTCAAAGTTCAACGGCACCGTCAGCGCCGCCATCAGCGCCTCGATATCGCCGTCCGAGATATGGCGGCGGTCTTCGCGCAGATGGGCGGTGATACCATCGGCCCCCGCCGCCTCGGCCAGCAGGGCCGCGCGCAGCGGTTCCGGCCAGACCGCCCCCCGGGCGTTGCGCAGGGTCGCCACGTGGTCGATGTTCACACCCAGCCGCAGTCTGCCAATCGGTCTCATCGTCGTCTTCCTTTTGCAGTGTCCGCACCCCGGTCAGGGAGTTCCCGCCGCGTCATCCTCGCTGGCCAGCGCCTGCGCATGCTTGCGCAATTCCGCCTCGGCCATCGCCTGCCGCAACCGGCGACGCTTTTCCACCTGCTCGCGGAACTTCACATGGCGGATCTTCTGATAGGCGTGGATCAGCGGCAACGAGATGTAATAGGCGACGGTCGCCGCCACCAGCCCCGGCAGGATCGAGCCGATCACATAGGGCCAGAAAATGAAGTGGAAAAACTCGATCAGCTTGTCCCACTCGGCGTCCTGGCGGCTGAACATGGCCCAGAAGTTGTGCCACAACTGCACACTGGCGTCCGAGAAGGCGGCATAGACCGTCAGGAAATCCAAGGGCGCTTCGATCCCCAGCATCCAGTGACCCAGCTCCAGCGAGCCGGTGGCGATGAACGGCGTGGTGATCGGGTTGGACAGAAAGGTGCACAGCAAGGCCGCCACGATATTGCCGCGCATCCCCCAGGCCAGCAGCGCCGCCGACAGCATCTGCACGCCGTAAACCGGCGGGAAGTTGACGAAGGTGCCCGCAAACACGCCTCGCGCAATGCGGTGCGGCTTGTCGGGCAGCCGCCGCATCCGGTGCAGCACATAAAGCACGGCCCGCCAGATGCCGCCGCGCGGATAGACGAATTCGCGCGCCGCTTCCGGCCAGGTCCGAGGATTGCGCCGCTTGAATACCAACTTGTGCCGCCCCTCTGCCCCTCAGGGCTTCTTGCTCAGATCCCGTTGCCGGGAAATCTGCGCCACATCGGTTTCGGCTTCAAGCGCCGTCATCACCGCGTGCAGATGTTCCAGATCGCGCAGATCGACGTCAACCAGCAACCGGTAATAATCCGGTTTCCGATCAACGAAGTGCAAGTCAGAGATATTGGCCTTCTGGCCGCCGATCAAGGTGCAGATATGGCCCAGCACCCCGGCATCGTTGGAAATCGTCAGGTTCAGGCTGACGGTATGCACCGCCGCATGCCGCCCGGCCTGCCAGTGCAGATCGACCCAGCGGGTCGGCTGTTCTTCAAATTCCTCCAGCGCCGGGCAGTCGATGGCATGCACCACCACGCCCTGGCCGCGATAGGTGATGCCGACGATGCGTTCACCCGGCACTGGCTGGCAGCAGCGGGCGCGGTTGTAGGTCTGGGTCGGCGGCAGGCCCACCACCGGGCGCTGGGCATCGACCTCGGCGGCCTGTGAAGTGGCAAGCTCGGGGTAAAGCGTCTCGATCACCTTGCGGGCGGTCAGTTCTGCCGAGCCAAGCTGCGCCAACAGATCGGTCTCGTCCACCAGCCCCAGCATCTTGGCGGCGGTGCGCAAGGCCTTGTCGGTGGCCTTGCGGCCCACATGATCAAACGCCGCCCGCGCCAGTTCCTGCCCCAGTTTCACGAACCGGCCCCGGTCTTCCTCGCGCAAGCTGCGCCGGATCGCCGCCTTGGCCCGACCGGTCGTCACGATGTCGATCCACGACGCCTGCGGCCGCTGACCCTCGGCGGTGATGATCTCGACCGACTGGCCGTTCTTCAGGCGGGTCCACAGCGGCACCCGGATGCCGTCGATCTTGGCGGAAACGCAGGAATTGCCGATGCGGGTGTGGATGGCATAGGCGTAATCCAGTGGCGTAGCACCACGCGGCATCTGGATCACATCGCCCTTGGGCGTGAAGCAGAACACCTGATCGGTATACATCTCCAGCTTGACGTTTTCCATGAAGTCGTCGTGGTCGTCTTCGTCCAGCCGTTCGGTGATGCCGGCAATCCAGCGCGCCGGATCAACGGCAAACGGGTTGTGCGCCCGCTCGCCCTCGCGGTAGGACCAGTGCGCCGCCACCCCGGCCTCGGCCACCTCGTGCATCTGCCGGGTGCGGATCTGCACCTCGACCCGCTTGCCGTCGCGGCCCGAAACGGTGGTGTGGATGCTGCGGTAACCGTTCGATTTCGGCTGGCTGATATAATCCTTGAACCGCCCCGGCACCGCCCGCCAACGCTGGTGAATGACCCCCAGCACGCGGTAGCAATCGGTCTCGGTGGCGGTGATCACCCGAAAGCCGTAGATGTCCGAGAGGCTGGAGAACGCCAGATCCTTCTCCTGCATCTTGCGCCAGATCGAATAAGGCTTTTTCGCCCGGCCATAGACATCGGCCTCGATCCTGGCCTTTTCCAGCTCGTTGCGGATGTCGGCGGTGATCTTGTGGACCACATCGCCGGTTTCGCGCTGCAAGGTGATGAAACGGCGGATGATCGAGTTGCGCGCGTCGGGGTTCAGCACCCGGAACGACAGGTCTTCCAGCTCGTCGCGCATCCATTGCATGCCCATGCGCCCGGCCAGCGGCGCAAAGATCTCCATGGTCTCGCGCGCCTTCTGCGCCTGCTTTTCGGCACGCATGCTCTTGATGGTGCGCATGTTGTGCAGCCGGTCGGCCAGCTTGACCAGGATCACCCGCAGATCCTTCGACATCGCCATGAACAGCTTGCGGAAGTTTTCCGCCTGCTTGCTTTCGGCGGAAGACAGTTGCAGGTTGGTCAGCTTGGTCACGCCATCGACCAGTTCGGCAACCTCGTCGCCAAACAGCCGCTGAACCTCGGTATAGGTGGATTTGGTGTCTTCGATGGTGTCGTGCAGCAGCGCCGTGACGATGGTGGCATCGTCCAGCCGCTGTTCGGTCAGAATCGCCGCCACCGCCACCGGATGGGTGAAATAATCATCGCCCGAGTGGCGTTTCTGCCCCTCGTGCATCTGCTTGCCATAGGCATAGGCGCGGCGGATCAGGTCGGCATTGCTGCGCGGGTTGTAGTTGTGGACCAGGGCGACAAGGTCTTCGACGTCGATCATTGCAGGTCTTTCCCGGTCCCTGCCGCTCAGGCGGTGGCGCTCAGTTCTCGCCCTGCGCTTCCATCAGCATCCGCAGCATCCGCTCTTCCGACATGTCGTCCTGCATCGGGCGATCCATCTCGCCGCTCATCAGTTGCGCCATGTCGTCGTCTTCGGGCTCGTCGATCTCGATCTGGGTCTGGTGGCTTTCGATCATCCGCTCGCGCAGCGCGTCGGCAAGCTGGGTCTCGTCGGCAATCTCGCGCAAGGACACGACCGGGTTCTTGTCGTTGTCGCGGTCAACCGTCACCGGCGAGCCTGCGGTGATCTCGCGCGCCCGGTGGGCGGCCAGCATCACCAGTTCGAACCGGTTCGGAACCTTGTCAACGCAATCTTCAACCGTCACGCGGGCCATATGCGACTCCATTTGCGGATTTGGGGCATGGAACGGCCTATGTAAGGCGGGACGGCAGGCTTGACAAGCGCCGATTCCGCGCCGCAGCGGGGCAAATCACAGCAAAATCACCGCATCCCGGTCGGCTTGCGGCAAGGCGGCCAGCATCTGCGCCACGGTTTTGCCCAGCAGCGGATGGCGCCAGTCGGGTGCCACCTCGGCCAGCGGCACCAGCACGAAGGCGCGGTCTTGCAGGCGCGGGTGCGGCAGGATCAAATCACCCGGCACCTCGCGGGCCTGCGCCGCGGGGTCCAGATTGCGCCATTGGCTTTGGGTTTCGGCATCGGGCAAAACCGCATCGCCCAGCGCCAGCAGGTCCAGATCCAGCGTGCGCCCGGCCCAGCGCGCGGTGCGTTCCCGCCCGAAACCCGCCTCGATTCGGTGCAGCGCGCCCAGGATCGCCGCCGCCGTCATTGTTTCCCTTACGGCAATCTTGACGCAGGCGTTCACATAATCCGGCCCAGCCCCCGCCGGAAAGCATGGCGTGGCATAAAACCGGCTTTGTGCTACGATTTCAAGACCTTCAGCTGGAAACCGCGCCAACGCCGCCCGAAGAATTTCAGCGGGAAGGCGATTTTCATGCGGCAGGTTAGCGCCAAGCGCAACCAGTGCGTGTAATATGTTGCCGTGGCTGGACGCGGCTCTTTCGTCGGGGATGGCTTGCATGTAGTCTGGTGCCACTGCTATTTGACGGTGCTTTTCATCGGGCGTTCAAGCGCGCCGAGCTTTCGGGACCCTTGGTCGGTGAAGCAGGTTTGAGGGGAAAAAAGATGTTTTACAAGGATGACCGGCTGGCGTTGTTCATTGATGGCTCGAATCTTTATGCGGCCGCCAAGGCGCTGGGATTCGACATCGACTACCGGCTGCTGCGTCAGGAATTCATGCGTCGCGGCAAGCTGTTGCGCGCCTTCTACTATACGGCCCTGCTGGAGAATGACGAATATTCGCCGATCCGGCCGCTGGTGGACTGGCTGCATTACAACGGCTTCTCGATGGTGACCAAGCCCGCCAAGGAATACACCGACAGCCAGGGACGGCGGAAGGTGAAGGGCAACATGGACATCGAGCTGACGGTGAACGCCATGGAACTGGCACCGCATGTCGATCATGTGGTGCTGTTTTCGGGGGATGGCGATTTCCGGCCGCTGGTGGAAAGCCTGCAACGTCAGGGGGTTCGGGTGTCGGTGGTGTCCACCATCCGCAGCCAGCCGCCGATGATCGCAGACGAATTGCGCCGTCAGGCCGACAATTTCATCGAGCTGGACGAATTGCGCGACGTGATCGGCCGCCCGCCGCGCGAGCCGCGGGTGGAACGCGACGACACCGCCGCCGATGTGAAGTGACCAAAGGCGCCCCCTCCGGGGCGCCCGTTTCCGGTTTTCCCTGCAAGCTCGGATCCACCTTGCCGCCAACGCGCGCACCAAGGGGGTTGTGGTCTGCACCGCCGCCTGTTTGGCTGCAGCGGTGATGCGCCGCCCTGCCCTCCCCATCGCCGCCCTTGATCTGCCTGCACTTGCCATCACCCTGGCGATTGGCACGGCCGGTGGGCTGTTGGGGTGGGCTCTGTCGGTGCCGCTGGGGCTGATGCTGGGGTCGTTGCTGACGGTAGGCAGCGTGGCTGCCCTGGGGCGAAGGCCGTTCGGGCGACAGGTCGCGGTGCCGCCAAAGCTGCGGTTCTTTTTCGTGCCGGTGATCGGGGTGGCGATCGGTGGCGCGTTCACGCCTGCGGTGCTGGCGCAGATACCGGGGTGGTGGGCCAGCCTGCTGGCGCTTTGCCTTTACATCCCGGCGGCGCATCTTTGCGGCTTCTGGATTTACCGCCGTGGCGGGCTCGACCGCAGCACGGCGTTCTTCGGTTCGGTGCCGGGCGGCCTGATCGAATCGGTGACGCTGGGCGAAGAGGCGGGGGCCGACGGGCAGATGCTGGTGCTGTTGCAGTTCCTGCGGCTGATCCTGACCATCGTGGCGGTGCCGCTGGCCTTCATGGCGCTGACCGGCCATGCGGTTGGCTCGGCCTCTGGCGCGAAGATGGTCGGGGCCTCGGTGCCGTTGGGCTGGGGGGATGCGGCGATGCTGCTGGCGGCAGGTGTGGGCGGGTTCTGGGGCGGGCGCTGGTTGCGGCTGCCTGCAGCGATCATGACCGGGCCGATCATCGCCTCGGCTCTGCTGCATCTGGCGGGAGGCACCCAGACGGTGCCACCAGCTTGGGCGGTGGGGGCGACGCAGGTGGTGATCGGCTCGGTGCTGGGGGCGCGGTTCGCCGGCATGCCGCCGGGCACGTTGGTGCGTGCGGCGCGGCTGGCGCTGGCCAATGCCGCGGTGGCGCTGGTGCTGGCGTTAGGCTTTGCGCTGGCGGTGGGGCCGCTGGTCGGGCAACCGGTGGCGGCGGCCTTTCTGGCCTTCGCGCCGGGTGGTCTGGCCGAGATGAGCCTGATCGCATTAAGCCTGCAAATGAGCGTGGTCTATGTCACCGCGCATCACGTGGCGCGGATCGTGCTGAGTGTCAGCATCGCCCGGGCGATGGCGGGGCGGGTGGTGCGGTAGCGCCGGTCACGCCTTGGGGGGCTGCAAGGCCGTGATCACCTGGCGCAGGTTCTCCAGAAACTGCCGCTGTTCGCCCGGCTCCAGCCCGGACAGCGCCAGCGCGTTCACCTCTGCCGCCTCGGCAATCGCCACCTGCTTCAGGGCACGGGCGCGCGGGGTCAGGCGCACGCGCTGCACCCTTGCGTCGGCCTCGTCCTTCTGCCGGGTCACCAGCCCGTCGCGCTCCATCCGCGCCAGCGTGGCCGCCATGGTCGGCTGCTCGATCCCGAGGCGGTCCACCAGGTCTTTCTGGGTCAGGCCGTCGTTTTCCCACAGGTGCAGCAGCGCCGGAAACGCCCCCAGCGCCAGCCCATGCGGCTTGATCCGCGCCTCCAGCTGCTTGGCCAGCAGCCGGGCCAGCAGGTTGACCAGATAGCCCGTCGATGCGTCACGATCAAAGTCCATGCCGCAGTCTTGCATCATATAGCTGGCTATGCAATAACACATAGCAAGCTATCTTTATGGGGAGACTCAGATGTTGTCCGTCATGCACCGGGTGTCGGGCGCAATTGCCGCCCTGACCATCGCCAGCTTCTGGCTTTCGACCCTGATTTCGGAACTGTTTCTGACCCAATCCGCCATTGTCACGGTGAAAACCCTGATCCCCTACGGCTTCCTGCTGCTGATCCCGGCAATGGCTGCGGTCGGTGCCACCGGGTTTCGTCTGGCCAAGGGGCGCAGCGCCGGGCTGATCGGCGCCAAGCGCAAGCGGATGCCGTTCGTGGCGGCCAATGGCGTGCTGGTGCTGATACCCGCGGCGCTGTTCCTGTCGTGGAAGTCGCAGGCCGGGGCGTTCGATGCGGCCTTCTATGCCGTGCAGGGGCTGGAGTTGCTGGCGGGGGCTACCAACCTGACGCTGCTGGGCCTGAACCTGCGCGATGGTCGCCGCCTGACGGCCCCGCGCCGCCGTGCTGCAAGCAAAGCCTAGACCTCTTCCACCAGCACCACGCCGGGCATCGCCTTGATGGCACCCTTGATCTGCGGGGTGACGGGGTAATCGGCAGGCAGGGTCAGGTCGATCTCGCGGCCGGTCTGGTCGGGGATGCACAGGATGATCTGCCCGCGCGACCGGCTGTTTTCCACCCGCGCAAACAGGGCTGCCACCGAGGCCGCCGCTTCGGCGCGGTTCAGGTGGATGCGCAAGCTGGCCCCCCCGGCCTCGGCGGCCACCTGATCAATCGGCTGCACCGCATTGGCCAGCAGCTTCAGCGTCTCGCCTTCCAGTTCGGCCTTCACCGTCAGCACCACGTTCATCCCCGGCTCCAGAAACCCGCGCGCCGCTTCCAGCGTGTCGGAGAACACCGTGACCTCGTAAAGCCCGGTCGGGTCGGACAGTGAAACAAAGGCAAAGCGGTTGCCCTTGGCCGATTTCTTTTCCTGCCGCGAGGCCACCGAACCGGCGATCTTGGCGATCAGCGGGCTATTCTCGGTGGCGCGCAGGTGCAACTCGTGCAGCGTCATCACCTGCTTGCGTTTCAGCGGCCCCATGTAGTCGTCCAGCGGGTGACCCGACAGGTAGAAGCCGATCGCCTGATGCTCCTGCGACAGCCGTTCCACCGGCAGCCAGTCGTCGCGGAACGGCAGGCGGGGTTCGGGCAGGTCGGCCCCGGCCTCGCCGAACAGCGACACCTGATTGGAGTTGCGGGCCTCGTGGATCGCCGCCGAATAGCTGCCCAGCGCATCCAGCGCGTCGAACACCCGGGCGCGGTTGCTGTCCAGCACGTCAAACGCCCCGGCACGGGCCAGCATCTCCAGCGGGCGCTTGCCGATGCGTTTCAGATCGACCCGCCGGGCCAGATCGAACAGGCTGGCAAAGGGCTTGGCCCCGCGCGCCTCGGTGATCAGCTTCATCGCCTCGACGCCGACATTCTTCAGCGCCCCCAGCGCATAGACCACCGCGCCATCGCGCACGCTGAAGCTGGCAAGACTGGCGTTGACGCAGGGCGCCACCGTCCTGATCCCCAGCTTGTCCACCTCGCGCTTGTAAACCGCCAGCTTGTCGGTCAGGTGGATATCGCAGTTCATCACGCCCGCCATGAATTCAACGGGGTGGTTGGCCTTCAGCCAGGCGGTCTGATAGCTGACCACGGCATAGGCGGCGGCGTGCGATTTGTTGAAGCCGTAGTTGGCGAATTTCTCCAGCAGGTCAAAGACTTCACCGGCCTTTTCCTTGGAAACGCCGTGGGTCTTGGCAGCCCCTTCAATGAACTTGGGCCGCTCCTTGGCCATTTCGGCGGCGATCTTCTTGCCCATGGCACGGCGCAGCAGGTCGGCGCCGCCAAGGGAGTATCCGGCCATCACCTGACCGATCTCCATCACCTGTTCCTGATAGACGATGATGCCCTGGGTTTCGGCCAGGATATGGTCGATGGTCGGGTGGATGGACTCGATCTGCCGCAGCCCGTTCTTGACCTCGCAATAGGTCGGAATGTTCTCCATCGGGCCGGGGCGATACAGGGCGACCAGCGCCACGATATCCTCGATGCAGGTGGGCTTCATCCGGCGCAGCGCGTCCATCATGCCAGAGCTTTCCACCTGGAACACCGCCACCGTCCGGGCGCTGGCGTAAAGCTCGTAGGTTTTCGCGTCGTCCAGCGGGATCAGGCTGATGTCGATGTCGATGCCGCGCTGGGCCAGCAGTTCCAGCGCGTTCTGGATCACCGTCAGGGTCTTCAGCCCCAGAAAGTCGAACTTCACCAGCCCGGCGGCTTCCACCCATTTCATGTTGAACTGGGTGGCCGGCATGTCCGACCGCGGGTCTTGATACAGCGGCACCAATTCATCCAGTGGCCGGTCGCCGATCACCACCCCGGCGGCATGCGTGGAGGCGTTGCGCAACAGCCCCTCGATCTGCTGGCCGTAATCCAGCAGGCGGGCAACCACTTCTTCCTTGGCCGCCTCGCGCAGTCGCGGCTCGTCGGCCAGCGCCTTGGTGATCGACACCGGCTTGACGCCCTCGACCGGGATCATCTTCGACAGCCGGTCCACCTGGCCGTAAGGCATCTGCAACACCCGGCCCACGTCGCGGATCGCGGCCTTCGACAGCAGCGCGCCAAAGGTGATGATCTGCCCCACCTTGTCGCGGCCATATTTCTGCTGGACGTATTCGATCACCTCTTGCCGACGGTCCATGCAGAAGTCGATGTCGAAGTCGGGCATGCTGACCCGCTCGGGGTTCAGAAAGCGTTCAAACAGCAGCTTGTAGCGCAAGGGGTCCAGATCGGTGATGGTCAGCGCATAGGCCACCAGACTGCCCGCCCCCGAGCCGCGCCCCGGCCCGACCGGAATACCCTGCCCCTTGGCCCATTTGATGAAATCGGCCACGATCAGGAAATAGCCGGGGAATTTCATCTTCTCGATGATGCCCAATTCGAACGCCAGCCGTGCCTCGTATTCCGCCACCGGCACCGCATGCGGGATGATGGCCAGCCGCGCCGCCAGCCCTTCGCCCGCCTGACGCCGCAACTCCTCCACCTCGTCATCGGCGAATTTCGGCAGGATCGGGTCGCGCTTGGCCACCTTGAAGGCGCAGCGCCGGGCAATCTCGACCGAGTTTTCCAAGGCTTCCGGCAGGTCAGCGAACAGCGTCGCCATCTCGGCCTCGGTCTTGAAATAATGCTGCGGCGTCAGGCGGCGGCGCGGGCCTTGCTGATCGACATAGGCGCCCTCGGCGATGCACAACAGCGCGTCATGCGCCTCATACATCGCAGCTTTCGGGAAATAGACATCGTTGGTGGCGACCAGCGGCAGGCCCATGGCATAGGCCATCTCGACCAGCCCGCGCTCGCTGGCACGCTCGGCCTCGGGCAGTTGCTCGCCCGCACCGGGATGGCGCTGCAACTCAATATACAGCCTGCCGGGATAGATCGCCGCCAGCTTCTCCAGCAAGGCCTGCGCCTTGGGCCGCTGCCCGGCCTGCAGAAACCGCCCCAACGGGCCATCCGGGCCACCGGTCAGGCAGATCAGGCCCCGGGCGTGCGCCGCCAGTTCGGCCACCGTCAGTTGCGGCAACTGCCCGGCCTTGCCGATATAAAGGCAGGTGTTCAGCTTCATCAGGTTCAGATACCCGGCTTCCGATTGCGCCAGCAGCACGATGGGGGCCGCCGCCCGTGGCCGTTCGCCGGGACCTGCCGGATCATGCGCCAGACTGACCTGACAGCCGATGATCGGCTGCACCCCGGCGCTGGCGGCATAGGTCGAAAACTCCAGCGCCGCGAACATGTTGTTGGTGTCGGTGATTGCCACGGCAGGCATGGATTGCGCCACGCACAGCCCGATCAGCTTTTGCACCGGCACCGCCCCTTCCAGCAGGGAATGTTCGGTATGCACACGCAGATGGATGAATCGGGGGCTGCTCATGCGCCGACCCTAAAGCATCGGCGGGGCGCAATCTAGGCTTGCCAACCGCAGCGCCCCAAGGCTTGATGCAGGGCAGGAACTGGGGCGCGTGGCCCGTTTTACGCCGCATCGGGCGGGCACGCAGCGGCCCCGAACGCAGGGAAGGCGGCGGATTAATCGGATGACCGAGATTGCGTTTCTGTTGAACGGAACGCCGGTGCGCCTGTCGGATCAGGCCCCGACAAGGCCGTTGCTGGACTGGCTGCGGGTTGATCGCGGCCTTTGCGGCAGCAAGGAGGGCTGCAACGAAGGCGACTGCGGCGCCTGCACGGTGATGGTCAGCGACGCCACCGGCAGCCGCGCGCTGAACGCCTGCATCCTGCTCTTGGGCCAGATCCACGGCAAGGCGCTGCGCACCATCGAAGGCATCTCCGGCCCCGACGGTGCCTTGCACCCGGTTCAACAGGCGATGATCGACCAGCACGGCTCGCAATGCGGCTTCTGCACGCCGGGCATCGTGGTGTCGCTGGCCGTGGCCCATGCCCAAGGCCGCACCGACCATGACGACGTGCTTTCGGGCAACCTCTGCCGCTGCACCGGCTACGCCCCGATCATCAAGGCTGCCCAATCCGTCGAATCCGCCCCGATCCCAGAATGGATGACCGAAAACCACGCCGCTGATTTCTCCTTTGCCCAAATATCCTCGGGGGGGTCCGGGGGGGCAGACAGCCCCCCCGGCGCCTACCACCCCAAGACAGCGGATGATTTGGCAGACTGGTATCAAACCCACCCCGACGCCACCCTGATCGCTGGGGCCACCGATGTCGGCCTCTGGCTGACCAAGGGCCTGCGCGGGCTGCCGCAAGTGGCCTTCCTTTCCGGCATCGCTGATCTGCAACAGATCACCCCCCAAGGCGATACCCTGCGCATCGGCGCAGGCGTCAGCATCACCGACCTGATGGCGGCCCTGCCCCAGCATCACCCCGCCTTCGCCGCCTTCCTGCGCCGGTTTGCTTCGGTGCAGGTGCGCAACGCCGCCACGCTCGGCGGCAACATCGCCAACGGCTCGCCGATTGCCGACACCCCGCCCGTGCTGATTGCCCTTGGCGCGCGGCTGCATCTGCGGCAGGGGGCAAAGCGGCGCGAGATGGCGCTGCAGGATTTCTACCTCGACTACCGCAAACAGGATCGCCGCCCCGGCGAGTTTGTCGAGGCGATCACCATCCCCGCCACCGCCCCGGCGCTGCGCTGTTACAAGCTGAGCAAGCGCTTCGATCAGGACATCTCGGCGGTCTGCGGCGCGTTCAATTTGACGGTGCAGGCGGGTCGGGTCACCGAAGCCCGCATCGCATTCGGCGGCATGGCGGGTATCCCGAAACGCGCGGCAGTGTTGGAGGCAGCACTACTGGGGCAGGACTGGAACCTGACGACGGTGCAGGCGGTCCTTCCGGCGCTGGCGCAGGATTTCACCCCGCTCAGCGACATGCGGGCCTCCAGCGCCTACCGGCTGCAAACCGCGGGCAATCTGCTGATCCGGTATTTCCACGATCTTGCAGGGGACTTCACTGATCTGCGCGAGGTGGCACCATGAGCCTCGGCCAAGCCCTGCCGCATGACAGCGCCCGCCTGCACGTCACCGGCGAGGCGCGCTATATCGACGATATCGCCCTGCCCGCAGGGGCGCTGCATCTGGCCTTCGGGCTGTCGGACACCGCACACGGGGTGATCGAAAGCCTTGATCTGGCGGCGGTGCGGGCAGCACCCGGCGTGGTGGCGGTGTTTTCCGCCGTCGATTTCCCGGTGATGCCCGATTGCAGCCCCTCGGCGCATGACGAGCCGCTGCTGGCGGTGGACCGCGTGCATTACGCCGGTCAGCCGGTGTTTCTGGTGGTGGCCGACAGTCACCTGGCGGCGCGAAAGGCGGCCCGGCTGGGCAAGTTGTCCTGCCAAGCCCTGCCCGCCCTGCTGACGCTGGATCAGGCCCTGGCGGCGAACAGCCGGTTCGAGACCGGGCCGGTGGTCTGGCAGAAGGGCGACGCCGCGGCGGCGATTGCCGGGGCGGCGCGGGTGGTTGAAGGCCAGATCGAAATCGGCGGGCAGGAGCATTTTTATCTGGAAGGTCAGGTGGCCGCCGCTGTGCCGCAAGAGGACGGCGACATGCTGATCCTGGCCTCGACCCAGCATCCCAGCGAGATCCAGCACAAGGTGGCGCATGCCTTGAGCCTGCCGATGCATGGCGTGCGGGTGGAAGTGCGGCGGATGGGCGGCGGTTTTGGCGGCAAGGAAAGCCAGGGCAACGCGCTGGCGATTGCCTGTGCGCTGGCGGCACGCGCCACCGGGCGGCCCTGCAAGATGCGCTATGACCGCGACGACGACATGCTGATCACCGGCAAGCGCCACGACATGCGGATCAGCTACCGCGCCGGGGTGGATGCGACGGGTCGGGTGCTGGGGCTGGAGTTCCTGCATCTGGTGCGCTGCGGCTGGGCGCAGGATCTTTCCTTGCCGGTGGCCGACCGGGCGATGCTGCATGCCGACAACGCCTATCACCTGCCCGCAGTGCGGATCGAAAGCCACCGGCTGCGCACCAACACCCAAAGCGCCACCGCCTTCCGCGGCTTTGGCGGGCCGCAGGGGATGCTGGGGATCGAGCGGGTGATGGATCATGTGGCCTTTGCCCTTGGGTTGGAACCCTTGGCGGTGCGGCGCGCGAATTTCTATGGTGGGAGGTCGGTGCGGGCGGGAGCCTCCGGCGGGGATATTTCGGCAGAGAAGAAGCCGCAGACCACGCCCTATCTGATGCCGGTGACGGATTTCATCGGGCATGAGGTGGTGGCGGCACTGGAGGAGAGTGCGGCCTATCAGGCGCGGCGGGCGGCGATTGCGGAATGGAATTCGGGCAGTCCGGTGTTGAAGCGGGGGATCGCGCTGACGCCGGTGAAGTTTGGCATTTCCTTCACGCTGACGCATCTCAATCAGGCCGGGGCATTGGTGCATCTGTATCAGGACGGCTCGATTGCCATCAACCATGGCGGCACCGAGATGGGGCAAGGGCTGTTCCAGAAGGTGGCGCAGGTGGCGGCTGGGGTGTTCGGCGTCGATCTGGCGCGGGTCAGGATCGCCGCCACCGATACCGGCAAGGTGCCCAATACCTCGGCCACGGCGGCGTCGTCGGGGTCGGACATGAACGGCATGGCGGTGCGGGCGGCGTGCGAGACGCTGCGCGGGCGGTTGGCGGCGTTCATTGCCGACAAGCATGGGGTCGAGGCTGCCAGCGTGCGGTTTGCCGGGGGGCGGGTGCGGGTGGCGGGCGAGGTTTACGGCTTTGCCCAGGTGGTGAACTGGGCGTATCTGGCGCGGGTGTCGCTGTCGGCCACCGGGTTTTATGCCACGCCGAAGATCACCTGGGACCGCAGCCGCGGCGCCGGGCGGCCGTTCCTGTATTTCGCCTATGGTGCTGCGGTCAGCGAGGTGGTGATCGACACGCTGACCGGCGAGAGCCGCATCCTGCGCGCCGATATCCTGCATGACACCGGCGCCAGCCTGAACCCCGCCATCGACATCGGCCAGATCGAAGGCGGTTATGTGCAGGGCGCGGGTTGGCTGACCACCGAGGAACTGGTGTGGGACGCCAAGGGGCAGCTGACCACGCATGCGCCCTCGACCTACAAGATCCCGGCCTGCTCGGACCGGCCTGCGGTGTTCAACGTGGCCTTGTGGGGGCGCAAGAACCCCGAGGACACCATCGGGCGGTCGAAGGCGGTGGGCGAGCCGCCGCTGATGCTGGGGATCTCGGTGCTGATGGCGCTGTCGGATGCGGTGGCGGCTTGTGGTGACGGGTCGGTTTATCCGGGTCTGGACGCCCCGGCGACGCCGGAGCGGGTGCTGGCGGCGGTGCGGCGGGTGCGGCATGTTTGATCTGGGCGGCTTGCAGGCGGCGGTGGCGCGGCACGGGCGGGTGGCGCGCGTCGTGGTGGCGGCGGTGCAGGGCTCGGCCCCGCGCGAGGTGGGGGCTTCGATGCTGGTCTGGGACGGCGGGCAGTCGGGCACCATTGGCGGCGGGGCGCTAGAATGGCAGGCTGTCGGGCGGGCGCGCGAGGTGTTGGCCGTGGGTGGGCGGCGGCTGGACCGCGAGGCTTTGGGGCCGGGTCTGGGGCAATGCTGCGGTGGCGTGGTGACGTTGCTGACCGAGGTTTACGGCGCGGCGGAACTGGTTGGGCTGGCGGGGCTGCAGATGGTGGCGCGACCTGTCGCGGCGGCGGGGGAGATGCCGCTGGCGGTGGCGCGGTTGCTGGCGCGGGCTAGGCAAGGGGCGGTGCCGGTTTCAGTCCTGATGCAGGGCTGGATGGTTGAACCGGTGGCATCGGTGGGGCGCGAGGTCTGGGTCTGGGGTGCCGGGCATGTGGGCCGGGCGGTGGTTTCGGTGCTGGCGCCATTGCCGGGGGTGGCGATTACCTGGGTGGATGTGGATGTGGCGCGGTTTCCCGAGGTGGTGCCGGAGGGCGTGACGGTGCTGGCGGCGGCGGACCCGGGCGATCTGGTGGCGCGGGCGCCCGCCACGGCAGAGCATCTGGTGTTGACCTTCAGCCATGCGCTTGATCTGGAATTGTGTCACCGGTTGCTGAGGCATGGCTTTGCGTCGCTGGGGCTGATCGGCTCGGCCAGCAAGGCCCGGCGCTTTGCCAGCCGGCTGCAAACCTTGGGTCATTCGCAGGCAAGTATCGCGCGGATTGCCTGTCCGATTGGCGACCCGGGCTTGGGCAAGCATCCGCAGGCGATTGCGCTGGGCGTGGCGGTGGCGTTTGTGAAGGCTGGCAAGGCCGGGGCGACCGGCAGGGAGATCGCGGTATGAACGACGCGCAAAAGCCGGCGCTGCTGGCGGTGCAGGGGGTGACCAAGGCCTATCCGGGCGTGGTGGCCAATTCCGACGTGTCGTTCTCCATCCGCGAGGGCGAGGTGCATGCGCTGCTGGGCGAGAATGGTGCGGGCAAATCGACGCTGGTCAAGATGATCTACGGGCTGGTGCAGCCCGATGCAGGCGCGATGGAGTTGCGCGGCGTGCCCTATGCGCCTGCCGATCCGCGGGCGGCACGGGCGGCGGGCGTGGGGATGGTGTTCCAGCATTTCAGTCTGTTCGAGGCGTTGAACGTGGCGGAAAACGTCGCGCTGGGCATGGAAAACCCGCCCAAGCTGCGCGCACTGGCGCAGGCGATCCGCGATGTATCCACGGAATACGGCCTGCCGCTGGACCCGGGCCGGATGGTGGGCGATCTGTCGGCGGGCGAGCGGCAGCGGGTCGAGATCATCCGCTGCCTGCTGCAAAGCCCGAAGCTTTTGATCATGGACGAGCCGACCTCGGTATTGACGCCGCAGGAGGTTGAAATCCTGTTCAAGACCCTGCGGCAACTGGCGGCCGAGGGCACGGCGATCCTGTATATCAGTCACAAGCTGGAGGAAATTCGCAGCCTGTGCGACGAGGCGACGATCCTGCGGCGGGGCAAGGTGGTCGATACCTGCACGCCGCGGGAAAAGACCGCGCGCGAATTGGCCGAGATGATGGTGGGGGCGGTGCTGACGCCGCCGGCGCGCAGTGGCGGTGCCAAGGGCGCGGTGGCGTTGCAGGTGGCGGGCCTGTCGGTGGATTCGCCCATTCCCTTTGGCACCTCGTTGAAAGATATCAGTTTTGCGGTGCGGCGCGGCGAGGTGCTGGGGATTGCCGGGGTGGCGGGCAATGGGCAGGACGAGTTGCTGCTGGCGCTGTCGGGCGAGGTGCGGACGGCGCGTGATGCGGTGCAGATTGACGGGGTGGGGATCGGCGATCAGGGGCCGAACGAACGCCGCCGTGCCGGGTTGGTGGCCGCACCCGAGGAACGGCTGGGCCATGCGGCGGCACCGGATATGACGCTGGTGGAAAATGCGCTGCTGTCGGGGGCGGTGCGGCAGGGGCTGGTGCGGCGCGGCTTCATCGACTGGGCGGCGGCGAAGGGGTTTGCGCAGACCATTGTCAGGGATTTCGATGTGCGCACGCCGAGCACCGGGGTGGCGGCGCGGGCGCTTTCGGGCGGGAACTTGCAGAAATTCGTGATCGGGCGCGAACTCAGCCAGTCGCCGGGGGTGATCGTGATCAACCAGCCGACCTGGGGGGTGGATGCCTCGGCGGCGGCGGCGATTAGGCAGGCCATTCTGGACCGGGCGGCGGCGGGGGCGGCGGTGGTGTGCATTTCGCAGGACCTGGATGAATTGCTGGAGATTGCCGACAATTTCGCGGCGCTGAACGAGGGGCGGCTGTCGGCACAGCGCCCCGTGCAGGGGCTGAGCATCGAGGAGATCGGGCTGATGATGGGCGGCGCGCATGGCATGGAGGTGGCGCATCATGGCCCTTAGAGTAGCGGGGGGGCTTTCCGCCCCCCTCTTGGCCTGTGGCCAATTCACCCCCCGAGGATATTTGGGCAAAGGTGAAGCATGGTGAGGCTGGAGAAACGCCCCTCGCCCTCGCGGTTCTGGACCATGGCGACGCCGGTGGTGGCGGTGGCTTTGACGATGATCGCGGGCGGGATCATGTTCGCGCTGCTGGGCAAGAACCCGGTCGAGGCGATACGGACGATCTTCTGGGATCCGTTGTTCAACGAACAGTTCGCGTCCTATTCGCGGCCACAACTGCTGGTGAAGGCGGGGCCGCTGATCCTGATCGCGGTGGGGCTGTCGCTGGGGTTCCGGGCGGGGATCTGGAACATCGGGGCGGAAGGGCAGTATATCATCGGCGCGATTTGTGGCGCGGCGGTGGGGCTGGCGTTCTATCCGGTCGAGGCCTGGTATGTCTTTCCGCTGATGGTGATTGCGGGGGGCTTGGGCGGCTGGGCCTGGGCGATGATACCGGCGATCCTGCGCACGCGCTTTGCCACCAACGAGATTTTGGTCAGCCTGTTGCTGGTCTATGTGGCGCAGGCGATTCTGGCGTCGATGGCGCTGGGAGCGTTGCGCAACCCCGAGGGCGGCGGCTTTCCGGGGTCGCGCAACCTGTCGCAATACCCGGCGGCGGCCAACCCGGAGCTGATTGCCGGGACTGGCATGCATTGGGGCGTGGTGGCGGCGTTCATCGCGGTCATTGCGGCCTATGTGCTGCTGCACCGGCACATGCTGGGGTTTTCCATCCGGCTGGCGGGGCAGGCACCGCGGGCCGCGCGGTTTGCCGGGGTCAACCCGGACCGGCTGGTGCTGCTGTGCATGGGGCTTTCGGGCGGGCTGGCCGGGTTGGCGGGGTTGTTTGAGGTGGCAGGGCCGGCCGGGCAAATATCCATCGACTTCGGCTCGGGCTACGGCTTTACCGCGATCATCGTGGCGTTTCTGGGCCGGTTGAACCCGGTGGGCATCCTGCTGGCCGGCCTCTTGATGGCGCTGACCTATATCGGCGGCGAGCTGGCGCAGTTCATGCTGGGGCTACCCTCGGCGGCGATCCAGGCGTTTCAGGGCATGCTGCTGTTCTTCCTGCTGGCGGTCGATCTGTTCAGCAACTACCGGCTGCGGTTCGGCAAGCGGGAGGCGGTGTGATGGACCTTTCGGCAATCAACCCGGCGGTGCTGGTGGCCAGTCTGATGATGGCGGCGGTGCCGATCATCCTGGCAGCCATTGGCGAGCTGGTGGTGGAGAAATCCGGCGTGCTGAACCTTGGCGTCGAGGGGATGATGATCATCGGGGCGGTCTGCGGCTTTGTGGTGGCGGTCAAGACCGGCAGCCCGTTCGTGGGGTTTCTGGGGGGTGCTGCGGGTGGTGCGGGGCTGAGCCTGATCTTTGCGCTGTTGACGCAGGTGCTGCTGGCCAATCAGGTGGCGACGGGGCTGGCGCTGACGCTTTTCGGGCTGGGGCTTTCAAGCCTGCTGGGGCAGGGTTTCAACGGCATCAAGCCACCGGCGACTGGCAAGGTGCCGATGGGGCCGCTGGCGGATATTCCGGGCGTCGGGCCGGTGCTGTTCCAGCATAATCTGGGGGTCTATCTGTCGATCGCGGTGATTGCCGCGGTGTGGTGGGGGCTGAAATACAGCCGGATGGGGCTGATCCTGCGGGCGGTGGGCGAGAATCACGATGCCGCCCATGCGCTGGGCTACAAGGTGGTCCGCATCCGCATTGCCGCCATCCTGTTCGGCGGCGCAATGGCGGGGTTGGGCGGCGCCTACATCAGCCTGGTGCGGGTGCCACAATGGACCGATGGCATCACCGCAGGCGCGGGTTGGATCGCGCTGGCCATCGTGGTGTTTGCCTCTTGGCGGCCGTGGCGGGTGTTGATCGGTGCCTATCTTTTCGGCGGCATCACTGTCTTGCAGTTGAATCTGCAGGTCGCCAACGTGCCGATCCCGGTCGAATACTTGTCGATGGCGCCATATCTGATAACCATCCTCGTGCTGGTCATCATGTCATCGGGCCGGGGCCGTGCTGCTGCCGCACCTGCCGCCCTGGGCCAGAATTTCCATGCCTCGCGCTGAGGCCACAATCAACCGGGGCGCAAGCCTTTACCTTTGGGGAGTTACCATATGCAACGCAGAACGCTTCTGACCACCGCCGCGATGGGCCTTGGCCTGTCGATGGTGGGCCGTGCCGCCTTCGCGCAGGACAAGCTGAAAGTCGGCTTCATCTATGTCGGGCCGATCGGTGACGGCGGCTGGACCTTCCAGCATGATCAGGGCCGTCTGGCGCTGGAAGCCGCCCTGGGCGACAAGATCGAGACGGTCTATCAGGAAAGCGTGCCGGAAGGTGCGGATTCCGAGCGGGTGCTGACGCAGATGGCGCTGTCGGGCTGCAAGATCATCTTCACCACCTCGTTCGGCTATATGGACGCCACCAACGCCGTGGCCGCCAAGTTCCCCGATGTGATGTTCGAACATGCCACCGGCTTCAAACGCGATTCGGCCAACGTGTCCACCTACAACGCCCGGTTCTATGAAGGCCGCGCCGTGATGGGCACCATCGCGGGCCGCATGACCAAATCGAACAAGATCGGCTATATCGGCTCGTTCCCGATTCCCGAAGTGATCCAGGGCATCAACTCCAGCTTCATCCATGCGAAAAAGGTGAACCCGGATGTCAGCATCTCGGTGGTCTGGGCCTACACCTGGTTCGACCCGGCCAAGGAAGCCGACGCCGCCAAGGCGCTGATCGAACAGGGTGTGGACGTGATTCTGGCGCATACCGACAGCACCGCCGTGCTGGCCGAAGCTGCCAAGACCCCGGGCGTGATCGGCTTTGGCCAGGCCTCGGACATGGCCGAATACAAGCCCAGCCCGCGGGTTTCGTCGATCATCGACAACTGGGGGCCGTATTACATTGAACGGGTGCAGGCGCTGCTGGATGGCACCTATGCGCAAAAAGACACCTGGGCCGGAATCGGCGGCGGCGAAGTGAAGATCGGTGAGATCACCGACGCCGTGCCCGCCGAAGTGAAGGCCGAGGCCGAGGCGCTGGCAGCCTCCATTGCCGACGGCAGCTATCACCCGTTCACCGGCCCCTTGAACAAGCAGGACGGTTCGGTCTGGCTGGCCGAGGGCGAGCGCGCCGATGATGGCACGCTGTCGGGGCTGAACTTCTATGTCGAAGGCATCGTCGGCGACATTCCGAAATAAGCCCTGCCCGATAGGCTGCGTCAAAGGCCCGCTTCCGCGGGCCTTTTTCCATTTTTTCGACAAGCTTTGCCGGATGCAAAAGTTTTTCTTCGCATATTCCTTTTTGTCTATATGTTGGTCCGATGGAGTAGCTGTCGGGGAGGACAGAGAATGGCACACATCGTTGTGTTGGGAGCAGGCTTGGGCGGGTCTATCATGGCCTACGAGCTGAAAGACCAGTTGCGACCGGGGGACACCATTACCGTGGTGACCAAGGATCCGAAATACCACTTTGTGCCGTCGAACCCGTGGATCGCCGTTGGCTGGCGCGATCGTGAGGACATCACCGTCGATCTGGCCCCGACCATGGCCAAGCTGGGGATCAAGTTCATCCCGGTGGCTGCCGAAAAGCTGCACGCAGAAGAAAACCGGCTGGAGCTGGTCGACGGGCAGTCAATCTCCTACGACTATCTGGTGATCGCCACCGGGCCGGAACTGGCCTTCGACGAGATCGAGGGCTTTGGCCCGGAAGGTCACACCCAATCGGTCTGCCATGTCGATCATGCGCTGAAGGCCAAGACGGCGTTTGACGCCTTCTGCAAGGACCCCGGCCCGGTGATCGTGGGCGCGGTGCAGGGTGCCAGTTGCTATGGCCCGGCCTATGAATTCACCTTCATTCTGGAAACAGCACTTCGGCGGGCCAAGATCCGCGACAAGGTGCCGATGACCTTTATCACCTCGGAACCCTATGTCGGGCATCTGGGGCTGGACGGGGTGGGCGACACCAAAGGGCTGCTGGAATCGGAATTCCGTGGCAAGCACATCAAATGGATGACCTCGACCCGGGTGAAGAAGGTCGAAGACGGCAAGATGACGGTGGAAGAGATTGCCGATGACGGCAGCGTCAAGGCCGAGAAGGAACTGCCGTTCAAATACGCGATGATGCTGCCGGCGTTCCGCGGCATCAAGGCGGTGCGCGGCATCGAAGGGCTTTCCAACCCGCGCGGTTTCACCATCGTCAATCAGCACCAGCGCAACCCGAAGTTCCCCAATATCTTTGCCGTGGGCGTCTGCGTGGCGATTCCGCCGATGGGACCGACGCCGGTGCCTTGCGGCGTGCCGAAAACCGGCTTCATGATCGAGTCGATGGTGACCGCCACGGCGCACAACATTGGCGCGCTGCTGCGTGGCCGCGAGCCGGACGAGGTGGGCAGCTGGAACGCGGTTTGCCTTGCCGACTTCGGCGACGGGGGCATTGCCTTTGTGGCGCAGCCGCAGATTCCGCCGCGCAACGTCAACTGGTCGTCCTCGGGCAAATGGGTGCATCTGGCCAAGATCGGCTTCGAGAAGTATTTCATCGGCAAGGTGCGCAGTGGTAATTCCGAGCCCTATTACGAAAGGGCGGCGCTGAAGTTGCTGGGGATCGACAAGCTGAAGGCGGTCAAGAAGGGCTGAGGCCGCGATTGCGGCAAGCGCCGGGGCGGGGCTGTCTGCCCCTCCCCGGACCCCTCCCCGAGGATATTTTTGAACAGATGAATGGGAAGGGTTGGTTGCGCTTTTCCTTGGCGGTTGGGCATGGCAGGGTGCGGCCATGGAACATGATTTTCTGATCATTGGCGGCGGCATCGCCGGGGTGTCGGCGGCAGCAAGGCTGGCGGAATTTGGCAAGGTGCTGGTGCTGGAGGCGGAAGGCGCGCTGGCGCATCATGCCTCGGGGCGGTCGGCGGCATTGTTCGAGCCGCGCTATGGGCTGCCCGCGGTGGTGGAGTTGTCGCTGGCCTCGGAGCCGGAGTTCCGGGCGGCGGCCGGCGTGCTGAGCCCGCGCGGCATGATGATCCTGGGGCGGGCGGATCAGGAGGAAATTTTTGCGCGCGACGTGGCGGCGATGGGGCTGGAGCCGGTGTCGGTGGAGGCCGCGCGGGCCATGGTGCCGGTGATCAACCCCCAAGTGGTGGCGCTGGCGGCGCATGCCGATCATGCCTGGGATATCGACACCGACCTGTTGTTGCAGGGCCATGCCCGGCGGGTGAAGGCGTCGGACGGGCAGGTGATCACCGATGCGCGGGTGACGGCGATTGACCGGCTGCCGGGGGGCTGGCGGGTCAGCACCGGCAAGGGCGAGTTCACCGCGCGGGTGCTGGTCAATGCCGCCGGGGCCTGGGTGGATGTGGTGGCCGAGATGGCCGGGGTGCAGCCCTTGGGGTTCACGCCGCTGCGCCGGTCGATGGCGCGGATACCGGCACCTGGCGGCCATGATGTCAGCCGTTGGCCGATGATCTTTGGCGCGGGCGAGACCTGGTATGCCAAGCCCGACGCCGGGGCGCTGATCGTGTCGCCCGCCGAAGAGCACGCGATGGACCCGCATGACGCCTGGGCCGATGACATGGTGCTGGCCGAAGGGCTGGCGCGCTATGAGGAGATGATGACCGAGCCGGTGACGCGGCTGCTGGCGAACTGGGCGGGCTTGCGGACCTTCTCGCCTGACCGGGTGCTGGTGATCGGGCCCGATGTGCGGCAGGCGGATTTCTTCTGGCTGGCCGGGCAAGGCGGCTACGGCTTTCAGACCTCGCCCGCGGCCAGCCGGTTGGCGGCGGACCTGATCCTGGGGCGGGCGCCCGAGGTGCCGGGGTCGCTGGTGGCGGCGCTGTCGCCCGTGCGGTTCGGATGAAGCTGCCCGACAGCGGCGCGCCGGTCACCCCGGACGGGCGGCGGCATGCACCTTCGGCGGCACGCAATGCCGGGCCGATCTTGCAGCTTTTGCAGGCCGAACTGCCAGCGCAGGGGCAGGTGCTGGAGCTTGCTGCAGGCACCGGCCAACATGCGGCGGAGTTTGCGGCGGCCTTGCCGGGGTTGGTGTGGCAACCCACCGATGCGGACCCCGACAACATGGTGTCGATCCGCGCCTGGGCTGATTTTTCGGGCTGCGACACGCTGCGCCCGCCCCTGGTGCTGGATGCCGCCCGGCCCGGTTGGGCGCAGGCCTGGCCGGGGCAGGATGCGGTGCTGGTGGTGAACCTGCTGCATCTGATCCCGGTGCCTGCCGCCAAAGTGGTGCTGTGCGAGGGCATCGCCGCACTGGCGCCCGTCGGCAAGTTGCTGATTTACGGCCCGTTTCTGCGCGATGGCCGCACCACCAGCGATGGCGACGCGGCGTTTCACGCCAGCTTGCAGGCGCAAGACCCGGGCATCGGCTACAAGGATCTGGGCTGGGTCGCGGCGCAGGTTCATGCCCTTGGCGCGCAGATGCGGGTGCAGCCGATGCCAGCGAACAATTTGGCGCTTGTCATATTCAAATAACTATATATGTAAGCTGCAGCGCCTGCTGCGTGTGGCAGACCGGGCCGACAAACAGGAGTTTATCATGGACTGGAAAGCCAAGAACGCCGATATCCGCGCCAATCTGCGGGTGCTGAACAAGACCATCCCCGAAACCGCCAAGGGCTTTGCCGCGATTTCGGCGGGGGTGAAGGCGGGTGGCGCGCTGGATCTGAAGGCGCTGGAGTTCGTGGCGCTGGGCATCGCCATATCGCAATGCTGCGAGCCTTGTATCGGCCTGCATGTCGAGGCGCTGATGAAGGCCGGTGCGACGCGGGCGGAAATGGCCGACGTGGCGGCGATGGCGGTGCAGATGGGCGGTGGCCCGGCGCTGATGTATGGCGCCAAGGCGCTGGCCGCCTGGGACGAATTCGCCGCCCCTGCCGCCTGACATTTTTTTCGCGAAAATCTGGAGGCCCGCGACGGAAACTGCGGGCCTTCAGCGTTAGAAATACATGCTGGAAATGGAATTTGAGAGGAAAGATCATGAAAACCACTGCATCCCTGACCGCCGCCCTGTGCCTGATCGGCGGCATGGCCATGGCGCAAGACGTCGTTCCGGGCGAGACCTTCATTCTGAACTGGGATCTGGACAGTGACGGCATCGTCACTCTGGCCGAGGCCACCGAGCGGCGCGGCGACATCTTCACCACCTTCGACGCCAATGAAGACGGCACGCTGGACGCCACGGAATTTGTCGCACTCGACGAGATGCGCGCGATGGACATGGAAGCCAACGGCATGCAGCAGGGCATGGGCATGGGCCGCATGAAAGGCCGTGGCATGGGGCAAGGCATGGGCCAGGGTCACGGGCGCGGTCGTGGCATGAGCATGGGTTTCGGCCCCGACGACAAAGGCATGCAGCGCGGCTTTGTCGATGGCAATGGCGACGGCAATGTCACCCGTGAAGAATTTGTCGGCATGGCCGAGACCTGGCTGGGCCGGATGGACCGCAACAGCGATGGCAAGGTGACGATCGCGGACTTCCAACGCTGATCTGTTGAACGCGCCCGGCGGATCCCCTGCCGGGCGCGGTTTTGCCTGAAGCGTGGTTTCGGGGGTGACAACGGCTTGCGCATTGCGCAACGTGGCGCAAACCAAAGGTGCCCCGGATGCGTTCTGCGCTGTTGCCGATCCTGCTGCTTGCCAGCCTTGCCGCCTGCGGCAGCCCCGCCCCGCGCGATCAGGCGGCGCCGTCCGTTTCGGTGCAGCCCGCCGATTTCGGTGACGTTGACCCGACCGACTGGCAGGGCAACGGGCCATCCGGCCACCCGGTGCACGGCATTGACATCTCGCGCTGGCAGGGGGCGGTGGATTGGCCCACGGCCCGCGCTGCCGGGGTGAACTTTGCCTACATGAAAGCCACCGAGGGCGGCGACGGGCTGGACCCGATGTTCAAGGAAAACTGGCGAGCGGCGGCACGGGCCGGGGTGCCGCGCGGCGCCTACCACTTCTTCTACCATTGCCGCCCGGGCGTCGAGCAGGCCCGCTGGTTCATCCGCAACGTGCCGCGCAGCGCCGGTGCCCTGCCGCCAGTGCTGGACATCGAATGGACGCCGTTCTCGCCCACCTGCACCCGCCGCCCGCCTGCCGCCGAAGTGCGCGCCGAGGCCGAGGCCTTCATGACGGCGCTTGAACGCCACTACGGTCAGGCGCCGCTGATCTACACAACCCCGGATTTCTATCAGGAAAACGAGCTGTGGCGGCTGCGGGGCCATGAATTCTGGCTGCGCTCGGTGGCGGCGCATCCGTCGGAAACCTACGCCGGGCAGCACTGGACCTTCTGGCAATACACCGGCACCGGCACCGTGCCCGGCATTGTCGGCAAGACCGATATCAACGTCTTTGCCGGAACCGCGCCAGCGTGGGGCGAATGGCTTGCCGCCCGGGCGCAATAGATCGCCTTGACCTGCGCGCACCGGCGGCCAGGGTCAGGCAGACGGGCTGCGCGCACTGGCAGATCGGGCCGATGACCTGCGATTGCGGCCCCAATGTCCTGGCCAGGGTCCTAGACTGCCAGCGCCGTGGTCTTGAACACTGTCCGCAGCGCGAAGCTGGAATGCATCTGCGCCACGCCGGGCAGCCGGGTCAGATACTGCCGGTGGATGCGGGCGAAATCTTCGGTGTCTTGCGCCACCACTTTCAACAGGTAATCCGCCGTTCCCGCCATCAGGTGACATTCCAGAATATCCGGCACCCGCGCCACCTCGCGTTCAAAGGCGTCCAGCACCTCGTCGGCCTGGCCTTGCAGGGTGATTTCCACGAAAACCACGGTCGGCCGACCCAGGCGGCGGGCGTCCAGCAGGGCGACATAGGCCGCGATGAACCCCTCCTCCTCCAGCCGCTGCACCCGGCGGTGACAGGCGGAAGGCGACAGGTTCACCAACTCCGAAAGCTCGGCATTGGTGATGCGGCCCTGCTTTTGCAGCACGTTCAGGATACGGCGGTCTGTCGCGTCAAGGTCCATGGATACGGTGACTTCTTCGAAGATTTATCCGAAACTGCGAAGAACCTACCACATATCCCAGCATTGGCACGCCATTATTCAAAACAATTGCACCAGTTCTGCGACACTCTGAAAGGATAAGGCAAAATGCCGCAGCCAACGGGAGATATGCATGAAAATCGGTTGCCCAAAGGAAATCAAGCCGCAGGAATTCCGCGTCGGCATCACGCCGAACGCCGCCCGCGAGGCCGTGGCGCATGGCCATGACGTGCTGATCGAAACCAATGCGGGCGTCGGTTCGGGCTTTGCCGATGCCGATTACATCGCTGCCGGTGCCAAGATCATCGCCACCGCCGAAGAGGTGTTCGCCAAGGCCGAGATGATCGTCAAGGTCAAGGAGCCGCAAGCGATCGAACGCGCCCGGCTGCGCAAGGGGCAACTGCTGTTCACCTACCTGCACCTGGCCCCCGACCCGGAGCAGACCGCCGACCTTTTGAAAAGCGGCGTCACCGCGATTGCCTATGAAACCGTGACCGACGACCGGGGCGGCCTGCCACTGCTGGCACCGATGTCCGAGGTCGCCGGACGGCTGGCACCGCAGGTTGGCGCCTGGACCTTGCAGAAGGCCAATGGTGGCCGCGGCGTGCTGCTGGGCGGCGTGCCGGGGGTTGCTCCGGCCAAGGTGCTGGTGCTGGGTGGCGGCGTTGTCGGCACTCATGCGGCCAAGGTTGCGGCGGGCATGGGGGCGGATGTGACAGTGCTGGACCGCTCCATCCCGCGGCTGCGCTATCTGGATGACGTGTTCGGCGGCAGCTTCAAGAACGGCTTTGCCAGCGCCGGTGCCACGATGGAGCTGGCCCGCCATGCCGATCTGATCATCGGTGCCGTGCTGGTGCCGGGGGCCGCGGCGCCCAAGCTGATCAGCCGGGCGCAGTTGAAGGAGTTGAAGCCCGGTGCGGCGCTGGTGGACGTGGCCATCGACCAGGGCGGCTGTTTCGAGACCAGCCACGCCACCACGCATCAGGACCCGATCTACGAGGTTGATGGCATCCTGCACTATTGCGTCGCCAACATGCCGGGCGCCGTGGCCCGCACCTCGACGCTCGCTTTGGGCAATGCCACCATGCCGTTCATGCTGGCCTTGGCCGACAAGGGCTGGCGGCTGGCCTGCGCCGAGGACAAGCACCTGCTGGCGGGGCTGAACACCCATGCCGGTCACCTGACCTATGCCGCCGTGGGCGCTGCCCTTGGCCTGCCTGTGATCGACGCGGCTGCTGCGCTGAACATGTGACGCAAAAGAAAATGGCCCCCCGGATCGGAGGGCCATTTCCGCTTTTCCTTGAAAAGCTTCAGGTGCGGGCCTTCAGCAGGTCGCGGATGTCGGCCAGCAGTTGTTCCTGCGTCGGGCCGGCCGGTGCGGCCACTGCGGCCTTTTCCTTGGCAATCGCCGCGTCTTTCACCCGGTTGACCATTTTCACCAGGATGAACACCACGAATGCGATGATCAGGAAGTTGATCACCGCCATCACGAACGAGCCATAGGCGAACACCGCCGCCCCGCCGTCGCGCGCCGCCTGCAGGCCGGTGCCATCGGCCACCGTGCCCTTCAGCACCACATACATGTTGGAGAAATCAATCCCGCCGATGATCAGGCCGATGATCGGGTTGATCAGATCACCCACAAGTGATGTCACGATCGCGGTGAAGGCCGCGCCGATGATGATGCCGACAGCCATGTCCATGACATTGCCCTTGGCGATGAAAGATTTGAACTCGTTGAGCATTTTTCGTATCCCTTGATGGCTGGCCGCCCCCGGGGCTGGCCACTTCCTGTATTCCGTGCACAGGCACGGCGAGATCATTGCACATGTTAGCATCTTTTTGGATGGGAATTTAGCGCCTGGCTTCCCTGACAGCATGAAAGGACCCACAATGACCACGCTTGCCGATTTTCCGATCACCCGCCGCTGGCCGCCGCGCCACCCGCAAGCGATCCAGCTTTATTCGCTGACCACCCCGAACGGCGTGAAAGTGTCGATCGCGCTGGAGGAGATGGGTCTGGCCTATGACGCGCATCTGGTGGATTTCGCCAGCAACGACCAGATGACGCCGGAGTTCCTGTCGCTGAACCCCAACAACAAGATCCCCGCCATCATCGACCCGCAGGGGCCGGGGGACGTGCCACTGGCGCTGTTCGAATCCGGGGCGATCCTGATCTATCTGGCCGAGAAGTCGGGAAAGTTGCTGCCCGCGTCCAACCGTTATCAAGTGCTGCAATGGCTGATGTTCCAGATGGGCGGCATCGGCCCGATGTTCGGGCAACTGGGCTATTTCCACCACTTCGCCGGCAAGGAAATCGAAGACCCGCGCCCCAAGGAACGCTATCGCGCCGAGGCCGCCCGGCTGCTGAAAGTGCTGGAGGGTGCCTTGACCGGGCGTGACTGGATCGCCGGTGACTATTCCATCGCAGATATTGCCATCGGCCCCTGGCTGCGCGTCCTGCGCGACTACTACAAGGCCGCCGATATCGCCGGTTGGGCCGATCTGCACGCGGTGCCGGCCTATCTGGACCGTTTCCTCGCCCGCCCCGCTGTCCAGCGCGGCCTGCTGATCCCGGCCCGGACCTGAGGCTTTCATCCGAGCCCAGATATCCCCCGCGGAGCGTCGGTGCCGACAGCGGAAGCCTCCGGCGGGGATATTTGAGAACAGATGAAAGCCGAAAGATCAGGTGCGCGGGGCGGCTGCGCGGCGCAGGCGGTCGTTGATGGCGCGGCCAAGGCCGGTTTCCGGCACCGGGGCAAAGGCGATGGCACCATTCGGCCCGGCCAGTGCATCGGCGCGGCGCAGGATGTGGAACAGGGCGGCGGCGGCTTCCACCAGATCGCCGTTGGGCGAAAGGGTCAGGGCGGCGCCGGGGCAAGCAGGGCCGAAGCCGACCCAGACCTCGTCCGGCAGCGGGCTTGTCACATTCAGCCGCACCGCTGCCGAAGGGGCGTAATGCGAGGCTAGCTGGCCGGGGGCGGTGATCTTGGCAGGGTCAGCCGCGGTCACCAGACGACTGCCCAGCGCCGCCTCCAGTGCCTCCAGCGGGATGCCGCCGGGGCGCAGCAGGGTGGCGGGGCCGGTCAGGCCGACGATCGAGGATTCGACGCCCACTTCACAGGCGCCGCCGTCGAGGATGGCGTCGATCCTGCCGCCGAGGCCGTCGCGCACATGCGCCGACGTGGTCGGGCTGACCCGGCCCGAAGGGTTGGCCGAAGGGGCGGCCAAAGGCCCGCCGAAGGCCGCCAGCAACGCCCGTGCCACCGGATGCGCGGGCAACCGGAGCGCCACCGACGCCAATCCGGCGCTGACCAGCGGCGACAGCCCGGCATCGGCCCGCCGCGGCAGCACCAGCGTCAGCGGCCCGGGCCAGAACGCCTGTGCCAGCGCCTCGGCCCTTGCGTCAAACACTGCCAACTCCCGCGCCTGCGCCAGGTTTTCCAGATGCACGATCAACGGGTTGAAGCCGGGCCGCCCCTTGGCCGCGAAGATCCGCGCCACCGTGGCATCCAGCCGGGCATCGCCCGCCAGCCCATAGACCGTTTCGGTTGGCATCGCCACCAGCCCACCACCGCGCAGGATGGCGGCGGCGCGGGCAATGCCCGCAGGCGTGGCAAAAAGCGCTTCGGTGTTCATCATCGGTGACGCAGCGTTGGCCTTGAAGGGGCATGCCCTTGCGTTACCCTTGCGGCAACACCGCCCACATAGCCGCGCGCCCAGGCTTTGCCAAGCGCGCCGAGGAGGATTGATGCCCTACCGCGCCCCGGTTCGCGAGTTCCGCTTTCTGTTCGACCATGTGGTCGGGCTTCCGCAGGTGGCCGCCACCGACCGCTTTGCCGAGGCCACGCCGGAAACCGTCGATGCCATCCTGACCGAGGCCGCGCGGCTGTCGGAAACCGAGCTGGCGCCGTTGCAGCGCGCGGGCGACACCCATCCGGCGCGGCTGGAGGCTGGCCGCGTCATCGCCTCGCCCGGCTTTGCCGAAGGCTATCGTGGCATTGCGGCGGGTGGCTGGGTCGGCATTGCCGCCAGCCCGGAGTTTGGCGGCATGGGTCTGCCAATGGCGCTGACCTCGGCGGTGAACGAGATGATGGGCTCGGCCTGCCTGGCGCTGCATCTGAACCCCTTGCTGACCCAAGGCCAGATCGAGGCGCTGGAGCATCACGCCAGCCCCGAGATCAAGGCGCTTTACCTGCCGAAGCTGATTTCCGGCGACTGGTGCGGCACGATGAACCTGACGGAATCGCAGGCGGGCAGCGATGTCGGTGCCTTGCGCGCCAAGGCCGAGCCGAACGCCGATGGCACTTATGCGGTGACCGGGCAGAAGATCTTCATCTCTTGGGCCGATGCCGATTTTGCCGCCAATATCTGCCATCTGGTGCTGGCCCGGTTGCCCGATGCCGCCCCCGGCACGCGGGGTATCAGCCTGTTTCTGGTGCCGAAATTCATCCCCGATGCTGCCGGCAACCCCGGCGCGCGCAACAGCCTGTCGGTGGTCAGTCTGGAGCACAAGATGGGCCTGCACGGCAGCCCGACGGCGGTGATGCAATACGATGCCGCGAAGGGCTGGCTGATCGGCGCGCCGCACAAGGGCATGGCGGCGATGTTCACCATGATGAACAACGCCCGCCTCGGCGTCGGCGTGCAGGGGATTGCGGCGGCCGAGGGGGCCTATCAACTGGCACTCGATTACGCGATGGACCGCAAGCAGGGCAAGACTCCGGTGCCCGGTGCCGGGGCGATCATCGACCATGCCGATGTGCGCCGCATGCTGGTGCAGATGCGGGCCGAGATTTTCGCCGCCCGCGCCATCGCGCTGTCTTGCGCCGTGGCCACCGACATGGCCCGCGCCACCGGCAGCGCCGACTGGCAGGCCCGCGCCGCCCTGCTGACACCGATCGCCAAGGCCTGCGGCACCGATACCGGCGTCAATGTGGCCAGCCTGGGCGTGCAGGTGCATGGCGGCATGGGCTTCATCGAGGAAACCGGTGCGGCGCAATATCTGCGCGACGTGCGGGTGACGGCGATCTACGAGGGCACCAACGGTATTCAGGCGATGGATCTGGTGGGCCGCAAGCTGGCTGATGGCGGCGAGGCGGCGTTCCGGCTGCTGGAGGAGGTCGAGGCCCAGGCCGAAGCCGCGCGGGGGGCTTTCCCGAACATGGCCACCGCGGTGTGGAACGCCGCCGAGACGCTGCGCGAGACCACGGAATGGTTGCTGGTGCAAGAGATGAACCAGCGCTTTGCCGGGGCGGTGCCTTATCTGCGGGCCTTTGCCCTGGTGCTGGGGGCGCATTTCCAGTTGCGGGCGGCGCTGGCCGATGCCGGGCGGGTGGCGCTGGCACGGGTGGCGATCAAGCGGCTGTTGCCGGAACATGCGGCGCTGCTGGCCGAGGTGCGCTGTTCGGTGGACGAGCTTTACGCCGTGACGCCCGAGGATCTGCGGGCGTGACCCACGCGCCTCTGCACATGCCGTTCGCGCCCCCTGCCGAGGGCGAAGCCGTTGAAATTGCAAGCGGCGTGCTGTGGCTGCGGCTGCCGTTGCCGCCACCCTTGGGCCATATCAACGTCTATGCGCTGGACGATGGCGATGGCTGGACGGTGATCGACACCGGGCTGGACAGCCGCCGTGGCCGGGCGATCTGGCAGGCGCTTCTGGCGGGGCCTTTGCAGGGTCGGCCGGTGAAGCGGGTGGTGGTGACGCATCATCACCCCGATCATGTTGGCCTGGCCGGTTGGTTTCAGGAGATGGGGGCCGAACTGGTGACCACCCGCACCGCCTGGCTTTACGCGCGGATGCTGCGGCTGGACGAACAGCCGCTGCCGGTGCCGGAAACCCTGGCGTTCTGGCGCGGGGCCGGGATGGATGCCGACCTTTACGCCCGTCGCGCCACCGAACGCCCGTTCAACTTCTGCGACGTGGTGGCACCGATGCCGCTGGGCTTTACCCGCATTGCCGAAGGCTGTCAGATCACCATGGCCGGGCGGCGCTGGCAGGTGCGGATGGGCGACGGCCACGCCGCCGAACACGCGACGTTCTGGAGCATGGAGGACAATCTGGTGCTGGCGGGCGACCAGCTTTTGCCGACCATCTCGGCCAATATCGGGGTTTACCCGTCGGAACCCGATGCCGACCCGCTGGAAGACTGGCTGCAAAGCTGCCGCAGCTTTCAGACCCACGCGCGGGAAGATCATCTGGTTCTGCCCGGCCACAAGCTGCCGTTCACCGGCCTGCCGGGGCGGCTGCGCCAGATGATTTCGGACCACGAAACCGCGCTTGACCGGCTGCGTGACCACCTCAAAACCCCCCACACCGCCACCGGCTGCTTTGCCGCACTTTACCGCCGCCCGATCAGGGACGGCGAATACGGGCTGGCGCTGGCCGAGGCGGTGGCGCATCTGAACCACCTTTTGCGCAGCGGAGTGGTGCAGCGTTGCATGGGTGCCGACGGCGCGTGGCTGTGGCAGGCGCTGCCCGCGTGACAGCCGCCGGAATCTCGGCTATGGCGGCGGAAAGACGCGCATCCCCGGCGATTGCGCAGGATTGAGTGCGCTTTGCACTGCCTGCCTTTTGGCGGAAATTCAGCGTTTGCCCACAGTCTGACCTTTGAAGGATCGCCGATGCGTCGCCTGTTTCTGAGCCTTGCAATCGTGTCAACGCTTGGTGCCTGTGGTGCCGACCCGGTCTGGGCGCCCGACGCCGATGTTGCCGCCGCCCGCTATGTCTCGGAGGCGCCGCCCAGCGTTACCCTGTTCACCGTGCTCAGGGTGAACGGCGACAGCGGTGCACATTCCGGCCTGATGATCAACGGCAGCCAGCGGGTGATGTTCGATCCGGCCGGCACCTGGCACCACCCCAGATTGCCCGAACGCAACGACGTGCATTTCGGCATCACCGACAAGATGGTGAACTTCTACATCGACTACCATGCCCGCGAAACCTACTATGTCGTTGAACAGACGCTGCCGGTTTCGCCGCAAGTCGCTGATCTGGTGATGCAACGGGCGCTGTCGCATGGCGCGGTGGCCAAGGCGATGTGTTCGAATTCCGTGACCGACGTGCTGCGTGGCGTGCCGGGGTTCGAGGCCATCCCTGCCACCTGGTTTCCGCGCAACCTGATGAAGGCGTTCGGCGAATTGCCCGGCGTGACCAGCCGCACCATCACCGACGATGACGCCGACGACAACCATGGCGTGCTGATGGTGCAGATGGGCGACCCGCGGGCGCAGTAAGTATTTGCCGAGCGGCAGCCCGAACGGCCCGATCACCACCTTGAGGCGTGCCGAGGCCAGCACCCCGCGCCAGAAGGTGCGGCGACGGCTGGGCAACAGATCCGATATCGCTTGGGCCTTTCCCGGCTGCGGCCTTTACGCACCATCGCGCAGGGCTTAGGCAATCGTTGCGGGCGATGCAATTTGCGGCAGAGGCGAGGTTTGCGGATTTTCGGGGTAATCCTGGCCGGCGGGCAAGGGCGGCGGATGGGCGGGGCCTGCAAGGCGCTGCTGCCGCTGGCCGGGGTGCCGCTGCTGGCGCATGCCGTCGCAAGGCTGGAGCCGCAGGTCGAGCGGCTGGCGCTGTCCGCAAATGGCGATCCGGCGCGCTTTGCCCGCTTTGGCCTGCCGGTGCTGGCGGATGCTGACCCGCTGGGGCCGCTGTCGGGCGTGTTGGCAGCGCTGGATTGGGCGGTGGCGCTGGGGGCGGATGCGGTGGTCAGCGTGGCGGTGGATACGCCGTTCTTTCCCTGCGATCTGGTGCCACGGCTGCACCTTGCCGCCGAAACCGCGCCGGAAGGTCTGGCCATCGCCAGCCATGCCGGGCGGGCGCATCCGACCTTCGGGCTGTGGCCGGTGGCCCTGCGCGCCGATCTGCGCGCCACGCTGGCCCGGGGCGATGCGCGGGTGATGGGCTTTGCCACAAGCCACGCCGCCGCCGAGGCGGTGTTTGCCCCACAGACCCCGGACCCCTTCGCCAACCTCAACACCCCCGAAGACCTGGCCTGCGCCGAGGCGCATCTGGCGGGCCAGCCATGAGCCCGCGGTTCGACACCGTGGTGGTGGTGGATTGGTCAGCCGCCGCCACCCCCTCGCCCGCCAGCCCATCAGCCAACGCGATCTGGATCGGCACGGCGGGGGCTGGCGCGACCCAGCCGCTGTATTGCCGCACCAGAGCCAGCGCCGAAGCCGCCCTGACCGCCCTGCTGGATGCCGAAGCGACCATGGGGCGGCGGGTGCTGGCGGGCTTCGATTTCCCTTTGGGCTACCCGCAGGGCTTTGCCAGGGCGCTGACCGGGCAGGCCAGCGCGCGCGCGGTCTGGAACTGGCTGGCAAATGCCGTGCAGGACGGCCCGGCCAATGCCAACGCCCGCTTCGCGCTGGCGCAGGATATCAACCGCCGCTTTGCCGCCCCCGGCCCGTTCTGGGGCCGCCCGGCAAGCCTGAACCTGCCCGATCTTCCGCTGACCAAGGCGGTGGACTACCCCGCCCTCGGCCTTGCCGAACGCCGCCGGGTCGAATTGCTGGTGCCAAGGGCGCAATCGGTGTGGAAGCTTTTCACCACAGGTGCTGTGGGTTCGCAGGCGCTGATGGGTCTGCCGATGCTGGCCCGGCTGGCCGCCCGCCCCGGCACCGCGGTCTGGCCGTTTGATGCACCCGATACCGCTTTGGTGCTGGCCGAGGTTTACCCAAGCCTGATCGACCCCGCCGTGGCCCGTGCCGTTGCGGGCGGCGCGATCAAGGATGCGGCGCAGGTCAGCCTGCTGGCGCAAGCCCTGTGGCGGCTGTCGCAATCCGGCGACCTTGGCGCGTTGCTGGACGCCGTGCCCGACTGGCCCGGCCAGGCGGAGGAGGGCTGGATACTCGGCGCCACCGCCGGTGCCACCCTGCTGGCGGCGCTGGCATGAACGTGCAGATCCAGCATGGCCTGCCGCTGCACCTGCGCAAGGACGCGGCGGTGATCTACTGGCAGGCCTTCGGGGAAAAGCTGGGCCGGGTGATGGGGCCGCCCCCGCGGGCGCTGGCGTTTCTGGACCGGGTGATCCGCGCCGACCATTGCATTGCCGCCCTTGATGCCAAAGGCACCCTGCTGGGCATCGCCGGATTCAAGACCCCCTACGGCGCCTTTGCCGACGGCGACCCGCAAGACCTGCGCGCGGTCTATGGCCGGTTTGGCGCGGGCTGGCGTGGCGGCGTGCTGCGGCTGCTGCAAAGCGAGGTCGATAACCTGCGGTTTCTGGTCGATGGCATCTGCGTCGCCCCGGAAGCGCGCGGCCATGGCATCGGCACGCTGCTGATCGACGCCCTGTGCGACGAAGGCCGCAGCCGCGGCTATGGCGCGATCAGGCTGGATGTGATCGACAGCAACCAACGCGCCCGCGCCCTGTATGAGCGGCTGGGGTTCGAGGCCACAGGCACCGCCACCATTGGTCCACTGCGCCACGTCTTCGGCTTTGCCGCCGCCACCACCATGGTGAAGGCACTGGACTGAGGCTTTCATCTGTTTTCAAATATCCCCGCCGGAGGCTCTCGCTGCCAGCACCGACGCTCCGCGGGGGATATTTTCGCAAAGGAGAAAGCCTTAGTCGAAGGTTCCCGTCACCCGGCCGAACAGCATGAAGGCGCGGGCGGTGCGGGTTTCCGACAGGTCGGAAAGCTCGGCGTCGCTGGCGCTTTTTTCGAACTCGGCAAAGATCTTGTCGAAGGTGCGCAAAAAATGGTGGGCGGCGTCGCGGAACACCGGGTCTTCGCGCATCCGGCTGGCGGTCAGCGCCAGGCTGGAGCGGTCGCGGATGCCGCCAAGCCCGGCCACAGCCCGTCCCCGCTCGCCGGTGGCAAAGCGGCGCCAGATTTCCGGGCGGGCGCGGTCGGGTTTCAGGTCATCCATATAGATGCCCTCCTGCGCCAGCAGCGTCAGCACGTCTTGCGCCGAGCGGATCAGCTTGGCGACGTTGCGATCCTCCAGCGCCAGCCGCAGCGCGCGAAAGCCGTCCTTGTCATCGGGGTTTTCGGGGAATTGCAGCGCGCGGATGAAATCGGTCACCGACAGCGGCGCGCGCATGTCCTCGGCGGGGGTGCCCAGCGCCAAAGCGGGTTGTTCATCGGTCTGGGTAGCACGAGACGGGACCAGCGCCGCCTTGCGATCGGCGGAAGGCACGCTGAGCGCGCCATCGCGGCGGGTGCTGAAGCGGGCCAGCGCGGTTTCGGTCTGCCGTTGCGCTGCGGCAATCTCGTCCAGCTTCTTTTCGACCGAGGGTTTCAGGCCGCCCGCCCCGCCCTGCTGGCCCGCGACATAGGCGTGGCGCATCGCCTCGACCGCCGCCTGCAACCGCGCCGCCTCGGCCCGCAAGCCGTGCACCGTGCGCAGCGTCGTCACCGCCACCCAGATCAGCGCCAGCGGCAGGAACACCACCAGAAGCGCCATCACCAGCCCCAGCACGCCCTCGCCCTCGGCGCGCGGCGACAGCAGCACATAGGCGATCACCGCCACCACCCAGATCAGGCTGAGCAGCGCCGCCACCAGTTCTGTGGCACCAAAACCGCTGTCGGGCTTCGGCGTCAGGACAAGCGGTTTGACCTTCGGTTTCTCGGACGGCTCGGCCATCGGCTTACCTGCTGCTTTCCGCATTCATCAGACGAAGCGGATGCTCAGCACCTCGTAGCTGCGCTGACCGCCCGGTGTTTTCACATCGACACTGTCGCCTTCGGCCTTGCCGATCAGCGCCCGTGCCAGCGGCGAGCGGATGTTCAGGAAACCGCCCTCGATATTGGCCTCGGGTTCACCGACGATCTGGTAGGTGCGTTCCTCGTTGGTGTCCTCGTCCACCAGCGTCACCGTGGCGCCGAACTTGATGGCGCCCGACAGCTTGGCGGGGTCGATCACCTCGGCACGCGAGATGATGGCCTCCAGTTCCTTGATCCGGCCTTCGATGAAGCTCTGCTTTTCGCGGGCGGCGTGGTATTCGGCGTTTTCCGACAGATCGCCATGCGCCCGCGCCTCGGCAATCGCCCGGATCACCGCCGGACGTTCCACCGATTTCAGCAGCTTCAACTCGTCATCCAGGGCGACAAAGCCGCCACGGGTCATCGGAATTTTTTCCATCAGCCTCTGCACCAAATAACAAAGCCACGGCCATTGCCAGCCATGACCTTCCGTAGGGATCCATATCCGCACCTGAACCGACAGCGGCGCCAAATGCAAGAGCCACGCAACCGCACCGTGCGGAAAGCCGCAAAGGCTGGCGCAATGGCCGCCGCCGCAATGCCGCATTGCGGATGCGCAACCATGCGTTACGATTGCTCAGAGGACTGTGTTGCGATAACTCAGGGCGCGGGCGGAACAGGGGAAGAGAAGACATGACCGATGTGATCCGGGAATCCATGGATTTTGATGTCGTGATCGTCGGTGCGGGGCCATCGGGGCTTTCCGCCGCGATCCGGCTGAAACAGCTTGATCCCGATCTGTCGGTGGTGGTGCTGGAGAAGGGCTCCGAGGTGGGTGCCCATATCCTGTCCGGCGCGGTGCTGGACCCGGTCGGCCTTGATGCGCTGATGCCCGACTGGCGCAAGCGCGGTGCGCCGATCACGACCGCGGTCGCCAAGGACAACTTCTACATGCTGGGGCCGGCGGGGCAGCTTCGCATCCCCAACTGGCCGATGCCGCCGCTGATGAACAACCACGGCGCCTTTATCGTGTCGATGGGCAATGTCTGCCGCTGGATGGCCAGCCAGGCCGAGGCGATGGGGGTCGAGATTTTCCCCGGCATGGCGGCATCCGAGCTGATCTTTGGCGAGGCGGGCGAAGTGCTGGGCGTGGTGGCGGGCGAGTTCGGCAAGCTGGCCGACGGCACGCCGGGGCCGGCCTACGAGCCGGGGATGGAGTTGCGCGGCAAATACGTCATGCTGGCCGAAGGCGTGCGCGGCAGTCTGGCCAAACAGGTTATCGAAAAGTTCAAGCTGGCGCAGGGCAAGGGGCCGCAGAAATTCGGCCTCGGCATGAAGGAAATCTGGCAGATCGACCCGGCCAAGCACCGGCTGGGCACCGTGACACACACCATGGGCTGGCCCTTGGGCAAGAACGCCGGCGGCGGCTCGTTCATCTATCACGCCGAGGACAATCAGGTGTTCATCGGCTTTGTGGTGCATTTGAACTACAAGAACCCGCATGTCTCGCCCTATCAGGAGTTCCAGCGCTTCAAGCATCACCCGATGATTGCCGACCTGCTGGCGGGCGGCAAGCGGGTGGCCTATGGCGCGCGGGCGATCAGCGAGGGGGGCTTGCAGGCAATGCCGCGGCTGGCCTTCCCCGGTGGCGCGCTGCTGGGCTGTTCGGGGGGCATGGTCAACGTGCCGCGCATCAAGGGCAACCACAACGCCATGTTGTCGGGCAAGGCTGCCGCCGAGGCTGCCCATGCCGCCATCAAGGCCGGGCGCACCTCCGATGTGCTGGACGGCTATGACACCGCAGTGCGCAAGGGACCGATCGGCGACGACCTGTGGAAGGTGCGCAACGTCAAGCCGCTGTGGTCGAAATACGGCATGATGGTTTCGCTGGCGGCGGGCGGCCTCGACATGTGGACCAACAGCCTGTTCAAATTCTCGCTGTTCGGCACGCTGAAACATGGCGCCTCGGATGCCGAGAGCACCGGTCGCGCCTCGGCCTATGCGCCGATTGCCTATCCCAAGGCCGATGGCGTGCTGTCGTTCGACCGGCTGACCAATGTGGCGTTTTCCTTCACCAACCACGAGGAAAGCCAGCCCTGCCACCTGCAGCTGGCCGACCCTGCGGTGCCGATCACGGTCAACCTGCCGAACTTTGCCGAACCCGCGCAGCGCTACTGCCCGGCGGGGGTTTACGAGGTGGTGGCCGAGCCGGGCAAAGACCCGCGCTTCGTGATCAACTTCCAGAACTGCCTGCATTGCAAGACCTGCGACATCAAGGATCCCAGCCAGAACATCACCTGGACCACGCCGCAGGGTGGCGACGGGCCGAATTATCCCAACATGTGACCGCCCGATTGCGACGGGGACGGCGGATGACATTTGCGCGATGTGTCGCAGGCGGCGGCGCGAACTGGGGTGGGCTGCATTGCTTTGTGCGCGGCACGGCCCTAGGTTGACCGCCACCTGACCGGAGATCGCGCATGACCGCTTCGTTGCACCGCCCGTTTCTTGCCCTGGCTTTGGCCGGGATGCTGGCCGCCACTGCCGCCCCGGCGCAAGACGCTGCTGCCGAAGCCATGACCGAATCACCGATGGATTCAGGTGCCTATCTGGCGGCACGTGTGGCCGGTATGCAGGGCGACTATCGTGCCGCGGCCAGTTGGTTCACCCGCACGCTTTTGACAGACCCGACCAATCCCGGCCTGCTGGAAGGCGCCATCGTCGCCAATATCGGTCTGGGCGAGTTTGGCGCCGCCGTCACCATCGCGCGGCAGATGCAGAAGTCGGGCATCGTGAACGGCTCGGCCGATCTGGTTCTGCTGGCCGATCAGGCCAAAACCGGCGATTTTGCCGGAATCCTTGCAGCCGCCGCCGAGGGTCGCAATCTTGGGCCGCTGCTGGACGGGCTGGTGCTGGCCTGGGCCGAACTGGGCAATGGCCGGATGTCCGAGGCGCTGGCCGCCTTTGACACCGTGGCCAAGACCGAGGGCATGCAGGCGTTCGGGCTTTATCACAAGGCGTTGGCGCTGGCCTCGGTCGGGGATTTCGAAGGCGCCGACGATATCCTTTCGGGGCGCGCCTCTGGCACCCTGCAGGCCACCCGGCGCAGTCTGGTGGCCTTTGCCGAAGTTCTGAGCCAGCTGGAGCGCAACGCCGACGCCATCGAATTGCTGACCAAGGCCTTCGAGGCCGGTCAAGACCCGGCAATCGACGCCATGGTGGCACGGCTGACCGCGGGCGAAACCCTGCCGTTCGATGTGGCGCGCAACGCCACCGACGGCATTGCCGAAGTGTTCTTTTCGGTGGCCGCCGCCATGCAGGGTCAGGCCGACCCGGCCTTTGTGTTGCTGCACACCCGCGTTGCCGGTGAGTTGCGCCCCGATCATACCGAGGCGTTGCTGCTGACCGCCGGGTTGCTGGAGGAACAGGGACAGCACGATCTGGCCACCGAAACCTTCGCGCAGGTACCAGCCACCGACCCCGCTTTCTATGTGGCCGAGATGGGCCGCGCCGCCGCCCTGTATTCCGCCGACAAGAAAGACGCCGCCATCGAGGTGTTGCAAGCCCTCAGCCGCAGCAACGCCCAGATCATCGCCGTGCAATCGACGCTGGGTGACATGCTGCGCCGCGAGGACCGGTTCGAGGAGGCAGGCAAGGCCTATGACGCCGCCATCGCGCTGATCACCAAGCCCGAGGCGCAGCACTGGGTGCTGTATTACGCCCGCGGCATCTGCCACGAGCGGCAGAAACGCTGGGAACTGGCCGAACCCGACCTGCGCCGCGCGCTGGAGCTTTCGCCGGAGCAGCCGCTGGTGATGAACTACCTGGGCTATTCCTTCGTCGAGATGAACCAGAACCTTGACGAGGCGTTGACGCTGATCGAACGCGCGGCAAGCCTGCAACCCGACAGCGGCGCCATCACCGACAGTCTGGCCTGGGCGCTGTTCCGGCTGGGCCGCTATGATCAGGCGCTGGAACCGATGGAGAAGGCCTCGCTGCTGGAGCCGGTCGATCCGGTGGTCACCGACCATCTGGGCGACGTTTACTGGGCGGTCGGGCGCAAGCTGGAGGCGCGGTTCCAGTGGCGGCGGGCGCTGTCGTTCGATCCGGTGGAAAAGGATGCGGTCCGTATCCGCCAGAAGCTGGAACAGGGGCTGGACGCAGTGCTGGCCGCCGAAGGGGCGGCACCGTTGCCGACGCAAACCGCCGATGGCAACTGAGTTCGCGGCCGCCAAGATCAACCTGACGCTGCATGTCACCGGCCAGCGGGCCGATGGCTATCACCTGCTGGACAGTCTGGTAGTGTTCGCTGATGTCGGTGACCGGATCAGCGTGGCGGCGGGCGATGCGCTGTCGCTGCGGATCACCGGGCCAATGGCCGGGGCCTTGCCGGTCAGCGACGACAATCTGGTGCTGCGCGCCGCGCGGGCGTTTGGTGCCGCGCAAGGCGTTGAAATCACGCTGGAAAAGCATCTGCCTGTGGCCTCGGGCATCGGTGGCGGTTCTGCCGATGCGGCGGCGACCTTGCGGGCGCTGGCGGCGCTGTGGCACCTGCCGTTGCCCGATGCCGCAGCGGTGCTGAAGCTGGGCGCCGATGTGCCGGTCTGCCTGACAGGCCGGGCGGTGCGGATGGAAGGGGTGGGCGAGGCGATCACGCCCCTGGCGCATCGCTTGCCCGCGGGCTGGCTGGTGCTGGCCAACCCGAATGTCGGCGTGGCCACCCCGGCGGTGTTCCGCGCCCTGACCCGGCGCGACCATCCGGCGATGCCGCGCGAGTTGCCAAAGCTGGCCGATGCGGCCGAACTCGCCGCTTTCCTGCAGATGATGCGCAACGATCTGGAAGCCCCTGCGATCCAGTTGGCGCCGGTGATTGCCACAGTGAAGGCCGGGCTGTCGGCGCAGCCGGGTTGCCTGATCGCGCGGATGTCGGGATCGGGGGCCACCTGTTTCGGCCTGTTCGCCGACCCGCTTGCCGCCAGCGCCGCCGCCCGTGCGCTGCAAGCCGCGCAGCCGGGTTGGTGGGTCGCCGCGGCCGAGATGCGCGGCTAGCGGATACGCTCCACCACGAAATCGGCCAGGTCTTCCAGCATGGTGCGCAACGGATGCGCGGGCAGCACGGCCAACGCATCGCGTGCGGTGGCCGCCCAATGCAGCGCATCGACCCTTGCCGCCTGCAACGCGCCGTGGCGGGCCAGCAGAGCCTGCGCCTGCTCCAGATCGCCCTCGGCCTGATGGCCCTTCTCGATCACCCGCACCCAGAAGGCGCGCTCCTCGGCATCGGCTTTCGCCACCGCCTTGATCACCGGCAGCGTCAGCTTGCGCTCGCGGAAATCGTCACCGACATCCTTGCCGATGGTCGCCGCCACGCCGCCGTAATCCAACAGGTCATCGACGATCTGGAACGCCACGCCCAAGGCATCGCCATAGGTGAAAAGCGCCTTCACCTGATCGGCAGGTGCCCCGGCAATCACCCCGCCCACCTCGGTCGCCGCCGAAAACAGCGCCGCGGTCTTGCCGCGCACCACTTGCAGATAGATCGCCTCGGTGGTCGCCAGATCCTGCGCCGCGGTCAGTTGCAAAACCTCGCCCTCTGCGATCGAGGCGGAGGCATTGGCCAGAATGTCCAGCACCCGCAGGTTGCCCGGCTCGACCATCAACTGAAAGCTGCGGGCAAACAGATAGTCGCCCACCAGCACCGAAGATTTGTTGTCCCACAATAGGTTGGCGGTCGGCCGCCCACGACGGCGCGATGATTCGTCCACCACATCGTCATGCAGCAACGTGGCGGTGTGAATGAATTCCACCGTCGCCGCCAGATGTACATGGAAAGGGCCGCCATAGCCGCACAGCCGCGCCGCCGCCAGCGTCAGCAAGGGCCGCAACCGCTTGCCGCCAGCCTCGACCAGATGGGCGGTCACCTGCGGGATGCGCGGCGCGTGTTCCGAGGCCATGCGTTCCCGGATCAGCACGTTCACCGCCAGCATGTCTGCCGCCAGAAAGGCAGCCAGACGGTCATGCGGCTGTTGCGAAACCTCGTCCAAACCCATCACTTCCCCGTCACTGCCCTCGACAGACCGCCGGCCAGCCGATTATCTCGTTGCCATGAAAGAACTTCTGCGCAGCGCTGACCCCACGATCATCGCCTTTGCCTCGGCCCTGCTTCAGGGCGAGGATATAGCGGTGTTTGTGCTGGACGTCCACATGAGCATCCTGGACGGCAGCCTTGGCATATTGCCGCGCAGATTGATGGTGGCCGACCCTGATCTGTGGCGGGCGCGGATCGTGCTGGCCGACAACGATATCGCGACGGGGCTGTAGGTGTTTGCCGAAACCGACCTCAGCGATGATGCCTTTCTGGGGGGTCGTCTGCATCTGTTGCAACCGCGGCGGGGCTATCGCGCGGCCTCGGACCCGGTGCTGCTGGCGGCTTGTGTGGGGGCCAGTGCGGGGCAGTCGGTGCTGGATCTGGGCTGCGGCGCGGGCACGGCGGTGTTGTGCCTTGGCGCCCGGGTGCCGGGGTTGGCGCTGGCCGGGCTGGAATTGCAGGCCGATTATGCCGATCTGGCCCGCCGTAACGCCGCCCGCAACGGGTTGGCGCTGGAGGTGGTGGAGGGCGATCTGGCGCAGATGCCCGGCGTGTTGCTGCGCGATTTCGACCATGTGATCGCCAATCCGCCGTATTACCCGACCACCGGCAGCGCCTCGCCCGACGCCGGCCGCGACATGGCGCTGCGCACATCGCAACCGCTGGCGCTGTGGATCGAGTCCGCCACCCGCAGGCTGGCCCCCGGCGGCTGGCTGACGCTGATCCTGGGCACCGACCGGCTGCCCGAGGCGCTGGCGGCGATGGATGCGCGTCTGGGATCGGTCGCCGTGCTGCCGCTTGCCCCGCGCGAAGGCCGCCCGGCGCTGCGGGTGATTGTGCAAGCCCGCAAGGGAGGGCGCGCCGCCTTCCGGTTGCTGCCGCCGTTCATCATGCACGCAGGGGTGGCGCATGACATCGACCGCGACAGCCACAGCCCACAGGCCCGCGCCGTGCTGCGCGATGGTGCCGACCTTTGCGACCTCTGGCGCTGATTTCACCATCGGAGGCGTCATTTTATGCGACGGTCTCGTGACAAGGTTCGGGATATGTGATGGAATGACGGGGAACGGACCAATCTCAGGAGGATGAACATGACCGTCGCCGCACATCTGGCTGAACTTCGGCGCAAGCATGAGGCCCTCTCGGAACAGGTAGAGAAAATCCAGCGCAGCCCGGGTTCGGACGATCTTGAAATCGCCGAACTCAAGAAGCAAAAGCTGAAGATCAAGGAAGAGATCGAACGGCTGGCGCAGGTCTAAGCTGTTCAGTTTGCATCAGGATTGCGCGATGCTGCACTGGCGCGAGCCGCCAGTGCAGCGCCTGCGGTAATCATGACCGCGGCGATGGCGATGCTGCGCGACGCCTGCGCGTTGCCCGAAAGCACCAACGCCAGCGTTGACAGCAGCGGCGCAGCATAAGACGCCACCCCAAGCATCTGGATGTCGCCGCGCTTCATGCCGATGTCCCAAGTGAAGAACGCGATGCCGACCGGGCCAACGCCCAACGCCAGAACCGAACCCCAGCCCAGGGCCCCCACTGGCCAAACGGTGGTTTCCAGCGCCAGATGGGCGACCAAAGACAGCGCTGCGGTGGCCAGACAGAACACCGCCACCGCCTCGGTCGGCACGGCGCCCAGCCGACGTGAGGCCACCGAATAAACCGCCCAGGTGATGGCGCACAAGAACGCCAACCCCAGCCCCGCCGCCGCACCTGCCGGAAACGCAGCGCCGCCGCGCAGCACGATCAGCGCCACCCCGGCGAAGGCCAGCAGCGCACCAAGGATGTGCTGTGCCGTCAACCGCTCGCCCGGCAGCAGGCCCGACAGCAGCACGATGAACAAGGGCCAAAGATAGGAAACCAGACCGGCCTCGGCGGCGGGCGCCATCCGCAAGGCACTGAAATACAGGAAGTGATAACCGAACAGACCGGCGGTGCCGAAGGCATAGACCTTCCACGACACGCCGCGCAGCACGCCGATGCCTGCGCCGGACAGCATCCAGAGCAGGCCGATACTGCCGCCGATGCCGAAACACAGCGCGTTCAAAAGGAACGGCGGCACCGGGGCCGAGCCGACGGTGAACAGCGCCAGGAGCGACCACAGCAGGATCGCGGAAAAACCGATGAGCGTGGCACGGGCGCGGGTCATGGCGGCAAGCCATGGCCCGAAACGCGCCGCTCTTCAAGCCTTGGCGGCTTTCATCGCTGATCCACCGATGCGCGCCCGCAAGGAAGCAAAGAGGGCGCGCGCCGCTTTGTCAGACCACGAACTGCCCGCCGTTGGCCGAAATCGTCGAGCCGGTGATGAAGCCCGCGTCATCCGAGGCCAGGAACACCACGCAGCGCGCGATTTCCGTCGCCTCGCCCAGACGCCCGACCGGGATCTGCGCGATGATCGATTCGCGCACCTTTTCCGGCACCGCCATCACCATCTCGGTGCCGATATAGCCCGGGCAAATGGCATTCACGGTGATGCCAGCGCGGGCACCTTCCTGCGCCAAGGCCTTGGTGAAGCCCAGATCGCCCGCCTTGGCCGCCGAATAGTTGGCCTGCCCGGCCTGCCCCTTCTGGCCGTTGATCGAAGAAATATTGATCACCCGGCCGAACTTGCGGTCGCGCATGCCGGTCCACAGCGGATGGGTCATGTTGAACAAGCCGTTCAGGTTGGTGTCCATCACCTCTTGCCACTGCTGGCGGGTCATGCGGTGGAACATCGCATCGCGGGTGATACCGGCGTTGTTGACCAGCACCGACACCGGCCCCAGATCGGCCTCGACCTGGGCAATCCCGGCGGCGCAGGCGTCATAATCGGCCACCGACCATTTGTAGGTCTTGATCCCGGTCTCGGCGGTGAACTTGGCCGCGGCCTCGTCGTTGCCGGCATAGTTGGCGGCCACGGTATAGCCCGCCTCCTTCAGCGCGACCGAGATCGCCGCCCCGATTCCACGCGACCCGCCGGTGACCAAAGCAATTTTCGACATGATTCCTCCCTAAGGCAATACTGTTGAAATGCTGTTACCCAAAATGAAACCGGGGCGCAACATTGTTGCGTCCCGGTTTTTGCATTTGCAGAAATAATCGCGGATTACGGCCGCTCGAGGCAGAGCGCCACACCCATGCCGCCGCCGATGCACAGCGTCGCAAGACCCTTCTTGGCGTCGCGGCGACCCATTTCGTGCAGCAGCGTGTTCAGGATGCGGCAGCCCGAAGCGCCGATCGGGTGGCCGATGGCAATCGCGCCGCCGTTGACGTTAACGATATCCGGGTTCCAGCCCATGTCCTTGTTCACGGCGCAGGCCTGGGCGGCAAACGCCTCGTTGGCCTCGACCAGATCCAGATCGGCAACGCTCCAGCCGGCCTTGGCAAGCGCCTTGCGGCTGGCCGGAATCGGCCCCGAGCCCATCAGCGCCGGGTCCACCCCCGCCGTCGCCCACGACGCAATCCGCGCCAGCGGCGTCAGCCCGCGCCGCAGCGCCTCGGCTTCCGACATCAACAGCACCATCGCCGCACCATCGTTCAGCCCCGAGGCGTTGCCCGCGGTCACCGTGCCATCCTTGGCGAAGGCCGGGCGCAGCTTGGCCATCGCATCCAGCGTGGCGCCGTGGCGGATGTATTCATCCTGATCCACCGTCACATCGCCCTTGCGGGTCTTGATCACGAACGGCACGATTTCGGCGGCGAACTTGCCGGCGTTCTGTGCCGCTTCGGCCTTGTTCTGGCTGGCCACGGCGAAAGCATCCTGCTGTTCGCGGGTGATCTGCCACTTGGAGGCGACGTTTTCCGCCGTAACCCCCATGTGATAGCCGTTGAACGCATCCCACAGCCCGTCGCGGATCATGCTGTCGATGAAGTTCAGATCGCCCATCTTCTGGCCGGCGCGCAGATGCGCCACATGGGTGGACAGCGACATGCTTTCCTGACCGCCTGCAACCACCACATCGGCGTCGCCCAGCATGATGTGCTGCGCGCCCAAGGCCACCGTCCGCAGGCCCGAGCCGCAGACCTGGTTGATGGTCCAGGCCGAGGATTCGATCGGCAGACCGGCGCGGATATGCGCCTGACGCGCCGGGTTCTGGCCCTGACCCGCGGTCAGCACCTGGCCCAGAATGGTTTCGGACACTTCGGCCTTGTCCACCCCGGCCCGCTCCAGCACCGCCGAGATCACCGCAGCGCCAAGTTCGTGCGCAGGCGTGGCGGCAAACGCGCCGTTGAAACTGCCGACGGCGGTGCGCCCCGCCGAAACGATCACGACATTGGTCATTTGTGGTCCTCTCCCTTGGTCGAAGCTGCGCGAAGGCCGCCTTCGCCGCTTTGCAGCATGGCTAAGCATCCTTGGCCGCAAACGCAAGGATTTTGCACGCAATCGCGCCGCTGGAACGGCAATTTGCGCGAGGCTCCGCCGGCTTAGCCGGTGCGCTGTCCATCCTTGGCGTCGATGGCAAAACCCGGGCTGGCGGTGGGCGCTCCGAAAAGATAGCCCTGCAGGCAATCAATCCCGACAGACCGCAGGTATTCGGCATCCTCGACCGTTTCCACCGATTCAGCCACGGTGAACATGTCGAACTGCCGCGCAATCTGCGCCAGCGCCGCTGTCAGCACCTGATTGTCGCGGTCGCGGTGGATTCCACGAATGAACTGGCCATCTATCTTGATGATATCAAAGAAAAAGTCCTTCAGATGACGAAAGGCAGTGAAGCCCGCGCCAAAATCGTCCAGGGCAAAGGCGATGCCCTCGCGCTGCAGGTCGTCCATGAAGGCCATCACCAGTTCCGGCACCAGCATGGCCGAGCTTTCGGTGATCTCCAGGATCAGCCGCTCGCCGATGGTGGGCGACAGTTGCAGCCCGCGTTTCAGCGTTTTCATCCACCGCGGATAGCCGATGGAGCGCGCCGACATGTTGATGGCCAGCCGGATATCGGTCTGCCGTGCCAAGGTCGAAAGCCCCATTTCCAGCGCGGCACAGTCGATCAGACGGCCCAGTTCCTGCGTTTCGATCGCCCCCATGAAGTCGCGTGCCGGAATCACCCGGCCGGTCACGTCAAGCACCCGGATGAAGCCTTCGTAGAACGCCACCTTGTCGGGGTCGGCGGCCAATACCACCGGCTGGAATGCCAGCCGCAGCCGCCTGGTTTCCAGCGCCGCCTGCACCATGGCAAGGGTTTCGGCGTCGTTCTGCGAAATGACGTAAGCCAGCGGGTTGGCGTCGCCCGCCGCCACCGCCAGCCGCTGCTTGCGCTCTGGTGCTTTCATCGCCGACCCTTCCCGGATGCCCCTGAAACCATCGACATATTGCCGCCGCAGAGGTAAATTCCGGGTGAAATTCGGCATTTTCCATCAATTGTCCGCACAAAGAAGGCCGCCGCGATGCAAGACGCCAAAACCCGCTGCCCCTGGTGCGGCACCGACCCGCTGTATGTGGCCTATCACGATCGTGAATGGGGCGTGCCGGAACACGACAGCCGGGCGCTGTGGGAAAAGCTGATCCTCGACGGTTTTCAGGCGGGGCTTGCCTGGATCACCATCCTGCGCAAGCGCGAGGCCTTTCGCGCCGCCTTTGACGGCTTTCACCCCGAAACCATCGCCCGCTGGGGTGATGCGGAAGTCACGCGCTTGCTGGCCGACCCCGGCATCGTGCGTCACCGCGGCAAGATCGAGGCCGCCATCGCCTCGGCCCGCGCCTATCTGGCGGTGCAGGAACGGATGCCCTTCGCTGATTACCTCTGGCGCCACCTCGATGGCCAACCGTTGCAGAACAACTTCGCCACCCTCGGCGAAATCCCGACGGAAACCGAGCTTTCCCGCCGCATCTCGCGCGATCTGAAATCCGATGGCTTCAAGTTCTGCGGCCCCACCATCACCTATGCCTTCCTGCAAGCCACCGGTCTGGTCAACGACCACCTGACCAGTTGCCACCGCCACAAGGCCCTCTCCCCGCCCCCCTGATTTCTTCTCTGCACAAATATCCTCGGGTGGTTGGGGGCAGACAGCCCCCCGCTCTGCCCCCAACCACCCCTTGCAGTCCCCCGCCAATCGCGGCACTCTGCCCGCAGGGTCAGCAGTTCACCCAGGCGTCACCGGTCCGCAAGGACAGCTAAACCTGCCACGGACGCGCATACCTCTTTCCCATCGCGTGCCTGTTCGCAAGCCGGTGACCAGCGACCCCGCCCGGCACGCCATGAGGACAAGATGACCCGGACCCTGCATCCCTTTCAGGTCGATGACCTGTCGGCCCTGACCCGATCACTGCACCAGCAACTGCAGCACGCCGAAACCCTGCCCGGCCACCTTGGGCTGATGAACATGCTGGCGCGCGGCGCGGGCTTTCGCAATCTTCAGCACCTGCAAGCCTCGGCCCGGGCGGGCGACCGGCTGGCCACCCCTGCGCCCGCATCTGCCGACATGACCCGCGTGGCGCAGGTGCTGCGGTATTTCGACGGCCAGGGCCGCCTGCAAAGCTGGCCTGCCCGCACCTCGCAGCAGCAACTGGCGCTGTGGGCACTGTGGGCCCGCCTGCCGCCGCGCGAAAGCATGACCGAGCGCCAGATCAGCGCCCGCCTGAACGATCTGCATTGCTTCGGAGATGCCGCCATCCTGCGCCGCACCCTGTGGCAGATGAAACTGATCAGCCGCACCGAGGATTGCCGCGACTACCGCCGGATCGAGCAACGCCCGACGCCCGAGGCTGCGGCGCTGATCCGCCACCTGAACAGCGGCTGATCAGCCCCCGGTCAGCGCCGTCAACACGGCCCTTGCATTGTCGCTGTCCCAGTCGGCCTCGCCCAGCATCCGGCCGACCTCGCGGCCTTCGGGGTCAAGGATCACCGTCACCGGCAAGCCCATCACCGCCATGGCCCGCCCCAGTTCCGACTTGGGGTCGCGCAGTGCGGTCAGATGCGTCACACCGACCTCTGCCAGGAATTTCTGAATGGCAGGCAGCGGGTTGCGCCCCGTCGCCACCGTCACCACCTGCAACCGCTCGTTGCCCATCGCCGCCTGCAACCGCTCCAGCCCCGGCATTTCGGCGCGGCATGGCGGGCACCAGGTGGCCCAGAAGTTCAGCACCACCCATTTGCCGCGAAACTCGGCCAGCGTCCGCGGCGCATCGTCCAGCCCCAGCAGCCCGACCGCGGGCAGCGGCTTGGCCTCGGGGCTGAACACCAGCTTGCGCATGTCGCCCTCGCGCAGCGCATCGGCCAGGGCGATATCCGCCGCCACGGGATTTGCACCAAACAGCAAGGCCGTATAGAGAACAGCAAATCCGAACCGCACCATCATTCCTCCAAAGGCCAGCGCATGACCCGTTCCGTTTCCCAAACCGCCCCCCAGACGGCCAATGCCATGTGGGGCGGCCGCTTTGCCGCCGGGCCGGACGCGATCATGCAGGCGATCAACGCCTCGATCGGTTTCGACCGCAGGCTGGCCGCGCAAGACATCGCAGGCTCGCGCGCCCATGCCGCCATGCTGGCCGCCACCGGTATCCTTTCCAATACGGATGCCGAGGCCATCGGGGAAGGCCTGCTCACGGTGTTGTCAGAAATCGAGACCGGAAGTTTCACCTTCCGCACCGATCTGGAAGACATTCACATGAATGTGGAAAACCGGCTGAAGGAAATCATCGGCGAACCGGCGGGGCGACTGCACACGGCGCGGTCGCGCAATGATCAGGTGGCGGTGGATTTCCGGCTGTGGGTGCGTGATCAGTGCGATGCGGCGATTGCGGGGATCGAGGCGCTGATGCGCGCGTTTCTGGCGCAGGCCGAGGCGGGTGCCGATTGGGTGATGCCCGGCTTCACCCATCTGCAAACCGCGCAACCCGTCACCTGGGGCCATCACATGCTGGCCTATGTGGAAATGCTGGCCCGCGACGCCTCGCGCTTTGCCGATGCCCGCGCCCGGATGAACGAATGTCCGCTGGGGGCGGCGGCGCTGGCGGGCACCTCGTTCCCCATCGACCGCGCGATGACCGCTGCGGCGCTGGGCTTTGCCCGCCCCACCGCCAACAGCCTCGATTCGGTCAGTGACCGCGATTTCGCGCTGGAGTTCCTGTCGGCCTCCAGCATCTGCGCCATGCACCTGTCGCGCTTTGCCGAAGAGCTGGTGATCTGGTCCTCGGCGCAGTTCCGCTTCGTGCGGCTGTCGGACCGCTGGACCACCGGCTCGTCGATCATGCCGCAGAAAAAGAACCCCGATGCCGCCGAGTTGCTGCGCGCCAAGCTGGGCCGCATCCTTGGCGCCACTGTGGCGCTGTTCACCGTGATGAAGGGCCTGCCGCTGACCTATTCCAAGGACATGCAAGAGGACAAGGAACAGGTGTTCGACGCCGCCGACACGCTGATGCTGGGGCTGGCCGCGATGACCGGCATGGTGGGCGACATGACGGCGCTGCGCGAAAACCTCGCCGCCGCCGCCGCCTCGGGCTTTTCCACCGCCACCGATCTTGCCGACTGGCTGGTGCGCGCGCTTGGCCTGCCGTTCCGCGAGGCGCATCATGTGACCGGAACGCTGGTGGCGCTGGCGGAACAGCAAGGCGTCGATCTGCCCGACCTGACGCTGGATCAGATGCAATCGGTCCACCCCGGCATCCGCGCAGAGGTTTTCGCCGTGCTCGGGGTGGAAAATTCGGTGCGCAGCCGCACCTCCTATGGCGGCACCGCCCCCGATCAGGTGCGCGCCCAGATCACCCGCTGGAAGGAGAGACTCTGATGCCCAAAATCCTGCTGATATCCGCCCTGCTGCTGGCCGCCTGCGGCGTTGACGGTGCGCCCGAACCCGCCCCGGCCCCCGGCCTGAGCGTCACCGGCGAAGCGACATTCGGGCTGGAGTTGTGATGATCTCGCCGCTGCGGCTGCTTTACCTCGCCCTTGCCACCTGGGGCGCCATCCACCCGATGTATTACTTCCTGCGCTACATGCGGGAAAACGACGGCGGCTTCGGTGCGATGATCGACGCGTGGTATGTCAACGCCTCCACCACCGGTCTGACCTGGGATCTGACGATTGCCGCCATCAGCCTGACCGTCTGGATCGTCGCCGAAACCACGGTGCGCAAGAACTGGCTGGCGCTGATCGCCATCCCGGCCACCTTTGGCATCGGCGTCTCTTGCGGCCTGCCGCTCTATCTGTTCCTGCGCAGTCGCCCCGTCACCTGATCCACCTTTCATCTGTTCTCAAATATCCCGGGGGTCCGGGGGCTGGCCCCCGGCTCCTCCCCCGCAACGAAAGCCCGGCCATGGACCATTTCCTTTACCGCAACGGCAGCCTGCACGCCGAAGACGTGGCCCTGACCGAGATCGCGGCCAGCGTCGGCACGCCGTTCTATTGCTATTCCGCCGCCACCCTGACCCGGCACTACGCCCTGTTCACCGAGGCGCTGAACCCCCTGCCGCACCTGGTATGCTTTGCCATCAAGTCGCTGTCCAACCTTGCCGTGCTGAAACTGCTGGGCGATCTGGGCGCCGGGATGGATGTGGTCTCGGGCGGTGAATACCGGCGGGCGCGGGCTGCGGGGGTGCCGGGCGACCGCATCGTGTTTTCCGGCGTTGGCAAGACCCGCGACGAGATGCGTCTGGCCCTTCAGGGCGGCATCCGCCAGTTCAACGTCGAATCCGAGCCCGAACTGCGGGCGCTGTCGCAGGTGGCGACCGAGCTTGGCCTGACCGCCCCGATCGCCCTGCGCGTCAACCCCGATGTCGATGCCCGCACGCATGAGAAAATCGCCACCGGCAAGAAGGAAAACAAGTTCGGCATCCCGATCAGCCGCGCGCCGCAGGTCTATGCCGAAGCTGCCCGCCTGCCCGGTCTGCAGGTGGTCGGCATCGACGTGCATATCGGCAGCCAACTCACCGAGCTTGAACCCTTCGAGCAGGCGTTCCAGAAGATCGCAGACCTGACACAAACCCTGCGCGCCCAAGGCCATGACATCCGCCGTCTTGATCTGGGTGGCGGCCTTGGCATCCCCTACACCCGCTCCAACGAGGCCCCGCCCTTGCCGCTGGACTATGGCGCGATGATCCAGCGCACGCTGGGCCATCTGGGCTGCGAGATCGAGATCGAGCCGGGACGGCTGATTTCCGGCAACGCAGGCGTGCTGGTGGCCGGGGTGATCTATGTCAAGCAGGGCGAGGACCGCGATTTCCTGATCCTTGATGCGGCGATGAACGACCTGGCCCGCCCGTCGATGTATGGCGCGCATCACGATATCCTGCCGGTGACCGAAGCCCCGCCCGGCACCGAGATGCAGCCCTATGACGTGGTCGGCCCGGTCTGCGAAACCGGCGACAGCTTCGCCAAGGGCCGCGCCCTGCCCCCCTTGGCCGAGGGCGACCTGGTGGCCTTCCGCTCGGCCGGGGCTTACGGTGCGGTGATGGCGTCGGAATACAACTCGCGGCCGCTGATCCCCGAGGTGCTGGTGCAGGGCGATCACTATGCCGTCATCCGCGCGCGTCCGACGTTTGACGAAATCCTGAACCGCGATACCATCCCGGAATGGCTGTGATCCCGCAGCGCCCCGCAGCCTGGCGGAGGGTATGACCGAATACGACGCCCAAATGGCGCTGGCGCGCCTGACGGTCCCGCTGCGGCTGACGCTGGCGGGGCTTTGGGCCGAGCGGCTGGTGCGGGCGTTCTGGCCCTTGTGGACGCTGCTGATTGCCGTGCTGGCCGCCCTGGCTTTCGGGGTGCAGGACCACCTGCCGCTGACGGCGGTCTGGGGCGGGCTGGGCATGGCGGCGGTGGCCGGGTTTGCAGCACTTTTCAAGGGCTTTGGCGCTTTCAAACGGCCGCTGCGGGCCGAGGCTTTGGCCCGGCTGGATGCCACCCTGCCGGGCCAGCCGATTGCGGCGCTGACCGATGTGCAGGCGATTGGCTCGCATGATCCGGCCTCGATTGCGGTCTGGCAGGCGCATCGGGCGCGGATGGCGGCGCGGGCGGCGCAGGCGCAGCCGGTCAGCCCCGACCTGCGGCTGTCCAGCCGTGACCCCTTTGCGCTGCGCTATGTGGCGCTGACCGCACTGGTGATGGCGCTGGCGTTCGGCTCGTTGTGGCGGGTGGCCTCGGTCACCGGGCTTTCCCCCGCCGGTGACGCCGCCGCCATGGCCGCCGGACCAAGCTGGGAGGCCTGGGCCAAGCCGCCCGCCCATACCGGCAAGCCCGCCCTTTACCTCAACGACATCACCGCCGAGGCGCTGGCCCTGCCGCAGGGCAGCTGGGTGCAGGTTCGGCTTTACGGCGAGGCGGGGGCGCTGTCGCTGCTGGAAACCGTCTCGGGCAACTCTGCTGTGACCAAACCCGCCGACCCTGCCGCACCGCTGGATTTCACCGTGCAGCAAAGCGGTTCCATCGCCATCGACGGCGCAGGTGGCCGCGCCTGGGTGATCACCGCCCTGCCCGATACCGCCCCCACCATCCGCACCTCGGGCGAGATCAGCCGCGAGGCGGACGGCAGCATGAACCTGCCGTTTTCCGCCAGCGATGATTACGGCATCGCCAGCGGTCAGGCCACCATCACCCTGAACCTCGCCGCCATCGACCGCATCTATGGCCTGACCGTCGACCCCGAACCGCGGCCGCCGGTCATTCTGGACCTGCCGCTGCCGATCTCGGGCGACCGGGCGACGTTTGACGAAAACCTGATCGACGACCTGTCGGAACATGCCTTTGCCAACCTGCCGGTGATGATCACCCTGCAGGTCACCGACGCCATGGGCCAGACCGGCCAGACCCCGCCGGTCTCGCTGATCCTGCCCGGCAAGCGGTTCTTCGACCCCCTCGCCGCTGCGATCATCGAGATGCGGCGCGATCTTCTGTGGGCGCGCAGCAATGCCCCGCGCGCGTCGCAAATCCTGAAAGCCGTCACCCATCAGCCCGAAGACCTGATCCGCAACGACCGCGCCTATCTGCTGTTGCGGGTGGCGATGCGGCGGCTGGAGGCCGAGGCGGACCGCCTGACGCCGCAGGTGCGCGACGAGTTGGCCGAGGCGTTGTGGAAAGTGGCTCTGCTGGTGGAAGAGGGCGATCTGGCCTCGGCGCAACAACGGTTGCAGCGGGCGCAGGACCGGCTGGACGAGGCCATCCGCAACGGCGCCGATCAGGCCGAAATCGACCAGCTCATGCAGGAAATGCGCGAGGCGCTGGCCGACTATATGAACCAGCTGGCCGAGGAGGCGCTGCGCAACCCCGACAGCCAGATGTCGGAAAACCAGAACAGCATGGAAATGACCGGCGACCAGTTGCAGCAGTTGCTGGACGAGTTGCAGAAGGCCATCGAGGAAGGCCGCACCGCCGATGCCGCCCGGATGATGGAAATGCTGCGGCAGTTGATGGAAAACATGCAGGTGACGCAGGGGCCGGGCGGTCAGGGTGGCCCCGGCCAGCAGGCGATGCGCGATCTGCAAGACACCCTGCGCGGCCAGCAGGACCTGTCGGACGACGCCTTCCGCGACCTGCAGGACAAGGTCAATCCGCCGCAGCCCGGCCAAGGCCAGCCCGGCCAACAGCCCGGTGAAGGCCAGCAGGGCCAGGATGGCGAGGGGCAGGATGGTGTGGGGCAAGGCGAAACCGGCGACCCGCGCAGCCTTGCCGAACGCCAGCGCGATCTGCGCAACCGGCTGGACGGGCTGAACGGCAACCGCCTGCCCGGCCCCGGCACCGATCCGGGCGAGGCCGGGCGGCAGGCGCTGGACGAGGCCGGACGGGCGATGAACGACGCCGAAAAGGCGCTGCGCGACGGCGATCTTTCAGGCGCGCTGGACCGGCAGGCCGACGCCATGGAAGCCATGCGCGAGGGGATGCGGCAGTTGGGCGAAGCGCAGGCCGAAGCGCAACGCCAGCAGAACGGCGACCAGCGTCAGGCCACCAACCGCGCCGATCCAGGTGGCGCGCTGGACCCGCTGGGCCGCGAGCAGGGCAATGCAGCGCGTCTGGGGTCGGACCGCAACCTGTTGCAGGGGCAGGATGTTTACCGGCGGGCGCAGAACCTGCTGGAAGAGATCAGGCGCCGCTCGGGCGATCTGGCGCGGCCAAGCGGCGAGCGCGACTACCTGCGCCGCCTGCTGGACATGTTCTGAAAGTCGCAAAGCGTCGGTTCAGCCGCCAGCTTTTTCGTCGCCAGCCTTTTGATCGCCGGTGATGGCACCGGTGGCCTGCTGCATCAACCCGTCCAGAAACAGACGCCCCTTGTCCACCGCCGCCACATAGGCGCTCAGCGCCGCAGCACTGCCGGGGATCTGGGCCGAGATTTTCGGCGCGGCCACATAGGCCAGCGTTGCCAGCACCGCCAGAATCATCATCAGCACGAAACCGCTGCGGAAACCGCTACGCCCGATGCTGCGTCCGGTCTGCGGTTCAAAGCCGCCGTCGCCATCCTGCCGCCGGTCGGAACTGGCGCGCAGGGTGGAATTGATTTCCTCGATATCAGGCAGCAACTCGCGCCGCATCGCCGGTTTGGCCGGTTCGGCGGCAACACCCTTCATCTGGGCAATGCGCCGGGCCACCGGGCTGTCGGCCACTTCGGGCTCGGCAGGTTGCAGGCCCAGATCAGGCTGGGTTTCCAGAGGTTGCACCACTTCGGTGCGGCGGGCGGCGGCCTCGCGCTCGGCCTCTTCGCGCAGCACCGCCATCAGGCTTTCGTCGATCGAGCGGCGCTGCAACGGGGCCGGGCTTTCGAAATGCGGTTCTGACTCGGGTTCCGGTTCCGGTTCTGGGGCTGCCGCGCGTGGCGGTTCAGGTTCGGCGGCCACCGGCGACGTGGCGATTTCGGCGGCAACGGTTGCGGTTGCGGCGGCGGCGGTTGCTTCGGCGGCTGCGGTTGCGGCGGTTTCGATGCCAGCGGGCGCATCGACTTCCGGTGCAGCGAACAGATCCTCCTCTGCCGCCTGAGCCGCCTCGACCTCGGGCGATACCTGAAACCAGGCATGGCCGCAGCTTGAACACTGCACGTCGCGGCCCTGTTCGGGGATCGCGTCATCGCTGACTTCGTATTGCGCATCGCAATTCGGGCAAACCAGCCGCATTCGTTCTGTCCCTGCCTGCACCTGCCACACCACTGTCGCTGTTGTAGCAACGATACTTCTGATATCCAAGCCTTAGGTTAACGCGAAACGGCGCAGGGCGATTGAAACCGGCGCGCCACTGGGCAATGGTGCAGGTCAGCCGCCCGCGCCCTCGCCCGCATGGAGACGCCTTGTGATTTCCTTCGACAATGCCGCCTACAGCTATGGCGGTGCCGAGCTTCTGACCGAGATCACCCTGCGGCTGGTGCCCGGGTCGTTTCATTTCCTGACCGGGCCTTCGGGGGCCGGAAAATCGACGTTTCTGAAGCTGTGTTATGCCGAACTTCTGCCCACCGCAGGCCGGGTAACGCTGTTCGACCGCGAAGTGCGCAGCCTGGGCCGGGATGACGTGGCGCGGATGCGCCGGCGTATCGGCGTGGTGCATCAGGATTGCCAGTTCATCGACCATCTGCCGCTGGCCGCCAACGTGACGCTGCCGCTGACGGTTTCCGGGCGCGACGGCGATCCGCAGGATCTTTCCGATCTGCTGGGCTGGGTGGGGCTTGGCGCGCTGGCCGATGCGCTGCCGCCACAGCTTTCGGGCGGCGAGCGGCAACGTGCCGCAGTCGCCCGCGCGGTGATCATGGGGCCGGATGTGGTGCTGGCCGACGAACCGACCGGCAACCTGGATTGGGAAATGTCGTTGCGGTTGCTGACGCTGCTGGTCGAGCTGAACAAGATGGGCAAGACCATTCTGGTGGCGACGCATGACCTGAACCTGATCCGCACCGCCAAGGCGCAGGTGGCGGCACGGGTGCTGCGCATCAAGAACCGCCGCATCCAGCTTGCGGGGGCCGACCTGTGATCCGCGCCGCCCTTGCCCGCATCGCCCGCCGTGACCGCGCCGCCGACCGCGTGGTGCCGACCTCTGGCCCCACCGCCTGGCTGACCAGCTTTACCGCAGGCGCAATGACCTTCCTTGCAGTGTTCGCGCTGGCGCTTTCGCTGGCCTCGGGGCGGCTGGCCGACCGGTGGTCCGAGGCGCTGGCCCGCACCGCCACTATCCGCATTTCCGCCCCCACCGACCAGATCGCGCCGCAGACTCAGGCCGTGCTGGACCTTCTGGCCACCACGCCGGGCATCGCCAGCGCCCGCGCCATGACCGACGACGAACAGCGCGCCTTGCTGGAGCCGTGGTTCGGCCCCGACCTGCCGCTGGACGCGCTGCCGATCCCGCGGCTGATCGAGATCACCGAGGCCGACCCCGGCTTTGACGCCGAAGGCCTGCGCCAGCGGCTGTCGGCCGAGGCGCCCGGCGCGGTGCTGGACGATCACACCCGCTGGCGTCAGCCGCTGGTGGTGGCCGCCGGGCGGTTGCGGCTGCTGGCAGGGGTTTCCATCGTGCTGATCCTGGGCACCATGGCCGCGATGATCACCCTGGCCGCCAACGCCTCGCTGGCCGCCAATGCGCAGGTGATCCGGGTGCTGCGGCTGGTGGGGGCGCGCGACAGCTACATCGCCCGCGCTTTCGTGCGCCGCTTTACCCTGCGCGCCCTTGCCGGCGCTGCCGTGGGGGCGCTGGCGGGGATGATCGGCATCGCCTTCCTGCCCGCCGCCGATGCCGCCGGCGGCTTTCTGACCGGGCTTGGCTTTCAGGGCGCGGGCTGGCTGCTGCCGCTGGCGCTGCCGCTGCTGGCAGCAACGATCGCCTTTGTCGCCACCCGCATTGCCGCATTCCGCAAACTGAAAGAGCTGACCTGATGAGACATGCCCTGCAATGGCTGCTGTCACTGCTGTTCGTGATCCAGATGTATGTGGCCATCATCGTGCTGATGGTGGGCTATGTGCCGCTGGCGCTGTTCACCCGCACCGCCTCGCTGCGCTGGATGCAGCTTTATGGCCGCTGGGTGCGGTTTACCGCCGAACATATGGTGGGTCTGCGCACCGAAATACGCGGCCCGATCCCGACCGGGGCAGTGCTGGTGGCCTCGAAACACCAGTCGTTCCTGGATTCGGTGGTGCTGGTCAGCACCTTGCCGGCACCGCGCTTCATCATGAAGAAGGAATTGACCTGGGTGCCGGTGGCGGGCTGGCACGCGCTGCGGGCGGGCTTTGTGCCGGTGGACCGTGGCAAGCGCGGCTCGGCGATCAAGCAGATGCTGGCCGATGTGGAAAAGGGCGCGCTGCGTCCGGGGCAGATCATCATCTATCCGCAAGGCACCCGGGTCGCCGCCGGGGCGCAGATGCCCTACAAGTCCGGCTCGGCGGCGCTTTATGCGCAACTGAAACAGCCCTGTATTCCGGTGGCCACCAATGTTGGCGTGTTCTGGCCCCGGCACGGTATCTATCGCAAGCCCGGCGTGGCGGTGATCGAGTTTCTGCCCGCCATCCCCGCCGGCATGCGCGGGGCGGCCTTCATGCAAGTGCTGGAGGAAACCATCGAAACCGCCTCCAACCGGCTGATGCGCGAAGCGGGGTTCAACGTCTGAGCATGGCCACCGATGCCGATACCGCCAGATATATCCTTGAACAGATGCAGGGGGCGGGGAATGTCGCCATCCGGCCAATGTTTGGCGAATACGCGGTCTATTGCGATGGCAAGGTGGTGGGGCTGATCTGCGACAACCAGTTGACGCTGAAACCGACGCCCGGCCTGCGCGCGCTGCTGCCCGATGCGGTGCTGGGCGAACCCTATCCCGGCGTCAAGCCGCAGATCGTCATCGACGAAGCTTTGGACGATCCGGCGTTGCTGGCCCGGCTGGTGACGCAAGTGGCCGCCGACCTGCCGCCGCCAAAACCGAAAAAACCGAAGCCGGGCGCTCATCGGCCCTGACAGGCCTCTTCGCTGCAATGCCCGCGCGGAGCGCTGCGCCAGCAAGCGACAAGCAAGCGCCTCAGGCCAGCTTCAGTGCCACGATCCCCGCCAGAATCAGCCCGATCCCGGCCAGCCGCAGCACCGTCACCGGCTCGCCGAACAGGAACACCGCCAGGATTGCGGTGCCCAAAGTGCCGATGCCGGTCCAAACTGCATAAGCCGTGCCCACGGGCAGGGTTTTCATCGCCTGCGCCAACAGCAGGACGCTGATCACCATCGCCACCAGCGTCAGCACCGAGGGCCATAAACGGCTGAAGCCATCGGTGTATTTCAACCCGATGGCCCAGACCATTTCGAAGATTCCGGCAAGAATCAGAACAACCCAAGGGTTGCTCATCAGGCCGCCAGACCGCGCGCGCCCATATCGAGGAACTTCTTGCGCCGCTCGGCGATCAGCGCCGCCGGTTCCTTGCCCGACAACTCGCCCAGCATGGTCTCGATCGCCTTGCCCACCGCCTCGATCGCCTCGCGCTTGCCGCGTTGCGCGCCGCCGGTCGGTTCCTTGATGATGCGGTCCACCACGCCCAGCTTTTGCAGATCCTGCGCCGTCAGCCGCAACGCCTCGGCGGCTTCGCGCATCTTTTCGGCGTCTTTCCACAGGATGCTGGCGCAGCCTTCCGGCGAGATCACCGAATAGACCGAATGTTCCAGCATCGCCACGCGGTTGGCGGTGGCAAAGGCCACGGCGCCGCCCGAACCACCCTCGCCGATGATCACCGAGATCAGCGGCACGCCGATCTCAAGGCATTTCTGGGTGCTGCGGGCAATGGCTTCGGCCTGACCGCGCTCTTCGGCGCCTTTGCCGGGGAAGGCGCCGGGGGTATCGACCAGCGTGATCACCGGCAGGTTGAACCGCGCCGCCATGTCCATCAGCCGGATCGCCTTGCGATAGCCCTCGGGCCGCGCCATGCCGAAATTCCGCTCGATCCGGGTCTTGGTGTCATTGCCCTTCTCGTGGCCGATCACCATCACCGGCACATCGCCAAAGCGGGCCAGCCCACCCATCACCGCATGGTCATCGGCAAAGTTGCGATCCCCTGCCAGCGGCGTGAACTCGACGAACAGGCCTTCGATATAGTCCTTGCAGTGCGGGCGGTCGGGGTGGCGGGCCACCTGGCATTTGCGCCAGGCCGAAAGGTCCTTGTAGATGTCGCGCAGCATGGTCTCGGCCTTGCGGTCAAGGGCGGCGGCTTCGCGTTCCACGTCCATCCCGCGGTTGCCCCGCGCCAGCGCGCGCAGCTCTTCGGCCTTGCCTTCGATTTCGGCCAGGGTCTTTTCAAACTCGAGATAGTTCATGGCGCGCGCTCCAGGTAACCGCTGCGGGATCATTCATGCGGTTGTATGCTCTGGAGGGACAATCTTTGCAACTCGGCAAGATTTGTGCGGCGACTCTGTGCCAATGCTGGGATGCGCGGCAAAACGGGGCCAAAGATGGCAAATCACAGTGAAAATCGGTGTTTGCGGGTGCTGGACTATATCCACGACCACCCGGCGGGTGATCTTTCGCTGGATGCGCTGGCCGATGTTGCGGCAATGAGTCGCTTCCACTGGCACCGGGTTTTCCGCGCCATCACCGGCGAAACCGCGGCAGGGGCGGTGCGCCGAATCCGGCTGGGCCTTGCTGCCACAGCACTGGTGCAGACCGATACCGCCATCGACCGGATTGCCCGCGATGTGGGCTATCCCAACCTTGCCAGCTTTCGCCGTGCCTTCAAGGAAGCCTTTCTTGTCACCCCCGCCGCCTTTCGCCAGCGCGGCGAGTTGCGCCCCTTCCTCATCGCCAGACCGGAGGTCCGCCTGATGTTTCCCGTCGAAATTCGCAATGAGCCCGCCCGCCGCCTTGCCGCCATGCCGCACCGCGGCCCCTACCCCGAGATCAACCGCGCCTTTGCCAAGCTGGGGGCGGTGATCGGGGCGCGCGGGCTTTATCCGCAGACCGGCGCCATGCTGGGGGTGTATTATGACGACCCTGCCGCCATCGCCGCCGCCGATTTGCGCAGCCATGCCGGGCTGGAGGTGGGTGCCGACACGGTGCTGGAACCGCCGCTTGAACAGGTATTGCTGGCGCCCGGTCGCCATGGCGTGCTGACCCATACCGGCCCCTATGCCGGGCTGTCCGCCGCCTATGACCAGCTTTACAGCCTGTGGCTTCCGCAATCGGGCGAGGAACCCGCCGACCGCCCGGTGTTCGAGATCTACCGCAACACGCCGCAGGACACAGCCCCCGAAGACCTGATCACCGAGCTGTGTCTGCCGTTGAAATGACTTGGAAAAACAGCAGCGCCCCGAAGTCCTGCTTCGGGGCGCTGCATCCTCCCCTGTTGCGGCGCCGGGCCTCCCAACCCTTGCCGCACGGGTGTCGTGAAGCGTGTCAGGCAAAAGTGGACACCGGTTTTGCCGCCTGACACGCGAAAATCAAAAGTCTAATAGGCCGCGATCATCTCGGACTGTTTCACGATGACCTCGGCCTGCTTGATGCTGGCAATATCGACCAGACGGCCCTTGTAGACCGTGGCCCCCTCGCCGCGTTCCTTGGCAGCGGCCATGGCGGCCAGAATCTCGCGGGCTTCGGCCACGGCAGCTTCCGACGGGGTAAAGACCTCGTTGGCCAGCGCCACCTGCTTGGGATGGATCGCCCATTTGCCGACCATACCCAACGTCGCCGACCGCCGCGCCTGTGCCCGGAAGCCCTCGTCATCGCTGAAATCGCCGAACGGGCCATCGACCGGCAGGATGCCATGGGTGCGGCAGGCAGCCACGATATTGGCCTGCGCCCAGTGCCAGGGGTCGGACCAGTATTTGGCGCCCTCGCGGATCATGTAATAGTTTTCCTGCGTGCCGCCGATGCCGGTGGTCTGCATGCCCATGCTGGCCGCGAAATCGGCAGCGCCCAGGCTCATCGCCTGCAGGCGCGGGCTGGAGGCGGCAATCTCCTCGACATGGGAAATCCCGGCGGCCGATTCGATGATCACCTCGAAGCTGATGGGTTTGCTGCGGCCCTTGGCACGTTCGATCGCCGTCACCAGCGCATCGACGGCATAGACATCCGCCGCACAGCCGACCTTGGGGATCATGATCTGGTCCAGCCGGTCGCCGCCCAGTTCCAGCAGGTCGACCACGTCGCGATACCACCACGGGCTGTCCAGGCCGTTGATCCGCACCGACAGCGTCTTGTTGCCCCAGTTCACCGCACTGATCGCCGCAATGACGTTGGAGCGGGCCGAATCCTTGTCGGACGGCGCCACCGAATCTTCCAGATCAAGGTTGATCACATCCGCCGCCGATGCCGCCATCTTGTCGAACAGCGCCGGACGCGAGCCGGGGCCGAACAACTGGCAGCGGTTCGGACGGGCGGGGGGGCGGGTTGCAGGCGAAAGCTCATCGGCAGGGCCTCGTGGCAAGTATGTTTCGTGAATTGCTGCCGTTGCGATAGATTATTGCGCAATCTGCCGCAAGTGTATTCTGCATCCGCAGCATTGGCATCATGGGGCCGCTTATCAAGCCTTGCGGCTTTCTGCGCTGAACGCCATCCTGCCCAAACCAGCGAAGAAAGCGGTCACGCTTGATGAGCGCCGCAACCAAGGCCGCCCGATGATCACCGTTACCCCCGACAGTTTCCGCCTGACCGAGGTGTTCACCATCTCGCGCGGCTCCAAGACCCATGCCCATGTGCTGACCGTGCGTGTCAGCCGCGGTGGCATCACCGGCTGGGCCGAATGTGTGCCTTACGCCCGCTATGGCGAAAGCCTCGCCTCGGTCACGGCGCAGATTGCCAGCCTGCCGCCCGGCATCAGCCGCGGCGACCTGCAAACCGCCCTGCCGCCCGGCGCCGCCCGCAACGCGGTGGATTGCGCGTTGTGGGACCATGCCGCGAAAGCCGCGGGCCAGCGGGTCTGGCTGCTGGCGGGCCTGCCCAGCCCGCGCCCGGTGCTGACCGCCTTCACCCTGTCGCTGGATACGCCCGAAGCCATGCGCGCCGCCGCCGCCCGCCATGCCCATCGCCCGATCCTGAAGATCAAGCTGGGCACCGAGGCCGACATGCCGCGGCTGGAGGCGGTGCGCGCCGGGGCGCCGCGCAGCACCATCATCATCGACGCCAACGAGGGCTGGAGCGCCGAGGTTTACTCAGCCCTCGCCCCGCACCTTCTGCGGCTTGGCGTGGCGATGGTGGAACAGCCGCTGCCCGCCGGGGCCGATGATCTGCTGGCCGAGATCGCCCGACCCGTGCCCGTCTGCGCCGACGAATCCTGCCACGACCGTGCCTCCCTGCCCGGCTTGCGCGGCAAATACGACATGGTCAACATCAAGCTCGACAAGACCGGCGGGCTGACCGAGGCGCTGGCCCTGAAGGCGCAGGCGCAGGCCGAGGGTTACGGCGTGATGATCGGCTGCATGGTCGGATCGTCGCTTGCCATGGCCCCTGCGACGCTGCTGGCGCAATCTGCGGCCTATGTGGACCTTGACGGGCCGCTGCTTCTGGCAGAAGACCGCGACAATCCGCTTCGGTATGACGACGCCGGGGTTCATCCACCCACACCAGCCCTATGGGGATAATGCCATGGCCCGCACCGTCTATGTGAACGGCGACTACCTGCCGGAAACCGAAGCCCGCGTGTCGATCTTCGACCGCGGCTTCCTGATGGCCGACGGGGTCTATGAGGTCACTTCGGTTCTGGATGGCAAGCTGATCGACTTTGCCGGCCATGCCGCCCGCCTGACCCGCAGCCTGGCCGAGCTGGACATGGCCGCGCCGGTAACGATGGACGAATTGCTGACGATCCACCGCGAGCTTGTGGCCCGCAACGGCATCAATGAGGGCATGGTCTATCTGCAAGTCACCCGCGGCAACCCCGGCGACCGCGATTTCGCCTTTCCTGACCCGGCGAAAACCCCCTCGACGCTGGTGCTGTTCACGCAAGACAAACCCGGCCTTGCCGCCAACCCGCAGGCCAAGATCGGCCTGAAGGTCATCAGCATCGACGACATCCGCTGGGGTCGGCGCGACATCAAGACGGTGCAACTCTTGTATCCGTCGATGGGCAAGATGATGGCCAAGAAAGCCGGCGTCGATGATGCCTGGTTCGTCGAGGATGGCTTCGTGACCGAGGGCACCTCGAACAACGCCTATATCGTCAAGGGCAACCGCATCATCACCCGCAATCTGGGCAACGAGATCCTGCATGGCATCACCCGCGCCGCCGTGCTGCGTTTTGCGCGTGAGGCGCAGATGGAGGTCGAGGAGCGCGCCTTCACCCTAGCCGAAGCGGCAACGGCGGACGAGGCCTTCATCACCTCGGCCTCGGCCTTCGTGATGCCGGTGGTGCAGATCGACGGCACGGCCATCGGCACGGGCAAGCCCGGCCCGGTCGCCAGCCGCTTGCGCGAGATCTATCTGGACGAGATGCGCAAGGCCGCGGTCTAGGCGGCGGATTCGAACTGCAGGTCGGCGGGATCCACGCCCGCCGCCGCGATGCCCGCAATCCGCAGGTAATCCAGCCCGGCAATCCGCACCAGCGTATCGACGCCGCCGGTGGCATTGGCCACCTCGACCAGCGTGACCGGGTCGGCGGCCTGCGGGTTGTCGATCGGAAAGACGTAGGTATCCTGACCTGCGACATAATCGGTGACGGTCGGGAATGCGCCGCCGTCCCGCATGGCCACCACCGCGTCGGCACCGCTGCCGGTCGAGAAGGTGGCGCCTCCGGACACCTCCAGCAGGTCATCGCCTGCCCCGGCGACCAGCGTATCGAAGCTCGCCCCCACCAACGTGTCGCGGCCTTCGTCGCCGTTCAGCATGTCGGCCCCCGGACCACCGATCAGCAGATCGTCACCGGCACCGCCCCACAGGCTGTCGTCGCCAATGCCGCCCCACAGGCTGTCGTCGCCGTCGCCGCCTTCCAGGAAATCATTGCCATAGCCGCCGTAGACCTGATCGTCGCCACCGCCTGCACCGATCAGATCGTCGCCGCTGTCACCCCGAAGCGTGTCGTTGCCCATGCCGGTGAACAGCGCATCCCGCCCCGCGCCGGCCCGGACGAACAGATTGCCATCGGCCCCCACGGCAAAGGCACTCAGATAATCGCGACCAGCGCCAAGGAATATCTGGTCGTCACCGCCACCTGGCCCGGCGCCAAGATCGGCCACGGTATCGTCGCCGATGCCGCCAAACAACTTGTCGTGCCCGGAGCCGCCGATCAGATAATCGTCGCCAAGGCTGCCGACCAACGTATCTTCACCAATGCCGCCCGATAGCCGGTCGTCGCCCGCATCACCCGACAGCAGATCATCGCCGCGCCAGCCGTTGATTGTGTCATTGCCGCCCGCACCCGCCAGCGCATCATCGCCGGAACCGCCGTTCAGCAGGTCGTCGCCACCGGTCGCCGAAGCAGAGCCTGCCACGGCAAGACGCATTTCGGTTGGATCAGCGGCTGGTTCGGGGGCGGGATCGGCGCTTGCATCATCGTTTGACGCTGCATCCAGCCCAAGGCCCAGACCCATCATCACCGGCAGCGCCAGCAACAGCAGAAAAAGCTCCATCAGCGGCGCGAGGAAGCCGCTGCTTGCACAGGACGCATGCGCAGACGCGTTACCCCAAGCAGCGAAACGCTGCACACCACCACAGACAGCATCAGAATCAGCGACATGCGATCTCTCCTGATCACGCTTACCCGGTTAAGAAACGGCGATTTCCGCCGTCTGGCAAGCACAAACGCATAATCTTGTCACAATGGCGCCACATTCGGGCCAATTCACCGCACGCCGCCGCATTGCACCGCAGGCAGGGTCATATCCCGGCCAGCACCTGCTGCAGGATCGGTGCCAGCCGGTCGGCCCACGCGGCCCGCCCCTGCGGCGTGGCGATCAGGTCGTTGCGCACCTCGATCAGCGTGTTCAGCCGACCGGGTTGCAAGGCATGGCGGTCGATGGCGTCGCCCGGCAGATGCCCGGCATAGGGCTGGTTGTCGCCCACGCACAGGTCGGCCTCGGCGGCAAGCCGGGCGATCAGCGGGCGGCTGAGGCGTTCGTCCAGATGCGAATACAGCACCCCCACCTGCCAGGGCCGCGGGCTGCGCCCCTGCAGACAGGGGGTGAAGGAATGGATGGCCAGGATCACCGTATCATCCCGCCGCGCCGCCAGTTGCGCATAGGCGGCGTGATAGGGGTGATAGAGGCTGTCCAGCCGCCGCTGCACCTCGGCGGCACTGATGCCACGATTGGCCGGAATGATGGTGCCATCGTAAAGCTGCATCACCAGCGTCGGGTCGTCGGTGCCGCGGTTGGGGTCGATCACCAGACGGCTGAAATCCGACAGGATCGCCGGGCTGTCCAGCCGCTGCGCCAAAGCCTCGGCCAGCCCCGCCGCGCCCACGTCCCAGGCGATGTGGCGGGCCATGTCGGCATCGGCAATCCCCAGTGCGCCGCCACCGACGTCAGGCGGCACCCGGTTGCTGGCATGATCACAGGTCACCAGCCAGCGACCGGGGCGCTGCGGTCCGATGATCCGGTATGGGGGCACGACAATTCTCCGCAAACGGGGGGTGTTGGCAAAGCTTTAGGTCATGCGCGGCAGAAGGGGAATCGCTATCCGAAATCCTGCGGCATTTCAGCAATTTGTTACCGCTATCAAATCCGCCAGTTGCCCCAGATTCCGATTTCCGCCATAACTCGCGCGGCACAGGGAAAAAACGCGACAAGAAAAGGGCCGAGGCATGAACAGACGCCACCGCAACGTGAAAATCGTGGCCACGCTCGGCCCGGCCTCCAGCGATTACAAGACCATCCGGGCGCTGTTCGAAGCGGGGGCCGACGTGTTCCGGCTGAACATGAGCCATGGTGTGCATGAAGACACCCGCGCCCGCCACGCCATCATCCGGCAGATCGAGGTCGATACCGGTCGCCCGATCGCCATTCTGGCCGACCTGCAAGGGCCGAAACTGCGCGTCGGCACCTTTGCCGCCGGGGCGGCCGAACTGAACGAGGGCGAGCCGTTCCGCATGGACCTGGATGCCACGCCCGGCGACGCCCATCGCGTGCAGCTGCCGCATCCCGAGATTTTTGCCGCCCTGGAACCCGGCACCTCGCTGCTGGTCAACGACGGCAAGATCCGGCTGCATGTCGAAAGCTGCGGTCCGGATTTCGCCAATTGCACGGTGATCGTCGGTGGCACCATCTCCAACCGCAAGGGCGTGAACGTGCCCGACGTGGTGCTGCCGGTGGCGGCGCTGTCGGAAAAGGACCGCATCGACCTGGAATTTGCCTGCGAGCTGGGCGTGGACTGGCTGGCGCTTTCCTTCGTGCAGCGCCCCGAAGACGTGCTGGAAGCCCGCGCTCTGGCCAAGGGTCGCGCCGCCATCCTGTCGAAGATCGAGAAACCGGCGGCGGTGAAGGTTTACGACGCGATTCTGGCGGTGTCGGATGGCATCATGGTGGCGCGCGGCGATCTGGGGGTGGAATTGCCGGTGCACTCGGTGCCGCCGATCCAGAAGCGGCTGGTTCGCGGTGCCCGTGCGGCGGCCAAGCCGGTGATCGTGGCGACGCAGATGCTGGAATCGATGATCGAAAGCCCGATGCCGACGCGGGCCGAAGTGTCGGACGTGGCAACGGCGATCTACGAAGGCGCCGATGCGATCATGCTGTCGGCGGAAAGCGCCGCCGGGCAGTATCCGATCGAGGCGGTGACCACGATGAGCAACGTGGCCCTGTCGGTGGAAAGCGATCCGACCTACCGCGACATCATCGAAAGCTCGCGCAAGGCCAATCGCACCACCGTGGCCGACTCCATCGTGGCGGCGGCACGCGAGATTGCCGAAACCACCGACATCAAGGCGATCTGCTGTTTCACGCAAACCGGCAAGACCGTCGGTCTGGTGGCGCGCGAACGGCCGAAGGTGCCGATCATCGCGCTGACGCCGCTGGTGGGCACCGCGCGACGGCTGTGCCTGACCTGGGGCACCCATTGCGTGATGACCGAGCCGCAGGAGCGTTTCAAGGGCGCGGTGATCTCGGCGGTGCGGGCGGCGCTTGAAGACGGCTTCGCGCAGGAACACGAACAGATCGTGGTTGTGGCTGGTGTGCCGTTCAACGTGCAGGGCACAACCAACATCCTGCGTGTCGCACCCTGTGATGAACGGTTGATTTATAGCGCCGACCCTGAATAATCGCCCGAGTGTTGCCTGTGGGAGTGGTGGATGAATACCGATCTGTATCTGGTCATCGGGCTGACTTTGGGGGCGCTGGCGATACCGTCGCTGCTGGCGGCCTATTCCGAAGGCCGCGCCCCGCGCATCGGCGCCATCCTGGTGCTGATCTCGGGGGTGCTGCTGGCGCTGGCGATCTCGCGCAAGCCCGGCGGTTATGAGATTGCCGATATTCCGCAGGCCTTCATGCGGGTGATCGGCAGCTTCCTGAACTGAGGCAAAAGCGGCAGAATCCGCTTGCACCGCCTCCCGGCCCTGCCTATACGGCAGCCTTCGAACCCCCGCGCGTCCGGCCAAAGTGGCATGCCGAGTCGCGCGATCACCACTCGAAAGAGGAGATGGAAATGCCCAAGATGAAGACCAAGTCTGCGGCCAAGAAGCGTTTCAGCTTCACCGCAACCGGACGTGTGAAGGCCGGCCCCGCCGGCAAGCGCCACGGCATGATCAAACGCACGACGAAATTCATTCGCGATGTCACCGGGACCATGATCCTGTCGCCATCCGACGCGAAGATCGTCAAGAAATACATGCCCTACGACCGGTAAGGAGAACAGCAGATGTCCCGTGTAAAATCCGGCGTTGTCACCCACGCCCGCCACCGCAAGGTGATCAAGGCCGCGGCTGGCTATTATGCCGCCCGCTCGACCAACTTCCGCACCGCGACGCAGGCGGTGGACAAGGCCAATCAATACGCCACCCGCGACCGCAAGACCCGCAAGCGCAACTTCCGCGCCCTGTGGATCCAGCGCATCAACGCCGCCGTGCGGCTGTTCGACCCGGCGCTGACCTATTCGCGCTTCATCAACGGTCTGGCGCTGGCCGGGATCGAGGTGGACCGCAAGGTTCTGGCCGATCTGGCCGTGCATGAGCCCGAAGCGTTCAACGCCATCGCAGCCCAGGCGAAAGCCGCCATCCCGGCCTGATTTCCGGCCCCTGGCAGATTTGACCCCCCGCGAGCCCGCCTCGCGGGGTTTTTCATTGCGCCGCCGCTCATCCGCCCTGTCAGGCGTCTTCGCTGAACTGCCGTCGGATCAAAGCGAAGACGCCTGACAGGGCGGATGAGCGGCGCCCTTGCAATCCGCGCCCCCGCTCGCTAGCAAGCCTGCGCAACCCGGAGGCTTCCATGACCGATCTCGCCACTCTGCGCGGCAAGTATATCGCCGCAATCTCTGCCTCCAAGGACGAGGCGGCGCTGGAGGACGTGCGGCTGGCGGCCCTTGGCAAGAAGGGCGAGATCAGCCTGAAGATGCGCGAACTGGGGCAGATGGCGCCCGAGGATCGGCAATCCTTCGGTGCCGCGCTGAACGTGCTGAAAGACGAGATCGACGCCGCCCTGCGCGCCGCGAAGGCGGGGCTTGCCGATGCCGCGCTGAACGAACGGCTGAAGACCGAATGGCTGGATGTCACCCTGCCCGGTCGGCCCCGCCGCATGGGCACCATCCACCCGGTGTCCCAGGTGATGGACGAGCTGACCGCGATCTTTGCCGACATCGGTTTTGCCGTGGCCGAGGGGCCGCAGGTCGAATCCGACTGGTTCAACTTCGACGCGCTGAACATCCCGCCCGAGCATCCGGCCCGGCAGGAGCATGACACCTTCTTCATGAACCGCGCCCCCGGCGATGCCCGCCCGCCGCATGTGCTGCGCACCCACACCAGCCCGGTGCAGATCCGCGCCATGGCCGCGCAGGGCGCGCCGATCCGGGTCATCGCCCCCGGCCGGGTTTACCGGATGGACATGGACCAGACCCACACTCCGATGTTCCACCAGGTCGAGGGGCTGTGCATCGACCGCGATATTTCCATGGCCAACCTGAAATGGACGCTGGAGGAATTCTGCCGCGCCTTCTTCGAGGTGCCCTCGGTCGAACTGCGCTTCCGCGCCAGCCATTTCCCCTTCACCGAGCCGTCGGCCGAGGTGGACATCCGCTATTCCAACGTCGGCGGCCAGTTGAAGATCGGCGAGGGCGACAAGTGGATGGAGATCCTCGGCTCGGGCATGGTCCACCCCAAGGTGCTGACCGCCGCCGGGGTTGACCCGAACGAATGGCAGGGTTTCGCCTTCGGCATGGGCATCGACCGGCTGGCGATGCTGAAATACGGCATCCCGGACCTGCGGGCGTTCTTCGAGAGCGATTTGCGCTGGCTGCGGCATTATGGGTTTGCGGCGCTGGACATGCCGGATTTGGCGGGGGGGTTGAGCGGGTGAAATCGCTTGACCGTCGTCGCATGAGCATTCTGAGGAAAGTTGAAGAAGCTGACAACGACGTCAAGTTTCAAGAATTCTCAGTACACTCAGTTGGTGGTTTCGAGGTTATTGAGATACCCGGTTGGACACGCGAAGAAGGCTACGAAATCGAACAACTGCTTCAGCGCGGATTCCTCGCTAAATCCGAAACCAACGGTGATGAGCCTTGGCTAAATGAACCTGGGCCTGACTCTATTCACAAAGTGACTTACGTGTCTCTGACACCGGCAGGGCATGATTTCTTAGAGAACTCTAACTGGCTGCGATACGGGTGGCTGAACATAAAACGGAACTGGCCCACCGTAATAGTTGGGCTCGGTTTGTCGATATTGACCGCGGTTTCTGTTAGTTGGGCTCAATTCTACTGGGGTGCACCGCAATGAAACCCGCCCTCACCTAACAAGCCGTAGGGTGGGGTTCCACCCCACCTTTTCCTTCCCGCCCCGGCCGCGCGCCACCGCGCTGTGAACCATAGTTCACACCCCCTTGCCAAACCCGCCTATGTGAACTACATTTCACACATGTTCGAGGTTCGCCAAACCGAGACCTTCCAAGACTGGCTGGCCTCGCTGCGGGATCAGCGTGCGCGGGTCAAGGTGGCCATCCGCATCTCGCGGCTGCAATCGGGTCTGATCGGGGATGCCAAGTTTTTCGACGGCATTGGCGAGTTACGCATCGACCATGGCCCGGGCTACCGGGTCTATTTTACCCGGCGCGGCAACGTGGTGATCATCCTGCTGTGCGGCGGCGACAAATCCAGCCAGCCGCGCGACATCGCCCGCGCGAAAACCATGGCAAGCGAGGTCTGACATGCTGAAAACCCTGCCCTTCGATCCCGCGGACCACCTGACCACGGTCGAGTCTCAGGAAATGCTGCTGGAGGACGCCTTCGCCTCGGGCGATGCCACCTACATCACCAACGCGCTGGGCATCGTGGCGCGGGCGCGGGGGATGTCGCAGGTGGCGCGCGATGCCGGGGTGACGCGCGAGGCGCTTTACAAGGCGCTGACCGCCAGCGGCGACCCCAAGCTGACGACGCTGTTGGGGGTGGCCAAGGCGCTGGGGTTCCGCCTCAGCCTGACTCCGAACTGAGGCTTACCCCCGCAACGCGCCCCCGGTAGCCTTGCACACCTTCTCGACGATCCGGGCCGACACGGCTTCGATCTCCGCTTCGGTCAGGGTCTTTTCCTGCGGTTGCAGGCGCACGGAAATCGCTAGGGACTTCTTGCCGGCGCCCATCTGCGCCTCGGCCTTGTCGCCGGTGAACTGGTCGAACACCTGCACCGCCCCGATCAGCACCTTGTCGGCACCGATGGCGGCGTTGACCAGGGTCAGGGCCTCGACCCCCTTGTCCACCACGAAGGCGAAGTCGCGTTCCACCGCTTGCAGGTCGTTGATCGCCAGCGCCGGGCGGGTGGGGGTTTTCACCTTGGGCAGCGGCACGTTGCCGATCAATAGGGTGAATGCCACCACCGGGCCTTTCACATCAAGGGCTTGCAGCACGCGCGGGTGCAACTCGCCAAAGGTTGCCAGCACGTTCGGCCCCAGCCCGATCACGCCGGACCGCCCCGGATGCCACCAGTCGGCAACCTTGCGGGTGATCTGCACGCGCGGCGGGGCACCGATGGCGGCCAGCACCGCCTCGACATCGGCCTTGGCGTCGTAAAGGTCGGACGGGCGGCGCGCCCCATGCGGGTTGCGGGTGACATTGGCGCCGACCAGCAGCCCGCAGGCTTGCAGATGCTGCTCGCCGGGTTCGCCGCCGTGGAAGGCGGGGCCGACCTCGAACAGCGCCATGTCCATGAAGCCGCGGGCCTGGTTGCGGGCGGCGGCGCGCAGCAGGCCGGGCAGCAGGTCGGGGCGCAGGTGGCTCATTTCCGACGAGATCGGGTTATCCACCTTTACCGCATCGCTGCCGCCGCCGAACAGGCTGGAGGCCTGCTTGTCGATGAAGCTGTAGGTGACACATTCGTTGTAACCCAAGCCCGCCAGCGCCCGCCGCGCCGCCTTTTCGCGCGACTGCATTGGGGTCAGGATGGGCCGCGGCACGCCGGGCTGCACGCGGCGCAGCGGCTTGCCGACCAGTTTCGACAGGCTGGCCACGCGGGCCACTTCTTCCACCAGATCGGCCTCGCCCAGCACATCGGGGCGCCAGCTTGGCGGTGTGGCCTGATCGCCGCGCAACGAAAACCCCAGCGCCGTCAGGGTCTGGCGTTGTTCGGCCTCGGAGATTTCCATGCCGACCAGCGACACCACCCGCGCAGGGTCAAGCTTGTAGCTGCGTTTGGTATCGGGCACCGCGCCATCGACCACCACGGTCGAAGCCTCGCCGCCGCACAGATCGAGGATCATCTGCGTCGCCAGTTCCAGCCCCGGCAGGGTGAAAGCCGGATCGACGCCGCGTTCAAAGCGGTAGCGGGCGTCCGAGTTGATCTTCAGCGCCCGACCGGTGGTGGCGACGGTGATCGGATCCCAATAGGCGGATTCCAGGAACACATCGGTGGTTTCCGGCGAACAGCCCGATGCCTCGCCGCCCATGATACCGGCCAGCGATTCCGGGCCATTGTCGTCGGAAATCACCATCATGCCGGGGCGCAGGCTGTAGGTCTTGCCATCCAGCGCCAGCAGTTCCTCGCCACCCGCCGCCGGGTGGATGCGCAAATCGCCCCGCACCTTGGCCACGTCGAACACATGCAGGGGGCGGTTCAGCCCGAAGGTGAAATAGTTGGTGATATCGACCAGCGCCGAAATGGGGCGCAGCCCGATGGCCTTCAGCCGCGCCGCCAGCCAGTCGGGCGAGGCGCCATTCTTGACGCCGCGAATGGTGCGGCCGGCGAACAGCGGGCAGCCCTTGGCCTTCAAGGCGGGGTCGATATGCACGCCGATCGGGCTGGGGAAGTGCCCCTCCACCGGGTGAATTTCCAAGGGTTTCAGCGTGCCAAGCCCACGCGCCGCCAGATCGCGGGCAAGGCCGCGCACCCCCAGCCCATCGGGCCGGTTCGGGGTGATCTTGACGTAGATCATCGGGTCGTTGACGCCCTTGTAGTCGATGAAGCGCACACCCAGCGGCGCGTCAGCGGGCAGGTCGATGATGCCATCGTGGTTGTCCGACAGCATCAGCTCGCGTTCCGAACACAGCATGCCGTTGGATTCCACACCGCGGATCACCCCCGGTTTCACATCGACCCCGGTGCCCGGCACATGGGTGCCCACCGGCGCGAACACGCCAATCAGCCCGGTGCGGGCATTGGGCGCGCCGCAAACCACCTGCACCTCTTGACTGCCACCCTGCGGGCCATCGGGCCAGGTTTCCACCCGGCACAGCCGCAAGCGGTCGGCATTGGGATGCGGCACCGCCTCGATCACCCGGCAGATGCGAAAGGCGCCCAGAGTATCCTCGGGATTCTCGACGCCTTCAACCTCGTGGCCAAGGTCGGTCAGGGCGTAAAGAATGGCGTCCAAGGGGGCGCTGGTTTCAAGGTGATCCTTCAGCCAGGACAGGGTGAATTTCATCGGGTTCCCCATGGAAAATCTGCGCCTTGGCCTTAGCGCAAAGCGGCGGCAAGGGGAAGGGCGGCTGCATCCGGGTTTCTAGGCGGGAAACGGCTTGTCGCTGCAAAACCGGGCGGCGCGCCTTATTTGCGCGGGGAAGATGGTGTAAAAGTGACAAATGGATGACCTGCTTCACATACCCAAGGACCGCCCGAAACCCCGCCCGGTCAGGCTTAGCCTGCTGCTGGGGTTGACGCTGCTGTTGCTGTTCGCCATCAGCCAGGCGGGCGCGCAGATCATGGCCGCGATCTGAGCCTTAGCAGATCACCTCGATCAGCATCGGCCCCTTTTGCGCCATGGCGGCGGCAAACGCGTCACTGAACTGGTCCAGATCGGTGACCCGCACCCCCGCCACGCCATGCCCCTTGGCAAGCGCCACCCAATCAAGGCTGGGCTCCACCACGTCGAACATCCGCACCGCATTGCGGCCCACCTCGGTGACGCCGACATTGGCCAATTCGCCGCGCAATATCTGATAGCCGCGGTTCGAAAACACCACCACCGTCACGTCCAGCCCTTCGCGCGCCATGGTCCACAGCGCCTGTAGGGTGTACATGCCCGAGCCGTCCCCCTCCAGCACCACCACCTTGCGGTCGGGGCAGGCCACCGCTGCACCAAGGGCGGCAGGCTGGCCAAAGCCGATGGCACCGCCGGTCACTGCCAGCCAGTCGTGGCCACGCGCCGAAACGGTGGGGGCGGCCAGAAAGCGCGAGTTGGTAATGGCCTCGTCCACCACGATGGCATCTTGCGGCAGCAGGGCTGCAAGCGCCTGACCGATGCCGTCAAGACTCATGGGCCCATGGGGAAGGTTCGGTAAATCAATCCCTTGCAGGGCATCTGGCGGCAATGGATCGGCACCCAGCACCTTGGCGAGCGCGTCAAGCGTGGCTTCATAATCCATGTCGCTGCTGCACAGCTCCAGCACGCAGGCATCGGCGGGGGCCGGCAGGCTGACCTTGCCCGGATAGGCGAAAAAGCTGGTGGGGCGCTGGGTGCCACACAGCACCAGATGGGTGATGCCCGCCAGCGCCGCCACGTTTTCTTCCACCACATAGGCCAGCCGTTCAAACCGCACCGCGCCCTCACCCCGGCGGATGCGGGCCGGCAGGCAGGGCGCCAGCAACCGGCAGCCGGTTTTTGCGGCGATGCTGGCGGCAACCTGCCCCGCCGCGCCCCACAGCGCCGCGCCATCGACCAGCAGCGCCGCACCCGGTTGGCACAGCGCCCTGGCCGCCGCGTCGATCTCGGCATCCGACGGGCGGAGCAAGGCGGGCGGTGCGGCGCTGACCTCGCGCCCGACCGCCGCTTCCCAGGCGGTATTGGCGGGCAGGATCAGCGTGGCAATCTGCCCGCCCCTGGCCCGTGCCGCCTGCACCGCCGCCGCCCCATCGGCAGCCACCGATCGCGCATCCTGCGACACCCGAGTCCAATGCGACACCGCCTGGCTGATGCCCGAGGTATCGCCCTTCAGCGGCGATTCGTGGCGCAGGTGGTAACTGGCATGATCGCCCATGATGTTCAGCACGCCGCTCTGCGCCTTGCGGGCATTGTGCAGATTGGCAAAGCCGTTGCCGAACCCCGGCGCCAGATGCAAAAGCGTCGCCGCCACCTTGCCGGTCATGCGGAAATAGCCATCCGCCGCCCCGGTCGCCCCGCCCTCGAACAGGCAAAGGATGCAGCGCATTTCGGGGTGGGTGTCCAATGCGGCCACAAAATGCATCTCGGAGGTGCCGGGATTGGCAAAACACACGTCCACCCCACTGGCCAGCAGCGTCTTTACCAGCGTTTCAGCCCCGTTCATCAGTGTATTCCTGTTCATTGTCCGTCACCTGTTACCCGAAGTCTAACGGGAATCCGGGTGGCGATATAGCGCCGGTCTGCAAACAGAGATCAGTAAATCCGGCGCAAAGCTGTGGTATCGTGTGCAAACGGCAGCATTTGCCGTCAACGCAGGAGGTTTGACCATGAAAAGAATTGCTCTGATGCTGTCGGTTGTCGCGCTGGTTTCGGCCTGCCAGACTCAGGAAGAACAGATGGTTGGCGGGGCGGCAGCAGGTGCTGCGGTTGGCGCGCTGGTGACGCCGGGCAACCCGGTCAAAGGCGCGCTGATCGGTGGCGCGGTTGGCCTTGCGGCGGGCACGCTGCTGGGGCGCGACCAGTATGGCCGCTGCGTCTATCAACGCCGCGACGGCAGCCGCTACACCGCCGCCTGCTGATCGCCCGACCCAAGCCCTCCGCGCCACGGTGCGGAGGGCATATCGGCTTAATACACCACGACCGACCGGATGGATTCGCCGGAATGCATCAGGTCGAACCCCTTGTTGATGTCGTCCAGCGTCAGGATATGGGTGATCATCGGGTCGATCTGGATCTTGCCGTCCATGTACCAATCCACGATCTTCGGCACATCGGTGCGACCCCGC